>NZ_CP044011.1:2707500-3907500 GCF_016864555.1 Sinorhizobium sp. BG8 | reverse complement strand
GGGGAGTGGACCTGATGGACGGTCGCGAGATTTCCGGCGGGAACGCCGAACCAGCGGCTGACACGGGCGCGATTTTCCTCCACGCTTTCGCGCACGTCGCTGGAGCCGAGGCCGACGTTCAGCCCTGCATAAATGCCCGTCGACACGCCGCCTTCGCGGGTGAAGAACCCGTGGCGGACGGCCGCGTTCGCCTTTTCGGCAATCAGCGGGCTTTGGACGGGAGACGGCACGGCTTCATCCATCATCGTTTCGTCAGTCATCCTTCAATGGCGGGGCAAAGGGAGTTGCAGGCGGACGCAGGCGACAAGGTCCGGGCGATTTGCGCGGGATGTTGGCCGCTCGACATCGCCGTGTCAATCCGGATGCCGGAACGGCGACAGCGCGATCGGTGCGCTGCTGACGGCGAGAACCTTGAACAGGTCCCCCATGTTTCCGGCGCCCGATCCGGCCAGTCGCTCGACGTCGGCGATGATCGATTGCTGCATCGCCTGGTCCCTGCCACGGCCGAGCGCCGAGGCGCGTTCGCCGAGCCCGAGACCCATCAGGAAATCGCCCTGATGCATGATGCCGTGTACATGGAGGCCGCCGCGGGACGCTGTCCTTGCCAGATCGGCAAAGTCCACATGACTCGTCAGGTCCGCCAGTCCGGGGTGGGCGAGCGGCGGGTCGAAGGCGTGCTTCAGCACGGCCTGCAGCGTATCGCCGAAGCCCGTCACCTCGTGACCGTAGTCGATGATCACCGCCGTCCCGCCCTGGTCCCGTAACCGCTCGCTGATCGCGTCCATGACCGCTTCCCGGGCGGGCGCAATCTCGAAAACGGTGCCGACGGGGGCCGATCGATGTCCTTCGGGAAGAAGGGTCGGGTCAAGGCTGGCAACACCCGTTGCAAAAGTCAGCTCGTCGTCCGGCCCGAGACCGACCATTCGTTCATGGAAGCCCGACCCTGTCTTGATGAACTGGCGGAGGGGGATGGCATCGAAAAGCTCGTTGGCAGCCAGAAGCAAGAAGCCAGGCGGAATTTCCTCGAAGCCGCCGTGCCAGCTGACGCGGCCGACATGGGTGCCGAGCGTCTCCCTTTGCACTTCCCTCAGCCGCTCGCTGGTCTCGACGAGATGCACTGTGGCGCCTTCGTAGAGATCGGGTGCGAGACGCGAGACGACCCTCAGCATGTCGGCCATCATCGTACCCCGGCCGGGGCCGATCTCGGCAATGCGGACGCCTGTAGGGCCGCCGTGCTTCTGCCAGGCATGGACCAGGAATATGCCAAGCATTTCCCCGAACAGCTGGCTGATCTCGGGGGCCGTGATGAAATCGCCCTCCCGCCCGAAAGGTTCGCGGGTCCGGTAGTAGCCATGCTGCGGGTCAGCGAGGCACAGGGCGAAGTAATCTGTGACGCTGATCGGGCCGCTCGCGCGGATGAGGAACTTTATCTTGTCGGAGAGTGGTGTCGTCATGGCATCCTCCCTTGCTGGTCACTCTCTGACAGGATGCTTGGCGATTGCGGAAGCGCATACCCAGATGCCGGCAGCGAGCATCGGCAGCGACAATACCATGCCCATCGTCAGCCATCCGCCATAGAGATAGCCGAGTTGCGCATCGGGTTCACGGAAGAATTCGACAAAGATCCGCGACAGCGCATAGCCGCTGACGAAGAGGCCAGAGACGAGCCCCGGTCGCTTGAGGGCCCCCAGTCCATAGACGGCGATCGCGAGCACGACGAGCAGAACGATACCTTCGAGCCCTGCCTCGTAGAGCTGGCTCGGGTGGCGCGCGAAGGGGCCACCGCTTGGGAAGACCACGGCCCAGGGGGCGTCGGACAGCCGGCCCCAAAGCTCGCCGTTGATGAAATTGGCAATTCGTCCGAAGAAGAGGCCTACAGACACGACCGTGGCCACGATGTCGAACAGGCTCCAGACCGCGATCCGGTTCCTTCGTGCAAAGAGGATCATCGCGACGATCGTTCCGGTCAGGCCGCCGTGGAAGGACATTCCACCGTTCCATATCTGAACCGCGCGGACCGGGTCTGCGGCGACGTTTGCGAAATCGTAGAAGAAGATGTAGCCGAGCCGGCCGCCCAGGATGACGCCGACCGCCGCCCAGACCAGGAAGTCGTCCAGGTGGGCGCGGGTCATCGGAGCAGCGCCGCCGGCCCACAGGTTGGGACGCGCAATCAGGCGGCTTGCATAGAACCATCCGATGAGAATGCCCGCGACATAGGCGAGGCCGTACCAATGAACCGCGAGCGGGCCGATCGAGAAGGCGATCGGATCGATATCCGGAAACGGCATGGTGGCGAGGAGATTGAGGGCGCTGTTCAAGGGCTGGATCCGATCGTTTTTGCGCGGAACATGAAGTTCGCACGGGGCCGGGTCAAGACGATTCTGGCATTTCCAGATCGAAGGCGCGCTTCCGGCTGTTCGATTCTTCTTGCAACGGATTGGGTCAGACCCTACCTCAAGGCAAAGGCGCGGCAGTCTGCCGATGCCGCCGACGACATGAACGAGGAGACCGGACGATGAGCACTGGGGCAAACCGCATTCTGGATGACTTCGCTAAGCTGATGACGGATGCCGCCGGTGCGGCGCAGGGCGTCCGGCGCGAAATGGAGACTGTTTTCCGGGCGCAGGCAGAGCGCCTGATAAACAATCTCGACGTCGTCAAGCGCGAGGAATTCGAGGCTGTCAGGGAGATGGCGATCAAGGCCCGCGACGAGAACGACGCGCTCCTGAAGCGTATCGAAGCGCTCGAGGCTTCCCTAGCGGCAGGCGGAAAGTGAGCCTGCCGTCACTGCTTGTCGCGTTGTGACTTCCGGTTGCGCTGATTCTGGCGCTGCCAACCAAATTTTTTAATGATTTTTTTACCCCTGTGGACACTCGCGAAAAACGCTTATCGCAGAGTCGCTTAAGTTCCTGGGCTGAATCTCTTTCACAGCATCTGTCCACAATGGTCCCCGACAAATTGACGTCGGGGGGCTGGCGCAGTGAATCCGTCATTATACACTGATTTTAAATGATGATTCGAAACGGGCCGCGCAAGCTTCAGGCAGGGTAATTGGTTCAAGCTGCGCAGAGTGCCGGGCAATCATTCAATGTCGTATCCGGAGTATGGTTTGCCGCGTCGTGTGTGAACACGACGACGCATGCCTGCCGGTCAAGAAGGTGATGCATGAGCCTCATGGAATTGGAAGTCGAGCGCCAGTCAAATCCGGTCGATACGATCGAATTCGTCGCTGCCAACAACGACTGGTCTTTCGAGCGATCGGGTGAGGATGAGCTCGCGATGACCGTCGAAGGAAAGTGGACCGACTACCATGTGTCCTTTTCCTGGATGGAGGAGTTCGAGGCGCTGCATCTGGCCTGTGCCTTCGACATCAAGGTTCCCGAGAGCCGCGTCAACGAGGTCATCCGCCTTCTGTCCCATGTGAATGGTCAGGTGCTGATGGGACATTTTGATCTCTGGCGCCATGAGGATGTCGTGATCTTCAGGCAGTCTCTTCTTCTCGCAGGCGGGGCGGAGCCTACGAATCAGCAGGTGGAAGTCCTGCTCTCCAGTGCTCTTGAAACCTGCGAAGCGTATTTTCAGGCGTTCCAGTTCGTCGTCTGGTCCGGCATGGACGCGCAGGGCGCTGTCGATGCAGTTCTGTTCGAGACCGTGGGAGAGGCATGAGCATGTCGGTGGCAGCGTCCGGTCCGATCGTTCTCGTCGGTGCAGGCAACATGGGTGGTGCCATGTTGTCCGGCTGGCTGAAGAGCGGCGTCCCCGGCAGTTCCATCGTCGTCATCGATCCTGCCCCCAATCCCACCATGGCGAAGGTAATTGCCGATAGCGGCATCCGCCATGAAGCCGGTGCGCCCGAAGGGCTGAAGGCCGGCGTCCTGCTCATCGCCGTCAAGCCGCAGGTCATCGACCAGGTGCTGCCGCCGCTGAAGTCGCTCGTCGGGCCGGAGACGGTTGTCGTGTCGGTCGCTGCGGGCAAGACGCTTGCCAACCTGCGCGCCCATCTGGGCGATGCGGCCATGGTGCGGGCCATGCCAAACACGCCTGCCATGGTCGGCCGCGGCGTGACGGGTGCCTATGCCAGCGCCGGCGTCTCGGATGGCCAGCGCGAGTTCGTACATTCGCTCCTGAAAGTGAGCGGTCCGGTCGAATGGGTGGATTCGGAAGCCGACATCGATGCGGTGACCGCGGTTTCGGGCAGCGGGCCTGCCTATGTCTTCTATCTCGTGGAGTGCATGGCGGAGGCCGGTCGCAAGGCCGGTCTTAAGGCGGACCTTGCCATGCGCCTCGCACGGGAGACTGTCGCGGGGGCTGGTGAACTTCTCTACCAGTCCCCCGATGACGCTTCTCGCCTCAGGCAGAACGTGACGTCACCTGGTGGCACGACTGCGGCCGCCCTCGCTGTGCTGATGGCGGAGGACGGCATGCAGCCGCTTTTCGATGCGGCTATCGAGGCAGCGCGCAAGCGCGCGCAAGAGCTTGCCGGCTGATCGTTTCTGCTTCGATCAGCCAGGGGCGGCGTTCGGACCGCCCCTTCGCTTTTCCTTTCGAACTTCCTGCTGCCCGTCCATGACGGGCGAACTCGTATCTGACAAGGATTTGCCATGACCGAAACGATTGCCTATGCCGATTTCGAAAAGGTCGACATTCGTGTCGGCACGATCGTCGAAGCGGCAACGTTTCCCGAGGCGCGCAAGCCCGCCTACAAGCTCCTGATCGATTTCGGACCGGAGATCGGGCTCAAGAAGTCGTCGGCGCAGATCACCGTGCATTACAGCGCCGAGGAACTCGTCGGCCGCCAGGTGCTCGGTGTCGTCAATTTCCCGCCGCGCCAGATCGGCCCCGTACGCTCCGAAGTTCTCACGCTGGGTTTCGAGGACGAGGCCGGGGCAATCGTGCTGGCGGCAGCCGACAAGCCGGTTCCGAACGGCAAGAAGCTCTGCTGACGGATTGATCAAACGATCCGCTGGCCCGAGGTGCGGTCAGGCGGGAATACGGATCACGGCGCGAAGACCTCCCATGGGACTGTCGGCGAGCGTGACGTTACCGCCGTGGCTGCGTGCGATGTCGCGTGCGATCGCCAGCCCAAGGCCCGTTCCCGAAGCATCGAGATTGCGCGCTTCGTCGAGCCTGAAGAACGGCTTGAAGACGTCGTCGCGGAAAGCCTCGGGAACACCGGGCCCATTGTCATCGACCGTAATGGTCAGCCACTTTGCGCGATTGCGCGACTCCACATGGACCTTTCCGGCGTAGCGCAGGGCATTCGAGACGATGTTCGCAACGAGGCGCGTGAAGGCGTTCGGCCGGACCAGCACGGTATCGTCGCCATGGATCTCGCAGCTGAAATCGCGCTCAAGCAGTTCTGCCTCCATTCCTAGCTTGTCGAAGAGCTCGCCGAGGTTCAGGCGCCCGACGTCCTCCTCGGCCTCGCCGCGCGCAAAGGCGAGGTAGCCTTCGAGCATCGTCTGCATGTCCTCGACGTCCTTGCTCAGCGCGTCGTGCTCGGGGCTGTTGCCGGCAAGCGCAAGCTGGAGCTTGAAGCGGGTGAGGATCGTCCTGAGGTCGTGGCTGACGCCGGTGAGCATGGCGGTACGCTGCTCGATCTGCCGCTCGATCCGTTCGCGCATCAGCATGAAGGCAAGCCCCGCGCGGCGTACCTCGTCGGCGCCGCGTGGCGCGAAGTCCTCGGGCATTTTCTGCCCCTTGCCGAAGCTTTCGGCTGCCTTCGCCAGCGCAAGGATGGGCCGGATCTGTCCGCGCAGGAACAGGATCGAGATTGCCAACAGCACGAGGGACGTTCCCACCATCCAGACCAGGAAGATATGGGTGTTGGAGGCATAGGTCTGGCTGCGGCGCGCGTAGACCCTGAGGATCTCGTCGTTCAGCAGGATGCGGATTTCGACCAGGTTGCTATCGCCAACGGTGTCGATCCAGAATGGCCGATGGATCTGGTCGGAGATTTCCTCGCTCAGGATGTGGTCGAGAATGTTGAAGAACGGCTTCGGGCGGGGCGGCGGCAGCTCCGTGCCCTTGTCGATGGAAATGTTGAGATCGAGCCGCTCGCGCGCGATGCGGGCAATGTCGGCATCGCTGTTGGGCGGGAAGGTGTCGATCATGTCGATGATCGCGGCGATATCGCGCGTGACGGCAGTCGACAGGCGCTGCGTCACGAGCTGCCAGTGCCGCTCCATGAACACGCCGGCAACCACCGACTGCAGAATCACCATGGGGATGATGATGATGAGCAGCGAGCGCGCATAGAGGCCGGTCGGCATCTGATGGCGCATCCAGCGCGCCACGCGCCGCCAGCCGGTCGCTGGCGTGCGGGCAATTTCCCGCTTGAAATTTTCGAACGTGGTCATTTCGCCGCCCTGGCCATTCGCAAATTGATGCGCCTTGCTCTCGTTACTCTACACTGAGGCGGTAGCCTATGCCGCGAACCGTCTGAAGCCACACCGGATTGGACGGATCATCCTCTATCTTTCGCCGAAGCCTGTTTATCTGCACGTCTATCGTGCGCTCACCGACCTCGGCATCGCCCGCGATCAGCTCATGCCGGGGAATGGTCTCGCCGGCCCTGAGCGAGAAGAGCATCATGATCTCCTGCTCGCGGTCTGTCAGCTTGATACTATCGCTACCGCGGCGCAATTCCTTCCGGACGACCGAGAAGGTGTAGGGCCCGAAGATTACCTGTTCGATCTTGGGCGCGAACGGTTGCGCGTTGCGCTTCAATATGTTGTTGACCCGCAGGACCAGTTCGCGCGGATCGAAGGGCTTCGGGAGGTAGTCGTCGGCCCCGGCCTCGAGGCCCGCAATGCGTGCGTCGGACTCCGCGAGCGCCGTCAGCATGATGATCGGCACCGACTTGATTTCCCGCAGGCTCTGGGTCAGCGTCAGGCCGCTTTCGCCCGGCATCATGACGTCCATCACGATCAGATCGAAATCGATGCCGTTGAGCTTGCGCCGCGCCTCGTCCGCATCACCTGCAACGGTCACGCGAAACCCCTGTTCCACGAGGTAACGATTGAGCAGTTCGCGTATTCGCCTGTCGTCGTCCACAACAAGGAGATGGGCTGCGTCGTCCGCAGGTCGTACGGTCGCGATCATGGTCTTCGTTCCCTTGCCGCGCTTTAGCTTTCGCGCGTGTTCTGCATTCCGGCTAGAAAGCGCATTACCGCACGCTTGTCGTCTGCCGTGAAGTCCTGAAATGCGCGGGATATGCGGCGGGACTGTGGCTCCGCCAGCGCCAGCGCGAGCTCCCGGCCTGCGCGTGTGGCATAGAGCTTGCGCTGCCGGCGATCTTCCGGGCCGGTGACCTGCCGAATATAACCTGAATCCACCAGTTGCTTGAGGACGCGCGCGAGGCTCTGCTTCGTGATCCTGAGGGTGTCCAGCAGATCGGCCACTGTCATTCCGGGTTCGCGGCTGACGAAGTAGACCACGCGGTGATGGGCGCGCCCGAAGCCGATCGTTTCGAGAATGGCATCCGGATCGGAGATGAAGTCGCGATAGGCGAAAAAGAAACCTTCAATCACTTCGAAGTCGATCGAACCTTCTTCGGTTATCGCTTCCTCATGGCGTTCTGTGGCGGAGCGCTTCTCCGGCGCCTGTCTTGCCGCATGGCTGTTCTGCTTCATCTATTCCGTTCCCCACGAAACATCGTAAAAAGTCAGTTATACTGACCTATCTCACCCCCAGGAAGGCCTTTCCTCTGGCATGCCCTTCACCGTCACGCGGCATAGGTCGGAATCGGCGGGATCTCGCGCCCCTGTCAGGATCCTTACACCATGCCTGCCGTACGATACTGGTTAAACCTTAGCAACCGCGACAATCAACACAAAGAATGGCCTCCTCACGGCGGAAAGTCGTTTGCGATGACGGAATCCGGCTGTGACTTGACGATATGCAAAGAAGGCGGCACCCGCGCCGCCTTCTGCATTCATTGATTGAGGCCTCCCCGATCGGTGTTTCCTCTATTTCCGGCCCAGCACGGCGCCTACGATGGCCTGCAGCACGCCGCCGCCGACCAGCCCGCTGATCGCGCTGGATACGAGTCCCGCCACCGCGGCCTCGCCTCCGAGCATCTGGACAAGAAATCCCCCGCCTACACCCCCGATGGCTCCCACGATGGTTCTGACGACAACGCTGACGGCCTGCTGCTTCAGTGCCGCACCCGCCGCATTGCCGCCGATGGCGCCGGCAATCAGTTGAGTGATGAGTGGCATCAATGCTTCCATGATTCCCTCCACTTTTGCCCGGCCGGATCACGAGCGGATGCCGAAACGGACGCTGCGCATCAACGATGGGGCGAGCGAGACGCACAAAGTCCGTCGCCTCCATTGCCGAACCCCTCGGCAGTTCGCAGCGTGGTTGTAAATTAGCAGCCTGTCAATTTAGCGGGGCTGGAACGTGGTGGCGGGAGCGTCGGGTGTCTGGCCCACCGTGCAGGAAGTCGAGGGAATTTGTTTTGGAATCAAAGGAGTGGGGCCCGGTAAAGAAGGCCCCCCGAAACCCAGCGCTATAGTTTCATTCCGCAGCGTCGTTGAAGACTCCGCGGAGAATCTGGTCCTCCTCGATTGATTCGAACAGAGCCTTGAAGTTGCCTTCGCCGAAACCCTCGTCGCCCTTGCGCTGGATGAACTCGAAGAAGATCGGTCCGATGACGGTCTTGGAGAAGATCTGGAGAAGGATCTTGGTCGTGCCACCGTTCACCACGCCCTCGCCATCGATGAGGATGCCGTGTCTTTGCAGCCGGTCGATCGGTTCCTCGTGGCCAGTGACGCGTTCCTGCGACCTTTGATAATAGGTCTCCGGCGGACCCGGCATGAACTTGAGACCGTTCTTGGCGAGCCTGTCGGTCGCCAAGTAGATGTCCTCCGTTCCGACAGCGATATGCTGAATTCCCTCGCCGTTATACTTGCGAAGGAATTCCTCGATCTGGCTCTTGTCGTCGGTGGATTCATTCAAGGGTATGCGAATTTTCCCGCAGGGGGATGTGATAGCCCGCGAGACAAGCCCGCTCATCTTGCCGGCTATGTCGAAGAAGTGGATCTGCCGGAAATTGAAGAGTTCCCGGTAGAAGGCCCACCACTTGTCCATGTTGCCACGGAACACGTTGTGCGTCAGGTGATCGAGGTAGTAGAAACCGACGCCTTCGGGTTTCGGATCACGCTCGCCGAGCCACTCGAATTCAACGTCGTAGGCCGATCCCTTTTCGCCATAGGTGTCGATGAAATAGAGCAGGGAACCGCCGATACCAACGATCGCGGGGGCGTCGATGCATTTGTCCGTGCCGGTGTACTCCTCGGCGCCCATGCTTACGGCATGCTTCAGCGCGTGCGCGGCATCGACCACCCGCCATGCCATCGAAGGGGCGCAGGGACCGTGCTTCTCGACGAATCTGTCGGCGAAGGAGCCTTTTTCGGCGTTCAGGACGTAGTTGATGTCACCCTGCCGCCAGATGCTGATGTTCTTGCTGCGGTGTCTTGCGACCCTGCGATAGCCCATCCTGTCGAACAGTTCCTCGAGCTTGCCCGGTTCGGGGTGGGCGAATTCAACAAATTCGAAACCGTCAGTGCCGGCGGGGTTCTCCGCGGTGATTTCGGCGGCCGGTGCGTCGTGCGGAAAAGGGCCCATTATCATCCTCCATAGTTCCCATTCGTGCACAGTATGCGCCGCATCGGGTGCAAAGTGCTTGCATTTAGCGCGTGCTTGGCGGAGAATATGCATGTTCCGTGCAAGAATCCGGATTGATAGGACAGTGTCGTGCATCTTGACGATTTCGATCGAAAACTGCTTACGCACTTGCAGCTCGATGCTCGCCTCACCAACAACGAGCTTTCCGAGCGCATCAACCTCTCGCCCTCGCAATGCTCCCGCCGCAGGACTCGTCTCGAGGAGGAGGGGGTTATCCGCGCCTATCGCGCGGAGCTGGACCGGGAGAAGCTTGACCTCGGCATCGTCATAATCGTCACGGTGACCCTTGCCACGCATAACAGGGACAATGCCCAGCGGTTCGCCCGGCTCATCTCAAGCTTGCCTGAAGTGCTAGAGGCTTTCGCGCTGACCGGGGAGATGGACTACGTGATCAAGGTCGTGGTGCCGAACCTCAAGTCGCTTTCGGCCTTTGTCAACGACGTGCTCCTGCCGCACGAGTCGGTATCGCACGTGAAGACGGCGATCGTTCTCGACACGCTGAAGGAGACGACGGCGCTGCCGCTGATGCCGTGATGAAAGCCCGAAGAAAAAGGCCGTTTCGATTTGCAGTGTTCCCTTGGGAACAGAGTGCGCAACCGCGGCATTGTATGTCTCGATCATGCAACGACAGCAGGCATCAGGTGCCGGGTCGAGAGAAGAGGGACAGAGCCATGCACATCGAAGCCGTCACCGAAAAATCCAGCGTCGCTGCCCGCCTGCGGCCCGTCGTCTACGTTTACGCGGCCGTCAACATCGCCGTTGCCACGCTTCTCGTCACGACGGTTTCGTTCCCCGGGCCGGCATCCGCAGACCAGCAGGTCGTCGCAATGCGGTAGCACAGGCTTGCGTTTGCCCGCCTCGGGGTTGGTAAAAACGCGTCGTTGCCGCTATACCGGAGCGACCGACATTTCCCCAGCGAGGACATCATGGGCATGCTTCAGGCGGGCATCATTCCCGTCACCCCATTCCAGCAGAACTGCACGATCCTTTTCGATATGGACACCAAGGAAGGCGTGGTCATCGATCCGGGCGGCGATGTCGATACGATCATCGACACGGCGAAGAACAACGGCATCACGCTGAAGGCTATCTGGATCACCCATGGCCATATCGACCATGCTGGTGGCGCCAAGGAACTCAAGGAAGCACTCGGCCTCGAAATCATTGGCCCGCACAAGGACGATCTTCCGATCCTTCAGGCAATCGAGAGCCGGGCGGACATGTTCGGCATGGCTGGCAAGGTGAAAAACGTCGTGCCGGACCGCTGGCTGGAAGATGGGGACACGGTTTCGTTCGGCGATCACGAATTCGAGGTCTACCACACGCCCGGTCACGCACCTGGACATGTCATCTACTTCAACCGCAAACAGAATTTCGCCCATCTGGGCGACGTGCTCTTCCACGGCTCGATCGGTCGTACGGACCTGCCCGGCGGGAACGAACGCCAGCTGCTGGAATCGATCCGCGACAAGGTTCTGCCGCTCGGCGATTCGGTCGGCTTCCTCTGCGGCCATGGCCCGGGAAGCCAGATCGGGGAGGAGAGGCGCACCAATCCATTCCTTCGCGGCCTCTGAAAAACCGGAAGGGCGGCCGCGTCATCGCACGGCCGCCCTTCCCGGGAATTCACAAGTGGCGGCTGCCTCAGCCGCCGGCTACGCAGAAATGCTCCATGCCGTCATAGCCGACGAACGTGCCGGTGCGGGGATTGAAAGAGCGGTAGCGGTCGGAGCAGTAGCGGAACCAGCCGTTGCTCCAAGGCTCAAGGGTCTCGACGACAACGGGCCGCGGTTCGCGGTAGACGCGACGGGCGGGGTAGTAGCCGGGCTCGACATAAACGCGGCGGGGTGCCGGGCGATAGTAGCGCGGAGCAGGTTCGGCAATGGCGCTTCCGACAACGAGGCCTGTTGCCAGTCCCAGCGCGCCGCCGAGCAGCACGTCGTCAGTATTGTTGTCGTGATGATGATGGCGTCTCCAGTAGCGATCGTCAGCGCTCGCGTATCCGACCGACGAAAGGGTCGTGGCGGCGACAGCAGCTGTCAAAACGAAGACTTTCAGCAATCTGTTCATATCTTATTCCCACCGATATCCAGCTCCACGCGACTGGAATGATGGTGACAGACTACGTCAATATGGCTGAACAGAGGCTGAACAAAAAAACCCGGCATCTCTGCCGGGATACAACTTCAATCTTTCAGCAGAAACCGGATCAGCCGGAGATCTGCAGATTGACCGCCTTCGGGCCTTTGCCGCGGCGATCAGGTTCGGTGTCGAAGCTTACCTTCTGGTTTTCAGACAGTCCGTTCAGGCCAGAAGCCTGCACTGCTGAAATGTGTACGAAGATATCTGCACCACCGTTGTCAGGCTTGATGAAACCAAAGCCCTTCTCGGTGTTGAAGAATTTTACTGTGCCAGTCTCGGCCATGCGTCAGGTCCTTTTCTCTCTGCCCGTTTAGGCGGCGGGCAGCACTACAGTTTTGCCCCGGGGGGCGTGAGGCAGGCAGTTCTTGAGGGTGAGGAAAGGAGCCCATTATTGCCGCAACCAGCTATCCGGGCCGCCCATAAGGTGGATCGGTTCTGGCTGCTCAGAATTTTTTCGCGTCTCCGGCGCGTTGTTATCAAAGGTCTTCCCATGTTCGCAAATTGCCCGAACGAAGCAAGAGTGATGTGTTTATCTTGAATTGGCAAGCAAAAGTTTTCGGATCGATTTCACTCGCCTCACTTTGGTCAAAGTGAGAGCGTGCCGCGCAAAAACGTGGAGGATATTGGCACGGTCGTTCTTTCCTCTTTACCAAATAGATTGCAGGAGGGTGCGTTTCACCTCTTTGGAGCCGTCAGCACTGCTTCCGATCCGGCCTAGAGCCCAGGTGTTCAAGCCTTCGCTACAGTCAAGCGCCTTGCCTTACTGAGCTCCGGTACCAGCTCCGTGGCGAGGATTGCGACGAAGATGATCGCGCATCCGGCGTAGCCCGCAGGCGATATCGTCTCGCCAAGCAGGAGAACACCGAAGAGCGCTGCAAACAACGCCTCGCTGGAAAGGAAGATGGCGGCCTGTGGGGCGGAGGTATAGCGCTGGGCGACGTTCTGGAAAATGAACGCGAGGCCGCTGGAGAAGAGGCCGGCGTAGAGGATCTCCGGCAGCGCTCCCGTAATTGCATCAAGGCTGAGCGGTTCGTAGAGGTAGCCTGCCAGGCAGCCGAGGACGCCGCAGACAGCGAACTGGACGAGCGACAGCGCAACCGGGCGCCCCGAACGGCCGGCATGGATGCCGACCAGAATCATCTGGAGCGACCAGAGCACGGCGCAGCCGATGGTCAGGAGATCGCCGGTCCCGAGTGACGCGAGCCCACCACCGCTCAACAGGTAGATCCCGACCGTTGCCATCGCGGCGCTGGGCCAGATGATCCAGTGCGGACGCCGTCGCAAGAGGACGACCGTCAGGATCGGCGTGAACACGACGTAGAGACCCGTGAGGAAGCCCGAATTGGTGACGGTCGTCGTCTGAAGTCCGACCTGCTGTGTCGCGGCGGCGGCGAAGAGGGCGACGCCCGTCAGAATGAAGCCGATTTTGCTGGCGGCGGAGACAGTGCTGCCGGACCGGCGCCGCTCGACCAATGCCAGCGGTGTTGCGACAAGCGTGGCCACGCAGAAACGCAGGCCGATGAACCAGAGGGGGCCAAGTGTCTCCATCGCGGTCGACTGGGCAACGAAGCCTGCGCCCCAGATGCAACCGGCCAGCAACAGGAGAAGGTTCGCTCGAACGCGCGTCATGCCGTGTAAGTTCTACGTCGTGGAAAGTGTGTGGAGGGGTGACTCCGGTGCTGCCATGCCCCGGCGGGCAGACGGGTAGCAGGTGTCTCTATGCCAGGCAACCCCCGCGCGGTTGCGGCCGGTTGCCGACAGGCAACCCTTTTCGCTCAATGGTCGGCCGGTGCCCGGGAGATACGCAGCAAGGCCCCGTCGTCCTCGTCCGTCAAAAGCAGGATGGAGCCGTCAGGAGCGACCTTGACGTCGCGGATCCTTCCGAACTCGCCGTCCAGCATCCTCTCTTCCGAGACGATGGCTCCGGCGTCGTCACGCTCGAGCCGGGCGAGCATCTGGTATTTCAGCGCAGCGACTAGCAGGTTGCCGTCCCATTCGGGAAACATCTTGCCGCGATACACATCGATCGCTCCGGGCGCGATCGAGGGGTCCCAGTAGTACAGCGGCTGCTCGTAGCCCTCGGCCGTCGTCCCGACGCCGATGTCCGCGCCGCTATAGTGCTTGCCATAGGAAATGTTGGGCCAGCCGTAGTTCCTGCCCGCAGCAGGGGCATTGATTTCGTCGCCGCCTCGGGCGCCGTGCTCGACCGTCAGCAGCGTCCCGTCCTTCGGGTCGAAGACGATGCCCTGCGGGTTGCGGTGTCCTTTGGACCAGACTTCCGGAAGACCGTCGCCTGTGCCGACATAGGGGTTCGAGGCGGGAATGCTGCCGTCGGCGTTGATGTGCAGGATCGAGCCGGCGTGGTCGCGTGGGTTTTGCGCACGGTCCATCTCACCGCGATCGCCGATGCCGAAGAAGAGGCTGCCATCGGGAGCAATCGCAATGCGGGACCCAAAATGCTGTCCGCGAGTGCTTGGACGGCTCATCACGAACAGGGTTTTCAGTTCTTCCAGGCTCTTTTCGTCCTCGGACAGTTTTGCCCGTGCGAGCGCCGTGCCGGCGCCGCCCTTTCCGGGCGTGCTGTAGGTCAGGAAGAGGGTCCGGCTCTGTGCGAAATCGGGGGCAAGCGCTACGTCGAGCAGGCCACCCTGGCCGCGCAAGGCGATCTTGGGCAGTCCGGAAATCGGAGCGGAGAGGCCCCCGTTGCGGACGATGCGCAGGTTTCCGCCCAGTTCCGTCACGATGTATGCGCCATCCGGAAGCACCTCGACAGACCAGGGATGATCGAGGCCCGAGATGAGCGTATCGACCTGCAGTTCGGCCTTCTTGCTCTGAACGTAAAGTGGTTCGGCCCAGGATGCCGGGGCGCAGGCAAGCACCATGGCGGCTGCCGACGTCAGCGCGAGCCAGCGTCTCATCGACTTCCTTCTCCCGGTTACCGCATTCTCGTGCATCAATCCCATGCTCCCTTTTGCTGGTTAGTTGGACCAACCAGAGGGAAGGTTCAAGGGGTGGTCACGCGACGGTGATCACGCCAGCGTACCGGACGGCGAAAGCAGGTAACCAGGCTCAGGCCTCGCTCTGGTGCTTGCGAGGACGCTTCGACTGAAACAGGCTCTGGCGAACGAGAACGTGGCCTGCCCAGGCCATCAGGCCGAAAAGAATAACAACGAGGACCATGAGCAGCCCGCGGTCGGCAATGGGTGCATCCACGGCCGAATTCGTCGTGGAAATGCTGCCGGTCGTGGGATTGGCCGCAACGTCTACCGTAGCTGCCGCGTCGGATGCTGCAGTGTGGGGGACTGTTCGCGTATCGGCCTGCTGGGCAACGGCAAGCACCGCGGACGGCGACAGATGACCGACCGCGGTGATCGGGGCGGGAACGCTCGTTTCCGCCTGTGCCGTCCCCATCATGCCGAAGACCATCAGCATGCAGGCGACGAGCGCGGTCATGGCGATATAGAAAAGCGCGCGCGCCTCGTTTGCCTTCACAGCGCTGCGGGCGTTTTCGTCGTCCAGAAACATCGCGTCGTCCCCCGGTCTTCTGCCAAACCACGTTCACCATTCGAGGTGCTCAGGAGGCCCGCCGAAATCGGCGCAAGGGGGACGGAATTGCGGCAAGCCGCGACAGTTATCGTGGCGAAATCATGAAGTTGATGAATTGACGGTCTTGTCGTGTTTTCAGGCGAATAAGGGCCGTGCCTGAACCGTTTTCTATCAATCGCTCACAGTCCTCGCCTGCCGAATTGCCGTTGCGGCCTGCCGGGACGGGACTGGTCGCCATTGGACGGCTGGTGGACTGGTGCAGGCAGGCTGCGCTGGAGGGGTGAAGTCTGCGCGTTCGTCTCCGCGACAAGGCTCGAATCCGACTCCGGGAAACGCTGGTTGAAGTCGGTCGGTGCGATTTCCGGCCGTGCCAGCAGGTACCCCTGCATGAGGGGGCCGCCGAGATCGCGGCAGAGTTCGATCTGCCAGGGTTCCTCGATCCCTCCGAGAAGGGGCCTGATTCCCTGCTGCACAAACTGACCGACCACGACCCGCAGCAGCGCGACGCCCGCCGAATTCTCGACGAAGCTGCGCACCCAGGCGCTGTCGAACTTCACCAGGTCAGGCTTCAGCCGCCACAGGCGCTCCAGGCAGCGGTCGTCGCCGGAATATTCATCGATTGCCACAAGGAAGCCGGAGTCGTGCAGCCGGTCGGAGAAGCGGCCAAGAACTTCCGGATCATCGCCCGGACGTTCACATATCTCACAGGCGATCTGCCCGACCGAAAGGGACGCCTCGTGCGCCACGAGCTTCATCCGGTCGATCTCCTGCCGGATCGCATAGCGCGTGGTAAAGAGGCCGGGATTGAAGTTCACCAGAAGGATCGCATCCCGCCTTCCGAGGGCGCCGGCGTTCAGGATGTGCAGGCTGCGGCACAGGCTGTCGACCATCGCGCGGTCCTCATCCCTGACATGGGAGAAGAAGTCGGCGGGGGAGTAGGCGCGGCCGTCGGCGCCTGCGCGGATCAAGCCCTCGAAGGCCTCCACGTAGAGCGTTCCATCCTCAGCCTCGCGAAAAATGGGCTGCAGGGCGGAGTGAAGTTCGAACCCCTCGTGCATGGTGGAGACGGAGCCATCCGAGGCGCGGACGAGATTTGTGAAGATGCTTTTTTCCATGATCCGGGATCCAGTCGATCGCAACGGCACGTAGACGCGCGCATGCAGGGTAGTTTTCGTTCCTTACACCGGCGTTAACTTTTCGCCTAAAAGGCTGCCAATGTACCCCGGTTTTCAACTAGCAGATGTCCGGGGCACTGTACTGTCTGGGGCTCCGTCATGCATGCGAGACGCTGATGGGATCGATGAAACATTGTCATAACGCCCGGTTTTGCGCCTGACTGCCCGCTTTTTTCATCTCCGGCGCTTGAAAGACCACTGCACATTCGACATAGACCTAACCGCTATGGGCGGCTCCCGCGTCCCATGGCCTACGCTCAGTCTTTGAACCCGAACAGGACATTCCGATCATGGCCTTCCTTGCCGATGCTCTCTCTCGTGTGAAGCCCTCCGCCACCATCGCCGTTTCGCAGAAGGCGCGTGATCTGAAAGCAAAGGGCCGGGACGTCATTGGGCTCGGTGCCGGCGAGCCGGACTTCGATACACCTGACAATATCAAGCAAGCCGCCATCGAAGCGATCAATCGCGGCGAGACGAAGTACACGCCGGTCTCGGGTATCCCCGAGCTCCGCGAGGCGATCGCCAAGAAGTTCAAGCGCGAGAACAACCTCGACTACACCGCAGCGCAGACGATCGTCGGCACCGGCGGAAAGCAGATTCTTTTCAACGCCTTCATGGCGACCATGAATGCGGGCGATGAAGTCGTCATTCCGACCCCTTACTGGGTTTCCTATCCGGAGATGGTGTCGTTGTGCGGAGGCACACCGGTGTTCGTGGCAACGACCCAGGAAAACAACTTCAAGCTCAAGGCGGAAGACCTCGATAAGGCCATCACGCCCAAGACGAAGTGGTTCATCTTCAATTCTCCGTCGAACCCGTCGGGTGCTGCCTATACCCATGCCGAGCTGAAGGCGCTGACAGACGTCCTCATGAAGCATCCGCACGTCTGGGTGCTGACGGACGACATGTACGAGCACCTGACCTATGGCGACTTCAAGTTCGCTACCCCGGTCGAAGTCGAGCCCGGCCTCTACGACCGTACGCTGACCATGAACGGTGTCTCGAAGGCCTACGCGATGACCGGTTGGCGCATCGGCTATGCCGCCGGTCCGCTCGCGCTCATCAAGGCGATGGACATGATCCAGGGTCAGCAGACCTCGGGCGCATGCTCGATCGCCCAGTGGGCGGCCGTGGAGGCTCTGAACGGCACGCAGAAGTTCATTCCGGAAAACAAGAAGATCTTCGAGGGCCGCCGCGACCTCGTGGTCTCCATGCTCAACCAGGCCAAGGGCATCGAGTGCCCGTCTCCGGAGGGAGCCTTCTACGTCTATCCTTCGTGCAAGGGCCTGATCGGCAAGACGGCACCCTCGGGCAAAGTGATCGAGACGGACGAGGACTTCGTGTCCGAATTGCTCGAAGCCGAAGGTGTCGCCGTGGTGCACGGTTCGGCCTTCGGCCTCGGCCCGAACTTCCGCATTTCCTATGCGACATCGGAAGCCAACCTCGAGGAAGCCTGCAAGCGCATCCAGCGCTTCTGCGCCGCCTGCAAGTAATATCCGCAGTCTTGAAATCGAAAGCCCGCTGTGATGGCGGGCTTTTTTGTGAGTGTCGGGTGGAGTGGCCTCCATCCGCCAATCCCTAACTGGCAATGCCTGTCGATGACAGGCATCCAACGCGTGCCCCGGTTCCATGGACAATCAGCTCGACCTGGCGACAGTCCTTCTGCTCCACCAATGCTCCTTCGTGGTAGGGACGGTGTGCTTTCTCTACGCCCGCTGGCAGTCCCGCGGCGGAGAGGGGTTGGGGACGCTTGCCTTCAGTTTCCTGTCGCTGGCATTGGCTTCCACGCTCGCGGGCCTGGGCGAACGCGGGGTTCTTCCCCGCGATGTCTGGGCGCTCGGCGTTTCGGCGGTCGGCGTGACGGGTCATGCCCTGTTCTGGGTAGGCTTGCGCAGGCTGAGCAGCCAGAAACCGTGCCGTGCGGACTGGTCGGTGCTGATCGTCCCGGCCATCTGCGTCGTATTCGAGTTCGCGACGCAGTTCCACCTCGTGGACAAGATGCGCGGCAGCATCTCCAACGCTTCGGCCTGCGTGTTTCTCGCAGCTTCCGCGCTCTGCGTCCTGCAGGACAGCAGGCAGGAGCCACTGCCCGTGCGCGCCATGCTGGCGGGATCGATCGCAACCGCGTCACTGTTGGCACTGCTGGTCGTCGTGGGTCTCCTGTGGCCGGATGTGGCGCCGATGACGCCCCGATACGCATTCTTCCTCCGCATCATCTGCCACTTTGCCGTCGCGCTCTTCGTGATCATTCTGGTGAAGGAGAGGGCGGAAGCAAAGCTGCGCCATGCCGCCGAAACGGACATGCTGACCGGGATCGGAAATCGCCGTTGGTTCATGTCAAAGCTGCCTCCCGTCATGTTGGAAGGCAACGCCCTGCTGCTGATGGATCTGGATTTCTTCAAGCAGGTGAACGATCGCTTCGGCCATGACACGGGCGACATCGTTCTTGTAAGTTTTGCCGAGGTGATCGGCCGACATCTGCGGCCGGGCGACAGGTTTGCCCGATTGGGCGGAGAGGAGTTCGGTCTCTACATGCCCAAGGCGAATGCTGCAGAGGCGATGGCAATGGCGGAGCGGCTCAGGGACGTCGTCAGCGCGACGGTGGTCGAAAGCGATGGCGAGCGGGTGCCGCTGACCGTCAGCATCGGCGTCGCCGCAAGTCGACACCGGTACAACGGCTGCAACAGCCTTCTGAGCATGGCCGACATCGCGCTCTACGAAGCGAAGAAATCGGGACGCAACAGGTCTGTCCTCTTCACGTCCCAGTCCGCGGCTGCTGCCTAGAGCCGTTCAGGGTTCGATCGAACGTTCCGCCATCATGGTCGCAGAGCAGGGCCGCGACCCGCGTCGGCGGGTAGGCGAGCTGACTCTGTTCGGGCCGGCGGTTCGCTCCAATTTGACCCTCGGCACTCTCGGCGTGTCTCACCCGCCGCTATTCGCTGCTTGTGTTCGCAAACTGATTCAACTCACAGTGAAACTGATTCAACGCGATGAATTAAGTAATTGTTTTATCATAAATAATTGTTGCGACTGGCGTTGTCCGATAAGGCCTTGCGGCGGCTGCGGTTTGCCACTCTGCGAGGGTAGTCGCCTCAAAGACCGATTGCGGTCAGCATGATGAAGGTCGAGAACAGGATGAAATGGGTCATGCCCTCGATAGCGTTGGTTTCGCCGTCATTGAGGTTGATGGCGGCGGCGATCAGCGTGACAAGGACCATGACCGTCTGCACCGGCGACATGGCCATCACGAAAGGCTGCCCGGTATAGAGCGCGATTGCCTCCATCACCGGCACGGTGAGAATGACCGTCGAGAGCGAAGCGCCCATGGCGATGTTCACGACAGCCTGCATGCGGTTGGAGAGCGCGGCACGCATCGCGGTCAAGATTTCGGGTGCCGCGGAAATCGCGGCAACGACCAGGGCCATGAGTGCCGGTGGCGCGCCGGTGTCCTTCAGTCCCACGTTCACCAATGCAGACATCACTTCGGCGAGGGCGCCGATGAGTATGACGCCGGCGATGATGATCGTGATCGACAATCCGGCAGGCTCCTGCGGCTCTTCAGAAGTGTCGAGGGAGTCCAGACGTTCGGCCCGTGGATAGGCATAGCTGAAGAAGTAGCTGTGCCTGCCGACCTGCATGCGCAGGAACAGCGCATAGAGGGCGACCATGGCGGCGATAGTAAAGACGGAATAGACATGCCAGCTGGCGCGCGGAACGAACTCGGGGACGATCATCGAGATGCTCATCGCGGTTAGGATCATCACGCCATAGGTCTTTCCGGAATCGTCGTTGTAGGGCTGCTCGCCGTGCCGGATACCTCCGAGAAGGGCGGCAAGCCCGAGGATGCCATTGATGTCGAGCATGACCGCAGAATAGATCGTGTCGCGTACGAGCGTCGGCGACGCCTCGGCCTGCATCATGATGGCAAGGATGATGACCTCTACCAGCACGGCCGAAAGCGTGAGGATCATCGTGCCGTAGGGATCTCCGACCTTTGCCGCGAGAACTTCGGCGTGGTGGGCCACACGCGTGGAGACGAGGACGATCGTCGCCACGAGCGCAGTGGCGGCGACCAGCGTCGCAACCCGACCTGAGGCGAGAAGCCAGTGCTCGCTCGAGAAGGCGAGCACTGCGACCGCGAGTGCGAAGACGAGAGATCTTTCCTTGCCGACGAGCGAGATCAGGGATGTTCCGGTATTCTCGTGCATGCGCCATCCTGTTTTAGGTGCACACTGTTGTCGACGCAGCCGCGTATCAGGATAGACGAGACTGACCGCTTGGCAACGGGCGGAAAGGCCGATGCATGGCTCCCCGATCAGTTCCGGAAGACGATGCAGGCACCGCCGTGACGGCGGATGTCCGCGCACAGCTTCTCCGCTTCGCCACGCGTATCGCGGCCAATACGGGCCGTATAGCGGAATCGCCGGCCGAAGCGAAGGTTGCGCTCCCGCTGGATCAATGGCTGCTCGGCATTGATCGGTGCGGGTAGCCTCTCAACCGCGAGACGAAAGAGGTTGCGCGCCACGGATTTCTGGAAGTGTGCGGCCAGCTGCACGCCCCAGGGTGCCCACACGCCTTCGTCCTCGAAGTCGATGTCCTTGAGGGTCCGGCTGTTGGCGAGGTCGATACAAGCGTCGAGGAAGGGCTTGTTCTTGTCCAACTGCAGTTCGACCTTCTCCGGAGGGCTATCCTTCCACTCCTCGGCGGAATGCGCGGTCACGGCGAGAACATAGGCCCGTGTCTCATAGGGCAGGCGCCCGGCGTCGAGGAAGTTCTCGAGGCCGGCCTCGCCGGCGTTGTAGGCAGCCGCGGCAAGGCCGAGGTTGCCGTAACGATCCCGAAGCGTGCCGAGATACTCCGCCGACTTGCCGAGCGCCTCTAGGGCGTGGAAGCTGTCGTTCAAGCCGCGCAGACGGGCGGTGGAAGGCATGAACTGGGCTATTCCCTCCGCGCCCTTCGGGCTTACCGCATCGGGACGAAAAAGGCTTTCGCGCCAGATCAGGCGGGCAAAGTAATCCGGTGGAATTCCGTTGGCCTGGGAGTACCTCTCGATCGCGACGCAGATGTCGTGACTATAGGTTTCCTTCCGGACGCAGAGCGGCGCTTCGCCTTGGCCGGGAGAGGGAGCGGAAAAGATACAGGTCGGGGGTGCCTTCCATTCAGGCTGCGCGATGACCGGCTGGTGAGACCCAACAAGCGACAAGATCGCGAGAGCGAGGCCGGCCGTTTTGCCGCTACGTCCATGCTGCCATCGACCTGTGCGCATCGCGTCGTCATCCCCGGGGCGCCTCGCATACTTGATAGCACTGTTTGGGGACGGGGAAAAAGCGCCGGTCTTGCCGTATCCTTTGCGCTTCCCCGCCGTCGACGTTGCGGCCCGTTACGCAGGATGCAAAAAAGTGGGCCGCGGCGTGCGCGACCCACCCAATCAAACAGATCCCGGATACCGTCTCAGGCGGCGTTTTCGAGCGCCGGATAGTCGGTGTATCCGACGGCGCCGCCGCCGTAGAAGGTCTTCTGGTCCGGCGTGTTCAGAGCCGTACCTTCCTTCAGGCGCCGCACAAGATCGGGGTTGGCGATGAACGGCTTGCCGAAGGCGACGAGATCGGCTTGTCCCTCCGCCACCGCGTCGAGTGCCATCTGGCGGTCGTAACCGTTGTTGACCATCCAGGCGGCATGTCCGCCCTTGGCTTCGTAGGCCGTGCGCAGCGCCGCATAGTCGAAGGGCTTGTCGCCCTGCTGATGGTCACGTGGCCCGCCCGTCGCACCTTCGATGATGTGGATGTAGGCGAGATCGTAACCTGCGAGCTTCTCCACCACGTAGGTGAACAGCGGCTGGGGATTCGGATCGGAGACGTCGTTGGCCGGGGTGACAGGCGAAATGCGGATGGCCGTGCGGCCTGCTCCGATCTCGGCGGTGATCGCGTCGACCACTTCGAAGAGGAAGCGCGCGCGATTTTCGATCGACCCGCCATAGGCGTCTGTCCGCTTGTTGCTGCCGGAGCGCAGGAACTGGTCGATCAGATAGCCGTTGGCGGCGTGGATCTCGACGCCATCGAAGCCGGCGTCGATCGCGGCACGGGCGGCCTTGCGATAGTCTTCGACGATCCCCGGGAGCTCACCGATCTCCAGCGCACGCGGTTCAGAGGTTTCCGCGAAGGAGCCGGTTCCGTCCTCGTTGACGAGATAGGTCTTGGACTTGGCCACAAGTGCCGAAGGTGCGACCGGCTTGCCGCCGTTAGGTTGCAGCGAGGTGTGCGAGATGCGGCCGACGTGCCACATCTGCACGACGATCTTGCCGCCCGCGCCGTGGACCGCGTCGGTTACTTTCTTCCAGCCGTCCAGCGCCTCGGGAGTGTAGAGCCCGGGCACATCAGCATATCCCTGACCTTGGTGGGTGATTGCGGTCGCCTCCGTGATCAGAAGGCCCGCAGTGGCACGCTGCTCGTAGTAGGTGGCATTCAGGGTATTGGGTACTGCCTTTGGCGAGCGGTTGCGCGTAAGCGGCGCCATGACGATCCGGTTGGCGAGCTCGATGT
This sequence comes from Sinorhizobium sp. BG8, assembly GCF_016864555.1. NCBI lineage: Bacteria > Pseudomonadati > Pseudomonadota > Alphaproteobacteria > Hyphomicrobiales > Rhizobiaceae > Sinorhizobium > Sinorhizobium sp. BG8. The sequence goes on along the minus strand of NZ_CP044011.1, from coordinate 3,884,408 downwards.
CACCGATCTTTATCGGGTCGAAAAGTGTAGTCATGGGAAGTCCTTCACGTTTCCTGGGAGGATTAGCTGTGTCGTCCTGGACCCTTCGCTGGGGTCAGAGCGAAGCGTTGAGATGTTTGAGAAATGCCGCGATGGTCTCTTCGTTCCTTTTGTAGAACATCCACTGGCCCACGCGGCGGACCGTCACCAGCTTCGCGCGCTGCAGCGTCGCAAGGTGTGACGAAACCGTCGACTGGGACAGGCCGCAGCGTCCGAACTGGCTTGCGCAGACTCCCATTTCGAGCGGGTGCTCCTGTGTGGAGAAATGCTCCTCCGGAGACTTCAGCCAGTTGAGGATCTCCACTCTGGTGGGATGCGCCAGCGCCTTGAGAATTTCGTCGGTGTCCATGGGCGGTCATATCTGTTCATCGCGATGTCACGATTTGTATATCGATGATTGTCGATATACAAATCACGAAGCTGTGAGCGTTGGGAAGGGCGCCGACGGGGTTCACGGCAGGCTTCAGGCCCTGCTTCGAACGGGGGGGCAAAAAAAGAGGGCCTCAAGCGATGCTTGGGCCCTTGTCAGTTGTGAAGGTAAAATAACCTCCAGAGGGGAACAGCTGACGCGGCGGCACTGGGAGGAGAAAGACCGCCATGTGCATCAACTATACTAGATATGGAGCTATCTGCTTCTGGCTTCAAGGGTGGAAACGACAAAAGTTCAGTCTGAAGAAGAAAAATATTCCTTGACGAATTTCAGGCAAAAAAAGAGGGCCACAAGATAAACTTGGGCCCTTTATAGTTTTGAAGGTAAATAAACCTCCAGAGGGGAACAGCTGCTGCGGTGGCACTGGGAGGAAAAAGCCACCAGATGCATCAGCTGGGTGCGGTATGCTGGTTTTTTGAGCATACATCAATCATTTTGTGTGCATGCCAGCCATGCGTCTGCTGCATTCCTAGCCAATCAGGCCTGTGCAAACGGCATCAGAAGTTCCAGTTGCGAGCCTTGGCGACGATGAAATCCCTGAAAACCTTGAGCTTCGCAGCGTTCTTCATTTCGCTCGGATAGCAGAAATAGGTATCGAAGGAAGGAATGTCGGCGCTGATCGGCAGCTGAATCAGTCCCGGATCCCGGCCGACGATGTAGTCCGGCATCACCGCAATGCCGATACCGAGCAGGCAGGCACGCTTGATCGAGGTCTGGCTGTTGATCTGCAGGATCGAGGGGCGGGGATTGTCGGAATCGCGGCCGGCGACTTCCAGCCAGTTGACATCGAGCAGGTAGCTCGGTGTCGGGACACCGAAAGTGATGATCTTGTGGTTGTCGAGATCGTCAATCGACTGGGGCTCGCCGTAACGGTTGATATAGGCGGGGGCCGCATAGACGTGCATGTGCACGGTAAAGAGCTTGCGCTGGATGAGGTCGGACTGCTGCGGTTCGCGCAGACGGATCGCGCAGTCGGCATGGCGCATGCTGACGTCGAGTTCCTCGTTGTCGAGGATGAGCTGGACCTGCATGTCCGGATAGAGCGCGAGAAACTCCTGCACCTTGTCGGTCAGCCAGCCCTGGCCGAGGCCGACCGTCGTGGTGATGCGCAGCTTGCCGCGCGGCTTCTCGGTCGTTTCCGTAAGTTGGACCCGGACGCTTTCAAGCTTCATCAGCACGTCATGCGCCGTGCGATAGAGGATCTCGCCCTGTTCGGTGAGAATCAGGCCGCGCGCGTGACGATGAAACAGCTTGATGCCGACGTCCTGTTCAAGCGCGCTCACCTGCCGGCTGATGGCGGATTGCGAAAGATGCAGCTTGTCAGCCGCGTGCGTGAATGAACCGGCCTCGGCCGCGGCGTGGAATATCCGCAGCTTGTCCCAGTCGAGCGGCATGGTTTCCCCCATATGTGTTCAAGGCGGGGAACGTTCAGTTTCCCGCCCGTGTCGCTGATCAAGGACAGGACGGCTGTCCTGGCCTTGCTGTTCCCAATCCTGCCGATGATGCACGACGAATCTTGCCCTCGGCTGTTGGCGGCTTCTATTCAGCCGCAATTGCGACAGGCATGTGTTCCGCAAGGTATCTTTCGGTTTCCAGCGCGGCCATGCAGCCCATGCCGGCGGCGGTGACCGCCTGTCGGTAGATATCGTCGGTCACGTCGCCGGCAGCGAAGACGCCCGGTATATCGGTTGCCGTCGAATCGGGAGCCGTCCAGAGGTAGCCGTTCGGCTTCAGCCGCAGCTTGTCCTTGAAAAGCTCGACCGCCGGCGCGTGCCCGATCGCCACGAAGACACCGTCCGTGACCATGTCGGTCGTTTCGCCTGTGCGCGTGTTACGCAGTTTCACGCCGTTGACCGAAGCCGGCATCGGTGGCTTCGCTTCGGCGCCGAGGTACTCGACCACCTCGTGATCCCAGATGATCTTCACGTTCGGCTTGGCAAACAGCCGTTCCTGCAGGATCTTCTCCGCGCGGAAGGAGTCGCGGCGGTGCACGACGGTGACGGTCTTCGCAAGATTGGAGAGGTAGAGTGCCTCTTCCACGGCTGAGTTGCCACCGCCGACAACGATGACGTCCTTGTTGCGATAGAAGAACCCATCGCAGGTGGCGCAAGCCGAAACGCCGAAGCCCATGAACTTGTGCTCGCTGTCGATGCCCAGCCACTTTGCCTTGGCGCCCGTCGCGATGATCAGCGCATCGGCCGTCCAGTCGGTTCCACTGTCGGTCCGGATGCGGAAGGGGCGCACATCGAGGTCCACCCCGGTCACGAGATCGTTGACGATCTCCGCGCCGACATGCTGGGCCTGCTTCAGCATCTGCTCCATCATCCACGGACCCTGAACAGGATCGGCATAGCCCGGATAGTTCTCGACGTCAGTGGTGATCATCAGCTGGCCACCCTGTTCCATCCCGGCGATGAGTACCGGCTCGAGCATGGCGCGCGCCGTATAGATGGCTGCGGTGTAGCCTGCCGGGCCGGAGCCGATGATGAGAACTTTTACGTGGCGTGCAGACATGGCTGCTTTCCTTATTCTGTGGCCCTGCCGCGCGCGGAAGCGCGCGCCGGCGGGCTCGCTGTCGGGTTTGACGCTCATTTATGAGCAGGGCCATGGCATATTCAAGGGCACCCCGCCGTTTGCTAACAGAGATGGGATGGGGCTGTGACATTTTTGTTCTTAATTCTGCAATAATCTTGCGCGAGAGCGGCGATTCTGATCATTTCCCGAAGACTTGCAGCTGGATACCTCAAACGTGTTTCGTGCCGAACTCGACGCTATCGACATCAAAATACTCAAGGAATTGCAGGCCGACGGCCGCATGACCAACGTCGAGCTTGCCGCCAAGGCCGGCATCTCGGCCCCCCGTGCCTCAGGAGGGTGCGCAAGCTAGAGGAGGCGGGCATCATCGAGGGCTATCATGCCATGCTGAATGCCCCATCGCTCGGCTTCGATCTCGTTGCCTTCTGCATGGTCGGGCTGAAGCACCAGTCCGAAGCACAGCTCAAGGCGTTCGCCGCGGCGACAGCGGAATGGCCGGTCGTGCGGCAGGCGTGGATGGTTTCGGGCGACAGCGATTTCCTGCTCCACTGCGTGGCGGAAAACCTCACCCGCTTCCAGGATTTCGTGATCGAGGTCCTCACCGCCAACGATCAGGTCGATACCGTCCGCACCATGTTGACGATACGCCAGGTCAAGAAGGCGGGCCTGGTGGAGTTGTAAAGCGTATGCCGCGCTCGGATCGCCCGTTCGCACGGTCGCTGATCAAGCTGGGCACCCGCCTGCTTCTCGGCGGCGCCCGCGCTCACGTGCAGGACTGGTTTCCCGGTTTGCGGCTAGCGCCAACGCAGTCCGGCGGCAAAGCAATCTTCTATCGCGGCCGGCGGGTCGGGACGCTTGAAAGTCTTTCCGCGCTCGTGGATGCAAGCGGGCGGAGCCTTCGCATCGTCGGATCCGGCCCTTCGGTCGTGCATACGGATCTGTCGGGAACCGAGCCTGCAAGTGCAATCCTGCTCAATGGCGCCATTCATCTGATCGGTGAACGGATCCCCAAGCCGCTTGCTGTGGCCGTCGAGGACGAGCGCTTCGTGTGGCGCCACTTCGACCTCATGCACAGCAAGATCGATGCCGGGCAGGTCTGCCTGTTTTCCGTAGCCGTGCTTCGGGCGCTTTGCGAGAAGGACCCGGACTGGCTGGAAAACAAGCGCATCGTGCTGATCGACGACATCCGCAAGCCCTATGGCCTCAGCCGGCGCAGCCTGGAGCAGCTCCGCGTGCTCGATTTTGTGCGCACCGACGCGACGGGGACTTTCGGCTTCTCGCTCGACCCCGACCGCGGCGTGTTTCAGGGCGGATCGGTGGCGGTGTCGGCATTGCAGTTCGCCATGGCTCTTCGCCCGGCCGGGATCGGATTTGCCGGCATCGACATCCGCAACGCAACGGCCCCACGCTTCTACGAGACCGCCGGTCAGACCGCCTATTCCGGAATAGCCGAAGCCGAAAGCCGTATTCTCGGGCACTTCACTTTGGCCAAGGCCATCGCAGACGAACGCGGCATACGATTGCGAAATTTCTCTCCGGTCTCGGCGCTCGCGCAGGCTGGCATCGCCTATGACGCGCGGCTCTGGCGGGGGAATGAGCGACGGCGGCGCAAGCCTTCCGGAATGAATACCGGTCGCCTTTCCGGCGTTACTGTTTTTCCGCGAGCTTGCGGCGGGCGGCGAGAATGCGCTCCTTCTTCGATTTGCGCTTCAGGCCCATGATGCCGTTGTAGATGACGCGGAGCGGCATGGTGATGGAAATCAGCTTGTCGACGCTGCGGTTCGTAGACTCCAGACGGAGCGACAGCGTCTCGGCCACGCCGAAGGCAACGTCGTCCTTGCTGAGGTAGGGAAAGTGATCGGCCAGCAGTGCGTACGAATTGCGCACGCTCGTTCCCACCATTTCCAGGCGGCCCTTGAGGGCGAGCAGTCTCAGGAATGTCTGCTCGAACGTCCAGTCGTGGATATGGAACAGCTTCCACTTGCTCCTCTGGGCGGTGAACCCGCTCAGCACGAGCTTCGGCCCCGGAACGTGCTCGCAGATCCATACGGCCATCGCGAACCCCGTGCTGCAGTTGTGATCCAGCGGATAGAACTGCTCGAAGTAGGAAGCGAGATCCAGCAGACCGGCGGGAACATTGCCAAAATCCTCGATGCTGTTCATCGCCTCCACCGAATCCGCGCGCACGTTCATGACGCCGGTGAACCCGGGGCAGGGAAGAAGGCTCACCATGCGATCGAGGATGTTTCGGTAGACAAGTTCGGATCCCGCCTGGTTGCTGCGGGTAATCAGAAGCGTGTTGCCATGGAACGGCTCGCTCAGCACCTTGTCGACCTTGTTGAAGAAGACAAAAAGCGCCGTGTCCGGATAGGTAGTCCTGAGGGTCGATATCTCGTTGGCGTCGCTATTTGCCACCAGCACGATATGCGAGAAGGCGGAGAAGAACTGGACCCACTCTTCTGAAGTGCGGCGGCCTGCAGTTGTAGGTCGGTCAAAGCCTTCTGCAGGTGACTCGCGGCGGTCAATTGCGTTCATCTCGATTAGTCCACTCGTTGCTCGTTGGCGCTTGCAGTATTCTTCCATCTACTGAGTTGTCCGACCAATGTCCAACCGCTCCGGTCTACTGAGTTGTCCGGTTGCCTTTTTGGCGCCGATCGCGATGCGGGATGTTTCCAACTGTTGCAAATTGATTTCTCAACCGCTACGTCCGCCTGAATTCCTAACGATCGACCGGGGCATCATGGGAAACTTTCGAAAACTGCGTGCCAGGCTTGGGCTCAGGAAAAAGGCAGAGAGCGACGACGACTTTCTCAATCCGGAGTTCGCGCGCACTAGAGACGAACGAAGGATCCGCGTGCGCATCCTCGGAAATCACTCCCGGTATCATTGCGGAAGCGAAGCGGTCTACCAGAGTCTGTGCCACGTGGCACAAAGCAAGAATTGGACTGTTGTGAAGGCGTACGAGCCCTACGACGTTCTAGTGGTAAACGGCGAAGGTTCCATGCATCATTCGGGTCCTTTCTTCCAACGGAAGATGAAGGTGCTGGAGAAGGCGGTGAATGCCGGGGTCCCTGCGTTTCTCGTGAATTCGGTGTGGCAGGACAACGAGAATACCTATGACGATGTTCTCCGCAGATTGTCCGGCATCTACGTTCGCGAGAGCCTCAGCCGCGATGATCTGCTGAACCGACATGGCGTGGAATCGCGCGTCGTTATCGACGCTTCCTACTTCATGCCCTTGGACCGCAGCAAATCCGGAAATCTACCGCCGACCGGGCCAGCAATCACGGATTTCTATTGGCGGGAGTCCGACGCCTTCCAGAACAGTCCCGAAATTCTCTTCGGTGCGCGCTACGTCCCGATGAAGGGGGTGAGTTGGTCGAAGACCGTCGCCTCTCTGAGGAGCGCGGATTTCCTGGTTACCGGCCGCCATCACGCCGTCTACGCCGCTTGCGTTGCAAAACGTCCCTTCGCCGCTTCGGAAGGCAATACACATAAGATCAAAGGGTTGATTGCGGCCGCTGACGTAAATGTTCCTATCGCCGACAGTCCCCGCGATCTACCGCGACTGATTGAAAAACTGCCGGACCATGAGAGTGAGTTCCGCAAACTCTTCGCCTGGATGGATAGCCAACAGGCGAGCGACATATTTCCCAATGTCGGGGAGGCCATCTGGCGCTGAGCGAAAAGGGGTGAGCACCTAGTTTTCGCGCTTGGACGTTCGGCGCTCCAGAAGCCCATCGTAGACAGCTCCCACTGCCTTAGCTTCCTTGACGAGGGGGAAGTCAGCGTGCACATGCCGCAAGCCATTGGTCGCGTGTCGTTCGACCCTGTCGTGGTCAGAGAGGTAGGCGGCGATCGCGTCGCGCAGAGGCTCGTAGGCGCCGGCGGGTGCGACGGCGCCGGTCTCGCCGGGAACGATCATCTCCGCGTAGGCGCCGGCATCGCTTGCCACCACCGCCGTTTCGGAGGCCATGGCCTCGAGCGGGGTCAGGCCAAACCCCTCGTTGCGTGAGGGTGCCACATAGAGCGACAGTCGCCGGTACCACGGCTTGATGTCGTCCACCTCGCCGAGGAAGCGGATGCGGTCGGACAAACCTGCAGCAGCGACGGCGCGCTCCAGCTCGACTGCGAAGGCCTGGTGCTCGACCGTCACGCGCCCGCAAATCACGGCCGTCCAGGCAGGCGCCGACGGCAACAGCTCGATCATCGCCCTGACAAAAAGGTCGGTCCCCTTCTGGTGGCGGACCCGGCCGAAACAGCCGACGAGATAGCGACCCGGCAACCCCGTCGCCGCGATGGTGTCGTCGGCGGTGGAGGGGGGATGAAAGCGCTCGATGTCGACGCCGTGCCGGATAACGGTGTGCGGGACTTCAAGGAACGAGCCTGATCGCGCGTTCGTCGCGATCACGGCGTCCATGCGGCGGATGAGGAATCGGGTGTAGCTGCTATGCCTGCGCTGGGCGGCGGAGGTGAACAGGAGCTTCAGCGGCATGCGCAACAGGTGGCGCAGGACAATCCCGCCGAGCATCTCCGTGTTGCGCCTGGCGTGCCAGATGCGGTCGCTCTGCCCACGCGGCGCGCGCCAGAGTCGCCAAAGGTCGCGATAGCGCAGATGGGGCAGGTCTTCGGGCAGCCCCGGTCCCAGAACGGCGATGCGTTGACCAAGTTTGATCTGTTCGGGGACGAGCTGGACGATCGTCGACGTCACGCCGGAAAGACGGCGCTTGAAATTGGGCGCGATGATCTCGATGTCCCGGATGTCGGCCACTTGGCAACCTTCAGGATATGCGTGAATGCGGAAGTCCGTGGAGAGCGGCGAGCACAGGAAAACCCGGCTCGCCGGTTCGGATCTCAGCCCCAGCTGATGGCGAGAATCTCGTAGGCCTTGGAGCCGCCGGGCGCGTTCACTTCGATCGAGTCTCCGACTTCCTTGCCGATCAGCGCACGGGCGATCGGGGACGAGATGGAGATGCGGCCGGCCTTCACGTCGGCTTCCTGGTCGCCGACGATCTGGTAGGTCTTTTCCTCTTCCGTGTCCTCGTCGACGAGCTTCACCTTGGCGCCGAACTTGACGGTGGAACCGGACATCTTGGAGAGATCGATGACTTCCGCACGCGCGACCAGGTCTTCGAGCTCGGTGATGCGGCCCTCGTTGTGGCTCTGGGCTTCCTTGGCCGCATGATACTCAGCGTTTTCCGAGAGGTCGCCGTGGGCGCGTGCTTCGGAAATGGCTTCGATGATTCGTGGGCGCTCCTCCTGCTGGCGCCAGCGCAGTTCTTCCTGCAGCTTGACGAAACCGCCCTGGGTCATCGGTACCTTATCAACCATCGTACTGTCCTTCAGCCCACGTCTTGCCACTTAATCCAGGTGGACAAACGCAAAAGAAAACGGTCTCCGGAGCAGATGCACCGGAACCGCTGGATGTATTCGAACGGCGCTTATAGCAGATCGGCCGAGGCAAAAGCCAGATTTTTTGCACGCGGCGAAATGGCGCGAACCACATACTTTCGTGGAACAATGGTTGTGCCTTGTTGTTGAATCAGCGGGCAAAGGGAGGATCATCATGAAAAACCCTGAAGTAGAAGGGCGTTTGAACGCCCACCGCAGATTGTTCGTATCGCTCTTTTCGGTGCTTGCGCATCTCCCGGAGGCGCGATCCGCGATTCTAGCCTTCGCGCGGGACGCCGAGGTCGTGGCCGATCACGAGGAGGATCCCGGAATGGACCCCGATGCTACATTCGCGGTCCAACAGATCGCCGATGACGAGATACGCGCCATTCTCGGCGCAGCCATTCGCAGGTTCGAGGCCGAGCCCGGCGCATCTGGGGGGTGATTATCGCCTCGAAGGTGAAATCAGGCCGATCGCGTGGAGTATGAAGCGGAGTGAAGGGAGAGGCCCCGTTTCTCCCGGCATGCATTAATTCAACAAAAATAACGGTCTATGGAATCAGGTGCAGACATTGATTCCGAAACTTCAAGTTTCGGTTGCAGAACCTCCCGGCGCAATCTCTCTGCGTCGGGAGGCGAAGTTGATCGTAAGTTCACGTATTACGCGAAGTAGCTCTGCAACGGACGCACCTCGAGCTGACCCTTCTTGAGTGCCCGGATTGCCTCGGCTGCAGCAACGGCACCAGCCATCGTCGTGTAGTAGGGCACCTTCTGCATCAGGGCGGCGCGGCGCAGCGATTTGGAGTCCGAGATCGCCTTGTTGCCGTCGGTCGTGTTGATCACCAGCTGGACCTGACGGTTGCGGATGGCGTCCTCGATGTGCGGGCGACCTTCCTGAACCTTGTTGATCTTGACCGCCTCGATGCCCTTTTCGGCGAGGAAGCGGGCGGTGCCGGAGGTTGCCATGACCTTGAAGCCGATGCCGGTCAGCAGGTTGATGGCGGGCAGCACGCGTTCCTTGTCCTCGTCACGGACCGAAACGAAGACCGTGCCTTCACGCGGCAGGTCGACGCCGGCGCCGAGCTGCGACTTGGCGAAGGCGAGCGCAAAATCCGTGTCGAGACCGATGACCTCGCCGGTGGAGCGCATTTCCGGGCCAAGCAGCGTATCGACGCCCGGGAAGCGGGCGAAGGGGAATACGGCTTCCTTGACGGCAATGTGCTTCAGGTTGCGCGGGTCCGGCCTCTCGCCATAGGCGCCGATGGCGGCATCGAGGCCTTCGCCGGCCATGACGCGAGCGGCGATCTTGGCAATCGGTGCTCCGATGGTCTTGGCCACGAAGGGCACCGTACGCGAGGCGCGCGGGTTCACTTCAAGAACGTAGATCGTGCCGTCCTTGATGGCGTACTGCACGTTCATCAGGCCGCCCACATTGAGTGCCTTTGCCAACGCCTTGGTCTGGCGTTCCAGCTCGTCGACAATTTCCTTCGACAGCGTGTGGACCGGCAGCGAGCACGCCGAGTCGCCCGAGTGGATGCCGGCTTCCTCGATGTGCTCCATGATGCCGGAGACGAAGACGTCCTTGCCATCGCAGAGCGCATCGACATCGACTTCGACGGCGTTGGTCAGGTAGCTGTCGAAGAGCAGGGGGTTCTTGCCGAGCAGGGTATTGATCTGGCCGGTCTTGTCGTTCGGGTAGCGCTGCTTGATGTCTTCCGGGACGAGTTCCGGAACGGTGTCGAGCAGGTACGTCTGAAGCTGGCCTTCCGAATGAATGATTTGCATGGCGCGACCGCCAAGCACGTAGGACGGGCGCACGACCAGCGGGAAGCCGATCTCGCCGGCAACCAGACGAGCCTGTTCGACCGAATAGGCAATGCCGTTGTTCGGCTGGGCAAGGTCCAGCTTCTGCAAGAGCTTCTGGAAGCGGTCGCGGTCTTCGGCAAGGTCGATCATGTCAGGCGCGGTGCCGAGGATCGGGATGCCGTTCTTCTCGAGCGCTTCGGCAAGTTTCAGCGGCGTCTGTCCGCCGAACTGCACGATGACGCCGACGAGTTCGCCATTTTCCTGTTCCGCCTTCAGGATCTCGATCACGTCTTCGGCCGTCAGTGGCTCGAAGTAGAGGCGGTCGGACGTGTCGTAGTCGGTCGAGACCGTTTCGGGGTTGCAGTTGACCATGATCGCTTCATAGCCGGCATCCTTCAGCGCGAAGGCGGCATGGCAGCAGCAATAATCGAACTCGATGCCCTGGCCGATGCGGTTCGGACCGCCGCCGAGGATGACCACCTTCCGGCGATCGGAAATCTGGGCCTCGGAGCGCGCCTTGCCATTAAACGGGACCTCGTAGGTCGAGTACATGTAGGCGGTCGGCGAGGCGAATTCGGCGGCGCAGGTGTCGATCCGCTTGAAGACGGGGCGGACGTCGAGGCTGTTGCGGATCTCCGCGACTTCCTTCGGCCGCTTGCCCGACAGCGTGGCGAGCCGTGCGTCAGAGAAGCCCATGGCCTTCAGCATGCGCAGGTTCGCGGCATCTTCCGGCAGGCCATGCTCGCGGATGCGGGCTTCCATGTCGACAATCGCCTTGAACTGGGCGATGAACCACGGGTCGATTTTCGATCCCTCGTGAACCTCCTGCGGGCTCATGCCCATGCGCAATGCCTGGGCGACCATGCGCAGGCGATCCGGGGTCGGCGTCGAGATGGCGGCGCGGATGGCGTTGCGATCGTTGCCGTCGCCAAGGCCGGGGATTTCGATCTCGTCGAGGCCGGTCAATCCCGTTTCGAGGCCGCGCAGAGCCTTCTGCAGGGACTCGGCGAAGGTGCGTCCGATCGCCATGACCTCGCCGACGGACTTCATCGCGGTCGTCAGGGTAGGCTCGGCGCCCGGGAACTTCTCGAAGGCAAACCGCGGGATCTTGGTGACGACGTAGTCGATCGAGGGCTCGAAGGACGCGGGCGTCGCGCCGCCGGTGATGTCGTTCTCAAGCTCGTCGAGCGTGTAGCCGATCGCGAGCTTCGCAGCGATCTTGGCGATCGGGAAGCCCGTTGCCTTGGAGGCAAGTGCCGAGGAGCGCGACACACGCGGGTTCATTTCGATGACGACCAGGCGGCCGTTGGTCGGGTTGACTGCGAACTGAACGTTCGACCCACCGGTTTCAACGCCGATCTCGCGCAGAACCGCGATCGAGGCGTTGCGCATGATCTGGTATTCCTTGTCCGTCAGCGTCAGCGCCGGGGCCACGGTGATCGAGTCGCCCGTGTGGACGCCCATCGGGTCGATGTTCTCGATCGAGCATATGATGATGCAGTTGTCCGCGGTGTCGCGGACAACTTCCATCTCGTATTCCTTCCAGCCGAGCACCGATTCCTCGATCAGGACTTCCGTGGTCGGAGATGCATCGAGACCGCTGTTGACGATCTCGAAGAATTCCGAGCGGTTGTAGGCGATGCCACCGCCGGTGCCGCCGAGCGTGAACGAGGGACGGATGATGGCGGGAAGGCCGATCTCATCGAGCGCCTGTGCGCCGATCGCCATGGCATGGCTCATGTAGCGCTGCTTGCGGTCGGTCTCGCCGAGATTCCACTGGTTTTCGAGTTCATCCAGCGCCTTGTCGAGTTCCGGGCCGGAGAGCTCGGCCTTGAGTTTCGCGCGCTCGGCCTCGTGCTTCTTGCGGTCGGCGTCCTTGATCTCGGTGGCATTGGCGAGCAGCGACTTGGGCGTCTCCAGCCCGATCTTCGCCATTGCCTCGCGGAAAAGCGCGCGGTCCTCGGCCTTGTCGATTGCTTCCGGCTTTGCGCCGATCATCTCGACATTGTAGCGCTCGAGAACGCCCATGCGCTTCAGGGAGAGAGCGGTGTTGAGCGCGGTCTGGCCGCCCATCGTCGGCAGCAGTGCGTCGGGGCGCTCCTTGGCGATGATCTTGGCGACGACCTCGGGCGTGATCGGTTCGACATAGGTGGCATCCGCCAGCCCCGGATCGGTCATGATGGTTGCCGGGTTGGAGTTGACCAGGATGACCCGATAGCCTTCCTCCTTCAGCGCCTTGCAAGCCTGCGTGCCGGAATAGTCGAATTCGCAAGCCTGGCCTATGACGATCGGCCCCGCGCCGATGATGAGGATCGATTTGATGTCTTGGCGCTTGGGCATGGTTCTATCCGTTTCTTCCGCGTGCGCGAAAAACCGGCCAGGGTGGGAGGTCACCGGCCGGGGCGCGTGCTGTCAGTCTCAAAAGGCTAGAAGCGGCTTATAGGCAAATGCTTTGCCAAGCGAAACCCCGAAAATTGTGGAATCGACAGGAAAGTGTAGGGGAGGCGGGCCGATCCTTCGTCCGACGTGGCGGAACGCAGATGGAGCGAGGTTCTGCTGGGGGACTTTCGACGCTGCCCAGGAATACATCGAGAAGTCATCGATGCCGGGCTCAAGTCCATGCTCATTTTCTGGCGCGCTGGTATTTCCTTTCAGGATATTTGAAGGCTCTCAAGGAGAAGCTCATTCTTCGGGAACGGATCTTCTGAAAATACATGCTGCAGCGCAGCAACGACATATCCGTTTTGCTTGATCTGTGCGCGTCGTCACTGGACGGATTTGCCGGTCGTCAATTAGCTTATGAAGATACTTTGATCTACCCACTACCCCGTTCGGCCTATTGCACAATTGTGGAGGCAGACATGGCAGTCAGAGATGACATCAAGTGGTTCAAGCGTAATTTCGCCGCAGAAGTCCGTGAGGCCCTTACAGGAACGCCGCTGACGCTGGACCTGTTGTGCGCCATTGCCCTGCAAGAGACGGGATACATCTGGCGCAAGCTCGTTGCCCGCGGACTGCCGATGAAGGACGTCCTGAGGCTCTCCGTCGGAGATACACTGGATGCGCCGCGCCGATCGGCGTTTCCGAGGAACAAGGCCGCACTGGTCGCGCGCGAAAACGGGCAGCAGATGTTCGAGCTCGCACACGATCTTCTCGTGGAGATGGGAGAAGCCACGGGCATCCAGGAGTACATCAACGCTGGCCGCAACCCGAACAAGTTCTGCCACGGCTACGGCATATTCCAGCGCGACCTGCAGTTCTACAAGGAAGATCCAGACTACTTCCTCAGCCAGGCATGGGCCGATTTCAGCCGCTGCCTCGATGAAGCCGTGAAGGAACTCAAGAAGGGGCTGCGCAACCTCGGCTATCACAACCTGTCATCGCTCAGCGATCGGCAACTCTGCTATGTCGCGATCGTCTACAACACGGGATTCGGCAATTTCGACGAGGACCGTGGATTGAAGCAGGGCTTCGAAGACGAAAATGGCGTCTACTACGGAGAGCACATCGCCCGTTTCCTGGAAGCGTCCAAGGCTGTTCCGACCCCCGCGACAGAACCCGAGGATGAAGATGTGGGTACAGGCCCAGGCCCGGTAGGGACCGGGACTGGCGGCGGGACGACACGGTCGGTCGTCGACGTGGCTCAGGGTGAACTCGCCACATACGGCGGGATTGCGGAGGGCGACGAGCCGCTCCGCTCTCACATTGACGACTACTGGCGGGCGGCCAACGCCAATCCGGCCCACTTCAGCCCAACGGAGGACGCCTGGTCCGCCGCGTTCGTTTCCTATTGCGTCCGCCGCTCGGGCGCGACTCAGGATCAGTTCAACTTCAACATCCGCCACAGCGAATTCGTCTTCACCGCGATCAAGAACGAGGAGCATGACCGCGGAGATTTCAGGGGATATGCGATCACGGAATATGCGCCGAAGATCGGTGACATCATCCAGAACAACCAGCCGGGCTACGACTTCAGCTTCAGCTATGCGCGCACGCACAGCCAGTATCCCTCGCACAGCGCGATCGTTGTGGGTTTCGAGACCCGCAACGGCGTGCGCCATGCGATCACGATCGGCGGCAACGAGAGCAATACCGTCGGACGGAAGCTGGTGCCCTTGACGGCGGGCGGATTTGTGAGGCAGCGCGCCAACACCAACCACTACATCAGCATCCTCGAAAATCGCATGGCCGGCGGGGCTGGAACCGGGCCGCGGTTGCCGGGACGCTATGTCGTTCGCGCACGGCCAGACCTCAACCTGAGGGCAGGGCCGGACACCACCTTCACAATCAAGCAGGTGCTCGACTACGGCACTATCCTCCACGCGCTGGAGTTCGTCGACACGCCGCGCGGCGTATGGGCACTCGTCGATCTCGAGGGCGATGGCGGACGGGACGGCTATGTCTTCGCGAGCTATCTCGTTCCTGCGTAGGCAAAGGAAGAAGCCGGCCAGGAACCCGGGCGGTCCCGTCGATCTAGTCTCCGCCCGGCATTACGAGCACCTTCACCTCGCCGGCGCGCGGAGGGTTTGCAACCGCCTCGGGCAGGTCTTCGAGGCGGATGCGACGGGAGATCAGCCTGCCTACCTCGATGGTGCCCGATGAAATGAGGGCCGCCGCGCGCGCATGTGTCGAGGGGTTGATGAACGAGCCGAGGACCCTCAGTTCGCGGAAGAGAATATCGAAGGGTTCCATCTCGACCTTTTCACCCTTCGGCATCACGCCGAGGATGACGACCGTTCCGCCGGTGCGGGCAAGTTTTGGCGCCTCGGCGACGGTTTCGCCGACACCAGCGCATTCGAACACGACATCGGCTCCTCCGGGCAGTAGACCGTCTGCGCCCGCCACCTGATCCACGACATCGCCCGCCGCCGGATCGACGGAGGACGTCGCGCCCAGTTCCTCCGCAAGCGAGCGCCGCACTGCCTGTCGGGTGACGAGGACTACCGACGTGGCGCCGGCGAGCCGTGCCAGCTGCACGACCAGCAGTCCGATCACCCCGCCGCCGAGCACGACGACGGATTGGCCGGTCCTGATGCCGGCCATGTCGACACCGTGCAGGCAGCAGGCGAGCGGCTCGCAGAATGCGCCGAAGGCAGGGTCGAGCGAGGCGGGCAGCTCGTAGGCCTGGTTCTGCGGGATTACCACGTAATCGGCGAACCCGCCGTCGCGGTGGATGCCGATCGCCTGCAGATTTTCGCACAGGTTGATGCGCCCGCGCCGGCACTGCTGGCAGCGGTCGCAGTGGATATTCGGATCCCCGGTGATCCGCATTCCGGGCCGGAAGCGCTCGACACGCTCTCCGACCGCCTCGATTATCCCGGAAAACTCATGTCCGAGGGTCACAGGCGGACGGGAAGGGAACTCGCCTGCGAACAGATGCCTGTCCGTGCCGCAGATGCCGCTGGCTTCTACGCGGACAAGCAGATCGTCGGGTCCCGGCGATGGCTTCTCGACCTCGCGGACCACGAGTTTTCCGATCGCTTCGAGCCGCGCCGCCTTCATGCATTCCTCCCTGCAGTCTCCTCTTGTGGGCATAGGATCGGGAAAGTTGAGGCTGGTCAAGGAGCAGGGGTGCCGCGATAGGCCGCCGCACGCCCTGTCTATCCGGAGTCGAGGAGGCGGCGGCCGGGGCCGCCATCGCTTCCTAGGGAAGATCTCGCTCGTGCTGATGATGTCGACCTGCGTCGCGACATTCTTCATTCACGAGATGAACTGGATCGCCGACTTCGGCCCCATCCACATTCTCACAGTCTACGTCATCACCGGTGCCGTCCGGGGCCTATCTCACCCCGCGCAACCACGACATCATGGCGCACAGGGAACTGTTCACATTCCTTCCTGGCCGGCTGATGTATGCGAGCGTCTTTGAAGGTGATGCCGAGCTTCAGGACGTGCTTACGGCGGGCGTGCTGCTTCTGTCTTCGCGGCGGGGGGCGGGCTTGCGCTGCGCCAGTCCGGCTGGCTCGACAAGGGGCAAAAGGATCGCGATAGGCAGCCTGAAACTCTTGGTGTCTTATGGCGATAGCGTTTTACAAGCATTGCGGCTCCGGCATATAAACGATCCTAAGGTAGAGCATCGCAAGGATGCCAGGAGGATCGATCATGGAATGGAAAGGTCGCCGCCAATCTGACAACGTCGAGGATCAGCGCGCACCCGGTGCGCCGGGCGGCATGGGCAACAATCCCTTCGGCCGAGGAGGCGGATTCCGGATTCCTATGGGCGGCGGCGTCCGTCGCGCCGGCGGCGGCATGAGCTTCGGCACGATTATCTTTCTCGTCGTTATCTACTTCGTGCTCAAGATGATGGGCGTCGACCTTCTTCAGGTCCTCGGTCAGGGCGGCGGCGGGACAAGCGTCAATGTCCCGGGCTTCGAGCAGACGGAAAGCGGCCGCGCCGCGAATTCGCCCGAGCAGGAAGAGACCAAGCAGTTCATGGCGACGGTGCTGGCGGAGACCGAAGACACCTGGAACGGCATCTTCAAGGCCAATGGGGCAAATTACGAAGAGCCCAAGCTCGTGCTCTTCACCGACAGCATCCAATCGGCCTGCGGTTTCGCCTCGGCCGCGACTGGACCGTTCTATTGCCCGGGCGACCACAAGGTCTATCTGGACATGAACTTCTTCGATGAGCTCGCGCAGAAGTTCGATGCGGCGGGCGATTTCGCCCAGGCCTACGTCGTTGCCCATGAAGTCGGCCACCACGTCCAGAATCT
Source organism: Sinorhizobium sp. BG8 (assembly GCF_016864555.1). Taxonomy (NCBI): domain Bacteria; kingdom Pseudomonadati; phylum Pseudomonadota; class Alphaproteobacteria; order Hyphomicrobiales; family Rhizobiaceae; genus Sinorhizobium; species Sinorhizobium sp. BG8. Next base: position 3,867,494 of record NZ_CP044011.1, on the reverse strand, counting down.
CACCGGCGTGCTGCCCAAGTTCAACCAGATGCGCCAGCGGATGAGCGAGGCCGAGGCCAACCAGATGTCCGTCCGTGTCGAGTTGCAGGCCGATTGCTATGCCGGCATCTGGGGCAAGTACACCGAGCAAAAGGGCCTGCTCCAGCAGGGTGATCTGGAAGAGGCTCTCAACGCCGCGACGCAGATCGGCGACGACACGCTGCAGAAGCGCATGCAGGGCTATGTCGTTCCCGAGAGCTTCAATCACGGTACCTCGGACCAGCGCCGGGCCTGGTTCAAGCGCGGCTTCGACAGCGGCCGTGTATCGGACTGCGACACGTTCTCCGGCCAGATCTGAATTCCGTCTGCCTTCCCGCCAAGCGGGAAGGCAGATCGGCCGCCGTGACTTCCGAGCCTATTTCTCGCTGTCCATGTGCGCCAGTTGCGCGTCCGGATAACGGGCGCCTGCGGCGGCGTCCCTGGGAATGGCCTTTTCGATTGCTGCAAGGTCGCTCGCCGAGAGCTCGACATTCAGCGCGCCGATCGCTTCGGCCAGGCGGTCGCGACGTCTTGCGCCGATGAGCGGAACGATGTCCGTACCTTTCGCCGCCACCCAGGCGATGGCGAGCTCCGCGACCGAAATGCCCCTTTCCTCCGCGATCCCGCGCAGGGTTTCGACAAGTTCGAGGTTCCGCTCGATGTTCCCCGCCTGAAAGCGCGGGCTGTACGCCCGGAAGTCACCCTTCGTCTTGCCCTGGTCCTTTTGCCAGTGGCCACTGATCAGGCCGCGGGACAAGACGCCGTAGGCAGTCACCGATATGCCGAGTTCACGGCAGGCGGGCAGGATCGCGTCTTCGATCCCCGGGAGATCAGCGAATACTCGATCTGGAGATCGACGATGGGGTGTACGGCTGCCGCACGTCGGATTGTATCGACGCCGACCTCCGATAGGCCCACGTGGCGCACATAGCCGGCCTTTATCATGTCGCCGATGGCGCCGACCGTATCCTCGATCGGGACGTTCGGGTCGAGGCGGGCAGGGCGGTAGATGTCGATGTAGTCGACGCCGAGGCGCGTGAGCGTGTAGGCGAGGAAATTCTTGACGGCCAGCGGGCGAGAATCGTAGCCGCTCCAGCCGCTCGCGGGATCCCGCAGGGCCCCGAACTTGACGCTGATCACGGCTTCCTCGCGCCTGCGCCCCTTGAGCGCCTCGCCGATCAGCATCTCGTTGTGGCCCATGCCGTAGAAATCACCCGTATCAAGCAGGTTGATGCCGGCGTCGAGCGCTGCGTGGATCGTTGCGATGCTTTCTGCCCGGTCGGACGGACCGTACATGCCCGACATACCCATGCAGCCGAGCCCGAGGGCCGACACCTGCGGCCCGGTTGTTCCTAACTGATACTGCTTCATCGTCTTTCTCCTGCACGTTGCGGAACATGTTCTATCCGACTGGCTTTTGTGCGATAATCCGGTGCACAGAGAACAGGCTGTGCGGAATTTTGAACAATGGATGACCTCCCTCTCGGTGACCTCGATGCCTTCACTGCTGTTGCGAGGGAGCGCAGCTTTCGTGCCGCCGCGAGGAAGCGCGGGGTCTCGGCCTCGGCGCTGAGCGCGGCGCTCAGGCGGCTCGAGGAGCGGCTCGGCGTGCGCCTGCTCAACCGCACCACCCGCAGCGTCACGCCGACGGAAGCCGGCCTGAGACTGATGGAGCGACTGGCACCCGCACTCAGTGAAGTATCGGCTGCGCTTGACCAGCTCGAAAGCGCGCGAGGGGATGCAGCGGGCACGCTTCGCCTGAATGTGCCGACCATTGCCACGCGCACCTTCCTCCCGGGCATCGCCAACCGTTTTCTACAGGCCTACCCCAAGATCACGCTCGAGGTGGTCGCCGAGGACAGTTTCATCGACGTGCTGGCCGCCGGCTTCGATGCCGGCATACGCTATGACGAGCGGCTGGAGCGCGACATGATCGCCGTGCCTATCGGCCCTCGGAGGCAGCGATACGTCGCGGCTGCCTCGCCGGCCTACCTCGCCGCTAGGGGAACGCCGCTACATCCGAATGAACTCCTCCATCACGACTGTATACGCCATCGCTTCAACAGTGGATCCGCGCTTGCCTGGGAATTCGAACGCGACGGTGAGACCGTGACACTCGCGCCGACGGGCCCGCTGGTCGCCAATTCACTCGACATGGAGGTCGAGGCGGCGGTCGCCGGCCTCGGGGTCATCTGCACGTTCGAGGAACCCCTGTTGCCGGCGTTGACATCGGGCGCTCTCGTTCCGCTGCTCGACGGGTGGAACACGGAGTTTTCCGGGCCGTTCCTCTACTATGCGGGCCGAAGGCATGTGCCGCCGCCCCTCAGGGCCTTTGTCGATTTCCTTAAGGAAGAGCGCCGGATGTCGACTGGCCGTGCGCGGGCCGGGCAGTGACCTTCTCGCGGCGAGCATCAATTTTCTGCATTCCTGCATCAAAAACTTTGCGATGTTCACGTATTGTTTCTCTGTTCGCTATGAAATACAAGCGTCCACTGACGTATTCTGCGCCGGGTGCGGGCGCCTGAACCATTTGCGGGTGCCCGATGATCAGTCGAAAAAACGCCCATCGTGGACTTGTCGTCGTCTTCATGATCATGTTCCTCGACGTGATCGGCATTGCGATCATCATGCCGGTCCTGCCCACCTATCTCCACGAACTGACCGGAGAGGACGTCAGCGCGACGGCAGTGGAAGGCGGCTGGCTGCTCCTTGTCTACGCCGCGATGCAGTTTCTCTTCGCGCCATTGATCGGCAATCTCAGCGATCGCTTCGGCCGTCGCCCACTGCTGCTTGCTTCCGTGCTCACCTTTGCGATCGACAATCTCATCTGCGCGCTTGCCACCAGCTATTGGATGCTGTTCGTCGGCCGCGTTCTTGCGGGCATAAGCGGGGCAAGCTTCGGAACGGCGGCTGCGTACATCGCAGACGTCAGCACCGATGAGACACGAGCGAGAAATTTCGGGCTAATGGGGATCGCCTTCGGTACGGGCTTCGCGCTCGGGCCGGTTATCGGCGGCATACTCGGGGAATTCGGGCCGCGCGTGCCCTTCTATGGGGCAGCGCTCCTCGCCATGCTCAATTTCGCAGTCGCCTGTGCGGTCCTTCCGGAAAGCCTCGGGCGGGAAAACCGCCGTCGCTTCGAATTATCCCGTTCCAACCCGCTCGGCGCGCTGCAGCAGATGCGAAACTATCCGGGTATCCTTCCCATCGGCATCGTCTTCTTCTGCTACTGGCTCGCCCATTCTGTCTATCCTTCCGTCTGGCCGTTCGTAAGCGCATACCGCTACGGCTGGAGCGAAGGACAGATAGGGCTGTCGCTCGGGGTCTTCGGGATCGGTGGCGCCCTCGTGATGGCGTTCATCCTGCCGCGGATCGTGCCGGTGCTCGGCGAATGGCGCACGGCAGCACTGGGCCTGTCCTTCTCCGTTATGGGGCTTCTCGGCTATGCCGCCGCCTGGCAGGGGTGGATGGTCTATGCGGTTATCGTATTGACGACGCTGGAAAACCTCGCCGATCCGCCGCTCCGTTCGATCGCCGCGGCAAAGGTGCCGCCCTCGGCGCAGGGAGAGCTCCAGGGGGCACTGACCAGCCTGTCCAGCATCACCACGATCATCGGACCCCTGATCTTCACGCAGATGTTCGGTCTTTTCACGGGAGAGGAAGCCATCGTCGATTTTTCGGGTGCATCCTACCTTCTCGGCGCGCTCATCCTGGCAACCGGCACCGCCGTGTTCATTCTCCGCGTGCGCCAGAGCGATCAGGCGGCAGGCGCATCTCCGGTGACGGTCGGTTGAGAGCATTGTTCGAAAACTGAGAGGAATGCGCTTCTCCAGCCTAAAAAGCGAGAATGCGGCCGGGAATCACGGAGACTTGTGCCAAACGGCGGCCGTTTCAGCCGCTTTTCCGAAGTTTTCATCGATGGATCAATTCTATTGCATTGATCCCCGGGTGAATGTGTGGTCGGAAATGCCCGAAAGGGTGGAGTTATGCAGCACGCAACCGTATTCCGGGAAAACAACAGCTGGAAATCGCATTTCCTGGCGACGCTGGCGCTCGGAATCCCGCTGATCGGTGCGCAACTTGCCCAGCTCGGCATCCATGCTACCGACGTGGTCATCCTGGGGCGGCTCGGCGCCGCGCATCTCGCTGCGATCGTGCTTGCCGGCCAGTTCTTCTTCACGCTCTTCATCTTCGGCTCGGGATTTGCCGCGGCGGTGATCCCCATGGCGGCTCAGGCCCATGGACGTGGCGACGCGGTGTCGGTGCGCCGTTCGGTTCGCATGGGCATGTGGGTCGTGTTGTTCTACTCCTTGGCCGTCGTCCCGATCTTCCTGGTCGCCGAGAAAATCCTGCTCCTCGCCGGACAGAAGCCGGAGGTGGCGGCGCTCGCGCATGCCTATCTGCAGATCGCACACTGGGGCATGGCGCCGGCACTTCTGTTCATGGTGCTGCGCGGGCTGGTCAGCGCGCATGGCAGGGCAGGCATCATTCTCTACCTGACCCTGGTCGTTCTCGTGGTGAACGCGTTCCTCGCCTACGGTCTGGTTCTCGGTCATTTCGGATTGCCAGCGCTTGGAATGGAGGGAGCGGCTCTGGCCTCCCTCATCGTGAACTGCCTCAGTTTCTTGCTGATGGTCGCCTATGTCCGCGCGAGGCCCGAGCTTCGGGGCTACCAGCTCTTCCACCGCTTCTGGCGCGCGGACTGGCCGGCTCTGCGGGAGGTCGTTCATCTCGGCCTGCCGATCAGCCTCACCATTCTGGCGGAAGTCAGTCTGTTCACCGTGGCCTCGCTGCTCATGGGCATCATCGGCACTATCGAACTGGCGGCGCACGGCATCGCCCTGCAGCTTTCGTCGATCGCGTTCATGCTTCCCTTCGGTCTGGCGCAGGCAGCGACCGTGCGCGTCGGCGTGGCACACGGGCGGGGCGATCGTGTCGCGCTGGTGCGCGCTGCCTGGGCAGCGCTCGTGCTCGCGACCGGTGTTGCCGCCATGGGTGGCGTACTCTTTGCGGTCATGCCGGAAACGCTGGCGGGGGTCTATCTCGATCGCAGTGACAAGGACTCGGCAGCCGTGCTCGCCTATGCCGTGCCGCTGGTGATCATCGCCGGCATCTTCCAGCTCGTGGATGGGCTGCAGGTGGTCGCGGCCGGTCTGTTGCGCGGATTGAAGGATACGCGCATTCCGATGGTCCTTGCCCTGATTTCCTATTGGCCGATCGGGTTTGCCTGTGCCTCTCTGCTCGCCTTTCCCGTCGGCCTCGGCGGTATCGGAGTGTGGTACGGGTTCCTGAGCGGCCTCGTCGCCGCCGCGGTGCTGCTCAATTGGCGTTTCTTCCGCCTGATGGCGCGCGAGGTCGCGGTTCCGCGCGTTCTGCTGGAAACGCAGCACGCGCCCGTGCCGTAGCGGCTGCGTTCGCTTTCGTAAGTGAAAGCTCCAATGGAGCCTGCCACGGCCGCTATCGTGCGGCCGTGATATTCGGTGAAGCCGCCTGGACGTCACGGTAGGTGGCGATGTCCGCACGGATGTCGAGACGCTTGAACAGGGCCTGCGGATCAAAGCCTGCAGCGCGATGGGCCGCAGCAATCGCCGTGCGGGCGCGTTCGACCACGTCGGCATTTTCCCACCGGGCCATGGTCACGATATTGAACTCGCCCGGCCCGCCAACTTGCTCGAGCACCGTATGCTCGATGAAGCCCTCCTGGGTTCGCAGCAGGGCATCTGTTCGCATGACATTTGCTAGGAACTCCTCTCGAGCCCCCGCCGGCACCACAAACTTGTCGATCCTGTAGATCATTGCGCTCATCCGTCAAATCTCCCGAGGTTGCGGATGAGTCTCTAGTTCCTCAACCAAAGTTGAGGTCAAGCGGTAAGGGAAGGGAATTTCCAGCCCATGTCGGGGATCGGAGTAGCGGAGGCTCGGTCAATAAGGTTCGCACTCGCCGAAGAGACCATCAGGGAGATGATTGCGGTTGTCCGATGCGGTGGCGCCAGAGGCGCGAGGCGGAAAACGGACGGATGGCTCCAAATGGAACTGAGTCTAGCCGCGGGGCGAATGATCGTCCTGGAGCGCCACTATCGGCCTTCGATGGCGGCACGTGCTCGGCGCCTGACGCGTCGACCCGGACCAAGGCGTGCAGCGATCCCTCGGGTTCGCTGTCCACGCCTTAGATGACTGTCTTGATGCACGTCTGCGGAACGGGTGACCACAGCCGTGTGACATGCGCTGGCGATGCCACACGGCAGTGGATCAGGGAGCGTGCTTTGCAGGCGTTACCGTGCGCGGGTTATGCGCGTTCCGGGATCGCTTCTTCTCCCTTGCGTGCGCGCACGAGGTTGATGAAGCGGCGGAAAAGATAGTGGCTGTCCTGTGGGCCGGGCGAGGCCTCCGGATGGTGCTGTACGGAGAAGACCGGCTTGCCGGTTAGGCGCAGGCCGCAGTTGGAGCCGTCGAACAGCGATACGTGGGTTTCCTCCACACCGTCCGGAAGCGAATCCGACGAGACCGCGAAGCCGTGGTTCATCGAGACGATTTCGACCTTGCCGGTGGTGTGGTCCTTGACCGGGTGGTTTGCACCATGGTGGCCCTGGTGCATCTTTTCGGTCGTCGCTCCGACGGCAAGGCCAAGCATCTGGTGACCGAGGCAGATGCCGAAAATCGGGATGTCGGTCTTGATCAGGTCCTGGATGACGGGAACGGCATATTCGCCGGTCGCAGCCGGATCGCCCGGGCCGTTGGAAAGGAAGACGCCATCGGGCTCGTGTGCGAACACGTCGGCAGCGGTCGAGGTGGCCGGCAGGACAGTGACCTTGCAGCCAAGACCGGCGAACAGGCGCAGGATGTTGCGCTTCACGCCGTAGTCGAGAGCCACGACGTGATACTTCACGTCGGCTTCCGCGAGATCGGAGTATTCTTCATTCCAGACCCAGGGCTTCTGGGACCAGCGCGAGGACTGGCCGGAGGTGGCAACCTTGGCGAGATCGAGCCCCTCGAGCCCGCTCCATGCCTTCGCCTCTGCCTTCAGCGTGTCGAGATCGAACACGCCGGCGGGGTCGTGAGCGATGACGGCATTCGGTGCGCCATTCTCGCGGATCCAGGCCGTGAGCGCCCGGGTGTCGATACCGCAGAGACCGATGATCCCGCGGGCCTTGAGCCAGCCATCGAGATCCTTCGCGGCGCGGTAGTTGGACGGATCGGTGATGTCGGCCTTGAAGATCACACCGACGGCTCCGCGGCGTGCCGCCGGCGTCAGGTCCTCGATGTCTTCCTCATTGGTGCCGATGTTGCCGATATGCGGGAAGGTGAAGGTGACGATCTGTCCAAGGTAGGAAGGGTCCGTGAGGATTTCCTCGTAGCCGGTCAGGGCGGTGTTGAAGCAGACTTCCGCCTGAACCTTCCCCGTCGCTCCGATGCCCTTGCCCTCGATGACCGTGCCGTCGGCAAGAACGAGCAGTGCGGTCGGCTTTTCAGTGGTCCATGCGGGTGTCGCGGTCATGTCTATCCCGTTTCCGGTGCCGGCGGACGGGCTTGAAAGCCGCGTGGCCAGGCGCCATTTATCTCGCGGGCATGGGCGCGCGGCGAGCCGCGTCGGTTCCACCTCATGCCGATTTTCGTGCAGGTGCCGGAAAATAGACAATGCCCGGGTCCGGGTCAACCGATCCCTGTGAATTGTCCGGAATTATAATGTCTTCAGATTCAACAGGTTACGCAATCCGTTTGATTGCGGTGCCTGTGCTGGTCTATGAGGATGCCCAATAACAAGACGAGAAGCCGTCGCCGCGCTTGATGCCTGGCGTGGCTTCCAGCGGAGAAAAAACATGCGCGAGCAACTCGCAAACGCCCTGAAGGATGCTTTGAAAGCGAAGGACACGCGGCGGCTATCCACCGTCCGGCTGATCCAGGCAGCGATCAAGGATCGTGACATCGCCAATCGCGGAGTCGGCAAGGATCCTGTCGGTGATGAAGACATCATGCAGATCCTCGCCAAGATGGTGAAGCAGCGCGAGGAATCCTCCCGCATCTACCAGGAGGCAGGACGCCAGGACCTTGCCGATCAGGAGCGCGAGGAAATCGCCGTCATCAACCAGTTCCTGCCCCAGCAGATCGCCGAGGACAAGGTCCGGGAACTGTGCGCCAGCGTGGTTCGCGAGACCGGCGCGCACGGACTGCGCGACATGGGCAAATGCATGAACGCGCTCAAGGAACGCTATCCGGGCCAGATGGATTTCGCGAAGGCATCCGGCATGGTGAAGGACCTGCTGAAGTAACAGGCCGGGACAGACCGAAGCATTTCAAAGGCCGTGGGCACAACTCACGGCCTTTGCGTTTTCAGATGGGGGAAGGGACGGCGCTATAGCGCCGCGGCGAGGGCGCGGTCGATGATTGCGTACTTTTCGGCCTGGAACAGCTGATACTCATTGAGGAAGCTGCGCGACAACCAGACGACACTGTTGCCGGTCGGACCGCTCCAGCCGACGCTCCCGAGTTCGGCGGCGGCGGAAAACAGGCGCTTCACATGGGTACGCGAGATCATGTAGCTGCCAGAGATCTCGCTGAACGAGAGGCTGCCGGCCGAGAAACGATCCGGCTGGTCGGTGTCTTCCCCCGGAACGACGATCGAGGCGAACAGGCGATCCATCAGAAGACCACCCGCGCTTGCCCAGGTGAAAAGATCGAAGGTCGGTCCCGGATGGCGAATGATGGCGCTGTCGATCAACGCGAATGCGATCGCGGGTTGTAGCCGCCAGAGCAAATCGGGAGAGCGTCGGAGCGCTTCATGTCGGCTTTCGCCGTCGAAGTCGTCAAGAAGCGCAAGATGCACGGCAATCCAGCTCGCCATGGCCTCGCTCGTCGTCTCTGTCGGCTCCAGGTGCCTCGGCTTGGACGCCCTGTTGAGGTCCATGGGCCGGATGAAGCGATAGGCGAGCATTTCGTTTATGAACGCGGCCGCCGTGTTGCGGCTCGCCACGTTCTTGCGCACCATGAGGCTGATGAAGCGGCTGGCATAGAGGCCGCTTGCCGGATCGGCCGGATCGTGGTCGCAATGAAGGCCGAAACCGCCATGGGCCATCAGCCATCGCTGCTGGCTTCCGAAGATCGCCGTCAGCCGCGGATTTTCGCGGTATATGTCAAGGAGTGTGCGGGCGCCCTGCTGCACTGTGGGAAAGAAACGCGCGTCTGCGATAAGGGTATCGGCGGAAATCGGCATGTCTGTCTGGTCCATCGGACGGGAACCGTGCGTGGGCCCCCAGTTAGACTCGAATGCTCTTTCGATCAAGGGTTGTCTTTCACAGATGCGGTACCTGCGACGTTCTCACCCTGTGAATTGCTGTGGGCGGCGCGACAATGGGTGGCGAGCGAACCGCAGCGCGTCTATATGATGAGCTTGCCGAGGGACCCATGCGCTTTTCCAACGCCTTTCTTGACGACATCCGTGACCGCGTTCCGATTTCGAACGTGATCGGCAGACGCGTGACCTGGGACCGCAAGAAGACGAACGTGTCTCGCGGCGACTACTGGGCGTGCTGCCCTTTCCACGGAGAAAAGTCCCCGAGCTTCCATTGCCAGGACCGCAAGGGCAACTATCACTGCTTCGGATGCGGCGTGAGCGGAGACCATTTCCGGTTTCTGACCGAACTCGAGGGGCTGAGTTTTCCCGAGGCGGTGCAAACGATCGCCGACATGGCCGGCGTGCCGTTGCCGGCGGCCGATCCGCAGGCGGAGCGGCGGGACAAGGAACGCACCGGGCTGCTCGACGTCATGGAGATGGCGACCCGATTCTTTCAGGACCAGCTGCAGACGGCGAACGGCGCCCGGGCGCGGGCTTACCTTCGCGATCGCGGTCTCACCGGTCGCACGATCGAAACCTTCCGGCTCGGCTATGCACCTGAAAGCCGCAACGCGCTGAAGGAATTCCTGGCGGGCAAAGGGGTCGGCAAGGAAAGCATCGAGGCCTGCGGTCTCGTCGTTCACGGGCCGGAAATCCCTGTTTCCTACGATCGCTTCCGCGATCGCATCATGTTTCCGATCCTTTCTTCGCGCGAGAAGGTGATTGCCTTCGGCGGCCGGGCCATGTCTCCGGATGCGCCGGCCAAGTACCTGAATTCGAACGAGACCGAACTCTTCCACAAGGGCAACGTCCTCTACAATTTCACCCGAGCCCGGCGTGCGGCACAGTCTGCGAGCGGACCGGGCACGATCATCGCGGTCGAGGGCTACATGGACGTGATCGCCCTGCATCAGGCGGGCGTCGAGAACGCGGTCGCGCCGCTCGGCACGGCGCTTACCGAGAACCAGCTCGAACTGCTGTGGAAGATGACGCCGCAGCCCGTCCTCTGCTTCGACGGCGACGGGGCGGGCGTCCGTGCGGCGAACCGTGCCGCGGATCTGGCGCTGCCGCACATCAAGCCCGGCCGTACGGTCCGCTTCGCGATGCTGCCTGATGGCAAGGATCCGGATGACCTCGTGCGCCATGAGGGAAGGGGCCCGTTCGACAAGGTGCTGGCCAATGCCCGCGCGCTTGCCGACATGATATGGGGGCGGGAGGCCGGCAGCGGCACCTTCGAGACGCCGGAAAGCCGCGCCGAACTCGAGGCGCGCCTCAGGCAGATAACCGGCGTGATCGCGGACGAGGATGTCAGGCGGCACTATCAGCAGGACATGCGCGACCGGCTCAACGCCTTCTTCCGGCCAGCCCAGCAACCGGTGGGCGAACGGGGCGGCTTTGGTGGCCGACAGCGTCAGCCGGGCGGGCGCGGGCAGCAGGGCGCGCGCGGTGGCGCAGCGGTCGCCGGCATATCCGACCGGCTTGCCCGCTCGACACTGGTGCGCGGCGCGCAGGATCTGCCGGCGCTGAGAGAAAGCGTGCTCGCCCTCACCATCGTCAACCACCCGCAGATCCTCTTCGAGGAATATGACGAGATCGCCGCAATCGAATTCGAAAATCGGGACCTTCAGCGCTTCTGGTCCGCCGTACTTGGGATCGCGGCGGCTGCAGGCGTGCGGCTCGACCGCGAGCGGCTGGTGGAGGAACTGGAGGCGGCGGGCTTTGACGCCATGCTGAAGGGGCTCGACCAGCAGATCCGCAATTCCAGAATATGGACGGCAACGGGGGAAGCCGCGCCGGAGGATGCACGCGAGGGCTATCTCCAGGCGATGGCACTGCACAAGCGCACACGGGCGTTGCTCTGGCAGCGTCGCGAACTCGAGCGCGAACTCGCGCAGGCGACGGAAGAAGGGGACGACGACAGGGTTCCGCAAATCCTGCGCGCGCTTCAGGAAGTCCAGCTTGAAACTGTGCGGCTCGAGAACCAGGAAGCGATCATCGACGGCTTCGGCGTCCTTTCCGGCAGGGTCAAGGGACCCGCGAAGGGATGATGCGCCGGCGCGGGGCCGACTTGCGGAGGACGGGCTGTCCGGTTCCCGCGATGTCGGTCAGGCAGCACGAAGCGCTCCCCGCTGCTGCCGCGGAATTCAGCGCGCTTCCACCAGCGCGCTGAACGTCGCCAGGTCCACATTTCCGCCGCTCAGCACGATGCCGACCCGCTTTCCGGCACAGGGGATCGTTCCTTGCAGCACGGCCGCCGCTGCGAGACAGCCCGTCGGCTCCACGATGATCTTCATGCGTTCGGCAAAAAAGCGCATGGTTGCGACGAGTTCGGCATCGCTGGCAGTGACGATATCGTCGACATCGCGTTTGAGGATCGGAAAATTGCAGTTGCCGACACTCGGCGTCAGAGCGCCGTCGGCGATGGATTTGGGCACGGGGATACGGATGACCTCGCCCTTGCGCAGGGATTGCTGGCCGTCGTTGCCAGCTTCGGGCTCGACGCCGATGATCGTGCAATCGGGGAGGAGAGCCGTCACGCTGAGCGCGCTGCCGGCGAGCAGGCCGCCTCCGCCGAGCGGCACGACGACAAGGTCGAGTTCTCCCACCTCCTCGATCAGTTCCATGACGGCAGTGCCCTGTCCGGCGATCACGTCCGGGTGGTCGTAGGGGGGAATGAGGGAGGCTCCCCGCTCGGCCGCAAGTCTCCGACCTATTGCCTCGCGATCCTCCGTATAGCGGTCGTAGAACACGACTTCCGCGCCATAGCCCCTCGTGGCGGCTATCTTGATCGCCGGGGCGTCACTCGGCATGACGATCGTCGCCGGAGCCCCCTGCAGCTTCGCGGCATAGGCGATTGCCTGGGCGTGATTGCCCGAGGAGAAGGCGATGACGCCTCTTTGCCGCGCGCTTGCGTCGAGGGCTGCTATTGCGTTGTAGGCGCCGCGAAACTTGAAGGCGCCGACGCGTTGCAGGTTCTCCGCCTTGAAGAACAAGCTGGCGGACGCCTGTTCGTCGGCCGTCCGGGAGGTCAGGACCGGCGTGCGGTGGGCGAAACCGAATATGCGTTCACGGGCGGCCTTCACATCCTCGAAGGTCGGGATCCTCAAGGCCTCGCTGACGTCGGAAATGCTGGTCAAACATGCCTCCAAGGTACTGACGGCTCGAATCGGAAACGATCGGTCGATGCGAGACATCTTTCCACGGGCACAGCGGGGAAGCAAACCGCGCTGTTATCCGCGCCACCACGGAACCAGGGGCTCGTCTGGTCGAATCGCCGGCCTCGTGCAATATTTCCGGAAAGGTGGAGGGAAAAGCTGATGAATTTCCCGGGAATTGCCAAGATTCTTGCCGCATTCGGACCGCTGCTCTCCACGGCCGGAGCTGCGCTCGCGCAGCAAGCGGACGCAGACGCGCTGTCGAAGCAGCTCTCCAATCCGGTTGCGTCCCTCATCAGTGTCCCGTTCCAGAGCAATTTCGATTTCGGTGCCGGTCCTGATGATGACGGCTTTGCCTATACGATGAACTTCCAGCCGGTCGTACCGATCGAGCTCAACGATGAATGGAACATCATCTCGAGGACGATACTGCCGATCTCCTACCGCGACTACATTCCGGGTGACAGCGATCTCTTCGGGCTTGGCGACATCACCCAGAGCTTCTTTTTCAGCCCGAGCCAGCCCGGTCCCGGAGGATTGATCTGGGGGCTCGGGCCGGCTTTTCTTATTCCAACCGCCTCGGACGACGCGCTCGGCACCGGCAAGTTCGGGCTGGGCCCGACAGGTGTCGCTCTCGTCCAGCATGGTCCATGGACGGTCGGCGGGCTTGCGAACCACATCTGGTCGGTCGCCGGTGACGGCGACCGCGAGGACGTCAACCAGACCTTCCTGCAGCCGTTCGTTTCCTATGCACTTGGGCACGGACGTTCCGTGACGCTCAACACGGAATCGACCTACGACTGGGAGCATTCCGAATGGACGGTGCCGATCAACCTGATGTTCGCGCAGGTGACGCATTTCGGAACCCAGCCGGTCAGCCTGCAGTTCGGCGTCAGATACTATGCCGACGCACCGCCCGGCGGCCCGGAATGGGGCCTGAGGGCCGCCCTGGTTTTCATGTTCCCGAAGAAATAGCGGCTTTCCGTCCGGATCACTGTGCCACCCTTCAGGCGGTTGCCTCGCGCTCGTAGATGCTCTGCGCCTCCGAGAGTGCCTGGTCGAGTGTTTCGCCGGGTTGATAAAGCGAGAAGAGATCCGGCGGGGCGACGCCGTCTACGAGGCGGGGACACACCTGCGGCTCGCCGACGATGGTCCTGACCGGGATGACCCCGGCCCAGACCGGATGGCCGTAATCTTCCTCGTTGTCGCCAACGCCTTTGGCCCGGACCTTTGCCGAGGCTTCGTCGATGTGCATGCCGATGACCGTTGTCGCCTTGACCTCCTGGGTCGTGACGGGGCGCAGGGTGGAGCTTCGTCCCGGATAGAAGCGATCCACGACGCCGCGGATAGCTTCGGCCTTCTCCTGCGGATCATCGATGATGCGCGCCACGCCGAAGCACATCGCCGAACGATAGTTGGCCGAGTGGTTGAAGCCGGCACGCGCCAGGACCAGGCCGTCGAGGTGGGATACGGTCAGGCTGGCCGGCGTTCCCTGTTTCAGGTGCCTGAGCATGCGGCTTGCCGACGATCCATGCCAGTAGAGCATCTCGCCCTCGCGCCAGAAGATGGTCGGCGTGCAATAGGGCTGCCCGTCGATCACATAGGCCACGTGGCAGAGCAGGGAGGCATCGAGAATGGCGTGGACGGCTGCCCGGTCATAGCTGCCGCGCTCGTGCAGGCGCTTCACGCGGTTGCGCTCCGTTACGGGGTAGGACTGGGTATCCGGTGTCGTCTGTCTGAACATGGCCTTGCCTTCCTGTATTCGTCACCTTAGCTTGCGCCATGGCATTGGCTCGAAAAAGTTCCAATTCGAAGAGAAAAATCTGGACCAATTCACCGGACTGGTCGGCGCTTGTCCCGGTCCTCCCGGATGCCGGCCCGAGGACGGCCGCGCTTTATGGCGCAATCAGGAGGCTGATCGAGACGGGTGCCGTTCCGCCGGGCGGCAAGCTTCCGCCGACCCGCGACCTTGCGGCTCGGCTGAAGGTCTCCCGTGCCTCCGTCGTGGCGGCGTTCGAGATGCTGACCGCGGATGGCTTCGCCGAGGCAAGGGTAGGGGCGGGGACCTTCGTGGCGGAGCGGGTGCCGCATCTGCGGCCCTCGTCCGAGAATGGCGCTCGTACTGCCGAGAGTGCACTGCCGCTTCCGGGCACGCTTGGCGTCGCGGTTTCCGATCCACGCACCCTCGGTACCTTCCGCAAGCTGCTGTCGTGGCATCTCGCCAGGCCGGTGCCAGCCCACTTCCACTACGGCGATCCCCTGGGAAGCCTGGAACTGAGGGAAGCGATCGCTTCCTATCTCCGTAGCGCGCGCGGCGTACGGTGCGATGCAGCCTCCATCGTCATCACCTCTGGCACGCAGCAAGGACTGGACCTCATCATCCGCACGGCACTTCGGCCGGGGGACGGCGTCTGGCTGGAGGATCCGTGCTATCCAAGCGCGCGCCTCGCCTTCACGGGGGCCGGCATGCGCATCGCGGGCGTTCCTGTGGATGCGGAAGGACTGGATGCGGAACTGGGCCGGAACCTCATGCCCCGAGCGAGGGCGGTCTATGTCACTCCCTCTCACCAGTTTCCACTCGGGGTGACAATGAGCATGCGCCGCAGGCTCGCGCTCATCGAGTGGGCGAGAGACAATGCCGCGTGGATCATCGAGGACGACTACGACAGCGAGTTCCGCTTCGCCGGGGCGCCATTGACGGCCATGCAGGGACTGGACGGTTCTGATCGCGTCATCTACCTCGGCACGTTTTCGAAGGTGCTGTTTCCCGGGTTGAGGCTCGGCTACGCCGTGATACCCGAACCGCTCTTGAGCCAGGTCGTCGCGTTGCGCATGCGTACCGACAGGTATCCGCCAACGCTGGCGGAGGGGGCGATGACCGACCTCCTGCGGGAAGGCCACTTCGCCGCCCACCTGCGCCGGGCTCGAAGGCGAACCGAGGCGGCAAGGGATGGGCTGGTCGAGGGGCTGCGCTCGGGCACGAGATCCGCCGCCCTGGAGGTGATCGTCCCGGACCAGGGGCTGCACCTCGTGGCCCGGCTGAAAGTGCCGACCTCCGATGTCGAGGCCGCTGCCACAGCCGCAACGGCAGGGTTGGGAGCCCGGGCGCTCTCGTCCATGTATGTCTCGCACCCGCCACAGCAGGGGCTTGTCATAGGCTTCTCCGGCTTTTCGCCTGAGGAGTTTCGCCTCGCGGCGAGCCGGTTCGCCTGCCTGCTCTGAAGGAGCGGAGTGTCATCCTGAGAACCTTGTCATGGATCGCGCCGATTTTCCCGCGATGCCTGCCGAGGCGCTCATGCATCGTGCCGAAACAGGCTGTACTGGAAGGACTGCTTTGTCCCCCAAGGCGTACAATGCTCCAGGTGGCGGCTTTCGATGAGGGTGAAATCGTCGCCCAGCATTGCAGCTAGGCTTTCCGGGCTGTGGCGTAGGACCGGCAGGCCACTGCACTTCTCCGGTCCGTCCGGAGCAAAGGTGGCGATGATGGCATGCCCGCCAATCTTCACGGTCTGACGCAGCCGGGAAACATAGGCCTCCTGGTCGCGCTCGTCCGTCAGAAAGTGGAGCGCTGCCCGGTCATGCCAGATGTCGTAGGTCCCGGACGGTTGCCACGTCGTCACGTCGGCGTTGATCCACCTGACCCGTGCCGCCGGGCCGCCGAGGCGCGCCTTCGCCACCGCCAGGGCCTTTTCGGAGAGGTCAAGCACCGCGATGGTCTCGAAACCTTTGGCGAGGAGTTCATCGACAAGGCGTGAGGCACCCCCGCCAATGTCGATGACGCCGGTATCTGCAGCGGGACCAAGGCCGGCGATCAGTTCCAGCGATAGCGTTGGGGAAGGCTGGAACCAACTGACGTCCTGCTCCGCCTTCGTGGCGTAGACGCCTTCCCAATGTGCCTTCGATCCGGCGCTTTTCATGGTGTCGCTCCCTCGTGCTTGAGGTTCCACCGTGCAGGAGACCACGAGTGCTCCCGTCATTCCCGCTTCGTCCCACCACTCTTATTCTAACGCACAATGGTTTCGTTCGCAGTGGCGCGGTTCCCTCCGCAGATCCGTTCCCATAGAATTGCAGGCATCATGTCCGATTCCTCCCATTCCATAGACAGACTCTTTGCGACCGCAACGGTTCGCGACCCCCTCGAGGTACTCAAGCGGGTCTACGGCTATTCCGCGTTCCGTGGCCGGCAACAGGACGTCGTCGAGCACGTCGCCGGAGGGGGCGATGCCGTGGTGCTCTTCCCGACCGGTGCCGGCAAGTCCCTCTGCTTCCAGATTCCGGCACTTTGCCGGCCAGGCGTCGGCATCGTCATCTCGCCGCTGATTGCGCTCATGCGCGACCAGGTTGAAGCCCTGAAGCAGCTTGGCGTCAGGGCCGCGGCGCTCAATTCCTCGCTGTCGCGCGAGGAAGCGGCGGCGGTCAAACGATCGCTTGCTGCCGGCGAGCTGGACCTTCTTTACGTCACCCCCGAAAGGATCCTCACCCCCGGCTTTCGCGAGATGATCGGTACGAGCCGCATCGCACTCTTTGCGATCGACGAAGCGCACTGCGTATCCCAGTGGGGGCACGATTTTCGTCCGGAGTACCGCGAACTCGGGCTCCTGGCGGAAGCCCATCCCGGCGTTCCGCGTGTCGCGCTCACCGCAACTGCCGATCCCCATACGCGTGACGATATCGTCGCCCGGCTGGCGTTGGACAACGCCAGAATCTTCAGCACGAGCTTCGATCGGCCGAACATCACCTACCACATCGCCGAGCGCGACCAGCCGCGCCAGCAGCTCCTGCGATTTCTGTCCAGGCACGAGGGGGCGAGCGGCATCGTCTACTGCCTGTCGCGCGCCAAGGTCGAGGACACGGCCGAATGGCTCAATGTCCAGGGAATTCGCGCGCTGCCCTACCATGCGGGTTTCGACCGCGCCGTGCGCGACGCCAATCAGGACGCCTTTCTCAAGGAGGAAAATCTCTGCCTCGTGGCGACGGTCGCCTTCGGCATGGGCATCGACAAGCCGGACGTGCGCTACGTCGCCCATCTCGATCTTCCGGGCTCTGTGGAAGCCTTCTATCAGGAGACGGGGCGGGCAGGGCGCGACGGACTGCCCTCCGAGGTCTGGATGGCCTATGGGATGGCTGACGTGCTCCAGCGCCGCCGGATGATCGACGAAGGCGGGGCGGCGGAGGAAATCAAACGCATCGAACGATCGAAGCTCAATGCGCTACTCGCAATCTGCGAAACGGCGGGATGCCGACGACAGGCGATCCTCGGCCATTTCGGTGAGGCTCATCCGGGCAACTGCGGCAATTGCGATACCTGCCGCAATCCGGTCGAGACCTGGGACGGAACGGAAGCCGCCATCACCGCGCTTGCCGCAGTCTACCGCACCGGCGAGCGCTTCGGCGCCGGCCACGTGATCGATGTGCTCACCGGCAACGTCAATGAGAAGACCGAGCGCTTCGGCCACACCAGCATGCCGGTGTTCGGAGCCGGCAAGGATATTCCCGCCCGAACCTGGCAATCCGTGTTCCGCCAACTTCTCGCTGCCGGACTGATCAAGGTCGATCATGCCGCTTACGGTGCACTTCAGCTCGAACCCGAGTCCCGGGCGGTCTTCCGGCACGAGCGCCAGGTGCTGTTCCGCAAGGATCGCCTGACGTCGGGCAAGGCGGCTCGTGGCGCAAGGACTTCCGCCGGACGCGAGCGGTCTGCGCTCTCCGGTTCCGATCTCGAACTCTTCGAACTGCTGCGGGCCGAGCGGAGATCGATCGCTCAGGAGATGGACGTGCCGCCCTATGTCGTCTTTCCCGACACGACGCTCATTGCGCTGGCAAAAGAGCGCCCGCGTGACGATGTCGAACTGCTCGACATTCCCGGCATAGGCGAGGCGAAGCGCGATCGATACGGCGACCAGTTCCTGGCGGTCATCGAGGCGTATCTGGAGGGCGGATAACGCGCACCCGAAACGGCAGTCGCAAAATTCGTCGCTTGCCGCCGCAGGGGACCGAAAATTGCGTTATGCTAAGTTCGGCCATCCGGGAGGCAGCCTCGTTTGACACTTGATTTCCGAGGGAGAGCTATGTGCGTGCAGGTCCTGCCGCTCTGATCACCTGCTTCATGGCGTCCCAGGCCTGCCCTGCAGCGGCCCAGGCGATCTTCGATGATTTCGGGAGCGGTAGCCCCTCGCCAAACTGGTTTGTCTGCAGCCGGAGCGAGAACAGCTTCACCTTCGGACCGGTGGACGGCGAAGGACGGTCAGCGGCGACGGCGACCGTCCGAAACCGGCGTACAACCGGCGCTCTGCTTTCGCCCCAGTCGCACGCCGGATGCCGCAACGAGGATGGCTCCTACACGGCGGATGGCCAGGAGCGGGCGGAACTCTGGGAAGCGAAAGCTGTCTGGAAGCCGATAGGCACCGACATCTGGTATCGTTTCGACATGTTCGTCGACGACAGCATCACTTCGCGTACCGGGCGGTTCGTCATCGGGCAATGGAAGCAGGACGATCCGCCCAAGGATGCGCCACTCCTCGCCCAGCGTTTCAACGAGCGCATATTCAAGGTCACGATCGAACAGGATAACGAGTTGCCGGAGCGCAATCCGGCGGACGTGCTCTGCCGCGTCGTCATCGCCGCGCAGGAGACCGCCCGGTCGCGGCCTGGGTACGGCGATGGGCACGACCTCAACGCGCCGACCCTTTTTGACGAGATACAGTCGTCGCCTCCGCTTTCGATCGGGCACGATCTGAAGGGGGTTACCCACACCGTCGCTCCGGGGGAAGAGGAGGCCGAGGTTTCGTGCGCCCGCGACATCAGCGTGGAGGTCTTCGCCCCCTTGCCCGATCCCTTCGGCAAGTGGACGACGATGGTCTATCATCTGCGCATCGGAGCTGACGAGCAGTCACTGGTCGAGATCTGGGCGAACGGTCGCAAGATTTCCCGGACCACGGGGCGGATCGGCTTCCGGCCGTTCGATGCGGAGGACCGGCAGTTCTTCAAGTTCGGTCCCTACCGCAACCCGGCCTGGTTCACCACGCTCACGCGCCTTTCCCGCTATGCCAGAAGCGAGAAGAAGGCAGATGTAGACCCGGATGGCACGCTTGCGCCCGATTGAAGGCAGAGCGACACAAGGGAGCGGCCGATGCTCCTTGGCGCCAATGCGAGATGAGGACAAGCCGGCGGCGGCGTGATAGTCATTTCAGCAACTGAACCGTGGATCACTCCTCCTCCGGAAATGGGCCCGCTGCCATGACATCCCAATTCCTCACCCACCTCCGCCTTGAACTTGCCGACCTCAAGGCCGCCGGTCTCTACAAATCCGAACGCGTCATCACGTCCAAGCAGGCCGGCGAGATCGAAGTTTCCTCCGGCGCGCGAGTCCTCAACTTCTGCGCCAACAATTATCTGGGGCTCGCCGACAGCGAGGAACTGGCGAAGGCCGCCAAGCAGGCGCTCGACCGCTACGGCTACGGCATGGCGTCGGTGCGCTTCATTTGCGGTACGCAGGAAGAGCACAAGCAGCTCGAGGAGCGCATTTCCAGCTTTCTCGGGATGGAGGATACGATCCTCTATTCTTCCTGCTTCGATGCGAATGGCGGTCTCTTCGAGACGCTGCTTTCCGAAGAGGACGCAATCATCTCGGATGCGCTGAACCATGCTTCGATCATAGACGGCGTGCGGCTTTCCAAGGCGAAACGCTTTCGCTACGCGAACAACGACATGGCAGCACTCGAAGAAGAGCTGAAGAAGGCGGAGGCCTGCCGCTTCAGGATGATCGCCACCGACGGGGTATTCTCCATGGACGGCATTATCGCCAACCTCGAAGGGGTCTGCGATCTTGCGGACAAATATGACGCGATGGTCATGGTGGACGACAGCCACGCCGTCGGCTTCGTGGGCAAGCATGGTCGCGGCTCGGCCGAGTACTGCGGCGTCGAAGGGCGGGTGGACATCATCACCGGCACGCTCGGAAAGGCGCTTGGCGGCGCGTCCGGCGGCTACACGTCGGCCAAGCGCGAAGTGGTGGACTGGCTTCGCCAGCGTTCGCGCCCCTATCTCTTCTCCAACACGCTGGCACCGGTCATTGCCGGCGCCTCGCTCAAGGTCTTCGATCTGGTGGAAAACGGGGATGCCCTGCGTGGGCGGCTATACGCCAATGCGGCGCTCTTCCGCTCGGAGATGACGAAGCTGGGCTTCACGCTTGCGGGCGAGGGTCACCCGATCATTCCCGTTATGCTCGGCGATGCGGCGCTCGCCCAGGAGATGGCTGCCCGCATGCTTGAGAAGGGCGTCTATGTGGTCGGCTTTTCCTTCCCTGTCGTGCCGAAGGGGCGGGCCCGCATCCGCACCCAGATGTCGGCCGCCCATGAAGAGGATGACGTGAGGCGCGCGATCGCCGTCTTTGCTGAAGTGGGACGTGAACTGGGTGTGATTTGAGAGTCTTCTGAATCGCTTGCGGAGATTTCGTCATGTCGAACATGATGCGTGCCCTTGTTAAATCGAAGCCTGAAGCAGGCCTCTGGATGGAGCAAGTGCCTGTTCCCGAACCCGGACCCAACGACGTTCTCATCCGTGTGAAGAAATCGGCGATCTGCGGCACTGACGTCCATATCTGGAACTGGGACCACTGGGCGCAAAAGACGATTCCCGTCCCGATGGTCGTCGGTCACGAGTTCGTGGGCGAGATCGCCGAGACGGGCTCGGCCGTCACCAAGTATCACGTCGGCGAACGCGTCTCCGGGGAAGGGCACATCGTCTGCGGCAAGTGCCGCAACTGCCGCGCGGGCAGGGGACATCTCTGCCACTTTACCCAGGGCGTCGGCGTCAACCGGCCAGGATCGTTCGGCGAGTTCGTCTGCATTCCCGAACACAACGTGGTGCCGATCCCCGTCGAGGTGCCGGACGAGGTGGCAGCGATCTTCGATCCGTTCGGCAATGCGGTGCATACGGCACTTTCCTTCGACCTCGTGGGCGAGGACGTGCTCGTCACCGGTGCCGGGCCCATCGGCATCATGGGCGCGATGGTGGCCAAGCGCGCGGGTGCCCGCAAGGTGGTAATCACCGACATCAATCCCGTACGGCTGGATCTCGCGCGCAAGGTCGGCATCGACCATGTGGTCGATGCGTCAAAGCAGGACCTGGCGGACGTGATGGCCACGATCGGCATGACGGAGGGTTTCGACGTCGGGCTGGAAATGTCGGGCGCGCCGCCCGCCTTTCGCTCTATGATCGACGCCATGAACAACGGCGGCAAGATCGCCATTCTCGGCATCGCGCCGGACGGCTTCGGCATCGACTGGAACAAGGTCATTTTCAAGATGCTGACCCTCAAGGGGATCTACGGGCGGGAAATGTTCGAGACCTGGTACAAGATGATCGCATTCGTACAAGGCGGCCTCGACCTTTCGCCGATCATCACCCACCGCATCGCGATCGACGACTTCCGTGACGGCTTCGAGGCCATGCGATCCGGCAACTCCGGAAAGGTCGTCATGGACTGGTACTAATGCTGTGGAAAGAGGCATTGCGTATCGGTGCGAATCGCGGCAAACGAACCTGAGGACGACGCCATGGCGCTGGCTGCCCTTGTCTTTTAGAAGACGCTCACTACATCATGCCTTGTAACCCGCATATGGGCGGCTTTTCCACCGAATAGCGCAAAACCTACGGGTATTGCCGGTTTTTTGCCGGAAAAGCTTGACGGATCGAAAAATTCTGGGAATCACCATTCCTAGCACAGGTGGATGGGTACGGCGGATCGGGAAATCATGTCAATCATGTTGCCGAGGCAACAGGGCCGCGACCTTGAGGGTCAGGGCGTGGTTAATCAGGATTTAATTGTCATTCCGTTAGGTCTGGGACGCTGACTCGCAGGACGCGTGGCGACAATGGTCGTCCGCTAGTCCCGCATCGTTCCAAAACTGGATGCTTCACGAAGGCGACGAAATAAATGGCGACAAAAGTCAAAGAAAACGAAGAGGCGGAAGCTGAACGCGAAGGCGCACCGGACGGCCCGCTTCTCGATCTTTCCGATGACGCAGTCAAGAGAATGATCAAGGCCGCGAAGAAGCGCGGCTATGTCACGATGGACGAGCTGAACTCGGTACTGCCCTCGGAGGAAGTGACCTCCGAGCAGATCGAGGACACGATGGCCATGCTTTCCGACATGGGCATCAACGTCATCGAGGATGAAGATGCCGAGGAAGGCGCCCAGGGCGGCGACGACGACGATTCGAGCGACGACAGCGAAAGCGAAGGCGGCGAACTCGCGCCTTCGAGCGGCACGGCGCTGGCCACGGCCAAGAAGAAGGAACCGACGGATCGCACGGACGATCCGGTGCGTATGTATCTGCGCGAGATGGGCTCGGTGGAGCTTCTGTCGCGCGAGGGCGAAATCGCTATCGCCAAGCGCATCGAGGCCGGCCGCGAGACCATGATCGCTGGTCTCTGTGAGAGCCCGCTGACCTTCCAGGCCATTATCATCTGGCGCGACGAACTGAACGAGGGGCAGACCCTGCTTCGCGAGATCATCGATCTCGAAACGACCTATTCCGGTCCGGAAGCCAAGGCTGCGCCGCAGTTCCAGAGCCCGGAAAAGATCGAGGCCGACCGCAAGGCAGCCGAAGAGAAGGAAAAGGCCCGCAAGACCCGCACTGCGGCGAACGATGACGACATCACCAATGTCGGCGGCGACATGATGCCTCCGGAGGAGGAGGAAGAGGACGACGACGAGTCGAACCTCTCGCTTGCCGCGATGGAAGCGGAACTCCGTCCGCAGGTGATGCTGACGCTCGACAGCATCGCCGACACGTATCGCAAGCTGCGCAAGCTGCAGGACCAGCAGGTTGAAGCACGCCTTGCCGCAACCGGTACGCTGTCGCCCGCCCAGGAGCGCCGCTACAAGGAGCTCAAGGACGAGCTGATCACCGCCGTCAAGTCGCTGTCTCTGAACCAGAACCGCGTCGACAGCCTGGTGGAACAGCTCTACGACATCTCCAAGCGCCTGATGCAGAACGAAGGCCGCCTGCTGCGGCTTGCCGAATCCTATGGCGTGAAGCGCGAGTCGTTCCTCGAGCAGTATTCCGGTGCCGAACTCGATCCGAACTGGATGAAGTCGATCGCGAACCTTGCGGCCAAGGGCTGGAAGGAGTTCGCCAAGAACGAGAATTCGACGATTCGCGACATCCGCCAGGAAATCCAGAATCTGGCAACCGAGACCGGCATCTCGATCGCCGAGTTCCGCCGCATCGTGTCCATGGTGCAGAAGGGTGAACGCGAGGCGCGCATCGCCAAGAAGGAAATGGTCGAGGCCAACCTTCGTCTCGTGATCTCCATCGCCAAGAAGTACACGAACCGCGGTCTGCAGTTCCTCGATCTGATCCAGGAAGGCAACATCGGCCTGATGAAGGCCGTGGACAAGTTCGAGTACCGCCGCGGATACAAGTTCTCGACCTATGCGACGTGGTGGATCAGGCAGGCGATTACCCGCTCGATTGCCGACCAGGCACGCACGATCCGCATTCCGGTGCACATGATCGAGACGATCAACAAGATCGTCCGCACATCGCGCCAGATGCTGCACGAGATCGGCCGCGAACCGACGCCGGAAGAACTGGCCGAAAAGCTCGCCATGCCGCTCGAAAAGGTCCGCAAGGTCCTGAAGATCGCCAAGGAGCCGATCTCGCTCGAAACCCCTGTCGGTGACGAAGAAGATTCGCATCTCGGTGACTTCATCGAAGACAAGAATGCGCTTCTGCCGATCGACGCCGCCATTCAGGCGAACCTTCGCGAGACGACCACCCGTGTTCTCGCCTCGCTGACCCCGCGTGAAGAACGTGTCCTGCGCATGCGCTTCGGTATCGGCATGAACACCGACCACACGCTCGAAGAAGTCGGCCAGCAGTTCTCGGTCACTCGTGAGCGTATCCGTCAGATCGAGGCGAAGGCGCTCCGGAAGCTCAAGCACCCGAGCCGCTCCAGGAAGTTGAGAAGCTTTCTCGACAGCTAACGGATCGCTCGGCTTATCGAGACGATCGCTCATAGGATTGGAAAAGGCCGGGCATAGCGTCCGGCCTTTTCCGTTGGAGCCATGCCCCGAACCACCCGATGGCCTGCCGCATTGCTCTTCATGCGGATAGTCCCTATTGATATTGCAGCCCGGCCAGCCAAACTGGCCGGGTTTCGTTTTCGGCCCCGGACGAGTCTCCTGCGGAGTGGCGTTCTTCGGGACGGCAGGTGCTTTGGATGTTGCGGCGGATGGGAAAAGAGCGTTGGCAGATCCCCGGCTGGGGTGTGATCATTTCGGTCGTGCTTCACGCAATGATCCTCGTCGTCCTGCTCGTGCGTCTTCCGCTGCCGGACTTCACCCCACCGAAGGAAGAGAGCGTCAACGTCGAACTCGTTACGCCGCCGGAGGAGGAGAAGAAGGAGGAGGAGAAGGAGAAGGCTGAGGAGAAGGCCGAGGAGCAACCCGCTCCGGAACAAAAGCCTGCCGAAGCTCAGCAGCCCGAGCAGACCAAGGAAACGCAGGAGCAGCCGCCGGCGCGTGTGCCCATTCCTGTCCTGCGGCCGGTGGTCGCTTTCGGCGAGAAGGACGCCGGTCCACGGAAGGATACGAGCGATCTGACGAAGGAAGAGGCCAAGCCTCCGCAAGAACAATCGGATACGACGCAAGCGGAGGCGAGCGAAGCGGAGGCCGCCGAGGCGGCAGATGTGCCGGAGGAGCCGCTTCCCGAAGCCAAGAAGATTTTCTCCACGGAAGCCACCGACAATCCGGTGGCAATGACCGCGATGGGCGATCTTCCCCGCGGGGATCGCGTCGGGCAGCTGTGCAGCTCTGAACTCTACGCGCAGCTTCGGCATGGGGCGCCTCGCTACGATCCGCAGATGATCCCCTCCTTCCGATTGTCAAAGGGAACGGTGCTGGAAGTGCGCCGCGCGGCCTTCTACGCCGACCGTCGCTGGTACGATCTGCGCTTCCGCTGCGAGGTTGATGAAGGCGCAACAAGGGTCCTCTCGTTCGCTTTTGCCGTGGGCAATGAAGTCCCGAAAAGCGAATGGCGGAAGAGGGGCTTTCCGACGCGTTAGGGCAAGAGATCCGCCCCGGAACGTGGGGACCAGGCACCGACTCCGCGCCGTCGCATTCCTTGTGGCCCATCTGCCACGGGCGTATATTGGATAGTGGGCTTGGGCATTGCCGCCGCATCCTTCGGACGCGAGCAGGGGAGGTGTGCCATGACTATGTATATCGTTCTGATCAACTGGACGGAGCAGGGAATCAAGAACGTTCGGGATTCGCCGAAGCGTCTCGACGCGGCGAAGAAACTTCTCGGAGACATGGGCGGTTCCTTCAAGGATTTCTATCTCACCATGGGTGACCACGACATGGTTGCCGTCTGTGAGGCGCCGGACGACGCGGTCGCCGCACGCTTCTGCCTCAGCCTGGGCATGGCCGGCAATGTTCGCACGAAGACCCTGAAAGCATTCCCGGAGAAGGCCTATCGCGAATTGATCAGCTCGCTTGGCTGATCCTCGCGTTTCGAGGGGCACGGCAAAGCGCAGGGACGTTGCCCGGGTTGGCGTTGCACGCCGAGACCGGCGCTCGGCGACAAAGGCGTATTGTCGCCTGCTCTGACGGGGCATTGAAAAGAGACCGCAACGAGGGCGGCCCCGCGCTTCGGAACGGCCGGCGGTAAGAACCGGCCGCGAGCGCAGTTGCTTGCGGCTATTTCGATGCAAATTCCCGAAGCAGTGCCCAGCCGTCCGGCCAGTCACCGAGGCGGCTGCTGCCGTTTATGTGGCCGAGCGCACCTGCTAAGACGATATCGCTTCCCCATCGGGCAGCCATGTCCCGGGCGTGGTCGGTCGTTCCATACGGGTCATCGGTGCTGGCAACGATAAGCGAGCGGAAGCGAAGCGGGGCCCGCGGCGGGTCGGCGAAGTCGCTTGCCTCGGGCGGAAACGCGTCCGATGCGGGATCGGGAACCGCGACGAGAAGCGCGCCGTTTACCTGAGTGCCGCTGCGGGCCTGCCAGTGGGCGACCAGAAGGCATGCGAGGCTGTGGGCGACGAGGACCGGCGGCTCCGCGGACGCGGCGACGGCGCGCTCGAGCGCCTCGCACCAGTCGTCAAGTTCCGGCTTGTTCCAATCCGCGGGCTCGAAACGTCGGAGACTTGGATGTCTTTCCTCCCATATGCTCTGCCAATGGCTTGCGCCGGAACCGCCGATGCCGGGGAGTATGATTGCGTCCTTCATGCCTTGTCCTCATTGAAACCAATCGAAACCAACCGGATTCTGGCGGATCGGGCGTCCATGGGCTATGCAGAGTCATCGGAAAAACATCCGTCCGACAAATACATTCAAGGTCCCGCCATGTCCGACGCCTCATTGCGATCACCGGCTCTCGATCCGACCGACATCGCCATCATCGAGATCCTTCAGTCCGACGGCCGCATTGCCATATCCGAACTCGGCCGACGCGTCGGGCTCTCGCAGCCGGCGACATCCGAGCGGGTAAGGCGGCTGGAGGAGCGCGGCATCCTCTCGGGATATGCCGCGCGGGTCGAGCCTGCCGCGCTAGGCCTCGGCATGATGGCGGTGATCAGGCTTCGCACCACGCACGAACACATCCGCACGTGCTTGCAACGTTTCGCGGAAATGCCGCATGTCATCGAGGTTCTCAGACTGACAGGGGAGGATTGCTTCCTCTTGAAGGTGCTCGTGCCTTCCCCCGGAGAACTGGAGACGATCGTCGATTCGATCGCCCGATACGGTTCGGTCACCACCTCGCTGGTTCTTCGCAGCGAGGCGCCGAAGCCGATCGGACGGGCTCTCCTGCAGCGCGGCTAGGGGGGCAATTCCCCCAATCGGCGCTCTTGTGTGCCTTGAGGTCCGGCAATCGCTTCGAACGCTTTCAAAATTGCCATCTTTCGCAAGACGATCGCGGATGACGGCGCTCGACGGAATTGCGATCTTTCGATGTAATGGCAGCCCCCGCGCGTCAACCAAGTGACACTTTCAATAGAAGGACACCTGACGATGCCGGAAAAGCCCGTCAGAATTCCCGGACCGGATCATCCGATCACGATCGAAGCCAATCCAGCGCGCGTTGTCGTGACGCTTGCGGGCCGCGTCATCGCCGATAGCCGCAGGGCTCTGACCCTTCGCGAGGCGAGCTACCCACCGGTGCAATATATCCCACGCGACGATGTGGACATGTCGTTGCTGGAGACATCGCTGCACACGACCTATTGCCCCTACAAGGGCCAGTGTTCGTATTACAGCATTCCTTTCGGCGGCGAAGGGGCGGTCAATGCGGCCTGGAGCTACGAGGCGCCCTATCAGTCGGTCGTTGCGATCAAGGACCATCTGGCTTTCTATCCAGATCGCGTCGATCGCATCGCACAGGATTGACGGGGACTTGGCAGGCGGCGGAGGCTGAACCTTCGCCGCATTGCGTCGGCTGCGAGCCCGTGCCAAGTTGTGCCCGCATCCTTACGCACGCACACCGGGGACGATGACATGCAGCTTTGGCTTGCCAGATTCTGGTTTTCGTTCTCGTCCATCGGCCTGCTTCTCGGAACACTCTTCTTCGCCGCCTCGCTCACTCCGAGCCTGCTGCCGCGCACCTACGTCACACAGGGCGTCCTGTCCGGCGTGTCGCTCGCCATCGGCTACGGCCTCGGCGTGTTGTTCTATGCCATCTGGGTCTATCTCGAACTTCCGGTGCCCCGCAGTCGCGTTGCCCGCCTGATCAAGCTCCTGGCATCGGCGGCCTGCGCAATCGTTGTTGCGGTATTTCTCTGGCGCACCGCGGAATGGCAGAACTCCATCCGCTCGCTCATGCATCTCGAGCCGGTGGAGACCGGGCATCCCTTCAAGGTCGGATTGATTGCGCTCGTCGCTTTCCTTGTCCTCATCGCTCTTGCTCGGCTGTTCCGTTTCGTGCTTTTCGCCTCTTCACGGATATCGCAACGCTTCGCACCGACGCGTCTTTCTTATGTCATCGGAGGCGTTCTCGCGGTCGTACTGTTCTGGAGCGCCGTGGAAGGCGTCCTTTTCCGGTTCGCACTCCACGCGGCCGATTCTTCCCTGCGCGCACTGGATGAGCTCATCGAGCCCGATACCCCGCGACCGACCGACCCCGCGCGAACGGGCAGCGAGGCATCGCTCGTTACCTGGGAAGATCTCGGCAGGAGAGGGCGGGAATTCGTGGCCAACGCCCCGACGAAGGACCAGCTGTCGGCGTTTCTCGGCGGAGAGGCGCTCGAACCGATCCGCGTCTATGTGGGGCTGAATGGTGCCGCGAGCGCTGAGGACCGCGCGAAGCTCGCACTCCAGGAATTGATCCGTGTTGGCGGGTTCCAGCGCTCGACACTCATCGTCATCATGCCCACGGGAACCGGTTGGGTCGATCCCGAGGGGATCGGTCCCGTCGAGTACCTGACCCGCGGGGATGTCGCGAGCGTCGCAATCCAGTATTCCTACCTCTCGAGCTGGCTTTCATTGCTTGTAGAGCCCGACTATGGAGCACAGGCCGCACAGGCGTTGTTCCGCGAGGTCTACGGGTACTGGACCAGCCTGCCGAAGGACGCGCGTCCGAAATTGTACCTGCACGGGCTCAGTCTCGGGGCACTGAGTTCAGAGCAATCGGCCGAACTCTTCGAGGTCATCGGCGATCCCTACCAGGGCGCATTCTGGGCGGGGCCTCCGTTTCCGAGCCGGATATGGCGGTCCATGACCAACATGCGCGATCCGGCATCGCCGGCCTGGCTGCCTCGGGTGAAGGACGGATCGTTCGTGCGCTTCACCAGCCAGCGCAATGCACTCTCGGAGGCCAACGCACCCTGGGGGGCGATGCGCATCGTCTACCTGCAATATGCGAGCGATCCGATAACCTTCTTCTCCTATCAGTCGCTCTACCGGCGCCCAGAATGGATGGTCGCACCGATCGGCCCCGATGTGTCGCCCCAGTTCAAGTGGTATCCGGTCGTGACGTTCCTGCAGCTCGGTCTCGACCTCGCGATGTCCACGACATCCCCCATGGGATTCGGGCATGTCTTCGCAGGCGAGCACTACATTGACGGCTGGGTCGCGGTTCTCGGGATCGAGGGGTGGAGTGCGGAGAATATAGCGCGGCTGAAGAACAAGTTCAGGGCCGACCGCTGACCGGATCCGGGCATGTTTGCGCCACTTTCCAGCTTTGCCCACGGACCTGCCCGCATGTGTTAAGGTATTGTCTAAAAACCAAACTTTAAGCTTTACCAATTATCAATCTCTCGAAAACGAGAGGTTGAGCGATGCGTGGCGTATTTGTCGTCGCCCTCATGATGATCCTTGCTGGCTGCGGCACTGTTCCGCGGCAGACTACCAATGCCTGTGCGGTATTCGAGCAGCGTGACGGCGTATTCGGAAACTGGCGTCGCGCCGCCTATCGGACGGAGCGCGAATATGGCGTGCCGGTACCGGTCCTGATGGCGACGATCTATACGGAATCCGGGTTCCGGCATAACGCCAAGCCTCCGCGCACGAAGCTTCTCGGCTTCATTCCGTGGAAGCGCGTGTCGAGCGCCTATGGCTACTCGCAGGCCCTCGATGGGACCTGGGATCGCTACAAGAGCGAGACAGGGCGATGGAGCGCACGGCGAACGGATTTTGCCGATGCCATCCGTTTCATCGGCTGGTACCACCACAAGAGCCACGAGAAGAACGGTATCGCGCTCAACGATCCTTATCGTCTCTACATCGCCTACTACATGGGGCACGGCGGCTATTCGCGCGGCAAATGGAGCGACCAGGCCAAGGTCGGTGCCGGGCGCACCGCGAGAATGGCGAAGTCCTACTCCCACCAGCTGAGCAACTGCGGCGCCTGACGGCCGGTCCGCCTACTAGCAGGCCTGCTTGCCCTGACCGGCGCACTGCATCCACATAAGGCCTCCCCGTGTGGGAGGCCTTATGTGCGTCGGCTAGCTCAACGGGCAATTTCCACGCGTGCCAATCGACTGCCGGAAGTCATGAAGCGGCTTTGCGTTACCCCTTTGGGGCAGCCGATTTCGACGACACCGCATACCCCCAAGCCTCGCAACGTGGAAAACCCGAGGAGGGCTCCCGCAAGAAAGAAGTTGGATGAATCGTCTTTTTCGATCATGCTCATGAAGGGAATGGGGATTTGAGTATAGCGAATCGCTAGGGGGTAACATGAAATCGAGTTCTATCTGCGTGCTCGCGTGTGTCGGCTTCCTTCCTCTTGCAGGCCCGACATTGGCCGCCGACATCGTTTCACCCATGACGCCTCAGGTTCAGGAGACTACGACGGAGAGCGGCTGGACCTTCGCGTTCGAACCTTATTTCTGGGCGGCAGGCCTTTCCGGCGATCTGGCGAGCTTCGGGCTCCCGGCCGTCCATGTCGATTCCAGTTTCAGTGACATTTGGGACCATCTCGACTTCGGCGCGATGGCGATGGGCGAGGCACGCTACGGGCCCTATAGTATCGTCGGCGATGTTATCTACACGAAGATCTCCGGTTCTGCGGGGACCCCGAGAGGCATTCTTGCCGAAAGCGTCGATGTGGACAGCGAAACCTTCGCGGCGTTCCTCGGTGTCGGCTATGCGCTTTTCGAGGACAATGCAGGCCGGCTTGACGTGATCGGCGGTGCCAGGGTCTGGTCGGTGGACACGGACCTTTCGTTCGACGGCGGTATTCTTGATGGTGTGTCCAAGAGCGACGGCGACACCTGGGTGGATGCGCTGGCAGGCTTGAAGGCGACTTACTCGATTACGCCCGAGATCTACCTCACGGGATGGGGGCTCGTGGGAGCGGGCGGCGCCGATATCGACTGGGATGTGGCAGCGGCGATCGGCTATCGTTTCAACAACACCATTTCGGCCGTCGCGGGCTACCGTGCGTTGGGCGTCGACTATAGCAGTGGCGGATTTGAATTCGACGTCATTCAGCAGGGTCCCATTCTTGGCCTTGTGGTGAATTTCTAAAGCGAGACGGGACGCTCGGAGGTCTGGCACCGGTCTCGGCCGGTTGGCCCCACGTTACGCAGGTTGCCGGCGCCGGCCTCTACAGGTCGTCCTTCGCGCCGACAACCTCGAAGACCTCCAGCGCGGTCTCTCGTCCCTTCACGTGCACTTCTCCGAGCGGACGGAAGCGGATCCAGCCACCGCACTGGGCCACCACTGCGGCACTCGCCAGCACTTCCGTGCCGTAGGTCTTGTTCAACCCTTCCAGCCGCGAGGCGACGTTGATCGTATCGCCCATCGCCGTGTACTGCAGCCGGTCCCTGGCACCGACGCTGCCGACAACCGCCGGACCGGTATGGATCCCGAAACGTGTCCGGAAGGCGGGTAGTCCGAGAGCCTTCTGCTTGGCGTTGAACGCCTCGAGCCGGCCTTCCATGGAGAGCGCGCAGCGACAGGCCTTCTCCGCGTGCCGTTCATCGGGCGCGGGTGCGTTCCACATCGCGAAGATCGAATCCCCGAGAAACTGGATGATCGTGCCTCCCTCGGCCTTCACGGCCTCGTTCAGAATGTCGAAATATTCCGACAGCATGCTCACGACTTCTTCCGGCGCATGGCGCTCGCTGATCGTGGTGAAATCGTAGATGTCGGTAAATAGGGCAGTGACCTCCTGGCGGCGTGCCGTCCGGCCCGAGAATTCACCGGATTCCATGCCCCTTCGCACCAGTTCCTTGGGCACGTAGAGCGCGAAAGAGAAGATCGCGTCGCGCGCGCGGTTCATCGCGTTGCCGAGCGTCGAAATCTCCCGCACCCGGGACGACACGTCGATGGGCGTGGAGAAGTCGAGATTCTGCAGGCGATTCGCGCTGGCTGTCAGCTGGCGCAGGGATTGTGTGATCATGCGGGCAAGCACGAGCGCACAGGCGATTGCGAGCAGGACTACCGTTCCGGCGATCGTAAGCCCCTGCACTGCGTCCCTGTTGGCCGATGCCATCAATTCATCGAGAGGAGCGGCGATCACCGCCGTATAGCCGGAAAAGAGCAGGGCGGATTCGATCGCCGTCGCCATGACGACATAGGTGCGGTCGTTGACGTCGATGAACGCGAGAGTCCCGAGCGCCGGATGCGCCCGTTTCATGGCAGACATCAGGGGATCGGAGTCTACGGTGTCGTCGAGATCTCGTTCCAGCTTGGAGGACAGGATACGATTCATGATGACGGGATCGGAATGCAGTATCAGCTTGTCGCGGTTGTCGGCGACGAGCGCAATCGAATCCGGCGTCAACCGTTCCTGGCGGAGAAAGTCGGTGATCTGGTTCAGCACCACATCGGCGCCGATGACGATCTTCCCGTTGCCCTTGTGGGCCTGCGAAATGCTGACCCCGAGGGCGCCGGTGGTGTACATGGCATAGGGGCCAAAGGCGACAGGCGAGGTCTTGTCTACCGCCAGGCGATACCATGGTCGGGTCCGTGGATCGAACGCCGAGTATGCCAGCCGGTCCGGCCCGATCTTCTTTCCGTCGGCGTCGAAGAACAGCAGATGCAACTGGGCCTTGCCCTGATCGGTGGCGCCAACTGCCCGGATCGCCAGCGTCGCTCCATCAGGAGGATCCAGAAGGCTGCGCCAGGCCTCATCCCGGAGGCTTACGGCCTGGAAAAACGAACCATCCGGATAGCCCGCATAGAGGCCATCGATGTGCGGCGAACGCGCAAGCGCTTCGCGCAGTGCCGTGACCTTGTCGTCCATGCGCTCCGTGGGCGGCGCGAGAAACGAATTTGCGACGGAAGCAACGAGGCCGACGAGCGCGGTCGTATCACCCGAAAGTACCTCCAGCCGGCCGACAAGGCGATCGGAGAAACTGTGCATCTCGGCGTTGACGCGCTCTATCGCGGCTTCCTTGCCCCTGATGTAGGCAAGCCCGACGAGTGTTCCGGAAACGGCGACGAGCAGCAAAACCGTTATCGCGCTGAAGAGCGACCGCAGCGAGCTCATTCTGCCGGATGATCCCGTTTTTTCAGCGGGTTCGTTCATCGCGCCTCCTGTTCAAGTCCTCCCGCTGGCATGGGCCGCGCGAATCGTCCTTTCCGGGGCAACCTGCGCCCGGCAAGCCGTTTCGGCAATAGGTTTCGTCGCGTGTGACGTTCGGCACAACCCAAGCAGGACGGGCGGGCGCGATCGTTGATCAGAGCGACGCGCATGTGATACATTGAACATATTCCGCACATGTAAAAACCGAAACCGAAGCTGGGGCGGAGGTTGCACGGTGAAATTTATTTTTGCTGCCGTTGCCGGGCTCGCCATGGGAGTATCGGCCGCTTTTGCAGGTCCCCTGCATGATGCTGCGAGGGACGGGGACGTTGCTCGCGCGAAACAGCTGCTCGACCAGGGCAGGAGCATCGCCGAACCCGACGAGGCCGGGGAACCTCCGCTGCTGATAGCCGCACTCGCCGGCCATCCTGATGTCGTCCTGCTCTTCCTGGATCGCGGTGCCGATATCGAGATCCGCAACAAGGGCGGGCTTACGGCGCTTCATGCGGCCGCTTACGGCGGCAATCTCGAAGTCGTCGAGCTTCTGGTTTCCAAAGGGGCGGCCGTCAACGACACGGCCAACTTCTATCATATGTCTCCGCTGCATGCGGCAGCGGAAGAAGGCCACGCGGACGTGGTCGCATTCCTGCTGACAAACAAGGCGGAAGTCGATGTGAAGGAAAGGAACGGCTATACACCGCTCACGCAGGCGGGGTGGCGTTCGCATTGGGAGGCGGCGGAACTTCTATTGAAGGCGGGTGCCGTCTGCCAGAAAGCGGATCTGGTCGGTGAATGGCTCTATGGCGAATGCACGAAGCGAAAGTGACGCCGCCGAGCCGCCGGATTGCCGCAAAACGGAGGATTGAATGTCTCGTTACAGATTGAAGCACATCATGCAGGTGGCTGCGGCGGTTGCTGCGGTCGCGCTGCTGCTTGCCTCCACGGAGAGCGCAGCGGCAGACAATATGGTCAACACCGGCTACTTCGGCGATGTAGCGATCAAGGGCTACGATCCGGTTGCCTACTTCACGCAGAACGAGGCCGTGGAGGGGTCACCCAAGTTCAACTACCACTGGCTGGGTGCGAACTGGCATTTCGCCAGCGCCGAACATCGCGACCTCTTCATAAAGGATCCCGCCAAGTACGCGCCGCAGTATGGCGGGTACTGCGCCGACGGCGTTTCCTACGGAACGGTGACCACCAACATCGATCCCAAGGCCTGGCGCATCATCGAGGGCAAGCTCTACATCAACTATGATCCAGGGGCAGCCGACGGGTTTGAAAAGATCCCTGCCAAGGTGGTCGACTCGAAGAAGCACTGGAACGAGGTCCAACAGACGCTCGTGACTGAAAAGCTGGACAAGGACTGGCAGCACAGCGCCCCTTGATCTCGAATGGCGGCACTTTCGAAACACCCCGCTGCGGCATCGTGGCGGGGTGTCGTTCCCTGCGGGGAGCGTCCGGCCGAGCGTATTCGTAACCTTCTGCCGAACCAGGTCGGAACTCTTTCCGCGTTTACAGTTGCCCTTCATCTGGGGAGGAGTACCATCCTTGGTGGGCGCGATGGCGAGAACGACGCACGTTCAACTGGAATTTTCCTGCAGGTTCGAGCCACCAGAATGGTTCCTCGCCAGTGACCATCTCTCCTGGAGAACCTGCATGTGTCTGCGAGCGGTTGCAGGGTGCTTCCTCATGCTGCCGGCATTGGCGACAACTGCGATGTCGCATGATCCCGACGGTTGGAAGTATCCCCTTGCGTGCTGCCGAGGATCAGAGGTTGACGGCGACTGCCACTCGATACCCGATGGCGATGTGATGCAGGGCAGGAGGGGGTATTTCATCCTGCTCCGCCGCGGCGACCACCCCAAGGCCACGCGCGACCATCAGTTCTTCGTACCCTATGGCGACGAGATTCCTTCAGGCGATGGGGCCTATCACGCTTGTCTCCATCCCGGTGAAGAGCATCTCAATTGCTTCTTTGCGCCACCGAGCTTGCTATAGCGCGAACGCCACCTGTTGCCACAGCGTCATGTCAGAAAATGACCCGCGCTCGTTCCCGCAGCGCTACAGGGACTGCTCTACGAGATGGCAATGATCTCGAGCTCCTGATCACCAATGCCGGCTACATCCCCGACAGATTTGCCAATGAGGATTCTTGCGACCGGGGAAACAAAGGAAATTGATCCGGCCTTGGGGTCAGCTTCGTCCTCTCCGACGATGCGATACTTCTGCACGCGCCCATCGTCGCGGCTGAAGGTCACCGTGTTCCCAAAGGCAACGGTATCAGTGGAAGTCGGGTCAGGGACAAGCTGAGCCGTGCGAACCCGTTCCGCAAAATAACGCAGATCCCGCATCGGGCTTGCCGCCTGCCGCCGCCGTTCATTCACGTCCTCGATCGCGTTCGTCGCATCGTAGGCTTCGCGGGCCTGCTGGAGTTGCACCTCCAGCGCCCTCAATCCCGCTTCCGTGACAAGGTTCGGGTGACGCGAAATTGCGCGGTCAGGCAGCAGGGTTTCCGAGGCCGTTTCGGAACTCTCTTCCTTGGTGAAGGCAACGCTCAATTTCAAACTCCATTCAGACGCGGCGCACTCTCGGTGCGCTCAGGGCGATTGCCCCCGATTTGTCAGAACCATGCATATAGTGACAATAGGCGAGCCGCCAATCCTGAGCTACCGAAGGTTCACTCCGTCTTCGTCAACGGCGGCTGCTTCCACTTGCCATCGAGGGCTTCTGGTTTCGGCCAGTAGAGACGCATCGCAATCACGAACGGCCCCTCCGGGGCAGGCAGCCAATTGGGCTCCTTGCCCTTGCCGGGGGATTGGTTCTGAACATAGAACGTCAGCCCTCCATCGCCATCCTTCACAAACTGCGGCAACATCGGTGAATTCAGCAGGTAGCGGTTGATGGGGTTCGCGACGAGCAGGCTTTGAGGCAAGTCATACATCGTCAGCGACCAGAAGGCGTTGACCGGGGGCAACTGGCCGGGCGCGAAGCGGACCGTATACTTGTTGGCGCCGTCGAGCTTGTTGCCTTCGGAATCAATGGCATAGACGGGATACATCGCCTCCTGCTTGGAGTTTCCGTAGATGCCGAGCACGGCGGCTCCCATGCGGTAGAGGTAATTGTTCTTCAGGTAGGAGCGCGTGCCAAACATGTCGCCGGACGTCACTTCGCCCGTATCGACACGTTTTCGCAAGGCGTCGAGATCGGCCCACGCGTCGGCCCTTCCCAGTTCTATGGCATTTTTCAGTTCGGGTGAGAGCTTGCCCGGGTCAAAGGCCTTGCCTGCTCCGATACCGATCTTGGAAAAGCGCGCCATCAGTTCGGTTTCGGACGGATCGGTCGGGCAGAACTGCAGGATGAAATTGAGAATGCTGAAAAAATCGAGCGAAGTCTTTTCATCCGCAGCGGTCAACGGCTCGATGAAATTGATCGAAGGGGCGGCTTGTGGCGTGGGCTGTCCTAGGAACTTCGATAGTGGCTCCGCCTTGTAGTGGTCCTGGATCTTCTTCACGTTGTCGAGGTCGTCGGGATTGAAGAGCTGCGTGCGGTAGACTGCGAGCGCCAGCTCGGTCTCCGACCGCATCACCTTCTTCACGCCGCTCGGCGTCTCGCCCTTCCACTGCGGCCCCGCGATGAGGAAACTGCCACCATCGTTCCCGGTCGCGCGACTTCCGATGTAATCGAAGTTGAAGGTGTACGCGTCGATCAACTGAATGCTGAAATACCGATCCTTCTCGATCGGCGGCACCGTCAGAACAATTGGTTCGGCGCGAAGGTCCAGGCCGAGCATCGAATATGGCGTGTCCGAGTTTGGCGTCTGAACAGCGGTATCGGCGGGCGTGTAGACGCGCGCAATATTGGCCAGATGGTTCCACGGGCCCTTGTATTCAGGGTTCTTGGTATCGACGAAGTAGGCATGCTGAATGCGATAGCTGTCAATCATCGGGAAGCCGTAGATGTAGGCCTCCTTGGCGATGGCGCGTGCCTCGGCTTCGCTGACTTCCGCAGCGTTGATTCGGAGGGGACCAAGTCCGGCACAACCTGCCGCCAGAACCAGACTCTTGGTGAAGTTCCGCTTCGTTATGTCCATGGAGGTTATCCCCTAAACAACGTTGATGAGAGATAATGCGACTGAAGCAGAAAAGCGCAAGTGTTTTACAGTAGCGCGCGGCGTTCTGGTTGATCTGTTTGTCGTGGGGCGTCGACGGATAGACGTTCGCCTCTCTAATATACTCGGCGCTTCATTCAGTACGCAGTTGTACCTCTCAGATGGTTTCTGCCAAGGCTGAGAAAAATTCTACCGCCAACTCTCATGAAGCCGACTGCATCCGTTGCTCACTGCGTCGCCTCGCGCACTGTAAAGTATTTCACCGCCTGCGGCGACACGTGCACGAATTCCTCGTCGTGGCTGGTCCTGTCGCGGTTTCGGAAGACATAGCCGCAGAACAGCCTGTCGAGGAAATAGCCGTTGAATTTTTCGCAGAGCCGGTCGTCGCTGACTTCCACGGTGCCGGTTATGCTGGTGTTGGCGCTGCGGTAGGCGGTGTTGCCGGCATTGTCGAAGAACTGGATGAATTCCGTGCCGTTCCTGTGCTTGCCGGTCCATGTCTTGTTGTTGACGATGCCCGCCAGTTCCGCTCCGGAAACACGGTCAGCATCGGCGCCATGAAAGTCGAATGGCCATTGGGGGATGCCGGCGGCCTCCAGAGCCTTCAGGTGGTAGTCCAGATCGTCCATGCGCCAGTAGTCGTAGAGATAGCGGTAATAGGTGAGATTGCTGTCGGGAAAGAGCTCCAGGAGCTTCTTGGCCTGTTCCTGTGCCTTTGCCATGTCGCCCTGTTCGGCGTAGGCGGCGGCCAGGTATTCGCGGGCGGGCTCGGCATTCGGCAGGGAGTCGAGCGCTGCGGTGAGGAGCGGGATCGAGCGGGCGCTGTCGTGGGCGGTATAGTACACAATCCCGGCAAGCAGCTGGAAGCTCGGACGCGGTGACGGATCGAGCCGGAGCGCACTCTCTATCGCCACGATCGCCTCGCTGTGGTTGCCCGCATGACCGAGGATGAGGGCGAGGTTGGCATGGGCTTCGGCGTCGCTCGGCTGCGCATCGACCGCGCGATTGGCGGATTCCAGCGCCTCCTTGATCCGGCCGTCGACGAGCTGGAGGAGCGCCAGAACGGCAAGGGCCCTGGCATTGTTGGGATCGAGCTTGAGCGCCTGTCCGGCCGCGTCGTAGGCGATCTTTCGCGCAACGGCGGCCGACCAGAGGTAGTTGTAGTCGTTGCGCCAGACGTCGACGGCAACGCGCGCGATACCGGCGTGGGCGTCCGCAAACCGCGGGTCGAGATCGATCGCCCGCTGGTAATAGGAGAGCGTGCGCCTCGCGGTATCGACGTCGCTGAACGCGGTGCCTTCCTGTTCCGCGCGCATGAAGTAGTCGTAGGCCTCGAGGCTCTCCGTCGGGATGCGTGCGAGCTGATCGCGCTCTCCCTTGCTGAGCTTCACCTCGAGCGCCGATATGATCTTGTTGATGACGTCATCCTGGACCGCAAATATATCCGCGTATTGCCTGTCGTAGCGCTCGGCCCAGAGGGAGAGCCCCGTCATGGCGTCGATCAGCTTGACGTTTATCCGAAGCCTCGCGCCCGCGCGCTGCAGGGTGCCTTCGAGAACGTAGTGGACGCCGAGCTCGGAAGCGACCTCCTGCACCGTGGCAGTCGAGTTTCGCACCGCAAACACCGAGTGGCGGGCGATTACGAAAAGGCCGGACACCTTGGAAAGCTCGGTGATGAGATCATCCGTCAGGCCCTCGGCGAGATGGTCGTGCTCGGTGTCTCCGCTGACGTTGATGAAGGGCAGTACGGCCACCGAAGGCTTGTCGGGTAGGGGATAAGCGACACGCTCGACGGATGTCGGCGCCTTGAGCAGCGTCCAGGGCTGCCACCACATGGCAGCTCCCGCCAGAACGACAGCAAGGAGCGTAGCCGCTGCCGCGAGGCGTGGATCGCGCAGGCCCCGCCGGACGCTGACCGTCTTGCCGGCCGCCGCCGGATCGAGCACGACCCGGTAGACGCGGACCGGTTCGGCGATGCCCTTGACCTTCTGCTCCCCGAGCGAGATGTAGCCGACCGGAATGTTGTGTTTCACCTGGTCGTAGGCGGTTCCGGACATTGCGATGCCGCCGGGCAGCGCCTGCGTCTGCATCCTGTCGGCGATGTTGACGCCATCTCCGTGGATGTCGTCGTCCTCGACGATCACATCGCCCAGATTGATGCCGATGCGGAAGTGGACCCTGAGGTCGGGGGGCACTTCTCCGGATTTGGCCGCCTTCTCCTGCTGAATTTCCACGGCACAGCGCAACGCATCGACCACGCTGTGGAATTCGACCAGCAGTCCATCGCCCATGGTCTTGACTAGCCGCCCGTGATGCTCGGCAATCTTCGGATTGAACAGATTTTTGAGGTCGGATTGAAAGCGGACTCGCGTTCCCTCTTCGTCAATCCGGCTCAGGCTGCTGTAGCCGACGACATCGGCAATCAGAACGGCTGCGAGACGGCGCTCCATCCACGATCTTCCCCGGCGTACGGTTCGAGCCGGGATGTTAGCGCAGGTGGGCGTCCGATGCCATTGCAGCGAGGAGCCTTCGCGAAGGACCCGCGAAACCCGGAGGCCGGCACGAAACAGAGCAAGGAAGCTGCGGGGCGAGGGGCGTTCGTGGGGACTGGTGCTTGCGTTCCTGCCTGCGCCGGAGAAAAGTGGTCGTCAGCTACCTCGCTGGCATTCCAGCTTTCCCTGAAGCACGGGCTGCGGTGAAAAAACAGGAGTAATGGATTATGGACAAGCGATCTCTGGAGCTTCCGGTACTCCTGAAGCGGAGGGTGCAGGCTCAGGTGATCGGGCCGATCCACGCGGAGATGGTCGCCGCCCTCGGCAAGGAGAAGGCCGACGCCATCCTGGATTCCGCCATCCGCAAGGCTGCCATCGCGGAGGGACGATCCTTTGCCGCAAGTGCGCCGGGCGGCGAAACGTCGATGGCGCACTTCATCAAGCTATACGATCTGTGGACGGTAGACGATGCGCTGGAGATCGAGGTGCTGGAGGCGACGGAGGACACCTTCGACTTCGACGTTACGCGATGTCGTTATGCCGAGGCCTATCATGAGATGGGCCTCGGCCATATCGGCCATCTGATGTCATGCAACCGCGACGGCACCTTTTGCCAGGGCTACGATCCGAGCATTGCGCTGGAGCGCAAGGAGACGATCATGGCGGGCTCTCCGCGCTGCACCTTCCGCTACCGCTACAAAAACCCCGCAGGACCGGAGGACACGAAGGAGAGC
This sequence comes from Sinorhizobium sp. BG8, assembly GCF_016864555.1. Lineage (NCBI taxonomy): Bacteria > Pseudomonadati > Pseudomonadota > Alphaproteobacteria > Hyphomicrobiales > Rhizobiaceae > Sinorhizobium > Sinorhizobium sp. BG8. The sequence goes on along the minus strand of NZ_CP044011.1, from coordinate 3,826,675 downwards.
TGACAGGACTGCCGGGGTTCGCCGGTGATCGCGGCAACCGATGGCAACGCTGCCTGTGGCGCCGGCGCAACCGGAGGAAACTTCGAGCTTCTCCGGACTCTGCTTTTGAGCTACGCTCACGTTTCGTTCTGGCCACAAGCCGCAGGAGCGGCCCTTGGAACGGAAGCTCGCAGTCATTCTGGCCGGCGATGTCGCAGGCTACAGTCGCCTTGTTGCTGACAACGAGGAGGAGGCTCTTTCGACGCTCGCGATCTACGGTGCGACGATCGGCGACCTGATCACCGAGCATGGAGGCAGGATCTTCGGCTCTTCTGGCGACAGCGTGGTGGCGGAGTTCCACAGTGCGGTTCACGGCGTGCGTGCCGCCGTTGCGATCCAACGGGCGCTGCAGCGCCACAATGCCGACCTCGCCCCGGACCGGAGGATGGAATTTCGCCTCGGACTCAATCTCGGCGACGTTGTGGTGGAGGGCGACAACCTGCTCGGCGACGGTGTCAACGTCGCGGCGCGTCTGCAGGAAGTGGCGCTGCCGACCGGCATCTGCATCTCCGGCTCCGTCCACGAACAGATCGAGGGCAAGCTTGGCTTCCCGATGATCCGCCTGGGCGATCGCAATCTCAAGAACATACCGCGCCCGGTACCGGTCTACCGGGTCGAATGGCGAAATGAAACGCCTGTCGAAGTCGAGGAGACGGGTGGCCTTCTCGCCTTGCCCGACAAGCCTTCGATCGCAGTGCTGCCGTTCATCAACATGTCCGGGGACCCCGAGCAGGAGTATTTCGCCGACGGTTTGACGGAAGACATCATAACGGCGCTTTCCCTCTACCGCTGGTTCTTTGTAATCGCTCGCAATTCGTCCTTCTCCTACAAGGGGCGCGCGGTGGACGTGAAGCAGATCGGCCGCGAACTTGGCGTGCGCTACATCATCGAGGGCAGCGTTCGCAGGGCCGGCTCGCGCCTTCGCGTCACCGGCCAGCTGATCGAGGCGGAGACGGGGGTCCATCTTTGGGCGCAGCGGTACGACCGGGAGCTCACCGACATTTTTGCCATCCAGGACGAGTTGACGCAGAACGTGGTCGGCGCCATCGAGCCGGAGATACAGATCGGAGAGAGCCGCCGGGCGTCGCTCAGGGCGACCGACAATCTGGATGCCTATGAATGTCACATGCGAGGGACCTGGCTTCACAATGCCCAGGACAGCGCGGAGCACTTCGCCATGGCGATCAAGTGGCATCGCCGCGCAATCGAGCTCGATCCCAAATTCGGACGGGCCTACATGATGCTTGCCCGCTCTCTCTATGCCCGGTCCTTCCACGGCTACAGCGACGACGTCGCGCGAGATTGCGCCGAGCTCTGCGCTGCCGCCGAGCGTGCCATATCCTTGGACGAGAGGGATCCCTATTCGCACTATGTCATGTGCCTTGCCCATTTCGCCGCCAAGCGGGCGCCGGCGGCGCTGGCGGCCGCACAGCGCGCGATCGATCTCAACCCGAACCTCGCGCTTGCCCACATGGCGCTCGGCTGGGCGCGGATCTTCACCGGACATTTCGCCGAAGTGCTCGATCCGCTGAACATGGCATTGAGGCTCAGTCCACACGATCCGCTGACCTACCTGTTCCTCAACCGCGTCTCGCTCGCGCACTATCATCTCGGCAACTACGAGGAAGCGATTCACTATTCGCAGCGCGCGCTTTCGCTACGCCCGGCCTACTCCAACCTGGTGGTTCTTCTCGCAAGCCTCGGCCAGCTTGGTCGCAAGGAGGAGGCCCGCAAGATGATTTCGGAGTTCGCCGTCAGCCCGCCGCCGGACATGGCGGGCTACTGGGACATATTCATGGCCTATGTCGACCCCGAGCATCATCGCAACTTTCTCGAAGGCCTCGAGAAAGCCGGTGTCTCCGTCGGATCCTGAGCGCAGGGAGCGCCATCATCCTGTCGTTCAGGGCACCATCGCCTCGTTCCAGAATGTCGCTCCCAGCGTCAGCAGCTGGAGACCGGCGAGTGCAATCCCCGCGACGAAAAGTGCGATACGGTTTCGCGTTTTGCGCGAGGTGTCCGCATGCGATCCGAAGACGGAGTGGGGCCGGGGGGCAGCGCCATTCTTCTGGCCCACGTCAGGGGTGATGGCCTGGTCGCCTTCACAATAGCGATCGTAGAAGTGCATCGCTTTCCTCCGGTCCCCCATCGTCGGCGTTCGTGCCCAGACCTTGCCCTCGAGCGGTTTCGACTGTGCGGGAATGCCTGTCGCAAGGGAGCCTCGCGGCACGTCGCGGGTGACCACGGCCCGCAGCGCAACAATCGAGCACGCGCCCACTCGTACTGACTTCAGGATGGTGACCTGCTTGCCGATCCAGACGTGCGGCTCGATGACCACCGGGGCCAGGGGCGTATTGCGAATACGTCCGGAACGGACGTCATAGACCGGATGCCCATCCGTCGTCCTCACGGTAACCTCTGCCGCGAACATGCAATCGTCGCCGATGATCAGGACATTGGGGGAGGTATCGGACGCTGCCGTACAGGCCCAGGTGTTGCGTCCCGTCGTCGTGACGCCGTTGCCGACGAGAAGGTAGGAGTTGTGGCTTCTCGCCCGCATGACGGTCTTTCGCAAACGGCACGACGCGCCGATGTAGACGACCGAGTTGCTCTCGTCGAAGCGCACGGAAGCATGGCCCCTGAAGTTTTCGCACACGTACACCGTGCACCCCCTGGACCTCGTCCCGAAGGTAACGGTCACCGCCTGGTAGCTGTCGTCCCTGGCAAAGACCCGGTTGCTTCCCTCGGCGTAGACCTGCCTGAAACCGAGCACCTGGGGATCATCCGCCAGGCTGAACCCGGCGATCACGTCCTTGGCAAGCGCAACAATCTGCGATCTGTCCGGCACTCTCGTACCCTCATCGGCTCCACCGGGAATGGTACCAACTCTATCAAACTTCGGGGGAAGTGCCACGGGAGCTGCAAGCGCTGGTGATATCCCTCCGTCGAGGGCTCCTCTCAAGCCTCTGTAATATCTGCCATCGGTACGCAGCGGTTGCGGTCAACGCACCGCTCCGCCCCGTACATGTAACGACCGTTCACAAGTTCGCACCGGGAGATGAATCTCGCCGGATCGCCCTGCTGGTGCTCCCGGTGGGCGGATGCGAAGATGAACATCGCGCGCCCTGAAAATACTCGCGGGCGTTCGATGTCGGAACAAATCGGCATCGTTCGTCCTTTGTCGTGGAGGCAAGAGCCAAGAGGAGGTTGTCATGCCCTATGTGGATGGGTTTGTCGTTCCCGTGCCGAAAGAGAACATCGAAGCCTACAAGGCGATGGCCACCGTGGCCGGTGCCGTATGGAAGGAATATGGCGCACTCGATTATGTCGAATGCATCGGCGATGACGTGCCCTACGGAGAGCTGACTTCCTTCCCACGGGCAGTGATGGCCAGCGACGACGAAGTCGTGGTGTTCTCGTGGATCACCTACGAATCCCGCGCCAGACGCGACGAGATCCTCGCGAAGGTTATGGCGGATCCCCGCCTTTCGCCGGACAAATGGGAAATGCCTTTTGACGGCAAGCGCATGATCTATGGCGGTTTCGAACTTTTCATGCGCCTCTAGCGTGATGCCGGTAGCGGTGGCCGGTTTTCGCATCGCATCCTGCTCTGCTATCGTTGCTGGCAATGAAGTGGGGCGGCGCGGCCCGGCTGGCCGTCCGGCGCGATCGCGGTGGCCGGATCGCACGCCCCGGCACAGCAAGGAGCTGCAATGCCGCAAAGCCTGATCACCGTCGCGACGCGCGGACAGGGTCTCTACGAATTCACGACGGAGGCACGCGCCTTCGTTTCGGGGGCGGGCGCGGGCGAGGGCCTCCTGACAGTCTTCGTGCGCCACACCTCCTGCTCGCTCCTCATCCAGGAAAATGCGGATCCGGATGTTCGGCGGGACCTCGACCAGTTCTTCCGCCGCCTCGTTCCGCCCGCTGACGATCCCTCCATGCGCTGGGTCGTCCACACCCTGGAGGGGCCGGACGACATGCCCGCCCATATCAAGGCGGCGCTGACCCAGGTGTCGATCGGCATACCGGTCATCGGCGGTAAGCTTGCCCTCGGTACCTGGCAGGGTCTCTACCTGTTCGAACACCGCGACCGGCCGCACCGGCGCGAAGTCGTGCTGCATCTCGGCGCATGACGCCGGAACCGCGACCGGTCCTTCGGCGTTTCCACGCTGGCCCTTAGGGGATGGCAAACTTCATGGGAGGAAACCTCATGGCGGAGCAGAACATCATGGTCGAACGCCTGGTAGAGGCGCTGAACAGCCGCGACTTTGCGGCAGTCGCCGACATGTGCGACGAGGACGTGGCCGTGTCGGGCATAGGCGAGGGCGCAGACAATGGCCGCGAGGCGTTGCGCGAAAGGCTGGCGCGGCATTTCCAGCTGTTCGACGAGACCTATGGGGATGCTCTCGTCATGACGGCCGAAGGCGGCAGCCCGATTTCGGTTCGCCTGACGGCACGCGGCCGGTATGGCGGCGGAGCGCCCGGTCTCTCTGCCGCTGCCGGCCAGAGCTATTCCGTCGAGAAGCTGATGCTGATCGAGCTTGCCGAGGGCCGCATCGCCCGGCTGGCGCTCTTTTCGGATACGGGGGAACTTGCGCGGCAGCTTTCAAAGTGAACACGCAACCCACGTGAACGAGCGCGTTGAGGCCTTGTCTTCGCCAGCCCTCTGCTGGCCGCCGTCTCCAGCGGCACGCGATTTTCTGAGCACGGCAGAGGACCGAGGCGCGTTTGGCCGCACGCCTCACAGGAAGCAGTCGGCAAGCCAGTGTTTGCCCCCGCCGCTTCCCGCGTCAGCGGCGCCATGGGCTGGCGCCGCTCTCGGCTCTGCTAGGTGTCCACTGGAAAGGTGCCGGCAATCCGGCGCCTGCCTCGACACATGCTGCCTCTCGACTTCGAGCCGGTGTCCTGTCGCAGGCTTGCCGTAAACCGTCGGAACTTCGGGCTCACTTCCCCAGGGCGAAGGTGACGTTGACGGTGACGAAGTAGTTGTTCTCTCCGCCCGCGATCGGCACGGCCTCTGCAGCCATGTCCTTGGCCATGGTCCGCATGACCGGGACGGGCTCAGGCCTGTAGGAGGTCTCCGAGATCTCGATCACGCGCCCGAGGTCGACGCCTGCGGCCGTTGTCAGTTCCTTCGCCTTGGCAATCGCGTCGGCGACGGCATTCTTGCGCGCCTCGCTCACCGCCGCGTCCGGCTTGTCGTTGGTGAAGCGTATGCCGCCTGTCTGGTTGATGCCGAGCGTCACCGTCTGGTCGAGGATCTGCCCGAGCTTGGAGAGGTCGCGAACGCGCAAGGACAGCGTGTTGGCCACCTGGAACCCGACCAGGACGGGGGCTGGTTCTCGCCGTTGGCATTCTGCGGGAACTGGTACTGGGGATTGATGTTGAAACCCGAGGTCTGGATGTCGCGTTCGGCGATGCCGGCGTCCCGCAACGCCTTCATCACCTCGGCCATGGCGGCGTTGTTGGCGTCCAGCGCCTCCCGGGCGGTCTTGGCCTCCTTGACGACGCCGAGCTCGAGAACGGCCATATCCGGCGCGATCGCCGCACGGCCTTCACCCGTGACGTTGATGACGGGGTCCCGTTGGCGCGTCTCCTGGGCGCTGGCCGTACCCGCTGCTGCAAGCGCGAGCGACAGGGCAATCGCACCAACGCCGGCGCGGCGGTTGAGTATGCTGATCGTCATGAATGGTATCTCCCTTTGGGTTGTCTCGTGGCCGTCCCTCGCGCCGTTCTTGTGCTTTGATTGTGTAAGCATTGCGGCGGCGCTTGTGAGAGCTTCGGAATTCGTCTAGAGGGAGCAGGCTGGGCGGGCAACCATTGACCCGCACGGCGCCGGACTTTCCGGTAAGGGCCTGTAGCTCAATGGTTAGAGCCGGCGGCTCATAACCGCTTGGTTGGGGGTTCGAGTCCCTCCGGGCCCACCATTTTTTTCAATGACTTAGGCAGCAAGCCCAGACCGGCGCATTTTCGGGCCCGAACTGGCCACCCACCAAGCATCGCTACCTTCTTTGAGGCTGTCGGAGAGCCCACTTACAAGGATCGGGCGAGAATAAACGGAATCATTCCCCCGGCTTGGAGAACCTGCAGCTCGAGTTCTGTTTCGATCGCTGCCCTGCAATCAAAGCTACGCAGGTTCGACGCGTTTTCGAGGGCAACCGTCAACGCACAGCGGGGCGTCAGATCGACGGCGTCGACATGGAATGTGGTGTCCGGCGCTATCACCAGGGATCGAGGGTGTGCCTCTTCCGGAAGCAGAATCGGCAACACGCCCATATTGATCAGGTTGGACCGGTGGATCCTTTCAAAGCTGCGAGCAAGCACTGCCCTGACGCCGAGGAGGGCTACGCCCTTGGCGGCCCAGTCTCTCGAGGAGCCAGCGCCATAGCGCTCTCCTGCAACAATGACGACTGATTTTCCTTCGTGGTGATATTTTTCTGCGATGTCCCAGAGGGGGCACTCTTCGCCGCTTGGCCAGTGAACCGTGGTTGCGGCAGGCCTTCTATCCACGAGCAGGTTTGCGGCAGCGCGATTGTCGAAGAGGCCTCGCACCATCGCCTGCCAGTTTCCACGCCGTGCGGCGTAAACGTTGAGGTCGCCCGCCGGATCACCGTTTTCGATGAGATGGCGTCCGGCATAGCTCGAGGGATCGATCTGACCCGCGGGCGAAATGTGGTCCGTGGTCATGTCGTCGTCCAGCACGATCAGGGGTGAGGCACAGTATTTTCCAAGGCGGCTTTTCATGTTCTTGGACGCGAAGGGCGGGCGGCGGATGTAGGTGGAATGTTCGTCCCAAGGGAATAGAACCGATCGCGGCGCTGCCAAGGCGCTCCAAGCCTCGTTTTGTTCAGCTTCCGCAAAGGCGTCTGCGAAGTCGGATGCGCATGCGCCGGTGCGGAGCGTCGCTTCGATTTCATCTTCGGAAGGCCACAGATCCTTCAGGACAATCGGGGTTCCATCTGGCGCGGTGCCGAACTGCTGGCTGGCGATGTCTGCGACGATCCGGCCGCAAAGGGCGAATGCGACAACGAGTGGCGGCGACGCAATGAAGCCGTATTGAAGTGCCGGATGGACACGTCCGGGAAAATTGCGATTGCCGGAAAGGACGGCTGCGGCGACCGTCCCGTTGAGCAGCGCCTGCTCCATGTCGGGATGCAGGGGGCCGGAGTTGCCAATACAGGTGGTGCAACCGAATCCGACGATGCCGAATCCCACAGCCTCCAGATCGTCGAGCAATCCGGCGCGGCGCAACAGTCTCTCTGCTGCGGGCGATCCGGGTGCGAGCGATGTCTTGACCCAGTGCGGGGGCAGAAGGCCGAACTTACGTGCCTTTCGGGCGACCAATCCGGCGGCGATCAGCAATTTGGGATCGGACGTATTGGTGCAGCTTGTGATCGCCGCAATGGCGACGGATCCGTCGGGAATCTGACCTGCAGGCTGTTCAAGAGCGCGACCGGATGCTTCTTCCAGTGCCTGGCGTGCCTTGTGAAGCGGGAGGCGATCCTGCGGACGCCTGGGGCCGGCCACGATTGGCGACAGTGCCGACAGATCGAGTTCCAGGACGCGCGTGTAGCGTGGCCGCGCTTCGGGATCAAACCAGAGACCCTGTGCTTTGGCGACGCTTTCTACGATTTCGCATTGCTGTTCCGAACGCCCGGTTTCGCGCAGATAGCGGATCGTCTGGCGGTCGATCGGAAAGTATCCGCTGGATGCACCATATTCCGGTGCCATGTTGGCGACCACGGCGCGGTCGCCACATGAAAGACCGCTCACTCCTTCGCCAAAGAATTCGACGAATTCTCCCGAAACCTGGTGCTTCCGCAGAAGGTGAGTGACCTCCAGCGCCAGATCGGTCGAGAGGACGCCGGGGCGAAGCGTTCCCCTCAGGTGAACTCCGATGACATCGGGCAGGCGCAGCATGACGGGCATGCCGAAAAACACGCTTTCCGCTTCCAGCCCGCCCACCCCCCAGGCCAGCACGCCGATACCGTTGATCATGGGCGTATGGCTGTCGGTTCCGATCAACGTGTCGGGCAGGGCCCAACGCTCTCCCTTGATTTCCTGAACCGAGATCACGGTTGCGAGCTGTTCGAGGTTCATCGTGTGCATGATGCCCGTTCCAGGAGGATGGACTCGTACTCCGGGAAGGGCATTTGTGGCCCATTTCATCAGGCGGTAGCGCTCGCTGTTCCGCTCCATTTCTCGCTGCATGTTGAAATCGCGAGCGCCGGGTCGACCATACCGGTCAACCGCGACGCTGTGGTCGACGGAAACGTCGACCGGAAGAACGGGATTGAGAGTGGATGGGTCGCCACCGGCTTCAGCGACGGCATCGCGCATGGCGGCGATATCGACGAGCGCCGGCACACAAGTCGTGTCATGCATAAGCACGCGGGTGGGATGGAAGGGTATTTCGACATCGCTTTGCCCGTTCCGGAGCCATCCGGCGAAGGTCTGCCGTGCGGCCGCCTCGGTCATCGAGCCGGTCCGTAATGCATTCTCGAGAAAGATCCGCATAAGCCAGGGAAGTCGTGCGAGTTCCGGACCGAAGGAGCGGTGAAGGTCAATGGCTTTCAATGGACCTGTGCTGGTCGTGATGCTCAGTTCCATCATGCGGCGCACTCCAAATTGCATTTATTATTCTAAAAAACCAAATTATGGATGGTGTCAAGCTAGAATTCCCCCGATATTGGCTTTCTGGTGTAGGCCGATCCAAAATTTTGGGCTTGGGTGTTCCATTTGGAATCGCGCTCGCTTAAGTTTGAGGCACATCCGACGCGGCATTGCGTCGAACGAAGGCGGACAAACATGCGCTCAAGCCAACTCGCACAGAACATTGCAAACGAAATCACTTTGCTGGTCACATCAGGGGAACTCGCCATCGGCGAGCATCTGAGGACGCAGCATCTTGCTGATCGTTTCGGTGTCTCGCGCTCTCCCGTCCGCGAGGCGCTACAGATCCTCGCCGACCAGGATGTCCTGGAGCAGAAGGAAAACAGAGGCTACTTCGTCAAGAGTTCTACCGGCGCGATCGCCGAGCCGATCAGCGACGAAGCCCAGCCGTTCGAGGTTGCGAACGACTACCAGCGGCTTGCGGAGGACTGGCTTACGGACCGGATAGCGGCCGAAGTCACCGAGCAGATGCTGCGGGAGCGCTACGATCTGACGAAGGCGCAATTGAACGACATTCTCATGCGCGCGGTCCGCGAAGGCTGGGCGGAGCGCAAACAGGGATATGGTTGGCGCTTCCTGCCGGTGGCCAAGACGCCGGAAGCATTCGAGCAGATCTACCGTTTCCGCATGCTGATAGAGCCAGCGGCGATGCTCGAGCCGGAATTTCAGCTTGATCGCAAGATCATTGATGAGCAGCGCCGGATTCAGTCCCGGATGCTGGAGACGGACATCGAGCGGCTACCAGCGGAGCGGTTGCTGCACAATGGAGCGCTTTTCCACGAAGAGCTCATCAAGATGTCGAACAATCCATTCTTCCATCTCTCCCTCGTTCGTGTGAACCGCATGCGCCGCCTGTTGGAATATCGCTCGCGTGTCGACCGCAGCCGGACTGTCCGGCAGTGCCAGGAGCATCTCGATATCCTTGATTTGCTTGAACGCGGCGAGGTCGTCGAGGCCTCCTATGCCATGCGCCGGCACCTCGGCGGCGCACTGTCCAAGAAGTCGCCGATTGCATGGGAATGGCTCAGTCAGGCGCAGGAAAAAATCGACGCCTGAATTTTTCGATTGCATTTTTGGATCAAAAAAGCCAATAGTCTCTCGTGACGTTGTGCGGTGAACTTGCTCGCCGCCTCATGGGAGACTGTCTGATGAAAATTTTTGTTACGCCCTGTGACGGAATTGGTCCGGAGATCACTGCGGCAACCATGGAGGTGCTGAAGGCCGCGGATGCTGCATTCTCTCTCGGGCTCGAATATCACTTCGAGGAGACGGGATTTGCGAGCCTTGAGAAGTATGGGACCACTCTGCGGGACGAGACGCTCGAACGGGCCCGCACCTTTGACGGCATCATTCTCGGGCCCCAGTCGCACATGGACTATCCGGCCCGCGACAAAGGCGGTGTGAACGTTTCGGCGGGCTTTCGCGTCAAGCTCGACCTCTATGCGAACGTCCGGCCTGCACGCTCGCGCAGCTTCCTGAACAATTCGAAGAAGATGGACCTCGTCATCATGCGCGAGGCGACGGAAGGCTTCTATCCGGATCGCAACATGTTTGCGGGAACGGGTGAATTCATGCCGACGCCTGATGTTGCGCTCTCGGTGCGCAAGATCACGGCATCGGCCTGCGAGCGCATTGCTCGCCAGGCATTCATCCTGGCCATGAAGCGCGACAAGCGGGTAACCGCCGTCCACAAGGCGAACAACTTCATCCTGACTGACGGATTGTTCCTGCAGCAGGTACGAAAGGTCGCCGCCGAATTCCCGGAAGTGAAAGTCAACGATTTCATCATCGACGCCATGGCGGCTCATCTCGTTCGCGATCCTTCGCGCTTCGACGTGATCGTCACGACCAACTTCTATGCCGACATCCTCTCGGACCTTGCGAGCGAGTTGTCGGGCAGCCTCGGCCTGGCTGGTTCGATCAATGCCAATGCCGAGCTGGGCCTCGTATGCGCCCAGGCGCAGCACGGATCGGCTCCGGACATCCAGGACCAGAATATCGCGAACCCGACGTCGCTCATTCTCTCGGCAGCCATGATGCTGAGCTGGTTGGGTGAGCAGCGCGGATTGCCGCAGTTTGAAGCTGCCGGCGCGGAGATAGAGCGGGCTGTCGACGAGGTTCTTGCCGATCCGGCATCTCGTACCCGCGATCTCGGTGGAAGTGTCAACACGGACATCTTCGGCTCGCTCGTAGCCAAGGCCGTGCGCAACGATGCCACCGCCCGGAAGTCGGCCACCGCGTAAAATTTGCATTTATGTATTGCAAAAGCCAATTTGCAATGTCATCAAATTACGGGGGCGAGCTAGCCCTCGTGTCACCGCCCGGAGGAGCTTGGAGCGCGGGCACGTTTTGTTGGGAGAAGAGAAAATGGACATGAAGGTATCGGGCCGTTCCGCACGCTTTGTTGCTGCCACGGCATTGATGGTCACTTTCGGTACAGCAGTGTTTGCTCAGGACATTCCCGCTGGTTATCCCGCGGACTATGCCTCGGTCATCGAGGCGGCGAAGAAGGAGGGGACGGTTTCGGTCTATACGTCGACCGACGCTGCCCAGTCGCAGAGGCTGCAGGACGCATTCACGAAGAAGTACGGCATCAGCATCGCCTATAACGACCTCGGGACCAATGGTGCCTATAACCAGGTGATCTCCGAGGCAGCAGCCGGACAGACGACCGCGGACGTTGTCTGGAGTTCCGCAATGGACCTGCAGATGACGTTGGTCCAGGACGGTTACGCGTCCGAGTATACCTCTCCGGAAGCGGCCAATCTGCCGAGCTGGGCGGTCTACAAGAACACGCTCTTCGGTTCGACCGTCGAGCCGGTCGGCGTGATCTACAACACCAAGGCGCTTTCGGAAGATCGTCTGCCGAAGACCTACGCCGACATGATCACCTTCCTGAAGGATAACAAGACGGAGCTGCAGGGGAAGGTTGCGACCTTCGACCCGGAAAAGAGCGGTTCCGGTTTCCTTCATCATTCGAACGATGCCCGCAACCGCCCCGACTTCTGGGACCTTGCCAAGGCAATGGGTGATGACGGAGCGAAGATCTATTCCAGCTCCGGCGGCATGAAAGAGACCGTCGTATCTGGCGAAAACGTCATCGCAATCAACATTATCGGCTCCTATGCCCTCGACTGGGTCAAGGAAAGCCCGAACCTCGGCGTTCATTTCGCGGCCGACTACACGCCTGCTTTCTCGCGCTTGATCCTGATGACGAAGGATGCGCCGCATCCGAATGCCGCCAAGCTGTTCATCGACTTCATGCTTTCCCAGGAAGGCCAGTCGCTGCTCGCCGAAGGTGGTCTTCCGGCAGTGCGCGAAGACGTCACAGCCGGTCTGAACGTCAAGACGCTGAACGAGCGTGTCGGGGGCGGGCTGAAGCCGATCGTCGTCGATGAAGGCGTGCTCGAGTACATGGACCAGATGAAGCGCGTTCAGTTCCTGAACGACTGGAAGGCTGCACTCGGTCGCTAAGCCGCTCCGGCTGCGGCGCACCAAAGCGCCGCAGCTCCCAATTTCTTTGTGAGAGGCAACGATGTCTACCCATGCACCAGCGTCGGCTGCGCCCGTATTGACGAAAGCGGCAGCCGAGAAGAAGTATCCCGCGAAGATGCCACGAAACGGCAACGCGAATGCCTATCGCCGAATTGTCATCGGCTTGCTTGCGATCGCGGTTCTCGCACCCGTCGGCTTGATTATCTATCAGAGCTTTCTGACGGCTGCATTCTTCAGCCCGCGCGCCAAGTTCGGCCTTGATGCCTATCGCTACGTCTTCACAGACAAGAATTTCTACCGGGCGCTTGGCACGACCGCCATATTCTCCTTTGGGATGGTGGCGATCGCCGTTCCCCTTGGCGGCCTCCTGGCATTCCTGATCACCCGCACGGACATCAAGGCCAAGCGCTTGCTCGAGATCCTCGTGCTGGTACCTATGTTCATTTCGTCGATCGTTCTGGCCTTCGGCTACACCGTCTCCGTTGGACCAACCGGCTTCGTTTCGCTGTTCGTTCGCGACCTGGTCGGTGTCGTTCCGTGGAACATCTACAGCCTGCCTGGGATGATCCTGATCGCCGGCCTCAGCCACGTGCCTCACGTCTATCTCTATGTGTCTTCGGCGATGCGCAATCTTCCGTCGGACCTCGAAGAGGCGGCCCGCACCACCGGTGCATCCATCTGGCAGGTCTCCCGCGACGTGACGCTGCCGATGGTGCTGCCCGCGCTGATTTTCGCGGCCGCCCTCAACATCCTGCTGGGCTTCGAGACCTTCGGCATTCCGCTCGTTCTCGGCGATCCCAACGGCATCATGGTGCTGACCACCTACATCTACAAGCTCACGACACTCTTCGGCACACCGACCTATCAGCTCATGGCCGTCGTTGCAGTCGTCCTGATCCTCATCACACTGCCGCTCGTCTGGATGCAGAGGAAGCTGCTCCGCAATGCCCGCAAATATGCGGCCATGGGTGGCAAGGGTGCACGCGTCTCCACGCTCAAGCTCGGCAAGAGCGGCCAGTTGATCGCCCTTTCGACCATCGGCTTCTGGCTCTTCGTCTCCGTCGTGCTTCCGATTGGCGGGATCGCCGTTCGAGCCTTCGTCGATGCGTGGGGCGAGGGGGTCAGCCTCTGGGATCAACTCACTTTCGCAAACTTCGACCGCATGCTTGAAGTGCCCAGCCTCGTTCGCGGCATTATCAATACGGTCGTGCTCTCGGTCTTCGGTGGGGCGCTTGCCGTCGGTATCTATCTGCTCGTCGGCCTCGCAGGCCACCGCAACTGGGGCATGTCCAACACGGTGCTGGACTACATCGTTCTCCTGCCGCGGGCGCTTCCCGGCCTGGTTATCGGTCTGGCCTTCTTCTGGGTGTTCCTGTTCGTGCCGTTCCTGACCCCGCTGCGCCCGACCCTGGTCAGCCTGTTTGTCGCCTATGTCGTCGTCGGCCTGTCCTATGGTCTGCGCCTTCTTCAGGGAACACTGATCCAGGTCGCCCCGGAGCTCGAGGAATCCGCCCGCACCACGGGTGCAACAATCGGACGGACCTGGAAGGACGTCGTCATTCCGATCGTGCGTCCGGGTCTGGCCGGCGCCTGGGCCCTCATCATGATCATCTTCCTTCGCGAGTATGCGACGGGTGTCTACCTGATGGGCGCCGGCACGGAAGTCATCGGTTCGCTCATGGTTTCGCTTCTCCAGACGGGTGCCATGAACACCATCGCCGCCCTTTCTCTTATCAGCATCGTATTGACCGGCGCGGGCCTCGCACTCGCCCTTCGTTTGGGAGCTAAAATCCATGACTGAACTCGTTGTAAGCAATGTCCAGAAGTGGCTTGGCGGATTGCAGATCTTGAAGGGGGCCTCGTTTACGGCCGAGCGCGGCTCGATCGTCGCCCTGCTGGGAGCCTCCGGAAGCGGGAAGACAACGTTGCTGCGTTGTGTCGCCGGGCTTGAGCAGCCGGAAATCGGGCAGATCGTCATCGGCGGCAAGACCGTGCTGGACGGGGAAAAGAAGCTGGCGCTTCCACCGGAACAGCGAAACATCGGCCTTGTCTTCCAGTCCTACGCCCTCTGGCCGCATCGGACTGTGAAGGAAAACGTGGGCTACGGCTTGAAACTGCGTAATGTTGCCCAGGCCGATATCGAGAAGCGCGTGCAGGGGATCCTGGATCGCATGGGCCTCGGTCACCTGGCGGACAGGTTCCCGTCCCAGCTTTCCGGCGGGCAACAGCAGCGTGTCGCCATCTGCCGGGCACTCGTTTACGAGCCCCGCGTTCTTCTCCTCGACGAGCCGCTCTCGAACCTCGACGCGAAGCTTCGCGAAGAGGCGCGTTACTGGATCCGCAAGCTCATCCTCGATCTCGAGATCTGCGCGATCCTGGTGACGCACGACCAGAGCGAGGCCCTGGCGGCTGCCGACAACATTCTCCTGCTTCAGGACGGACGTATCGTTCAGCAAGGGGGACCGCAGGAGATCTATTCGAACCCGAACAGCTTCTATTCCGCGGACTTCCTGGGCGCGAACAACATCGTCAAGGCCAAGATCAAGACGATCGATGGGAAGGCCACGGTCATCGGCGGTGACAACTGGACGCTTAACGGGACTGTCCGTGAAGCGGACGGGCTGAACGCAGCCGAGGATGCGCGCGCCGTCATCCGTGTCGAACAGATCAGCGTGACGGACAGCCCGGCCGCAGACGGCCTGGAAATGAACCTCGACGACAGCATCTATCTGGGCGACCGCTGGGAGTATCGCCTGCGGCGCGGTGATTTCATCGCCAAGGCGCACGGCGCAAAACAGCTTGCTTCTGGCAAGGTCTGGGCGCGGATCCCGCCCGAAAGCGTCTGGGTGTTCTCGGCAGGCACGAAGTAACCGTGCCTCCTTTGGCGGCCGCTGATCCTCCTATGCGGCCGCCTTTTTCCAGGGATGACAGCAGTGAAAACGCAACCGAGAATCGCGCTTGTCCATGCGACGACGATCGCTATGGATCCGATAAAACAGGCTTTTGAGCGAGCATGGCCAGAGGCCGATACTGTCAACATTCTCGAAGATAGCCTTTCCCCCGATCGGGCCAGGCAGGCCGACATCACGGATGAGCTGGCGGACAGGATCGTCGCCCTCACCAACTATGCCCGCATGATCGGAAGCGATGCGGTTCTCTTCACATGCTCGGCCTTTGGGCGCGCCATAGAGCGGGCCGCGACGACCGTCGACATTCCGGTGCTCAAGCCGAACGAGGCCATGTTCGTGGCCGCAATCCAGAAGGGCGGACGCACGGCCATGCTTTACACCTTTCCGCCCGCTCGCGAAGGAATGGAGGTCGAGTTCCGCGAGGAAGCCGAGCGCCTCAATCCCTCTGCAGAGATCGAGAGCTTTCTGGTGAAGGGTGCCATCGAAGCTGTTCGGGCCGGCGACGCGCAAACACACAATACGCTCGTGGCGGAAGCCGCGGCCAAGCTCCAAGGATTTGATGCGATCACCCTGGCCCATTTCTCGACGGCACGGGCTTTGAAGGCAGTCCAGGCCGTTACCGACATTCCTGTTCTGACGAGCCCCGACGCTGCGGTTGCGAAACTCCGTCGCTTGCTCGCCAGGGCTGACCAGACAACGCGAGGTGCATGGTGAAATGCTGATAGGTGTCATTGCTGATGATTTCACGGGCGCGAGCGACATCGCCAATACGCTCGCCAAGGGCCTGCCGGGGCAGGGCGGTCTCAGGACGGTCCAATATCTCGGCATACCGGTCGAAGATGCTGCAGCAGACGTGGACGCAGGCGTCATCGCGTTGAAGAGCCGTTCGATCGCGGCGGCAGATGCTGTCGAACAATCGCTTTCGGCCCTCGATTGGCTGCTGAGGCAGGGATGCCGGCAGATCGTCTTCAAATATTGCTCGACCTTTGACTCCACGCCGGCAGGCAATATTGGACAGGTCGGCGAAGCGCTTGCCGATGCTCTCGGTGTCAAGGGCGTGGTTGCATGCCCGGCGTTCCCTGGCGCCGGCCGCACCGTCTATCAGGGCCACCTGTTCGTGAAGGACAAGCTCCTCAACGAGTCCGGCCTGCAGAACCATCCTCTCAATCCGATGACGGACGCCGATATCCGCCGGTGGTTGAGGCAGCAGACGCGATCCGAGGTGGGCCACGTCAGCGTCGACGTCGTCCGCGATGGGCCAAAGGCCACGGCGACTGCGCTGGAAGCCGCTGCAAATGCGCAGCAGACCCTCGTGATTGTCGATGCCATCAGCGACAACGACCTGGTGTCCATCGGGGAGGCGGTGGCCGGGCACCGGTTGATTACGGGCGGATCCGGGATCGCGATCGGCCTGCCTGCCAACTTCATCAATCGGGGACTTGCGAAGGGCAACAGCTCCGCTGGGATTGGCGTGCGAGGGCCGGACGCCATCCTGGCCGGAAGTTGCTCGGGAGCGACGCGCGAGCAGGTCGAGCTTCACAAGGCACGCCATCCCACTATGGCGATCGATGTCGACTCCGTCATGGAGGGCAGGACGAGGCCGGGCGATATTGCCGCGTTCCTGCTTCGCCACGAAGGTCAGGCACCGCTTGCCTATTCATCGGGCGCACCCGACGCGGTGCGTGCCCTTCAGGAGAAATATGGACGCGAGAAGGTCGCGCACGCCTTGGACCAGTTTTTTGCCGACACGGCCAGGGAATTGGTCAGATCGGGAGTTCGGCGTCTCGTGGTTGCCGGAGGCGAAACGTCCGGTGCTGTCGTTTCCGCTCTTGATCTGGGTGCGTTGGCCATTGGTCCCGAGATCGATCCGGGTGTGCCGGTCCTGGTTTCGGACGGACCGGAACCCGTGGCACTGGCGCTCAAGTCAGGAAACTTCGGATCGCCCGACTTCTTCACGAAAGCGCTGGAAAGGCTCGTTGGTCAATGAACATGGAAGGCGCTCTAAGAGAGCAGATGGTGCAACTCTCGAAATCACTGTTCGATCGCGGCTTCTCGGTCGGATCGGCGGGGAACATCAGCGCGGCCGTCGAGGACGGGCTGCTGATCACGCCCACCAATTCGTGCCTTGGTTTTCTCGACCCAGCGCGGATCACCAAGCTCGACGGCAACGGAAATCACGTTTCGGGTGACAAGCCATCGAAGGAAATCTTCCTTCACCGCGCCTTCTATGAGACGCGGCCCCAGACAGGGGCCGTCGTCCACCTTCACTCCACCTTCGCAACGGCATTGTCGTGCCTGAGCGACACGGACGCGGATGACTTCATTCCGCCACTGACCCCGTACGTCGTCATGCGCGTGGGGCCGGTAAAGCTGGTTCCATATGTCAGGCCGGGCGACGAACGAGCCGGGGACCTGATCCGGGAACTGGAAGGCCGCTATGCCGCGGTGCTGCTTGCGAACCACGGGCCGGTCGTGACCGGACGGGATCTCGCATCGGCCGTCTATGCGGCAGAAGAACTCGAGGAAACGGCCAAGTTGCTGGTGCTTTTGCGCAATTCGCCGAAGCGCATGCTGACGGCCGAGAACGTTGACGAACTCAGGGCCGTTTTCGGCGCCTATTGACGGAGAAACAATGAAAACCGCTGATCTCGTTGATGCCCACGGCGACGACGTCCATTTCTGCAATCTGCCCTTCATCAAGCTCGGGCGACGCAAATCGTTCTCGGGTCCGATCGCGACCGTGAAGTGCTTCGAAGACAACGCGCTCCTGAAGGCCGAACTACAGAAGCCCGGCAACGGTCGGGTCATGGTCGTAGATGGCGGCGCATCGACCCGGTTTGCCCTCTTGGGTGACCAGATCGCCATGATCCTGCGTGACAATGGCTGGGCAGGAATCATCATCAACGGCTCCGTCCGCGACAGCGCCGAAATCGATGAGATGGATGCCGGCGTGTTCTGCCTGTCGATCACACCCAAGAAATCCAGCAAGGATGGCGCGGGCAAGCAGGGCGTCAGTCTCAGCTTTGGCGGCATCACCTTCGTGCCGGGTCACTTCGTCTATGCCGACGCCGACGGGGTGCTGGTGAGCGCGGAGGACTATCGCTGAAATAGCCAAATGAGGCGGAAGACTATGCTCGTTGCTCCCGAGCAACTGTCTTCAATCGGCTCAACTCCTGAAGGTGCTGGGCCATGAAACGGGATGCCTCCGCGTTTTTCCCGGCGAGAATGAGGTCGAGCAGTTGCAAGTGCTCACGGCTCCTCTCACGGGCGTTCTCTCGGTCCAGCATCTGGCGATAGTCGATCAGGCGGCGCAAGCGGTCCAGCCGCTTCAATGAGTCGATGAAGAAGCTGTTTCTGCAGCACTCGATGATCGCCTCATGCATGCCGCTGTTCAACTCGAACAGCTTGGCGTCGGACACGGTCCAGATGCCGCCGTTCACGAGCCATTCCTGCTCCTCGCGGCGGCGAAGGAGTGCGGCGCGGTTCAGCTTGAAAGTTGGCTCCAGAAGTGCGGCCGGCTCGATCAGAAGGCGAAAGCGATAGCTGTCCTCGTAGGCCTGAAGCGAGGTCAACACAGGCAGGAAGGCCCAGCCATTCCCCGGGAGGCGCTCGATCCAGCCCTCATTGGCCATGCGAAGGAGGATCTTCGAAAGGCGGCCCTTGGTAAGGTCGTAGCGGCGCAGAAACTCGCTTTCGGTGATCCTTTCCGGCAGACGGTCATGCAGGCGGTCGTCCGCAATCGTCAGATAGATCTGCTCGTCTTCTTCAGCGGAAGGCGATTCCAGCGAGAGCTTCTCGGCCGCCCTGACGTCCGCGATCATGTAGCCCCCGCCGTCGCTCTGCTTCAGGACGCCGATGTCGTGCAGCAACTTCATGGCATTGCGCACGGGAGATCTCGATACGCGGAATTGTTCGGCGAGCTTCCTTTCGATGAGGCGATCACCTTCGGCAAGCTTGTCGGTGCGGATGTGATCGACGATCTGGTCTGCCAGGGTGGCGATCAATGGTGTGGTCTGCACGGCTAAACTCCCGATTTTGCTGATCTATGCCACAGGGCGGCGATCTCGCCAAGATATCTTGGTATTTATCGCTTGCAAAATACCATAACCTTCGCTATTTGGTATTTACGAGGAGAAAAAGACCATTTGTTGGTCTGGAGGACTTCAGCCAGATCGCTGCTTTTCAACGTCGGACGCAAAGCCGGCGAACGGACTCGCATGGCATCTGGTGTCTCCTGAACGGATGAGGAAAGACATGACGCTCAAGCTTCTAGTACTGCCAGGCGATGGGATCGGGCCGGAGATTACCGCCGCGACTTTAGACGTGTTGAAGGTCGCCGATGCGTTGCTCGGCCTCGATCTGGAGTTTCGTGAACTCGATATCGGCCTCAAGTCGCTCGCCGAGCGGGGCACGACCCTGCCTGACACCGTCCTGGCCGAGGTTCCGAAGGCGGACGGCGTCATTCTCGGTCCGGTGTCTCACTATGAGTATCCCGCACGGGACAAGGGCGGAATCAACCCGTCGGGCGAGCTCAGGACAAAATTCGAGCTATTTGCCAATGTCCGCCCCTGCCGTTCCCGTGAGGGCCTGTCGATCCTGCGCAAGCCGATGGATTTGGTCATCGTGCGGGAGAATACGGAAGGCTTCTACTCCGACCGGAACATGTTCGCCGGCACGGGCGAGTTCATGCCGGATCCCGACATGGCTTTCTCAATCCGCAAGGTGACTGCGAAGGCATCCTCCCGCGTGGCGAAGGCAGCATTCGAAATTGCGCGGAAGCGTCGAAAGAAAGTTACGGCCGTTCACAAGGCCAATGTCGTGAAACTCTCCGACGGGCTGTTCCTTCGTGAGGTTCGGAAAGTTGCCGAATCCTACCCGGACGTCACGCTTGAAGAGTTGATCGTCGATGCGGCTGCCGCTCATCTGATCCGTTCCCCGGACAAGTTCGACGTCATCGTGACGACCAATATGTTCGGCGACATCCTGTCTGACGAGGCGTCCGAACTTTCCGGCAGTCTGGGACTCGGTGGTTCGATCAATGCGGGAGATGACATCTGCGTCGCTCAGGCCCAGCACGGCTCCGCACCCGACATCGCAGGCAAGAACGTCGCCAATCCGACCTCCCTCATTCTGTCGGCGGCCATGATGCTCGACTGGATCGGGCGCAGGAAGGATGCCCCGAAGCTCATGCGCGCATCCGCGGTGATCGAGAATGCGGTGGAGGCGGTCTTGAGCCGTCCCGTCATGCGCACCCGCGACGTCGGCGGGTCGCTCGACACCGATGCGTTCACAACGAAGGTCGTCGAAGCGATCCGGGCTGAAGCGACAGCCAGCACCGCGGCCTAGCGGTTGCGCATGAATTCCCGAAAGGGGCTGGCCGGAATGTGTGCCGGTGATCCTGGAGGAGGGGCTGATTGGCAGTCCCTGGGATCGAATTGCACAAACCATGGATTGGAGGATCTTCCATGAGGACTGTTACCAGACGCGCTTTCTCGACATTACTTGCGGCCGCTGCAACAACGGTGCTCGTTCATCAAGCGGCTGTGCCCGCCTTTGCGGCGGAGCCGCTCGAGTCTCTTCACATAATGGCTCCGAGCAGTCCCGGCAGCGGTTACGATCAGCTTGCCCGCACGATCCAGACGATCCTTCAGGATCAGAAACTGACAGGTCCGGTCGAGGTACAGAACGTTGCAGGCGGCGGTGGCACGGTCGGCCTTGCGCAGTTCGTGACGTCCAAGCCCCGCCACCCCAGCGCCATGGTGATCGGCTTCGCTCTCGTTGGCGGCGTGCTCACCACCAAGTCGGCAGTGACGCTTGATCAGACGGTTCCTGTTGCCAGACTGATGGGCGAGGCAGATGCCATCGTGGTGCCGGCCAATTCCGACATCAAGACGATGGATGATCTCGTCGCCCGCCTGAAGGCCGATCCGGGCAAGGTGTCATGGGCCGGTGGTTCCATCGGAGGCATTGACCACGTTGCAGCTGGCCTGATCGCCAAGACCGTCGGAGTCGATCCCAAGAAGATCAACTACGTCGTGCACGCCGGCGGCGGTGAAGTACTGGCGTCGACGCTCGGGGGGCATGCGACCGTCGGCATCAGCGGTTACGAAGAGTTCCGTGCCCAGGTCGATGCCGGAGAGCTTCGTGCGCTCGCGGTCACCGGCGACACCCGCATCCCCGGCGTCGATGTGCCCACGCTGAAGGAGGCAGGGGTGGATCTGGCCGTGATGAACTGGCGCGGAATCATGGCGCATCCCAAGCTTTCCGACGAGGACCGGCAGGGTCTGGACGAGGCGATTGCCGCGTTGGTGAAGACCGAAGAGTGGAAGGCGGCGCTCCAGAAGCGTGGCTGGATCGACACCTACCTGCCGGCCAAGGAATTCGGCGCGTTTCTGGCTGAGGAGCAGAAGCGCGTCGAGAGTGCTCTGAAGGAGGTTGGGCTGCTCTGACGAGCGCCTGTGCATCGGGAGGCATCATCATGTTGAAATCGGCCAATTTCCGTATCGGTGAAACGATCCTTGGGCTTGCCACGTTGAGCCTGGGACTGTTCATCGCGATTGAAACGTGGATGACGCCTCCCATCGCGGCCCAAGCGGTCATCGGGCCCGGACTGTTCCCAGCCCTAATTGCAGGCGGTCTCATCCTCGTTGGTGCACAGCTGCTCTATGAAGCTGTCATCCACCGCCTTGAGGCCGAGGAGTATCCGGAACTCGACTGGAGGGCCGTCATCATCGTGGCGGCGGCCTTCGCCTCGCAGTTGGTGATCCTGGAGCGTCTTGGCTGGATTATCTCGGGAGCGTTTCTCTTTGCCGTGTCGGCGATGGCATTCGGTAGCCGAACCTATGTCTGGAACATCGTGATCGGCGTCATGCTGAGTTCGATCACCTACGTGGTCTTCGACTACGGGCTCGATCTCGATTTGCCCACAGGCAGCCTCGTCGAGGACGTCATCATCGTATTTGGCGGGACGCTGTGATGCCGGGCCTGAAGCCTGGCGGAACCCCATCAACGCGGCCTCATGCCTGAAGGGCGGACTGATCATGGATACAATCGCAGCACTCTTCCACGGCTTTGCCGTCGCGGTAACGCCCTACAACCTGTTCTGGTCCCTCGTCGGCGTGACGCTTGGCACGGCCATCGGTGTTCTGCCCGGTATCGGACCTGCACTGACGGTGGCCCTGCTGTTGCCGGTCACCTACGGCCTTGAGCCGACAAGCGCATTCATCATGTTTGCGGGTATCTACTACGGTGCGATGTACGGTGGCTCCACCACATCGATCCTGCTGAACACGCCAGGCGAATCCGCGTCGATCGTGACGGCACTGGACGGCCATGCGATGGCACGAAAAGGTCGGGGCGCACAGGCCCTGGCAACGGCCGCGATCGGATCGTTCGTTGCGGGAACGATTGCCACGATCGCACTGACATTCGTCGCTCCACTGATGGTCAAGCTGGCGCTTCTCTTCGGTCCGACGGAGTATTTTGCCCTGATGGTGCTCGCACTCACCACTGTAACAGCGGTGTTGGGCGATTCACTCTCTCGTGGTCTGGCGAGCCTTCTGTTTGGTCTCGCACTTGGACTGGTCGGCATCGACCTGCAAACGGGCCAGGCGCGCTTCACCCTCGGAATTTCGGAACTTCTGGATGGCATCGACGTCGTCGTGGTTGCCGTCGGGCTGTTTGCAGTCGGCGAGACACTTTTCACCGTCGCTCGCCACTGTTTCGAAACCGAGGAGATCTACCAGCTCAAGGGTTCGAAGTGGATGAGCCGCGAAGACTGGCGGCGCTCATGGAAGCCGTGGCTGCGCGGCACCGCACTCGGTTTTCCCATTGGGGCACTGCCCGCAGGTGGCAGCGAAATACCCACCTTCCTGTCCTATCTGACGGAGAAGCGCCTTTCCAAGAATCCGGAAGAGTTTGGGCATGGCGCCATCGAAGCTGTAGCCGGACCCGAGGCCGCCAACAATGCATCGGCTGCGGGTGTCCTTGCTCCTCTGCTGGCTCTGGGACTGCCGACATCCGCGACCGCGGCGATCATGCTTGCCGCTTTCCAACAGTATGGAATTCAGCCTGGCCCGCTCCTCTTCGACAGCAATCCGGACCTTGTCTGGGGGCTGATCGCAAGCCTCTACATCGGCAACGTGATGTTGCTCCTGCTCAATCTCCCACTTGCAGGCGTATGGGTTAAGCTGCTGACTATACCGCGTCCCTGGCTCTATTCAGGCATCCTGCTCTTCGCGACGATGGGAGCCTACACGCTCAACAACAACATCGTCGATGTCGCCATCCTCTGGATCATCGGCCTGATGGGGTTCGGCATGCGGGTCCTGAACGTGCCTGTTGCTCCGTGCATCGTCGGCCTGATCCTCGGCCCGCTCGCCGAGCAGCAGTTCCGCCGCGCACTGACGATCAGCCAGGGGGACGTAAGCGTCTTCTTCACCCACCCGATTTCGCTGGCATTGCTGATCATCGCCGCAACGCTCGTCATTCTCCCGACCATCTATCGCTGGCGTGCTGCGCGCCATGAGCGGGAAATCACCCCACACGTCTGAGCGAACATCGCCAGCCATCAGCACAGGAAGCTCGCCATGACGACACTCAAATACTTCCCTGCGGACGAACTCACAGCCTTTGCGACGAGGATCTTCACCGGGACAGGAATGACGGATGCAGATGCGGCCGTCATCGCCCGGGACCTCGTGAAAGCGAACCTGCGAGGCATCGATTCACACGGCGTTTCGCGTATTCCAATGTACGTCGAACGACTTCAGCGCGGTCTCGTCAATCCACGGCCGAACGTCGGCGTCGAGAAGGTGGCGGGCGCCGTGTCCATCGTCGATGGCGACAATGGAATGGGGTTCATTGCTTCTCACAAGGCGATGGACGAAGCGGTCTCACTTGCCAGTCAGAACGGCATCGGTCTCGTCGGGGTTCACCGCAGCACACATTTCGGCATGGGCGCGCTCTACGCACTCCAGGCAATAGAAGCCGGTTACATCTCCATGATCTTTACCAATTCGTCGCCTGCCATCCCGATGTGGGGCGGCCGCACCACGTTTCTCGGTGCAAGTCCGATTGCGGCGGGCATTCCCGGCGGCAAACACGCGCCCTACGTCATGGACATGGCGATGACGGTGATCGCCCGAGGCAAGATACGTCTTGCGGCGATGAAGGGAGAAGCCATCCCCGAGGGCCTTGCGCTCGACATTGAGGGCAATCCGACCACCGACGCCGCCAAGGCCTTCGAGGGGGTTTGCCTTCCCTTCGGCGGCGTGAAGGGTTCTGTGCTCGCAACACTGATGGATCTCATGTCCGGCGTTCTCACGGGCGCGAATTTCGGCGGGGACGTCAAGAGCCTCTACTTCGATCACAGCGAGCCGCAGAACGTCGGGCACCTGTTCTTCGCGATAAAGCCCGACCTCTTCATGTCGCTCGAGAACTTCGAAGCGCGCATGGACGAGTACTACGAGCGCATCAAGGCGCTTCCTGCGGCCGCAGGTGTCACCGAGATCATGATGCCGGGAGAGCCGGAACAGCGCCGGGAAGAGGAGCGTCTCAAGACGGGCGTTCCAATCACCGCAAATGTAGTTTCCGACCTGACCAACGAAGGGGAGCGCTTCGGCATCGCGCTTCCGCAGGGCCGATCGGAAGGCGAGGTCTCCTGATGCTGCCCAACCGACTGTCAGCCCACATTGGCTATCTGTTCAAAGAACTGCCGCTGTTCGAAAGGATTGCAGCGGCGGCGGAGGCCGGGTTCACCGCGATCGAGCATCCGCAGCCGTTTGAGATTTCGGCCGCGGACATGCGGGCGGAACTCGAGCGTTTCGGACTTGCGATCTCGCAGATTGCCGGTGCCGTCGGCAATGCCGACAAGGGCGAGAAGGGGCTCGCAGCGCTTCCGGGACGGGAAGCGGACTTCCAGGAAGAATTCAATCGCGCGCTGGATTATGCCGTCGCGGTGGATTGCCCCTTCGTGCACCCGATGGCGGGCGTTCCCTCGACAAGGGACGGTGCCGCCATAGCTGAAACCTACCACCGCAACCTGAGCTATGCGGTGGAGCGCTCGGCGGGCACTCCGGTCAAGGTGTTGATCGAGGCGATCAGCGAAGCGGCGGTGCCGGGCTATGCGATGTCGACGCTCGATCATGCAGCAAAAATTCAGGACCTGTACGGGCCGGGCAATGTCGCGCTTCTCGTCGATACCTATCACGCGCGGGCGAACGGTGTTGCGCTCGAAGGCTGGATTGCCGCGAACCATCACAGGATCGGCCACATCCATATCGCCGACCATCCCGGCAGGCATGAGCCGGGAACCGGGACGATCGCCTTCGAACCGCTGCTCGCGGTCCTGCAGTCCCACGCCTACGAGGGCGCAATCGGCTTCGAATACATCCCATCGAAAACCACGATCGACAGCGCCGCCTTCCTGCCGCGCTGGAAGCAATTCATGGCAACGAATGCCAGGCAGGAACGGCAAGACAGGAGGCCAGCATGATAACGGCGATCAATCCCACGGACGGAAGCGAACTGGCGCGCTACGAACTCCACGACGACGCCTTTGTCGAAGCTGCGCTTTCCGCCGCAGCAGAGGCGCAGAAGACCTGGCGGAAGGTTTCCGTCAATGAACGCGTCCGCCTTCTGCACGCAATGGCGAAGGTTCTTCGCGCCAACAAGGCGCGCTATGCGCAGATGATCACGCTCGAGATGGGAAAACCGATCGTCGAGGCCGAGGGCGAAATCGAGAAGTGCGCCTACAACTGTGACTTCTACGCGGAGCACGCCCCGCAATATCTTGCCGACGAACCGGTGCGATCCAATGCCTCCGAAAGTATCGTGGCTTTCGATCCGCTCGGCGTCGTGCTTGCCATCATGCCCTGGAACTATCCGTTCTGGCAGTTCTTCCGCTTTGCCGCACCCACCTTCGCCGCCGGCAACGGGGCAATCCTGAAGCATGCCAACAACGTGCCGCAATGTGCGCTGGCGATCGAAGAGGTGATGGCGGAGGCGGGGTGCCCGGCAGGGCTTTTCCGCACGCTGCTGATCGAGCCGCAGAAGGTGGCGGGCCTGATCGACGACGACCGCATTGCTGCCGTCACGCTGACCGGCTCGACGGAGGTCGGCGCGATCGTTGCCGCACAGGCAGGAAAGGCGCTGAAGAAGCAGGTGCTCGAGCTCGGCGGTTCGGACCCGTTCATCGTCCTTGCCGATGCGGACCTCGAGGAAGCGGCATCGGTCGCGGTCAAGGCGCGCTACATCAATGTCGGCCAGTCGTGCGTTAACGCCAAGCGCTTCATCGTCGAGGAGAGTATCGCGGATCGCTTCGTCGAACTGTTCTGCGCCGGTGTGGCGAAACTGAAGATCGGCGATCCCATGCAGCGCGATACCAACATTGGTCCGATGGCGCGCGCCAACCTGATGAGCGGTCTTCACGCCCAGGTGGAAAAGACTGTTGCCGCCGGCGCGGTGCTGAAGATGGGCGGCAGGCCGCTCGAGGGCGACGGTTTCTACTATCCACCGACCGTTCTCGACCGTGTGACGCCCGGGATGACTGCATTTTGCGAAGAAACCTTCGGGCCGGTGGCGGCCATCATCCGGGTTAAGAATGCTGAAGAGGCGATCCGCCTCGCCAATCAGACGGAATTCGGTCTCGGGTCGGCGATCTGGAGCAAAGACGTGACGCGTGCCCGTGAACTTGCCCGACAACTTGACGCAGGCGCGGTCTTTATCAACGGTATGGTGGCTTCCGATCCCCGCTATCCCTTCGGTGGAATCAAGCGTTCCGGGTACGGCCGCGAGCTCGGCGTCTACGGCATCCGCGAATTTGTGAACATCAAGACCATCTGGATCGGTCCCGCAAAGTAAGGAATGAAGATCATGACCTCAACTGCCCAGCCGGCGATACTCCGTCCGCGTGAACTCAAGACGAACGACCGCGGCGGTGGCGCGCGCACGACCCCGCTCGTCACCCGCAAGTGCGGCTCGACCAGCATGATCAACGGCATCACTGCATTCGACCCCGGTGCCGCGATCGGCCTGCACAAGCACAATTGCGAAGAGAGCGTTATGGTCATTGAGGGCCAGGCGATCGCCGAGATCGATGGCGTCCGGCATCATCTCGATACCAACGACACGACGTGGATTCCTGCGAACGTGCCGCATCGCTTCATCAATGCCTCGCAGACGGAACCAATGCGCATTTTCTGGATCTACGCCTCGATCGATGCCACGCGCACGATGATCGCGACAGGGGAGGAGCGCGCGATCGATGCCGAACATGGCCACCAGGTCGGGGTGGGCCAATGATCCTCGAAGTCGCAGAGATCACGGTGAAGGCGGGCAGCGAACCGGCGTTCGAGGAGGGTGTCGAAAAGGCTGCTCCCCTGTTCCTCCGCGCCAAGGGATGCCATGGCCTGTCGCTGCACCGGGTCGTCGAGAACCCGACGGTCTATCGCCTCGTGGTGAAATGGGAGACGGTGGACGATCACATGGTCGACTTCCGCAATTCCGACGATTTCCAGGAGTGGCGGGAGCTCGTAGGTCCTTTCTTTGATGGCGCTCCGCGCGTCACCCATTCGCAAGGCGTCGCTTCTTATGGCTGATCATGCGTAGCAAGCCTGCTGCGATCGCACGCTTTGTCCTGACCCTGTCGATTGCCTCTGTTGGCGGCTGGGTGATGTGGCATTTCCATATGCCGCTCGCCTGGCTCCTTGGTGCGATGATTGCAACGGGCCTTGGTGCGCTTGTCCGCCTGCCACTCGCGATGCCTCGCCTTGCCAGGCCGCCGATGACGGCCCTGATCGGAGCGATGCTCGGAACATCCTTCTCGCCCGCAGTGTTCGAACACGTGGGCTTATGGCTTCTGTCTCTTTCCGGGCTCATCGTCTTCATCGTGGCGGCCGGCGCAACGGTCTACTGCTACTTCCGTCTCGTCGCAGGACTGGACCACCCGACCGCGTTTTTCTCAGCGATGCCGGGTGGCCTGGTCGAAATGGTGACCCTGGGTGCCGAGCGGGGTGGCGACGAGAAGACCATTGCACTCATCCATGCGTCGCGAATCTTCCTCGTCGTCCTTTGCCTGCCGTTCCTGATCCAGCTGTTCACGGGAGTTGCCGTCAGCCGGTCCGGGAGCAGCCATGTGCCCTTGTCCACCGTTGATCTGGCTGATCTTTGGTGGTTCGCCGCGGCCATTGCTGTTGGCATTGGAGCAGGCACCCTGCTGCGCTTTCCCGCCCGCTTTCTCATGGGGCCGATGGCGGTGAGCGCCCTTCTACATGTCACCGGCGTTGCGGACTTCGAGATGCCGAGTGCGGCGCTTGCGGCCGCTCAGGTGGTGATTGGAGCTACGGTCGGCTGCCGTTTCGCGATGGCGTCACCCAAGGAGATTCTGAGGGTTGTCGGTCTCTCGACCGGATCCACTCTCGTGCTGCTTTGCATCTCGTTGGGCTTTGCGGGGCTGCTCGCCTATTTCACCGGCGACCGCTTCATTGCACTCGTGCTGGCATATTCGCCAGGCGGTGTTGCGGAGATGAGCATCATGGCTCTGTCGCTCGGCATCGAAGTGCCTTTCGTCGTCCTGCATCATATCGTGCGGGTGCTGGTGGTCGTTGCCGGCTCGGCACTGACGTTTCGCTATCTGAAAGAGCACAGATGAACGTATCGTCGATGGACGCAGGACTTGGCCGCTAGCAGGGCACCTCAAACATCGGACTAGGCCGCGACAAAAGCTGCGGTGGCGCGGCGATGGCGAAAATATCTTCCTATAAAATAGTCCGTCATGGAGAAAATTAGATTTTTCTTCTTCGGTGCGCGCCATTTCGCTTGAGCGCATCAGTGAATAATAGTACACATAATTTATAGATTATTGGCTCGACCGGAAGGAGCAAACAGAATGATGAATTCCGCTTTGACCACGATGGTCGATATCGAACGCGCCCTGCGACTTTCGTGTCGTGACTTGCTCTGCGTTGAGGGTGACCCGCTGGTCACACGCAGTGACCTCAGGTCAAGTTTTCGGCAATCGAGCCAGGGTAGTGCAAGGTTATGAGCAAGCAAGTTATTGAATATGCGGGTGTACCCGTGGGGATAGCGGTGACCGAGGAAGGTCAGCTGCGCTTCATTGCGGTCAAGTTCAACGTCTTCGATCTCGATCAGCGCCAGTTTCCGACGCTTGGCCAGTTGAATGGCGCGGTCCAGTCCCATTTATCGTCGAGCCAGCCACTTGCGGCTTGAAGGACGGAGTGGTCGCAGGGTGTAGTGCCGTTGGCGCGCTTTGTCCTGAATTCGTCCCGGACGGGTCTTACCGATTGCCTTTGCTCAGGTAGAGTTTTCTCCATCAACCGAAATGGAGAAACCGAAATGTCCGAGACAACCGCACTTCTTGTTATCGACGCGCAGGAATCGTTCCGCCACCGCTCCTATTTCAGCGAAGAGGGACTTGGGCTCTACGTCTCCCGCCAGCAGGCCCTCATCGATGGCGCACGGGCAGCTGGCATCCCCGTGATCCAGATCTTTCACATCGACGACAGCGGTATCTTCAGCGAGGCGTCAGGGCTGGTCAGGACGCTCGCGCCACTGCGGATCGAACCGGACGCGATGTTCCGCAAGCGGCGCCACAGTGCGCTCGTCGGCAGCGGTCTGGAAGTATGGCTCACCGAGCACGGTATCCGTCGTGTCATCGTTTCGGGCATTCGCA
This sequence comes from Sinorhizobium sp. BG8, assembly GCF_016864555.1. Lineage (NCBI taxonomy): Bacteria > Pseudomonadati > Pseudomonadota > Alphaproteobacteria > Hyphomicrobiales > Rhizobiaceae > Sinorhizobium > Sinorhizobium sp. BG8. The sequence goes on along the minus strand of NZ_CP044011.1, from coordinate 3,796,867 downwards.
CCGAGCAGTGCTGTGAAACCACGACGCGGCACGCGTCCGATCTGGGTTATGCCGTCGACTATGTCGGGGAGGCGACGCTGACATTCCCGATGGTCGATGCATCCGGACGGGAATGGAGCGCTGCGGAAATCCGTGCCCGCACGGAACTGGTTCTGGCGGGACGATTTGCCCGCATCGCAACCGTCGAGCAGGCGCTTGCGGGCGCACCTGAGGCGGCTGCCGCATGATCATGGACATCCGGCCGAGACAGGTTCCCGTCTTTCTCGTCGTTCCTCCACGTGCCCTGCTGCTGGATATCGCAGGCCCGATGGAAGTTCTGCGTCGGGCGAACATGGAACAGGCGGCCGTTCATTTTCAGGTGACCTATGTCGGACCATCGTCGGATGTCCTGAGTTCCGTCGGCCTCGGGCTGACGGGTGTCGTCCCGCTTCCCGCACGGCTGCCGGACGGCGCGCTGGTCGTCGTCTCCGGCGCCGTCGACCAGCCGCTCGGGACGGTAGCCGATGCGCGGGATACGGATGCGCCGCTCGAAGCAGAGATCGTCGACTGGCTGCAGCGGAGTATCCGCTCGGGGATCCGGATTGCGACAATCTGCTCGGGCGCACTGCTTGCTGCCCGCGCGGGCCTGCTCGAAGGTTATGAGTGCACGACACATCATTCGATGCTTTCAGCGCTTGCCCGGCTAGCGCCGACGGCGAACGTACGTGACAACCGTCTTTACGTGGAGGATCGGGAACGGCTGACCAGTGCCGGTGTGACTGCCGGCATTGATCTCATGCTTGCAATCGTCACGCGGGAGGCAGGTCATGCCACAGCGTTGGCCGTCGCACGCAACCTGGTCCTTTATCTCCGCAGGGCGGGAGCGGATCCTCAGCTCTCGCCCTGGCTTGAAGGGCGGAACCACATTCATCCCGCCATTCATCGGGCGCAGGATGCCGTTGCGGCAGAGCCGGCCCGCAGCTGGTCGCTTGCATCCCTTGCGACGGTTACGTCGACCAGCCCGCGCAACCTTTCACGACTGTTCAACGAGCATGTCGGGATGAGCGTTACCGACTATGTGAACCGCATGCGTGTAGCCTTCGCGCGGGAACTTGTCGTCGGTTCAAGGCTCGACATGGACAGTGTCGCCGAACGCGCCGGCTTTTCCTCGACGCGCCAGTTCCGAAGGGCGTGGAACCGCATTCATGACGCGACGCCCGCTCGCCTGCGCGCCAGCGCTGCCTGAAATGTCGAACGGTACCTATGGGGAGGGGCCGGAGTGGTTTGCATATGCCACGTCAGTCGGTCACTGCCCTGCGAGGAGACAACACGTTCACCTGGCTTCACTGCGGAAGCCGGAAATGATCGTCGATATGTCGACGATGGCGGGTGTCCTTGTGCCAGCCTATCGCCTTGCGATAACTGCCGAAAAATCCCTTTGCGCGGACGTCCTCGACGTGGACGTGATGAACCCGCTCGGCATCCGGTTCGACGTACATCGCATCGACCGGGCAATAGAGTTCGCACATGAAGCAGGTCTGGCAGGACTCCTGCCGCGCGATGCGGGGCGGACCTTCGGGAACGGCTTCGAAGACATTGGTCGGGCAGACCTGAACGCAGAGATTGCAATCGGTACAGGTGTCCGGGTCGATAACTTCGATCATTATTCTGCAGCCTCCCTGTAGACGCCCGGTCGGACCGGTTCCGTTCTTATCGCTATCTGGTCAAGGCCGCTTGCGATCAGGCGGTGATGCTGGGCGTCGTCCTGGTCCGGAAAGTCGTCGCGGCGGTGCATGCCGCGCGTCTCGGTTCGCGCCAGCGCGGCGCGGTACATGAAGCGTGCCGTCGCTAGCATGGCCTGGGCCTCGCGCCATTGCAGCGCTTGGTCGTCGTCGTCGCGCGGCAAAGCCGGAAATGCCGCCCAGAGGCTTTCGAGCCTTTCCAGGGAGGCCGAAAGGCCCGCATGGGTGCGGAAGTAGTTGACCTCCAGCGGAAAGACTTCCGCCTGAACCGCCTCGACGACGGCGCGAGGGTCGAGCGCCTTGCCGTCCGCATGACGTGGTGCGGTCGTCCTTGGTGGTGTGCGAACATCGCTCCGGCTGGCTTTCCGGGAGAAATTTGCCGCTGCAGTGCCGGCGAAGGCACCGGTCGCTATCGCCCACGCGGCATTGTGGCTGCCGCCTCCGGTGAACCCGCCGCAGATTGGCTCGCGCGTGGCGTTATCGCCCGCAGCGAACAGCCCTGGAACGGCTGTGGCGCAATCGAGCCCCGTCAGGCGTAACCATCCGGTGCCGCGGACCGTGCCCTCCAGCCTCAGCTTGACCTCGAAGAATTCGGTGAAGGGATCGATCCCGCGCCGGTCGAAGGGGACGAAGAAGTTCGGCTGGGCGCGGCGCAGAATTTCTCGAAGCTCCGCCGTCTCGGCAAGGTCGAGACGCGCAAAGACCGGCTCGGAGAGCAATGTACGGGCGATGATCGAGCGACCCCGGGCCGAGCCCGCGCCTTCAATGAGAGTGTGATCCTTGCGGTAGAAGCGCGCAAACCGGTAAAGCGCAGTCTTGGTGATCGATGCGAAGGCCGGCGATATTGCGTATGCCGAGGAGAACTCCATGCCGGAGAGTTCGGCACCCGCTTCGGCACCCATGAGGTAGCCGTCTCCGGTGAGAACGTCGCAACCGAGCGCCTTGCTCATGAAAGCGCACCCGCCCGCGGCAAGGACAACAGCGCCGGCATGCACCGTCCAGCGACCGCTCTTCTGTCTCCGCACGCCCGTCGCGCCGACGACTGTTTCACCATCCATCAGCAGTTCCGTTGCCGGGTGATGATCCAGAATGACGACACCGGCATTTTTCACCTTCCGGCGCATCAGTCGCATGTATTCCGGCCCCTGCGCCGAGATGCGCTGCTGCTCGCCGTTTTCATCGCGCGGGAAGGGGTAGCCCCAGTCGGCGAGCCGATTGACGCTTTCAAAGGTCTTATCGAGCACGGGCACCATCCAGGAGCGATCGGAGAGATAGCCACCCATGGCTTCGCGGCTCGCCATGGCCGCCTCCCGTTCATTCGGCCGCGGGGGCACGTACCAGATCTGCGTGCCCGCCGATGCGGTGGCACCCGAGCTTCCGCAATAGCCCTTGTCGACGAGGACGACCTTCACCTTCGCCGCTGCCGCTTCGAGTGCTGCCCAGCAGCCGGCAGGTCCGCCACCGATGACGAGTACATCGCAACGAAGATGAGTTTCGGTGGTGGAAGGGTGTTGTTCCTGTTCTCGCGTCATCCAGTCGCTCCTGTCTTGGCAAAGATGCCGCATTGCGATTTAAAACCATGTAATGCATAGACTTTATGCGTGCCGCTACGGAGCCTCGATCATGTCCCTCGCCAGCCTCGCCATGTACGTCAGTCCGCCGCCGGTCTTGGAGGCAACCCGGGAGTTCTGGACGGCCTTGAGCGCACGTCTGCGCGGCTACGGTATCGAGGGGCCCCGGCTGCCCTTGACGAAGGGGTTCGCTATGACGAGGCGTGGCATCGGCCCGATCTGCTCTTCGGCCAAACCTGCGGCTATCCCTATGTCCGCCAGTTGCGCGGCAAGGTGCAGCTGGTGGCGACGCCGGCCTACGGGCTGCCCGGCTGCGACGGGCCGCTGAAATGCAGCTTCGTCATTGTTCGCGCCGGCTCTCAGGCTGCCTCCCTCACGGATCTCAGGGGAATGCGTGCGGCGATCAACGAGCCCGGGAGCAATTCGGGCTACAACCTGTTTCGCGCGCTCATCGCCCCGCATGCGATCGAGGGGCGCTTCTTTTCGTCCGTACTGGAAACAGGGGGCACCGGGCGAGCATCGATGCGGTTGCAAGCGGCAAGGCCGACGTCGCCGCGATCGATTGCGTCACCTTTGGCAACACGTTGCGCTTCGATCCCGAGCGTGTCGCAGGCGTCCGCGTGCTCATGGAAACAGCCAGCGGACCCGGCCTTCCGTTCATCACGTCGATGACGACTTCGCCGGAACAACTGGCGACCCTGCGCCGCGCGCTTGCCGAGGTGGTCGCAGACCCGGCGCTGGCCACGGTTTGCGACGTGCTCTCGCTTCGCGGCATCCATGTGCTGGGCGACAAGGATTACGAGGCGCTCGCAGCGCTGGATCGGGATGCTGCGCGCCATGGCTACCCCGTGATCGCCTGAGGGATGATCGCCGCCGCCTCGGCGAGGGGGAAATGGCAGGCGACGACGCGTCCTGCCGCGCCAGGCTTGAGTTCCGGAGCTTCGTTTGAGCAAAGCGGCTGGGCGAGGGGACATCGCTTGTGGAAGCGGCATCCCGACGGCGGATTGCTTGGGCTCGGCAGCTCGCCGGAAAGCACGATGCGCTCGCGCCGGCTGCTCCCGTCGAGCGTGAGATTGGCCGATAGCAGCGCCTGCGTGTAGGGATGCGCCGGAGCCCGGAAGAGAGCGGCGGTCAGCCCGCTTTCGACGATCTGTCCGAGATACATGACCGCCACCCGATCGGTCACCCGGCCAACGACATTCAGGTTGTGGGAGATCAACAGGTAGCTGAGGCCCAGACGGTTCCGCAGCGACCGCAACAGGTTGAGCAGTTCGCCCTGAACGGAAATGTCGAGCCCGGCGGTCGGCTCGTCGGCGACGATGATCGAGGGGGCGGCGGCAAGCGCCCGGACAAGTGCCACGCGCCGGGCCTGTCCACCGCTCAGCTGGTGCGGATAGCGCGACAGCAGTTGCTGGCCGAGGCCTAATCCCTCCGCAAGCTCAAGGATCCGGCCCCAGCTTTCCGGGGAGTGGACCCTTCGTATCTTCAGAGGCTCGGCCAGGAGCGCGCTCACGGTCAGGCGAGGGGAGAGCGAGGCCACCGGATCCTGGAACAGGAGCTGGATCCTTCGCTGAAGCTCGCGCCGCCTTGCTGCCGTGCTTTCGACGAGCACCTCGCCGCCGACTGACAAGGTACCCGAAGCAAGCGGCTGGAGCCCGGCGATCGCTCGAGCCACCGACGATTTCCCGCAACCGCTTTCGCCGACGAGACCGAGCGTTTCACCGCCGCGCAGTTCGAGCGAGACCCCGTCAACGGCCGTGAGCCGATTGTACCTGACCACGGCATGCTTCAGAACAAGGACGGGAGTGGTCATCGCGTCGCCTCCTGCCAGCAGGAAAATGCGTGGCGGCTTCCAGCCTGCCGACGCGGAGGCGTGCCGTTGCACCGCTCATGACGGGACGAACAGCGTGGGGCGAAGACGCAACCGGCGGGTCGCCTGGCTGGATCGGGTACCGTGCCGGCGATTGTCGCAAGATCCTGCGAGGGGTCGAAGGCAGCGTAGGGGTCGATTTCGCAAGCAAGAAGCGCACGGGTGTAGGGGTGCCTCGGACGATGCAGCACCTCCTCGACCGGACCGGACTCGACGACGGTACCGGCGTACATCACGACGACGTTGTCGCAGAGTTCGGCGATCAGCCCCATGCTGTGACTGACGACGAGCATCGATGACGCAGTCTTTTGCCTCAGACGCTTCAGGACTTCGACCACCTGGGCCTCGATCGTCGCATCGAGGGCCGTCGTCGGCTCGTCGGCGATGAGGAGCTTTGGCTCGACGAGGAGCGCCATTGCTATCACCACGCGCTGCCGCATGCCGCCGGAGAATTCATGCGGATAACGGTGCATGCGCTTCGGCGCGTCCGGCACGCCCACATCGGCAAGCACAGCCTCGGCGCGGGCCCAGAGGCTTTTCCGGCTTTCGCCCGGGCGCCGGCGCCGCTGGATGTCGACGAGTTGGGTGCCGATGGTGAACATCGGATTGAGCGCCGTCATGGGGTCCTGGAAAATCATCGCGACATCGGTGCCGCGAAGGGTTTCGGCAGTCTTCGTGGCGAAGATGTTCTCGTGGCCGTCGAAGGCGGCGCGGCTGGCCGAGACCTCGGCATTGTTTGCGAGCAACCCCACCAATGCGAAGGCCACAGTCGATTTGCCGCTGCCGCTCTCGCCGACGAGGCCCACTGCCTGCCCGCGGCCGATGGAAAGATCGACTGAATTGAGAATGTGCGCGGGCGGTCCGGATCCCCGGTAGGTCACATTGAGGTTTTCGATGGCGACGAGGGCCTCGCTCACAGGGCATTCCTCAGCTTTGGGTCGAGAGTGTCTCGCAATGCCTCTCCCAGCAGCGAAAAGCCGAGGGTGGCGACAATGAGGGCTGTGCCGGAAAAGGTCGCAAGCCAGATCGACTGGTCGAGATAGGTGTAACCGTCGTTGAGCAAGTTTCCCCAACTTGCGAGCGGCGGACGAACGCCAAGACCGAGGAAGCTGAGGCCCGCTTCGATGGTGATGACGACCGGAATGTCCATGCAGGCGAGCACGAAGATCGGGCCGATGATGTTGGGCGTGATGTGATGCAGTATCACCCGCCAGGGCTCGGCTCCCAGTACTTTCTCGGCCTCGATGAAGGGGCTGTTGCGCAGCGTTATCGTCTGAGCGCGGGCAACGCGGCCGAAGTGCGGAATGAAAACGATGCTGACGAGCAGCACCACGTTGCCCAGTCCCGGCCCGAAGACGGCGACGAGCGCAAGCGCGAGGATGACGCTCGGAAAGGAGGTGACGATATCGAACATGCCGGCGATGAAAAGGTCGATCGCGCGGGGCGAAAGCGCAGCAGCGATGCCGAGCGCCACGCCGGTGGTCAATGAAATGGCGATGACCGCGAGTGAGACGCCGAGCGCGACGCGCGCGCCAAAGATGAGGCGGCTGAAAATGTCGCGCCCGAGATGGTCAGTGCCGAGGAGGTGTTGCAGCGACGGATCCGCCAACCGCTGCGCCGGCGCAATCGCATTGGGGTTGTGGGGTGCGATCAGCGGTGCGGCGATCGCAAGGAGACAGATGAGAATGACCACGGCGAGTGAGAACGTACCGCCCGGCCGCCGCGTCAGATCGGATAGAGCCGTCATCGATCAGGCCTCCTTCCGGGAGGCGAGGCGGGCCCGCTCTCGCGGATCGATCAAGCTCTGCGCCAGGTCGGCGGCGAGATTTGTCAGCACATAGAGGAGCACGATGATGAAGACGCCACCCTGGACCACGGGGTAGTTGCGGGTACGGATCGCGTCGTAGATGAGGGAGCCGAGGCCCGGACGGTTGAAGATCACTTCCGCGAAAACGGCCCCGCCCAGAAGCTCCCCGAAGCCCATGCCGAGTACGGCGACAGTCGGCAAAATTGCGGGCTTCAGGGCGTATTTCATCAGGATCTTGGCTTCACTGACACCGTAAGCGCGCAGCGTGCGGATGTGGCTCTCGCCCAGCACCTCGAGGAGCGAGGAGCGAAGCAGCCGCGCGATATAGCCGATCCAGCCAATGGCAAGGGCCGCGGTCGGGAGCACCAGGTGCCACAGCTGGTCGCCGATGTCGCCGGCATCTCCGGCACCAAGCACGGGGAACCACCGCAGCGTCACTGAAAACACCATCAGCAGGAAAACCGAGACGACGAAGCTCGGCGTCGAGATGAAGCCGACGCTCAGGAAGGCGATCAGGCGGTCTGTCTTCCCTCCGGGCCAGCGTGCCGACAGCAGCGCCAGCGGAACGCCGATGGCGATCGCACAGAGCATGGCGGATATGGCGAGGGCCACAGTGTTCGGCAGGGCCGCGGCGACGAGGGTCAGGACCGGCCGGCCGTTGAAGACGTCCTCGCCGAGGTCGCCGGACACAAGCCGGCCGAAGAAGGCGAGTACCTGTCCCGCCAAGGGCTTGTCGAGCCCGATCCGGGCATTAAGGGCGGCGACGGCCTCCGGCGTTGCCCGCGAGCCGAGGATAACTGTGGCCGGATCGCCGGGGATGAGGCGCGTCAGCGCCATGAGAATCACCACCGAGCCGGCAACGGCGAGAAGTGCCGTTGCCAGCTTGAAAGCAAGGTGGATCTGGAAGGACGCGCTCGTCATCGCGGCGTGTGCCCTCCAAGCATGCTACGGGCAGACACAGGCTCAGGCCGTGGCTTCGGTGAATGCGGTGTAGAGCCAGTTGTTGCCGTTTGGCAGGACACCGGGCTTCAGCCACTTGCGCGAGGCGAAGGCATTGAGGTTGTGCGTGATCCAGACAAAGGCGGCAGACTCGTCGAGCAGCTTCTGAGCCTCGATATAGATCTTCTCCCGTTCGGCCGGATGGACGGTGACGGCGCCTTTCTCGTGAAGGGCATCGAATTCGGTGTTCTTCCAGCGCTGCCAGTTCCATTGACCGACCTGGGCCGAGGTGAACCATTGGGTCTGGAAGCCGGGGTCGAACTTCCCGTTGTACTTGATCAGCGACAGCTCCAGATCCTTGCTGGCGTCGTTTTCGCCGAGCGCCCAGTAGGCCGCGGATTCCAGGGCCTCGATCTCGACTTCGATTCCTACTTCCGCAAGGTTCGCCTGAATGATCTGGGCGATCGCCTCGTATCGCGCATTCGCCTCGATGGTCAGTTTTGTCTTGAAACCGCTCGGATGGCCGGCTTCGGCAAGCAGTGCCTGCGCCTTCTCGAGATCGCGGGCATGCACCGGCGCGTCCTTCCAGTAGCCGAGGAGGCTCGGTGCCAGCAACGCGTTCGCGCGGGGATAGATGCCGGAATAGGCTCCCTGAAGGATCGCGTCGATATCGACCGCATAGCGGACCGCCTGGCGGACGCGGATGTCGTCGAACGGCGCCTTTTCGACATTGGGACCGAACCACACGTAGTCGATCGCGGGAATTTCCGTAACGCTTGCGTCCGGCAGGTCGGCAAGACCTCTTCCGCTTTCGGGATCGATCGCAGTGAAGTCGATCTCGCCGGACTTGAAGGCGATTTCGGCGGTCTTCTGTTCGCCGATCGGCTTTCCAACGATCTGCTGGAAATGCGGCTTGATCGGGCCCTTGTAGTCGGGGTTGATCTCCAGAACGAACTGCTCGCGCGGAGTCCATTCTTTCAGGACATAGGGACCGCTGCCGATCAGCTTGGTGGCGATGTCCTTGCCGAGCGCCTCGAAGGCCTTCCTCGAAACGATGCGTCCGGACCCGTCTGCCAGCGCAATGGTGTAGAGCGCCGGAGCGGGATTCTTGAGGATGATGCGGCCCTCGAGCGGAGCGGTGACCTCGACGCGATCTAGCGCAGACCAGTCCTTTGCATAAGTGACGGGCTTTCCTTCCGCGTCCGGCTCGATGAAGCGCTCAAAGGAGAACTTTACATCCTCCGCTGTCAGCTCTCCGTAGCCGCCGGTGAAGGCGATCCCTTTATGCAGCTTGAAGCGGATTTCCGTGTCGCTGACCTGTTCCAGTTCCTCGGCAGCGTCGAGTTCCCATTCTGTCGAACCGGGCTTGAATGAAATGAGCCCCTGTTGCACCGACCAGATGACGTTGAGGTCGATCGGGCCGGAGCGATTGGCAGGATCGAGGTTGACCAGATCCTTCTCCACTCGCACGACGATTTTCGTGCGATCGGCGTTGGCAAAGGCGGGATGCACGCCGCCGAGCGCGACTGCTGTGGCAAGGGACGCGCCACCGAGCAGTACTTGCCGTCGGGTTGGATTGAACGTCATGAGGTGTCCTCCGGTAATCGGTCCCAACCGCTTGGGTCGCCGTTTCGTTTCGATGTCGGCAATTACAGCCAATAAATTATTAAATACATAGAATTTATATATTCAATAAGACGCCGCTTTGCGCAAAGGGATTTTCTTTTTTCGCGGGGTGCCGCAAAGCCATCGCAGTGAGCTGCCTTCCTGGGCACATCCCCGGTCAGCGACGGTCAGATACCATCGTAAGGCGATAGACTACTAAATCAATAGATTATATTAATAGTAGGTAAGCGGCATATCCATTCAGGAGCACACCCTTGTCAAGAAGTTCACCTTTATCGAGACCACGCGGCCCAAATGTGCCGGCGGTCGAATGGCAGACGATCGTCCTGGCGGTCACGATCTACTCGTGCTTCCTGGCGCTAACGTGGTTCTGGGATACGCTGCCTCTTGTGTTCGTGTTTGTCGCCGGCGGCTGGGTCGTTGCCTGGCACGGATCCCTTCAGCACGAGGTGATGCATGGCCATCCGACGCGCAAACGCTGGATCAACGACGCGATCGGCTGGCCGCCTTTGTCCCTGTGGCTGCCCTATGCGATCTACAGGGAAGGGCACCTCACGCATCACCGCGACGAGCACCTGACCGATCCGATCGAAGATCCCGAATCGTCCTACTTCACCCAGGCTGCCTGGACGCAGCTCGGACCGATCGGACGTCTGCTGGCGCAATGGAACACGACCCTACTCGGACGGCTGATGATCGGCCCCGCGGTGATGATCCTCAATTTTCTCGTACAAGAGGGGCGGCAGATTTTGTCCGGCGACCGTAGGCGCGCTGCTATCTGGCTGAGACACGGGGTCGGCGTGGTGGTCGTGCTGACCTGGGTGCTGGTGGTCTGCGACATGCCTATCTGGCTCTACCTTCTCGGATTCGTCTATCTCGGTGCCGCCCTCAGCAGATTGCGCTCCTACGCCGAGCACCGCTATGCCGACAACCATGAAGAACGCACGGCAATCGTCGAGAACAGCCCGCTCTTCGGCCTCCTGTTTCTCTACAACAACCTGCATGTTCTGCATCACCAAAGGCCTGCGGTCCCATGGTACCGGATTCCTGCTCTCTATCGCCAGGACAGGGACGCGCTCGTCGGATTGAACGGTGGCTTGGTCTATGATGGCTACACGGATGTTGCCCGCCGCTATTTCCTGAACGCACACGACGATCCGCGCCATCCAAGACATCTGGCGCCTGGTGAGAACGGCGCGTCGGTGGCACTGCAATAAGATTGCGTGCGGGAACATTCCGGTCCGCATCAAGGATGACCAGGTCGATCTGCAGGCTTTTCAGAACGTGCGAAGGACCGCGGTGACACAGTTCGCGGTCTGGTTTTCTGAACCGCTGCCCAAGGTAGCCGTTGTCGCTCTGTCAGCGAACGGGAACTGCCGAACCTCGGTTGGAACCGGGCACGTCGCTGGCACAGCGAAAGCCCATGTGTCCGGTCGACGTGTCTTCGTCGTTGAAGCTGCGCGCGGCATTGCGGTAGCGGTTGCAGTAGGAGGCGTGGCAGAGGTAGGAGCCACCCTTTATCACACGGGCCACTCCTGTATCGGGACCGCGCGGATTGTTGCGTGTTTCCGTCCGCTCCGCCGCATGCCAGGACGCGCTCCACCGGTCCGCTGTCCATTCCCAGACATTTCCCGAAGTGTTCCAAAGGCCGTAGGCGTTGGGTTGGAAGCTGCGCACGGGTGCCGTCGCGAGAAAGCCATCCTCCGCAGTGTTCCGCGTCGGAAATTCACCCTGCCAGATGTTGCAGCGGTGTTCGCCTGCCGGCTCAAGTTCGTCCCCCCACGGGAACCGCTCTCCATCCAGGCCGCCGCGGGCGGCCTTTTCCCATTCCGCCTCGGTCGGCAGCCGCTTGCCTGCCCACAACGCATAGGCGGAAGCATCACGCCAGGACAGATGGACGACCGGATGGTCCTCGCGACCGGCTAGCCCCAAACCCGGCCCGTCAGGTGCACGCCAGTTCGCGCCGCGCACGGCGAGCCACCAGGGAACGGCCGGAACGCCGGCATCCATGATCGCGCCAGCGGCTGCGGGATGCAGGGCGGCATGAAAGACATAGGACCACCCAAAGTGTTCCGCATCGGTTTCATGTCCGGTCTCCGCGACGAAGCGCTCGAACGCGGCATTGGTTACCGCGGTCCTGTCGATCAGGAACGCATCGACGTGGACCGATCGCGCCGGTCCCTCGCCATCGGCCGGAAAGCCATCGGGGCCGTCGTCGCCCATCCGAAACAGTCCCGAGGGGATCAATGCCATGTCCCCTTGGTCGAAGCTCGCGCCTTCACCGGACTGGGCAGAAGCCTGCGGGGCTTGCGGCACACGAACTTCCCCGCGCGGAACGCAGCATGTCTTGCGGTTATGCTCCTCCATGACCACGTCCAACCTGCCCATCACGGTAGTCTTGCAGGAGGTCCAGGGCGCTGAGCCGATGCTGGCGCTGGTACCGTTCGGGATGCATGTTTATGCGAGGGGTGCTTCCTTCGATGTCGAAAATCCACTTCAGAAGTCGAGACCGAAGGTCAGCCGTGACTTCGGCAAACGCAGGCATTCCGATCAGGTTCACCAACTCGTACGGGTCGCTTTCGAGGTCATAGAGGGCAAACTCGTCGTATTCGGCAGCCTCGGACTGTGCTGCGTCGTAGGGGGCAGTGACCGCATACTTCCAGCGCGCGGTCCGGATCGCACGCCCGGTCTCCGTTTCGGAAATCTGGACAAAGCTTTCCTGCCGCCAGTCGGATTTCGGATCGCGCAGGAGCGGCAGGATTGACCGGCCCTGCATCGTCTCGGGTATCGGCAGACCTGCTGCATCAATCAGCGTCGGCGCAATGTCTGTCGTGTTGACCAACGCGCGCATCCGCCCGCCGCTGTCGAAGCCCGGTCCCGTGAATGCCATCGGAACGCGGATGGATGATTCATGGCAGGAGCGCTTGTATTCGTCGTTTCGAGTCTTGAAGTGGCAGCCATGGTCCGAGGTGAAGAGGACGATGGTGTCCTCCTCCAGGTTCAGGCTCTTGAGCGCGTCCAGCAGCCTGCCAAAGGCTTCGTCGAGACGCTTTACCATTCCGTAGTAGCCGGCGAGATGCCAGCTTGACGTGCCCTGCAGCGCTTGAAGGTCTGCCGGCACCCACAAGCGCTTCTGCAGTTCCTCCCGACAGCCCGTGGGTGCCGGATAGTCGTCGGTATTGTTCTGGTGATGCGGTTCCAGGAAGGAGAGGAACAGCAGGAACGGCTCTTCCTTGTGGGCGTCAACGTAGCGGATGGCTGCATCCGTCATCGCATCAACGCGGTAGCCCGGCAATCTGTGCTCTGTCCCGTCACCATCGGTGAGCCGCGTATCGTAGGCGTCCGAGACGAACTCGAGATGGTTTGCTGCCAGCCACTCGTCATAGCCGCCGCGCAGGCCGGCGGGAACCGGATCCTGTCCGGCCAGATGCCATTTCCCGATATAGCCTGTGCGATAGCCGTTCTCGGAAAAGACGCGCGCCAGTGTCGGCAGTTGCGGGTCCAGCGGTATCTCGTTGCGGAACACGCCGGCTGCCGTCGCGTAGCGTCCTGTCTGCAGGGCGGCACGCGAAGGGCCGCAGAGCGGCTGGCACGCAAATGCATTGGCCACGTGGGTGCCCATCTGCGCGATCCGGTCGAAGTTTGGCGTCAGTCCCATGGGATTGCCGTGCACTCCGGTTGTGTCGAACCGCTGCTGATCTGTGAAGAAGACGATCACGTTTGGTCGTTTGGCCACCACCTGCTCCAATGCTTGTCAAAGGAGAGGGAACGTAGCGGTGCCCTGACCACCCGGGAAATGAAAATAGAGACCGTTGGTCATGACCAATTTTCATCGCGCAATGGTGAGCAGAGCTCTTCTAGTATCTCTATCGCACGCTGGATGATGGGGTAGCCCAGCGATGACTTCCTGATCCAGAGACCGGATTCGAAGGACCACAATGGCGCCGCCAAAGGCAGCTGGCGCAATCCGCGCTCGTGGGCCAGTGACCGGACGGGGTCGGCCGCTGCCGTCAACGCCGTGGAGTTGGCGACGATGTCGAGGCAGGCTTCGATTGCATGTGCCGTCAGTCCAATCCTTGGCGGCTGCAGGCGAAGGTCATCATAGGCACGCCTGAGGCGACCTGCCGTGTGGTCGTCGCGGTGAAGGGTCACCCAGGGGCACGGCGCGGTGTCCGCCAGCGTTACGTTCTGTCTTTCGTAGAGAGGACTGAGTGGCCCTGCAAAGACGACGACGTTCGCGGAGAGGAGGGGATGGGTGACGATCCCCTCCGGCGGTGCCCCCACCAGAGCGCCGAGGATCAGGTCGATCTCGCCCCGCATCAACTCCGGGCGCGTGGGCGCCAGGAGATCCGCGCGCAGCTCGATCATCGTGTGCGGAAACTCGCTGTGAAGCTGGCTGACCAGGCGGGCGGCCAGTCCGCTTTGATAGGCAACGCCCGCCACTATCCGCAGGATTGCCTTTTCCTGCCGCCGCTCCGCGGCCATTTCTTCGACCGCGAAGCGATACTGATTTTCAATCGCTTCGGCGCGCTGCAGGAACCGCTTTCCGGTGTCGTTCAGGAACATGCCACGGGCGGTCCGCATGAAAAGTTCCGCTCCGAGCTCGGATTCGAGTCGGCGGATCGTTTTCGTAACAGCGGGCTGAGTGAGACCAATTTCCTCCGAAGCGGCGGTCAAATTGCCCTTTCTTGCTACGGAAAGGAAGGCTCGAAGATTTCTATCCATGTCATTCCGTCAGGTTATCGCTCGTGCCCAGTGAATTCATTTTACATCATCATCCCGCCGGTTGTTTTGTCAATAAAGTCTATAAAGTATGTCGTCTGTTCGGCATACGAACGGAGGTATGAAGCGATGAAAAAGACACCCGGCTGGGCCTGCCAGCGCTGGCGGCTGAAACTGAGCGCGGCGCTGCTCGCCGTGGGTTTTGCGGCGACACCCGTTCTGGCGCAGGAAGACTTTCCTGATGTCGGCGAGCAGGTGCCGATCACAGTTCTGATCAACGCATCGCCCTGGTTCTCGGGCTACGAAGCGGCGGTCGCCCTTTACGAGGAGCAGACCGGGAATGTGGTGGAGCTGGATGTCACACCTTACTCCGGCATGCTGGAAAAGGCCCGCAACGCGGTACGCGGCGCGGAGAGCACACACCAGTTGCTGAACATCGACGGCGGCTGGACGGTCGAATTCTACGAGGCCGGCACGCTGACGCCGCTCAACGAAATCGATCCGGAGTTCAAACTCCCGCAAGAGGTCTTTGCCTGCGGTCTCACGCACTGGTGGAACGCCGAGAAGCGCTGGCGCACGCCCGAAGGGGGCGCGCTATACGGTGTACCGCCGAACTGCAACACGCACATGCAGGTCTATCGCACGGACATCTACGAACAGGCCAAGCTTACGCCGCCGGTTTCGGTGGACGACGTTGCGGGGAACTGCAAGGCCGTCCAGGAAGCTTCGGGACTTTATGGTTACGTCACCCGCGGCGAGCGAGGCTCGATCCGCTTCGAGTGGTCTCCCTATCTCCTGGCGCACGGCGCCGATATCGCGGCAGACATGGAGAACGGTGACTACACCGTGACCGTGAACAGCCCCGAGGCGTTGACCGCCCTCACCAAGTTCCTTGCGATCCTGAAGGGATGCGGACCGGACAACGTTGCCGCCCTCACGCAGAACGACGTTATCCAGCTCATGGCTGCCGGCAAGGCTGCCGAGATCCAGGTCGTCGTTGCGGCCATGTCGAGCCTGACAGATCCCGCCAAGTCCGTCGTTGCCGGCAAGCTCGGCGCGGTGCCGAACCCTATCGTCGACGGGAAGAAGCTTCCGTCGCCCATCGGCAACTGGGTCTCGGCGATCCCGCAGAATATCTCGAAGGAACAGAAGGAAGCGGCTCTGGCTTTCCTGAAATGGTTTGTGTCGAAGCCGGCCCAGGAGGCCTATGTCGAAGCGGGTGGTGTGCCCATCCGGGGAGACGTGCTGGAACCGCTTGCGGACGAGCAGGACTACTTCTGGGTGAAGGCCTATCTGTCGAACCTCGACGGAGCGGTGAGCCTGTTCGGCTATTCCGAAGCGGCCGAGGTCAACGAGGTGCTGGGGCTCCGGCTGAACCAGGCGCTGATCGGGGAACTCACCCCTGCCGCCGCGCTGAATACCGCGGCCGCCGAAATCGAGGCGATCTTCCGCAAGTCAGGTCGCAAGACCGGTCGCCTGCCTGACCTCGCGGAATGAACCGAGCGGGAACGATGACTGCAAGCTCAGCCATTCTGGACGAAGCGGAGCGCCCCGCAAGGGCGCTCCGTCGCAAGCAGCTCTTTCGTCGGGTCGCACTCTGGCCCGCGGTGATCTTGCTGGTCCTGCTCACTGTCGTGCCTATGCTCAATCTGTTCGCCATGGCACTGGCCGAGATCTCGATCTCGCGCGGACAAACGGAATGGGCGTTCAAGCCGTTGGCCAATCTGAGCCTGCTTCTGGATGACACCCTGTTCCTGACGGCTACGCTGAATACCCTTGTCTTCACGGTTCTTTCGGTTTCCGTGGAGCTCGTGCTGGGCATCGGCCTCGCGCTTCTTGCCGCCTCGGTTCGTCGTGGCAAGGGATTGATCCGGACAGTCACGATCCTGCCTATCCTCGTTTCCCCGGTCGCTATCGGAGCAATGTGGAGATTGATCTACAGCTACGATTTTGGTCCGCTCAACCAGATCCTCGAGGCGCTCGGCTTCGCCAAGGTGGGTTGGCTCTCTGAAACCTCGATCGCCTTGCTGTCGGTCGTCGTGGTCGACGTCTGGCATTGGACGCCTCTGGTGTTCCTCATCCTCTTTGCCGGCGTCGAGGGATTGCCGCGCGAGGTGATCGAGGCTGCAAGGATCGACGGAGCCAATCGCCGCCAGCTTATGCGCCATATCGTCCTGCCGCTGCTGGCACCGGCCATCGCGGTGGCCTTCATCTTCCGTACCATTGCTGCCTTCAAGGTATTCGACCAGATCGTGCTCTTGACCGGCGGCGGACCCGGCACGTCGACCGAAGTGCTCAGCCTGAGGCTCTACAAGGTTTTCTTCGAGCAGAATGTGATGGGTTACGGCGCGCTTCTGTCGGTTGTCACCATTGCGATGGTCCTGGCTTTTCTGTTGACGGCACGGTTCGGACTGCGCTGGCTGGAGGCGCGAAATGCTTGAATTGAGAGGCCGCAGTCTTGTTCTCGGCCATGTGCTCCTGGCGCTCTCGGTTGTCTTCACGCTGACGCCGTTCCTCTACATCCTGGCGACGTCGTTCAAGACGGAAATATCGATCGCCACGGGCGACATCCTGTTCGATCCGACGTTGGGCAACTATCAGCAGGTGCTTTTCGGGCGCCGCTCGAATTTTGTCCGCAACCTGTTCAACAGCGTCACCGTGGCCGCGGTCAGTACCGTCATCACGCTTGCTATCGGGCTGCTCGCGGCCTACGCGCTGGAACGCCAGCAGCATTCCCGGCTGATCTCGCGGCTGTTTCTGGGGTGGACGCTCGTCTTCCACGTCGTGCCCACGCTCACCCTGATAGGGCCGTGGTATCTGATCTTCCGCTGGCTCGATCTCTACAACACGCTGACGGCACTCGTTCTGGTCCATGTGGTACTGAACCTGCCGCTGACCGTCTGGCTGCTCATGGGCTTCATCCGCGACATCCCCGTCGAACTGGAGGACGCTGCCCGTGTTGACGGCTGTACGCCGTTCCAGGTCTTTCGGAAGGTGGTCCTGCCGCTCGTGACGCCGGGGCTCATCGCGGCCGGGGTACTCGCCTTCGTGTTCAGCTGGAACGAGTTTTCGGTCGCCCTGACCCTCGCTTCGCGGGCTGCGGCAACCGTGCCGATCGGGATTGCGCAGTTTGCCCAGCAATTTGAAATCCAAAACGGCCCCATGGCCGCCGCCTCCATGATCGCAATCCTGCCGGCGCTGGTCCTGATGATCTTTGGCCAGCGCTTCGTGGTCCAGGGTCTCACCGGCGGTGCCTTGAAATAGAGGAAGCAATGGCAAGAGTTGACCTTAAAGGAATCGTCAAGACGTTCGGGAAGTCGCAAGTGCTCTCCCAAATCACCCTCGATATCAGGGACGGGGAGTTTCTCGTTCTCGTCGGGCCCTCGGGTTGCGGAAAATCAACGCTGCTGCGGGTGATTGCGGGCCTCGAAGACGCAGACGCGGGTACCGTGCGCATAGACGGACGAGACGTTGATGGTCTTGAGCCCCGTGAACGCGATGTCGCGATGGTGTTCCAGTCCTATGCGCTCTATCCACACATGACCGTTCGCCAGAATATCGGGTTCAGCCTGACGCTCTCGGGTCGGCCGAAAGCCGAGATCGATGCGGCCGTGGAGGATGCGGCGCGTCTTCTCGGCCTCGGGGCGCTTCTTGATCGCAAGCCGCGCCAGCTCTCTGGTGGACAACGACAACGCGTCGCGATGGGCCGGGCGATTGTGCGCAAGCCCGCACTTTTCCTGTTCGACGAGCCACTTTCCAATCTGGATGCGAAGCTGCGCGTCCAGATGCGGACCGAGATACGGGCGCTGCACGAGCGTCTCGGCGCCACTTCTATCTACGTGACGCATGACCAGGTGGAGGCCATGACGATGGCCGATCGTATCGTGGTGCTGGACCGCGGGCAGATCGTCCAGATCGGAACACCGCTCGAGGTCTACGCGAACCCGGCAAGCCGCTTCGTGGCCGAGTTCATCGGTGCGCCGGGGATCAACATCCTGGATGGGGAGATTGCCGTGGACGGGACCGTCCGCGCAGGTCGCCTCGTCCTTGGCCGGAGTTCCGCGGCGCCCGGACCGGTAGATATCGGCATCCGTCCGGAAGACCTTGTTCCCGGCGAGCCGAACGCACCCGACACCCTGCCGCTGACCTTCGACATCGTCGAGCACCTCGGCGCGGAGACTTACGTCTTCGGCAACCGCGATGGTCGGCAGATCTGCTGGCGCAGGCCCGGTTCGCAGGGGCGAGCCGGCGAGACGGTCTGGTTGCGGCCAGAACCGGGCCGCGTCCATCTCTTTGCCAAGTCCACCGGCAGCACCCTGCCGCAGCTTACCGGAGCTCCCTGATTATGAAAGCCGTCTTCCTGCTATTCGACAGTCTCAACCGTCATCTTCTCGGGCCCTACGGCGGAACCGCCGTGTCGACGCCGAACTTCGACCGGTTGGCGGCTCGTTCGGTGGTCTTCGACAAGCACTATGTCGGATCGATGCCCTGCATGCCCGCGCGGCGTGACATGATGACCGGGCGGCTATCGTTCCTGCATCGAAGCTGGGGCCGCTCGAACCCTTCGACAACGCCTTCCCGGAGATCCTGCACAACTCGGGCGTCCATTCCCACCTGGTGACAGATCACTATCACTATTGGGAGGACGGCGGGGCCACCTATCACAATCGCTACACCACGTTCGAATTCGTCCGCGGCCAGGAGGCCGATCCGTGGAAGGTCGACAAGTCCAAGGACCTTGCCGAGCTCAGCGAAAAGTACCACCCCAAGCAACGGGGCGGCGGGATCAAGCACGTCTTCGAGCCCTATATCGTCAACCGCGAATTCGTCAACGCGGAGGAGGATTTCCCCTCCTACAAGACATTCGCGCACGGTCTCGATTTCCTTGCGAAGAACCACGCGGCGGACAACTGGCTGCTTCAGATCGAGACCTTCGACCCTCATGAACCCTTCCATGCCCCCGACCGCTTCAAGGAGGCTTTCAGAACCGGGTGGAACGGACCTATCAGGGACTGGCCGACATATGGCAGGGGCAACGACGAACCGGGCGAGGGGGATGAGCTTCGCGCCAACTATCGCGCCACCCTCGCGCATTGCGACCATCTGCTCGGCAAGCTGCTCGACGCTTTCGACGAATACGGCCTCTGGGAGGACACGGCGCTCATCCTGACCACCGACCACGGCTTTCTTCTCGGGGAGCATGACCTGTGGGCGAAGAACCGGATGACGATGTACCAGGAGATCGCCAACATCCCGCTGTTCATCCACGACCCGCGCGCGCCGCGCTCTGTCCGTATCGGCGAGGTGACCCAATCCATCGACATCGCCCCTACGTTGCTGGCGTTGTTCGGTCTCCCTCCGGCCGAGGAGATGAAGGGGCGGGCGCTCGTCGGCGAGACGCACCATGACGCAGTGATATTCGGTTACTTCGGCGGTGCCGTGAACATCACAGACGGCGTCTACACTTATCACCGTTACCCCGAGGATATCCGCACGCAGGAGATATATCAGTACACGCTGATGCCGACCCATCTGAAGACGCGCTTCACGCCGGAGGAATTGTGCGAAGCCAGGCTGCATCCGCCGTTCGACTGGACCAAGGACGTGCCATTGCTTCAGATCCCGGTGCAGACGCGCTCGCCGTTCTACATGAACTACGGCCCCGGCAGCCTTATCGAGAGCGATACGCGGCTCTACAATGCTGCTGTCGATCCCCAACAGGCGCACGCGCTGGATGACCCCGAGACGGAAGCACGCCTCATCGCCCGTTTGATCGAGCTGATGGAAGAAAACGATGCTCCGCCTGAAGCCTATCGGCGTATCGGGCTCCCGGTACCCGATCGGACGCAACCTGCGGCGGAATAGGACCGCCGGAGGGCCACGGCCGCAGGCGCATTGGCCCGCACGGGCACGCATCGTCACGTCGATGCGTGCCCGTCGGAGCGGTCCCGCCGACATGGCCGCTCCGCATGGGCTTCGCTCGGGATCGAATTCTTCTGGCGGAAGTCACTGGCCGGGAGCCGACGCCTTCATGAAATCGACGAAGGCGCGCAGTACGGCAGGCATCTGTCGCCGGCTCGGATAGTACAGATAGAAGCCGCCATAGTAGGGACACCAGTCCTCGAGCACCCGCACGAGCCGCTTCTCTTCGATGTAAGGCGAGACCTGGTCCTCGAAGGCGTAGGCGACGCCGGTGCCGAGGAGTGCGGCGTCGACCATCATGTCCTGGTCGCCGACGACCAGCGGTCCGTTCACCTCGACGGCAACTTCCATGCCGCCGCGCTCGAACTCCCATTCGTAGAGCCGGCCGCTGCCGAAGCGCAGGCCGATGCAGGGAAGCGCCTTCAGATGCTCCGGGGCGGTCGGCCTCGGATAGCGCTCGAAAAGGGCGGGGGCCGCCACGATCGCGGTTCGCTGGCGCGGGCCGATCGGAACCGCGATCATGTCCTGGGCAATCACCTCGCCGAAGCGGACGCCCGCATCGAATCCTTCGGAGACCATGTCGACCAGATCGTTCTCGACGGTGATCTCGATGCTGACCCTGGGATGGATCTCCAGAAAGCGGGCGACGAGGGGCAGCAGCACCATCTTCGATGATGTGCGGGCAGCGTTGATCCTGAGCCGCCCGACAGGCGTGCCGCGCAGGTTGTTCAGATCATCGAGCGCATCCTCGATGTCGCGAAATGCCGGGGCAATGCGTGCAAGCAGTCGCTCCCCGGCTTCCGTTAAAGCGACGCTGCGGGTGGTACGATTGAAGAGGCGCAGGTCAAGGCGCCCCTCCAGTGCCTTGATCGCATGGCTCAGCGCCGATGGCGTGCAGCCGATCTCATCTGCTGCACGACGGAAGCTGCGATGGCGCGCGAGCGTCAGGAACGGGGACAGGTCCGAAGGTGATATGGATGGCATTGGTGAAATTTACTCACTAACACGTGGATAATCCAGTGGATTATCTCATCAGATCCTCCGAGGTAAAACAATCCCAGCCGCAGATGATGGAGCGGCGATACCAGCTAGGAGGTTCAAATGCATACGTGGTTCATTACAGGAGCATCCCGCGGCTTTGGTGCCCTAATCGTTGAAAAGGCGCTGGCCAAGGGCGACCGGGTCGTCGCAACTGCGCGCAATCCCAAGGGGATCGTCGAACGCTTTGGAGAGCAGCCCAACCTCCTTGCCGTTGCCCTCGACGTCACCGACGAAACACAGGCGTATGAGGCGGTAAGGCAAGCCATTGCCCGGTTCGGGCGGATCGACATTCTCGTCAACAATGCGGGCTACGGATTGCTCGGGGCGGTCGAGGAGGCAAGCGGGGCAGAGATCGAGGCCCTCTATCGCACGAACGTCTTCGGGCTCCTCGCCGTTACCCGCGCGGTGCTCCCGCACATGCGCCGCCAGCGATCCGGGCGCATTCTCAACTTTTCTTCGATCGGCGGCTATCGAAGCGGGCCTGGATTCGGCGTTTACTGCTCGACGAAGTTCGCGGTCGAAGGGTTGACGGAGGCCCTTGCCGAGGAACTGGGACCGCTCGGCATCCATGCCACTGCGATCGAGCCGGGCTACTTCCGCACAGACTTCCTGGACTCGACCTCGCTCACGGTAAGCCCGATCCAGATCGACGACTATTCCGGGACAGCAGGGCTCGTGCGGCAGAAAGCGCAGGAGATCAGCCACAACCAGCCCGGCAATCCAGACGCGTTGGTCGACGTCTTGATATCCTTCGTCGATGCCGAGAACCCGCCGATCAGGCTTCCGCTCGGCAGCGACACCGTCGCCGCGATCGAGGCAAAGCATGTGTCGGACGGCGAGATTCTCACCGCGTGGCGTCCGGTATCCGTCTCTACTGATTTCCTGCCGGCCGCATGACATCCGGCAGACAGGGGCGCCTACCCAGCCAAGTCGGAGGCGCCCCGCGGTATTTCCAATGCGCTGCGGTGAGATGATCCTGAACTGGGGATCTCGGGAGACCCCACTTCATGCCATCCGGCGCAGATCGCTTCCGGCGTCCTAGGTCTCGACGACCGCCGTCGCCATGATCTCCAGCCGAATGCCTGCTGACAGGAGGTCTGTGACGACGGTTGCGCGCACGGGGTAGGGCGCGGAGAAGAACGTGCGGTAGACGCGGTTCATGCCGGGGGCATCCGCCTTGTCGATCAGATACGCCTGTATCTGCACGACGTCGGCGAGTGTGCCCCCAGCGGCCGCCAGCGCCTGCCGCAGATTGGCAAACACCTGGCGAGCCTGCGTTTCGATATCACCGGTGACGAGTTCGCCAGTTTCGGGGTTCTTGGCGATGTGGGCCGAGCGCACGATGCGGCCGGCCTTGACCGTTCCGCTGAGGGGTGCCTTCGACGCGAAGATGCCGGTTTCGACTTTTTCAAACATGTACGATTTTCCTGAGGAAAGTGGCGCCGGGTCCTTCTGGGGCATTCCAGCGGCACGCGCAGCTCACTTCGCGGCTTCTCCGAGAACGGCGTGCGCAAGGATTTCGATCCTGAGGCCCTCGGCCAGGAGTTCCTTCACGACGACGGTCGCGCGCACCGGATAGGGCTCCTTGAAATACTCTGCATAGACCTTGTTCATGCCCGCCGAGTCCGTCTTTTCTACGAGGAAGACCTGTACCTGCACCACGTCGGCAAGCGTTCCGCCGGCGGCGCGAATGGCGATGTCGAGGTTCCCGAGCGTGCGGCGCGTCTGGGTTTCGATGTCACCGAGGACGAGACCACCGTTGACCGGGTCTTCGGATACATGGACCGACCAGACGAGGTTGCCGGCGCGGACGACTTCGCTGACCGGAACATCGGATGGATCCGAGCCGGTATCGATGGCTTCAAACATGTCATTCTCCGTTTTCTGCTGTGGGCGCGGGTGTCGCGCCGCTTCATTTCGTTGCGTACCGAGGATGCAGCCGAAATTCGGCGCGCGGAGTGCCCGCCAACACTCCGCGCTGCCCCGCCACCCAGCTTACGCGGGAACCGCGTCGAACCGCGTGACGAATTTGGTGCTCAAGTAACCGTCGAAGGTTTCCTCGCCCCCCTCACTGCCGTAGCCGCTGTCATTGATGCCGCCAAACGGCGTTTCGGGCAGGGCCAGTCCGAAGTGGTTGATGCTGACCATGCCGGCAGCAAGTGCACGGGCCGTGTTTTGGGCACGGCTGCTCGATCCGGTGAAGACGTATGAGGCGAGACCGAAGGGCAGGCTGTTGGCGCGGCGGATCACCTCGTCGAAATCGCCGAAGGGTGTTGCGACCGCAATCGGCCCGAAAGGCTCTTCGTTCATCAAGCGGAGCGCGTCCGTGCCGCCGGCAACCACGGTGGGGGCATAGAAATAACCGGCGTTGCCGATCCGTGTACCGCCGGCGACGATTTCGGCGCCCTGTTCGCGCGCGTCCTGTACGAAGCTCTCCATGGCAGTAACCCGCCGCGCATGGCACAGCGGGCCCATTTGCACGCCATCGTCAAATCCGTTGCCGACCTTCGTCTCGGCGACCTTCTCCGCGAAGCGTGCCACGAAGCGGTCATATGCCTTCGCCTGCACATAGAACCGGGTCGGGGATATGCAGACCTGGCCGGCATTGCGGATCTTCTGGGCCGCGAGGGCTTCGGCGGCTGCATCGATATCAGCGTCGTCGTAGACGATGACGGGCGCATGCCCGCCGAGCTCCATGGTGGAGCGCTTCATGTGGCGTCCGGCAAGCGAGGCCAGCAGTTTGCCGACCTCCACGGATCCGGTGAACGAGATCTTCTTCACCTCGGGAGATGAAAGAAGCGTCTCGGAAATGTGGGTAGAGGAACCCCAGACGATGTTGAGACAACCGTCCGGCAAGCCGGATTCCTGCATCAGCCGTGCGATTGCGACCGTGGAGGAGGGCGATTCCGCCGGCCCCTTGAGGATAATCGTGCAGCCGCTCGCGAGCGCCGCCACGACCTTGCGCAGTGCCTGGCTGAAGGGGAAGTTCCACGGCGTGAACGCGATGCAGACCCCGACCGGTTCGCGTACGACAAGCTGCTGCACGCGCGGATCGCGCGAGGGAATTACCCGGCCGTAGATGCGGCGTGCCTCTTCAGCGTGCCAGTCGGCATGGTCTGCGGCAAAACGGATCTCGCCGATTGCTTCGGCGAGCGGTTTGCCCTGGTCGCGCGTCATGCTGCGGCCGATCTCGTCGGCGTGCTTGCGGGCGAGGTCGGCGAAACGGCGCAGGATCTGGCCCCGCTCGAGCGGGGAACGATCCTTCCATTTCTCGAAGGCGCGCTGGGCGGAGGCGACGGCCTCGGCAAGGTCGGCATCCGTCGCGTGCGGCAGATGGCCGATAACCTGGCCGGTCGCGGGGTCGAGAACCTCGCCACGCCGCTCGGCATCGTA
The DNA here is from genome assembly GCF_016864555.1 of Sinorhizobium sp. BG8. Classification (NCBI taxonomy): domain Bacteria; kingdom Pseudomonadati; phylum Pseudomonadota; class Alphaproteobacteria; order Hyphomicrobiales; family Rhizobiaceae; genus Sinorhizobium; species Sinorhizobium sp. BG8. The sequence continues at coordinate 3,772,255 of NZ_CP044011.1, read as the reverse complement.
GATCCAGCGGCCACCGATCAGCATGCCGAGCCGCTCGTAGGCGAAGGATGTGTTGTCTGAGGTCATGGTCGGCCTCTTCTCAGGACATGTAGCCCTGGGCGCGCGCCCAGGCGAGGGTGTCGTCGAGCGCGAGCTGCATGCGGCTCATGAGGTCGTCGATCTGTTCCTCGTTGATGATCATGGCGGGGCAGAGGCTCACCATGTCGCCGAGACCGCGGGTCAGGACGCCACGCTCGGTGGCGAACTTTCCGGCGTGGTTGGCGACCTGCCAGGCAGGCGGAAAATTCTCCTTGGTCGCCTTGTCCTTGACGAACTCAAGGCCGGCGACGAGCCCGACGCCTCGCGCCTCGCCGATCAGCGGATGCTCACCGAGCCTGGCAATGCCTTTCTGGAAGCGGGGCGCCACGGCGCGGACGTGGGAGACGATGTCAATCTCCTGGTAGATCCTCAGCGCCTCGAGCGCGACGGCGGCCGCGACCGGATGTCCGCCATAGGTGTAGCCGTGCGAGAACGTTCCGATCTTGCGGCTCTGGTCAACGAGCGCTTCGGCAATCTTCTCGTTGATCATCAGTGCGGAGATCGGCATGTAGGCCGCCGAAAGCTGCTTGGCGCAACTGATCATGTCGGGCTTCATGCCGTAGGTCTCGGAGCCGAACATGTTGCCGGTGCGGCCGAAACCGCAAATGACCTCGTCGGCAACCAGGAGGATGTCGTATTTCCTGAGGATCGCCTGGATCTTCTCGAAATAGGTCTTCGGCGGTGTGATGACGCCGCCCGACACCATGACCGGTTCGGCGAAGAATGCGGCGATCGTGTCCGGACCTTCCTCCAGAATCAACGCTTCGAGGTTGTCGGCAAGCCGGGTGGCAAAGTCCTCCTCGCTTTCGCCGGGTTCGGCGAAGCGCCAATAGTGCGGGCAGTCAGTGTGGAGGATGTTCGCGATCGGAAGATCGAAGTCGCGGTGGTTGAAGGGCAGGCCGGTGAGGCTCGCCGTCGCGACCGTGACGCCGTGATAGGCCTTGCGCCGGGAAATTATCTTCTTCTTCTTCGGCCGCTCAAGCGCGTTGTTGTAGTACCAGATCAGCTTGATCGCCGTGTCGTTGGCCTCCGAGCCGGAGCCGGCGAAGAAGACCTTCGACATCGGTACGGGTGCCATGGAGAGCAGTGTCTCGGCGAGCCGGATACCGGGTTCCGTCGATTTGTGGGCGAAGGAATGGTAGAACGGCATCGTCTTGAGCTGCCGGGTCGCCGCTTCCACGAGACGGGGTTCGCTGAAGCCGAGGCCGGCGCAGAAGAGCCCGGCCAAGCCCTCGATGTAACGCTTGCCCTCGTCGTCGATGACGTAGATGCCTTCGCCGCCGGTAATCACATGCGGCCCGACCTCCTGGTGTACCGCCAGGTTCGTGTAGGGATGAACCAGGGTTTGCTTGTCCAGGGCGTGCAGGGAATTTGGACGATCGTTCATGGCAGGCTCCATCAGGAATGCACTCGTAGAAACGGAAATGGGCGATCAGGCGATGACGTGGATATCTTCGCTGCGCCAGGTCACGTGGCACTCCGAAGAGCCCGTGAGCCTGCGCGCATCGACGCCCGGAACGCGCATGCGGATCGCCTGCGTGCCGAGCTTGCCGATGACGAGGAGATTGTCGCCATAGTTGATGGTGGTGTCGATCTTGAATGGCCGGCGATCGGGCTGAGCCGCATCGGCGATCCGTATCATCTCCGGACGCAGCAGAAGATCGGCGCGGCTGTTGCGCTCGGCACCGGTTGCCCGCGCTTCGACGACGCCGACTGCGGTTTCGAAGCGGCCATCGCCAAGGGCTGAAGCCTCGATGATGTTACTGTCTCCGATGAAGGAGGCGACGAAGCGGGTCTTTGGCGCGAAGTAGATCTCGTCCGGCGTGCCGATCTGCTCGATACGGCCCTGGTTGAAGACTGCGATGCGGTCGGACATGGTCATCGCCTCGGTCTGGTCGTGGGTGACGTAGACCATGGTGACGCCGAGATCCTTGTGGATGCGCTTGAGTTCCACCTGCATGTGCTCACGCAGCGCCTTGTCGAGGGCGCCGAGCGGCTCGTCGAGCAGGATGATGTCGGGCTCGAAGACGAGGGCACGCGCAAGCGCCACCCGCTGCTGCTGGCCGCCGGACAGCTCGGAAGGGATGCGCTTCTCGAAACCCTGAAGTCCAACCTTCGCCAGCGCCTCGCGGGAGCGGCGTTCCTTTTCCGGCTTCGACACGCCGCGCATGCGCAAGGGAAAGGCGACGTTGTCGGCAATCGTCATGTGCGGGAAGAGCGCGTAGTTCTGGAACACCATGCCGATGTTGCGCTTGTGGGGTGGCAGGTTGTCGATGGCGCGCTCGCCGAGACGGATCTCGCCGCTCGTCGGATGCTGGAAGCCGGCGATCATCATCAGCGTCGTGGTCTTGCCCGAACCCGACGGCCCGAGGAAGGAGACGAATTCGCCGGCCTTGATGTCGAGGGAAACGTCGTCGGCGGCCATGTGCACGCCGTCATAGGACTTGTTGACGTTGCGAAGCGTGAGGGAACGGGCGTTCATTTCTATGCTCCTTGTATCAGGATGCCGCGGCTGCGGTCTGGGTGGCACCGTTGCCTTGTGACTGATCTGCGGTGCGGGTGCGGCGGCGTACGAGCTGCGGCGCAAGCCAGATGCAGATGCCGGCAAGGACCAGCAGGAACAGGAAGGAGGAGGCGGCGGAGATTGTCGGATCCGCCTCCTGGCGGACGGCGTTGAACATCTGGCGCGGAAGGGTCGCCTTGTCGCGGCCGGATATGAAGAGGGCGATCACGGCCTCGTCGAAGGACGCGATGAAGGCGAACAGCCCAGCGACGGTAAAGGCGGGACGTAGCATCGGAAATGTAATCAGTCGGAAGGTGCGCAAGGGCGATGCGCCGAGGCTCATGGCCGCTCTCTCGACCGAGCGGTCGAAGCCCTTGAGCGCCGCTGTCAGGATCAGGGTCGACATCGGCATGGCGATGCAGCTATGGGCGAGAATGACCCGAGATAGCTCTGCACCAGCCGCAACTGCCCGAAATACATGTAGTAGCCGAGCGCCATGACGATCGTCGGGACGATCATAGGCAGCATGATCAGCAGGTTGAACAGGCCGCGGCCGACGAAGATGTGCCGCACCAGCGCGAACGAGGCGGGGACCGCAACCAGCATCGTCACCAGGACCGTCCCGACGCCGATCACCAGGCTGTTCATCAGCGGCTGCGTCCAGTTCGGATCCGAGAAGAAGTTGATGTAGTTTCCGAGCGTATAGCCGGGTGGAGGGAAGGCCAGCGAGGCGGCGGAGCTGAAGGACATCGGGATAACGATGAACATCGGGGCAGCCACGAAGACGGCGATCAAAAGCGCCAGAGCGCGAATCCAGGGGTTCATCGGTCGCCTCCTGCCCACAGCCGATCGAGGCCGAAGAAGCGATTGTAGAGAGCGTAGATCGCAAGCGTCAGTGCAAGCAGGACGATCGAGATGGCTGAACCCAGGCCGAAGTCGAGTGTCTGCTCGATCTGGTCGCCGATAATGCCGGCGATCATCTGATCGCGCGGGCTGCCGAGGAGGACGGGCATGACATAGAAACCGAGGCAGGAGATGAAGACGAGCGTGCAGCCGTTGACGATACCGGGGGCGCTCAGCGGCAGGTAGACCGTTGCAAAGGCTCGCAGCGGGTTGGCGCCGAGGCTTTCTGCTGCGCGGACATAGAGCGGGTCGATCCGCTTCATCACCGAAAACAGCGACATGGTCATGAACGGGATCAGGGCATGGGTCATGGCGAGCGTGGCGCTGAAGGTGGTGTAGAGAAGCTTCGGTGCCGGATCCCAGCCCAACCAGGCAAGCAGCGCCGTCACCGGCCCCTGGTTGCCCAGGATGACCATCCAGGCATAGGTGCGCACGAGATAGCTGGTCCAGAAGGAGAGCGCCACGACGGTGAGCAGGAAGGTCGCAAAGCGCTTCGAACCGTTGGCGGCCGCATAGGCGAGGGGATAGGCGAACACGAGGCTCAGCACCGTCACCAGGAACGCGGTCTTGAACGTCTGGTAGAGGACCGACGCAAAGAGGCTCGAATGCAGCAGCCTTCCGAAGTTCTGCAGGCCGAACACGGGCTGCGACAGGCTCATCCAGCCGACATAGCCGAGCGGCACGAGAAAGAAGATTGAAAGGAAGATGGCCGCCGGAGCCATCAGCGGTATCGGTCCATCCGTCAGGACCGGAGACGCCCGGAGTTTCATGGTATTGCTCCTCTACCCCTCGGATGCGGCCCTCCCGGAGGGCCGATCGAACCGGATCCGCCATTGGCGGAACAGTTCATCCGACGCGTTTGGTTCACCGGTCCCGGAACGGCGTCCGGGACCGGAAGGGCGAATGTCAGATGCCGACCCAGCTTTCGAAGCGGCTTGTCAGCTCGTCGAGCTGGGGCAGCAGCTTCGCACCATCCAGCATCACGGCGCGTGCGAGGTGATCGGGATAGGTCGGCATGTTGCTGGCGACTTCGGCAGGGATGAACTCGAACGACTTCGGGTTCAGCGGCCCGTTCTGGTCTGCCATGCAGAACTGTGCGAGCCCCTCGGCGTTCTGGCCGATATGGCTGATCAGCTTGAAGCCGTTCTCCGCGCGCGGGCTATCCTTCGCAACGATCCAGCAGGCCTTGTCCACGACGGCCTGATCCCAGACGACTTCGATCGGTTCCTTGGACGCATCCCGTGCCCCGGCCGCGTCGCTGTCCCAGAGGCCGGCCATGTCGACTTCGCCGTCGGTCAGGATCTGGCGAGCCTGCGGTCCGGCGGTCCACCAGACGCGGACGTCGGCCTTGATCTTGTCGAGCGAGGCGAAGGCGCGGTCGAGGTCGTAGGGGAAGAGCTGATCCGCGGCAACGCCGTCTGCCAGCAGCGCGATCGCGAGGACGCGTGCCGCATGGCGCTGCAGGCTCCGGTTGCCCGGGAATTTCTCGACGTTGAAGAAGTCTGCCCAGGTGTTGAGCCCGTCAGGATACTTCGTCTTGTTGTAGGCCATCTGCGTGGCGAAACCGTGCGTGGCAAGTCCGTTCTCGTAGATCGCGCCATCCCAGAGAACGGAGGCGTCGACCTTGCCGTCGAGCGCCTCGAGGAGGCCGGCGGCATTTGCCCGCGCAACGTCCGCAACGCCAAGCGTCGTCACGTCGAACTCGTACACTCCGGTGGTCTTCTGGGCGGCAAGCTTGGCGAAGGAAATCGGAGAGACGGTGCGGATCTCAATCCCGGTATCGGCGGTAAAGGGGTCGAACAGGAACTTCTTGACCGAAGCCTCCCAGTCGCCGCCCCATGTATTGACATAAAGTACATTTTCCTCGGCGCTTGCACGCCGAACGAAGGGGGATGCAAGCATCGCGGCTCCGAACAGGCCGGCACCCAGAACGGCGCGCCTTGATACGGGGGTCGCCGATGCATTCTTAAACTCTTCCATCCGTCTTTCTCCTTACACTCGAACGGTCGGTTGTTTGCTATTCCCGGGGCCGCTCGTCGTCATGACGGCAGCCCTTCTTGTCGTTGGATTCCGGCATTTCCGGGATCAGTCAGGCGGTCCGGAAGACCTCCGAATAGAGGCGAAGCCAGTTGTCGCGGAGGATCTTGTTGGCCTCTGCCTGGTTGAAGCCCACACGCAGCAGCGCCGGCGCCACGTCCTTGAGACTGTCCGGCTTGGTCAGCCAGGCAGGCTTCGGAACCGCGCCCGGCGTTGCCGCCGAGCCGGCGCCGTACTGAACCGAGCGCGTCCAGCGGCCCTTGCGCATCCAGTCGTAGTCGCGCTGGGTGTGGTTGTGCGAGATGTCGGTGCCGATGCCGACATGATCGATGCCGGCGATGTCTACGGTCCGGGCGACCATTTCGCACCATCCGTCGACGGTGGCGCAGGCGCTGTCGGGAGTGATGTTACGGTAGGCGACGCAGCCGATGACACCACCGCGCTCAGCCAGCGCGCGGATCACCCGGTCCGACTTGTTGCGCTTGTGCTCGAACAGCGAAGCAGCGTTGGCGTGAGTGATCGCGACCGGCTTTTCCGACCACTCGATCGCATCGAGCGTCGTCCTGTCGCCGACATGCGAAAGGTCGACAAGCATGCCCACGCGGTTCATCTCGCGCACGACATCCTTTCCGAAACGGGCGAGACCGCTGTCGTTTTCCTCGTAGCAGGAGCCGCCGAGTTCGTTCTGGTTGTTGTAGGTGAGCTGGACTACGCGGACGCCGAGCTCGGCGAAGAACTCGATGAAGGCTATGCGGTCCTCGAAGAGGTTGGAGTTCTGGTAACCCAACACGATGGCAAGCTTGCCTTCGCGTTCGGCACGCTCGATGTCCGCGGCGGTCTTGGCGATCAGGATGAGGTCGGCGTTGTCACGCTCCATGTCGCGCCAGCGGGCCAGGGAATCCAGCGATTCCATGGTTCCTTCCCAGAAACCGAGGGTCGGCGTGACGGCGCTGTAGCCGCCGCGCTTGAGCGCTTCGAAAGACTCCCGGTTGAAGTGGCCGCATTGAAGAGCATCGATGATCATGGTCGTTCCGTTCAGTGATTTGTTGACGCGGTCTCGCCCCTGGGGGCGTCGGCTAGGAGCAACGACAGGTCGGTCTCGTCCTCATCCTGCCGGCCAATGACCTTGCCGTCGGCCTCCACGATGATCGGGCCGGCGTGACGACGAGACATGTAGGAGTCCGGTGCGAGCGCTTCCGCGGACTGGTGGAACAGCTGCCACCACAATCCGGCATCGACCACGAGCCCTTCGCGGCGAATTCGGCCGAGAATGCCGATGTCGGCGGCATCGGTCGCCGGCGCGACGACGATCAAGGCCGTGCCGGCCGTTTCGTCGATCGTGACGGTGGCCTTGAGCCCGAAGCGTTGCGCCAAAGCTTCGGCGACCTTCAGTTCGCCTATCGCGGTGGCGTTCTTGACCTCGACGGCCCCATTGCCCCCGGTGCGCAGGGTTTCGATTGCCAGTTCGAGGGCTGCATCCACGGCTATCCAGGCGTGCTGGCGGGCGCAGTCGATAACCGGCCGATCGGTGGCGGCCAGCTTTATCGCATGAGGATCGGCAACCTTCACCGCCTCGAGGTTGTCCGACAGCCGCGCGAAGCCGCCAAGGCCGAGCGCTGCCGAGAACAGCGCGCAATCCCGAAGCGACGGGACAAGCCCCGGCTCGACGCGCGTGACCTGCATGAGCCGCTCAAGAACCATGCGCATCTCGCGCAGGCTGACGGTCAGGGTCGAGGGGAGGTTGGTCTGGCATGAACTCATAGGCTCGGCTCCGCAGGATAGAACCACAGGTCGTCGGCGTTTCCGGTGGCGATGTCTTCCGGTGTGGGAGCGCCGTGGAACAGGACGCCGCGCAAATTGCGGTCGAGGAAATCGCGTGTCTTGTCGATGCCGTGGATGCCGACATTGAGGAGACGGGTGATGTGGGCGGGCGTGAACGCCTCGCTCATGATGTCGGCGTGCGGCGAATGCAGGCTGGTGCCGGCAAGCGCCTGGACGCGGGTGACGATCGCCCGGTGCTGGGGATGGGCGATCAGGAAGCGCGCCGTGCTGAGCTCCGGGTCGGCGGCGGCAAGGTCGCGATCGAGGGCGACCACCAGCCGCGGCAGGTCGAGGCCGAGATTGACGACGTCTTCGCCGACCTCTGCGGCCGGGCCGCGACGCGGCTCCTCGGCAGTCATCGACTTGTACCAGACGTAGCGCTTGCTCGGCTCGACATCGAGATCGAGCTTGAAGGCCCAGCTATAGTCGTTGCGCAGGACCTCGCGCAGGCGGCCCACCGGCATTTCCGGGCGGCCGGTCAGTTCCTCGTCGATGGTCAGCCCTTCCACGAGTGCATCCGCTTCTTCGGGAACGAGCTCGATCAGCAGCGAATGGAGGGTCTCCATCGCTTCGGCATGGATGCGACCCTCGAGGGAAGTTGCGAGTTCGGCAAACGGTTCGGCTTCGAAGCGGCTACCCGCCCGCCAGCGCTCAAGAAGGCTCGCCACTGCTTGGCGAACAACCTGAAGTTCCTCTGCCAGAAGGTCGGATCGCGTGACGTTTTCATAGGCGGCGCGGTCCTGCGAGCGGAAGGTGATCGCTTTTTCCACGAGTGCCAGCAGCCTGGCGATCTCGGACCCGTCTGCGTCGGGTGTCAGCGTCTTGGCGCGGGCGATTGCCTCTTCGCGAATGAAAAGCCAACGCTCGATGAGCCGTGGATGGTTGTTGACGAACAGCATAAGCCCGAGGGCGGAGCCATTTCCGACGCCGAGAAAGCGGCGAAGCTCCATCGCCATTGCGGGGGCCTGCGGTGCGCCGAGGCGGGCGAGATGCTGCAGGAGATCCTGCGCGAAGACACGCATCATGTAGGCGCACAGCATCTGGGCTGCGAGCGACCAGCGGAGCGGGTGGTTGCCTTCGTAGGCAAGGAAGGTCTTCGTGCCGAACGTGCCGTTGCCGTCGAGGCCGGTATTGCGCATGAGGTAGCAGGTCTGCGCCAGTTCGGCGACATCGGGTTGCCGCCCCGCCTGCAAGGCCTGCTTCGCGCTTTCGAAGAAGCGGCCGCTGCGGTTCGAGCGGCACCAGATCAGGGTGCCCGGCGTCGCACGGCCCTCGTAGAGCTTGGGCAGTTCCGTGCGGGTCGTTTCGAAGTCTTCCTGGCTCATGTCGCCTTCGACGAGCGCGCCCATCATGTCCCAGCTGCGGCCGATGATGCGGCCGGTCCGGCCGTGCGGCGAGGGCTGGAAGGAATAGACGGGAAACGAGAAGCGCCAGCCGCCGATCTCGATACGGTATTCGGCGACGCCGTTGCCGTTTTCATCGATGTCGAAACGCTTGCACAGGATCTGCCAGCGCTGGCGAATTGCACGGCTCATCAGGGCGCGCGAGGCGCTGATGCGGGACGGCTGGATCGCGGCAAGCCGCGCGGGCTCCATCATCTCGCCGGGCGAGCGCATCAGCCGCGCGATGCGGTATGCGTCCGATTCCGGAGCGGGTTTCTTCAGGGCGGTCATCCTATTGTTCTCCTCGCAGACGACCCGAACTCTCCGCCGCGGCAGCGACGACGATCTGGGCGCACTTGTCAGTGTCAAAACCTGTGAATGGGCCGGAAAGGGCGAGCGCACCGATGCATTCGCCCTGGGCATCCAGGAGCGGCGCGGCGACGGCCGATACCGTGCGCGGTCCCTCGACTTCGGAAATCGCAAAGCCCCGCTCTCGCACGTGCGCGATGGTGTCTTCATCGGGCAGGCTGACGCCCTGCGCCTTCAGCCGATCGTAGATCTCGGGACGGGCATAGGACACGAGGACACGGCCGAAGGCGGTGCGATCGAGACGCAGGTGCGCTCCCACCTTGAGATCTGCTCTGAGCACGCCGCGCGATTCGACGCGGCGGACGATGACGGCGTCCTTGCCGTCCAGGATCGCAAGAGAAGCGGTCTCGCCGCTCTGCGTGACCATCTCCTCCAGCACCCCGGCAAACCGGGCGCCGAGATTGGACTGCTCGAGCGCCATCGCCGCATGGCTGACGACGCGCAGGCTCAGGCGGTAACGACCGTCCTGCGTCTGTTCCAGCCAGCCCGCTTCGATGAGGGTGACGAGCCGCTGATGGGCTGCGCCACGCGCCTCGCCGAGCTGGCGGGCAATGTCGGCCAGACGAAGCGGCTCCGCAGCTGCGGCAACGCAATCGAAGGCGGCAAGGGTCTTCAACACCGATGTGAGTGGGCGCACCGCCATTTTTTGCTTGACCTCCCTCTTGTCCAACATTAGAAGACGTTGTATGTTTATATTGGACTCGTAATCTGACGGCTGTCAACTTTGATTTTCGTTGACAGGCCGATTTCGGTGTCGCCGCGTGTTCGGACGCGGTCGCCAGTGGCACGCAAGCCTTTGAGCAGAAACGGACTTTCTGTCCGGACCGTTTGGCCGAAAAAATCTGTGACGGTGAGCCGGGACTGCCGTTTCTGCCTGTCGTTTTCTTTTCAGGATTGCCGTGGGAGTGGGGCTGCAAGCAGCAGGAGCTTCGTATCCAGACGAAGATCGGGGCGAGCGGTGTGTGCCAGCTTGCTGCGATTCACTTCAGATTTCGGCGTTCGCGGAGTCTTTCGCGTTACCGAGCACTGGCTTGTCGTCTCGCCCGTCGATATCTGAACTGCCATGATTGCAGCCAGCGACACGGGGTTCGTGCCGCGACCAGATTTCGAAAAGTGGGAATTGCGATGCCGAGCGGCGTCCTGCGACTCGGATGGAAAGATCTTCGCGTCGTACACCAACGGCAGCGATCGGTTCCGGATAGCCACCCGCGCCGTTGTGGCGCGAGTCGACATGTGTCAGTTGGGGTTCACCCCCGAGCTCGTCCGGTAGTCTCCGTCAGCTCCGCAGGCCGGGGGCTTCCTGGCCAGTGCGAGCGACATACTCGGTATAGCCCCCGCCGTATTGGTGAACGCCTTCGGGTGTCAGTTCGAGCACCCGATTGGATAGCGCCGCGAGGAAATGCCGATCGTGCGAAACGAACAGCATCGTGCCCTCGTATTCGGAGAGCGCCTTGATGAGCATTTCCTTCGTGTCCAGGTCCAGGTGGTTCGTCGGTTCGTCCAGAACCAGAAGGTTCGGCGGGTCGAAAAGCATGATCGCCATGACGAGCCGGGCCTTTTCGCCGCCCGACAACACCCGGCACTTCTTCTCCACGTCGTCGCCGGAGAAGCCGAAACATCCCGCAAGGGCGCGAAGCGGACCCTGTCCTGCCTGGGGGAATTTGTCTTCCAGTGTCTGGAACACGGTGCGTTCGCCGTCGAGCAGATCCATCGCGTGTTGAGCGAAATACCCCATCTTCACGCTTGCGCCGAGCGCCACGCTGCCCAGATCAGGTTCGGCGGAACCGGCCACCAGTTTCAGAAGCGTGGACTTGCCTGCACCGTTGATGCCCATGATGCACCAGCGCTCTCGGCGGCGCACCATGAAGTCGAACCCCTCGTATATGCTGCGCTCGCCATAGCTCTTGTGCACGTTCTTCAGGCTGATGACGTCTTCGCCGGATCGTGGCGCCGGCCGGAACTCGAACGCCACCGATTGGCGGCGCTTGGGTGGCTCCACCCGATCGATCTTCTCCAGCTTCTTCACCCGGCTCTGCACCTGCGCCGCATGCGAAGCGCGCGCCTTGAACCGCTCGATGAACTTGATCTCCTTTGCGAGCATGGCTTGCTGGCGTTCGAACTGCGCCTGCTGCTGCTTCTCGTTCTGGGCGCGCTGCTGCTCGTAGAACTCGTAGTCGCCGGAATAGGTGGTGAGTGATCCGCCGTCGATTTCGATCACCTTGCCGACAATGCGGTTCATGAACTCGCGGTCGTGCGAGGTCATCAGCAGTGCTCCCTCGTAGCCCTTCAGGAACTCCTCCAGCCAGATCAGGCTCTCCAGATCGAGGTGGTTGCTCGGTTCGTCGAGCAGCATCACGTCGGGGCGCATGAGGAGGATGCGAGCAAGTGCCACCCGCATCTTCCAGCCGCCGGAAAGCGCGCCAACGTCGCCGTCCATCATCGCCTGGCTGAAGCTCAGGCCTGCCAGAACCTCGCGTGCCCGTCCATCGAGAGCATATCCGTCCAACTCCTCGAAGCGTGCCTGCACCTCACCGTAGCGTTCGATGATCTCGTCCATGCTGTCGGCCTGGTCCGGGTCGGACATGGCGGCCTCGAGCTCGCGAAGCTCGGCGGCAACGATGCTCACGGGGCCCGCGCCGTCCATCACTTCGGCGACCGCACTGCGGCCTTCCATCTCGCCGACGTCCTGATTGAAGTAGCCTATGGTTACGCCCTTATCGACGGACACCTGTCCCTCGTCGGGGAGTTCCTCCTGCGTGATCATACGGAAGAGGGTGGTCTTGCCCGCCCCATTGGGACCGACCAGACCGATCTTCTCACCCCTGTTGAGCGCCGCGGTCGCCTCGATGAAGAGGATGCGATGGCTGTTCTGCTTGCTGATGTTTTCGATGCGTATCATATGCGGATGCGGCTCCGAGAGGTTGGCGGCGGCGCCCTCATGCCACGGGGTCGTCGCGCTTCCAGCTATTTGGCGACCTGGGTCGCCGTTCCATGCAACGGCGATTGCCCGTTTTCGTGCGGAGACGCAAGGGGAGCAGGAAGAATCAAGCCCTCCCGGGCCGAACGATCAGCCGCCGTTAATCGGCGGCTCGCGTCATTTCTGGAAAATGAGCAGGAGGAAGGCCGCAAAGAGAATGAGGTGGACCGCACCCTGCAGAACATTGGTCCGCCCGCTCGAGAACGTGACGACACTGACGGTGAGCGTGAGCAGGAGCATCAAAAGGTCGGTCTTCTCGACGCCCAGGTCCATGTCCATGCCGTTCATATGCGTGATTACGACCATCGCCGGAATGGTGAGGCCGATCGTCGAAAGAACCGAGCCGAGGAAGATGTTGACCGACCGCTGGAGATGGTTTGCGCTGGCGGCCCTCACGGCGCCGATCGCTTCTGGCGTGGCGACGAGGAGCGCCATGAGCACGCCGCCGAGTGCGACGGGAACACCGAGCGTTTCGATCAGATAGTCGACCGGATGGGCAAGCTGTTCGGCCAGAAACACCACCGGCGCCATATAGGCGGGGATCATGAGAGCGTGCCACCATGTGGGGCCTGCAGGGCGAACTTGATGACCGTTCTCCTCGACATCGTCGCCATGCATGAAATAGGTGCGATGACGGCCGGTCTGGAGCGCTAGGAAGGCGACATAGAGGCCGCTTGCGATGATCACGAGGAAGATCTTCTCGTCGCGGGCGAGCGTCGGCCCTGCCGAGGACTGGGACATTTCGGGGAGCACGAGGCTGAGCACCGCAAGCGGAATTATCACGCCCAGATAGGCATTGGCACCCTGCAGGTTGTATTGCTGTTCGTGATGCCGCCAGCCGCCGATCAACAGCGAAAGGCCGACCATGCCGTTGAGAATGATCATGATCACGGCAAAGAGCGTATCGCGGACGAGCGTGACGTTGTTGCTGCCGTGCATGACCACCGCCGTGATGCTGAGCACCTCGATCGTGGTGACCGACAGGGTCAGCACCATGGTGCCATAGGGCTCGCCGAGCTTGGTGGCGAGATGGTCGGCATGACGGACGACCGCAAGCGCGGATCCAAGCACGACCGCAAACAGCCACAGGAACACGAACGCGAGCCATGCGAAGTTCGAAAAACCTTCGAGCAGCCGGTTTCCCCAAAGCGAGAATATCAGGACGGTTATCGCGCTGACGGCGAAAAACCACTCTTGCGCGGTCAGGGCGCTGAGATCGCGTTTCCCGGATGCCTCGGCAGCACTCTTGTCCATGATGCGCTTTCCGTCCCCAGATCGCCCTGGCCACAGTATCTAGGTTTGCCCTGAAATCAACGGCCGCGGGTAGAGCGGGGCGTGGGGGCCATGCCGCTGCTAGGCGCGATAGATGGCCTGCATCGCTTGATGCAGCTGCAGCGACAGGGGGAGGCCGCGTAGGCATCGGTGACGACTTCGATGTAGACGCCCGTGTCGGCGTTGGAAGCAAGCTCCAGCGCACTGTCGAACTCGCGGCAAGTGGCGACCTGCATCGATATCCAGTCGTCGCAGCCGAAGGCATGCGGCAGCTCGGCATAGTGCCACTGCGCGATGTCGTTGTAGGCGATTGCGGGGTCCTTGCAGAGCAGGCGCTCGATCAGATAGCCGTTGTTGTTGAGGACGAAGACGATCGGCTTCAGTCCAAGCCGCGCGAACTGGCTGATCTCCTGGACCGTGAGCTGATGCGAGCCGTCGCCGGTCAGGAGAACGACGCGACTGCCAGGAGCCGCGACGGCAGCACCGAAGGCAGCCGGCGTGGCCCAGCCGATCGAGCCCCAGAGCGTCTGGTTGTGGAAAGTCGCCCCCTTCGGCATGAGGGCGAAGCCGAGACCCATCGACGCGGTTCCGGTCTCGGCGATCAGGATGTCGTCCGGCTTCAGGAAATCCGCCCAGCGCGGATAGAGCGTGGCGGCATCGATCGCATCGTCGCCGGCCCCTGTGACCGGGCCGAGCGAGGATGGCGCCAGTTTCTTCCAGTCGCCTTTAGGCAGGCGCCGTGCGAGTTCGACGAGAAGGTCGCCCATCTCGACTCCCGGATAGACCTTCCCATTCACGTGGGTGACATGGTGGCCAACCGTGATCGTTCTTGCCGGATCCAGTCTTGCGGTAAAGGCGCCGCTGTTGAAATCCGTCATCGCGGCTCCGACGTTGAGGATCACGTCGCAGCCTTCGACGAAACTGCGAACCTCCTCGTTCATGAGGGCACCGTCGTACATTCCGATGTATCCCGGATGCTGCTCGTCGAGTACCGACTTCCCCATGAACATCGTGGAGAAAGGGAGCCCGGAGGCATCGAGAAGGTGCTGCAGGTCGTTGCGAAGCCCTGCGCGCGCAACCAGGATGCCGACAAGGACGCAGGCCGTGCCGGCCTTGTGCAGGAGAGCGGTTATCGCCTCGGCCGCCGCGGCGAGACTTTCCGGATTGCTCCGTGGCATCGGGATCGGCGCAGCTTCGCCCAGCACCGGCAGACCGGCGAGATCGGCGGGGAAGGCCATGTACACCGGGCGGCGATGGTAGAGAGCCTCGAAGATCAGCCGCTCCGTCTCATAGGCGGCGTTCTGCGGGGTCATGACCGCATGTGCGACGACAACCGGCTCGGTCATGCGGCGAAAGAGGTCGTACTCGCCATTGCCCAGCGTGTGATGCATCAGCTTGCGACCGGTCTGTGTCGCCATGTTCGGCATGCCGACGAGGTGGAACACCGGCAGATACTCGGCGTACGAACCGGCGACACCGTTGATCGCACTAAGCTCGCCGACGCCGTAGGTGGTGCAAAGCGCGGCGGCACCCTTGATGCGGGCATAGCCATCGGCGGCGTAGGCCGCATTCAGTTCGTTGGAGCATCCGACCCAGCGGACGTTCGGATCGGTGCAGATCGCGTCATTGACCGGGAAGGAGTAGTCGCCCGGCACGCCGAAAACGTCATCGATCCCGATATCGTGCAGGCGGGAGAGGACATGCTGGATCACGGTCTTGGTCATGACAAACTCCATGGTGTTGGAAGGGCCGAAGACCGGGCGCCTTCGGCAATGCTCGCATGAATGGCCGCGTGGCGGGCCGCCTCCGGTCTGCCTCGCTCGTTCAGAAGGCCGACGCCCGCGCAAGGGCTGCGGCATGGATCGGTATGCTGAGGCGCTCCAGGCGGGCCTGCTGCTGCGCCCCGAAGACGTCCCGCTCGTCGGGTGAGGCGGAGATGTTCGGCCTCTCGACCGAAATCTTGATGGCATTGCAGGTATCGACGAAGAATGTCCCGACGATGCTCTCCGCCGGCAGCCTCAGTATGCCGGCGATACTTTCCCTGCTGAAGACATTCGATCGAAGGGCTGCCTCATAGTTTTCCCCCGAGGTGAAAATGACATCGAAGGTGAGGCGATTGACGCCCGCATCCTTGCTGCGAATGACGACCGCCATGTCGAGCAGACGGTGGGTGCCGATCTCCGCTCCATCTGGCGGAATGTCGGAGATGAGCGAAAGGGTGCGGTCGTTGAGGTCGCCCTTGTAACCCGTCTCGCCGATGTCGAAGTACTTTGGCCGATCGTTGCCCGTGATTGTCCACTCGCTCCCGTTCGCGTGGTAGTAGGTTATCGGAAACATGACGTTCTTTATCACGTCTTCATTCTGCAGAAGATGATAGAGCGACCAGGCATAGGCGTCCGGTGCGTCGAGATTGAAGAGTGAGGACGTTTTCGACGTGATGAGACGGGTAATTTCTTCGATCTCTCGCGCGTGTCGCTCGGCGAGCCTCTCCGGATCACTGTCGACCGTCCTCAAGAGGACTGCCGGGGCGGAGGCATCGGCATCCGTGATCGTGTAGTGCGCATTGGCGAGCGCGTCCGGAAATTCCTGCTCCACGAGTTTAATCACGGCCGCCTTGATCGCAGCGTAGTTTTCGAAGAACACCGGATCGCGCGTGCCGCTCGGGACGATGGCCCCATAGGAGCCGTCCTCACGCCGGAAGCTCACGAGGTTGGGCGAAAGCGGATAGGCGATGTTGCCGGCGGTCGCCTTGCGACCCGGGTAACCGTAGTGGATGAGATAGTGGGTGAGCACGCTCGCCAGCAGCACGGCGGCCTGCTCGCTCTTCGCGGTAGTCTCGATGATGATGCCGAGCTCGCGTTCGGATCCCTCGACCGGGATGGGCTGCACGCCGTTGCGGCCGTAGACGAGGACGTCCGGCGGGACCTTCCCGAGATCCGATGGGTCTATGTAGAGAAGCGAGACCTTCCGGCCACCAAGCCGGCGGGCGCCCTCGAGCTTGATGCTCCATGGCCACGGTTTCGCCGAACGGACGAAGCGGCTGTTGCGGATGCCGGCAACACGGGAGTCCCTGGAAAAGAACTCGGTCTTCTCCATGGCGAGAATGCCTTCGGGATAGAATTGCAGCTGCGGGTGGCTCTCCTCGTAGAGCGAGTGCGCGGCGATGGAATAGGCCGTGCAGCGGCGCGTCGGATTCGGGGCGATGAAGAGCGCAGAACCGTCGTCGTAGATCTCGGCGACGAGGCAATCGGATGGGGAGCCCGGATCGCAGGCGAGGGCGCCGCATTCGAGCACATGGCCGACGTGGTAAGCGAGGCCGGGGGCGATGCCGCGACGGATCATGTCGGAAGCGAAGAGCGCGATATCACAGGATCTGCCCGCGATGACATACTGGGCGCCGCTCTCAAGGGCGGTCATCAGAGGGTGGATTCCCATCTGCCCGACGATGGTGCTATCGCGCAGCGCCTGTTCGCTGAGCTCCGGACCTCGACCCGTCGAGCGCAGCGCGCCCTTGCGGAATTCCTTGATGACGATCTCCGGATCGAGCTCGGCACCGACCACGGCGACTTTTGCATCGGCTACGTGGAGCTCTGCGAAGATCTCCTTGGCGACGCCGATCATCCAGTCGAGATTCCGGTTGCCGCCCGCCATGCCGCTGCTTCCGAGAATGACAGGGCAGCCGATTTTCTGGCCCGCCTCGACCATGTGGCGGAAGTCCGCCTTTACGGCCTCGGTCTCGAAGTATTCGGTGCCCGTTCCAAGATAGTAGGGGCCGGCATCCATAGAACCGCCATCGCAGATGATCGCATCGATGCGACCCTGTAATGCGGCTTCGAGCGATTCCTTGGGATATCCGTATCCAAGGGCACCGCAGGCGGAAATGACACGGTAGACGAGGTTCGGCATCTCAGAACTCCCTCAGTAAAAAGGGCGGATAGTCTTGAGCCGCCCGGTTGACTTGGCGGGATACTGTTCCCCGAAGGCAGAAAGAACAAATACTGCTTCGATATGCGGCTATCGGCAGGAGTTATAGCTGGTCCTGCTCGATCCATTCCGCGCCTTCCTGCGCAGTGCGCAGGTGATCGACTGCAAATTCGCCGAGAACGCGGCGGACGGCCTCACCCGCATGGGTGAGCGGAAAATCCCCGGATGACAGGACGGATGCAGTGAGGAAGAGGGGCGGCTCTACCAGGACAGGCTTCGCGAGACCGCTGTCAGGAAGGTCGGACAGGTCGCCTTTGGGGAGCACGGTCTGGCCGACGCCGCTCAGTACTGCCGACAGGATGCTGGACAGCACATCCGCTTCCGCAACGACGGTGGCCGAAATCCCGGCTGCGGCGAAGGCACGGTCGAGAACGCTGCGGACCACGTTCGGAAGGCTCGGCAGGATGAGGGGCAGGGCGGCGAGTTCGGCAAGTGACACGGACGAGGCATTGCCGGCGACCGGTGGCCTGCCGATCAGGTAGAGCCTTTGCCTGAAAAGCGGCGTGCGACGAAAGGCAGGGACGAGTTCGTCCTCGAAGACCAGGGCGAGATCCAGGGTGCGGGCTTCCAGCCGTGCCTTCAGGGTCTCGCTGTCGGAGACGGAAAACTTGAGGGTGACCTTCGGCAGCGTCGTCCTGCAAGTCTCTATGAAGCGTCCAGCCACCGTGGCGGCGAGAGTGGAGGACATGCCGAGGCTCACGACCCCTTCGACCTCGCCGGCACTGGAGCGCACGATCCCGGGGAGTTGATCCATCTGGCGCAGGATCGACGACGCCTCGCGATAGAGTACCTCGCCTGCAGCGGTCGGGCGCACGCCGCGCGCGCTACGCAGCAGGAGCTGGAGGCCGAGTTGTGCTTCGAGTTCCGCGATCTGCTGGCTCAGCGCCGGTTGGGCGACATGAATGACCGCCGCCGCACGCGAAAAACTGCCAGCCTCCACGATCTTGACGAAATAGCGCAGGTGGCGCAGCTGCATCTGGCGATAATCCGGAAGAAACGCTGGACTTGAACGTCGAGTTGCATACCTCTCAATACTAGACGGAATTTGTGTAAGTTGGGAGAAATTCTTGGCTCCCCTGCGAAAGCATGCCGTTTCTTTTTGGAGCTGAGCCACTTCACGCGGCTGCAACTTGGCACTGCACGCCGGGACTGTTTCTCTGTATCTTCGCCAGGGGGAGTTTGGTTGTATGGTCCGTGCGATCGAAATCATCGGCCAATTCGCAGGACTGCCAAGATGGGCTCACTTGGCCTTCCTGGCGGTCGTGCTGCTCCTTTCGGCGCAGCAAGGCATGCTCGGCCCCACCGCCGGCGCCTGCCTTCTGCTGACTGTCGGGGCATTCTCGCTGGGACATGCCTGCCGTCAGCTCCCCGGCCTCAGGGCCATCGGCTTCGAAACGATCGCAGTCGTTTTTGTCCCGGCATATCTCGTCCACAGGAAGGTCATCGCCCCCGCAACCGTCGAGCAGGCGGGAACACTCGTGCAGTCGACCGACCTGATCACGGTCTTCGTCACCGTTCTGATCGTCGGGAGCATGGTGGGGATCGACCGCAGAGCCCTTGTCGCGGGTTCAGTGAAGCTCGTACTTCCGGTGGTCGTCGCGAGCCTT
Organism: Sinorhizobium sp. BG8; assembly: GCF_016864555.1. NCBI lineage: Bacteria > Pseudomonadati > Pseudomonadota > Alphaproteobacteria > Hyphomicrobiales > Rhizobiaceae > Sinorhizobium > Sinorhizobium sp. BG8. The sequence continues at coordinate 3,753,322 of NZ_CP044011.1, read as the reverse complement.
GTCGCGGTCCTGGCCGGAACTTTGGCCGGTGTCGCGACCGGACTGGCTCCGTCGGCAACCTTCTTCTACACGGTCGTTCCGGTCCTCGGCGGCGGCATCAATGCCGGTGCGTTGCCGCTATCGCTCGGCTACGCCAACACGTTCGGGATTTCCCAGCCGGAAGCGTTTTCCCGGATCTTGCCGCCCGTCATGCTCGGCAATGTCATGGCGGTAATGGCGGCGGCACTGCTCAGCCACTATGGGCCCTCTTTGAGGGAGGGGACGCACCGGCAGACCAATTGGGACCATGGGGCGTTCAAGGCCGTCGACGCGAGCGCACGCCCTGTGGATGCCGGTGCAGTCGTGAGTTCGGCTTTCCTGCTGTTCGTGATCTACTGCGTGGCGAGGCTTGCGGCTGCAGGCTTGGCGATTCCGATTCCCCTGACGGTCGTCCTTATCGCGGCCGTCCTGCACGTTTTCGATTTCCTGCCCACCCGACTGCGGGTGGCGCTACTCTCCCTGCACCGCTCTCTCGTCGCGGCCCTTACCTGGCCCGTGCTTTTTGCCGCAGGGATGTTGCTGGCCCCCTGGCCGACGCTGATTGAGAGCCTTACCGCGACAAACATCGTGACAACCGCAGCCGTTGTTTCCGCAGTGACTGCCACGGGATACCTATGCTCTCGCCATGTTGGGCTCGCCCCGGTGGATTGCGCGCTCCTGACGACCGCGCGGGCGGCAATGGGAGGGACGGGCGATATCGCCATTCTGAACGCCGCGCGCCGTATGGATCTCATGGCATTCGCGCAGATCGTGACACGCACGGGCGGAGCAATCACCATCTCGCTCGCGTTGGCCCTGGCGGCATACCTTGGCGCGTAGATTGTCTCTCACCTGAGGGCGCCCCAAGGATCCGGTCGAGCTTTCACCCATGGTTAATCTCAAGACGGGCTGCTTGCCTTTCCCGGATCAGTCCGCTGGCCGCGCCGCCTCACCTGGAGAATTTCCGCAAGGATCGACAGCGCTATTTCTTCGGGCGTGATGGCGCCGATGTCGAGGCCAGCCGGGCCCTTCACGCTGCCCAGGCGTTCGGCCGGTACCCCTTCGGCCGCGAGCGCCAGCCTCAGAGCCGCCATCTTGCGGTGGCTTCCGACAAAGCCATAGTAGCTGGCATCGAGAGCGAGCGCTGCCTTGAGGGCCGCCTGATCACCCTTTCCCTGTGTGGCGACAATCACGAAACACGGGCGAGCCTGTGGTCCGGAGATCGTGAATCCGTCGACCAGCAGGTCGGCGTTGGGCGTTTCGGCGAAGTCGGCGCCCGGTGCAGCCACCGTGGTGTGGAAACCGAGCGGGCGTGCCTGTTCCGCAATCGCAAGCGCCACCGGGCTCGCACCGAAGACGAGCAGCGATGGACGGGGCAGAACTGGCTCTATGAAAATGTCCATCGTGCCCTTGCTGGGGCACATGTTGGTGGAGAATTCTATGCCTTCGCGACTTTCCCCCGCCTTGACGCCGTGCTCGGCCAGCATGTCCGCCGGCTGCACCGAGATCAGTCGCGCCTGACCGTCGGCGAGCGCCCGGCGGGCCGCTTTCAACACTGCACCGCGTGCACATCCGCCACCGATCCAGCCCGCGACGATTGTGCCATCGGAGCGGATGACGGCCTTGGCGCCTGCCTTGGCCGCGGTGACCGAAACCGTGCGCACCACCGTTGCCAGCACGAAGGCTTCATCTTCCGATTTCAGCCTGGAAGCCAGCTCCATAACATCGACATGGGCGTTCATGGCAACCTCCGTCACAGCCTGGCAAGGTAGGGTTCTAACGCGGCAAGGCTTTGCAGCGTATGAGCGGGTGCGTGCAGATCGACGTAGGGAAGGGCGACCTTTATCCCTGAGGATACCGGCGCGTAGCCGTCCCAACCCATCATCGGATTGAGCCAGGCGATGCGACGGCACCGGCGACGGAGCGCCGCCATTTCACGTTCAAGCTGATCCGCATTGCCGGTCTCGTATCCGTCCGACACGATCATCACGCAGGTGCGCGAATGGATGATGCGCGCGGCATGATAGCGATTGAAATCCGACAGGCATTCACCGATCCGCGTGCCGCCGCCTGCACCTTGCGCCATCATTGACAGCCGATCCAGCGCACGCGCCGGATCGCGATCCTTCATGGCGTCGGAGACGTGGGCCAGCCGCGTGTGAAACAGGAAGGCCTCGGCTTCGCGGAACTCATCGAGCGCCCCGTGCATGAAGCGCAGGAACATTCCGGTATACATGCTCATCGAACCGGAGACGTCGAGGAGCATGACGAGGCGCAGCGGTTTTTCCAGCCGTCGCCGATGCACCAGCCTCAGAGGCACGCCGCCATGGCAGATATTGCCATGAATGGTCCGGCGCAGATCGAGGCGATAGCCGCGCGACCTGGCCCGTTCCCTCCGGGTGAGCCGCGATCGCATCGCCCGTGCAAGATCCGCCGCGATCGCATGCGCCAGTTCAAGCTCGGCGGGGTCGGAAAGTTTGCGGAAATCGGTACTCGAGATCGACTCGATGCGAGAAGCGCCTTCCATCCGGCCTTCTCCATCGCCTTCGCGGTCATCGCTGCCGTCCGAGGGAACCTGGTCTGTCGCGCCGTCGCCCTTAGAGGTCTTGTCCTTCAGCGATTTCAGCGCCGGGTTCTTCCCGGGGTCCGTGCTGCCGGCGACCGTGGAGCGATTGCGCACCCTGCGGCCGAGCCAGAACGCGTCGAACAGCCCATCGAATTTTTCCCAGTCGGTCTTTCGCGCGCAGAAGAGATGCTTGAAGGCGGAACGCAGGAGATCCGGCTTTTGGGCATAACCCGTCGCCATCAGTGCGGCCGCGTCGCGGCCCTCACCGAGGCCCACTGCGAAGCTGTTGTCGCGCAGTGTCTTCAGAAAGGCCGAGAGCTTCGCGGTTACGAGGCCGGCGACTGCATCGGCCTCTTCCGCCGTCATCTGCGCGCCGCAACAGCTCATGCGACCCTCCCAAGCAGGCGTTCCGTGACCTCCCGGCGGAAGCGGGCCTTATCCTCGCGCGTCTTGAGAAGGCACGAGAGCGTTTCGTACACGGCCTCCGGATCCGCCTTCAGATCCGAGATGTCCAGACCGACGAGCACCGCCGCCCAGTCGAGTGTTTCGGCGACACCCGGCAACTTGCGCAAATCCTCCTTGCGAATGGCTTCCATCATCCGCGCGATCTGCAGGGCCAGGTCCGTCCCGGCACCTTCAACACGCGCGAGAATGATGCGCGTTTCGCGTTCGACGTCCGGATAGTCGACGTAATGATAGAGGCAGCGCCGCCGGAGCGCATCGGACAGCTCACGCGTGCCGTTCGAGGTCAGGACGACGTGCGGGATGGACGTGGCGGCGATCGTTCCGAGTTCGGGAATCGAGACCTGGAAATCGGACAGGATTTCGAGCAGGAATGCCTCGAACTCCTCGTCCGCCCGGTCGATCTCGTCGATCAGCAGGACCGGCGGCTTCTGTCTGCGTATCGCAGCCAGGAGCGGGCGCTCGAGAAGATACTTCTCGGAGAAAACCTGGTCCTCGATCACACCAGCGTCCGCGCCCTGGTGTGACTGAATGGCCAGAAGCTGGCGCTGGTAGTTCCACTCGTAGAGGGCCGCGGACTGATCCAGCCCCTCATAGCATTGCAGCCGGATCACTTCCGTCGCGTGGACGGAGGCAAGGCCATAGGCGACAGCCGTCTTCCCGACACCGGCCTCTCCTTCGAGAAGCAGCGGCCGGCGAAGCATCTGCATCAGGGAGATCGCAGTGACGAGCTCCCGGTCGGCGATGTAGCCGGCATTCGTCAGCCGCTCGCCGATTTCGGTGCGCGACAACGGGGGGCTTCTCTCCTCGTTCCCTCGTTCGGGAGAGAAGCCCCCTCTGCCGGGCCGGAAACGTCGCGCGACATCGGCCCTTGCCCCTTCATCAAACCACGCCGAGGCTCTTCGCCGCCTGCCAGTTGCGCCAGAAATCGTGGGGCATCTGGATATGGGTGGAGCCCAGGAACGAGAACGCATCATTGACTGCATTGGAGAAGGCCGGAACGCCGCCCACGTTGGGGCTTTCTCCGACCCCCTTCGCGCCGATCGGGTGATGCGGCGACGGCGTGACGGTGAAGTCCGTTTCCCAATGCGGTGTTTCGACGGCGGTCGGCATGAAGAAGTCCATGAAGGATCCCGTCACCACGTTGCCGGCGTCGTCGTACCGGATCTCCTGGCCCATCGCGATCGCGAAGGCTTCGGTGAGCCCGCCGTGCACCTGGCCCTCGATGATCATGGGGTTGATGCGGGTGCCGCAGTCATCGAGCGCGTAGAAGCGCCGCACCTTGTAGACGCCGGTATCGACGTCGATGTCCATGACGCAGAGGTAGGCGCCGAAGGGATATGTCATGTTCGGCGGGTCGTAGTAGCTCACCGCCTCCAGTCCCGGTTCCATGCCGGGCGGTGGCGAATTGTAGGCCGCCCAGCAGATGTCCTTCATCGACAGGTACCTCTCCGGCAGACCCTTCACCCGGAAGCCGTCGATGTCGAATTCGAGATCGTCTTCGTGGACTTCCAGCTTGTAGGCCGCGATCATCTGCGCCTTGGCCTTGATCTTGCGCGCGGCCATGGCGATCGCCGCACCGGCGACCGGCGTCGACCGGGACCCATAGGTTCCGAGGCCGTAGGGCGCGGTGTCGGTATTGCCTTCCTCGACCATGATGTCATCGGCCGGAATGCCGATCTCGGTTGCGATGATCTGCGCCCAGGTCGTCTCGTGGCCCTGGCCCTGGCTCTTCGATCCGACACGGGCGATGCCGGCGCCGGTCGGATGCAGCCGAATCTCGCAGCTGTCGAACATGGCAATGCCGAGGATGTCGCAGTTCTTCGATGGCCCGGCGCCGACGATCTCGGTGAAAAAGGAGACGCCGAGACCCATGATCTCGCGCGTCTCGCCGCGCTTGAAGGCCTCACGTTTTTCCGCCTGTTCGCGACGAAGGCTGGCATAGTCAACCGTCTCCATCATCTTCTTCATGGCGGTGTGGTAATCGCCGGAATCGTATTCCCACCCCAATGCCGAGTGGTAGGGGAACTGCTCCGGCCGGACGAAGTTCTTGAGCCTCAGTTCCGCGGGATCCATGCCGAGCTTCTGGGCAAGGATGTCCATCGCCCGCTCGATGCAGTAGGCCGCTTCCGTGACGCGGAACGAGCATCGGTAGGCCACACCGCCCGGCGCCTTGTTCGTATAGACCCCGTCGACCGCCAGATGTGCCGTCGGGAAATCGTAGGAGCCCGTGACGATGTTGAAGAAGCCAGCCGGCCACTTGGAGGGATCGGCGCAGGCATCGAAGGCGCCGTGATCGGCGAGAACGTGCACGCGCAGGCCAGTGACCTTGCCTTCCCTGGTCGCGGCGATCTCGGTGGTCATGTGGTAGTCGCGGGCAAACGAGGTGCTGGTCAGGTTCTCGATGCGGTCCTCGACCCACTTGACCGGTCTGCCGGTGACGATCGAGGCGACCGCCGCACAGATGTAGCCCGGATAGGCGCCGACCTTGTTGCCGAAACCACCGCCGATATCCGGCGCGATCACGTGGATCTTATGCTCCGGAATCTTGGCGATCAGCGCCACAACCGTGCGGATGACATGGGGCGCCTGGAACGTACCCCAGATCGTCAGCTCGCCCTTTATCTTGTCGAACGAACAGACGCATTGGCACGTCTCAAGCGGCGAGGGGTGGGTGCGGTGGTAGGAGATCATCTCCTTGATGGAGACCTCCGCCTTGCGGAACGCGGCATCCGTCAGGTCCTTGTCGCCGACGGTCCATTCGAAGATGTGATTGTGGTGCTTGCGTAACCCGTGGGCGCCCTCGGTCTTGCCAGCCAGATCCTCGCGGAGAACCGGCGCGTCCGCATCCATAGAATGAAAGGGATCGACGAGGACGGGGAGCGCCTCGTACTCGACCTCGACGGCATTGATGCCATCATCGGCCGCATAGCGGTCGGTTGCGACGACAAACGCTACCTCCTGGTTCTGGAAAAGCACCTTGCCATCGGCAAGCACCATCTGCACGTCGCCAGCCAGCGTCGGCATCCAGGCGAGGTTCACGCCCTTGAGGTCTTCGGCAGTCAGGACGGCAAGGACGCCCGGCACCTTCAGCGCCTTGTCCTTGTTGATCGACTTGATGCGCGCATGCGGATACTGCGAACGGACGAAGTCGCCGTGCAGCATGCCCGGCAGTTTCACATCGTCCACGTAGTTGCCCTTGCCCTGCGTGAAGCGGATGTCCTCCACCCGCTTGCGTTTGCAGCCCATGCCCTCGAGCTTGGCTTCGCGCTCGGCGCGCGTAATGGTCATGTCGTTCATTCCGCTGCCTCCTTGAACTCTTCGCCATTGATCTTGGCGGCGGCATACTGGATTGCCTTGACGATGTTCTGGTAGCCGGTGCAGCGACAGAGATTGCCAGCGATGCCGAAGCGGATTTCCTCCTCGGTGGGGTGAGGATTTTCCTTGAGAAGGCGGTGCGCGCGCATGATCATGCCCGGCGTGCAGAAGCCGCACTGGAGACCGTGCATCTGGCGGAAGCCTTCCTGAAGGGCGGACAGCGTGCCGTCGGCATTGGCCATGCCTTCAACCGTGGTAATCTCCGACCCTTCCGCCTGCACCGCGAACATGGTGCAGCTCTTTGCGGACATGCCGTCTATATCGATCGTGCACACACCGCAGTGCGTGGTCTCGCAGCCGATATGCGTCCCGGTCAGTTGCAGGTTTTCCCTGAGAAAGTGCACGAGCAGCGTGCGCGGCTCGACCAGCCCCTCGACCTGCGTGCCATTCACCGTCATCGTCACATGTGTCTTTGTCATTGTTCCCCTCCCGTCAGGACACGCGGCTGGCGGCGCGCGTCAGCGCCCGCATGACCATGATGCCGCCGACATGCGTTCTGTATTCCGCGGGCCCGCGCCCGTCCGCCGCCGGCCGCATGATCGACTGCGCGCGTCGGACCGCCTCCTTCAATGCCACCTCGTCGAGGCTCGTTCCGATCACGGCCTGTGCGGCGTCCTCGGCAAGCAACGGCGTATCCGAGAGATTGGTGAGGCCGATCTGACAGGTCTCGACCTTGCCGTTGGACACCGTGAGTACGACTGCGGCAGCAGCAGTGGCATAGTCGCCGATCTTCCGCTTGAGCTTCTCATAGGCATAGCCGTGACCTGCCGCAGGCACGGGAATGACGATTTCGGTGAGGATTTCACCTGGTTCGAGCGCCGTGAAGTAGGCTCCCTGATAGAAGTCGACAGCGGCGACCTCGCGCCTGCCGTCCGGCCCGTCGAGGCGGTAGCGGGCGCCGAGCGTCAACATCAGCGCCGGCATGTCATTGCCCGGATCGCCATTCGCGACGTTGCCGCCGATGGTTCCGAGATAGCGCACCTGGGGGTCTGCGATCTGGAGCGCCGTCTCGGCGATGATCGGAAGATGCGCCGTGATCTCGGGCGCCTTTACGAGCTCGTTCTGCGTCGTCATCGCGCCGATGACGATGTCGTCCCCCTCGCGGCGGAGACCCTTGAGGCTGGCGATGCCGTGCAGATCGACCAGATGCTCCGGCGTCGCGAGCCTTAGCTTCATCATGGGGATCAGGCTGTGGCCCCCCGCGAGGGGGCGGGCCTCGTCGCCCAGCGTGGATAATAACTTCACCGCATCGGCCACCGTTCCCGGCCGATGGTAGTTGAATGCGCCCGGTATCATGGTCTCCTCCCAACCGATCGGCATACGATGTCGGTCAGAGGCTCAACCGGCTGAATGGTGCTGGCAAGAATGGAGGAAGCGATGTCGCACCAAGAGCAAAGTTTCGCACGAAATGCGGTTTTTCGCGCACGATTTGCGTCAGGTATTCTGCCCTATTTTGTGGCGTCCGGAGGCAGAGTCCCGCCTTGCAAGGCCGAGTCGAACCTTCAGTTCCGCAACCTTGGCACGGCTGACGGGGACGAGGTGCGAAGCAGGACCGTCGAGTTCCACGACCGCTCCGTCGCCTTCCTTCCGCACCAGGACGATGTGGGGGATCGCCGCGATATGGCTTCGGTGAATGCGCATGAAGGTGGTGGGACAGAGCTTTGATTCAACTTCGGAAATAGCCCAAGGACACATCCGCTCGCGCGAGCCGTCGTGAACCAGAGTGTAATGGGCGTCGGCACGAATGCTGCGGATGTCGCCGGTTTCGATGAAGAGCGTTCCGTTCGCTCCTTCGAGGGGCAGTCTCCCGACGGGCAGCCTCTGCGACGGCTCGCCGAGCTTTGCAAGCGACACCGATGAGGCTGGGGAAGGCGCTGCGATGCCGGCGGGATCGGTCTGGTCCTCATCGGCGGGGTCACCGAAGTCCTCGGAGGCTGACCGGGACCTCAGGCGAACGCGCGGTTCAGGCACGAGAAACAGCAGGAAACCGCCTGCGACCAGGAAACAGAGGAGCGCTACGACGAGTGCGAGGACCTGTCTCGATGCGAGCAGTCCGTCCATCGCCATGGCATGCGTCATGTCCATGCCCGGGCGGAAGTGCATGCCGTACATCGCCGTGTAGTGCATGCCCGAAACAGCAAAGCCGAAGGCTATGGCGCTGAACGCGAACCTGAGGCCGCCATGCCTTGCGAGATAAATGCGCAATCCTCCGTAGGCCGTCCCCATGGCGACAAACAGGGAGAGGAGGACCATGCCGTAGTCGTGCTCGATGGTGAAATTTCCGACAAGCGCGTGGATGCCGACATAGTGCATCGAGGCAATTCCGAGCCCGAGAAGAAGGGCTGCCGCCAGCACGCGGCTGTTGGAACAGTCGCCAATGCTGACGAAAAAGAGCGAAATGCCAACGACAAGAGCGCAGATGAGGAACGAGACGACCGTGGGAAGGACCAGATAGAGAGCATCCGGGGGTATGGGAGCGGCGAGCATGCCGATGAAGTGCATCGTCCAGATGCCGACCGCTAGAAATGCGGCAGCACCCGCAAGCAGCAGCCTTCGGTTCGCACCCGGAAAACGGCGAATGCGCGCCGCAAGGCCGAATCCTGTGTAACCGCCCAGAATCGCTATCGCGACCGAAAGCGCCACGAGCAATGGATCGTGTCCTGCGAACATCATATCATCGGCCGCCCCGTTCCTCCTCGGGGTCGACCTTCTCCTCAGCGGGAAGGTTACATCTGCTCACAGAAACTTGACAAGTCCGATGCGGATGCTTGCGCCGATTGTGAGTTGAACAACTGCCTCTCGAAGCAGGCTCATTGAGGGACTGGACGGAACGACCCTGTGTCTTTCTATCGAACGGGTCTTCACGAGCGTCAAATATGACTTTATTAGTCCACTTAAATATCCATCGGTGCGCCCGCATCGTGGAAACAGTTCTGATCGTGCAGCATTGGCATCCAGACGGGCCAGGCGGTACACCCTTCTCCGGTTCCAGCCTTTATGGTCGCCAACAAGACGAAGTCCATGATCCAGCTACTGACGGAAAGCTACGGCGATCTCGTCAAGCATGTGACGCGGCGTTTGGGCGGACCGGTGGACGCGGACGATGTCATCCAGGATACGTATTTGCGCATCCAGAGGATCCCCGCGGATACGGACATACAGAACCCGCGATCCTATCTCTTCCGCATGGCCGACAACGTTGCCATGGACCACCTGCGCAGCCGCGCCGCGCGCACGCGCCATGTGGTTTCGGGGGATTGGCACGACGTCCAGTCCGACGAGGCTTCGGCGGAGCGCAGCGTGGACTACCGCCAGCGCATCAAGATCCTGGAGATTGCGATCTCCGACCTGCCGCCGCGGCAACGCGAAGCCTTCCTCATGCACAAGTTCGACGGGCTCAGCCATTCGGAAATCGCTGAAGAACTCGGCATCACGAGAAGCGCGGTCGAGAAACTCATCATGAAGGCGCTTGCCACATGCCGCGATCGGCTGGACGGGCTTCTCGATTGAAGGTGCAATTTGAAGCGGTGAGGGTGAGGAACCTGCAAGCGAAATCCGTCTATAAAGCAACAACCGATTCGGAGCTCCGCGTTGCGGCATGCTCCGGTCGCCCAGAACGCCGGTGGCACTGATGGCTGACGCCAGAAACCAATCGTTGGAAGAGCAGAGGGAGCAGGCACTCGCGTGGTTCGTCCGGATGCAGTCCGGCGACGCGACGGACGCCGATCGCGCCGGCCATGCCGCATGGATGGCGCAATCGGCGGAAAACCGGGCGGCCTATGCGCGGCTGACAAGCCTATGGACCGACCTCGATGGCGTGACGGATCGGCGAACGCAGGCGATCTGTCTGCCCGCACGTTCAACGCGCGGGATGGGGCGGCGCGCTTTTCTTGTTGGGGGTGCAGCCGCTCTCGGCGTCGCCGGCCTGGTTGCAGGTGCCGGATTGCCGGATTTCTGGCTCAGCGACTATGCGACCGGCACGGGGCAACAGCAGAGCATTGCGCTTTCGGACGGTTCCACGGTGGGGCTCGATGCGGACACTGCGATTGCCGTGGAGTTCACGGACAGCTCGCGACGTATCAGCCTGTTGCACGGGCGCGCCTTCTTCGATGTGGCGAAGAATGATCGTCCCTTCGTGGTGGAAGCGGCCAACGGCACCACCACCGCGCTCGGAACGCGTTTCGTCGTGCACCAGTGGTTCGACATGGTCACCGTTTCCGTCGAGGAAAGCGCGGTCTCCGTCATGGCACCGAACCGGACGATCGCCAGCCTTCACGTCGGACAGAACGTATCCTACGGCGAGGATGGACTCGGCGCGGTCGGCGGCATCGATGTGGAGCTGGTATCCGCCTGGCGCCGCGGCAAGCTCATCTTCGAGGACCGGCCGTTGCGCCAGGTGATCGCGGACGTCAACCGCTACCGCTCGGGAACAATCCGCATCACGGACAGCCGTCTGCTCAATCTCCGCGTCAGCGGCATTTTCGATATCCGCAACCCCGACGGCGTGCTGGATGCGATCGCGGAAGCGCTGCCGGTGCGGGTGACGCGACTGACCGATTTCCTGGTGCTCGTGCGTCCCGCCTGACCCGCAAATCTCGCCATGCAGGCGCGATCGTAAATTCTTGATGAAAATTTTCAACTTATGGGGTGAGGGGCTTCGTCCCCAGATCCGTCTTGGATGCGAACGGGTGCTTCAAGCGCCTGGATGCATTGCAGGAACGGAGTGAATTCGGGGCATGACAAGAGGCTTTCGGGGTGGCGCATCGTTGGGTGCGGGGGCATTGATTGCCGGGCTGGCGACGGCGCTCATGGCGTCGGTTGCCGTGCCGGCGCTTGCACAGCAGCAGGCGGAAAAGGGTGAACGCGCAGGCAAAACACAGTACACCATTCCCGCCGGCCCGCTCGGCGCGGCGATCACGCGCTTCGGCGACCGGTCCAACCTCCAGGTTCTCTATCCGGCCGATCTGGTGCGTGGGAAGCAGACGGCCGGCCTTTCCGGAAGCTATACCCCGGAGGCGGCCCTGGCGCAGCTACTGGCCAACACGGGCCTCACTTACCGCTTCACCAGCGCCAACACAGTGACGATTTCCGATCCGCGCCTGACGCCGGCCGGCGTCAGCGGGCTTATCGACGGGTCGACGCCGCTCGATCCGATCCAGGTCGAAGGGCTCGGCCAGACCACCGAGAATACGGGCTCCTACACCACCGGCCAGATGAGCACGGCGACCGGCCTTCCGCTCCCGATCCGGGAGACGCCGCAATCGGTGACGGTCGTGACCAGCCAGCTGATGCAGGATCAGGAGGCCACCACCATCAGTGACGCGCTCACGTCGGCGACCGGCATCACGCTGCAGCAGTATGACAGTGACCGCACCGAGTTCTTCGCACGCGGCTTTGCGCTGACCGAGTTCCAGTATGACGGCGTCGTGGTGCAGACCGACGGCGTCTACGACTACGGTCTCAGCAACGCGGATATGACGATCTACGATCGGATCGAGATCGTGAAGGGTGCAAACGGCCTGCTTCAGGGCGCAGGGAGCCCGGGTGCCGCGGTCAACCTGGTTCGCAAGCGCCCGACCGACGAGTTCCAGGCTTCACTGACCGGTGGTGTCGGCTCCTGGCAGACCTATCGCACCGAAATGGACGTGTCCGGTCCCCTCAATGCCGACGGTTCGCTGCGCGGGCGCTTTGCCGGATCCTACGAGAACGGCGAATCCTACCTGGATCACTACAAGAAGGAGAAGTTCACCCTCTATGGCGTGCTCGAGGCCGACATCACCGACAACACGACCCTGACGGTCGGCTCCGACTACCAGCGCAATCTCCCGCGCGGAACCAGCTGGACAGGCCTGCCGATGTTCTACAGCGACGGTACGACAACCGACTGGGACGTGTCGACCAACCCGGCAACCGACTGGAGCCGGCGCGATACCTATACGAACAACTATTTCGCAACGCTCGCGCACGAGTTCGACAACGGCTGGAACCTCGACCTGACCTTCAACCATCGCCGCGACGGCCATGACAGCGTGCTGGGCTCGGCCGGCGGCGGCTGGCCAGATCCGGTAACCGGTGCGGGCGTCTTCCAGTATGTCGGCAAATACGAGGGGCGCGTCATCCAGAACACCTTCGACGTGAAGGCTTCCGGTCCGATCGAACTGTTTGGGCGCGAACACGATTTGATGGTCGGCGCGACGGCATCGCGCAGCACCGACAAGGGGCCGTGGTACAGCTATGGCGGCGTGGGATATGACCCCTCGGTCCCCAACTTCTTCGAATGGGACGGGGATACGGAGGAGCCCGATTTCGACGTCCTCGGCAGATACGAGACCAAGCTCGTGCAGTACGGCACCTATGCCGCCGTGCGGCTCAAGCCGACCGATGACCTCTCGGTCATCCTGGGAAGCCGGATCAGCTGGTGGGACTTCGACGACAAGGGGACGTATGACAACGCAACGAACACCTGGGCGGGGGCTGCCAGCTACTCGGTAAAGGGCGAGGTTACCCCTTATTTCGGCGTGGTCTACGACGTGACCGACGTCTATTCGGTCTATGGCAGCTACACGAGCATCTTCAAGCCGCAAGGCAACCAGGATGCCAGCGGCAACTATCTCGATCCCGAACAGGGGCACAGCTTCGAGACCGGCGTGAAGGGATCGTTTTTCGACGGCGCGCTCAACACGACCGCCGCCCTGTTCCTGACCAAGCAGGACAATCTCGCCGAGCAGGCCGGCTACGATCCGGTCACGGGCACCTACTACTACACCGCAGCCGATGGCGTGACGACCAAGGGCTTCGAAATCGAGGCCTCGGGTGAGATCCGGCCCGACTGGAACATCTATGCCGGCTACACCTATTCCCACGCGCGCAAGAAGAACGGCGACCGCGTCTATTCCTTCGTCCAGACGGCGGCACCCGAAAACGTCGTCAAGCTTTTCACGACATACCGGCTGCCGGGCGAGTGGGAGAAGCTGACGATCGGTGGCGGCGTCAGGTGGCAGGACAAGATCTACGGCTACGTCTGGAGCCCGGCGAACGTCTACGAGGACTTCACGCAGAAGAATGTGTTCCTCGTCGACCTGATGGCGCGGTACTCCTTCAACGAGAAGGTGGACGTGACGTTCAACGTCAAGAACGCTCTCAACGAGAAGTATTTCACGACGCTTGGAAACTTCGACACCGGCTTCTACGGCGAGCCGCGCAGCTTCAACGTCTCGACGAAGTTCAAGTTCTAGCAGGCATTCCGGCACCGCGACGTGCGCGGTGCCGGAAAGGATAGGTTGACGGATTGACCGAGGAACGCACATGGCTTGCCGGGGAGAACATCCGGCGCGCGGGCGTCACGCGGCGCGGGTTCATTGGCGGCTCGGCGGCGGCGGCGTTTGCCGCCGGCTCCGGTGTGCACGTGGCCAATGCCGCCGGCGGCGATTTTCCTGCTTCCGTCGACCACGCGTTCGGGAGAACCGTGGTGCCGCGTCCGCCGCTGCGGATCGTGTCCGCAGGGTTCTGCGATGACGACAGTCTGCTCGCTCTTGGCTGCGTACCAGTTGCGATGGTTCGGCGCGGCATGTTCGAGAGCGGAATAGCTCCCTGGTGCGAACCGCTTCTGGCGGGGCAGAACCCGGTTCTGCTCGATGGGGTGACCACGGATTATGAAACCATCCTGGGCCTCGAGCCCGATCTCATCATCAATGTCTTCTCGGGCATGGACGCGCTCGCCTACGACCGCCTGTCGTCCATCGCCCCGACGATCGCCTACAGGAGCGGTCCCTGGCGCGCGGGCTGGCGCGAACAGACCCGGCAGATCGGGCTGGCGCTGGGGAGGGCGGAGGCAGCGGAACGGCTGATCGACGGAACGAAGGCTTCGCTTTCCGGCTTTCGCGAGCAGTTTCCGTCGCTTGTCGGCAAATCCTTCACCTTCGGGACCTACTTCGCCGGATCTGGCTCCATGGTGGTCTATCTACCGGGCGAGACCCGGGTCGACTGGCTTGTCGAACTCGGCATGCGGATCTCCCCGGGGGTGAATGCGCTGGCGCAAGCCCACCCCGGCCGGTCGTCGCTCGACGTCAGCCTCGAGCAGCTGGAAGGCGTCGATGCCGATATCCTGGTCATGTGGTTCGAGGCCGGCTCGCGCGAGGCGATCGAACGCCAGCCGCTTTTCCGACTGTTCTCTCCCGTGCGAAGGGGAGCCTATGTGGCGCTCGAGGATGCGGTGTCGGTATGGTCCGCATCCTGGCCGAGCGTCCTTTCCATTCCCTACGGCTTCCCGCGAATTCTCCCGCGCCTGGCGCAGGCGGCAAAAATCTCCCCGGAGCGATGAACATGTGTGAAGCCTATCACGAGGACTACTTTCTGGCCGAGGTCACCTGCGCGCTGCGGCTGACGCCATCGATGACCCGCGTCAAACTCAAGGTCGAGGGGCACGAGCGCTATATCGCGACCGACCACGCGGACGAGTGGGTGCGGCTCGCCTTTTCGCCTGCGGATGGCGAGCCGGTCACGCTGCCGGAACTGCGCGACGGAAAATGGGGGCGTTTCGATGGTTCGCCTTCCTGTCCCAATCGACCCTACACGGTGCGGCGATGGGACCCGGAGACCGGCGCGATGGTCGTCGACCTAGTGGCGCATGAGGGCGGCGTCGGGGCAAGCTGGGCCGCCACGGCAAAGGCAGGAGACGTCATCGGTCTCTGCAATCCGGAGGGGCGTTACGAACCGCCGCAGGATGCGGAATGGGTGCTGCTCCTGGCCGACATCACGGGGTTGCCGGCAGTCGGGCGGATCGTCGAGGAAATGCGATCCGATATGACTGCCATCGTTCACGTCGAGGTTTCGATGGACGCCGACCGGCAAGTTCTTTCAAGCGCCGCGAACCTATCGCTGACGTGGCACTGCCACCATGGTCATGCCGAGGGGCGCGACGGGCCGAGCCAGCTTGCTGCAATCGCCCGCAGCATCGAGGCTTTGCCCGACGGGCCGGGCTACATCTACATCGCCGGCGAGGCGCGGTGCGCGTCCGCGGCGCGCAAGCACTTCCGCGATACGCTTGGATTCGACAAGAGACGCATCGACGCGGTCGGCTACTGGATCGAAGGGCAGGCACGGGTGTGACGGCGGGGAGGGAGTGCAAATCCGTGTCTGGCAGCCGCCCGATATCAAAAATGGCGGCACCTGCGCACAGCGGGGCGGGGCGCGGCCATGGCCTTCGGCTTGCCGGATTGCTTGCCGGCCTTCTTGCACTTGGCGTGGTGGCTGCAACAAGCATCCTCGTCGGCGCAAAACAGATCGCGCCAGCCACCGCGCTTCAATCATTGACCGCCTTTGATGCCGATCTGGTGGAGCACGTGGTCATTCGTGACTACCGCTTGCCGCGCACGCTGCTCGGGTTGCTTGCCGGCTCGGCCTTCGGCGTCTCGGGCGCGCTGATTCAGGCCGCGGCGCGCAACCCGCTTGCCGATCCCGGTATTCTGGGCGTCAATTCCGGCGCCGCATTCTTCGTGACGATCGCGGTCGGCCTTCTCGGTCTTCGCTCGATCGAGGCCTATATCTGGTTCGCTTTGCTGGGAGCATTCGTGGTGACGATGCTCGTCTATGCGGTCGGATCGTCGGGAAGGGAGGGGGCCACGCCTGTTCGCCTGCTCCTGGCCGGGGTTGCGATCTCCGCAATGCTTGGCGGCATCGGCTCGGCGATCACGCTGCTCGATCCCCAGGCGTTCGACAGCATGCGCCATTGGTCGATCGGGTCGCTCGCCGGACGCGATATCGGTGTGGTCACCGCGGTCGCTCCGTTCATCGCGGCCGGACTGGTCCTGGCATTCGTCGTCGCCCGATCCCTCAACGCGATGGCGCTCGGTGACGATCTCTCGCGCGCGCTCGGTGCCCGGCTCGTCCGGGCGCGTGTTCTCACCGTCATTGCCGTAACCCTCCTGGCCGGAGCCGCAACGGCCGCCGCCGGGCCAATCGCCTTCATCGGGCTCATGGTCCCGCACGCCGTCCGGTGGTTTACCGGGCCGGACCAGCGCTGGATCGTTTTGTACTCGGTAGTCTTTTCCTCGATCTTCCTACTCGTTGCCGATGTGGCCGGCCGACTGGTGGTTTCGACGAACGAGCTGGAGGCAGGCATCGTTGCGGCCTTCGTCGGTGCACCGGTCCTGATCGCCCTTGTCCGCAGCCGGAAGGCGCGAAGCTTATGACCGGTCTCGAGCAAAGTGCGGGCGCATCCTTGCAGGGCAGCCCAGGAGGCGCCTGCGGGCGTAAGACATTCGTTCTCCGCCTTCCCGTGGCGGATATTTCCGCCCGCATCGACATACGAAGCTTCCTTGCCGGTGCGTTTCTGCTGGTCCTGATTGCGGCGGTTGGCGCGGTCGCTCTTGCCAGCGGTTCGCTTTCCATTCCGGTTGACGATGTCTTCGGCGCACTTCTCGGTGGCAGCGACGAAAGGATCCGAATGGTCGTCGTCGAATGGCGGCTCCCGCGCGTGCTGCTGTCGATCCTGCTCGGCATGGCGCTCGGGACGAGCGGCGCGATCTTTCAGTCGCTGACCGGCAATCCCCTGGGGAGCCCCGACATCATCGGCTTTTCCGCGGGCTCACACACCGGAGCGCTGGTCGTCATGCTGCTCTTTGCCGGCGGTTACTACGAGACCGCGGCAGGCGCGATTGCCGGTGGCATCGTTGCCGCCATTGCGGTCTATCTCCTGGCGTGGAGGGGAGGCATTCACGGGTTCCGGTTGATTGTCACCGGCATCGGTGTTTCCGCCATGCTCGGGGCCGCGAATCTCTGGATGATCCGCCAGGCAGATCTGCAGATCGCATTGGGTGCGGCCTTCTGGGCCGCGGGTTCGCTGAACGGTCTCGGTCTCGACCAGCTGCGCCCGGTCGCCGCCACCCTTCTCATTCTGCTGCCGGTCACGATCCCGCTCGGGCGCAAGATGCGCCAGCTGGAGCTCGGCGATGCGCTCGCCCGCGCATCGGGCGTCGACGCGGACCGCACACGGATCGCGCTCATGTTTGTCGGCGTGGCGTTGACGGCGACGGCGACCGCGGCGGCAGGCCCCATAGCCTTCATTGCCCTCGCGGCCCCGCAGATCGCAAGACGCCTGACGGGGGCGGCCGGCGTGACGCTGCTATCCTCCGCGTTGACGGGCGCATTGCTGCTCGCCGCCGCCGACTGGGCCGCCTTGCACGCTTTCGGCGTCCAGTTGCCGGTCGGTATCATGACGGTATCGATCGGCGGGATCTATTTCCTTTGGTTGCTCCTGCGGGAGGTGAGAACATGAGCGAGTACGTCCACCGCCTCCATGCGCGAGGCATCACGGCCGGTTATCACGTACGGCCTATCCTCGCGGAACTCTCGGTTACCATTCCCGACAATTCCTTCACGGTGATCATCGGTCCGAACGCCTGCGGCAAGTCCACGCTGCTGCGCGCTCTCTCGCGTCTGCTTTCGCCGTCTGCCGGTGCCGTCCTGCTCGATGGCAGGGACATTGCAGCTTATCCGGCGACGGAGGTTGCGCGTCGTCTCGGGCTGCTGCCGCAATCGGCGATCGCGCCTGATGGTATCCTGGTTTCGGACCTCGTCGCGCGCGGGCGTTTTCCCCACCAGTCCTTCTTTCGGCAGTGGTCGAGGGCCGATGAGGAGGCGGTCGCTCGTGCGATGGAGGCGACGGGTATCAGCGATCTTGCTGCACGATCCGTCGACGAGCTTTCTGGCGGCCAGCGCCAGCGGGTCTGGGTAGCGATGGTGCTTGCGCAGGAGACGCCGCTCCTGCTCCTCGACGAGCCTACGACCTTCCTCGACATCGCGCATCAGATCGAATTGCTCGACCTCTGCCATGACCTCAACCGCGGAGGCGGACGCACGGTCGTTGCCGTTCTGCACGACCTCAACCAGGCCTGTCGCTACGCGTCCCACATGATCGCCATGCGCGATGGCGCAATCGTCGCCGAGGGAAAGCCGAGCGACATCGTTACTGCCGAAATGGTCGAAAGGGTGTTCGGGCTTTCCGCAGTCATCATCGAGGACCCGGTCTGCGGCACGCCTCTCGTGGTGCCACGCGGGCGTCGAGAGGCGGTCACCAGCGCTGCGCTCTCCGCATAGCGAGTATACCGGCTTGCCGGTTGCTTCCATGCCGAAATGGCGTACAAGCTTCCCGGATCTCCTTTCCAGCGCCGATCGTGCGCACATTTCCTGAAATCCGGAGTATTTTCATGACCAACACCTCGCACGCCTATGGCGACACGAACCTTTTGATCAACGGCGAATGGCGGGCCTCCTCCGACGGACAGGCGATCCCGGTCATCGATCCGGCAACGGGCGAGGAAATCGGCAAGGTGGCGAAGGCTACCCGCACCGACCTCGACGCTGCGGTTGCCGCTGCTGATGCCGGCTTCAAGGTCTGGAGCGCGATCTCGGCCTACGAACGTTCGAAGATCATGCGCCGCGCCGCCGATATCCTGCGTGAGCGCAGGGACCGCATCGCTGTGCTCATGACGCGCGAGCAGGGCAAGCCGCTCGCCGAGGCTGCGGGCGAGATCGCTGCGGCGAGCGACTTGATCGAATGGTTTGCGGAAGAGGGCCGGCGCACCTACGGCCAGGTCATTCCGGGCCGCAGCACCAACGTCTCGCAGACCGCGATCAAGCTGCCAGTGGGGCCGGCTGCCGCCTTCACCCCCTGGAACTTTCCGATCAACCAGATCGTCCGCAAGCTCTCCGCAGCCCTTGCTGCCGGCTGCTCCATTATCGTGAAGGCGCCGGAAGAGACGCCGGCGTCGCCTGCGGAACTGATCCGTGCCTTCGTCGATGCGGGCGTGCCCGCGGGCGTGATCGGGCTCGTCTTCGGTGTGCCAGCGGAAATCTCGGAATACCTGATCGCCCATCCGGTCATCCGCAAGATCTCCTTCACCGGCTCCACGCCCGTCGGCAAGCAGCTTGCCTCGCTCGCCGGCCTTCACATGAAGCGCGCGACGATGGAACTCGGCGGCCACGCACCGGCCATCGTGCTTGATGACGCGGATGTCGCGAAGGCCGTGAAGGTCCTTGCCTTCTCGAAGTTCCGCAATGCCGGCCAGGTCTGCGTGTCTCCGACCCGTTTCCTGATTCAGGACAATGTGTTCGACCGGTTTCTTGACGGCTTCGTTCAGGCAGCGAAAGCGATCAAGATCGGCAACGGTCTGGAGGAAGGGGTTACCATGGGACCGCTCGCCAACGAGCGCCGCATTCCCGCCCTGGAAGGCCTGATCGCAGACGCCGTCGAGCGCGGGGGTAAGCTTGTCACTGGCGGCCGCCGGATCGGCAACAAGGGGAACTTCTTCGAGGCGACCGTCCTCGCCAACGTGCCGACGGATGCGCGGGTAATGAACGAAGAGCCTTTCGGGCCGCTTGCGATCATCAATCCGGTCGCCAATCTCGAGGCTGCCATCGAGGAGGCGAACCGCCTGCCGTTCGGCCTGGCTTCCTATGCCTTCACGTCCTCGATCGAGAGCGCGCAGGCCCTTGCGACACGCGTCGAGTCCGGCATGACCACGATCAATCACAACGGTCTGGCGCTTCCGGAAGTCCCCTTCGGCGGCATCAAGGATTCGGGCTATGGCAACGAGGGCGGCTCGGAGGCGATTGAAGCCTACCTCGTGACGAAGTTCGTATCGGTCGTCTGATCGCGGACTTAGGCTGCGCTGCCCCTCAGCCGAGCGGGCGGCGCAGGCACTATGCCCTGCGAGCATGCCGGGCATTCGCATCGCGATATAGCGCCGCGATCAAGGGCATTCGCCTCGCGCGCTTCAGGTCAATGTCTTGACGTCTGGCCTTTTCTGGAAACCGGTGGCCTTTTCCGGAGGATGCACTATCGCACGTCTCTCATGTGGCTTTCGACGCTGCGCAGGTGTCGCCGCATGGCGTCAGCCGCCGCTGTTCCGTCACGCTGGGCGATTGCCTCGACGATCTGCGCGTGTTCCGCGAAGCTGTGGTGATCCGGCGGCGGGCGCACGGGAGTGTCGCGAAGCCTTCCCCACGTGACCGCGCGGCGCACAGCGTTCAGCGTATCCAGAAGTCCGAGAAGAAGCGAGTTCTGGGAGGCTTCGGCGATCGTGCGGTGCAATCTATTATCCCACTGCTCGTATTGCCGCCAGGTGGGAGCTTGCTGAGCCTTCAGCATGCAATTGCGCAACTCGGCAATCTGCCCGGCGGTGGCATTGAGTGCCGCACAGCGCGCAACTTCCGGCTCGAAGGCGATGCGGGCGCCCATGACCTCGATCGGATTCGTCCGCTGCACCATGGCGTTGATGTCCGCGACCGTGTCGATCGGCCGGTCGCCGGTAAAGGTACCCTTGCCGACATGTCGCCACACCACGCCTTCCGCCTGGAGGGTTGCCAGCGCCTTGCGCAGCACCGCGCGCCCAATGTCGAGCGACTGCGCCAATTCCCGTTCCGGGGGAGGCGTCCATCTTCCGGCAATTCGGCGCTGGCGAGGAAGTCCTTCAGCTTTGCCAGTACGAGTGCGTCTTGGTTCTCTTCCATCAGTTTCCAAAACCAATTTCGAATTGGTTTAGGTATATGTTGGCGAGTTGCCGCTGTCAATAGAGTCCTTTGGTTTGGCCGAGAACGCATCAGTTAACCGGCTATCATTCTGATAATACGTTGTATTATTCTCTTGTTGTGGCTGTTTCTAGATCTTTCTCGCGCGTCCATCTCGCACATGCAGTAGAGAAATTGGTTGACACATATTTGAATTAATAGAAGATTGGTTTTCAATTGGGTTCTGAGGAGGGCCCATTGATGGGAGGAAATGAACATGGAGAAGCTTGCAAGTAGAATTCGGGCGTCGGCATCCGCCGTCGCCCTTTGTGTTGCCTTCGCATTGCCGGGGGTTGCTCATGCGGACCCGATGCGCATTGCATTCGGAGACATTGCCACGGTTGAATCCCTGCACCTGCTCGTCGCGCTCGAGCGCGCGAAGGAGAAGGGCGTCGACATAGAGGTGACTTACCTCAAGAGCGAGGACATCGCGGCGCAGGCCGTCGTCAGCGGGCAGGCCGACATCGGGATCGGCGGTCCCTACGCGCTCTTGCAGAAGGTCAAGGCGCCAATCCGCATTTTCATGCAGCTCAGCAAGCTGCAGTTCTATCCCGTGGTCAACAGCGAGTTCTACAAGGAGTGGAAGGATCTCGACGGGCAGGAGATCGCCGTCCATTCGCGTGGATCGGGTACCGAAGCCATCATGCAGCTCATGGCCGACAAAAACGGCATCAAATATTCGAACATCGCCTACGTTCCGGGTGCCGAAGTGCGCACCGGCGCGCTGCTGCAGGGCAACGTCAAGGCGACGATCGTCGATTCCTCCGGCAAGCGCGTCCTCGAGGATCAGGCGCCGGGCAAGTTTGCCTTCCTGCCGCTCGGCGAGGTGAGCGCGACAGACGAGGCGCTGTTTGCCAATACGGACTATCTTGCGGCCAATCCGAAGGACGTGGAGACGCTCGTGCAAAGCATCGTGGAGACATGGCGCGAAGTTGCAGCCGACCCGAAGTCGGTCATCGCCCTTCGCGAAAAGTACAAGCTTCTGCCGGATGCGACACCTGAAATGGTCGCGGACATCGAGCCTTACTTCACCGAGGCGGCACCCAACATCCCTCTGAACGGCGGGGGAGAGGACGCGGCTCGGGACGATTTCGAGTTCTACACCGTCTCGGGTGCTCTGACGGGTGAGGCCAAGGATCTCAAGGTCGAGGACTTCTGGGACCTCACGGCACTCAACGCCGTCCTCGCCAAGGCAGGCACGAAGTGACATGCAGATGACCGCATCACCTGCAAAACTCGACGACGCGCTCGGAGCCCGCAAGCCGGCTCCAGCCACCGTCGGAGAGACTATCCGGAGGATTGCCGCCGAGCGGCGATCCTTTTGGGTCGTGCTCTCGCTCGCAATCCTGTTCGGTGCCTGGGAGGTTGCCGGGCGAATCCCGATCAGCTTCGCCTTTCCGACCTTTCTGGAGACGGTCGCGGCGTTCGGCGAGATGGTCATGGACGGAAGCATGGGCTGGGCCTACTTCCTGACGCTCCAGCCGCTGCTTCTCGGTGTCGCAATCTCGGCGTTCTTCGGCATCGCGCTCGGCATCGTGATGGGGCTTTCCGACAAGGCCGAATGGTTGCTGGCACCGGTCTTTATCGTGTTGCAGGCGGCGCCGATGGCCGCGCTGGTACCGCTCGTCACCTTCATCTACGGCATTGGGCTGACGGCGAAGACGCTCGCGGTGATCATGCTTGCCCTGCCGGTGATCGTACTCAACTCCTACAAGGCCGTTCGTCACGTCAATCCGTCCCTGGTCGACATGTGCCGCTCCTTCCAGGGCACGCGCCTGCAGCAGATTTTCAAGATCATCATTCCGGATGCGTCGCCGGTCCTGTTCGCCGGGCTGAGACTCGGCATCGCCGCGGGCTTCATCGGGGTGATGCTTGCGGAGTTGCTGATCACGCCGACCGGCATCGGCGATCTCATTACCTACCACCGCTCGGTCGCCAATTATGCACACATGTACGCGGCGGTCGCTTCCATCATCGCAGTCTCGACGCTGACGCTCGCCGGCCTGCAATACGTCGAAACGCACTTCCTGCGTCCTGAAAAGAGGAGAAGGTGACATGGCGAATGCTGCTCTGGCACGCACAGGCAACCTTAAGTCCTCGACGAGCAACAACTCGATCGTCGAGGTTCGGGAGATCTGCAAGAACTATGGCGACCTGGAGGCGTTGCGTGGCATCAACCTCGAGTTCGAGCGCGGCAAGCTCACCACGCTTCTCGGTCCGTCCGGTTGTGGCAAGACGACCCTGCTCAAGATCATCGCCGGGCTTGTTCCGGCAAGCTTGGGCGAAATCCGCATCAACGGGCGGGCAGTGACGGGACCCGGGCCGGAGAGGGCCTTCGTATTCCAGGATTTCGCGCTCATGCCCTGGGCCACTGTCCTGCGCAATGTCGCGTTCGGGCTTGAGCTCAAGGGAGTGGATTTCACTGAGCGCAACCGCGTCGCCCGGCGTTACATCGAGCAGGTCGGTCTCGCCGGATTCGAAGACAAGTATCCGCACGAACTGTCCGGCGGCATGCGCCAGCGGGTGGGCATCGCCCGGGCCTTCGCTGTCAACGCCGACGTGCTGCTGCTCGATGAGCCGTTTTCCGCCGTCGACGAGCAGAACCGTCGCAAATTCCAGGAGGATCTTCTGCGGCTGGTCGAGCTGGAGAAGAAGACCTTCATCTTCGTCACGCATTCGATCGAGGAGGCGGTCTACGTTTCGGATCGCATCGTCCTGCTCTCGCCGCGGCCGGGCCGCATCTCCCAGATCATCGATCCGACGATCGATCGTTCAGCCTCGCCGGACGAGATCCGCCGCGACGCCGGTTACCTCGACGTCGTGGAGGAGATCTGGCAGGGGCTGCGGCAGTATGCGGAGTAACGATCGATGATCCTCTACGGTATACGCATCCCCATGATGGCGTCCCTGATTGTCTGGGCACTCGCATGGGAGCTCGTCGGCAGGCTCGACGTCATCTTTCTCATCCCGCCGCTGACATCCGTTGTCGCTGCAGGTATCGACCTCGTCCGCACCGCATCGTGGCAAAGCGCGACTCTGGTCACGCTGCGCTCCTTCGTCATGGGCATGGCTCTGGCGATCGCAGTCGGCATACCGCTCGGTGTTCTCATGGGGCGTATCCGGGTCGTCGACAACATCTTCGGCCTTTGGGTGAACATGTTCGTCAGTGCCCCGCTCTCCGCACTCGTGCCGATCCTGATGATCCTGTTCGGCCTCGGCGAGACCACCGTCGTCGTGACGGTCTTCCTCTTTGCCGTGTGGATCATCGTGCTCGACGCCAGGGCAGGGGTCATGCAGGTTCCGGCCTCTCTCATCGAGATGGGCCGAAGCTACGGCGCCTCGCAATGGACGATCTTCAGGAAGATCATCCTTCTCTCCGCACTCCCCGAGATCCTTGCCGGTATACGCATCGGCCTGATCCGCGGCGTGAAAGGCGTTGTCATCGGCCAGATCCTCGTTTCCGTCATCGGCTACGGGGAACTCTTTGAACTGTACTCCCGAAGCTTCGACATGGAACGCTTCTGGGCTCTCACCCTCCTTCTGTTCGCGGCGGCAATGGTGCTTTCCGCGACAGTGGAACTCTTCGAAAAACGCATCGAATATTATGCAGGAGCACGTTGATGAACGAGATGCCTCATCTGAAAAACTATGTCTTCACCCCGGCACCGGTGCCGACATTGCCGATTGCTGGAAGCGAAGCGCTCTTCCCCGTTCACCGCATCTATTGCGTCGGACGGAACTTCGCGGATCACGCCATCGAAATGGGGCACGACCCGAACAAGGAACCGCCTTTCTTCTTCCAGAAAAATCCGGACACACTGGTTCTGCCGGGCAAGGACTTCCCCTATCCGAGCGCAAGCAAGGACGTTCACTTCGAAATCGAGCTGGTCGTGGCGCTGCACAAGGGCGGAACGAACATTCCGGTCGACGAGGCACTGGATTACGTCTTCGGCTATGGTGTCGGCCTCGACATGACGCGCCGTGACCTTCAGGGAGAGGCGAAGAAGCTTGGACGTCCCTGGGAAACTGCCAAGGCGTTCGAGGCATCGGCCCCCTGCAGCGCCCTGCACACTGTCTCCGAAGTCGGGCATCCGACCGAAGGCGCGATCTGGATCAAGGTGAACGGCGAGACCCGCCAGAGCGGCGATCTCAACCAGATGATCTGGAAGGTTCCGGAGATGATCGCCTACCTCTCGCAGCTGTTCGAACTCAAGGCCGGCGACCTGATCTTCGCGGGCACGCCGGCCGGCGTCGGCGCGATCGTCAAGGGCGACGAGATGGTCGGCCACGTGGCGGGCGTCGGCGATATCAAGGTTTCGGTCGCCTGAGCAGGCAGGGGCGCGCGATCCGCGCGCCCCTCCAAATTCGAGAGGTCACCCGCGGCCACCCTCGGCCGTTTCGATCATTCCTGTCCGCTCTGGATCCGTCATGCCAGCCTCCCTCACGCTCCTCACCACTTTCGCCCTGGTGCTCGGCCTTGTCGGCTGCGTGTCCGGTTTCCTGGCAGGCCTCCTTGGGGTCGGCGGCGGCATCGTCGTGGTGCCGGTGCTCTATCATGTGCTGGCGGCATTCGATGTCGATCCGGCGCTGCGCGCGCACATCGCGGTCGGCACATCGCTCGCGACCATCATCCCGACTTCCTTCCAATCGATCCGGGCGCACAATGCACGGGGTGCCGTCGATCGCGACCTGCTGAAACTATGGGCGCCGTTCGTTGCCGTCGGCGTCGTGGTGGGCGTTCTCATCGCCGCCTATGCATCCGGAGGGATCCTGACGGCGATCTTCGGTGCCGTGGCTGCGTGTGTCGCCCTCTACATGCTCTTCACGCCGGAAGGCTGGCACCCGATCGCGGGCCTGCCGGGGCGTCCCGGGCAGGCGGCGATGGCAACTACGATCGGGACGATTTCCACGCTCATGGGCATCGGCGGCGGCACGCTGACGGTACCCACACTGAGCATCTGCAGCTATCCGGTTCGCCGCGCCGTCGGCACCGCGTCGGTGATCGGCCTGATCATCGCCCTGCCGGGTGCCATTGGCTATGTAATCAACGGCTGGGGCAAGGCAGGGCTACCAGCTTTCTCTTTCGGCTACGTCAATCTCGGGGGACTGGTCGCCATCGTATTCACAAGCATGTGGTTCGCACCCCTAGGCGCGCGTACGGCGCATACGATCGAGCCGCGCACATTGCGGATGCTGTTTGGCGTCTTTCTGGCGATCACTTCGGTGAAGATGCTCGCCGATACCTACCGCATCTACTTCTGACCTGCCGGGCGATGGCGGCGACCGCCACGAAAGCGGATCAATAGGTCGCCCGTCCACCGGACAGATCGAAGACGGCAGCGGTGGTGAAGCTGTTTTCCTTCGATACCAGCCAGGCGACCATCGCCGCGGCCTCCTCGACCTCAAGAAAGCGGCCACGCGGAATGCGCGAGCGCATGTATTCGATGAATTGCGGCGTCAGCTGCTCGAGGATCCGGGTCTCGGCGGTTGCCGGCGTGATGCAGTTGACCGCGATATCGTAGCCCGCAAGCTCCTTGCCGAGCGACTTCGTCATGCCGATCACGCCTGCCTTTGAGGCCGAGTAGGCGGCGGCGTTGGGATTGCCTTCCTTGCCGGCGATCGAGGCGATGTTGACGATGCGTCCGTAGTTTCGTTCCTTCATGCCGGGTACGATGGCACGGCAGACGAGGAAGCTGCCGTGGAGGTTGATGTCGATGATCTTCTTCCAAATGGCGATGTCGTAGCTGTCGAGCGGCGCGGCGGGGCCGGCGATGCCTGCGGAATTGACGACGACCGATATCGGCCCAAACCCCGCTTCCGTCGCAGCCAATGCGGACTCTACCTGATCCCAGTCGGAGACATCGACCGTGACGCTCCGAGATGCCGACCCGAGTTCCCCTGTCGCCTTTTCCAGAAGCGGTGCGTCCATGTCCCAGAGCGTTACCTTGGCTCCGGACGCGATCATGCGCTTGGCCATCGCGAAGCCCAGCCCCTGTGCCCCGCCGGTGACAACGGCGTGCTGTCCAGCTAGGTCGATGCTGTTCACATGTTGATTCATCTTCTTAATATCCTGATCAAAAACAGATGGTTATTGCTATTCTTTCACGGCGCCGGTCATCGAGGACACATAGTAGTCGACGAAGAAGGAGTAGAGGATCACGACGGGGAGCGAGCCGAACAACGCACCCGCCATCAGGGACCCCCATTCGAACACGTCGCCACGCACGAGCTCGGTCAACACGCCGACCGGCACTGTCTTGTTCTCCGAGGATTGGATGAAGGTCAGCGCGTAGATGAATTCGTTCCACGAGAGCGTGAAGGCGAAGATGCCTGCCGATATCAGGCCCGGTACGGCGAGCGGAAGGATGATCCTGATCAGGATCTGCCAGCGGGTCGCGCCGTCGACGAGTGCGCTTTCCTCCAGTTCGAACGGAATCGATCGGAAATAGCCCATCAGCAGCCAGGTGCAGAAGGGTATGAGGAAGGTCGGATAGGTGAAGATCAGCGCAAGCTTGGAATCATACATGCCGAGCTTGAAGACGATGAAGGCAAGCGGGATGAAGAGGATCGACGGCGGCACGAGATAGGCAAGGAAGATCAGCAGCCCCACCGGCCGCGATCCCGTAAAGCGCACGCGCTCGATTGCATAGGCACCGAACACGGAGGCCGCAAGCGACAGGAAGGTCGAGCAGACGGCAACCAGCATCGTGTTCCACAGCCATCCCGGATAGGAGGTTTCGAAGAGCAGATACTTGATGTGGTCGAGAGTCGGTTCCACGACCCAGAACGGGCTGAAGTTGTTGTAATCCGTCAGCTGCGCGTTCGGCTTCACCGCCGTGATCGCCATCCAGTAGAAGGGGAAGAGCAGCACGAAGACGAAGACGGCCATGGGCAGGTAGAGCACCATGATCCGGCGGGGGAGGCGATTGAGATAGCTCATTCCCTCCGCATCGTCGGTCAGCGTGTCGGGCTGGATTTTTGCGGTCGTGGTCATCGTCATTCTCCCGGTATCAATCCTGGCCGCCCTGCTGCCATTTGCGGCGCTGCAAACCAAAGAAGCTGAACATGATGGCGGCGAGCAGGAAGGGGATCATGGCGACGGCGATTGCCGCGCCTTCGCCGAGCTGGCCGCCCGGAATGCCGCGCTGGAATGAAAGCGTCGCCATCAGATGGGTCGCGTTGACCGGACCGCCCTTGGTCAGCACGTAGATCAGCTGGAAATCGGTGAAGGTGAAGAGTACCGAGAAGGTCATGACGACGGCGATGATCGGCGTCAGCATGGGCAGCGTCACGAAGCGGAAGCGCTGCCAGCTCGTGGCGCCGTCCAGCGAAGCTGCTTCCTGGAGCGATGCGGGGATGGTCTGCAGGCCGGCGAGCAGCGAGATCGCGACGAACGGAATACCGCGCCAGACGTTCGCGGCGATGACCGACATGCGGGCGTTGGTCGGATCGCCGAGGAAGTTGATCGGACCGTCAATCAGGCCGAGCCGCATGAGCGACCACGATATGATCGAGAACTGGCTGTCATAGATCCACCAGAAGGCAAGCGCCGAAAGAACCGTCGGCACGACCCAGGGCAGAAGCACGATGGCCCGGAAGAAGGATTTGAACGGCAGGTTCTCGTTGAGCAGCAGCGCAAGCCAGAGACCGAGCGCGAACTTCAGGATCGAGGCGACGATCGTGTAGAGCAGGGTGTTGAACACAGCGAGCCAGAAGACCGAGTCGCGGGCAAGGAACTGATAGTTCTCCAGGCCGATGAAGATGCCCTCGCGCCCGATGCGCGTATCGGTAAACCCCAGCCAGACGCCGAGGCCGAGCGGATAGGTCAGGAAGCAGATCAGGAAAACGGCCGCCGGCAGCATGAAGAGGAAGCCGAGCATGTTACTGTTCTGCATGATCGAGGCCGCGGCGGACGGGGGCTTCGCGGATGGCACGGTGGTCATCGGAGATCTCCAGCTGGACGGTGCGCCGGGTGCTCGGGGTGGCAGGGATTCCACCTGTCACCAAAGGCATTGTCCGGCGTGACGGGGAAGGCGGGCGGATGTTTTGCCCGCCTTACGATGCGTGTGGCCACTAGACGCGGTAGTAGCGGTTCGCCCTGCGTTCGGCTTCTGCCATGGCGTCTTCCGGCGACATCTGGCCGGTAACCGCGGCGGCGAACATGTCGACCAGCACGTAGTCGGCCATGACGCCCGCGGAAGCGTAGCCGAGCGGACCAGCATAGCCGTTCGGCCGCAACGTTTCCGAGGCGCGCGCATAGGGCGCGTGGATCGGGTCGGACGTCCAGACGGGGTTGTCGGCGAAGGCCTTGAGAGGCTGGCAGCAATAGGCGCTTGCCCCGGTGATCCACGCGTTCATCTGGTCGGCTTCCATCATGAACTTGATGTATGCCTTGGCCGCTTCGGGATACTTGGTGTGGCTGAACAGGAGCAGCGAGCTGGTCTGATGCAGTTCGACGCTTTGACCGACAGGTCCGATCGGGAAGTTGGTCGTGCGGATGTCAGCCGCGATCTCGGCAAGGGCCGGATCCTTCTTCGCGGCGTAGTAGACCGAAACGCCGTTTGCGATCAGCGAGACCTGGCCCGCGAGGAAGGCGCGGTTGTTGTTGATGTCCTGCCAGCTCTCCGTGCCGGGGATGAAGGTTTCGTAGAGGGCCTTGGCGTAGTTGATCGCCTTCAGCGTCTCCGGGCTGTTGATGACGACAGCACCGCCTTCGTCCACCATCTTCCCGCCGTGGCTCCACAGCAGCCAGTGAGCGTAGTTGTTGCCATCACCGACCGCCTTGCCGTGCGGGAAGCCGGCGGGCGTGCCCTTCGCCTTCATGGCCTTGCAAAGTTCGAGCAAGCCATCCGTGTCCTTCGGAAACTCGCTGAAGCCGGCTGCCTTCACGTGGCTGTCGCGATAGACGACGGCGTTGCCGATTGCGGTCAGCGGCATGGCGATGAACTTGTCGTCTCTCGAGGCATAGCCCTTCATGCCGTCATACCAGCCGCCATACTTGCCGCCGAGATAGTTGGCGAGCTCGGTGAGGTCCACGAGCTTGTCCGGATACTGGTGCGCATCGTCGAACCAGCACATGACCAGGTCCGGGCCCGAGCCCACGTTCGCGGCCACGGCTGCCTTCGGACGAATGTCCTCCCAGCTTTCCTTGTCGATGCGGACTTCGACCCCGGTGGCCTCGGTGAACTTGGCGGTATTGGCGAGCCAGGCGTCCTCGTCGCCCTTCACGAACGGCGTCCAGCGCAGCAGACGAAGGCTCGCGCCCTCTTCCGGCTTGTAGACGGGCTCGGCGGCCTGGGCAAAGGTCGGGCGAACGCCGAAGCCGACAAGGCCGGCCGCGGCCGCGGAAGCTGCAAGAAAATCACGTCTCTTGATGGTCATTATGCTCCTCCTTGAAATTACGGGAACATGTCGTTCCGGCATCTACCGTCCCGTTTGGCGGATGCGGGGCAGTGGCTCCCGGCTACGCCGGAAACGGCCACCTCGGCGGCCCAGCACGCGAAAGGCTCCTCTTCCTTCGCGCAAGGGGACCGGAGAGGCGGTAATCACTCGAACAGTCGTCTTCCGCTGTCTGCGTCGAACAGGTGCACATGGTCCGCATCGATGGCGAGGCGAATGGTGTCGCCGGGGCGCGCGTTGATGCGTTCGCGGAAGATGCACGTGACGTCCGTGCCTCCGAACCGCACGATCATCTGGGTCTCGTAGCCCGTGGGTTCGATTACAACCACCTCGGCGGGAAGGCCGTCCGCGGCGATCGTCATGTATTCGGGCCTGAGGCCGTAGACGAGCTCGCGCCCGCGTGCTTCGGCTGATGGGCGCGCGACCGGCAGGACCGTGCCATCCGTAGCGACGAAGCGGTTCGGGTTCTCCGAATCGAGGCGTCCCTTGATCATGTTCATGGCGGGCGAGCCGATGAATCCGGCGACAAAAAGGTTGGCCGGTCTGTCATAGAGGTCGAGCGGCGCACCGATCTGCTCCACCACGCCGTCGTGCATGACGACGATCTTGTCGGCCATGGTCATCGCTTCGATCTGGTCGTGCGTGACATAGACGGTCGTCGTCTTCAGCCGCTGGTGGAGTTCCTTGATTTCGGCGCGCATGGCGACCCGGAGCTTGGCGTCGAGGTTCGACAGCGGTTCGTCGAAGAGAAACACCTGGGGGTCGCGTACGATCGCGCGGCCCATGGCGACGCGCTGGCGCTGACCGCCGGAGAGCTGGCGCGGGTAGCGGTCAAGCAGCTTGGTAAGCCCGAGGATCTCGGCCGCCGCATTGACGCGCTTGTCCATCTCCTCCTTCGACGAGCCGTTCAACATCAGCGAGAACGCCATGTTGTTGGCCACCGTCATGTGCGGATAGAGCGCATAGTTCTGAAACACCATCGCGATGTCGCGATCCTTCGGCGGCAGCGTGTTGACGACGCGACCGCCGATGCGGATCTCGCCTGCCGAGATGTTCTCGAGGCCGGCCAGCATACGCAGCAGCGTTGACTTTCCGCATCCCGAAGGACCGACGAGAATAACGAATTCGCCATCCTCGATTTCGATGTTCACGCCCTTGATGACGGGAAACGCACCGAACGATTTCCGAACATCAGCAAAGTCGACTGCTGCCATGTGAGTTCCTCCCAGAACCTTGTCCCTGTCCGGTCCGTGTTCGCGCCGGCGCGCCTCCTCCAGCGCTTTCTGCCCGCGCGAACCCGATCCGGGTTCAATTCCTGCCGGTGCCGCTAGCCGCGGCCGACCAGCGGCATCTTCGTCGCCATGACAGTCATGGTCAGAACGTTGGCTTCCAACGGCAGTCCGGCCATGTAGACCACCGCCTCGGCGATGTATTTCACCGGGATGGTTGGTTCGGTCGCGGTCTCGCCATTGGCCTGCAGCACGCCAGAGCTCATCTTCGACGTCATGTCTGTGGAGGCGTTGCCGATGTCGATCTGCCCGCAGGCGATGTCAAACGGGCGGCCGTCCAGCGCGGTCGACTTGGTCAGCCCGGTGATCGCGTGCTTGGTTGCCGTATAGGGCGCGGAGTTCGGCCGTGGTGTCGTCGCCGAAATGGAGCCGTTGTTGATGATGCGCCCGCCGCGAGGCGACTGCGTCTTCATGAGCTTGAAGGCCTGTTGCGTGCACAGGAAGGCGCCGGTGAGGTTCGCGGCGATCACGCTGCTCCACTGCTCGAAGCTCAGCTCCTCCATCGGGATCGCCGGAGCGTTGGAGCCGGCATTGTTGACAAGAAGGTCGAGGCGCCCGAACTCCTTGTGGATCTCGTCGAACAGGGCCGCGACCTGGTCCGGGTTGCCGATATCGCATGCGATCGCGCGAACGGTACTGCCGCTCCCCTTCGCCATTTCGGCCGCAGCCGTTTCCAGTACTTCGCGCCGCCGTCCGGTTATGACGACGACATAGCCTTCCGCGCTCAGCGCTTCCGCAATGCCGCGTCCGACGCCGGTGCCGCCGCCGGTAACCAGCGCGATACTGCCAACGCCCTTGCCTGTCGCCGTTGCCATCTCAGAAATTTCCTCCAAGTTCGTCGTCTATGTGGATTCGAATGATCTCGTCGAAATTCGACTCCGCCGTAAATCCCAGTTCCCTCGCGCGCCGCGCATCGAAATCGGTCGCCCAGCCGGAAACAATCCTGCGGATCACGGGATCGGGTTCGCGCCGGATCAGGCGTACTGCCTTTTCGCCGGCAACGCGCCGGAGTGCCTCAATCTCCTCGCCGACGAGCGCGGAGAGACCGGGCATGGTGAGGTTGCGCCGGGGGCCAATCTTCGCCGTGTCGATGAGGGCCGCGTGCAGGAAGAACCCCACGGCGGAGCGTGGGCTGGCAAACCAGTGACGCACGCTCTCATCGACCGGCAGCACCGCTTCCTGACCTGCCAGCGGCTCTCTCAGGATGTTCGAGAAAAATCCGGAGGCTGCCTTGTTTGGCGTGCCCGGCCGGATGCAGATCGTCGGCAGGCGAATGCCGATGCCGTCGAAGAACCCGCGCCGGGTATAGTCCGAGAGCAGCAGTTCGCAGATCGCCTTTTGCGTGCCGTAGCTCGTGAGCGGTGTGGTGAAGAACTCGTCGCCGATCTTCTCGGGGAAGGGCTCGCCGAAGACGGCGATCGACGAGGCGAAAATAACGCGCGGCTTGTAGGGCTCTCTCCGCCCCTCGTGGCGGATCGCCTCGAACAGCGCACGCGTGCCGTCGAGGTTGACGCGATAGCCTTTGTCGAAATCGGCCTCGGCCTCGCCGGATACGATGGCAGCGAGGTGGAAGATCACGTCGGGACGGGTTGCGATAAGGCGCGCTGCCGCATCGGCGTCGGAAAGGTCGATCGCCAAGGCGGCGGAAACGCCTGAAAGGGCAGGCGGGATGGTTGGCGGGATCACATCCACCAACGTCAGCCGATCAATCGGCTTACCGAATGAGTCGGGCCCGGCGGCAAACGCTTCGACCAGCTTGCGGCCTACCATTCCCGCGGCACCTATCACCATAACATGCATGCGCGGCCAACCTCCCAGTTGTAAGTCCGCAAGAGCGGATCAGCGTGTCGAGTTGATTTCCTTCACCTTCGCCCGGTTTTGCCCGTCCTCCGCGAGCAATTCGCGCGTCGTCTCGTAGATGCGCATCAGGTGATGCCGGAATGCGGCCACGACCGCTTCGCGGTCCCGCCTTCGAAGGGAATCCACGATTTCGCTGTGGTCACGATAGCTGGCGGCGATCGCACCCGGGCGCGACATGGCGCTGCGACGGTGGTCCATCATGTAGGTGTAGAGGTCTGTCACGAAATCGGAGAGAAGGGGGTTCCCGCAGGCCCGGTAGATGGCGAGATGGAACTCCCTGTCGCAGATCAGGAAGCGCATGGAATCGTCGCCGCCCAGTCTTTGCGCTTCGAGCAGGCTGTCGAGCTTGGCGAGCGTTTCCTCGTCGATTCTCTCCGCCGCGTCGCCCACGATCTTGAGTTCGATATGGAGGCGGGCGGCATGAACGGAATCGAGGTCGTAGCTGTCGATGGCGTTGGGGGTCGCGATCGTCACCGTCACGTGGCTCAGATCGACATTGGCCACCCGTGTGCGGCTGCCCTGCGACACCTCCACTATTCCGCGGGCGGAGAGCGTCTGGATCGCTCCACGAACCGTTTCCCGGCTGACATGCAGAACATTTGCGAGCTCCCGCTCGCCGGGCAATTCATCGCCGGGCCGCAGCATGTTGGTGGCAATGAGCACCATCAGCTTTTCAGCGATCAAGTCACGGGCCGTGCGTCGGTCGAGGCTGTGCCCGACCTTTGGCATCTGCGTGAGTATCGGACTTCCGTCGATCACAGCTCGCCCCTAACTGACCCACTGGTTGGTCCACCAGATCAGTTGCGATTGAATTGGCAAAGGCATGATGAGTCAATGCAAGTTCGTCGCGGCAGCGCATCAATTAGCTTTCCGACGTTTGTGCGCCGCAACGGTCCTTTCACTCCCCGAAATTCGGCGAGCTGCCAAGAAGCGAAAAATAATCCGGGCGAATGTCTGTCCAGCCGATCCTGCTGCGTCATATGGACAGCGAGGCGCTCACGCCTCCGCAATCAAGGGAGAAGAGACGATGCGCGTTATGGTTCTGGTAAAGGCGTCGAAGGAAAGCGAAGACGGAATTATGCCCACGACCGAGCTTCTCGAGGCCATGGGCAGGTACAACGAGGAACTGGTCAATGCCGGTATTCTTCTTGCCGGCGAGGGTCTGCATCCTTCTTCCAGGGGAAAACGGATCGCCTTCGACGGACCGAACCGCACGGTCATCGACGGTCCCTTCGCGCAGGTCGGTGAGTTGGTTGCCGGCTTCTGGCTGTGGGAGGTCAAGGACATGGAAGAAGCGGTTGCCTGGGCCAAGCGCTGCCCCAATCCGATGCCCGGTCCGAGCGAGCTCGAAATTCGCCGTGTATTCGAGGCGGCCGACTTTGGCGACGCCCTGACACCGGAGGTGGCGGCGCTGGAAGATCGGCTTCGCGAGAAGGTCGCAAGTTCGCGGTCATAGTCCCCCGGAGAGGGCTCCCGCGACCAGCCGGACCGCCTATGCTGCGGAGCTCCTGACATATGCGCGCCAGCCGCCATAGGCCGTGATGTCCTTGGCGCCATTCAAAGCTGCCGCCTCCACCAGGAAACCCTTGGCCGAAGTGCCGTCGGCAAGCGAGATGGTTCCGATGCCAAGCGGAGAGGGAATGGCGGCAACGAACCGGCCGAAGGCCTCGGCCGTCAGTTGCCAGACCTCTACGTCGATCATCGCACCATCGGCGCCGGCGGAGCGGATGAGGCCGGGCTTTGGCGGGCTCGTGCCGGCAAGGGCGTAGAGCCTGTATGCCTTGGCGGTCTGTGCGACGCGCGAAAAGCGGGCGCCGAGGCCGCGCAGTTCGGCGTTCAGCGGCATGCCTGAGAGATGGGCGCCGACGACAACGACGTCGACCAGATCCCCGGATCGCGGTGCGGCCGCCTTCGGTTTCTCGGGCTGCGGCCAAACGGTCGCCCCGAGGGCGAGTTCACTCGCGCGGTGCAGTTCCGCGGCGAGAGAAGCCGAAAGGTCGTCCTTTCCGGCAGGCGCAAGTAGCGTGACACTCGCGGGCAGGCCATCTGTGCGGGCCCCGGTGGGGACCGCTATTCCGCACATGTCGAGCAGGTTCACGAAGTTGGTATAGGTCCCAAGCCTCGAGTTTTCCCGGATCGGCTCCGCCTCGAGATCGGCGAGTGTGTAGTGGGTCGGTGCCGTCGGCACGCAGATCAGGTCCACGGATGCAATGAGCGGGGCGACCTTTCGCCTTAGCGCCTGCAACGCATAGAAGCCGTTGAAGGCATCCGCGGCGGAGAGCGTCTTCGCTGCGCCATAGATCTTTCGCGTCACCGGATGAAAGCTCGACTCGCTCATGTCGAAGAAGTCCTTCACAGCCGCGTAGCGCTCGGCGACCCAGGCGCCTTCATAGAGCAAGTTGGCGGCGGCATAGAAATCGGTGAACGGAAGTTCGACAAGTCGATGGCCCATCGCCCGCAGGCGCGAGAGCGCGCTTTCGTAGGCCGCTTCCATCGCAGCGTCGCCGAAAAAGTGCCAGTCGGTCTTCGCCGGAACGCCGATGGCAAGGACTGGCGGGACGGGGTCGCGGTAAAATGGTGCGAATTCCCGGGAGTAGGGATCCGATGTATCCGGCTTTGCCGCTATCGAGAAGACGCTCCAGGCATCGTCCACCGTCAGCGCGAAGATCGAGACGCAGTCGAGGGTGCGGCAGGCGGGGATGACGCCCGCGGTGGAGATCGCACCGGCGCTCGGCTTCAGGCCGACGATGTTGTTGAGCCCGGCGGGTATGCGGCCGGAGCCGGCCGTGTCCGTGCCCAGCGCAAAGCTCACTATGCCGTGTGCCGTCGCAACTGCCGAGCCCGAGCTCGAACCGCCGGGCACGAGCCGTGCGTCGATCGCGTTGCGAGGAACGGGGTAGGGGGTGCGTACGCCGACGAGCCCTGTCGCGAACTGGTCGAGATTGGTCTTGCCGATCACCAGGGCGCCGGCCTCCTTCAGAAACCGGACGACCGTCGCGTCGGTGTCGGGTACATAGGCATAGTTCGGGCAGGCGGCCGTGGTCGGCATGCCTGCGACGTCGATGTTGTCCTTGACGGCGAAAGGGATGCCCCAGAGCGGCCGAGAGGTCGTGTCAAATGGACCGAGTGCGGACGCATCGTCCATCAGTTGCTGCCGGTCGGCGAGATGCAGGAAGATGCCGGCGTCATCGACGGCGGCGATGCGCGCAAACACGATGTCGACCATCTCGCCGACGCTCCATCCCGCTTTGTATGCACGGTGCAGCGAGGCAATGTCGAAAGCCTGTTCCTGTGTCATGCGTCAGTCTTCTCCTTGCAATATTCTGACCGGCCGATCCCATTGGATCAACACCACGCATCCGGTATCGCTCCAGACGGAATGTTCCGTGCCCTCGTCATTGACGACATAGGATCCGACGCCGTAGTCGCCCGCCTCGTCGGATTGCGTGCCGTGCAGCACGAAAATGGTCTCGAGTCCCTCGTGACGATGCCGGGGCACGGAGGCACCAGCTTCGTATTTCAGGAGGGCCACGCCCGGCCGGTCCTCCGAAAAGTGCTTGATCCAGTGGATCGTCACGCCGTCTCGAAAACCTTCGAATTCGAGTTCGCGCCAGCCGCCGTTCGTCAGTCTTTCTCGCGTTGTTTCAGGCACGGTGAAGCCCCTCGAGCAGGTCGTCAAGCGAGGCGGTCCAGCCGACGATCGCGCCCTGTGCGCGGATCATCTCGATCGCAGCCGCCTTGAACTCCGGAAAATAGCTTTCGGTCGCCTCCTCGACCAGAATGCACTCGTAGCCCCGATCGTTCGCCTCGCGCATGGTCGTCTGTACGCAGACTTCCGTCGTGACGCCTGCAAAGACGAGCTGACCGATGCCGCGCTCCTTCAGTATTTCGCCGAGCGGGGTTGCATAGAACGCTCCCTTGCCCGGCTTCTCGATGACCACCTCGCCATCGACGGGGGCGAGCTCCGGCAGGATGGCCGTACCCGGCTCGCCGGCGATGAGGATGCGCCCCATCGGCCCGTCGTCGCCGATGCGAAGCGAAGGCGATCCGCGGTCGCGCTTGGCGGGCGGAAGGTCCGAGAGGTCCGGCCTGTGGCATTCCATCGTGTGGATTACCGGCAGCCCGGCACTGCGGAACCCGTCGATCAGCCGCTTGACGTCGGGGACGATCTTCGCCACGCGGCTGACATCGTTGCCGAGGCTCGCGCCGAAACCGCCCTCTTCGGCGAAATCGCGCTGCATGTCGATGACGACGAGTGCGATGGAGTCACGTTTCAGCGGGAACGCGAAAGGTTGTGCCTTGATATGCTCCATCAGTGGTGACCCGCCATATGCGCGCCGATAACCGAGATGTCGGCATCTCGGATCGGCGTTTCGTAAACGAGCCTGCCGTCGGACATCACCATGATGCGATCCGACATCTCCATCAGTTCGTCGAGATCCTCCGAAAGCAGCAATACCGCGGTTCCTGCATTGCGGGCCTTCATGATGCGCGCCCGGATCTCGGCGACTGCGGAGAAATCGAGGCCGAAGCAGGGGTTGGAGACGATCAGCAGATCGACCTCGCCCGTCAGTTCGCGCGCCAGCACGGCCCTCTGGACGTTCCCGCCGGAAAGAGCGGCGATGGGGGAGGATGATGATGCGGTCTTCACCTTGAAATCGGAGATGAGCGCGGCGGCGCGCTTTCGCATCGACCGGCCGTCGAGCCAGATGGCGTCGCCGCCGGTTTTGGCCACATCGAAGGTGCGAAAGGCGAGGTTCTCCGTGACGCTCATTCGCGGGGCGCAGGCATTGTTCAGCGGTTCTTCCGGGATGAAGCGGACGTTGTTCGAGCGCGTTTCCGGCCGTGTCGCGCCATAGGGCCTGCCTTTGACCGAAACCTCTCCGGACAGCGTCTGGCGCTGCCCGGCCAAGATCTCGGCAAGCTCCTTCTGGCCATTGCCGGAAATTCCGGCAATGCCGACGATTTCCCCGAGCGCACGACGAGTTCGGAGATGTCGATCGACTTCAGACCGGAACGATCGGGCGCTCGCACGTTCTGCACCGCGAGTACCGGCGAGGCTTCATGGGAAACGGGGAGGCGGGTGTCGAGCTCGGCGAGCTTCACGTCTCCGATCATCATCGCTGCCATGTCCTTGGTCGAGAGCTCGGCGACCTTTCCGGTGCCGGTGAGCTTGCCCCTGCGAAGGACCGAGACGGCGTCCGCGAACTTCGTCACCTCATGGAACTTGTGGCTGATCATCAGCACGGTCAGTTCACCGCGCTCCGTCAGGCCGCGAACGAGGCCAAGCATGTCGTCCGCTTCCGCCGGGGTAAGCACCGAGGTCGGTTCGTCGAGAACGAGGAAGCGCCGGCCGAGATACAGCTGCTTGACGATTTCGAGCTTCTGCTTCTCGCCGGCTGCAAGTTCGCTGACCGGCCGGTTCAGCGGGATGTCAAAGGGCATCGTCTCCATGAAGGCAGCAAGCGCCTTCTTTTCCCTTGCCCAATTGATGACCGCCGGGACCTTCGCCCGGCTTATCACCAGGTTCTCGGCTCCGGTCAGGGAGGGAACAAGGGTGAAATGCTGATAGACCATGCCGAGACCGTGGCCCGCGGCATCGCGCGGCGAGGCGATCGCCACCTCCCTGTCATCGACCTGGAGCTGGCCGGACGTCTGGTGGTAGAAGCCCATGATGCACTTGACGAGGGTCGACTTGCCGGCGCCGTTTTCGCCGAGAAGTGCATGGAACGAGCCGGCCGGCACCTTGATCGAAACGTGGTCCAGCGCCGTGAAGGAGCCGAAGCGCATGGTCATGTCGACCGTCTCGATACCGACTGCGGGAATGGATTTCGAGGAAGGGATCTCGCCGACGATCATGGCAGTGCACTCACGAGGGACGTGGAGTTGGAAACCGAGCCGAAGACGCCGCCCTGCATCTTCACCATCTTGATCGCCGCGAGGTGGTTGCCGTAGTCGGTGGCTCCGCAGCAATCCTCCAAAAGCAGGCACTCGAAGCCGCGGTCATTGGCCTCGCGCATGGTTGTCGATACGCAGACATCGGTGGTGATACCTGTGAGGATTATGTTCTCGATGCGCTTCTGGTTCAGGATCAGCTCGAGATCGGTGGCGCAGAAGGAACCCTTGCCGGGCTTGTCGATGATCGTCTCGCCCTCGATCGGGTAAAGCTCGGGGATGATGTCCCAGCCGGGCTCACCGCGAACAAGGATGCGTCCGCAGGGGCCTGGGTCGCCGATGCCAGCATTGATGCGTCGCGAGCGCCAGCGCTTGTTGGCGGGCAGGTCCGCAAGATCGGGCCGATGACCCTCGCGGGTGTGGATGATATGGTAGCCCTTGGTGCGCATGG
Source organism: Sinorhizobium sp. BG8 (assembly GCF_016864555.1). NCBI lineage: Bacteria > Pseudomonadati > Pseudomonadota > Alphaproteobacteria > Hyphomicrobiales > Rhizobiaceae > Sinorhizobium > Sinorhizobium sp. BG8. Next base: position 3,713,436 of record NZ_CP044011.1, on the reverse strand, counting down.
CGGCCAGGACCTTCCTGATCGGCTCGATCGGCGCCTGTACCAGTGAGAGGTCGTAGCCCATGTGATCGACATAGCCGCCCTTGCCACAGAAATCCGTCTGCATGTCGATGATGATCAGGGCCGTGTTGTCAGGTCTGAGATTGCCGTTGTAGGGCCAGGGGTAGGGGTCGGCGTCGACGTAGCGGAGCGCCTGGTCTGCGGCGGCAAGGGGGGCGAGACTGTTCATGACGGGTCGCTCCTATTTGGTGATGGAAAGGGCGCCGGGCGCGCCGGCAAGCGAACGGGTGGGGGAAGAAGTCGCAATCATGATCACGAGCGTCAGCACGTAGGGTGCCGCGTAGAAGAGGTAGTAGCCCTGGGTCACTCCGACCGACTGCAGAGCCGGTCCGAGGGCGCCGGCGCCACCGAAGAGCAGGGCCGCGAGGAAGCAGCCGATCGGATTCCAGCGCGCGAAGATGACGAGCGCCACCGCCATCAACCCCTGGCCGGAAGAAATGCCTTCGTTCCAGGAACCGGGGTAGAAGAGCGACAGATAGGCGCCTCCGATTGCGGCAAGCGATCCGCCGACCGCCGTCGCAAGCAGGCGTACCGTATCCGGGTTGAGCCCCATTGCCCGCGCCGCATCTGAGCTGTCGCCGACCACGCGCAGGATGAGGCCGATCCTCGTGTTGCTAAACGCCCACCACAGGAAGACCGCAAGGGCAGCGCCGACAAGGAACAGCACGTTGATGTTGAGCGCCGCCTGCACCTGCGGCACGTCGGACCAGGCGCCGAGCGGTAGCGACGGCAATTTCGGTGCCGCGGGCTGGATGAACGGCTTGCCGAGGAAGAAGGCGAGGCCCAGTCCGAACTGCATCATGGCAATTCCGATGGCGATGTCGTTGACCTTCGGAAACTTGCAGATCCAGCCGTGCAGCATGCCGAACAACGCACCGGTTCCCATAGCTGCGGCTACGCCGAGCCAGGGCGATTGCGTCATGACCGCGACGGCGTAGGCCGTCATCGCGCCGAATACGAGCGTGCCCTCCAGCCCCAGATTGATGCGTCCCGAGCGCTCGGTGATCGCCTCGCCGAGGCTGACGAAGATGAAGGGCGTGGAGACCCGGATCGCGCCTGCGAAGACCGCGAGGGGAACGCCCCAGATGCCAATGCCTGTCTCGTCCATCACGCGCTCCTTTTCCAGAGGTCGGGATTGAAGATCTTGAAGCGGCCGTAGAGCGTTTCGCAGAAGAGGATCACCATGAAGAGGGTCCCCTGCAGCACGAGAACGGTTGCGTCCGGCAGCCCCATGCGCCGCTGGATCAGCCCGCCCGACGCTTCGATGCCGCCGAGAAGGAAGGCGACGGGTATGATGGCGAGCGGATTGTGGCGGGCAAGAAACGCTACGAGGATGCCGGTGTAGCCGTAGCCTGCGGCCAGTGCCCCGTTGGCGCTGCCCTGGACGGCCGCGATCTCCATCGTTCCCGCGAGACCCGCGAAGCTGCCCGCCAGGGCGGTGAAGCCCACGATGAGCCTGCCAACAGGCAGCCCCTGGATCTGGGCTGCGCGGACATTACCGCCGGCGATGCGCGCGGCGAAGCCGAAGCTCGTCGCTTCGATCAGGATCCACGAGACGATGCAGGCGATCACCCCGACGACGAGGCCCCAGTGGACGTCCATGCCCGGGATGTTGCCGAGCATATATTCCGGTGGCAAAGGCGTCGTGGAAGGCTTGTTGAGGCTTGCCGGATCGCGAAGCGGTCCTTCGATGAGATGGTTCATCAGGGCGATGGCGATGTAGGCGAGCAACAGCGATGCGATGGTCTCGTTGACACCGCGATAATGGCGCAGCAGGCCGGATAGTCCGATCCAGATACCTCCGACAACCATGCCGGCAAGCGCCATCAGGAGCCAGACAAGGAGGGGCGGCATCATGCCCACGAGCGGCAGGGCGATCGCGGCCGATGCCAGCCCGCCCAGCACGATGGCGCCTTCTCCACCGATGATCACCAGCCCGAGACGGGCCGGAAGCGCCACGCAAAGTGCCGTCAGAAGCAGTGGCGCGGCGCGGCTCAGCGAGTTCTGGATCGAGAACCAGCTGCCGAATCCGCCTGCATACATGATCTGGAAGAGCTGCAGCGGCGACTTGCCGATCGCCGCTATGAACAGCGAGAAGAGAGCAAGCCCGACGATAACCGCGAAGAGCGCGATCGCCAGCGGTTCGGTGCGGCGGGCCAGCCATTCGAGCAGGGGCCGGAGGCTTCCGGCCCGCTCCAGTCGCGGAGAGAGAGTAGGCATGTTGGCTTCGATGGTCATGACGCCGCCGCTCCCAACATCACGAGGTCGAACCGACGACGCCCTCGACCAAGTAGGCCATGCTCTCGAGTTCGATCGCATCCTCGGCAAGGGCCTGGCCCTCGGGCACCACGACATTGCCCTTGTTGTCCTTGATGCCGCCCTTGAAGACGGAGAAGTTGCCGCCCATCATTTCCGTCTGGGTCGCTTCGAATTTCTTGCGCCCTTCCTCCGAAACGCCGGGGCCGAGCGGGCTCATCTTGACGAAACCGTCCTTGAGGCCGCCGCGCACGAAATTCCCAAGCTTCTCGCCGGCCTGCGCCTTCTTGATGAAGTCGGTGTAGACGTTGCCCCAGGCCCATTCGGCGCCTGTGAGATACTTTTCCGGGGCCAGCGGGCTCTGGTTGGCATGATAGCCGCAGACGAAGGCACCGCGACCGGCGGCCGTTTCCACCATGACCTTCGGGCTGTCGACGTGGCAGGTTATGACGTCGGCGCCCTGGTCGATCAGCGCATTTGTGGCCTCTGCCTCCTTGACCGCGAGGGACCACTCGCCCGTGAAGATGACCTGGCAGGTGATCGAGGGATCGACCGACCGCGCGCCGAGCAGGAACGAATTGATGTTCTGAAGCACCTGCGGGATGGGCTTTGCGGCAACGAAGCCGATTTTCTTGCTCTTGGTCGCGGACCCGGCGGCGATGCCATTCAGGTACTGACCCTGGCCGATGTAGCCGAAATATGACCCGGTGTTTTCCGGATGCGTGCCTTCCTTCCAAAGTCCACCGCAGTGGCGGAACTGAACCTCGGGATACTTCTTCGCCATTTCGAGCATGTGCGGGTCGAAGTAGCCGAAGGAGGTCGGGAAGACGAGTGTCGCGCCGTCGAGATTGATCATCGATTCCATCGTCTTCTGGACGTCGACGGTCTCGGGAACGTTCTCTTCCTCGACGACGGTGACGCCTGGAATGGCCTTGATGACGGTCGCGCCTTCGGCGTGAGCCTGGTTATAGCCGTAGTCATCCTTTGGGCCGACATAGATGAAGCCGACGGTCAGCGCAGCCTGCGCGACGGCGGGAGAGGAAAATGGTCCCGGCGCAATGCCGGCAAAGGCAGCGCCTGCAATCGAGGTTTGAAGGAATGAACGGCGATTCAAAAGGAGTTTGGTCATTGGAATGCTCCTTACAGCGGCAGAGGCCGGGTTCGAAACGGGTACACAGAAAGTGTATGCAATGGCCGTGCCATATTGTAACTTATTGAAAAATATGAAACAGACATTCCGTCGTATGCGGCGCATGTGTAAAGTGCATGCAGTTTTCGTCGATTTTTGATGAATATTGATGCAGTGACTAAATTGTGGTCTTTTACGCGTGACGTTATCGGGATACAAGCATGAGAGTCACGCCGAGGTGCAGGTCGAAATTAAAAATAGTCCAGAGAAAGCATGACTTTGCCGTCGTGATCTGACATTGTTGTCGTGCGTTGCAATCTGTATGCAAGATTCGGAGCAAGTGACGGGTGTGAAACAGACAAGGCGCAGAGAGGTCGTCAGGGCAGGGACCACCGTCGAGCAGATGGTGCGTGCAATTGCCGACATGATCGTCACCGGCCAGATCCAGCCGGGCGAGAAGCTGGACGAGAATTCGCTCGCGTCCCGCTTCGACGTCTCGCGCACACCGGTGAGGGAGGCGCTGCGCGAACTCGGGGCGATGGGTCTCGTGGATAGGCAGCCCAATCGCAGCGCCGTCGTGACCAACGTGACGGGCGGTTATCTTTCCTCGATGTTCGAGGCCATGGCGGAACTGGAGCGGATCTGCGCGCGGCTGGCCGCGCAGCGCATGACGGTGGAGGAACGGCGGGCGCTCGAAATGATGCATCGTGCCTCGACCAAGCTCGTCCAGGCCGGCGCGGACGAAGAATATGCGCTCCACAACGTCGAGTTCCACACGCGGCTCTATCGCGGCGCGCACAACGATCACATCTTCGAGCTGGTCACGCAGACACGGGCGAGACTTGCCCCCTTCAGGCGCGCGCAGTTCCGCATCGTCGGCCGCCTCGCCAAGTCTTTTGCCGAACATGAAGAGATCGTCTCGGCGATCCTGCGCGCGGATTCTGTCGCCGCCGCCCGCGCCGCCTTTTCCCATGTGTCGATCGTCAGCGACGCCAGCACGGTGTTCGCGCTCGATGGTGAAGCCCTGCGCGCCTGAGGAGTAGTGGGGCGCGACGTGCCAGTTTCGCCGCGGGCACCCCGAGTATCCCGCCAATCCGATTGCTCGGAGCAATGCGCCTCAAACGGAATCCGCGGTCTTCTCCTCGAAGCGCATTTGGGCTTCCCCATATTCCGTGGGCACATCCACGTCCTTCAGCGCATCGAGTGGTCCTGTCAGGGCTGTGCGCGGCGAAACCAGTTCAGGGCGAATGAGATAGATGCCCGGGGCAGGGCGGTGCTCTTCCATTACCTGGAATGCCTTGGTCAACATGGCCTCGATGTCCTGCCGGATCATCAGAACGGGGAACGGCAGGAATGACGCGAAGGGGTCGTAGTCGTAGCAGCCGAGCACGATGTCGGAAAAGGTCTCGTGGGGGTGGCCCGCCATGAACCGGAGGAAGCCTTCAAGGTTGATCGAGGAGTTGACGAAGAGTGCTCGCGGCAGGCGGCCCTCACGCTCGTAGAAGGTCTCGAATGCCATGCGCGTGTTGTTCGGAGAGTATCCTGTCGGCTGGATGCAGGCGTCGGGATCGCCCCCCAGCAGCTCCTTCTTGACTGCGCGAAATCCGTTGATGCGCTCGCGGCTCGCGTGATCGTCGCGGCCACCGAACAGGTAGAGGTCGTCCGGCGCCAAGGGGCTGTGCGCCGGCACCTGTCGGATGATCGCCTCCGTCAGCATGCGCGCGCCCTCGTAGTTGTCGCTGATGACCGAGGGAGCCTTCGTCCCTGGCAGGTCAATGTTGATATGCCTGAGGCCAGCCTTCTCGCAGATGCCGTGCAGTCCGTCGGGATCCGTCGCGCCGCAGATGAACAGTTCGTCGATCGAATAGGAAATCAGCGTCTCGACTGTTTCGCGCTCTTCCTGCGGATCGCGGCTGGCGCTGACAACGATGGGGCATTGGCCCCTGCTGCGGGCGTAGGCCTCGAATGTCTGCGCCATGGAGGAGAAGTAGCGGTTGTCGTGGACCGGCAAGAGCAGTCCGACGAGCCCAGACCGGGAGCTTCGCAATCCCTGTGCTTGCCGATTGGCGGTGTACTGATGCTCATCCGCCAGCTGGCGGATGAGCTTGGCAGTGCTTTCCTTGATCCGGCGCTTGCGCCAAGTGCCGTTAAGCACGGCGCTGACAGTAGACGGCGAGCTTCCCGACAACACGGAGAGATCGTAGATCGTCGCCTTTTTCCTGCCGCTGTCCCTCATGACTACCCCCGACTGCGCAGCGTGCCGGCGATGGCGAAAGGCCGCGCAGCATCACTGCGTAGAGATGCGAGGATTTCGCCCGAATCCGAATCCGTCTCGGGTTCCCCGCGTTCGTTTTCCTCTTAGTTCCGAATTCGCGCAGACGAAAGATATTCCCGCTTGACGAATGAAAACGTCTGGATGATAGTTCTTGCACCATCGATTGTGCAAGTGAGAAATATCGATTGTGCATCTATGGTGGCTGCTTGAGGAGGCAGTTCAAAGGGAGGCGGGAATTCTCATTCTTCGCCAGTGATTTACAACTGGAGGCCGGCGGTCTTCGGCGGGCCCGGGTGTTCCCGAAAAGGGAGCTATGGAGGAGGAAACGATGAAGAAATTGCTTGTGGCTGCGTTCGCAGCATCATTGTCTTTGGCCACGGCGTTCGGCGCTCTTGCCCAGGAAGCCGGCAAGGTTGGCGTCGTCGTGAAGATTGGCGGCATTCCGTGGTTCAACGCAATGGAAGCCGGCATCAAGGAACGCGGCGCAAAGCTCGGTGTCGATGCCTTCATGATCGGGCCGACCAGCGCCGATCCTGCCTTGCAGGTCCGCGCGATCGAGGACCTCATCGCGCAGGGCGTCAAGGTTATCGGCGTCGTTCCGAATGACTCCAAGGTTCTCGAGCCGGTGCTGACCAAGGCACATGAAGCCGGGATCATCGTCATCACCCACGAGTCGCCCGGCCAGAAGGGTGCGGACTGGAATTTCGAACTCGCTTCGGCGACGGGGTTCGGTGAGGCGCATGCCGAGCTGCTAGCCCAGAAGACGGGCGGCAAGGGCAAATATGCGGTCTTCGTCGGATCGCTGACCGTGCCGCTGCACAATGCCTGGGCCGATGCCGCGATCGCCTACCTCAAGGAAAAATATCCCGACATGGAGCTGGTCGGTGAGCGTTACGGCGTTGCCGAGGATGTCGACAAGAGCCGTTCGACCGCGCTTGACCTGATCTCGGCGAACCCGGATCTCAAGGGCTTCCTCGCCTTCGGCAGCCAGGGACCGATCGGCGCAGGCCGTGCGGTCGAGGAACGCCGCAAGACGGGAGAAATCTTCGTGCTCGGCCCGTTCTCTCCGGGGCAGGGGCAGAAGCTGATCAAGTCCGACGCGATCTCCGGCGGGTTCATGTGGAATCCGAAGCAGGCCGGCGAAGTCTTTGTCACGCTTGCCGACAAGCTGATGAAGGGTGAGCAGATCAAGGACGGCGAGGAAATCGAAGGCCTCGGGGTCATCCATCCGGACGCGGACCACAACATCATCGTCGACCAGCTCGTGACCATCAACAAGGACACGGTGGACGAACTGGCGGCCATGGGCCTGTGACGATGTAAACGGGTTCCTCCCGACTGCTGGGCCGGCTTCGGCTGGCCCGGCAGGTTATCCGGACCCGGCGGGTTACGCTAACTGACAAGGCATGGCCATGACTCACCCTGCGGACGCTTCAGGCGCTGAACGACCTCTGCTGTCGTTGAAGAACATCAACATGACCTTCGGTGGGGTCCAGGCACTGAAGGATGTGTCCTTCGAGGTACGGCCCGGCGAGGTGCATTGTCTGGCCGGAGAGAACGGGTCGGGCAAGAGTACGCTCATCAAGGTCATCACCGGGGTCTATCGTCCGAAGCAGGGGGCCGAAATCGAGTATGACGGCCAGACCTACAGCCACATGTCGCCCGTGACCGCTCAGGCGGCCGGAATCCAGGTGATCTGGCAGGACCTCGCTCTCTTCCCGGAAATGTCAGTCGCAGAAAACATCGCCTTTCACACCGTGCTCGGCGGCTGGCCGCGGCGCGCCGACCATTCGGCCATGAGACGTATCGCGGAGCAGGTGCTTGGCCGTCTGGGCGTTTCGCTCGACGTCGATCTCCCATTGCGCGAGTACGCGATCGCGCAGCGCCAGATCGTGGCGATCGCGCGGGCGTTGGTGGGTGAGGCCAAGATCGTCTTCATGGACGAGCCGACCGCCTCTCTCACCCAGTCGGAAACAGACCATCTGCTCGATATCGTCCGAACATTGTCCGCTTCGGGCGTGGCCGTCGTCTTCGTCAGCCATCGCCTGGCGGAGGTGATCGAGATATCGAACCGCATAACGGTCCTGCGCGACGGGAGGCTCGTCGGTGTCTATCCCGCCGAAGGGATGACGCAGTCGCGCATTACCGAGTTGATGACCGGCAAGACCTTCGATCACGCGGTCCGCGCACGAAGCCACGATGGCGCGCCACCGGTCCTGGAGGTCCGCGGTCTCACGAGACGAGGCGAATTCGAAAACATCTCCTTTACAGTTCGCCGAGGCGAGACGGTGGGCATCACCGGGCTTCTCGGTGCCGGCCGGACGGAACTGGCGCTGACGCTGTTTGGCATGCGCCAGCCGCATGCGGGTTCGGTCAGTCTCGAGGGCAAGCAGGTCAGGTTCGCGTCGAACCGCGAGGCGATCCGCGCAGGCATTGCCTATCTCTCCGAGGATCGGCTGTCTCTGGGGCTCATCCAGCCACAATCGATCGCCGACAACCTGGTCATTGCCTCGATGGGCAAGATTCTGGTGAACGGGCTCATATCGGAGGGCAAGAAGCGCGATCTCGTCGCCGGCTGGATCGCCGATCTCGGCGTCAAGATCGGTCTGCAGGAGGATGCCATATCGACACTTTCGGGCGGCAACCAGCAACGCATCGCGATCGCCAAGTGGCTGGCAACCGATCCGAAGGTCCTGATTCTCGATGCTCCCACGGTCGGGGTCGACGTCGGTGCGCGCGCGGGCATCTTCGACATCGTGGCGCGGCTCGCCGAGGCGGGCCTGGCGATCGTGCTGATTTCCGACGAAGTCCCTGAAGTCTATTTCAACGCGGACCGGGTCCTCCACATGGTGCAGGGCCAAATCGCCGGGACCTACGACCCGCGCGACAGTTCGCTTTCGCAAGTGGAGGCGGCCGTCTATGCGTAGGCTACTTCATACCCAGGCGACGGAATTCGCTCTGCTGGCGGTCATGCTGGTGATCGGACTGTTTCTGACGGCAGTGACGGACCGCTTCTTCACGCTGGGCAACGCCCTCGACCTTCTGAATACCAGCTCGGTCAACATCATCTTCGCCGTCGGGCTGCTCGTCGTCCTGATCTCCGGCGGCATCGACATCTCGTTCGCCGTGGCTGCCTCAGTGGTGCAATATGTGACCGCACTTATCCTCGGCCAGATTGGCGGAGGCGGCTGGGTAAGCGGCATTTTGATCGCCGGCACCCTCGGCGTGCTGCTCGGCGCCTTCAACGCCTTCCTCATCCACAAATTCAAGATCATTTCGATCGTCGTCACGATCGCGACCTTCAACATCTACTTCGGCCTGCTGATGTTCTTCACGCGGGGCGTCTCGATCTACAATCTGCCGGACTGGTGGACCAGCCGCATCGTGCTCTTCGAGCGCGAGATGGCTGACGGCACCTGGGCGGAGATCCGCCTGCCGGTTCTCGTCATGGTGCTCTGCGTCGCCGCCACCTGGTTTCTCATCCGTCACACGACGACAGGCCGGCAGCTCTATGCTTTCGGCGACAATCCGGAAGGTGCACGTCGCTTCGGCATCAGCATCGGCGCCATGCAGTTCATCGCCTTCGGATGGCTCGGGCTGATGGCGGGAATAGCCGGCATCATCCAGGCCCACTATGCCCAGGAAATCGTGCCCAACGCTCTCTACGGACGCGAACTCGATGTGCTTGCCGCGGTGGTCCTCGGCGGGGCCCGGCTCGGTGGAGGCAAGGGGTCAGTCCTCGGATGCGTGCTCGGCGTGCTCCTGATCTCCATGACGCAGAACGGGCTGAACCTGATGGGCGTCTCCCCCTTCGCCTTCAAGATGATCATCGGCGCGATCATCCTCGTCGCGATCACGCTCTCCAACACCAGCATCGAGAAGCTTCTGCCGTTCCTCGGCAACAGCGGGAGGAAGCAGGGATGACCACTCTTGTCGCGCGCAGCCGTGAAATGTTCGGTACCGAAATGGCCGGACCGGCATTCGCCTTCATCGCAGTGATGCTCGTCTTCGGTCTCGCATCGCCGCATTTCCTGTCGTCCGCCACCTTTGGCTCCGTGGCCTTCCAGGTTCCCGAGCTCGGGCTGCTGACACTTGCCATGCTGCTGCCGATCCTGACCGGCGGGCTTAATCTGGCGATCACCTTCACTGCGAACATAGCCGGGCTCACGGTCGCCTGGGTGTTGCAGGCGAATGGCGGCGCCGACGCCGGTCCTGCTGCCTTTGCGCTCGGCGTCGCGCTCGCCGTTGCCGCCGGGGCGGCAAGCGGTGTGGTCATGGGCCTCGTCATCGCATTCACGCGTGCCCACCCGATCCTCGTCTCGCTGTCGATGATGATCTTCCTGCGCGGCCTGGGCGAGTTCTTGACCCGCGGCGGAGACGTGTCCGGCTTTCCGTCCTTTGTCCGGCCGCTGGGGCATGGCCTTATCCTCGGCATTCCTGTGCCGCTTCTGATCTTCATCCTATGTGTCGGGCTATGGCATGTGCTGCTGTCGCGAACGAAACTTGGATTCAACACCTACATGATCGGCTCGAACATCGAGGCGGCGCGGTACTCGGGCGTGAACACGCGAAAGGTGATCGTGCTCGTCTACACCCTTTCCGGTGCGATGTGCGCGATCGCAGGCATCATCATGCTGGCGCGCTTCAATTCGGTTCGCGTCGGGCATGGCGAGTCCTACCTGCTGATCACCGTGCTCGCCTGCTTCCTGGGCGGCGTCAATCCGTTCGGCGGATTCGGACGCGTCATTCCGGTCTTCGTGGCGCTTATCGTTCTTCAGCTGCTCTCGTCCGGGCTCAACCTTCTCGGCGCAAACCAGCACCTTGCGACGGCCGTCTGGGGCATCCTGCTCGTGACGGTCATGATCCTGAGGTGGTTCGCCAGCCGCTTCAAAACCCTCTTTGTCGGAAAGGAATAGACCATGCACGGATTTGGTGTTCATACCAGCATGTGGACCATGAACTGGGATCGCGCCGGGGCGGAAAAGGCAGTTGCCGCGGCCGTCGGCTACAAGATGGACTTCATCGAAATCGCTCTTCTGGATGCGCCTGCGGTGGATGCCGCCCATACGCGCGCCCTGCTCGAGAAGCACAACCTGCCTGCCGTCTGCTCGCTCGGCCTGCCGGAAAGCGCCTGGGCGTCGGTCCGGCCCGAGGCGGCGATCGAGCACCTGAAGGTTGCCATCGACAAGACCGCGGATATGGGGGCGACGGCGCTCTCGGGCGTCATCTTCGGCGGTATCGGTGAACGCACAGGCGTGCCGCCGACCGAGAAGGAATACGACAACATTGCCAAGGCTCTCACGGTTGCCGCAAAACATGCCAAGACGCGGGGCATCGAGCTCGGGGTCGAGGCCGTCAACCGCTACGAGAACCATCTCATCAACACCGGCAAGCAGGCCGTCGAGATGATCGAGCGGGTCGGTGCCGACAACATGTTCGTCCACCTCGACACCTATCACATGAACATCGAGGAGAAGGGCGCCGTAAACGGCATTCTCGATGCGCGCGACCACCTGAAATACATCCATCTTTCCGAAAGCGATCGCGGCACGCCGGGCTACGGCAACTGCCCGTGGGACGCGATCTACGGGGCGCTTGCGGCAATCGGCTTCAAGGGCGGGCTCGCCATGGAGAGCTTCATCAACATGCCGCCGCAGGTGGCCTACGGGCTCGCCGTCTGGCGTCCGGTCGCCAAGGACGAGGCCGAGGTTATGGGCAACGGCCTGCCATTCCTGCGCAACAAGGCAAGGCAGTACGGGCTTATCTGACGCCGCGGCGGTGAGGAAGGGCGACATGCACGACGGGGAGAGCGGCACTGTTGCGGTGCTCGACATTGGCAAGACCAACGTCAAACTGAATGTTGCGACGGCGCACGGCGCCCTTCTTGAAACGCTGAGCATACGCAATCCCGTGCGGGAGGGGCCACCCTGGCGCCATCATGATCTTGCCGCGCTGCGCGGCTGGGTGCTCGAAGGGCTGGCGGCTCTCTCCCGCCGCCATCCCCTCGAAGCATTCGTCACGTCCGGCCACGGCTCCGGTGGGGTGCTGGTCGGAGCCGATCCGCAGGATGGCGACGGCACCGCCCTGCCGATGATCGACTACGAACAGCCGCTGCCGGAAGCGATCCGCGCGGGCTATGCGCCGCTGAGCGGAAGCTTTCTCGACCGCGGGAGTGCGGTCATGCACGGCGCGACCCATCAAGCCAGGCAGCTCTATTGGATGGAGATGGCCGAACCGGAAGCCGTCGCGCGTGCGCGATGGTTCCTCGGAGTGCCGCAATTCTGGGCCTGGGTTCTCAGTGGTGTTGCCGTGTCGGAGGCGACCCTGCTTGGAGCGCAATCGCATCTGTGGAACGTCGCGGCGCAGCAGTGGACATCGATCGTCAGGCAGCAAGGGTGGACGCGGCTGATGCCGCCCTTCGCCAGCGCCTGGCAGACGATTGGCAGGGTAAGATCCTCGATTGCCCATAGACATGGTCTGCCGGCCGGCCTGCGTGTTCTTGCCGGCGGACATGACAGCAGCCTCAACTACTATCGTTATCAGGCGGCGGGTCTTGCGGATCTGGCGGTGGTGTCCACGGGAACATGGATCGTCGGCTTCTCGGATCGAACCCCGGTCGAGCGGCTCGATGAGCACCGCGGGATGACCTGCAACAGCGATGTCTTCGGCAAGGCGCTTGGTGGAGTCCTGACCATGGGCGGGCGCGAGTTCACGGCGATCGCCGGTCCCGAGCCGCCGGAAGCCGATGTCGGTCTCGGCACAATAGAGAGGCTTGCCGCCCGCGGGACCATGGCGCTGCCGTCTTTCGGGGACGATGCCGGATTGTTCCCCGGTAGTGCCGGCCGTGGCCGCATCGTGGGTGAGATGCCGGAGACGCCGGAGGAACGAAAGGCGCTGGCCCTCATTTACTGCGCCCTTCTGACCACGGAATGCCTCGATGCCCTCGGCGAAGCGGAATCCGTCGTCCTCGACGGGAGCTTCCTGCGCGATCCTGCCTACGCGTCCCTCGTGGCCGCATTTTCCTCCCATCGCAAGGTGCTCTTCAGCCTTGATGCCTACGGCGTCGCCTCCGGCGCGGCCTTGCTTGCTGGCCATGAAACCAGGAGCGGGCCAGCGCCGGTCGCCCTCAGCGAGGCGAGACGCCTCGGCGGTATGGCCCCGATGCTTGCCGAATATGCCATTCGATGGCGCACGCTTGCCCGCGCGGCGGTGGCGCCTCCCACAACCACGGAAACGAAAGGAGCCTCCCATGGCTGAAAACGAGAAGACTGCACTACGGCGCGAAATGGTCGACATCTGCCGGCGGATGAATTCCAGCGGCATCAATCAGGGTACGGCAGGTAACCTCTCCGTGCGCACGGCCGACGGGTTCCTCATCACACCTTCTTCCATGCCCTACGAGGCGATGACGCCGGACGATCTGGTCGAGATGGATTTCGACGGCACCTATTCCGGACATCGCCCCTCGTCCGAATGGCGCTTTCACCGGGATATCCTGAAGGCTAGAACCGACATCAACGTGGTCCTGCATTGCCATTCGATCTATGCCACCACGCTTGCCTGCCACCACAAGACAATTCCGAGCTTCCACTACATGACGGGTATTGCCGGCGGCACGACGATACGCTGCGCCGAATACGCAACCTTCGGGACGCAGGCGCTGTCGGACAATGCGCTGGTGGCGCTGAAGGACCGTCTCGCCTGCCTGCTCGGGCAGCATGGCCAGATCTCGCTCGGCAAGACGCTGGAATCCGCGCTATGGCTGGGCATCGAGATCGAGACGCTTTCGCGCATGTACGTGCAGGCGCTCACGCTCGGGGAGCCGCCGGTGCTGCCCGACGACGAGATGGAGCGGGTCATCGAGCAGATGCGCAAGATGAGCTACGGCTACGCGCCTGATGCCGAAGGCGTAAACGACGTCGCCCGGCCGAGAGTGGCTGGCTGACGGCTGCGGGACAGGGCGCGAGAGCCGGCGCCTGAGGTTCCAAGCTCGATCGTCGGAAACCGGATGAGGTGCGTTGCGTCTAAGACGGCGATCAAGCCCTCATGTCCGGAAGACCCATAGTCGGGCCGAGAGATAGTTCCAGGCGAAGACCACGGGGACGCTCAGGATTTTTGCGATGGGCGGAGGCATCACGATGACGAGGGTTGCCACCAGGCAAGTCGAAATGAGCAGGCCGGTCAGCGTGGAGAGGACGAACTTGAGGGCCTGAACGTTGCTCCGCCGGGCGCGGAAGGTCCACGCGCGGTTAAGAGCATAGCTGACGGCGATCCCGCAGGAGTAGGAGAAGATATTGGCGAGTGCGGGGATCGCACCGACAAGAACGAGTGCGTTGAAAAGCACGAAGTCCAGCGTGGTGGTGATCGCGCCGACGACGGCAAAGCGCATCAGCGTGTCGCTTCCGCCGCCCGTACCCGCGCCACCGCCGATCAGGCGCTTCATCGCGTCCGTACCTCCGGTCGCGTCCGGTCATGCACGAGCCGGGGCTCACCGTTGAGCGACGCCTCTATGATTGGCGTCGGCCGGCGCTTGGACTGCATGAAGATCCGGCCGACATACTCGCCGACGATACCGAGGAAGATCGCGTTCAGCGTAATCGACAGGAGGATGAGAATGGTCGTGGTTGCGAAACCTGCCGGCCAGTCCTGACCGAAGAGCAGCTTGCCGATGATGTAGCCCATCAGCAGCAAGAAGGTGGCGGTTCCCATGAGAAGGCTTGCCATGGAGGCGAGCCTCAGCGGCGTCAGCGAATGGTTCAGTATCCCGTCAACGGCGAGCGACAGCATCGCGCGCAGCGGAAACTTGCTTTCACCTGCAACGCGCGCCTGCCTGTCGTATTCGAACCCGACCTGGGAGAAGCCCATGGCGCTGATGAGACCCCTGATATAGGGCGAGGTGTCGTCGACCTGGCGCAACTCGTCCAGGATCCGGCGGTCCACCAGCCGGAACTCACCGGCATTCAGCGGCAGTTCGTCTTCGCTCAGTGCATTGATGCACCAGTAGAAGCCGCGCCTCAGCCGGGTTGTCAGCCAATCGTCCTTGAGCGTGCGGCGAATACCGTAGACGACCTGATTTCCCTGGCGCCAGAGATCGAGCATCCCCGGAATGAGGTGGGGAGGGTCCTGGAGGTCGCAATCGATCTGAACTGAGCAATCTCCGCTTGCCGCCTTGTAGGCCACCAGCAGCGAGCGCTGATAGCCGACATTGCGGCTGAACCGTATGACCCGGACGCGGTGATCGTCGCGGGCAATCTCCCGGAGAAGTTCGAACGTCCGGTCGGTGGAGTGGTTGTCGGTGAAGATTATCTCGTAGTCGTATCCGGGCAGGTCGCGGAATACATCCAGCACCGCCGCGTAGACCTGGCGTACGTTGTCCTCCTCGTTGAAGGCGGGCACCAGCACAGAAATTAACGACTTTCTGTCGCCCATCATCGGACCTCCGTTGTTTCCCTCTTTGCCGAGGTGGGGCTTGCGGCCGGCTCGCCTGTTTCTTCCGAACGCGCGCGTGCGCGGTACCAATCGACCGTTCCGACCAGTCCCTCTTCGAACGGCGTCGACGCAACCCAGTTCAAGGTCTTACGCGCCAGTTCGGGCGAGGCGCGGAAATCAGGAATTCCGGACGACTGGCCGCTCTCGTCGTAGGTAATCAGCCTGGGATCGGCGCCAGTCAGCTTGAGGACGAGCCGCGCCAGGTCGCGCATCGGCGGTGCGATGCCGGTGGCGATGTTGATCAATGGGGGAACCGGGAACGGCGCCATGCTCAGCCGGACGAGACCCTCGACAACGTCGTCGACGTAGAGAAGGTCACGGCGGTCTTCGGGATGGCGCACGAGCGAGGGCTTGCCTGCCAGGCACTGTCGGATCAGCCAGGGCAGGAAGTATTCGGTCGACTGCCAGGCGCCATAGACGAGTGCAAGCCTGGCTGTCACGACGGGAAAGGGCATCCGGGACTGGAGACCGGCGACGAGATGGGCGGCCGCCGTCAATTCCGCGCCGTAGGCGTTCACCGGCTGCTCCCTGCCGTCCTCCAGATAGGGGGCGGGCGCAACGCCGTACTCGGCCAGCGATCCGGTGCGGATGACTATCCGCGGTGGACGGCGGGCCTGGGCCGCGGCGGCGAGAAGCCCCAAGAGCGCCTGGAACTGCTCGCGAAAGCCGTCCTTGACGTCGCCAAGGTCGGCATCCGGCTTGCGGCGGGGGCGAGCGGCGAGATGGAAAATCCGCTCAGGTTCTACTTCGGCGATGCAACGCTTGAGGTCGAGTTCCGACACGAGATCGAAGGAGTGGAGAACGAAGGCATCACCATACTGGCGCAGACGTTCCCCGCCCGTTTCCTTCCGTGCGATGACGTGCACTTCGTCGCCGGCCGCAAGGCAGGCGCCGACCAGATGCGAACCGATGAACCCAGCGCCGCCGGTAATCAGGACTCGTGACATGCGCGTGCTTCCAATTCCTCGATTGCTCCAGTCCGACGGCATTCCCGGCAGCGGCGGTTCGGCGGACCTTCGTCCGTCGAACTCCTCATGCGACCAGACACCGGCCGTGTCCGTGCCCCGTTTCGGTCTGCCCGGATCGACAATGACACGGCGGTCGGGCCCCGTGTTCTGCTCTCACGTCCCCGTGGCCTTGGTCGCGATGGTGGTTTCAACAGGACGTTTCGAGGATGCGCGTGCCGTCGAGAACCCTTTTGCGAATTCGCGGAACGAGGCGTGAATGTGATCAAGCTGCTCGGCCACGAGGCCATGGTGGCAGGCAAGCAGGATTCCTCCACGCATCACGTCGTCGGCGATCGGATATCCGCCGGGCGCAGTCCGGCTTTCGACGCCCTTCATTGCGGGCTGGCGAAGGATGTTTCCGGTGAAGACCGGCCGTGTCTGGATATCCTGCTTCTCCAGGAAGATCTGCATCTCGCGCCGGGTGAAGGGCGCATCCGCCCTGACGGTGAGCGGGAAGGCGAGCCAGCCTGTGCGCGAGCCAGGCATCTGCCGCGGCATGACGAACCAGTCCTCGTACTCCTTGAAGAAGGCGAACTGGGCCGCGAAGTTTCTTTCGCGGGCGGCAATGTTCTGTTCCAGCTTGTCCAGCTGCACCAGGCCGAATGCTGCACCCATCTCGGACGGTTCGACATTGAAGCCCAGCACCTCGAACAGGAATTTCGCATCGTAGGAGAAACCATCCAGTTCGACGCTGAAGCGGTTCTCGATGGTCTCGGAGTCCACGAACAGCGAGGACGTCCGCCCCCAGGAGCGAAGAAGTGTGGCCTGGCGCGCAAGCGTGTCGTCGTTGATGCAGATCATGCCGCCGTTGCCGCCGGCGGTGATTACATGCGAACCGTAGAAGCTGGTTGTGCTGATGTCGGAGCGCTTGCCCGTACTCGTTCCGTTGAGCGTGGCGCCGAGCGTATCGGCGCTGTCTTCTATGACGAACAGGCCGTGAGCGTCAGCGATGGCACGGATTCGGTCCCAATCGGGGAGATTGCCGATGAGCGAGGGGATCATCACTGCGCGAGTCTTTGGCGTGATCATGCGCTCGATGGCGTCCGCGTCGATGTTGTAGGTGCCTTCCGTCACATCGACGAATGCTGGGACGAGGCCCGCACGCACGATGGGCGCCACGGTCGTGGCAAAGGTGAGGGCAGGGGTGATTACCTCCGAACCGCGCGGGAGGTTCAAGACCTCGATCGCGAGATAGTTTGCGGAGGAACCGGAATTGACCATGATCCCATACCGCTTGGCGAAAAGTGCGGAGACGCGCTGCTCGAAGGCGCGCACCGACCGACCCATCTGGGTGGACGAACGCATCACGTCGACTACCGCTGCGATCTCTTCTTCGCCGTAAACGGACTGACCGTAGTTCACACGCATTTTACAAATCCCCCATAGGTGGTTCGTTACGTCGATGCTTCACGCGCCGCGGCCCCAGGCTGCAGCGTACTGCTCCAGCTGGCCGAGCGAGAACTGGCGTATTCTTTCCGTGTTTTCCCGATACTCCTCGTACCAGGCGACGGTCATGGCGACCGTCTCGTCCAGGTCGAGCAGTGGCTTCCAGCCGAGCTCGACATGCGATTTGGTGCTGTCGAGGCGAAGGACGATGGACTCCTTGGGCTCGTCGGCCCGGCGCTCGACCACATATTCCGGCGGGCGCCTTTTCCACTTGGAGACGACCATGTCGGCAAGCGTGCCCACGTCGACAGTCGCGTCCTTCTCCGGTCCGAAATTCCAGCCGCCGGCGTAGCGGGCGCCAACGTCGAGAAGGCGTGCCGCGAGCATGAGGTAGCCTCGAACCGGTTCGAGAACATACTGCCAGGGACGGATGTTGCGCGGATTGCGAATGCGGGCGGGCTGGCCCGTCTCCGTGGAGCGGACCAGGTCTGGCACCAGCCTGTCAGCCCCCCAATCGCCTCCGCCGATGACGTTGCCGGCCCTGACGGAAGCAAGCTGCGGCCCGTCGGGATCGCTGAAGAAGGAGGATCGATAGGCCGCGGCAACAAGCTCGGTGCAGCCCTTCGAGGAGCTGTACGGATCCTTGCCGCCCATCGGGTCGTTTTCCCGATAGCCCCAGACCCACTCGCGGTTCTCGTAGCACTTATCGCTGGTAACCACGATGACGCCGCGCAACGACGGCATGCGGCGGGCAGCGTCGAGGACGACGGCGGTTCCCACCACGTTTGTGAGGTAGGTATCGACTGGAGCTTCAAACGAGGCCCGCACCACGGCCTGCGCGGCCATGTGAATGACGAGGTCGAAATCCTCTCCCGCGATACTCCGACCAAAGTCGGTTTCCGTGCGAATGTCCCCGATACGTCCATCGACGATGCCGTCGAGGTCGACGGCCCTGCAAAATGACGGGGTGGTGGGCGGCAGTGCCACGCCGACCACGGTCGCGCCCAGGCGTCTCAGCCAGAGCGCGAGCCAGCCACCCTTGAAACCGGTGTGGCCGGTCACGAGCACGCGGCGACCGCGCAGCACCTCGGAGAGATAGGACTCGTCCATGGTTGCAGTCACGCCTACATCCTCACTTCGGTACGGATCGCAGCGGCTGGCGGGGAGACAGGCTCCCGCTCGAACTGGAGCCACGGCGGATCGTCACTTTCGGCAAGGCCGTTGAGGTAGTCGCGGTCGCGGACGGTATCCATGGGATGCCAGAAGCCCGAATGCTTGTAGGCGAAGAGTTCGCCGTCGCGGGCGAGATTGGTGAGTGGCGACATTTCGAGCGGCTCGGCCAGCCCGGGAATGTAATCAAGGACGCCCGGTTCGAACACGAAGAAGCCGCCGTTGATCCAGGTTTCCTTTTTCTGCACCTTCTCGGTGAACTCTACGACCTGGTCTCCTTCGATCTCGAGATTGCCGAAACGTGCCGGTGGCTGCACCGCCGTAACCGTCGCAAGGCGGCCATGGGAGCGGTGGAAGGCAAGAAGCGCCTCAAGATCGATGTTTCCGACGCCATCGGAATAGGTGACCATAAACGTCTCATTGTCGAGCCACTCGCGTAGCCGCAGGAGACGTCCGCCGGTCATCGTGGAGAGACCGGTATCGACGACCGACACGTTCCAGTCGAGAGGCCGGTTGGGATGAAGCACCATGGAACCGTTTCCGAGGGCCACGGTGAAATCGGCGGTGGAGAGGTGGAAGTTGTGGAAGAAATTCTTGATCGCCATGCACTTGTAGCCGCCGGCGATGACAAAGTCGCGGTAGCCCCAGTGGCTGTAGATGTCCATCACATGGAGGATGATAGGCTTGCCGCCGACTTCGACCATGGGTTTCGGGATGCGGGTGGTTTCCTCGGCAAGACGAGAGCCAAGGCCTCCGGCGAACAGTACGACTTTCATGTCGACCCCCCAAACGTGAAGGAAATTGAGCGTCCGTCGACCATCCGACAGACGTCATCATGCGCATCGGCAGATGCGCGCACAGAATGTTTCAGTCAGTGATGCAAGTTGAAATGCGAAATCGTGAAAGATAGGCCGCAATTTTACATCGCGGAGTGTCTATCAACGGAGCTTTATTTGAGATATACTCCCAAAAACTGGTCGTAGATCTCATCCATTGAAAGTAGATTAACTTACGTAAGGTAAAACAGCAAGCTTTTAGAGTGTCAGGATAAACCTTTCCTCATTGTCGGGAATAACCCCAGTTGCCGTTCGGACCGGCCCGCCAGCCAGGACAGAGGGGCTTTTCATCGGATTTGCCGGGGTCCGAGATCGGTCTTGAGGTCCGATGGAGCGGGTTTTGCCCGACTTCCCGTATCTCGCTTCCTTTCCGGTATGGTTTTTGTTCGGAGTAACTGGATGGCTTCTTTTGAAGAAACTTCGGCCCTTGGGACTGTGCATAAATCGGAGACTTCGAGATCAATTCTCGCCGCTATCGCGCTATCCGTTCTTTCGGTCTTGTTATTCTTGGGTCTTCTGGCCAGGGTCATGAATTACGAGATGCGGAAGGACGAACAACTTTACGTCCCGCCCGTTCGTCTTCTCGACAATCACAGTCTTTATGCCGATTTCTTCTATAATCATCCGCCCGGATCTGCGTGGCTGTTCCATTGGATCGGCACGATCACGGGCTCGGACCACCTTCTGCTGAGTGGAAGACTTGGCGTGCTGCTGGGGTGGATCCTGCTGATCGCGGGTATCGGTGCGATCTCCTATATCCTGACGCGCTCGGCCCTGGTGAGCTGGTGCATCGTCGTGCTGTCGACAGCCAATCAGCTCTTCCTCATGCAGACGGGCATGTCGGCCACCAACAACCTCCTCCCGTTGCCCCTTTCCTTTCTGGGGCTTGGGGTATTCGTGCTGGCTGTCAAGGATGATCGGGCGCGGCCGCTGCTCGCTTTCCTTGCCGGGTGCCTGTTGTCGTTTGCTGCCGGCTTCAAGGTCAGCGCCGTCGCCTTCATTCCTCCGGTTGCGCTTGCAGCATTCTTTCTTCCGCGCGCCTATGGTCTGGGCCAGCGCCTGACGCACGTCGTTCTGCCGCTTGCCATCGGCGGGGTGATTGGCGGCCTTGTGCTGGTGGTCCCGCTCGTCACGGATCCCGCGCGCTTTCTCGCGCATGTGGTGCGCTATCATACCGGTCCTCATCTCGCCTATTGGAGTTCTGGCGGTGACGCAGGGGAGGACGCTGTCATGTCGCTTGGGGCCAAATTGCTGCTCGCGCAGGAGATCTGGTTCGGGGCGACCGTGGCGGTGGCACTGTCGGTCTTGCTCGCCTTCCTTCTGACCACCGTTTGGAAATCGCCGGAAGGGCGGGCAGCGAGGCCGCATTTGCCGGTGAGCGCGTTGCTGGTGGTGCTCGGGGCCTTGGTCTTCAGCGCGGGGCTGAGCCTGCTTCCGACGCCGAGCTTCCCGCAGTATTTCGCTCCGCCGCTGATATGCCTGCCGCTGGGGCTGGCATTGCTTTACGGCAGCCTCGAAAGCGAGGCGGGGCAGCGGCTGAAGCCAGTGATCGTTGCGGCGACGGCGGTGGTCCTGCTGATTGCCGCGCCGCGTCTCGTCCAATACCTGCCCACCATTCTCGACCCTCAGAAGTGGACGGTGATGCGCGTGCATGACGCGGGTGTTTCCCTTGCGCAGCGCATGTCGCAGGAGGGCGCCAGCGGCAAGGTAGCGACCTTGTGGCCTGTCTATCCTCTAGAGGGGAACCTCGAGGTCTATCCCGAACTCGCCACCGGGCCGTTCGCCTACAGAACCGGAGACATCACCGATCCCGATCTCGCCGCGCAGTACCGGATGACCTCCCCGACCACTGTCGGCGCACTCCTCGACAGCGACCCGCCTGCGGCGCTGCTGCTCGGGTTCGACGAGGCTCTCGAGCGGCCGTTGCTCGACTATGCCGAGCGCAACCGGTACGTAAAAATCGAGGATCTCGGCATCAAGGACCGTTATGGCGTGCCTGTGCTCTACCTGAGGCCCAGTGCCCCGGTGCAAACGACCCCGGTGCAAACGACTACGCCCTGATGGCATCGTGAGGCTGAAGCAAGCAGAAGCGACCTGGGAAGATCGCCGCGGGTGGCGCTACCGTGCCTTGCGTGCACCCGCATGCAGGGAAGGGGCGGCATCCGGGCGCGTGGTCTGGCCGAGCGCCTGGGCGATAACCGCATCCCACCGGGCGAGGACCGGTGCCGTGGCATAGCGGGATGCGGCTGTCCGGGCACCAGCGTCGGCGAGCAGGTGCCTGAGGGCCGGATCCGTCGCCACGTTCCGGATGGCCTCGCCGAGGCGCAGGACGTCGCCGGCAGGCACGAGCAGGCCGGCATCCGGACCATCCAGGATCTCCGAAGGTCCCCACGGGCAATCGAAAGCGATCGTTGCAAGGCCCGCAGTCATCGCCTCCAGAACGGCGTTCGGAAATCCTTCGAAACGTGAACTGAGCACGAAGATATCGCCGGCGGAGATCCAGTCGACCGGGGATTTCGTGACGCCCGGCAGGCGCACTCGGTCGCCAAGGCCGAGGTCCTGCACCTGCCGCTCGAGCGCGGTGCGTTGCGCACCCTCTCCGAAGATCGTGAGCGTGACGGCAGGCAACGATCCGGCGATGTTGGCGAACGCCTGGAGCAGGAGATCGAAGCCCTTCTGCCTGTCGAGCCGACCGACGGCGACGATCCTCGATCCGTCGCCTGGCGTGCGGGACCAGTTTTCCGGCAGCGCCACGGGATTGGGGATGATCGTCACCTTCGGCCACAGATCCTCCGGCAGTGAGCGGCATGCCTCGCGGGTCTGCATGACCAGGCATTTGGCGCGGCGGGCGACAATCGGGCTTGCGCGCCGCCAGAACGGGCTCATCTCCTGGGTCAGGAAGTTGTTGCGCTCGGAAAGGACAAAGGGAACGCCGAGACCCGTCGCGGCAAGGCCCGTCTGGACATTGATCTTGGTCAGGAAGGAAATCACGATGTCCGGCTTGAACCGACGCAGACGCCGGCGCAGCGCAAGCGTCCGAAGCAAAACTCCAAGAGGGCCCGATGCGCCTTTTGCCAGCGCATGGATCTCGATTGCCCGGTCGTAGGGAAAATAGGAGTCAGGCGTCCCGGCGTTGACCGCAATCACGCTGACTGCATCGCCGCGTGACAAGCGATGGTGTGCGAGAAGGTTTACGATCTTCTCCGCACCACCGGTACCGAGCCCCGAAAGGACGAAAGCTATCCGCACAGGGAACTCCATCGTTTCTTGCCTGAACTCCGGCCGGGGAGAGAGAGCGGTGCCAATCCGAAACAATGACCGTCTCGTGTCCATTTCGATAGCAGGCTCGGCACGCTGGATCCTCAATTGTTCGGGAAAAGATCGGGAAAAACGGTGCCGGAGGCACGAGGCTCAAAGAATTGAATTCTTCAATTCGCGTTCAACCAGCCGTGCGTCAAAGCAAAATGGACGATCTGCGCGCGGGAATGAAGTTTAAGTTTCTCCGTTGCTCGCGCCTTGTAGGTCTCTATCGACTTTATGCTTATGTTGGCGCGGGCTCCGATCTCCTTGTTGGAATAACCGAGGGCGACCAGCCTGAGCACGTCCTGTTCGCGCGCCGTCAGCCCCAGCACGCCGGCCGACTTCACCGGCGAAACCGTTGGGCCGCTCTGTGCTGCGGTCATTTCCCGTGCCGTGGGCGGATCGAAGAACAGGCCGCCGAGCATGACCGAACGCACTGCAAGAAGAAGGTTTTCGCCGGCCGAGCATTTCTGCACGAAACCCTTCGCTCCGGTCTGCAGCGCTTGCTGGACGTAACTGCGGTCGTGATAGAGTGTCATGATCACCACATGGGCCACCAATCCGCGCCGAATGACCTGTTCGGCGAGAATCAACCCATTAATGTCCGGTAGCGACACATCGACGATTGCCACGTCCGGCCTGGTGTCCTCGATCACCGCCAGCGCGTCGGTAGCGTTGTTGGCCTCTCCGACGCAAACGATGTCGGTGCAGGCGTCCATCAGGGCGCGCGCGCCAGCCACGACAAGAGGATGATCGTCAACGATGACGGTTCGGATCGGCTCTGTCATTGCCGGCCTCCGGCAGCATCGCCAGCAGGAATGGTCGCCATTGGAAGCGTTGCAAGCAGGCGCGTTCCGGCAGTTGCGGACCGCTCGAGGACGAGCGTCCCTCCGATCTCGGCAAGGCGTTCGCGCATCATGTCGAGCCCGAAGCCGATCCGCGCATCGCAACCCGGGACCTCTGGCGAGGTGAGGGGAAGGGTCGCGTCATCTGCGACAGTGAGCGTGATAAAGCCGGGTATCTGTTTGATTTCTATCGTTACAAGCGACGCAGTGAAGGCGTGTTTCGCAACGTTGGTGAGCGCCTCATGAACCG
The DNA here is from genome assembly GCF_016864555.1 of Sinorhizobium sp. BG8. Taxonomy (NCBI): domain Bacteria; kingdom Pseudomonadati; phylum Pseudomonadota; class Alphaproteobacteria; order Hyphomicrobiales; family Rhizobiaceae; genus Sinorhizobium; species Sinorhizobium sp. BG8. The sequence goes on along the minus strand of NZ_CP044011.1, from coordinate 3,689,436 downwards.
TTCGGTAAAGCGCTTCGGCCACCTGTTCTTCCAGTGGAGCGAACCCAAGGCCTTCGTGCCGGAACAGTGTCGAAATCCCGATCCGCTGCTCCCAGAGGGCGATCAACTGGGCGAGCTGCGCGACCAGGGTCGCCCCGCGTGCGGGACCCTGACGGGTTTCTGCCACGATGTCGTGGAGTTCCTCGCTCAGCTGCGTCAACAGCGAGCGCAGGTCCTGCAGGTGCGGACGCAATTCCTCGTCGGCGAAATTTTGCTCGATGGCAGAAAGCCGGAATAATGCGGCGACGATGTACTGGCCGGAAATGTCGTGAATGTCGCGCGCCAGACGCTTGCGCTGCTGATCGGCCGATATCAGATCGATGGAACCGGTCCCTGAGCAGTGCCCTCGCTCTTCCGCAGAAAAAGCTGATACGCCGTATGGTATTCCGTGCTGCGTATCCGCAAGCTCCGGGTGTGTATAGCTTGCCGTATTCGTGGCAGGGTGAGGCGGGACCGCAGACCTACGGTAAAGAAAATCTTTCCGTGGCTTAGTCATACTAAACTACCCCACACAAGGTTTCATGATGATTTTAATTCTATCGCTATGAACCGGCCGGTTAATACTTAAGATAACATATAGATTCCTTGCGTCAACTTGACTTCCGTTGCGTCGGCGAGGGGCTGCGGGCCGGGGATGAGCCTTGCGGATCGTCGCTTGTTCGACGCTATACGCTGGAATGTCGATGGCACGGTATCGAGAGCAGGGTGCTCGTTCCAGACGTCGCGCGCGCATTGCCTGAAAGCAATACAGCGGCGTGAAAATCATCGCCAACCTGATGATCCTCCCAAAGTTTGCGCTTTACTACGGAAGTAGTTGCTGACAGAGTATATCCTACGATAAATTTCCATGCGCCTTTAGTTATGATATCGACTACTTCAACTGCCGATCGGTAAGGAGTATGTTAGTTGACAGTTTTATCGACAGCAGAAGCGCTCGGAAGCAATAGGATCGATGGTCTTCCATTGCTTTCGCTGGATCAATCACTTGATCTCGACAGTGCCACCGCAAACAAGTTTTACGCGCAACACCTCAACCGCTACATGCTCCAGATTTTCGATATCCTTGGTCTCAAGGATATGGACATTCGTGGGGCACAGGGCCTTGAGATCTGGCTCAATGACGGTCGGACCCTGCTCGATTTTTCGGCCGGGCTCGGCGTTCTCGGCCTGGGGCACAACCACCCGCGCATCATCGCAGCCGAGCGCAAGTGCCACGATCGAAAGATCATCGACTGCATCAAGGTCGCGCCACACAAGCTGCAGGGCGCTCTTGCCTATAATCTCGCGCAGTTCCTGCCCGATCCTCTGAACGTCTCGTTCTTCGCCGTTTCCGGGGCGGAAGCGAACGAAGCGGCGATGAAGCTCAGCGAGCGCGTGCAGACGCCGAAGGGCAAGAAGAAGTTCCTGTGCATGCAGGGCGCCTTCCACGGCAAGACGCACGGTGCGCTGTCGCTGACCACGGCCACCGACGTCCAGTCCGGCTTCCTCCTGGGCGTGCCGAAGGAGAACGTGATCTACGCCACCTACGGCGACATCGAATCCGTTCGTCAGGCGATCAATGCCGCCAACGACGGCCGCGGGGGCAATGACATCATTGCGGGGATCGTGGAGACGATCCGTGGCACCTCCTGTGAAGTGCCGCCTCCTGGCTATCTGACCGAATTCGTCGCGCTCTGCCGAGCAAACGACATCCTGTCGATCTTCGACGAGGTGAAGGTCGGAATGGGACGCAGCGGACGCTTCTGCGCCTTCCAGCACGAGGACGTGGTTCCCGATATCGTGACGCTGGCGAAGACGCTCGGCGGCGGCAAACGCGAAGTGGCGGCAATGGTCACCTCGCAGGCCCTCTTTGACCGCGCCTACGGCAACAAGCAGGACTGCAACCTGCACAGCTCCAGCTTCAGCGGTCTCGGCGAGAGCTGCGCGGCGGCAATCGAGACGCTCAACATCCTGCAGGACGAGAGGCTTATCGAGAATGCCGAGCGCATGGGCAAGTATCTTTCCCGCCGGCTCAATGAACTGAAGGAAAAGCATCCGAGACAGGTCCTCGACGTGAGGGGACGAGGGATGTTCCAGGGGATGCGCCTGAACTTCCATCAGGATCTGGCAGCCAAGCTGGTCGACATCTCGAAAAATCCGCTCTTCCAGACCTATCAGACGGTGTTGATCGGCGCGATGACGAGGGACCTGTATGAGCGCCACGACATTCTCGTGCACTTCCAGCCAGGTGCCCGCGACATCCTGCATTTCATGCCTCCGTTCATCGTTCAGGAGCACCAGATCGACAAACTGATATCCGCGCTGGACGATATTCTGACGCGCGGGATCACGGATGCGACCGTCCGCTTCGTGGCGAAGAACATCAAGCGCGTCTTTGGCGACAAGACCTAGAGCATTCGACGATCCATTGCTCTGGAGCACCGAATGCTGCCCTGAGGGGGGTAACGATGCAGTACGATGCAGTGACGGAATCCGCACACGATCGCGCCTTTTGGAGTGAGGCATTGAGAGGACGATTGTACTGGAGCTGTGGAACGGCCCTGGTGCTCTTCTCGTTGGCTCTCTTCCTGTTCAACACATACCAAGGCATCGGCGTGCTTCCCGACAGCACGCGCTACATGGGGCTGGACCAAAATCCATATGATGCGCCCCTCTATGCGTGGATGCTGCAAGGGCTGGCCGCGACGGGGCTCGGCATGGCGCTCGCCGCCAAGCTGCTCGGCATCGTGTTCGTTTGCGCGAACACGGCGCTCGTATGGCACATCCTGGTACGGGCGACGGGTCGGTACGGATATGCTCTCGCGGGTACCGCTCTTCTGGTGATTTCCCCGCAATTCGTCATGCTGCACTCGACGGCCATGTCGGAGCCGCTGTTCATACTGATGCTCCTTTCGACACTGCTCGCATTGCTTTGCTATCTCGAAACCGAGAAGAGGACGTGGCTCGTCGTGAGTGCCGTCGCACTCGGGCTTGCGGCTCTGACGCGCTTCACCGCGCCGCCGCTCGGGGCTGCGATCGCCATCGCCCTGTTGCTGAACCGCCGGCACGGCTTCAAGCGACGCCTGGAAGACGTCATTCTCTTCGGATTTGTCAGCGCGGTCATCTTCATGGGATGGGTACTGCTGAGCCAGCTGACGGCAGGGCAGTCGATCGGTCGTGAACTCGCCTTCCATGGCAACATGGGCCTTAGGCAGTGGCTGAGAAGCCTCGAGGCGCTGACGGCCTGGCTGTTGCCCGACGATGTCCCGTTCGCGCTGCGCATCGTCGTTCTAACCGGTTTTCTCGGCACGCTCGCCGTCCTTACCGTTGCGCAGGTGCGCGAAACGCTGCGCCGGAAGGCGGGGGCCAAGGTCATCGATGCCCTCCTGCCGCTCATCCTCGGCCTGTTCTTCTTCTTCTATCTCGGCTTCATGGTTCTCTCGACATCGATCGAGGCCAACCTTTCGCTGAACGGTCGCTATGCTTTCCCGATCTTCGTGATGACCTTGCTTCTCGCGACGATCGTCCTGGCTCACTTCAGCAAGAGTTCGGGGATCTGGAAGTTGCTCCACCATGGGCTTGTGGCACTGGCCGTGGTCGTTGCAGCGAGCTCGCTGCTGCGCACCTCGGTCCGCAGCTATGCGGCCTACGAAAGCGGCATCGGCTATGCCAGTGTCCTATGGTCCAACTCGCCGACGCTCGAGGCCGTGAAGAAATTGCCGGCCGAAGCCGTCATATATAGCAACGGCGCCGATGTCATTGCCTTCAGGCTCGAGCGCCCGGTCTTTTACATACCCAAATACGTCGACCTCCGAACGGGCGAAAAAGATCCGAACAAGCCGTTCGAAGTTCAGGTTGAGGAGCTGCGTGCCGGCCTGACGGCGGGTACCGCCTACGTCGTCTTCTTCGACGCGGTGAACTGGCGCTTCTACCTGGCGACGGAGGACGATCTGAAACAGCGCCTCTTCCTGAACGAACTGGTCTCGGAGAAGGATGGCCGAATTTACGGGAAGACATTGCCCGGAAACTGAGACGATGCCGCGATTGTCGGATGAAAGGAAAGCAGGAACATGCTTGACAATGGATATCAGCCGGCTGCCACAATGACCACGCACCGCGCGTCCTTTAAAGAATACCTGGCCATAGCCCGGCTCGATCACATGACCAAGCATGTGTTCATCATACCGGGCATCGTCATCGCCTATGCCGTGCGCGAGCCGTCCGTGGAGTTCACGGCCGCGCTTGTCTTCATCGGCTTCATGAGCGCGATCGCGATCGCCTCTGCCAACTACGTGATCAACGAGTGGCTCGACCGCGAATTCGACGCCTTCCACCCCACCAAATCGAAGCGAAGCGCCGTCCAATGGTCCTTCTCGCCGCAACTCGTCTATCTCGAATATGCGATCTTCGCGGTGGTTGGCCTCGTTCTCGCCTACAGCGTGGGAACGCTGTTCTTCTACACGTCGGTTCTGTTTCTGCTGTCCGGGCTGGTCTACAACGTCCAGCCCCTGCGTTCGAAGGACCGGCCCTACCTGGACGTGATCTCGGAATCCGTGAACAATCCGATCCGGTTGACGCTCGGCTGGACGATGGTCGATCCCACGACACTGCCGCCGTCGAGCCTGCTGCTCGCATACTGGACGGGCGGCGCATTCCTGATGGCCGCCAAGCGGCTTTCCGAATACCGCGATATCACCGGTGCCGGCGGCGCCGACCTGCTCCACCGTTACCGCCGCTCCTTCCGCTACTATACCGCGGAGAGCCTGACGGTTTCCTGCTTCCTCTATGCGATGATGTCGGCGTTCTTCATCGCCGTGTTCCTGACGCGGTACCGCTTCGAGTACATTCTGGCGCTGCCCTTCATCGCGATCCTGTTCTCGTCCTATCTCTGGTTGTCTCTGCTGAAGAATTCCATCGCTCAGCGGCCCGAGAGGATGTTCAGGTCGAAGCGGCTGATCGCGTCCCTTGTCATGGTCGTGGTCTCGCTGCTGTTCCTGTCCTTCGTGGATCTTCCACTGCTCTACGTGATCTTCGAACCAAGCTTCGTGCCAGCCGATATGATGAAGCCGAACAACTGATGCAGCCTCTCGCATGGAATGACATCGCCCTTGTGGTGTTCGATCTCGATGGCACGCTCTATGATCAAAAGCGCCTTCGCGCCCGCATGGCGATGAGCCTGCTGCACGGTGCCGTCCGCTCGAGGACTCTCAGGACGCTTAACATCCTGCGTGTCTTCCGGCAGTGCCGGGAGGAGATGGCAGGGACTGCCACGGATTTCATAAACCGGCAGTTCGAGGAAACGGCATTGCGTTGCGGCTGTTCGACCGACGAGGTCCGGGGGCTGGTGCGGGAGTGGATCGAGCAGCGGCCGCTCGAGTATCTCGGGGCATGCCGTTATGCCGGCGTCTCCGGACTGTTCGAGGCATTGAGGCGGTCCGGGCGAACGATTGCAGTCTTCTCCGACTACGCGGCTGTCGACAAGCTCAGAGCGCTGGCGCTTGAGGCGGACCTGGTGGTGACGGCGGCCGACGACGACGTGCGCCGCCTGAAACCCGATCCGACGGGGCTTCGCAAGATACTGTCCGCGACCGGCCTCGAGGCTGGTCGCGGGCTCATGATCGGTGACCGTTTCGACAGGGACTGGGCGGCGGCAAACCGCATTGGCATGCCGGCGCTCATCCGGTCCCGCCATCCCGATCCCCGGTGCAACACATTTCGTTCCTATCACGAGGCCCTTTTCCAGCCTGTCGTGCGCTGACGAGAGCGCGGGCGGCATCAAGTTCATTGGAAGTCCATGCTCGCAGATTTCGAGAAATGTGTCGGCGCCATCGCCGAGGCCATTATCAGCCAGGAAGGGGGCCCGCCGGAATGGCGGGATCACACCGCCACGGTTTCGAAATTCCTCATCGAGACGCAGGCAAAGATGCCGGACTACCTGCGCGTGGCGTTCCATGTCCTCACACTGGCTTTCGATGCATGGTCCTATCCGACGGCCGGCCAGCCGTTTCACCGGCTTAGTCTCCAGCGCCGCACCGACCAGATTGCCCGCTGGCAGGCATCGCGGCTGAAGTTTCGGCAATCCTTCGCGGGGTTCTACAAGACCTTCACGATCTTCGGGCTCTATTCCGAACTCTATGAACAGGACTATGATCTTGGCAGCCGTGATGAACAGCACTGAGCCTGCGGCCGGAAAGCTCTCGGCCGACATCGTCGTGATCGGATCGGGCCCCGGAGGCGCAGTGACGGCCGGACTCTGTGCTGAGGCCGGGAAGTCCGTGCTTATGCTCGAAGAAGGGCGACACCTGCCGATCCATTCGGCGCCCCATTTCTCGAAGGACGAGATCCTGCAGAAGTACCGGAACGCCGGCATCTGCCTGGCGCTCGGCTCGACGAAAGTTGCCTATGTCGAGGGGCGATGCGTGGGGGGCGGCAGCGAGATCAACCGGGGGCTCTACCACCGCACTCCGGAATTCATCCTGGAAAAATGGCGGGACAACTTCGGGGTCCGCAACTTGAGCCATGACCGGCTGATCCCGCACTTCGAGGCCTGCGAAAAGATAGCCCGCGTCGAGTACCTGCCGGGCGAGGCGCCACTCGTTTCCACCAAGTTGCGGGACGGTGCCGAAAATCTCGGCTGGCGGGCGATCGAGGCCCCAAGGCTCTACCACTATGGTGACAGCACCACGCAGGGCGGAAAGCAGTCCATGTCCGAAACCTTCGTGCCGCACTATCTCGGCATGGGCGGCCGGTTGATGGTCAACACCTTCGTCAGCCGTATCCGCCGGATGGGGGCAAATGGCATGTCTTCGGACGGTACGCGGCGAATGGGGCGCGGCACGGCCGGTCGAGATCGTCGCCGACCAGGTCTTCGTCTCCTGCGGAGCGGTCCAGACCCCGGCATTGCTCAGGCGCTCCGGCTTCACCAGGAACATCGGCAATTCGCTGCGCTTCCATCCCATGCTGAAGCTGGTCGCCGAGTTCGCGGAGGACGTGAACGACCCCGCCGACCTCGATCCCGTTCACCAGATCAAGGAGTTCGAGCCCGAGATCGGGATGGGCTGCTCGATCAGCAAGCGGCCGATGCTGAAACTCGCTTTGGCAAATCACCCGGATCACATCGGGCGCGTGGAGAGCCACTGGCGGCGCATGGGAATCTACTACGTGCAGACGACGGGCGGGACGGCAAGCGTCCGGAACCTGCCTTTCTTCCATGATCCGCTTGTGCGCGTGCACCACAGCGACGCGGATCTGAGGCTCTTCGCGAGGGGGCTGAAACTGCTGGCGGAGGCGCTCCTTGCGGCCGGGGCCGTGGCCGTCTATCCGAGCGTTGCGGGATATCCCGTGCTTCGCTCTGTCGACGACGTGCGAAGGCTTCCTGATGTTTTCCGCGGAGACGACGGCAGCGTGACGTCGGTCCATGTCTTCTCGTCCTGCCCCATGGGAGAGGACGAGGCGAAGTGCGCGACGGACTCCTATGGCCGGCTCCGCGGCGTCGAAGGCCTCTACATCGCCGATGCCTCGGTGCTGTGCGGACCGACCACCGTGAACCCTCAGGGTACGGTCATGGCGATTACGCATCGCAACGTGTCTCATGCCATCGAGAAGCGCTTTCTCTGACCGGCCGCGGCGTAATTTACCCCAGGACGTTCTGCCTATGCGACATCTCATCACCGGCGGCTCCGGATTTATCGGCAACCTGATCGCCCGCCGCCTGCGCGAGCGGGGAGAAGAGGTACGGCTCCTCGACGTTTGGTCCGATCCTTCGCGCCCGCCCGATATCGAGTTCGTCGAAAGCAGCGTTCTCGACCGCGAAGGAGTTGCTCGCGCCATGCGGGAGGTGGACGTCGTCCACCACAACGCCGCACTGGTCGCGCAGACAGGGGCGGGCAGACGCTACTGGGAGGTCAATGTCGAAGGCACGCGCATCGTCGCCGAGGAGGCGGCGAGGGCGAGGGTCGGCGCAGTGGTCCATCTCAGCACGACAGCGGTCTACGGCATCCCGCCACGCGGAGCGATCACCGCTTCCACCCCCTTGCGACCCGTCGAGCCCTATGGGCGATCGAAGCTCGCGGGCGAGGAACTGATGAAGCGCGTCTGCGACGACGCCGGTCTTCCGCTAACGACGATCAGGCCGCGCGCGACACTCGGTGCGGGACGGCTTGGCATCTTCCAGGTGCTCTTCGAATGGATACGGGAAAACCGCAACGTCTATGTTATCGGCGACGGCCACCATCGCATGCAGTTCGTGCACGCCTATGATCTGATGGATTTCTACATGCTCGCCCTCGATGCGAAGCGCCCGGGTACCTACAACGTCGGTACAGATCGCTTCGGAACGCTTGCCGGGGACCTCGAGGAACTGATCGTCCATGCGGGAAGCACGTCACGGGTGGTCGGCCTTCCGCCGATCCTCGCGGTCAACGCCCTGCGTCTGCTCTATCACATGCGGCTTTCGCCGCTCGTTCCCTGGCACTACCTGACCTATCACCGCGAGTGTCATTTCGACGTCGCTCCGCTTCTGGAAATGGGGTGGAAGCCACGATGGTCGAACGCCGACATGCTGAGCGAGAGCTACGACTGGTATTGCGTGCATGCCGCGGGCGGGCAGTCTCCGGAAGGATCGCCACACCGCTCGCCGCTGAAGCAGCGCGTGCTGAAGGTGGTCAAGCGTCTGTCGTGAGGATGCTTCACGCGGTGTGGTGCACTTTGCTCGCAGCGCCCGCCAGCAGCCACAATATACCGAACAGCGCCGTCGGCGCCCACAGGATGATGTGTGCGAGGAGGATGACGGCGGCCGCGGTCGTGGTGTCTACCCCGCTCAGTGCGAAGGCCTGTATTCCGAAGAACTCGAAAGAGCCGAAGTGACCGGGGAGACTGGGTACCAGCGTGCCCAGGGTGCTGAAAACGAAGGCAAGAAACGGCTTCAGGAGCTCGTCAAGCGATCCGCCGAGGCTGACCCAGGCGCCGATCAGCACGACGCTCTCCAGAAGCCACAGCGCCAGGGAAAGGGCAGTCAGCCAGACGACCCGATGCCAGGAGCCGATCTTGATGACGGCCTCCGACGTGGCATGGAGCGCCGAGATCACCATGACGACGGGTGCGAGCTTGATGTGGCCGAAGAGCCGGTCCATCACCCGGCACAGCAGAGCGGGAGCAAAAAGCAGCACGAGCCCGCCGGCGATCGCGATGCCGAGCACGAGCTGGAAATTCCAGACGAGCGCGGGAGGCGCCGACGAGACGACGAAAGCCAGCGAAATGCCGCCAAGGATAACGATCGTGACCAGGTCGAGGATGCGCTCGACGATCATAGTGCCGATGACGGTGCCGGCGGGAATGCCGAACTGGCGATTGAACCAGAGCACCCGGAAGCCGTCGCCAACGCGCAAGGGTAGGACGTCGCTCACCCCGAAACTGGCGATGAAAGGCCCAATGGTGGGACGCAACGGGATCCGTCGTCCGGTGGTGGCGAGCAGCATCGCCCAGAAGCGGGCGGCCCGAAGCAGGAAGTCCGCGACATAAGCGAGGATGGCGATCACCAGGGGGGCGATGGCCGCATCGGCGAGAAGGGTCCCGACCTCGGCAATATGCACATTGCGCATGACGAGGTAGATGAAGGTGACACCGGCAACGAGGCCGAGTGTGACACGCAGAATGTTGGCGAAACTGGCGCTGCTCCAACCCGACTGATCACGCATGCGCAGATGTCCGGAAACGGTTTTCAAGCAGTGGCGACTGCTGTGAGATCAATCGCAGGTTAGGCACGGGACCGCAGAGGCAGTACTGCTGCCGTCTTGCCTCGCCCGTCATTCGTCCCCTGTGCGTCGGCATCGAAACCTCATGTAGCTTGAAGTCTGGATCGCAACTGCTGGCATCGAGCGAGGCATGGGCTCGGCTATCCTTCCGCCATGACGCTGAGCCCGGGTGGAGTTCATTCGCAGAACCCGTCCCTCTGGTTCACTCTAACGCAACGGGTGGCGGAATGCATCCGGCTTTGCATTGCCGCAGAATTGCCCCCAATCTGTTCCGGCGTCCCTCGCATCGACTGATCGAAAGGCTTTTCGTGGGCAGCCGCCGGTCAGTCAATCCGACTGCTGATTGGCTGCCGCCGCGAGCAGGCTCTGGAGACCGGTGATGATCTTGCGATGCTGATGGGCGTGTCGCGTTCGCACGTTCACTGCCGCGTAGACCGCCTGCAGAAGGGGGGAGGCGTCTTGCACGCGGCGGACCGTGCCCGCGTCGATGAGCCGTTGGGCGTCCTGTTCCATGATGAAGGCGGAGCCGCCGAGCTTTGTCATCAACGCCAGGATCGCCGTCGTCTCACCGCTGGCGATCGGGGCCGAGGACAGCTGGGGATAGGCCTGGCGATGCAACCGGTCGAAAGCGGGAGAGTAGACTGCCTGTATGTAGTCTTCGGGGCGGATCTCCGCCACCGTGTCGACCTTGTTGCTGACCAGCACGTAGCGAACCTCCCCGATCTGCTCGTAGTAGAGATCAGGCAGGTAGTGCGGCGTGTAGAGGATCGCGAGATCGAGATCGCCCGCGGCCAGATCGCGGTTCATCTGGATCGAGTAGTCGACCTCGACATAGATGGAGGTGGCCGGGAGCTCGCGCCTGACGGCGGCGAGCCAATCTCCTGCAAAGTGGGCGGCAAGGTCGTGCTGCAGGCCGAGCCGCATGGAGCGCTCGTAAGCACCCGCCGTTTCCACTGCGCGTGCGGCCTCGTGCCACTGGTGCTGCAGGGCCTTGGCGTGGTCGTGGAACCGGAGCCCCGCGACGGTCGGCTGGGTACCGCCCTTGTTGCGGGTGAAGAGCGGTCGCCCGAGTACCGATTCAAGCGATTTGACGCGATGGGAGACGGTGGACTGGGTCAGGTTGAGCCGCTCCGCCGTGCGATTGAAGCTGCGGGTCTCCATGAGGTCCAGATAGGTCTCGACCAATTCGATCTGCATGCGGTTCCATATCCCGAGGTCTTCCCGGCGCACGAGAAGTTCCTCAGCACTCTAATCGAATTTTTCGATCAATAAAGCGAATTCCCGTCGCTTGATGATGGTCAAATTGACTGCGACAAATCCTCTGCAATGAAAGGGAGAAGCATGTCCGAACTGCCGTCGCACGCACGTGTTGTCATCATCGGGGCGGCGCCGTCGGCGCTTCCGCGCTCTATCACTTGGCCAAGGCCGGCTGGACCGACTGCGTGTTGCTCGAGAAGAACGAGTTGACCGCCGGTTCGACCTGGCACGCGGCCGGAAACGTCCCTACCTTTTCATCCTCCTGGTCCATCATGAACATGCAGCGATACTCGGCTTCGCTGTATCGCGACCTCGGCGCGCTGGTCGACTATCCCATGAACTATCACGTCACCGGTTCGGTCCGCCTTGGGCATTCCAAGGAGCGGCTGCAGGAGTTCAAGCGCGTCGTCGGCATGGGGCGCTACCAGGGCATGGATCTCGACATTCTCTCGCCGGACGAGATACGGACCAGGTACCCGTTCCTCGAAACGCATGATCTCACCGGCGCGCTCTACGATCCCTATGACGGCGATATCGATCCTGCGCAGCTGACCCAGGCGCTTGCCAAGGGTGCGCGCGACATGGGCGCCAAGGTCATTCGCTTCTGTCCCGTCACGGGCGCGCGCCGCGAGAACGAGGAATGGGTGATCTCGACGTCTCAGGGCGACATTCGCTGCGAATACGTGGTGAATGCCGCCGGCTACTACGCCAAGGAAGTCGGCAAGATGTTCGGCCGCGACGTGCCGATGATGGTGATGAGCCACCAGTACATCCTGTTCGAGGAGATCCCCGAGCTCGCCGCATGGTCGCGCGAGGTCGGTCACAAGCTGCCACTGATGCGTGACGTCGACTCTTCCTACTATCTCAGGCAGGAAAAGAACGGCATGAATCTCGGTCCGTACGAGAAGAATTGCCGCGCGCACTGGACGACGCCGGACGATCCGATGCCGGACGATTTCTCCTTCCAGCTCTTCCCCGATGATCTCGACCGGCTGGAATGGTACCTGAACGATGCGGTGGAGCGTGTGCCGATCCTCGGCACGGCAGGCCTTTCGCGGATGATCAACGGTCCCATCCCCTATGCGCCGGACGGCAATCCGCTGATCGGCCCGATGCCCGGCGTGCCGAATGCCTTCGAGGCCTGCGTCTTCACATTTGGTATCTGTCAGGCGGGCGGCGCCGGAAAGGTGCTCGCGGAATGGATTACCGAGGGCGAGACCGAGTGGGACATGTGGTCGTGCGACCCGCGCCGCTACACGAGCTTCGCCTCCGACAAGGACTATTGCATCGCCAAGGGCATGGAAATCTACGGCCATGAGTATGCGATGCATTTTCCGAAGCATGCCTGGCCCGCGGGGCGCAACCGCAAGCTTTCGCCGATCCACGACCGGATCGCGGCACTCGGTGCCCAGTTCAAGCCCTACAATGGCTGGGAGCGTGCCAACTGGTATGCCAAGCCCGGCGACGATCTTTCCGAAGAGGCAACCCAGACCTGGAATCGCGCCGGTCCGTGGCAGCCGCGCATCGAAGAGGAATGTCGCGCCGTGCACGAGGCCGCCGGAATTCTCGACCTTCCGGGATTCTCGCGTTACCGCGTGAAGGGCGAGGGCGCCACAGCGTGGCTCTCGGGCCTGATCACCGGCCGCGTGCCGAAGCCGGGGCGGATCGGACTTGCCTATTTCTCCGATGACAAGGGGCGCATCATCACCGAAATGTCGGTGATGATGATCGACGAAGACTTCTTCTTCCTGATCACTGCAGCAACTGCGCAGTGGCATGACCTCGAATGGCTGCGCAAGCACCTGCCGAAGGATGCCGCGTTCACCGTGGACGACGTCACCGACAATTTCTCCTGCCAGATTCTTTCCGGCCCGCACTCGCGCGCAATTCTCTCCGAGGTCTGCGACGCCGACCTCGAGAAGGGGTGGCTGACGCACCAGAGCGTTCAGATCGCAGAGCGCTGGTGCCAGCTGGTGCGTGTCTCCTTCGCCGGCGAGCTCGGCTGGGAGATCCACACCAAGGTGGAGGATACGGCGGCGATCTTCGATGCTGTGTGGGAAGCGGGCCAGAAACACGGGCTGAAACCCTTTGGCATGGAGGCGCTGGACAGCCTGCGCATCGAGAAGGGCTACCGTGCCTGGAAGGGCGATCTTTCGACCGACTACACCGTCCTTCAGGGCGGGCTGGAGCGCTTCGTCGACTGGACCAAGCCGGACTTCAAGGGGAAAGCTGCACTCGAGCGGGAAAAGCAGGAGGGTGTGACCAAGCGCTTCGTCACGCTCACGGTCGATGCCGGGGAATGCGACGCGCCGTACATGTCGACACTGTGGCACGACGGCAAGGTCGTCGGCGAGACGACCTCCGGCAACTGGGGCTATCGCGTCGGCAAGTCGATCGCGCTCGGCATGCTGCGCGCGGACCTCGCCGTAGCCGGCACGGAAGTGGAGGTCGAGATCTTTGGCGACCGCTTCAAGGCGATCGTCCAGCCGGACGGGTCACTCTACGATCCTGCCAATGAACGTCTGAGGGCATGACGATGAAGACCATTCCTTCCAAGGCCCGCGTGGTCATCATCGGCGGCGGCGTTTCAGGATGCTCGATCGCCTATCATCTCGCCAAGCTCGGATGGACGGACGTGCTGCTGCTTGAGCGCAAGCAGCTCACCTCCGGTACGACCTGGCACGCGGCGGGTCTCATCGGCCAGCTGCGCGCCTCCCAGAACATGACGCGTTTGGCGAAGTATTCGGCAGACCTGTACGTCAAGCTTGAAGCCGAGACCGGCATCGGCACCGGCATGCGCCAGTGCGGCTCCATCACGGTGGCGCTGACAGAGGAGCGCAAGGAGGAAATCTACCGTCAGGCCTCGCTCGCCCGCGCCTTTGACATCGACGTGCGCGAGATCACCGTCGACGAGGTGAAGGCGATGTATCCACACCTCAACACGGCGGATGTGAAGGCTGCCGTGAATCTGCCGCTCGATGGCCAGTGCGACCCGGCAAACATCGCCATGGCATTGGCCAAGGGCGCGCGGCAGAACGGTGCGACCGTCATCGAGGGGGTCAAGGTCACATCCGTTCTGACCAAGGACGGTCGCGTGTCGGGCGTCACCTGCGAGCAGAACGGCGAGACCTTCACCATCGAGACGGAAAACGTCGTCAACGCCGCCGGCATGTGGGGCCGCACGCTGGCGGATATGTCGGGGGTCACGCTGCCGCTGCATGCTTGCGAGCATTTCTACATCGTCACCGAGCCGATCCCGAACCTCCAGCGCCTGCCGGTGCTGCGCGTGCCGGACGAATGCACCTATTACAAGGAAGATGCGGGGAAGATGCTGATCGGTGCCTTCGAGTTGAAGGCCAAGCCCTGGGGCATGGATGGTATCTCGGAGGATTTCTGCTTCGATCAGTTGCCGGAGGATTTCGATCACTTCCAGCCGATCCTTGAAAACGCCATCAACCGCTTGCCGATGCTGGAGACGGCCGGCATCCACACGTTCTTCAACGGCCCGGAAAGCTTCACGCCCGACGATCGCTACTATCTCGGCGAGGCGCCGGAGCTGAAGGGATACTGGGTCGCTGCCGGCTACAATTCCATCGGCATCGTGTCTTCCGGTGGCGCCGGCATGGCACTGGCGCAGTGGATGAACGACGGCGAGCCGCCCTTCGATCTGTGGGAGGTCGATATCCGGCGGGCACAGCCGTTCCAGAAAAACCGGACGTATCTGAAGGACCGCGTGTCCGAGACGCTCGGGCTGCTCTATGCCGACCATTTCCCCTACCGCCAGATGGCGACCGCACGCGGCGTTCGCCGTTCGCCCATCCATGAACATCTGAAGGCACGCGGGGCCGTGTTCGGCGAGGTGGCCGGCTGGGAGCGGGCCAACTGGTTCGCGAACGAAGGGCAGGAGCGGGAGTACCGCTACAGCTGGAAGCGCCAGAACTGGTTCGAAAACCAGCGACAGGAGCATCTGGCCGTCCGCAACGGCGTCGGGCTTTTCGACATGACCTCCTTCGGCAAGATCCGTGTGGAGGGTCGAGACGCGCTTGCTTTCCTGCAGAAGCTTTGCGCCAACCAGATGGACGTCGCGCCCGGTAGGATCGTCTACACGCAGATGCTCAACGCCCGCGGTGGCATCGAGAGTGATCTGACCGTGACGCGTCTTTCCGAAACGGCCTTCTTCCTCATCGTGCCGGGCGCAACGCTGCAGCGCGACCTCGCATGGCTCAGAAAGCACGTCGAGGACGAATTCGTCGTCATTACGGACGTCACGGCCGGCGAAAGCGTGCTTTGCGTGATGGGTCCGAAGGCGAGGGACCTGATGCAGAAGGTGAGCCCGAACGACTTCTCCAACGTCGCCCATCCTTTCGGGGCGGCGCGGGAGATCGAGATCGGCATGGGCCTCGCCCGGGCGCATCGTGTCACCTATGTCGGCGAGCTCGGCTGGGAGCTCTACGTATCGACCGACCAGACGGCGCACGTATTCGAGGCTCTCGAAGAGGCCGGCGCTGACGTCGGTCTCAAGCTGTGCGGGCTGCACACGCTCGATTCGTGCCGCATCGAGAAGGCCTTCCGGCACTTCGGCCATGACATCACCGACGAAGATCACGTGCTGGAGGCCGGCCTTGGCTTTGCCGTCCGGACAGGCAAGGGCGAGTTCATCGGGCGCGAGGCCGTTCTGCGTGCGCAGGACAAGGGGCTGAAGCGCCGGATGGTCCAGTTCCGGCTCACCGACCCCGAGCCGCTGCTCTTCCACAACGAGGCGCTCGTGCGTGACGGCAAGATCGTCTCGACGATCACGTCCGGAAACTACGGCCACCACCTCGGTGGAGCTATCGGCATGGGATACGTGCCGTGCCGCGACGAAAGCGAGGCGGACGTGCTCGCTTCCAACTACGAAATCGAGATCGCCGGGGTACGTGTAAAGGCGGAAGCATCGCTCGTACCGATGTACGACCCTAAATCGGCGCGGGTGCGCATGTGAACGGACAGCAGACCGACATTCCTGGATCGTATCTCGGGCTGGCTGATCGCCCGGTTGGAGGGGGCGATGAGCTTGCAGGACCTCGCATGGCTCGCGATGGCGGCTTACGCCGTCCACGTCATGGAAGAGCATACGTTCGACTGGAGGAACTGGGCGAGGACGGTCGTCGGGCTGCCTGTCGAATGGGCGGACTTCTACGTTACCAACGCGGTGGTTGTCGCGCTCGGCATCGCGCAGGCGCAACTGGCGCCGAGCGTGCCTCTGATCCCGCTGATCTTCGCTTCGCTGATGCTGATCAACGCCGTGTTCTTCCACATCCTGCCGGTTCTGTGGACGAAGGGGCGGTATTCGCCGGGGCTCGCCACGGCGGTGGTGCTGTTTCTGCCGCTCGGCACCGCGATCTTCATGAAAGCAGCGCAGGACGGGCTGCTGGATATGCGGACGGCGCTCGCGGCTCTCGCCGGCGGCGCGCTGCTGATGGCCTATCCGGTGGTCATGCTGCATCTGAAATCGAAGCCCTACTTCAAACAGGACTGACCGCGCAGGTCGTCATCCATTCTTCCATGCCAAGGAGCTGACAGGTGATCGTTTCTGACCTCAAGGAATTGAACGCCCCGGCGGGGGACCGTATCGACCGGCTCGTTGCGGCCCATACGCCCGGGCATGGATTGGCGCGGCCTTTCTATCTCGACGAGGACATCTACGAGCGCGATCTCGATCGTGTGTTCCGCCGCCACTGGCATTGCATCGCGCACGAGAGCGTGATCCCGAATGCCAATGACTTCGAGATCTTCAGGATGGCGTCGGAGCAGGTCATCCTGACGCGGCATGCCGACGGCTCGATCCACGCGCTGCTGAACGTCTGCAGGCACCGGGGCGCCGAGGTTTGCACGAAGGACAAGGGCAATGCCCGCGTATTCGTCTGTCCCTATCATGCCTGGACCTACGGCAACGACGGGTCGCTCAAGGCTGCGCGGCTGATGCCGAAGGACTTCAAGCGCGAGGACCATGGCCTGAAGAAGCTGCATGTACGGGTGGTCGAGGGGCTGGTCTTCATCAGCTTCGCCGACGAGCCGCTCGATTTCTCCGAGGTCGAGAACCTGTTGCACGCCACCTGCGGACAGTATGGCTGGGGGCAAGCCAAGGTGGCGCATCGCCAGAGCTATCCGGTCGACGCCAACTGGAAGCTGGCGGTCGAGAACTATGTCGAATGCTATCATTGCGGACCGGCCCATCCGGAATACTCGCAGACCCATGCGCTGGAGCAGCCGCTGCACATGATCGAGGCGCTGAACGCGGCGATGGAGGAGCGCACCTGCGCGCTCGGCATCGAGGTAGGTTCCGGCAATCACTGGCAGACCTCGCGCGAGGGGCGCGAGACCATCCATGCCTTCCGCTACGCACTCTACGACGGCGTAAAAACCGGTAGCCAGGATGGATCGCCGCTGGCCCCGCTCATGGGCCGGTTCTCGGATTTCGACGGCGGCGTCACCTCCATCCATCTCGGTGGCACCAGCTTCCTCGTCTGCTATCCCGACCACGGCATGATCTACCGCTTCATACCGAAGTCGGCACAGAGCTGTGAGATGGAGCTCATCTGGCTCGTCAATGGCGAGGCCGAGGAGGGGAAGGACTACGACCTCGCCAAGCTGACATGGCTCTGGACGGTGACGACGGACGAGGACAAGGCGATCATCGAGCACACGTCGCGCGGCGTTCGCTCGCACTACTTCGTGCCTGGCCCGATCGCGCCGATGGAGCAGAACGAACTGCGCTACATCAACTGGTATCTGGACGAGATCAGTCGCCCCTGACTTCAATCGTTCGGCCCGTCGCCGAGAGGTGACGGGTCACGGACGATAGGGACGGATGTCGCGGATTTCCCACTCCCATTTCGGTGTGCCCACGGGCGTGAGATCGCTGCCGGTGAAGACCGCGTAGGTGGTGAAATCGTGCGTTGCTCCGGGCAGCACGCGCACAATGATGAGGGCGGTGTCCTCGCCGATCGCATGGCAGGCGCCGTCCGGGCAGTCGGCGAGCCTCACCGTCAGTCTGAAGGACTGAATCGTGACGCGTGAGCGATTGGTGACGGTGCCCGTTACCTTGTAGCTGGTCGAGGGCTTCCCCTGGACGTATTGCAGGTTACCGAGCTCGATTTCATCCGGGGCAATGGTCGCCGAATTCTCCGACGTGCCACTTGAGGAGGGGACCGGCGGGCGGGAATCCGAAAGCCAGATGAGGATTGCGGAGCCGAGTCCAAAGGCAAATACGATCGTCAATACGGGCTCGACCCAGCTTTGAAATCGTCGGAACCGTATCGCGAGATAGAGAATGGCGATCGCGGCGATTGCAAAAATCCAGACCATCAGGATCCTCCCTCATGGTCATATAGCCATGCTTTCCCTCAATCGGAATAGTGGGTTGGCAGGAGAGCTTCAACTTCCGTCTCTTTCCCCGCGTGATCCCGACAAGCGCGGCAGACTGCTGCCCCGGCCGGATCGTGAGGGTGATCGTGGTCCGGATTTGCTGCGCATCGGTTCCGCTCTATTCGCTCTGGCGGAAGTTTCTAATTCGGTCGAAGAGTACGGCGAGCACGATGGCGCCGCCGATGAAGGTACCCTGCCAGAACGCGTTGATGCCGAGCAGACCGAGGCTGTTTCGGATGACCTCGATCAGTGCAGCACCGATCAGCGCACCGAAGGCGGTGCCGGCACCGCCGGCGAGATTGGCCCCGCCGATAACGGCCGCCGCAATCACCTGAAGCTCCATGCCTGCTCCGATGTTGGTGGTGACCGCACCGAGCCATCCCGTCTGGATGATGCCGGCGATGCCTGCCGACAGCGCCGAGATCATATAGACGGCGACCTTGATCTTGCGAACCGGCACGCCGGTCAGGGTCGCCGCGTGCTCGTTGCCGCCGATTGCGAAGACATAGCGGCCGAACCGCGTCCAGCGCAGAACGAACCCGGTCAGGAGCGCCAGCACGACCATGTAGAGGACAGGATTGGCGATGCCGAAGAGCCACGCACCGCCGCCGAAGGCGAGCAGCTTGTCGTGGTCGGGACCGAACTGGAAGACGACAGTATTGTTGGACGCCACCATCGCGAGGCTGCGCGCGATCGACAGCATGCCGAGCGTGACCACAAATGGCGGAAATCCGAGATAGGCGATCAGGACGCCGTTGAAGGCGCCGATCACGAGGGCGGTGGCGATCGAGGCGACAATTCCGACCTCGATGCTGTAACCCGCGTGCATGACGACCGCGAGGATCATGCTGCAAAGGCAGAGAACGGAGCCGACCGAAAGGTCGATGCCGCCGGTTATGATCACCAGTGTCATGCCAAGCGCGATGATCGCGACGAAGGTGACGTTACGCGTGATGTTGTAGAGGTTCGTCGCGGTGGCGAAGGAGTCCGTGGCGAACGACAGGAACAGGCAGGCGATTATCACGGCGATCAGGACCCAGAAGGTCTGGCTGCCAAGGATGGCCGCGAGCCAGTTCTGCTGCCTCTGTCCTATCGTCTGGTCAAGGGTCACTGCCATGGTCGAACTTCGTTTCCTCCCGATGCCGGCGGTCGCTTTGTCGCAGTTCTGCCGTGGCGGACCGCATTCGACGGCAATTCATTTGGCGCATTGGCCCGTGCCGGGACGATCTCGGCAGGAACGTGCGCAAGTGTCGATCATACCTGCTCGATGGCGCCGGTGATCAGGCCCGTGACTTCCTCCGGCGAGCTCATGACGATGTTCTTGTCGGCGACCTTCCGGCCTCTGCGCATCACGATGACCCGGTCGGCGACCGAGAAGACGTCCGGCATGCGATGGCTGATCAGGACGACGGCGATGCCGCGATCGCGCAGGTGGCGTATCAGGTTCAGGACTTCCGCCACCTGGCGGACCGATATGGCTGCCGTCGGCTCGTCCATCAGCACGATCTTTGCTTCGGAAAGCATCGTGCGGGCGATCGCCACGGCCTGACGCTGGCCGCCGGACATCTGCTTGACGAGGTCGCGGGGCCGGGTTTCGGATTTCAATTCCTTGAAGATCTCGCCCGCGCGCTTGTACATCGACTTGTAGTCGAGGATCTGGACCACTCCCAGACCTCGTCGTAACTCCCGCCCGAGGAACACGTTTGCCGCGGCCGTCAGGTTGTCGCACAGCGCGAGGTCCTGGTGGACGATCTCGATGCCGTGCTGGCGCGCCTCGATCGGACGGTGAAGGACGATCTCCTCGCCATCGAGACGCATCGTGCCGTGGCTCGGCCTAAAGTTGCCGGCGATCATCTTGACGAGCGTCGACTTGCCGGCGCCGTTATCGCCCATCAGGCCGACGACCTGTCCCGCCTCGAGCGAAAACGAGACATCGTTGACAGCCTGAATGGCGCCGAAATGCTTGGAAATCTTGTGCAGCTCTAGAACCGCCACCGACCTTCTCGCCTCCCTGAAACCCGCCGGCTCGCCACCCCTCCGGCCAAAAGCCGGACAGGCGTTGCGATCTCGCTTTGCCGGTCTCCTCCCAGGGCAAAGGATTGTAAGCATTAATGCAGAAGCCTGCGAAAGCGTCAATCAAGTGACTGGCGAAACGTCAGAAGCGATACAAAAATCCATTAGTACGACAAATGTCGTTGACCTCAGGCGCGGGTGCATATTAGCTGTTGCTGGGAGGAAGAGTATGCTGATCCTTGTCACCGGTGCAACGGGCAAGGTCGGGCAGCACTTCATCGCTGGGCTGCTTGACGATCCACGATTTTCTGACGCGCGCGTTCGAGCGCTGTGCCACAACCGTCTGTGCAACGAGACCGACCGCGTCGAGGTCATGCGGGGATCGGTCGCGGACCGAACCGCCGTCGCTGCGGCGCTTTCGGATGTAACCCATGTTGTCCATCTGGCAACGTGCAAGGAGACACCCGCCGAGGCCATGGACATATCCGTGAAAGGGCTCTTCTGGCTTCTGGAGGAGTTTCGCACGAGTGCTTCCGCCCGCCAGTTCATTCTCATCGGCGGGGACGCGGCCGTCGGCCACTTCTTCTACCGTCACGAAGGTCCCGTGACCGAGGATACGCCTCACAGTGCCTATCCCGGAAGCTACGCCCTGTCGAAGGTGCTCGAGGAAGTCATGCTTCGCCAGTTCACGATTCAGTACGGCATCAACGCCTGCTGCCTGCGTGCACCCTGGATCATGGAGAAGGACGACTTCAAGTTCTCGCTTTCATTCGGCGACGACGTCTTCGGCGGTCCCGACTGGAAGACGCTTGTGCCCGAGGCAGACGCGAAACGCTATGCCCGCGATGGTACTGTGCCGCTGTTGCGCGATGCCGACGGACGTCCGCTGAAGCGCAACTTCGTGCATGTCGACGATCTGGTCTCCGCGATGCTGGCCGCCTTGGACAATCCGCGCACAACGGGGGAGCTCTTCAACATCTGCATGGACCGGCCGGTCGACTACGGCGAGGTTGTAGCCTATCTTGCCAGTACACGCGGCCTTGGCTCCGTCGACATTGCAAGCCGGTTTCACTCGAACTGGATGGACAACAGCAAGGCCAAGTACTTTCTCGACTGGCAGCCGAAATACGATCTGGGAATGCTAATCGACTCGGCATGGGGATACGAGCGCTCGAAGGACGACCCTCGCATCGTCTGGTATCCGGGTTGATCATGTGGCGGGCACGCCGTGTCCGCTTTTTTCTAAGGGAGGAGAACATGAGAAAGGCATTAATGCTCGCCGCGGCGGTGTTGGCGCTCGGCGCCGGACAGGCCATGGCTCAGAAGAAGCAGCTTGTCATCGTCGTAAAGGGCCTCGACAACCCGTTCTTCGAGGCGATCAACCAGGGTTGCCAGAAATGGAACAAGGAGAACGCGGACTCCGAATACGAGTGCTTCTACACAGGTCCGGCTTCGACCTCCGATGAGGCGGGCGAGGCGCAGATCGTCCAGGACATGCTGGGCAAGGCCGAAACCGCAGCGATTGCGATTTCTCCGTCCAACGCCAAGCTGATCGCGCAAACCCTCAAGACGTCCAATCCGTCGGTACCGGTCATGACCCTTGACGCGGACCTTGCGGCCGAGGACGCAGCGCTTCGCAAGACCTATCTTGGTACGGACAACTACCTGATGGGCTTCCGGATCGGCGAGTACATCAAGAAGCACAAGCCGAACGGCGGGACATTCTGCTCGATCCAGGGCAACCCGGGCGCCGACAACATCCTGCGTCGTGCGCAGGGTACGCGTGACGCCCTCAGCGGCCAGAAGGGACTGACCACGCTCGCGGGAGAGGGCGGCTGGACCGAAGTTGCGGGGTGCCCGGTCTTTACCAATGACGACGGCGCCAAGGGCGTGCAGGCAATGACCGATATCCTTGCCGCCAATCCGAAGCTTGATGCCTTTGCGATCGAGGGCGGCTGGCCGCTTTTCGGTGCACCGCAGCCCTACCGTGACCTGTTCAAGCCCTTTGCTGACCGGATCGCAAGCGGTGACTTCGTCGTTTCGGCCGCCGACACGATCGGCGACGAAGTAGCGATCGCCCGCGAAGGTCTCGTAACGGCTCTCGTCGGCCAGCGGCCGTTCGAGATGGGCTACAAGGCGCCCGGCGTGATGCTCGATCTAATCGCCGGCAAGGCGGTCGAGGATCCGGTCTTCACGGGCCTCGATGAATGCACCAAGGACACTGTCGATACGTGCATCCAAAAGTAGGAAGCAAGGGAGCGCCCGTCATACGGGCGCTCCAACTCCTGCCGGGCAAACGATGACTGCCGGCAGCAGCATGGCAGCAAGCCGAGATCCTCCGGATCGGCCGCCCACTCCGTGGCCTTCTCTATTTGCGCGTGACCTGGTCCCGGAACCGGTGACCTGTCCGGTATGCTTCTAGACGACCGCACTCCCGGCCATGAATGCGAGCACCACGAAGACCAGGAAGATGATCAGCGCGATGGCGAAGAGTACGCGCGCGATCGTCGCCGTTGCGGCCGAAACTCCCGAGAAGCCGAGAAAGCCGGTGACGAGCGAGATGACGAGAAAGATAAGGGCCCACTTCAGCATGGTCTATCCTTTGCAGTTGACGACGTATTGACGCCGAACGCGGCAAAAGGTTCCCCCGGCGGAGAGGGAATTGTGGCGAGGGAACTGCCTCGCAGCCGATGTTGCGCATCCAAGTACGCTGGCCCTCGTCCTCAATTAGGATGGCAGCAGGCTCCTGCACCCTCTTGAATTAGAGTCCTTTTCCCGCCCCCGGATCAGCCGAGGGCAGGAATGTTCCGAGCTTTATCAGCCGTGGTTGATCATGATGTGCCGGACTGCGGTGTAGTCCTCGAGCGCATAGATCGACATGTCCTTGCCGTAACCCGATTGCTTGACGCCGCCGTGCGGCATTTCGTTCGCCAGCATGAAGTGGGTGTTGATCCATGTGCAGCCATACTGAAGGCGGGCAGCAGCTTTCATGGCCTTTGAGATATCCTTCGTCCAGACGGAGGACGCGAGGCCATAGTCGCTGTCGTTCGCCCAGGAAAGCGCCTGGTCGTTGTCCGAGAAGCGGGTGACGGAGACAACAGGACCGAAGACCTCGCGCCGCACGATCTCGTCCTCCTGAGTAGCGCCCGCGACGACCGTCGGCTGGAAGAAGAAGCCCTGTTCGCTGCCGACCTGTCCGCCGGTGGTGATCTCTATGTGCTTCACGTCGGCTGCGCGTTCCACGAAGCTCGCGACGCGATCGCGCTGGCGCTTCGAGATCAGCGGGCCGATCTCGTTCTCGGTGTCGTCGGCCTGGTTGTAGCGGATCGTGGAGACGGCGGCCGAAAGATCGGCTACCAGCTTTTCGTAGATGCCATCCTGGGCGTAGATGCGGCACGCGGCGGTGCAGTCCTGTCCCGCGTTGTAGTAGCCGAAGGTCCGGATGCCATTGACGACGGCCTCCAGGTCGGCGTCGTCATAGACGATGACCGGGGCCTTTCCACCGAGTTCGAGATGGGTGCGCTTCACGGTCTTGGAGGCTGCGGCAAGCACCTTCTTGCCGGTCGCCACGTCGCCGGTGATGGAGACCATGTTGATCTTCGCATGGTTGATCAGGGCGTTGCCGACCGTTTCTCCGCGGCCGAGAATGATGTTCACGACGCCTTCGGGCAGGATATCCGCCATGAGCCGGGCAAGCTTGAGCGCCGTGAGCGGCGTCTGCTCGGACGGCTTGAAGACGACCGTGTTGCCTCCCGCGATCGCGGGCGCGAGCTTCCAGGCCATCATCATCAACGGATAGTTCCAGGGCGCGATCGAGCCGATGATGCCGACCGGGTCGCGGCGGATCATCGAGGTGAGGCCGGGCAGATATTCCCCGGCGACCGGCGCGTGCATTGAGCGGATGGCGCCCGCGAAGAAGCGCCAGCAATCGACGATTGCGGGAAGTTCGTCATTGCGCACGGCGTTGATCGGCTTGCCGCAGTTAAGCGCCTCGAGCGTCGCGAATTCGTCGGCATTGCGCTCGATCGCATCGGCAATCTTCAGGAGATAGTTCGAGCGTTCGCCGGGAGTCGTCATCGACCACGAGGCAAAGGCTCGCTCAGCCGCATCGACAGCTGCGTCGATCTGCGCGTGCGACGCCTCGGCGAGATCGATGACCTTCGCTCCGGTCCGGGGATTGAGGATATGCTCCTCCGCTTCCGTGCCCGCTTCGAAGCGCGAACCGATCAGCATTTGAGTATCCATATGACGTTCTCCCTTGGTCATTTTTCTGTTTTCATTTGCCTGCGCCGGCGACCTGGTCGCCATCGCGCGTGAGATAGTAGGCGGCGAGGATCGGCAGGAACGTCACGAGCACCACGACCATGGCGACGACGTTCGTCACGGGGCGCTGGCGCGGGCGTACCAGTTCCTCAAGCATCCAGATCGGCAGGGTCGACTGCTGGCCGGCAGTAAAGGTGGTGACGATCACTTCGTCGAAGGACAGTGCGAACGCCAGCATGCCACCCGCCAGAAGGGCGGTGCCGATGTTGGGCAGGATGATGTGGCGGAAAGTCTGGAAGCCATCGGCGCCGAGGTCCATCGAGGCTTCGATCAGCGAGCCGGAGATCCGACGGAAGCGGGCAACCGCATTGTTGTAGACCACGACGATGCAGAACGTCGCGTGTCCGAGCACGATCGTCCAGAACGAGAATGGGATCTCGGCAAAGGAAAAGGCCGAACGCAGCGCGATGCCTGTGATGATGCCGGGCAGGGCGATCGGGAGGATCACCAACAGGGAGATCGTCTCGCGGCCGAAGAATTTCGTCTGGCTGACGGCGGCGGCGCAGAGTGTTCCGAGCACCAGTGCGATCGCCGTCGAGATGGAGGCCACGCGAACGGAGAGCCCCAGCGCGTCCCAGACATCCGGGCGGTTCCAAGTTACCGCCAGCCATTGCAGCGTGTAGCCCGGGGGCGGGAACTGGTAGCTCTTCTCCTCCGTCGTGAAGGCGTAGAGGAAGATCAGCAGGATCGGCACATGCAGAAACAGGAGCCCGCCGCCGGCTGCGATCTTGAGGCCCAGGGGGGCCGAGTTGTTGCGGTCAGAGCGCATCGAAGGCTCCCTGTTTCTTGGCCATCCAGAGATAGAAGCCCATGATCACGATCGGCACGACGGTGAAGGCTGCCGCGAGCGGAATGTTGCCTGCAGTACCCTGCTGGGCATAAACGGCCTGCCCGATGAACAGGCGAGACGAGCCGATGATCTGCGGGATGATGTAGTCGCCGAGCGTCAGCGAGAAGGTGAAGATCGACCCCGCGATGATGCCCGGAAGCGCCAGCGGAAAGAGGACGTAGCGGAAGGTCTGCGCCGGGTTGCCGCCGAGATCGGCGGAAGCCTCGATGAGATTGCCGGGCACACGCTCAAGCGACGCCTGTATCGGCAAGATCATGAACGGCATCCAGACGTAGATGAAGACGATGAACGTGCCGGTGTAGCTGACGGACAGCGAGTTTCCGCCAACGACAGGCAGCGACAGCCAGGCATCGAGCAGCCAGGTCAGGTGGAGCTTGGCGACGAACCAGGTGACGATCCCTTCCTTCGCCAGGATCAGCTTCCAGGCGTAGATCTTCACCAGGTAGCTCGACCAGAGCGGCAGCATGACGCCGAGGTAGAAGAGCACCTTCCATTTGCCGCGGGCATAGCGTGCGGCATAGTAGGCGATCGGGAAGGCGATCACCGCGGAACCGAGGGTCACGAGCGCTGCCATGACGATGGTGCGCAAGATGATGTCGAAGTTCGACGGGATCAGCAGTTGGCGATAGGTATCCAGCGTGAACTCGTAGTTCACGAGGCCCGAAAACTCGTCGATCGAGAAAAAGCTCTGCAACAGGAGCGCGAAGAGGGATCCGAGATAGACGATGCCGAGCCACAAAAGCGGTGGCGCCAGCATAAGAAACAGGAACAGCTTCGGGCTGCGCCAGAGGAAATCGGAGAGGCGCCGGGTGGTGCTCTCGGAGCGCGGCAAGACGGTGGTTTCGGCAAGCGTGCTCATGATGCGTCATCCATCATGTGCAGATCGGACGGCAGGAAGCTCAGGACTACGGCACTGCCCTGCGCCGGAACACTGGTTGAAGCAGGGACCATGGCCGCGATGCGTGCGCCGGAGGCTTCGACGGTGATCCTGTTGGCAGCCCCGAGGAAGCTCGCGGCGGTGACCCGCCCGGTGAATTCCTTGTGGCCGGCTGCCCCCTGGCCGAGGGAGACGGATTCGGGCCTAAGGCTCGCATAGCTATGGGCGTAGCCGAGCCGCGAGACGAAGTCCGGCGGCAATACGTTGGACGAGCCGACGAAATCGGCAACGAAACGCGTCTTCGGCCGCTTGTAGACCTCTTCCGGTGTGCCGAGCTG
This sequence comes from Sinorhizobium sp. BG8, assembly GCF_016864555.1. Taxonomy (NCBI): domain Bacteria; kingdom Pseudomonadati; phylum Pseudomonadota; class Alphaproteobacteria; order Hyphomicrobiales; family Rhizobiaceae; genus Sinorhizobium; species Sinorhizobium sp. BG8. Next base: position 3,662,601 of record NZ_CP044011.1, on the reverse strand, counting down.
CTGGATCTTTCCGTCGTTGAAGACCGCGATGCGATCGGCCATCGACAGCGCCTCGCCTTGATCGTGGGTCACGAAGACGAAGGTGATGCCGAGCTCCTTCTGAAGGCTTTTCAGTTCCTCCTGCATCTGTTCGCGAAGCTTGAGGTCGAGCGCCCCGAGGGGTTCGTCGAGGAGCAGGACTTTCGGCCGATTGACGAGCGCACGGGCGAGCGCCACGCGCTGACGCTGGCCGCCGGACAGCTGGCCCGGACGACGCGTGCCGTAACCGGGAAGCTTGACCATGGCGAGCGCGTCCTCGGCCGCCTTCAGCCGCGCGGTCTTCTCCACGCCCTTGACCATGAGCCCGTAAGCGACATTCTCCAGGATGGAGAGATGCGGGAAGAGCGCATAGTCCTGAAACACGGTGTTGACGCTGCGCCGATAGGGCGGCACGCCCTCCGCTGTTTCGCCGAAAATCTCGATGTGTCCGGAGGTTGGCTGTTCGAAACCGGCCATAAGACGCAGGCAGGTCGTCTTGCCTGAACCGGATGGGCCGAGCATGGCAAAGAATTCCCCTTCCGTGACAGCCAGATCGACCGAGTCCACGGCTCTGACAGCGCCGAAATGGCGGGAGACTTTTTCGAACAGAACGGCGGAAGTCATGGTAGCTCCAAAGGTGGTTCTTTGCTTGCGTCCGGGCGTGCCGGATCGATACCCGTCCCAGAGGGGAGGGTCGGCCCCGAAGGGCCGGGGTGGGGCGACAATTCATTCGTTTTTGTGGTCGCTCACACCCGCGCTTTCGCGCGACCTCCTCCCCCTCGAGGGGAGGTAAGGCTCAGCGTCCGCCGATGACGCCGATGTAGTCGGAAACCCAGCGATGGTAGGGAACGCATTCGCCTTGGGTCTCGCACTTGGAAATCGGCGTCTTCCAGAACCTGATCTTCTCAAAGTTGTCGAAGCCGTTGGTCGCGCATCCTTCGTCGGTCAGAAGCGCGTTGCCCTTGCAGGCGGCGGGGACCGACGGGACGGCACCGAACCAGGCGGCGGCGTCACCCTGCACCTTGGGTGAAAGAGAATGTTCCATCCACATGTAGGCGCAGTTCGGATGCTGGCTGTCCGCGTGCAGCATGGTCGTATCCGACCACCCGGTCACGCCTTCCTCCGGGAAGGTGGAGGCAATCGGCTGCTTCTCAGCCTGCATGAGGTTGACCTGGAACGGCCACGAACCGGAGGCCACCACGCCCTCATTCTTGAAGTCGTCGATCTGGATCATGGCGTCGTGCCAGTAGCGCCCGACGAGCGTACGCTGGGTGCGCAGCAAATCAAGTGCCGCTTTGTATTGGTCTTCGTTGAGCTCGTAGGGATCCTTGATACCGAGTTCCGGCTTGTGGAACATCAGGTAGTTGGCGGCGTCGGCTACATGGATTGGGCCGTCATAAGCCTGGATGCGTCCCTTGTTCGACTTGCCGTCCGGGAGGGTCGTCTCTTCGAAGACGACATTCCAGCTCTTCGGCGGCGCGTCCTTGAAGGCTTCCGTGTTGTACATGAGAACGTTCGGTCCCCACAGATACGGCGTGCCGTAGTGGACGCCGTTCACCGTGTTCCACGGGGCGCTCTGGAGGCGCTCGTCGACCGTCTTCCAGCTCGGGATCAGGTCGGTGTTGATCGGCTGGACGCGCTTGCCGGCGATAAGGCGACGCGAGGCATCACCGGAGGCGGTCACGAGGTCGAAGCCCCCTTCATTCATCAGCGCGACCATTTCGTCGGAGGTCGCAGCGGTCTTCACGCTGACCTTGCAGCCGGTCGACTTCTCGAACTCGGTGACCCAGTCGTAGTTCTTGTCGGTCTCTCCGCGCTCGATATATCCGGCCCAGGCAACGATTGAGACCTCGCCTTCACCCTTGCCCAGTTCCTTGAGTGGCTCCTGGGCGAGTGCCTGTGCGCCGAAGGCAAGCGAAAGTGTAAGCGCGGTGCAGGAATGAAGTAGACGCTTCATAATAATCTCCCGTTTTGGTCCGCTTTGGTGCGGTATTGTTCCCGATACCACCGTGCCCCTTTTTGCCGCTTTCGCAAATTCATTAAACAGAATTACAATATCGGAAATTCCGATATCGATCGATAATTGATCGTTTTCGAACCTAAGTTGAGCCAGCCAAGCGACCGACTGCGCCTCTTGGAGAGGTGTGTCTGGGGCGTTAAGACGGCCTTGAAAATCAGCAGCAATCCACTTTTTTCACGGAATTAGGAGATTTACGGCTGACCGACCCGAGCCTGCGCGGCAGATATTGTCACGCGCAGCGACAGTTTCCGATGATTGCTATTGACGTTTGGCAGGCACAAGTCGTTGAATCGACATCGCCGTTAGGGAGAGGATTACGCCCTGCAAAGCTTCAGATCGGAATTTCAGCCCGGTGAAATGGCGTCTCGCATTCACGGTTTTGACTGGGCTGCAACCAGTCTCGGCCCGATGTCGGAATGGCCATCCTGCCTGAAATACGCCGTGGAGATCATGCTGCCCGCTCGCGCCCAGATCGTCATGTTCTGGGGGCCGGATTTTGTCGCTCTCTACAATGATGCCTACGCGCCCACAATCGGAGACAAGCATCCCCGCGCGCTGGGACGTCCGGCGCGGGAAAACTGGGGCGAGTTGTGGGGCGATCTCGAACCGCTCCTGCGGCGCGTCCTCGACCATGGCGAGGTGGTCTTCGCCAAGGATCGGCCATTCTACATCCAGCGGCACGGGTATCCCGAGACCGTCTATTTCGACATCTCCTATTCGCCGGTACGCGACGAGGAAGGTTCGATCCGGGGCGTTCTGTGCATTGTGAATGAAACGACGGAGCGCCTGATCTCGGTAAATGCGCTCACGGAGAGCGAGGAACGGCTGCAGGCAATCTTCTCGCAAACCGCGGGCGGCTTCGCCCAGACCGACTTGAGCGGCCGCTTCGTTTTCGTCAACAATCGCTACTGCGAGATCGTCGGCTACACTGAGGCCGAGCTCCTGAAGCTGCGGATGCAGGACATCACCTATCCTGAGGACCTGCCGAGAAATCTTGTCCTGTTCAAACGCCTGACCGAGTCTGGCGAGAGTTTCGAGATCGAGAAGCGTTACGTGCGCAAGGACGGCGGACTGGTCTGGGTCGCCAATTCCGTGTCGGCAATTCGGGATCGCGAAGGACACATCCGGCAGACCGTGGCTGCGGTCGTCGACATATCGGAGAGAAAGCGCGCCCAGGAGGTCGAGCGCCGGCTCGCCGCAATCATCGCGTCGTCCGACGATGCGATCCTCAGCACCGATCTCAACATGACAATCATGAGCTGGAATTCCGGCGCCGAGAAACTCTATGGCTATCTTGCCGAGGAGGTCATAGGCAAACCCGTCACGATACTCGTTCCGGAAGATAGGGGAGGCGAAGAGCCCTTTATCATCGAGCGTATCCGTGCCGGGCAAAGGGTCGAACCGCATGAAACAATCCGCCGTCGCAAGGACGGAGGGGCCGTCGATGTATCGCTCAGCGTATCGCCGATCTATGACGCCTATGGCCGGATAATTGGTGCATCGAAAATCGCCCGCGACATAACTGCGCGGAAGGAAGCCGAGCGCTTGCAGGCCATGCTGGTCGGGGAGTTGAACCACCGCGTGAAGAACGTGCTGGCAACGGTGGCGGCGATAGCACGGCAGACATTCGGGCGCGAGGATGCCAATCGAAACGCCGCCGACACGTTCGATGCGAGGCTTGGTTCATTGTCGAGAGCCCACGATCTACTGACCCGCGGAACCTGGGAGCACGCGGGACTCAGGGCAGTGATCGGCGAGGCGATCGCTCCTTACCCGATAGACAGCTTCGATATCTCCGGACCCGAGATCCAGCTAGCCCCAAAGACAGTGGTATCCATTTCCCTCGCGCTGCACGAACTGGCGACGAATGCCGCCAAGTATGGAGCGTTGTCGGTAGCTGGGGGAAGGGTTTCCATCGTGTGGTCCCTCGATGGCGATGCACCGGCACGGTTGAAGCTCAGATGGCAGGAGACGGGTGGGCCGCCGGTCACCGCGCCCTCCCGCAGAGGTTTCGGTTCCCGTTTGATCGAAAGTCTCCTGTCTGTCGAGTTGAAGGGTGAGGTGCAGATTTCCTATGACCCGGCTGGGCTTGTTTGCGAGGTCACCGCTCCGGGCGGCGCAGACTGGAACAGCCCGCTCGACGTGAACACCGACGGCAAGAGAGACCGATGACTTCAACAACATCCGTCGCCCTCGTGGGGGCGCTTGGGACGTCGCCGCCAATGCGAACGTCACTCCCCCGACAGCCCAGGCTCGACTAGAGCCGGGGAAAGACCGTCGCCCTCTTGACGGTTCCGTAGGCGAAGCTCGTGTCGATCGCCGCAATGCCTTCGATGTTGTGCAATTGGGTTCGCACGAACTGCTCGTAGTCCTTGAGGCTCTCGACCAGCACGCGAAGGAGATAGTCGGCCTCGCCGGTCATTACGTAGCAGTCCTGAATGCTGTCGATCGTGCGCACCTTTCGCTCGAAGGCCGCGACTGATGCCTCGGAATGGCGTTCGAGCCTGATGCGCACGAAGGCGGTGATCGGCAGGCCGTAGGCTTCCTCGTCGACGATCGCGGTGTAACCCTTGATGACCTTGGCCTCCTCGAGAAGGCGTAGCCGGCGCAGGCACGGCGACGGAGACAGGGCGACCTTCTCGGAAAGCTCCTGATTGGAAAGCCGGCCCTCTTTCTGTAGCGCCCAGATGATCTGCCTGTCTTTGTCGTCCATTCGTCCTCCATTTTTAGCAGATTCTGCCAAATTTCGTTCTAACCGACAGTGAAGTAGCAAGAAAATAGCACTCATAGAAGCATAACATGGAGGCCATCCAACACTGAGGCCCCGCAATGACCGATCTCGCGTCAGACTTGCCCAAACCCGCAAATGGACTGTTTGGCCCTGCGACGGCCGGCTACATCGTTCTCTTCGTCGTCGTGATGGCCTGGGCGGGCTTTGCGCTGAGCATGCGGGCCATCGGTGCATCGCCGCTTGCCCCGGCCGACGTCGCGGTCATTCGTTTTGCGATCCCCATCATCGCGCTTCTCCCTGCTCTCCCGGCGAGGCTTTCAGCGCTTCGGAGAGTTTCGTTGAGGGACGCGGCATTGGTGTTGCTCGGGGGCGTGCCGTTTTTCCTCATCGTCTCGGAAGGGGCGCGGACGACTTCAACCGCCTATGTCGGCGCCCTGATCGCGGGTACTGCACCCCTTTCCGTCGCCTTGCTGAGCTACCTGTTCGAACGAAGGTGCGTGCCGAGGAAACGCTGGCTTCCACTTGCGCTGATCCTTGCAGGTGTCGCCGGAATCGTTGCCGGTCAACGGCATGCGATCACCGCGGAGATGATGCGCGGCGTCGGCTTCCTTCTGCTCGCAAGCCTCGTGTGGGGCGCCTACACGATCGGCCTCAAGCGGACCGGCGTCGATGCGATATCCAATGGACTGCTTCTGTCCGTCTGCTCGCTGACCGTCATTGTCGCAATGATGATCACAGGCGCGGCCACCACCCATCTCGGTCAGTTCACGTTGCACCAGGCACTCCCCTTCGTTCTGGTCCAGGGAGTGGGCGTCGGCCTCGTCTCGACCGTGGGTTATGCCTTTGCTGTCTCCAGGCTCGGCGCCTCCAGAAGCTCGGCTATCGGGTCGCTCGCGCCGGCCCTGGCAAGCCTCCTGGCGATTCCCGTTCTTGGGGAGGGGCTCACCCTTCCGACCGCCGCTGGCATTCTCGTCATCACGACGGGCGTGATCCTGGCAAACCGTTACTGAATTCAAGCCTACGAGGGAACCAATGCTCGCCACTCTGCAAATCGCCGAACCCGATCCCTTGTGGGCCCTGATCAACTCATTCGGGCAAGATCGCCGGGCTGAGAAGATGGACCTTATCGTGGGTGTCTATCGCGACGCCTCGGGACAGACCCCGGTCATGCGTGCCGTGCGGGAGGCCGAGGCCCGTCTCGCTGCCGCTGCCACTTCCAAGTCCTATCGGGCGCTCTCCGGGAACGCGGCGTTCAACGCGGGGATTTCGAGGTTTCTGCTCGGCGAAGGTGCCGAGACCCTCGGTCGCCAATGCACCATCCAGACGGTCGGTGGGACCGGCGCACTCAGGGTGCTTGCCGATTTCATCGCGCTAGTCTCTCCCATGCGACGGTATGGAGCACCGATCCCGGCTATGTGAACCATCGCCCGATCATGACGGCGGCAGGACTGCGGGTGAGATCGTTCCGCTGGCAAGAGGGCGCGGCGGGACTGGATATCGAGGCTGCGATCGCAGACCTCGACGCGGCGCAGGAGGGTGACGTCGTCCTTCTCCACGGCTGCTGCCACAATCCCACGGGCATCGATCCGTCCATCGAACAGTGGCGGCAGTTCGCCGAGCTCTGCAAGGGCAGGGGTCTCGTGCCCCTGGTCGACATGGCCTATCAGGGTTTCGGCGACGGGGTTGAGCATGACGCTGCAGGTCTGCGCCTGCTCTCCAACGTCCTCGACACCGTTCTCGTTGCCGCAAGCTGCTCCAAGAACATGGGCCTCTACTGTGAGCGGACGGGCGCGGCGATGGTTATCGCGCCCGACGCGGGGCTCCTTTCGAACATCCGTGCCACGCTCGAGAGAATAACGCGGGCGAACTATTCCATGCCGCCCGAACACGGAGCTGCCATCGCGTCTTGCCTGTTCGAAAGCCCGCAAACGTGGCTTTCTGAACTGGAAGCGTGCCGTCGCCGTGTCGCCGAAATCCGCAGGGACCTGTCCGACATGCTCCTGGATCTTCGGGCGCCAGCCGAATATCAGGCGCTGCGCAATCAGAAGGGCATGTTCTCGCTGCTGCCGCTCGACAGTCATCAGATGAACCGGCTGCGCGAGGAATTTGGCGTGTACGGAACTGCAAGCGGCCGCATCAACATCGCGGGCCTTCTGCCTTCCCAGGTCGGCAGGCTCGCCGAGGCTCTCCGCTCCGTGTCGCGTGCGCCGAAACTCGTCGGCCGGCACTGACGCTTCGGCGCGCAGCGATATGGGCGGTCTTTCCGCCTAGCGTCCGCGCCCGCTTCTCAGCGCCTCGGCAATCCCCACGAAATCGCGTGCCGACTGGGGCAGGCTCGAACCCTTTCGCCAGACCATGCCGACCTGGACGACGGGAAGGGAGCCGGAAACGTCCCGGCTCTCGATGCGGTCGCCTTCCAGCGACCAGGGGCGGTAGACAAGATCGGGCAGGAGGGCGATGCCCGCGCCTGTCGCAACGAGACTTCTCACCGCTTCGACCGAGCGCGTGCGGAAGGCGACATGCGGACGGGCACCAAGAGCGGTCAGAAGCTTGCCGGTGTTCTCCTCGATTTCGTCCACGGTCAGCATGATCAGCGGCTCTTTGGCGATATCGCTGACCGAGATGATGTCCGCCGATACGAGAGGATGGCCGAGTGGAAGCCACAGCCGATAGGGCGACGTTTCCAGAATCTCCGCCTGGAGCGCCATGCGGTCGCGAAGGTTGGAGATCACCATGACGGCCACATCGAGCTCGCCGCCGATGAGCAGGTGTTCCAGGTAGGAACCGTTGTCCTCGATGGCGCTCACATTGATGCCAGGAAAAGCACGGCGGTAGCGTGCCAAGAGATCCGAGAGCACGTAACCGGCGACGAGCGACGTGACGCCGAGATTGAGCTGTCCTTTCTCGGTCGCCGGATTTTCTGAGAAGGAGCGCCGGGCGTCCGAAACGTCGGCGAGGATCTTGGTGGCGTGGCGGAGGAACTGATGACCGTTGTGGGTCGTCGTCAGTCCGCGGGGATGGCGCTCGAAAAGTTCCACGCCGAGGTCACTTTCCAGTTCCTTGATGGCTTCGGTGATCGAAGACTGGGAGATGGAGAGGTTCTGCGCGGCGCGGGTGATCGAGCCCTGTTCCGCGACGGCGATGAAATACTGCAACTGCCTGAGGGTGAACGCCATTGCGGCAGTTAATATAGAGGGCAGGCGGGATGCAAGACGTACGTCGCGTCAGCGTAAGTATCGGCTCAAAAGCCTCCGGGCGCCGCTGAGATCCGCGGCGCCCGGAGGCTTTTTAGTTAGAAAGCGGAATCGCTTACGCGGCGCGCTTCAAGGCGTCTGCGAACATCGAAACGATCTCTTCCACATGCTTCTTCTCCGCGATCAGCGGCGGAGAGAAAGCGACGATGTCGCCGGTCACGCGGATAAGCAGGCCCTTCTCGAAGCAATCGACGAAGACGTCGTAGGCGCGAGCGCCCGGTGCGCCGTCGCGCGACTGAAGCTCGATGCCGGCGATCAGCCCGATCGTGCGCACGTCGATCACGTGCGGCAGGCCCTTCAGCGAATGCATCGCTTCATGCCACGTTTCCTGCAGGTCCGCCGCGCGGGTCAGCAGGCCCTCGTCACGGTAGATATCGAGCGTCGCGATACCAGCGGCACAGGCGGCCGGGTGGCCGGAGTAGGTGTAGCCGTGGAACAGCTCGATCTGGCTTTCCGGACCGTTCATCAGGGCATCGTGCACCTTGCGGCTGGCGAAGACGGCGCCCATCGGAATGGCTCCGTTGGTGAGACCCTTGGCGGTCGTCACCAGATCTGGCGTCACGCCGAAGTAATCGGTGGCGAAGGCAGCGCCCAGGCGGCCGAAACCTGTGATCACTTCGTCGAAGATCAGGAGGATGCCGTGCTTGTCGCAGATCGCGCGCAGCCGCTCCAGGTAGCCCTTCGGCGGGATCAGAACGCCGGTGGAGCCGGCGACGGGTTCGACGATGCACGCAGCGATCGTTTCGGCGCCGTGGAGGGCGACCAGTCTTTCGAGGTCGTCTGCCAGTTCCGCGCCGTGTTCCGGCTGGCCCTTCACGAAGGCGTTCTTGGCAAGGTCATGGGTGTGGCGAAGGTGATCGGAACCCGGCAGTTGCGGGAAGACGCGCCGATTGTTGACGATGCCGCCGACGGAGATGCCGCCGAAGCCGACACCGTGATAGCCGCGTTCGCGGCCGATGAGGCGCGTGCGCGTGCCCTGGCCGATCGAGCGCTGGTAGGCGAGCGCGATCTTGAGCGCCGTGTCGACCGATTCCGAACCCGAACCAGTGAAGAACACGCGATCGAGCTTGGCGCCGGCCGGGCCCGGAGCGATCTCGGCGAGACGTTCTGCAAAATCGAAAGCGATCGGGTGCCCCATCTGGAAGGAAGGAGCGAAGTCCATGGTGGTCAACTGGCGCTCGACGGCTGCGGCGATCTGGCGACGGCCGTGGCCGGCGTTGACGCACCACAGACCGGCCGTTCCATCGAGAATGGTGCGGCCATCGACGCTGGTGTAGTGCATGCCCTCGGCGCTTGCGAGGAGGCGCGGGGCAGCCTTGAACTGGCGGTTGGCGGTGAAAGGCATCCAGTAGCTGTCGAGTACCGGTGCATTGGGCTTGTTATGAACGTTCATGAAAAACTCCTCTGGTGGGAGGATTGACGCCATGATTTGCCGGTGCGAACAAGTCCTTTTCTTGTTGACATCAACCCATTGAAAAATATGAAGTTGGAAAACTAGGTTTTCGATATTTCGAACAAGCTCAACAGGGAGTCGTCATGTCGGTCGATATAGGGAGCCGGTTGCGCCATATTCGTATGATGCATGATCTCTCGCAGCGCGAACTGGCAAAGCGCGCGGGGGTCACCAATTCGACGATATCGCTGATCGAGTCCAACTCCACCAATCCGTCGGTCGGTGCTCTCAAGCGGATCCTAGACGGCATCCCCATAGGACTTGCGGAGTTCTTTGCCTTCGAACCGGAACGGCCGAGGAAGGCCTTCTACCGGGCGGACGAACTCGTCGAGATCGGTAAGGGGCCCATCTCTTACCGGCAGATCGGTGACAACCTCTTCGGCAGAAGCCTGCAGATCCTCAAGGAGTGCTACCAGCCTGGTTCTGACACAGGGAAGGTGCCGCTCGTGCATGAAGGGGAAGAGGGTGGTATCGTGCTATCCGGTAGACTCGAAGTGACCGTCGACGACGAGCGGCGCATCCTTGGGCCTGGCGACGCGTACTATTTCGAAAGCCGCCGGCCGCATCGTTTCCGATGCGTCGGTCCCGTCGCATGCGAGGTCATCAGCGCCTGCACGCCGCCGACATTCTAGAGCGATCGATGCGGTGCAAGGGGTGCGTGCGATGTGGATTGGACGCAACCTGATCAGTCACCGGCGCTGGTGGATCATCGGCGACCACGAAAGCGGCATTGAATATTGCCGGAGAGACCAGAACTTTAGTCACGGCCAGGCGTTTGGAGCTCGTCGCACCGGGCGTTGGCAAACGAGATATCCGACATGACCCAGGATTCGCATAGACCCATGCCGACGGAGCCGGGAATTCTCGCCTTTCACGCGCGCTGCGAGGCGTTTTATCCGGCGGACGCCGTTCATGGCTCGATTGCGCAGCAACGCGGCTGGTACGACGCGTTGTGCGCCGAATTCGACGCGCCGCCGCCTCCGGGAATGCACAAGGCAGACGGGCTGGTGGCGGGAAGGGTTCCGGTTCGCTACTACCGCCCGTCCGTGGTGAGCACGCAGACGCGGCTGCTCTACATCCACGGAGGTGGCTTCGTGGTCGGCTCGCTGAACAGCCATGATTCCATCTGCGCGGAGATCGCTCACGCGGCCAAGGCGGAACTTGTCTCTGTGGATTATCGCCTGGCGCCCGAGCATGTCTGGCTGGCGGCTTTCGAGGATTGCTGGGCAGTTCTCCTCGATCTTCTCGCCTCCTCGCGTCCGGTCGTCGTCATCGGCGACAGTGCGGGCGGCAATCTCACGGCAGGGATCGTGCTGAACGCCAGGGATGTGGGAGCAGGGCCCATCGCCGGCCAGGTGCTCATCTATCCCGCGCTCGGCGGTGATCTTGTCTCCGGATCTTACGCCGAGATGGCGCAGGCTCCCGGCCTGACGACGGCGGACGTCTCTTACTACCGCGATGTCGTGAAGGCTCCGAAGGGGGATGTCTATGCGTTCCCGCTGCTTGCGAAGGATCTCGCCGGACTGCCGCCTTCCTATATCACTGCGGCCTTCTTCGACCCGCTGCGTGACGATGCGCGCCACTATGCGACGCGGCTTGGAGCGGCAGGCGTTCCGGTCGAGTTCAGGGAGGAGCCGCAGATGATCCATGCCTGGCTGCGGGCACGCCATATGAGCGAGGGGGCGCGGGAGGGGTTCTCGGCATTGTGCGCGGCCGTTTCGAGAATGGCCGGAACTCGCTCGACATGAACGGTATCACCGACCTCGACAGGCTTCTTGCGGAGTTGGAACCGTCGCTCGCGGGTGGCGAATTCGTTTTCTGTACGGTGCCGCATGAGGATGTCGCTCGCACGAGTGACCCTCGTGTGCTTTGCTACTTCCGGGAACGAGAAGGCCTGACACTGATCCTTCCGGCCGAGGTGGCCGTCGCCGAAGAGCTCGCCGCAAGCGCTCCGATGCGGATGATCACGCTCACGGTTCATTCCTCGCTCGAGGCGGTCGGCCTGACCGCTGCTGTCTCCGCCGCGCTGACCGGGGAGGGCGTGAGCGCCAACGTGGTCGCCGCCTACCATCATGACCACATCTTCGTGCCGGCTGCGGATGCGGAGCGGGCGCTCGAGGCCTTGAGACGCCTGTCGCGCCGATAGGCTCGGCGCCGGCGATCTTTCATTTGCGATGAAATCCAGCGATGCCTATTCCGGTGGAATGCGTGCGACGTAGAGCTGCCAGATACCCGGGACATCGCGCAGCGCAACCTCGCCCCGGGTCTCGAACGTGACGCCCGATCCGACAACGAGGTCCTTCACTGTCCGTGAAAGAATGATTTCTCCCGCCCCCGCATGTGGCAGAAGCCGCGAGGCGAGATGCACGGCGATACCGCTGAGGTCCCCGCCGTGTCTTTCGCACTCGCCCGTGTGGAGCGCTGCGCGAATGTCGAGACCGAGGGCGGCCGCGCGGTCGCGGATTGCGCCGGCGCACTGGATTGCCTTCGTCGGACCCTGAAAGGTCGCGAGAAATCCGTCGCCGAGCGATTTCACCGCAGTGCCGCCATGGCGCTGCAGTTCTTCGCGCACGGCATCGTCGTGGCGTTTGAGAAGCGCCCTCCAGGCTTCGTCGCCGAGGTTGGCCGCCACTGCGGTGGAGCCGACGATGTCGGTGAAGAGAACGGTGAGGAGGACACGTTCGTATGCCGGCGCAGGTCGCACGCCCGTCAGGAACTCTTCGATCTCATCCAGTGTCCGGTCAACATCTCCCGCCCAGATGACATGGTCGTCTCCCGGCAGTTCCGCCCATCTGGCTTCGCCGATCCGGTCGGCGACGAAACGGCCCTCCGCGACGTTCACCCAGCGGTCGCCGGCCCGGTGCAGCACGAGGGTGGGCACATGGATTGCACTGAGTATGTCACGAACGTCGATCTCGGTGTTCCAGCGCCAGAGCGAGATTGCATCCTGTGGCGAGGCCGAGTTTCTGAAGTAACCGGCGAGCCAGTTGCGCGCCTCCTGGTCGTGCTGGAGCGTGGGGGCGGCATTGCTCATGTCGAAGGGGCCGCCCCAGTCGCGCGCGATCATGGCAAGTTCCTGCTCGACCTCGTCGCGGGTCTTTCCCCATGGATAGTCCGGCGCCCAGAGCCCCTTGGCAAAACAGCCGTACAGGACCAGCGCGGCGGTCCGCTCCGGGTAGGTGGCCGCGAAGAGCATGCACATGTTGCCGCCCTCGGAGGTGCCGACAAGCGCCGCGCGCCGCGACCCCGCCGCGTCCATGACGGCCCTGACGTCCTGCATGCGCTGCTCGAGCGTCGGATAGCCGACGTTGCGATCCGAGAGGCCCGTGCCGCGTTTGTCGAACAGGATCAGCCGCGCGAAGCTACTCAGCCGATTGAAGACATGCACCATGCGCGGAAATTCCCACGCATGGTCCAGATTGGAGACCCAGCCCGGCACGTAGACGAGGTCGAGCGGCCCGTCGCCCACCACCTGATAGGCAATACTGAGGTCGCCACTCTGTGCGTAACGGGTGCTCGGTCGCATGCGGCGAGCATATCACGCTGCGCGCTGCCATGCATCGCAACCGGCACGGCGGCGCCCGTTTGCTACATGAAGTCCCGGGCGATCTTCTTGCTGAAGGTCTTTTCGAAGATCTCGGTATCGCCCTCGAATGCCCGGACATGTGCGGAGATCAGCCAGTCGGTGGCGGTGCAGGCAATGGTGGCGGTCGAGATCGTGCGGACGAACCAGCCCGGGCGCTGCATGTCGCAGGTCCATGTGGAGGTTCCCGTCATCGAAAGCGGGTCGCCGTCCGCAATCGACCAGAGCTCGTCGCGCAGCTGCCGCGTCGCAAGCCCGAAACCGGGATGCTCGAACAGTCCGGTGTCCTCGTAGATCGAATACTCCGTCAAGCCGTTGGTCAGGTCTCGCTCCACCCCGCGCGCTGTTTCCGCGGGTGTGAGTTCACGGTACTTCGGCAGCGGGTCGGGATTGGCCGGCTCAGGGACGGCAACGACCTGATGGTCGCCGAGCCGCGGAAGCGCGAGGCCCAGCGAGGCAAGGTCGATGGTTACGCCGGGATCGGTCGGGGGCGGGAGCACCTTGGGCCAATAGGACGTCGAGAGCGACAGCCGGATGCGATGCCCCGCGCGGAAGCGATAGCCCATCGCGTCGAGCAGCAGCCGTATCTTCGTCTTCCTGCCCGCCTCCAGCGCCTTGGGCTTGTCGTTGCCTTCCCTGTGCGCGAGGTTGAGGACGCCGAACGTCACGCGCGTGGCAGTTCCGTCAGGGTGAACGTCGACGATGCGGGCGCAGAGATTTGCCCATTCGTCATCGCAAGCGAGCTCGAGGTCCACAACCGGCCTGCCGAGGTAATCCTGTGCTTCCTTCAGTGGGGCGGTCTCGAATACCAGCGAGCCGGCGTCGTCGGTCCGCTGGTCGAGAGCCATTTCCGCATCCGGCTTGAGCGTGAACCATTCGCCAGCCATGGTGCCCGTATCCAGTGGCGAGCGCAGGTAACGATCGTGATCATGCGCCCCGGCGATGGGCATGCCGGGCGTCAGCGTGCCGAACTGCTCGACATAGAAGCAATCCATCTCCGGTTCTGACCATTCCAATTTGGCGACCCAGAAGCCGGGATCAAACTCGCGATTGCGCGAGGGGCGTGCGCCGTCCTGAATGTAGGCGCGCATCTGGGGCCAACCCTCCGCGCCGTTCTGCTCGCCTCTGAGCCACCGGTTCCACCAGGCAATCGCTTCGGCATGAAAGTCCATGCGAGGCTTGGGCCAGGCGAAGTGCGGATATTTATGGATCCACGGTCCGATCAATGCCTTTGCCTTGCCTCCGAGGCCCTCGACAGCCTTCACGGGCGTGTTGCGATAACCATCCGCCCAACCGGCAATCACGAGCGCCGGCACAGGGAAGCCTTCGAAATCCTCGCAGATGGAGCCGTGCCTCCAGAAATCGTCGCGCCGCTGGTGCTGCAGCCACTCCTCGAGGAAGAAGGGTTCATTCTCGAGCCGTTCCAGCCACATCGCCTTCCAGCGGTCGCCGACAATAGCGGGATCGGGCGAACGGGACTGGTAGGCGAGCATGGTTGCCGCCCAGGATAGCTGGGCGGAGAGGTGCGTGCCGTTCTTGTAGTGGATGTCGTCGTTGTAGCGATCCACCGTGGATGCGATCGAGATGACGGCTTTCAGGGCAGGCGGCTTCAAGGCCGCGACCTGGAGGCAGTTGAAGCCGCCCCAGGAAATTCCCATCATGCCGACATTGCCGTTCGACCATGGCTTGGCGGCAATCCAGGCGATCAGCTCGCAGGCGTTGGCAAGCTCCAGAGGCGTATATTCACCGTCGATGACGCCGTCGGATTCGCCGGAACCGCGGATGTCCACCCGCACGCCCGCAATGCCTGCCGCCGCAAAGACGGGATAGGTGGATTCATCGCGCGGGCTGGTCCCGTCGCCCTTGCGGTAAGGGAGGAATTCGAACACGGTAGGCACCGGATCGGCCTCGGCTCCCTCCGGCATCCAGATGCGGGCGGCAAGACGGGTCCCGTCCTGGAGAGTGATCCACTCATTCTCGATGACGCTAAATCGACGGTCTTTCATGGGCATTTCCGTGTGCAAGGGCGGGCTTTGTCGCGAATGATCGCAGAGGCGGGTGAGTCGGCAGGAGAATAGCGGGAAATGAGCTCGAGCACTGTTGCAATCGCGTCATGGATCTTCGTGACGGCCGCTGCGGTAGCCTTTGCCGGGGACGATCCAGTCGCTCCCATGCCGGCCTGCGCGCTTTCGGGCGCGGCAAGCGTGATGATCGGCGGTGCGCCGGCGCTTCGGCTCTCCGATGTCGCAAACTGTCCGCCCGAACTCTACGAGGTCGTGCCGGGCATCACGATCGAAGGGCAGCCGATCGTGCATTTCCGCAGCGGAGCCGCAGAAAAGGGAAAGTGTATCGCGCGAGGCGAGGGGAGCGTGCTTGTCGAGAGCGGTTCTGCAGCACGTGTCGGCGACGTGCTATGCACGGAGCAGTAGGGGGCAAAAGACCAGGGCTGGCACACTGATGGAAAAATCCGGCTGAGGACACAGTGACAGCAATGCAGCACAGGCGATCGATACTGATCGGGACGTGAAGGTTTCACCGGTGAGGCGGATTTACTGATGCCCACGGTCGGCCTTCCTTTCGTCAATACTGTTGTGCCGGCATTTTCTGCTGGAACTGCTTTGGTGATTGCATCGCTCTGAAGAAAAATGCAGCATGCCGGTTCCTCGGTACGCATGCCAAGGAAGATACCGTCATCCTGGTTTGATGCTCGCCGTCGTTTGGCTCCGGCACAGGAGGCGCTGATTCCGCAGTCATGACACGCGCGCAGCAAGTTGGCGTCATTGTCGGCCTTCTCATCGTAGCGGCACTCACCATGCTGCGGGCAAGCGACCCGCAGCTGCTGAGGCAGGCGCGCGACGTGGTCTTCGACGAGTACCAGCGCCTGAGGCCGCGGGCTTTCGAACACATGCCCGTCCGCGTCATCGACATCGATGAGGCATCGCTGAAGGAGATCGGTCAGTGGCCATGGCCGAGAGACCGGCTCGCCGAACTGGTGAACCGGCTGTCGGAGGCCGGCGTCGCGGCAATCGCATTCGACGTTCTCTTCTCGGAGCCGGATCGGCTGTCGCCGCGTGCGGTCGTTCGCGAGGTTCCGGGTGTCGATCCTTCGATACTCGGAGGATTGCCTGATAATGACGAGATTTTTGCGCAATCCATCGCCGGAAAACCTGTCGTTCTCGGCTTCGCCCTGTCGAATGACGGGAACTTTCGCCCGGAAATGAAGGCGGGTTTTGCCTTCACGGGCGAGCCTCCCTTCGGTGCGCCGCCGCGACTGAGGGCTGCAACGCCACTCAGACCCCAGCTCGAAGCCAATGCTGCTGGTATCGGCCACATCAGTCTCAATCCTCGAAGCGCCTCGGCCGTCGTGCGTGCCGTTCCGCTGCTGCTCAGCGACGGTGAACAGCTTTATCCGAACCTGACGCTCGAAGCGCTGCGCGTCGCGCAGGGGGCCTCGACCTACATACTGGCGGGCGCGCCTGATATCCCGGACACGATAACTCTCATCAAGGTCGGCGATTTCGTGGTGCCCGTCACGGCGGCGGGCGAGCTTTGGCTCTATGTCTCGCCGGACACGACGGAGCGATACATCTCCGCAAGGAAGGTTCTGGCGCCCGGCGGGATCGCCGACGACGTGCTCACAGCGCTCCAGGGCAGTATCGTTTTCGTCGGAACGTCTGCCGCCGGCCTGCAGGACGTGCGTACCGATGCCCTGGGGGAAAACGTGCCCGGTGTCTCGCTGCACGCGCAGGCCGTGGAGCAGATCCTCTCGGGGCGCTATCTCTCGCGGCCCGATTGGGCTGACGGGCTCGAGATCCTGTCGATCGCGGTGGCGGGCACGATCCTCGTGCTGCTGACAACATTCCTCACCCCGGCGATCGCGCTCGTCGTCGGCCTGTTGATCACCGCGCTCGCTCTCGTCGCCTCCTGGTTGGCATTTTCCTATGCCGGACTCCTGTTCGATCCGCTTGCGCCGATCGTCAGCGGGTCCATCACGCATTTCGCGGCGACGGCCTTCCGCTTCCTGGTGACCGACCGGGAGCGCCGTGAAGTCCGGCGGGCATTCGGGCACTACCTGTCGCCGTCGCTCCTCTACCGTATCGAACACACCCGCAATGCCCTGCGCCTCGGCGGGGACGATCGCGAACTGACCGTGATGTTCGTCGACGTCAGGAACTTCACCGAGATCAGCGAACGGCTGTCGCCCACCGCCGTCGTCGCCTTCCTCAATACCTTTCTCGATGCTCTCAGCCGCCACGTCATTGCCAACGAGGGCACGCTGGACAAGTTCATCGGGGATTCGATCATGGCCTTCTGGAACGCGCCCGTGGATGTGGCCGACCATGCCAGGAAAGCGGTTCGCGCGGCACTGGCCATGCGCGAGACGCTTGCCCGGCTGAATGCGGACGATGCATTCGGCTTCGGCGGCGAGCAGACCGTCGGCATCGGGATAGGTGTTCACACCGGAATTGCATGCGTCGGGAACATGGGCGCCGAGACCCGGTTCAACTATTCGGCGGTCGGCGACACCGTCAACGTTGCCGCGCGGATCGAGGCCGCCTGCAAGGACGTCGGCTTCGACATCCTGATCTCTGAATCCACAGCGGATTGCCTGTCGGATTGCGCCCTGCTCGAAGCAGGCGCGCTGGCACTCAAGGGCAAGAGCACCCGCACCAAGGTCTTTGCCGTCGTCGGTGACGAGAGCCTGGCACAGTCCGCGGAATTCGAGGAACTGAAGGGGATCCACGGCCGGCTCGTCGAAGCGCTCCGCTTGCGCTCCCCGACGACCCGCAACATCCTGCGCGGCGCGAAGGTTCGTGCCGAGACAATTGGCATGGGCCTGCCGGACTTCTATCGCCGGATCTCCCGGAGAGGCGAGCACTTCATCCATGAGCCGGGCCGTGCACACGGCATCTCGGCCGAATAGTTCGCCTCAGTCCGCGTCGCCGCCTTGAGTGGGACCGCCGTCGCTGTCGCCAGGAGGATCACGGTCCGATGGCGGGTCCTTGTCGGGCGTTGTCGGTTTGTCTCTGTCGGGCGTTGTCGGCTTGTCCCGGTCGGGTTTGGTCGGCTTGTCCCTGTCGGGCTTCGTCGGTTTATCCCTGTCGGGCTTCGTCGGTTTATCCCTGTCAGGCTTCGTCGGCTTATCCTTGTCGGGCTTGGTCGGCTTGTCCTTGTCCGGCTTGGTCGGTTTATCCTTGTCCGGCTTCGTCGGTTTGTCGTCCGGCTTGTCGGGATCAGGACGCGGTTCGGGTTGGCGGATGTTTCTTTCTTTCTTGTCGGTCCGAATTCTCACTTCGTTCTGAAGCCCGCAGCCTGATCCGCCCACCCGGCCGAGAAGCTCCTGGTCCCCGGAAAGAAAGGGAAGGGCACGGGGATTGTCGAGAGCCGCAAAGATGCTGCGGTTGATGCGCCTGACGTCCGACAGCTCGCCGTTGCGCTTTGCAACCACGCACTCGCACCGACGCTTGAGCTCGCGACAGCCCCCGGGGCCGCAAAAATCGGCGGCACCGCTCAGCAGGACGATGGCGGTGGTTCCGTCGGCGCCGACATAGAAGTCGAAGACCGTCCCGCGCACACCAATTGTGCCGGCAGGGGTCACGATTTCGTAGGCCGTATGTTTCGACTTTCCGCTGACCCAGCGGAATGTACCTTTTGCGGCTGCTACTGTAAGCTTTTTGAAAGAGCGTGAGTCGTCATAGACGAACTTGTCGATGACGACGGAAGAGCCCCATCCGACGGCGAGCTTCGTTCCGTCGCGAAAGGTGAACTGGCCGAGACCCGATCTGGACGTTCGTATGCGTTCGTCCCGATAGACGGGATCCTTGACCGCTATCGGACCGTTAGAGCCAGAGACCTCAGTCTTGATGTGAACTGCCTCGCCGACTGTTTCTGCAGCCAATGTTGGCATCCAGCCGTAAAGCGCCACACCGAGCGCAGCAATTGCCGCACAACGCAAATGTGACATCGTGCCCTCCTGGAAGCGGGCACTGTAACACGCAAAATTAGGAGTGTCTTCTCAAGAGTGTTCGGCATTGCTAATGCAACCGAAATTGTGCAAAGCAGCGAAAACCCTCAGTTGCCGGCACTCTCCATCCGTCGCGTCGCAAGCACCCGCTCCAGCCAGCCGATCTCCATTTCGGGCACAGACTTCAGCAGGAGGTCGGTGTAGTCGTCGAAGGGTGGCGAAAGCACTTTCGATTTGGGGCCGAAGCGGACCAGGTTGCCGCGATGCATCACCGCCACCGAGTCCGCGATCGCCCTGACGATGGCGATGTCGTGGGTGATGAACATGTAGGAGACCTGCGTGTCCTCCTGCAGTTTCATCAGCAGCTTGAGAATGCCTTCCGCCACGAGCGGATCGAGCGCCGATGTCGGTTCGTCGCAAAGGATGAGTTCGGGCTTTGCGGCAAGCGCCCGGGCGATGGCGACACGCTGCTTCTGGCCACCGGACAGTTCGGCGGGATACCGGTCGGCGAACCGACCGCCCATTTCGATCTGGTCGAGCAATTCCTTCACCCGATCGGTCTTCGCCTTGCCATGCATGCCATAGTAGAAGCTCAGCGGCCGGCCGATGATGTCGCGCACGGTCTGCCGCGGATTCATCGCGGTGTCGGCCATCTGGTAGATCATCTGAATCCGGCGAAGCTGGTCGTTTGAGCGGCCCTTGAGAGCCCGCGGCAATACCTGACCGTCGAAGGTGATGCGGCCATCCACGGGCGGCAGCAGGCCGGTGATGACACGCGCCAGCGTCGACTTCCCCGATCCGGACTCGCCGACGACAGCAAGTGTCTGGCCTTTCGGTATGTGCAGCGAAACGTCGTGCAGAACCTTGAAGCCGTTCGAATAGCCGGCGGTGATGTTTTCGATCTTGAGGAGCGTGTCAGTCTGGTCGACCGCCTCGTCGCGGCGGGTTCCCCGGACGTTGACCAAGGCCCGTGTATAGTCCTGGGTCGGCGCCTCGATGATCTGCTTCACCGGCCCGTACTCGACCGTCTTGCCGTGCCGCAGCACCATGATGTCGTCGGACACCTGTGCGACCACGGCGAGGTCATGGGTAATGTAGAGTGCCGCCGTGTGCGTCTCCTCGATCGCATGCTTTATCGCTGCGAGCACGTCGATCTGGGTCGTCACGTCCAGCGCAGTCGTCGGCTCGTCGAAGACGATGAGTTCCGGATTGGGGCAGAGCGCCATGGCGGTCATGGCGCGCTGCAGCTGGCCACCGGACACCTGGTGCGGGTAGCGCTGGCCGAAGGTCTCCGGGTTTGGCAGGCCGAGGACACGGAACAGATAGAGCGCGCGCTTTTCCGCCTCCGGCCTGGTCATGATGCCGTGTTTCAGCGATGCCTCGATGACCTGCTCACCGAGCCGGTGGGCGGGATTGAAGGCGGCTGCCGCCGATTGCGCGACGTAGCAGACCTTGGCTCCCCTGACCGAGCGGATTCCGGCATGGCCAAGTTTCAGGAGGTCCTGGCCGTTGAGCTTAACCTCGCCTCCGGTGATGCGAACCCCACCGCGCCCATAGGCAAGCGCAGTCAGCCCGATCGTCGACTTTCCAGCGCCGGACTCGCCGATGAGCCCAAGGACCTTGCCCTTCTGGAGGTCGAAGGAGACACCCTCGACCAGCGTTACCGTTTTCGGCGGCTCTCCCGGCGGATAGCTGGTGGCCTCGATCTTGAGATTTCGCACAGACAATAGATCAGGCATCGCCACGCCCTCCCTTCAGGCTCGAGGTACGCTTCATCAGCCAGTCGACGACGAGGTTGACGGAGATGGCAAGCGAGGCAATGGCGGCACCCGGTACGAGTGCGGCGGAGATGCCGAAAATGATGCCGTCCTTGTTGTCCTTGACCATGCCGCCCCAGTCGGCCGCGGGCGGCTGGATGCCGAGACCGAGAAACGACAGTGTCGACAGGAAGAGGATGGAGAAGGCGAAGCGCAGGCCGAACTCCGCAAGCAATGGCGAAAGCGTGTTCGGCAGGATCTCGCGAAAGATGATCCAGCCAGTACCTTCGCCGCGAAGCCGTGCCGCCTCGACGAACTCCATCACCGCCACATCAAGAGCCACGGCGCGGCCGATGCGGTAGACGCGGGTCGAGTCCAGCACTGCCATCACGAGGATCAGGATCCACAGTTGCTGCGGCAATACGGCAAGCACGACCAGCGCAAAAATGAGGGTTGGTATCGCCATCATCAGGTCGTTGAACCGCGAGAACAGCTGGTCGATCAGCCCGCCCGTCACGGCCGCGATGAAGCTCAGCAACATGCCGAGCGAGAAGGAGAGCACCGTCGCCGCGAGCGCGACGAAGATGGTGGTGCGGGCGCCGTAGATCAGTCGCGAAAAGAGATCGCGGCCGAGATTGTCGGTGCCGAAGAGGTAGTCGCCTCCCATGGGCAGCCAGATGTCTCCGACGATCTCGCTTTCGCTGTAGGGGGCGATCCAGGGGGCGAAGATGGCGCAGATCAGGGCGATGGCGATGCCTGCCATGCCAATCCACGCACTGATGGGAATGGAAGACAGCCTCATCGTGGATGCCTCAATCTTGGATTTGCGACGATCGCCAGGATGTCGGCCATCATGTTGAGGAAGATGTAGAAGGCGGCGAAGATCAGTCCGCATGCCTGAACCACGGGCATGTCGCGCACCGTGACCGCATCAACCATGTACTGTCCCATGCCGGGATAGACGAACACCACCTCGACGACCACCACGCCGACCACGAGATAGGCGAGGTTGAGCGCGATGACGTTGATGACCGGAGCCAGTGCGTTGGGTGCTGCATGCTTGGCGATGATGCGCAGGCCGCTCAAACCCTTCAGTTCAGCCGTCTCCACATAGGCCGAGGACATCACATTGATGATGGCGGCGCGTGTCATCCGCATCATGTGGGCGAGAACGACCAGCACCAGGGTTGCCGTCGGCAATGCTATTGCCGAGAGCCGCTGGCCGAGCGACATATCCTCGTAGACCGTCGCCGGGAATGTTGCGATGCCCATCTGCACGGCGAAGAAGAGGATGAGCAGGTAGCCCACGAAGAACTCCGGAAGGGAGATCGCCGCAAGCGAGATCACGTTGATGATCTTGTCCGGCATGCGGTTTCTGAAATGAACCGCGAGCATGCCGAGGCCGACGGCGAGGGGTATCGAGATGATCGCCGCGAAGAAGGCAAGGAACAGGGAGTTGCCGAGGCGGTTACCGATCTGCTCGCTGACCGAGTTCTTGGAAGCCCAGGAGGTTCCAAAATCGCCCTGCAGCGCACCGCCCAGCCATTTGATGTAGCGGGTCGTGGCGGGCTGATCGAGCCCCAGGTCCTTGCGGATGTTCTCCACCGCCTGCGGGGTTGCCGACTGTCCGAGGTAGGTGGTCGCAAAATCGCCCGGCAGGGCTTCGACACCGCCGAAGATCAACAGCGATACGGCGAAAAGCAGAGCGACGCTGAGCGCGAGACGCTGCAGGATGAGGGCAACAAGCGGGTTGCCCTTGCTGAACTTCGCCCAGCCCGACGGTGCCGAACCGTCGAGCATGGACTGGCCGCTGGACGCACCCGATCCGGCAATGCCTGCGGACTGCGGGCCTTCACCCGCAGCCCCAAGCGTCGTCAGCTCCGGACCGTGCGCCGGTCCGCCGGCCATCAGTCTTCGAGCCAGACGCGGGTTGCGACATAGCCGTTCGACATGTCGTTGCCGATGTCGTGGACGTAACCTTTGACCTTCTTGGAGGCCGCGTTCACGAAGTCGTTGAACATCGGCAGGATAAGGCCGCCTTCGTCGCGCACCATCATTGCCATGGAGCGGTACATTTCCTTGCGCTTGGCTTCATCCAGCTCGGAGCGGGCCTCGAGCAGGATCTTGTCGAAGTCCGGGCGCAGGAAGCGCGTGTCGTTCCAGTCGGCGGTCGAAAGATAGGCCGTCGAATACATCTGGTCCTGCGTCGGGCGACCGCCCCAGTAGGAGGTCGAGAAGGGCTGGACGTTCCAGACGTTCGTCCAGTAGCCGTCGCCGGGCTCGCGCTTGACGTCGATGGCGATGCCCGCCTTCTTCGCACTTTCCTGGTAGAGAACAGCCGCGTCCACGGCGCCCGGGAAGGCGACATCGGACGTGCGCAGGAGAACCGGACCGCTATGACCGGACTTCTTGTAGTGGAACGCCGCCTTGTCGGGATCGTAGGCACGCTGCTCGATGCCCTCGGGGAAGAGCGCATAGGTTTCGTTGATCGGGAAGTCGTTGCCCACCTTGCCGTAGCCGCCAAGGATCTTCTGGACCATGGTTTCGCGGTCCATTGCGTACTTCAGCGCCAGGCGCAGGTCGTTGTTGTCGAACGGCGCCGTGTTGCAATGCATGATAAAGACGTAGTGACCGCGGCCCGAGGTGTTGAGGATCTCGACCGTCGGCGCGCGCTTGAGAAGCGCTACCGTCTTCGGATCGACGCGGTTGATGTAGTGGACCTGGCCGGACGAAAGGGCGGCGATACGAGCGGTGGCATCGTTCATCGCGATGAGCTCGACCGAATCCACGAAGCCGCGATCGGTGCGCCAGTCGTCCGCATTCTTCTCGAAGGTCGCCCGCACGCCGGGCTCGAAGCTCGCTACCTTGTAGGGACCCGTGCCGATCATGGCATTCGGATCGTCCAGGCCGCCGTTCGGCTGGATGACGAGGTGATAGTCGGTGAGGAGCAGCGGCAGGTCGGCGTTGCCTTCGGTCAGGACCAGAACCAGATTGTCTCCGTCCGCCTTGATCTCCTTGATCGACTTCATCACGCCGAGCGCGCCGGACTCCGACTTCTCGTCGGTGTGGCGCTGCAGCGTCTTGATGACGTCGTCGAGGGTCAGTTCCTTGCCGTTGTGGAACTTGACGCCCTTGCGGATCTTGAAGGTCCAGGTCGCGGCATCGGCAGAGGGTTCCCAAGATTCTGCGAGTGCGGGGACGGGGCCACCGGTCAGCGGCTCGGATTCGACGAGCATGTCACCCCAGCAGCGACCGACGACGAACATGAACTGCGAAAGGGCTTTTGCCGGGTCTTTTGAATCGGTTGCGGCAGCGCCTTCAAGTCCAAGCTTCAGATGACCGCCGCGCTTGGGCTCCTGTGCCTTGGCTGCGGTGTCGAACATCGTGCCTGCAGCGGCGAGCGTGATGCCGAATGCAGCTGCACGGCCCATGAACTCGCGACGGTTCATTTTGCCGCTCATGACCTGGTTTATCAGATGGTTCTTGTAGTCAGTCATTCCCCTGTTCCCTTATCTCTGGCTGGTAGCCGATTGTTGTGATTGGCAGAATTTCTGTTTTTGTCGTCTGTGGCAACCCTTCGTGCAGCCTCGGGGTCGCATCATTTCCAGTCTTGCGGGTATTGTTCCCTTGCCGTCGTCCTTTCAGTTCCTCGATCCGATGGCCGGCCGCCGGAGCGGTTCGGCCGAGTAATCCGGGCAGCCGGTGGCCACCCTCGTGTCTTCTGTTACCGCCCTTGCCAGACGGGATCGCGCTTCTCCGCGAAGGCGCGGGCGCCCTCGAGCTGGTCCTCGCTGGAGTAGAGTATGTCCACGGTCTTGAATTGTCTGCGCGTAATCTTGTTCATCGTGGTCTGGAACGTCTCGCCCTCGGCGGCGCGAACCACTTCCTTGATCGCCGCATAGACAAGCGGCGGGCCGCTCTCGAGCAGCCTTGCCAGTTCCCAGGCGCGATCGAGCAGCCTGTTGGCGGGCAGGATCTCGTTGACGAAGCCCCAGCGGTGCGCTTCCGTCGCGTCCAGCCACCGGCCCGTCAACAGCATGTCCATGGCGATGTGGTAGGGAATGCGCTTCGGCAGCTTGATCGAGGCCGCGTCCGCAACCGTGCCCGAGCGGATTTCCGGCAGGGCAAAGGTAGCGTGCTCGGCTGCCAGGATCATGTCTGTGGAGAGAGCGATCTCCAATCCGCCGCCGCAGCAGATGCCATTCACCGCTGCAATGATCGGCTTGTTTAGGTCGCGCAGTTCCTGCATGCCACCGAAGCCGCCGACGCCATAGTCGCCGTCAACCGCATCGCCGGCCGCCGCTGCCTTCAGGTCCCATCCGGGACAGAAAAATTTCTCGCCGGCGCCGGTGATGATGGCAACGCGCAAAGTTTCGTCGTCGCGGAAATCACGGAATATCTCGCCCAAGATGCGGCTGGTCACGAGGTCGATGGCGTTCGCCTTCGGCCTGTCGATCGTAACTTCCAGTATGCCGCCTTCGCGGCGTTTCAGGATCGGTCCGGACATGGGCTCACTTTCTCAGACGGATCAGGGCATCAGCTGCGACGACACCGTCACCTTGCGGAAGCACCATGATAGGATTGATATCGAGTTCTTCGACTATTGAAGCGTTTGAAACGACATACGATGCCGCTGATGCGACGGCGGCAACGAGCGCGTCGACGTCGCCCGCGGGCGCTCCGCGATAGCCTCCGAGGAGTTTTGCGATCTTGAGGCCGGAAATGGCCTCGCGGATCGCCTTTTCATCTGTCGGCAGCGTCAGAATTGCCGAATCCTCCAGCAATTCCACCAGGATTCCGCCCGCACCGATTGTGAGCACGGGGCCGGCAACCGGATCCCGCATCGCCCCGACAATCAGCTCGGCGACGGGCTTGCCCACCATTTTTTCCACGAGATAGCCGGAAGCGACGCCGGCCATGGCCTTCGCGGCCTCGAGAACGGCCGGCACATCCGCGAGGTTGAGCCTAACCGCGCCTGCCTCCGTCTTGTGGGCGACACCCAGCCCCTTCAGCACGACCGGGAACCCGAGCCTTTCGGCTTGCCTGGCGGCATCCTCGGCAGTCTCGGCGACCCGACCCTCCGGGATGGAAAGACCGTAGGCAGCAAGGGCAAGCTTCGCTTCGTGTTCCGTCAGCGTCACGGTTTCGCCGCCGTTTGCCGGGGCTGCCACGAGCGGCTGAGCCATCGGCCTCGCCCAGGCCGCGCCGATCGTGGCGGCCGTCTCCGCGGCAGCGAGCGCTTCCTCGATCCCGGAGAACGGCACGACCCCGGCGGCCATGAGCGACAGCGCGGTTTCCTCCGGCATGTTCTCACCCATGCTCGCGACGATCCCGGCGACGGCGCCGGTCGCCTTCGAGGCGTCGATAACGGCATCGCAGGTGGTGACCCAGTCGGCGGCGTCGCAGCGGTCCTGTCGCGGGAAGTCGAGGACGACCAGGTTCAGCGCATAGTCGCCCCGCATCATGGCGGTAAACGCGGCGGTCTGCTTTTCCCGATTGCCCCAGACGAAGGTGTGGTAGTCG
The DNA here is from genome assembly GCF_016864555.1 of Sinorhizobium sp. BG8. Taxonomy (NCBI): domain Bacteria; kingdom Pseudomonadati; phylum Pseudomonadota; class Alphaproteobacteria; order Hyphomicrobiales; family Rhizobiaceae; genus Sinorhizobium; species Sinorhizobium sp. BG8. Next base: position 3,636,297 of record NZ_CP044011.1, on the reverse strand, counting down.
AGCGGATTGGAGATGGTGACCATCTGTCCGAGACTTTCGCGCAGGGGCTGGCGCTGTTCTTCCCGAAGTGCCCGATAGACGATCTTGCGCTTGACGCCGGCATCCGCCATCAGCGAGGCCTCGCCGCCCGAGCAGCTCATCGAGGATATGTCGAAACTTTCAAGCGGGCCGCTCAGGTGCAGCAGCTTCAGCGTTTCGAGCAGCTCAGGCAGCGTCTCGACCCGGCCGATGCCGAGGCGCGACAGCAGCGCGGAGGAAACGGCGTCATTGCCGGCGAGCGACGCGGTGTGCGAGACGGTGGCAAGCTGGGCCTGTTCGGACTTTCCAACCTTGAGAGTGACGACGGGCTTCTTCAGTTCACGGGCGAGGCGCGCCAGTCTCTGAAGCGCTTCGACATTGTCGAAGCCCTCGATGTGCAGGCCGACGCTCGTCACGCGCGGATCCTGGAGCACGGCGCAGGCGAGGTCCGAGAGCCCCGTCTGGGCCTGGTTGCCGGCCGTCAGGATGTAGGCGAGCGGCAATCCGCGCATCTGCATCGATATGTTGCAGGCGATGTTCGAAGATTGGGTGAGGATCGCGACGCCGCGGTCGACACGCACCATGCCGTGCTGGTCGGGCCACAGCAGCGCGCCGTCCAGCATATTGATGAAGCCGTAGCAGTTGGGGCCCAGGATCGGCATGTCCCCGGCCGCTTCGACGAGCGCTTTCTGCAGGTCGTCACCATCGGCGAGTTCGGTTACGGCCTCGCGGAAGCCGGATGCATAGCAGACTGCGCCGCCGGAACCGCGGGCTGCGAGTTCGCGGATGATCTCGATGGTGAGCTGGCGGTTGACGCCAACGAAGGAGGCATCCGGCGCACCGGGCAGTTCGGCGACGGAGCGGTAGCACTTGCGGCCGAGGATCTCGTCCTCTCTCGGGTGGACCGGCCAGATCTCTCCGGCAAAGCCCATCTTGTCGCATTGCTCGATGACCCGGCGCGCCTCCTTGCCGCCGAAGACGGCGATGGAGCTGGGCCGGATCAGGCGGTCGAGGGAACGTGTCATGTCAGGTTCACGCTCCAAGGGGCCGCAGCAGGTCGCGGCTGATGATGTGGCGCTGGATTTCGGAGGTGCCGTCCCAGATTCGCTCGACGCGGGCGTCGCGCCAGAAGCGCGCGAGCGGCAGGTCGTCCATCAGGCCCATGCCGCCGTAGATCTGGATCGCCTCGTCGGTGACGCGGGCGAGCATCTCGGTGGCGAAGACTTTCGCAGAGGCGATCTCGCGGTTCGACGGGAGGCCCTGATCGAGGCGCCATGCGGCCGAGAGCGTCAGAAGGTCGGCGGCGTCGATCTCGGTGATCATGTCGGCGAGCTTGAAGGAAACGCCCTGGTTGGCGCCGATCGGCTTGCCGAACTGCTTGCGCTCGGCAGCGTAGCTAAGCGCATAGTCGAACGCGCGCCGCGCCCTGCCGACGGAGGTTGCGGCGACAGTCAGGCGCGTCGCATAGAGCCAGTCATTGGCGATGTCGAAGCCTTTGTGTACTTCGCCGAGGATCTGCGAGGAGGGGAGGCGGCAATCGTCAAACGTCAGGATGCAGTTCTTGTAACCGCGGTGCGAGACCGAGTTGTAGCCTTCACGGATCTCGAAACCGGGCGTTCCGCGGTCGACGAGGAAGCAGGTGATCTTCTTCTTCGGGCCGCGGGGTGTCTGCTCCTCGCCGGTCGCGATGAAGACGATGACGAAGTCGGCGATATTGGCGTGGGAAATGAAGTGCTTGGTGCCGTTGACAATCCAGTCGTCGCCATCGGGCCGGGCAAAGCACTTCATGCCGCGCACATCCGAGCCCGCATCCGGCTCGGTCATGGCCAGCGCATCGAACTTGTCGCCGCGCACGGCCGGCAGGAGATACTTCTCGCGCTGCTCCTCATTGCAGGCCATCAGGATGCCGGAAGGGCGTCCGAAGAAGACGGTGAGGCCCATCGAGCCGCGTCCGAGTTCGCGTTCCACCAGAGTGAACGACGTGTGGTCGAGCCCTGCGCCGCCCACTTCCTCCGGGAAGTTGCAGCCGAAGAAGCCGATCTCCTTGCATTTGCGCGCAATTTCCTGGCCCAGTTCCGGCGGCACGAAGCCGGTGCGCTCGACCTCGTTTTCGTGCGGGTAGATCTCGGTCTCCACGAAGCTGCGGACCGTGTCGACGATCATCTGCTGCTCGTCTGTGAGTGCGAAATTCATGTTGTTCTCCCTCGTATTTCTTCAAGAGAAGCCCGTCCTGCGGGCTTCATCATCGTCGTCTCGCGGCATCTCCCCCGCAACGAGCAAACGCCTGCTCGCTATATCTCTTCCAGCCATCCAGCGCGCGAGAGCGCTGCCGTCGCTCTTTTTCGGGACCCGGCATGTCCAGCTCCGGGTCTCTCTCCTTGTCGGGCAATGAAGCGACACGGCGGGCAGGGGCTGGACACTGGGTCCCGGTTACTCGGTTATCGCTTCTGTCCGACCGCGCGGCCAACGCCCTCCGGCTTCGGCAGCGCCGCATGGGCCTCCGTGATCGCCTGTAGTTTCGCCAGCACCTTTTCCGGTGCGGTCACTGCCTTGCCGGCCTTGCTGTCGACGTGCAGCATCATCTGCTCGGCTGTCGCGAGGGCCTCTTTCGTCGCGGCATTGTAGATCGTGCTGAAGATGTGCAGGCGCTTTTCATCCGATGAAAGGATCTGGCATGTGGCGTAGAGCGCATCGCCGAGTTTGGCCTCTCCGAGGTTTCGGATGTGCGTCTCTACCGTGTAGTAGCTGTGGCCGTCCCGGACATATTCGAGATCGACGCCGATCAGGCGCAGCAAGGCGTCGGAGGTGTCGCCGAACACCTGCAGGTACCGGTGCTCCGTCATGTGTCCGTTGTAGTCGACCCAGGCGGCGCTGACCTTGGTGTCCACCAGGTGCAGCGCCTTGGCGTCGCCAAGGTCCACCTCCGGCTTCTTCGCGTTTGCCCAGAGGTGGTCCTCGAACTCTGTCAGGAGCTTGCCTGCACCCCAGCCACGACCGTCGTCGCCGGCCTTGAGCGCCTGCATGATGCCGACGAGGTTCTGGTCGCGGATGCGTTCGAGTTCGCGGATGCCGCGCGCGCCGGACTGTGCATCCGACTGGTTGGCGATCTTGTCGACGAGTTCGTCGGTCAGGTCGACCACATCCGTCAGCTTTGTCCACGGCCAGGAGAGGCAGGGACCGAACTGGGCGATGAAGTGGCGCATGCCCGCCTCGCCGCCGGCGATGCGATAGGTCTCGAACATTCCCATCTGCGCCCAGCGGATGCCGAACGAATAGCGGATCACGTCATCGAGCGTTTCGGTGTCGCAGATGTCGTCCTTGATAAGCCACAGGCCTTCGCGCCAGACGGCCTCCAGCAGGCGATCGCCGACGAAGGCTTCGATCTCCTTCTGGATAATCACGCCCTTCATGCCGATCGGCGCCAGCTTGGCCTTGGCTTCTTCCAGGGTCGACCTGGCAGTCTTCTCACCGCCGACGAGCTCGGCAAGCGGCAGCAGGTAGACCGGATTGTAGGGGTGCGCCACGAACATGCGTTCGGGATGCTTCATGTCGCGCTGCAGATCGGTCGGCATCAGGCCCGAGGTGGAGGAGCCGATCAGTGCGTCGGGACGTGCTGCGGCGTCAATCTGGGTGAGAACGCCGCGCTTCAGTTCCAGCCGCTCGGGCACGCTTTCCTGAATCCAGTCAGCGTCTTGAACCGCTTCTTCAATGCTCTTTGCGAAGGTGAGCCTGCCCTTCGGCGGCAACGGGGCCATGGTCAGCATGCCATAGGCGCGCTCGGCGTTCGCCATGACCTCGCCGATGATGCGCTCTGCTTCCGGATGAGGATCGAAAATCTTGACGTCGATGCCGGCAAGCACGAAACGGGCGGCCCAGGCCCCGCCGATGACGCCGCCGCCGATGCAGGCTGCCTTGTTGATCTTGTTCATATGGTCGTTCCCATCGTCTTTGTTGGTGTGCCGTAGCCCCTCATCCGACCCTTCGGGCCACCGTCTCCCCAACGGAGAGAGGCAGGAGGTTGCCGCTACGGCTCTTGTTCCGAATGCCTGCTTGCCTGGATGGCGAGGCGGTCCCTCCGGTTGCCTTCCTCTCCCTCAATTGGGGGGAAGTTCGCCCGGATGGCCGTTCGCCGCGCCATCCGCAATCCGTGTCCTCAACGCTTCCTGAGCTTGAGCTTCTCGCGTACCTCTGCCGGTCCGATGACGCGGGCGCCCATGTTCTCGATGACGGAAACTGCCTTCTCGACGAGCTGCGCGTTGGTAGCGAGCTGACCCTTGCCGATATAGAGGTTGTCTTCGAGGCCGACGCGAACGTTGCCGCCGGCCAGGACCGCCGCTGCCGGGTAGGCCATGGCGTTGCGGCCGATCGAGAAAGCCGAGAAGGTCCAGTTGGACGGCACGTTGTTGACCATCGCCATGTAGGTGTTGAGGTCGTCGGGAGCGCCCCACGGAATTCCCATGCAGAGCTGGATCAGCACCGGATCCTCGATCAGGCCTTCCTCGACGAGCTGCTTGGCGAACCAGAGATGACCGGTATCAAAGGCTTCGATTTCCGGGCGCACGCCGAGATCGGTCATCTGCTTCGCCATGGCACGCAGCATGGAGGGCGTGTTCGTCATCACATAGTCGCCGAGCGAAAAATTCATCGTGCCGCAATCGAGCGTGCAGATTTCCGGCAGACATTCGGCAACGTGGCTCACGCGCTCCGTGGCGCCCGCCATGTCGGTGCCCTGTTCCTTCAATGGAAGCGGCTTTTCGACATTGCCGAAAATCATGTCGCCGCCCATGCCGGCCGTCAGGTTCAGCACCACGTCGACTTCCGCCTGGCGGATGCGGTCGGTAACCTCCTTGTAGAGGTCGTTGCGGCGGCTCGGCGCACCGGTTTCCGGATCGCGCACATGGCAGTGAACGATTGCTGCGCCAGCCTTTGCCGCCTCGATCGCGGATTCGGCGATCTGCTTCGGCGTGATCGGCACGTGCTTGGATTTCGCCACCGTGTCGCCCGAACCGGTAACGGCGCAGGTGATGAAGACATCGCGGTTCATGGCTAGGGGCATGCTGTCTCTCCCGAATTTTTCTTCTGGAGCCATTACGAGCCAATAACGCCACGCGTGCTTTGCAAAATCGGCATCATTCTTTACAAGGATGGAAATCGCTGGAGGAGTTTCGGTCGTGCTTGATCCGTCATCCGAGACGCTCGATCTCGATATCCTGGTGCTGCCGGAGACCAACCTGATCCTCGTCGCATCGGTCATCGAGCCGCTGCGCGCGGCCAATCGCATCTCCGGGCAGGATCTCTACAGCTGGAAGATCTTCTCGCCGGACGGGGCGCCGATCGAGACCCGCAGCCGCATTCCGGTGCCGGTCGACGGTCCCTTTCGACCGGAGAAGGAAACCTTTCCACTGTTCATCCTGTCGAGCTACCAATGGAAGCTGAGCGCCACGCCGGCACTCCGGATGCAGTTGTCCCGCACGGCTCGCTACCGCACGATGATGGCCGGGATCGAATCAGGGAGCTGGCTGCTGGCGGAAGCGAGCCTACTCGACGGTTCCTCGGTGACGATCCACTGGGAGGACATGGAGGATTTCGCGGCTGCCTATCCGCAGATTTCCGTGTTGAGGGAGCGCTACGTCATCGACGGCAAACGTATCACCACGGGAGGTTCACTGCCGACCTTGGATCTGATGCTGGAGATCATCCGCCGCCGGCAGGGCTATTCACTGGCACTCGAGGTCTCGCGCCTGTTCATCTACGAACACGAACGCACCGGCGGTCTCCTGCAGGTGCCGGCACTCGGCAACATGCGCGTCGCCGACCAGCGCGTCAGCCAGGCGGTGCGACTTATGGAGGAGACCGTGGAGGCACCGGTAACGCTTGCGCGCCTCGCACGCCGCGTCGGCATCAGCGCCCGCCACCTCCAGGATCTGTTCCATGAGACGATGGGCGTTGCTCCGCACCAGCATTACCTCGCACTCAGGCTGAACGCGGCGCGCCGGAAGGTGATCGAGACCAAGATCGAATTCGCCGACATCGCCGCAATGACCGGCTTCAATTCGTCGTCGGCCTTCTCCCGGAGCTATCGCGCGCACTATCACGAGAGCCCGACCGAGACACGGCGAAGGCTGAAGACGCCGGGGAAGGGGTGAGCTTCACACGATCGATTCGCCGCCGTCCACGACCAGGATCTGACCGGTCATGTAGGAGGAGCGGTCGGAGACGAGGAAGAGGATCGGTTCCGCGATTTCGCAGACATCGGCCCATCGCCCCATGGGCACCTTGTTGCGAATATAGGTTTCGATCTCGCTGCGTCCTCCCATCTGGGCGATGAAGGGCGCATTGAAGGGTGTATCCACCCAGCCCGGACAAAGCGCGTTCACGCGAATCCCGTACCTGGCGTAGTCGCCGGCCATCTGCCGTGTCATCGCGATCACGGCGTGTTTCGTGGTGGTATAGGCAATCATCTCGCGGTCGTAGATGACGCCTGACGAGGAGGATGTATTGAGAATGACGCCGGAGCCCTGCGCCCTCATTGCGGGCACGACGAGCCGCGAGGCAAGAAAATGGGCGCGCACGTTCAGTTCCCACGAGCGGTCGAAGCCTGCGACCTCGACGTGTTCGAGATCGCCGGAAACCTGGGCGCCGGCGTGATTGTGCAGAATGTCGATACGGCCGTGCCGGGAGAGGATGGAGCCTATTCCCGCTTCCAGTGCCGCATCGTCGGTAACGTCGAGCACGAGCGCCTCGGCTTCTCCGCCAGCATCCGCAATCAGATGCACGGTCTGTGTGGCCGCGGCGGAATCGCGGTCGAGAACGCAGACGAGGGCTCCCTCGCGCGCCATGATTTCGGCTCCAGCCCGGCCGATACCGGAGCCCGCTCCGGTGACGATGGCAACACGGTCCTTCAGGATCATCGGCTTTACTCCACGGCAGGCGATTTCTGTTTCTTCTCCCGCATGAGAAAGCGGGCGATGAGGATCAGGATCAAGGAGGCGACCAGCACCATCGTGGCAATCGCATTGATTTCCGGCGTTACGCCGCGTCGGATTGAGGCGAAGACATAGATCGGCAGCGTCGTATTCGAGCCGGCCACGAAGAAGGCGACGATGAAATCGTCGAATGAAAAGGTGAAGGCGAGCAGGAAGCCCGCAAGTACCGAGGGAAGGATCTGCGGCAGCACGATCTGGTGGAACGTTGTCCAGGGCGTTGCATAGAGATCGGCCGAAGCTTCCACGATGTCCCGGCCGAGACCGGCGATCCGCGCCTTCACAATCATGGCGACGAGCGCCATCGAGAAGAGCCCGTGGGCGGCGATGATCGAACCATACCCGAGACCGAGCTGCGGTGGTTTGTCTCCCGGCCAGATCCCGGCGATGACAGGATTGACGAAGGCAAAGACCTCCACGAGCGCAACCAGCGTTGCAATGCCGATGACCACGCCCGGCACGACGATGGCGGCCGCCATGAGACCGTCCAGCGCCGTGCGCATGCGGCCGCCCAACCGCTGCATGCCGAGCGCCGCCATGGTGCCGAAGATCGCGGCTAGGGTGGCGCTGGAAAAGGCCACGATCAGGCTGTTGGCAAGGGCGGTCGTCAGGAACGTGTTGCCCAGCGCCTTGGCATACCAGACGGTCGAGAATGCCGTGAACTCGCTGGCGTTGCGCCCGGCATTGAACGAGAACAGCACCACGAGCGCGATCGGAGCGTACAGGAACAGATAGACTGCGGAAATCAGGGCGCGCATCAGACGAGATCCACCTGTCTGCTGCCGGAAACCTTCCAGGCGATCCGCATCGCGATCGTCAGCACGATGACAACGATGACGACGAGGGTGACGGCGATCGCCGAGCCGAAGGGCCAGTTGCGCGATTGGAGGAAGAGGTCGACGAGCGCATTGCCGATGAAGAACACCTTGCCGCCGCCGAGCAGCTGCGGGATCAGATATTCTCCGAGAAGCAGGATCGTGACGAGTGCGACACCGGTCATGACGCCGGGAAGGGAGAGAGGCAGTGTCACGCCGAGGAAGGTCGAGACGGGTTTTGCGCCGAGATCGGCGGAGGCTTCGAGAAGGCGCCGGTCGAGCTTCTCGAGGCTGACATAGATCGGCATGATCATCAGCGGCAGGTAGCCGTAGACGATGCCGAGCAGCACGGCGCCAGGCGTGTTCAGCAGGCGCACGTCGGATATGCCGATCAGGTCGAGAAGGTGCGGCAACCCGCGGGAGCCGAGGATGTACATCCAGGCATAGGTGCGCACCAGCAGGCTCGTCCAGAAGGGCACGACGATGAGAGAGACGAGCAGGAGCCGATAGCGCGGATTGGCCTTGACCGCGAGGTAGTAGGCGGCGGGGTAGGCGACGAGCAGGCAAAGGAGGGCGCCTGCCGGGGCAAGCAACAGCGTGTTCCAGAAGGCGGCGGCGCGGGCCGGGAGGTTCGCGTATTGTGCAAGCGTCAGGGCAGGCTGGTATCCGCCTGCCGGCGCACGCTCTCCGAAGGAAAACACCAGCATTGCGATGAAGGGCAGCACCAGGAATATGAACAGCCACAGTACAGCCGGCGCAAGCAGCGACGTCGTGACGAGATTTCTCTTCGCGGTCATCGTCAGGGGCATAAGCACAGGTCTTCTGCTGTCTTGAGGCTTCTGTTTCCGGTGCCCTGGAGGGAACCCGTCTTTTCAATGTTGTACCAGTCGGTCATCAGGTCTTCCGCTGGGAGGCCGAACATCCGATGCCTGCGAGGCAATGAGGGGAATCTCCTCGTGACGATTCCCCTCACCGGGCCCTTGCGGGCCGCTCCTCCCCCAAGGGGAGAACTGGCCAGCCGTCAGGCGGCCTTGAAGCGTGCCATCAGTTCGGCGCGGGCAGGATCGGTCAGCGTGACCGCCGCGCCGAATTCGAGCGGCGTGAGGGATGCCTCGTCCGGATAGACGATCTTGTTGCTCGTGACCTCGGCCGGCAGCAGCGCCAGCACGCGGCTGTCAGTGGTCGGAGCCCCGTTGGCGATGTGTTCCTTCACCGCGTTGGCCGGATCCATGAGGAAGTTCAGCAGAGCATAGCCCGCCGGCTTGTTGGCGGCGCTCTTCGGTATGGCGTAGAAGTCGGACCAGATCTCGCCGCCGTCCTTGCCGAGCACGAACTTGATCTCCGGCATGTCGCGGTTGAGCTGTGCGCCGTCATTGGTCCAGCACATCGTGAGCCAGGCGTCGGTCGCGCGCATGGAAGGCTGGTAGTCGCTGTTGATGGCGTAGAGGTGCGGCTTGACCTTGATCAGCAGCTCTTCGGCCTTGGCCAATTCTTCGGGCTGCACCGAGTTGAAGGAATAGCCGAGCGAAACGAGGGCGTTTCCAATGGTGGTCAGCTGGTAGTCGTGCACCATGGCACGGCCATCGGCTTCGCCCATCGCGACGTCGAAGAAGTCCTTCCAGCTGGTGACCGGCGCTTTGATCTTGTCGGAGTTGAAGGCGATGCCCGTCGTTCCCCAGTTCTTCGGGAGGGCGTAGACGGTGCCGTCGACAGTGCCTTCCGCTGTGAAACGGATGTTCTGAGACTTCGGGTCGAAGTTCGGGACCTGGGCGAGATCGATCGGGTCGATCAGGCCGAGCTTGGCATAGGTCGAGATCGTGTAGTTGGTGGGCACGAAGAGGTCCCATCCGGTGCCGCCCGCCTGGAGCTTCGCCAGCATTTCCTCGTTCGAACCGAAGACGTTGACCTCGACGGCGACGCCGGTCGCTGCGGTGAAGTTCTCGAAGGTTGCCGGATCGTGGTAGTTGGGCCACGTGGCCAGAGACATGGTCGAGCCGAGATCCGCCGCATATGCGGTGGAGTTGAAGAGGCCCGGCTGGCGGGCGAGGACCGCTGCTGCGAGACCAAGTCCGGTGACGCCGAGGAAGTGGCGCCGCGTAACCGAGCCGCGTTTCAGCCGCATCAGTTCGTCCATCAGGCCGGAGGCGCTGATCGGGGCATTCTCTCTGTACCATTTCGACATAACGCTGTTCCCTTGTTTTTGGTTGTGTCGTGCCTGTTCCCTCAGGCGGGAAAGATGTGCGCTGCGCCGGGATCAAACTCCAGGATGACCTTTTCGCCCGGTTCGACGAGGTCTCTGTCGGAAAGGCCGTGGCGCTCGGCCGTGACGAGCATGTCGCCAAGTCCTGCGACCGAGACGGAATACTCGGCCGATGAGCCGAGGAAGATGCGGTGCGTCACGGTGCCTTCAAGTATGGACGTCTTGCCCGAAGCGGCTCGCGACAGGCGAATAGCCTCTGGCCTGAGGGCAACCGTCACCGCGCCGGCTGCTTGCTCGACCGCCCGCGCGCCCGCAAGTGCGGCGCCGTTCGCAAGCCTCACCACGGAGCCCGGTTCGAGGGTCGCGGCAACGCGATTGGTCTTGCCAACGAAATCGGCGACGAAAAGATCTGCCGGGTTGTCGTAGACCTGCTGCGGGGTCGCAAACTGCATGATGCGGCCCGCGTTCATGACGCAGACGACATCGCTCATCGACAGCGCTTCTTCCTGGTCGTGCGTGACGAGCACGAAGGTGATGCCGAGTTCACGTTGAAGCGTCTGGAGCTCGATCTGCATGGCAGTGCGCAGCTTCTTGTCCAGCGCGGCAAGCGGCTCATCGAGAAGAAGCACCGAGGGCTTGTTGACCAGCGCGCGTGCCAAGGCCACCCGTTGCTGCTGGCCGCCGGACATTTCGTGTATGCGGCGCTTGGCAAATCCGCCGAGCCTGACCATCTCCAATGCCTCACCGACGCGCTTCGAGATTTCTGCAGCGGCAAGTCGCGGTCGAAGCTGCTTCAGGCCGTAGGCAACGTTCGCCTCGACGTCGAAATGGGGGAAGAGCGCATATTGCTGGAAGACCATGTTGACGGGGCGCCGGTAGGGCGGGACGCCGTTCGCCACTGAGCCGCCGATCAGCACTTCGCCTTCCGTGGGCTGCTCGAAGCCGCCGATCATCCTGAGGCACGTGGTCTTACCGCATCCCGACGGGCCGAGCAGGGCGACGAATGCACCCTTCGGTACGGCAAAATTGATGTCCGACACGGCGGTCACGGCGCCATAGCGCTTGGTCACCGAACGGAACTCGATGTCGTTCGTTGAAGCGGAAATCACGTCAGTTCCCCACGGTTTTTCTGGTCTTTGAGCGATCTCGGCCGCTCCGCCACCGTATGCCAGAGATGCTAGTTGCGAAAGTGCTTCGTGGTATATACCCCGGGAGTGGTATAGTTGCGGAGAATGGCGCGTGGAAGGAGTATGCCTCTCAAGAGGTAGGGGACCCGCCCAATGCATGGCAGACGGGGTCTGGAGGGGACATGCGGGTTGATTTTGCACCATTGTTTTCGGCCATCACGGAAATGGTCGATCTCCAGGCGGCAACCGACGCCGGCGGCGTTTTCCTGCGGATGATGCAATCCGTCGTTCGCTTCGACGATGTGGTCGTCTTTGCCTATCGCGACAAGGAACGGCCGCTCGACCTCTTCAGCACCTTCGATGCCGGCGATCACGAGGTTTTCGTCAGCCTCTACCAGGCCGGCCCCTATCTTCTCGATCCTTTCTATCATACGGCGCGGCAGGGCCGGGAGGGACTGTTCCGGATGCGCGAGCTCGCGCCGGACCGCTTCTTTTCCAGCGAGTATTTCCGCAGCTACTATTCACAGACCCGGCTTTCCGAGGAGGTCGGCTTCTTCGTGCCGCTCGATGGCGGGATAACCGTCGTTCTCTCGCTGATGCGTAGAGAGGGCACGGGAGTGTTCCCGGCAGGGGAATTCGCGATGCTCGGCTACGCGCAGCCTCTCGTCTCGGCGTTCGCACGGCGTGCCTGGCCGAATCTCGGGGCCCAGTTCGATGGAACACTGGGGGGAGGCGCCAGGGGGCGGCGTGCCGAACCGGCAAGCGCCGCCGACAGGGTCTGGCGCAAGCTCAACCTGACGGAACGCGAGGCGGGTATCATCGAACTGGTCCTCCAGGGACATTCCTCGGAGTCGATCGGGCTGAGGCTCGGGATATCCACCGGCACGGTCAAGGTCCATCGCCGCAACGTCTATCGCAAGCTCGGGATCTCTTCACAGATCCAGCTCCTTTCCATTTACCTGCAGAATCTGGAGCGGTGAGCGGGCAGGGTGCACGCTGGAAGTGTCACATGAGAATGTCACATCCTGTGCAAATGTAACATTGAAATATCACAAATTGATGTTACATTCTCCTCGTGCGGTGAAACTGAACCCGCAATGCGAGGAGAGCGGCGATGGCATGATGCCGGAACGCCGCGAGCGACATGAGACCCGAGGACAGACGTCAGAAAATCATGGACATCCTGCTCGAGGCCGGCAGTGCTTCGATCGAGGACCTCGCCAACAGTTTCGCCGTTTCCAAAATGACGGTGCATCGCGATCTCGACGATCTCGAGCAGGCGGGGTTGCTCCGCAAGGTTCACGGTGGCGCCTCCATCGAGTCGAGCCCCCAGTTCGAAAGCGATTTCCGTTATCGCGAGCGCATGGCAGCGGCCGAGAAGCGTGCGATTGCCCGCCATGCAGTCTCGCTCATCGAACCCGGCCAGATCATCATTCTTGACGACAGCTCCACCGCGGGCGCGATGGCGTCGCTGCTGACCGAGGTGAGGCCTCTCACCGTCATTACCAACAATCTCTCGGCCATCACCGCACTGTCGGGTGTCGCGGGCATCCAGCTGATCGCGCTCGGAGGCGCATACAGCAAGAAATTCAACGGTTTCTTCGGGATCGTGACGGACGAGGCGTTGAAGTCGCTGCGCGCCGACATCGCCTTCCTGTCCTCTTCCGCCATCGAGGGAACGCAGGCCTTCCACCAGGACCAGGAAGTCATCCAGATCAAGCGGCAGATGATCCGCTCGGCACGGCGCAGCTACCTGCTTGCCGATCACGACAAGTTTTCCCGCCAGGCGCTGCATTTCCTTGCCGACCTCGACCTCTTCGAGGCGGTCCTGACCGGCGGCAAGATTACGCCGGAGGCTTCGGCGGCACTTGCCGACGGCGACGTGAAACTCATTTCGACACACAGTGAAGAATCGGAGAATTCAGCATGAGCAAGACCGGCCTATGGGTAGGTACGAGCTGGAAGATGAACAAGACGCTCGGCGAAGCGATGGCCTTTGCCGAGGCGCTCGCGGCCGCCGATGGCGACCGGGATGCGCGGATCCAGCGTTTCGTCATTCCACCTTTCACCGCCGTCAGGGAAGTCAAGAAAACGCTGGCCCAGTCCAGCGTGAAGGTCGGCGCGCAGAACATGCACTGGGACGACGCCGGGGCCTGGACGGGAGAAATCTCGCCGCTCATGCTCAAGGACTGCAATCTCGACATCGTCGAACTCGGCCATAGCGAGCGCCGTGAGCATTTCGGCGAGACGGACCGGACCGTTGGCCTCAAGACGGCCGCCGCCGTGCGCCACGGCCTGATCCCGCTGATCTGCATCGGCGAGACGCTGTCCGAACGCGAGGCAGGCGAGGCGGATGCGGTGCTCGAGCGGCAGGTCACAGGCGCGCTTTCGCTTCTCGAGGGTGACCAGAAAAACAGCGAGATCCTGCTCGCCTACGAACCGGTATGGGCGATCGGCGTGAACGGCATTCCCGCGACGGCCGATTATGCGGATGCACGGCAGGCCAAGATCGCATCAGTTGCCGAGCGCGTGCTCGGACGGCGCGTGCCCGTTCTCTACGGCGGCAGCGTCAACCCCGGCAACTGCGCCGAACTCATCAACATGCCGTCGATCGACGGATTGTTCATCGGACGCTCCGCCTGGGAACCGGCGGGCTATATCGACATCCTCAAACGAGTTGCCGCGGCAATCTAACCGCTGCCCACGAACCCATCGACCAGAAAGGAAAGACCCATGAAAATCGCAATCGGAGCAGACAGCGCAGGCAAGCCGCTTCTCGACATCATCGAAGCCCATCTTGCCGGCAAGAGCGACGTGACCGTCGGCAACCTGAGCCAGTCGGGTTTCTACGCGGACCTGTCGAAGAACCTCGCTGAGAAGATCGTCGAGGGCGAATACGAGCGCGGCATTCTCATCTGCGGCACCGGCATCGGCGTCAGCATCTCGGCCAACAAGGTGCCGGGCATCCGTGCGGCGCTGACGCACGATACCTATTCCGCCGAGCGCGCTGCCAAGTCCAACAATGCGCAGATCATCACCATGGGCGCGCGGGTCATCGGCCCGGAGCTTGCCAAGGCCATCGTCGACAAGTGGCTGGAGTCGGAATTCGATCCCAACGGCGCGTCTGCCGGCAACGTCCAGGCAATCGACCGGCTGGATGCGGGCAAGGCCTGATCCAGGGCCCAACCTCGATCTGAAGGTAAAGATAACGCCCGGTGGAAACACCGGGCGTTTTGCGTCGATGGGCTGTCGCTTCGGTTTTTTGAATCCGATCAGCGGCTTGCGCCCGATTGTTGGTAAACGGATTCCGGTTCTTCGTGCGGTGATACAAGGAGAAGTTGCGGGTCGCGGAAAGACGCGGCCCGCTGGAAGCGGCTCAGGCGTTGACCAGAGCGATGCGCGCGCGGGCATCGAGGATCTGCCGACATGCATTGGCGGCTTCCTTGCCCTTGATAACGAAGTGATCGCGGAAGAATGCGATGTGGGCCTCGGACTCCTGGAAGTGGTGCGGGGTGAGAACGGCCGAAAGCACGGGAACACCGATGTCGAGCTGGACGCGCATCATCGCGTCGAGCACGGTGCCGGCGACGAAGTCGTGACGATAGATCCCGCCGTCCACCACGAAGGCCGTGCCAAGGATCGCACTGAAGCGGTCGGTTTTCGCAAGCGTCTGCGCGTGCAGCGGAATTTCCAGTGCGCCAGGGACGTCGAAGATCTCGACTTCGCTCTCGAGCCCACCGAGGCGGACCCATTCGGCGCGGAAGGAGTCGACACAGCGATCGACGATCTCGGCGTGCCAGCGCGCACGAATGATGGCGATGCGGGTGGAGGGAGTGGCATTGATATTCATGCTAGGCCTTTCAAGGGTTGAGCCATTTTTCAATGATCCCCTTGGGCGAACACGCAGGTGGACGTGGAACTCCCTTGGTCGGGATGCCCGCCTGCTTGCTCTCTTTCATCCGGACTATTGACCGTCGGCTCCGGCATCGCACCGGATCTGCTGACCTTCCCTTTTGGGGAAGCGCTCGCGGGCTCCGGGATTTCTCCCGATACCGCCGGTGGGGAATTCCGCCCCGCCCTGAGAACAACCGGAGATTATTCATTCTCCGGCGGCCGATCAATAAGGAGGCCGCCAAAGATTGTCGAATCGGCGGCATTTTTTCCGGGAAGGGCTGCCGTCCGCGAAAGAACTACTCCCGGATGATCAGGAGGTCGCTGGCGATGAACTTGAGGTTCACGATGTCGCCGACGGATGGCGGGGTAAGGCCGGGACTGTTGAACATGTCGAAGGAAATGATGTTGCCGCCGACCTTCATTCGGGTGCGGATGACCGAACCGAGGAAGTTGCTGGACACGACTTCGCCGGTCAGCACCGTATCGCCCTTGGCCCCCTCGGCAATCGATCCGGCTTCGGGACGAAGCGCCAGGGAAACCGTATCGCCGACCTTGACCGGTCCCAGTGGTTCGCGCAGCGTCACGCCCTGGTCGCCGATGGACACCCGGTTCGCCGCGGGGTCGATCACCTTGGCCTCGATCAGGTTCAGCGTGCCGACGAAATTGGCGACGAAGCGGGTGGCGGGGCGGTTGTAGATCTCCGATGGAGCTCCGATCTGGTCGGCACAGCCGGCGTTCATCACCACGATGCGGTCGGAGATCGACAGCGCCTCTTCCTGGTCGTGCGTCACGAAGACGGTGGTGATGCCGAGCTGCTGCTGGATCATGCGGATCTCTTCGCGCAGGGAAACGCGGATCTTTGCGTCGAGCGCCGACAGCGGCTCGTCGAGGAGGAGCACCTGCGGCTTCGGCGCGAGGGCCCTGGCGAGCGCCACACGCTGCTGCTGGCCGCCGGACATCTGGTAGGGGAAGCGGTCGGCGAGGTGGTCGAGCTTGATCAGCCCGAGCATTTCCTTCACGCGCGCCTCGATCTCGTCCTTCGGGCGTCCGGCCACCTTCAGGCCGAAGGCGACGTTGTCGAAGACGTTCATGTTCGGAAAGAGCGCATAGGCCTGGAAAACCATGCCGATGTTGCGCTGGTTCGGCTTGAGGTTCGCCTGGCTCTTGCCGTTGACGGTGATCGTTCCGCCCGAGGGCGTCTCGAAGCCGGCGATCATGCGCAGCACCGTGGTCTTGCCGCAGCCGGACGGGCCGAGGAACGAGACGAACTCTCCCTTCTCGATCCCCATGTTGAAGTCGCGCACCACCTGCACGGGGCCGAAGGATTTCTGGATATTGCTCAGGGTTAGAAAAGTCATAAGGGAAAAGTCCTCAGGCCTTGGCGGGCGCGGTTTTCTGGAAACGGGAAACGAGCTGCAGCAGGCCCATGCTGAGCCATGTTATCGCAAACGCGATGATCGCCAGCGCGGACGGCTCATAGGCCTTGTTCGCTCCGACGAGCTGCAGATAGGGGCCGAAGGCCGGACGGTTCAGAAGCGATGCCATGGTGAACTCGCCCATGACGATGGCGAATGTGATGAAGGCGCCGGAGAGCACGCCGCTCATGACGTTCGGAAAAATGCAGCGGAACATGATCGTTGGCCATTTCGCGCCGAGACTCTCGGCTGCCTCGGTCAGCGTAGCGACGTCGATCATGCGCATGGCGGTATCCACCGCACGGTACATGTAGGGCAGGGACAGCGTCACGTAGGAGAGCACCAGCAGCAGGTTCGTGCCGGAGGTCGAATTTGTCAGCGGCAGGAAGGAAGAGGAGTTGTAGAGCCGGAGGTAGCCGAACACGATGACGATCGCCGGAATGACGAGCGGCAGCAGCGTGATGAATTCGACGACAGGACGCATCCGCGGGAGGCGCAGGCGAACCCAGTAGGCCGTGGGTACGACGAGCAGCATCCCGAAGATGATCGTGAACAGCGCCATCAGCATGGAGAAGCCAAAGGTCGCGCGGAACTGCATGTCCGAGAAGACCGACTGATAGGCGTCGAAGGAATACTCGCCGCGGCGCATGCGCAACGAGAACTCGAAGGTGCCGATCAGGGGAACGACGAAGTAGATGACGCCGATGGCAATGGCGAGCCAGGCGAGGAAGCGGGTTGCTCTCATTTCTGCCACCGTTCGGCGCGCGAACGCAGCCAGATGTAGAGGACGTTGGAAAGGCCGGTGATGACAATCATGCCGAGCGCCAGCGCGTAGCCGAGGTTAGGGTTGTGCAGGACGTCGCCGCGGATCTGCGCATAGAGAAGAATGGGCACGATGTTGAGCGAGGAACCGGTCAAGGCGTAGGCGGTCGCGATTGCGCCGAAGGCGTTGGCGAAGAGCAGCAATGTCGTGCCGAGCAGGCTCGGCCAGAGGATCGGCAGCGCAATCATCCGCCAGTATTGCCAGGTGGAGGCGCCGAGGATTTCGGAGGCCTCCCGCCACTCGCGCTTCATTCCGTCGAGCGCCGGGGTGAGGATCAGCACCATCAGCGGGATCTGGAAGAACATGTAGGTGATCGTCAGTCCGAAGAAGGACAGCAGATTGAAGCCCGTGGAATAGAGATTGAAGCCGAACATGTCGCGCAGCAGGATCGTCACGAGGCCGGTCCGCCCGAGCGTCGCGATGAAGGCGAAGGCCAGCGGCACGCCCGCGAAGTTCGAGGCCACACCGGAAAAGGTAAGCAGGCCAGAGCGCACGAAGCGCGGCAATCCGCCGAGCACGATGGCCCAGGCAAGGAAAAAGCCGATCACGGCGCCGCCAAGGGAGGAGGCGAACGATACCTTGATGCTGATCCAGTAGGCACTGAGGATACTGGGTTCGAAGAGGTCCGTGATGTTCTTGAAGGTGAACTGCCCCTCGGGCGTAAAGAACGCACCGGTCACCAAATAGAGCGTCGGCAGGATCAGGAACAGGAACGCAAAGATCATGAACGGCGCTATGCCGAGCCAATCGATCACGGTGCGGCGGTCTATCAAGGCGGAAGTGCTCATGAGACTGGGATCGTCCGGCAAAGAGGAATTTGAAAAATGTGAGCTTAAGCGGAAATCAGACAGGCGCAACCCATGCGATCGGCCCGCCGAAAAGAATGAAATGCCCTCCCGCCGTGAAGCGGGAGGGCAATGCGTCCGGACGGATTACTGGACGTTGGCGCCGACGACGCTGTCCCACTTGCCGGTGATGACTTCCTTGCCGGCGGCCTGCTCTTCGAGCGTCGGGAAGACGGCCTTTTCATAGGCTTCTGCCGGCGGCAGCTTGGCGAGCATATCCTGCGGGATCTTGCCGTTCTTGGCGAGATCGTTGAAGCGGATCGGATGGCAATAGCCCTTCAGATAGCCGAGCTGGCCCTCGTCGGAGTAGAGGTACTCCATCCACAGCTTTGCGGCATTCGGATGCGGTGCGTAGGCCGAAATCGCCTGGACGTAGACGCCAGCGACGACGCCGGTGGCCGGAACGACCACTTCGAGCGGCGGGTTGCCCGCAAGCGTGTCGCGCCATGCGAGACCGTTGTAGTCCCATGCGATCACGATCGGGGTCGAACCCTGGGCGAGCGAAGCGGACTTGCCGATGACCGGAACGAAGTTGCCGGCCTTGTTGATTTCGGCGAAGTGCGCGAGGCCTGCTTCACCTGCCTTGGCCGCATCGGTTTCACCCTTTGCGAGGCCGGCAGCGTAGGCGGCCTGAACGGCCTGGTTCGAGGTGCGCGGATCGCCTGCAAGCGCAACGGCGTTGGCGTAGTCAGCCTTGGTCAGGTCGGCCCAGTCCTTCGGGACTTCCTTGACGATGTCGGTGTTCACGACAAAGGACAGCACGCCGTAGTAGTCACCGTACCAGTAGCCTTCGGCATCCTTGGCGCTGTCGGGGATCGAGTCCCAGGTCGAGACCTTGTAGGGCTGGATCAGGCCTTCGGCCTTGGAGGAGGGACCGAAGGACAGGCCGACGTCGATTACGTCGGGAGCCTGGTCGCCGGTGTTGCCCTTGTTGGCCTTGATCGCTTCGATCTCGTCGCCCGAACCGGCATCCGGGTTCAGTTCGTTGACGGTGATTTCCGGATACTTGGCCTTGAAGCCGGCAATGATGTCACCATAGCCGCACCAGGTTGCGGGCAGGGCAATCGTGGTCAGCTTGCCTTCCTTCTTGGCAGCTGCGATCAGCTCGGCGCTAGGCTCCGCTGCAGCGATCGCCGTCGTCGCCATCAGGATGGCCGTGGAAAGCGAAATAAGTCTTTCGGCATGTGACATCGCGGGTGTTCTCCTTTTTGTGTCAGTCAGCTTCGGTGAAGCTGATACTGGGGCTAGATGAAGCTTATGTGACAGTTTTTAAACAGGTTTTTTTAACGAAATGCTTTCCGGTGCCGAATGTGGCTCCCGCGGCTTGTGAAACAGTTTGCTCGCCTCGAACAGGCCTTCCAAGATTTTCATCCGCTCGCGTGTCTCGTCCCAGGCGGAACTCTGGACGGCCTCGATGAGCGCCTCGACGATGAACAGGGTGACGACGGAGGAATCCCAGGCCGAGGGCGCCTCGATGTGGACGCGGAAGACATGCGAGGCTGTCTTGGCGACCGGCGAGGCCCACTGATCGGTGAAGAGCACGATCTCCACCTGGCGCTCCCGGGCGATCCGCGCCAAGGTCTCCATCTCCTGTTCGTAGCGGCGAATGTCGAAGATCACCAGGACGTCGCCGGCCTTCATGTTCAGCACGTAGTGCGGCCAGGAGCTTGGATTGGACGCGATCTGGGTCACGCCCGGGCGGATTACCTGCAGGTGCGTGAAGAGGTAGTCGGCCAGCGCCTTGGTGATGCGCCCGCCCACGATGTAGACATTGCGCTTGCGGTTGGCGATCAGGGTAGCCGCGCCGTCGAAATCCACGGTCTCTATGTGAGAAAGCGTCTGGCGCATGTTGTTCATGATGGCGTCGGCGAAACGATTGAGAACGTGCGTCCCCGGCACGTTCGCCGCCCAGCGGTCGTGCTTGACGATCGGATTCGAAAGGGTCTCTTCCAACTCGTGGTGCAGGCGCGCCTGGAATTCGGGGAACCCGCGGAAGCCAAGCTTCTGCACCATGCGGGCCACGGTCGGAGTCGACACGCCCGCATTCTCGGCGACAGTCGTGATGCTGCCGAGGCCCGAAACCGGGTAGTTGTCCAGAAGTGATTCTGCCAACTGCTTTTCGGCACGCGTAAGCGCATCGAAATGGGCACTTATCACGTCGGACACCGTCATGGACGTCGTGGTCGATGTCAAATTCTTCCCCTGCTGCCGGTCTTTGCCGGCATTTTCTGAAATTAAACATCGCTGTCACAATTCGAGTCAAATCATTTTTTGAAGAGAAACTTTCATGATCTGTTGACAGACGAAAAATGGTGAAGAATTCTCTTCAGCAATTCTGGCTAGCAGCGTGGGGGGTGCCGCAGGCATGGGAATTCTGAGCACGCAGGAGGGCGATCCCGTCGCCGTCGAGAATGCCGAGGCGAGCAGCCGGTTCATCCTGGTATGCGAACACGCCTCGCGTCAGATGCCTGCCAAACTTGGAACGCTCGGGCTCTCTCCCGAGGCGCTCGAAAGCCATGTCGCCTGGGATCCGGGTGCGCTTGCGGTCGCCCGCAGCATGTCGAGGAGCCTTTCTGCCACTCTTGTCTACCAACGTTTTTCGCGACTCGTGTACGATTGCAACCGGCCGCCGGACTCGCCCGGCGCCATGCCGGAGACAAGCGAGGTCTACGAGATCCCCGGAAATGCCGGACTGAGCGAAACGGACAGGCAAGAGCGCGCTCGCTCGCTCTACTTTCCCTTTCGCGATCGACTGGCGGACTTGGTTCGAGAACGGATTGCCGCGGGAAGGGCGCCCATCGTCGTTACCATCCACAGCTTCACGCCGGTCTATTTCGGAAAGGCGCGTGCCGTGGAGATCGGCATCCTGCACGACGAGGACCGCAGGCTGGCGGATCTGATGCTTGAGGCGGCGGCAGGGGACGAGCTCTACAATGTTCGCCGCAACGAACCGTATGGTCCGGAAGACGGCGTCACGCATACGTTGAAGGAACATGGGCTGGCAAATGGCCTGCTCAATGTCATGATTGAAATAAGAAACGATCTCATAAGGGATGACGTCGGCCAAGGGGTCATGGCCGACTATCTGACGGGCCTGCTTGTCGAAAGCGTGCCGGCATCGTCGCAAAAATAAAAAGACCCGGGGAGCGGCATGTCCGCGGAGAGGCGCTCGTGGTTGCACGTGCGCTGGCTTACGTCACTTCCGGCAATTCCGCTGGAAGACAGGTCAGAACAGGGGAAAAACATGTCAGACTACACAGATACAGACAAAAAGCAGGACATGCAGGTCCTGCATTCGATGGGGTATGCCCAAGAGCTCGAGCGGCGAATGAGCCAGTTCTCGAACTTCGCGGTCTCCTTCTCGATCATCTGCATCCTTTCCGGCGGCATCAACTCGCTGGCACAGGCCACCGCCGGCGCCGGGGGGGCGGCGATCGGGATCGGCTGGCCGGTCGGATGCTTCATCTCTCTCGTCTTCGCGGTCGCAATGGCGCAGATCAGCTCGGCCTATCCAACGGCGGGCGGCCTCTACCACTGGGGCTCGATCCTCGGCAACCGGTTTACCGGATGGCTGACGGCCTGGTTCAACCTTCTCGGCCTTGTCACGGTTCTCGGCGCAATCAACGTCGGCACCTACTATTTCTTCATGGGTTCCTTTGGCGCGACCTATTTCGGCCTCGAGGATACGACGCTCACCCGGATCGTCTTCCTCTCGATCATCACCGGCCTCCAGGCGCTGGTGAACCACATGGGCATCGGTCTCACCGCCAAGCTCACTGACTTTTCCGGCTACCTGATCTTCGTAACCTCCATACTTCTGGCGATCGTCTGCCTTCTCGCGGCAGACAGCTTCGAGATCGGCCGCCTGTTCACTTTCTCGAACTATTCCGGTGATGCGGGCGGCGGCGTGTGGCCTGAAACCTCGGGAACGTGGGTCTTCCTGCTCGGTCTCTTGCTGCCGATCTACACGATCACCGGGTACGACGCCTCGGCGCACACCTCCGAGGAAACCCTCAAGGCGGCCCATTCGGTTCCGCGCGCGATGATTTCGTCGGTGCTGTGGTCGGCACTGTTCGGCTACATCATGCTGTGCTCTTTCGTGCTGATGATCCCGAACATGGACGAAGCAGCAGGCCAGGGCTGGAACGTGTTCTTCTGGGCCATGGATGCGCAGGTCAATCCCGCGATCAAGGACCTGCTCTATCTCGCGATCTTCATCAGCCAGTGGCTGTGCGGCCTTGCGACCGTTACCTCGGTGTCGCGCATGATCTTCGCGTTCTCGCGCGACGGCGGACTGCCGGCTTCCAAGGCGCTCTCGAAGGTCAGCCCCGCCTACCGCACGCCGGTTGCCGCGATCTGGACGGGTTCGATCCTCTCGGTCCTGTTCGTCTGGGGTTCGTCGCTGGTCTCCATCGGCGAGACGCCGGTGTACACGATCGTCGTGTCCTGCACCGTCATCTTCCTCTTCTTCTCCTTCGCGATTCCGATCACGCTCGGCCTTTTCGCCTGGGGTACCTCGAAGTGGGACAAGATGGGACCGTTTGACCTCGGCCAGGGCGTGTTCAAGCTCTTTGCGGTGCTTTCCATCATCGCGATGATCCTGATCTTCGTTCTCGGCATCCAGCCGCCGAACGACTGGGCGCTCTACATCACCGTCGGCTTCCTGGTCCTGACCGGTATCATCTGGTTCGGCTTCGAGAAGCGCCGCTTCCGCGGTCCGCCGATCGGCGATGAAGTCGCGCGCCGCCAGGCAGAGATTGCAGCCGCCGAAAGGGCGGTCGGGGAAACCTGAGCCGGCGATCCAGGGCGGAGGCCTCGTCCGGCCTCCGCTTCTTTCCTTTGGCGGCACACAGATAGCCTGCCCCTCCAATCACAGGACAAAAACCATGAGCGCAAGCTATTCGTTCGACGATCTGAAGAAGGATGTTGCCGAAGGGCGCATCGATACCGTGCTCGCCTGCCAGGTCGACATGCAGGGCCGGCTGATGGGCAAGCGGTTCCATGCCGAATATTTCGTCGAATCCGCCTACCACGAGACCCATAGCTGCAACTATCTGCTGGCGACCGACATGGAGATGGAAACCGTCTCCGGCTACAAGTCGACGAGCTGGGAGGCAGGTTACGGCGACTATACGATGAAGCCGGATCTCTCGACGCTGCGCCGCATTCCGTGGCTCGAGGGCACGGCGCTCGTGCTCTGCGACGTCCTCGACCATCACACCCACGAGGAGGTGCCACACTCGCCGCGCGCCATCCTGAAAAAACAGGTGAAGCGGCTGGAGGCCATGGGCCTGAAGGCGTACATGGCGAGCGAACTCGAGTTCTTCCTCTTCGACCAGAGCTATGACGACGCGCGTGAGACCGGCTACAAGGACCTCCGCCTCGCCAGCGGCTACAACGAAGACTACCACATCTTCCAGACGACCAAGGAAGAGGACGTGATGCGGGCGATCCGCAACGGCCTCCAGGGCGCGGGAATACCGGTCGAGAATTCCAAGGGCGAGGCCTCTGCCGGGCAGGAGGAGATCAACGTCCGCTATGCCGACGCGCTCACCATGGCCGACCGCCATGCCATCATCAAGAACGGCTGCAAGGAGATCGCCTGGTCGCGCGGCAAGGCGATCACGTTTCTTGCAAAGTGGAACTATGCCGCCGCCGGCTCGTCGTCCCACATCCATCAGTCGCTATGGAGCGCGGACGGCAAGACACCGATGTTCCATGACAGCGAAGCCAAGTATGGCATGTCGGACATGATGCGCAGCTATGTTGCCGGTTTGCTCACTCATGCAAGCGAGATCACCTACTTCCTGGCGCCCTACATCAACTCCTACAAGCGGTTCATGGCGGGCACGTTCGCTCCCACGAAGGCAATCTGGAGCAAGGACAACCGCACGGCCGGCTACCGCCTCTGCGGGGAAGACACCAAGGCGATCCGCATCGAATGCCGCGTTGGTGGCTCCGATCTCAATCCCTATCTCGCGATGGCAGCGCTGATCGCTGCCGGCATTTCCGGCATCGAGCAGAAGCTCGAACTCGAAGCGCCCTTCGTGGGCGACGCCTATGGCGGAAAGGGCGTGCGTGAAATTCCCAAGACGCTCCGGGACGCCGCCGGCTTCATGACGGGCTCGAAGATGCTCAGGGAAGCATTCGGCGAGGACGTCATCGACCACTACACGCGCGCTGCCGCGTGGGAGCAGGAGGAGTATGATCGCCGTGTAACGGACTGGGAGGTGGCGCGCGGTTTCGAGAGGGCATGAAACTGCCGACGCCTCGGCCTCGTGCGCCGGTTCGGCTCCGCGAGGCCTGGGAACCGTTGCGCCGATGCGAGATCATTGATGCCGGGAAAAGGTGCGATGGGCGTCCGCTCTCCTGCGCGTGTCCGTCGGATCCTGGCCAGTGGATGGGGGCACCGTCCGTCGCGATACTGGAATTTTGATGCAACTGATAGGAAGACGATCATGACCATGATCAAATGCATATCCCCCGTTGACGGCTCGGTTTACGCCGAGCGTCAGGCCCTGCCTCTTGAAGCGGCGAAGGGTGTTGTCGCGCGTGCGCGCCAGGCGCAGAAGGGGTGGGCGAAGCGGCCTTTGGAGGAGCGCGTGCAGCTGGTGCTGAAGGGGGTGGCGCGGCTCAACGAGATGGTGGACGAGGTCGTTCCGGAGCTCGCCTGGCAGATGGGCCGGCCGGTGCGCTACGGTGGCGAGTTCAAGGGCTTCAACGAGCGGTCGAACTATGTCGCGGCGATTGCGGCGGACTCGCTGAAGCCGATCGTCATCGAGGAGAGCGACCGCTTCGAGCGGCGCATCGAGCGCGAGCCGCATGGCGTGGTGTTCGTCATCGCGCCGTGGAACTATCCCTACATGACGGCGATCAACACGGTGGCGCCGGCGCTGATGGCCGGCAACACGGTGATCATCAAGCATGCCAGCCAGACGATCCTGGTCGGCGAGCGGATGGTCCGGGCCTTCGTCGAGGCCGGGGTGCCGGAGGAGGTGTTCCAGAACGTCTTCCTCGACCACGAGACGACCGCGGCGCTGATTGCGGCGAAGAGCTTCGACTTTGTCAACTTCACCGGATCGGTGGAAGGAGGACGGTCGATCGAACGGGCGGCGGCCGGGACGTTCACGCCGCTCGGCCTCGAGCTCGGCGGCAAGGATCCGGGCTATGTGATGGAGGATGCCGACCTCGATGCGGCCGTCGACACGCTGATGGACGGGGCCACCTACAATTCCGGCCAGTGCTGCTGCGGCATCGAGCGGATCTATGTCCATGAATCGCTCTACGACGCCTTCGTGGAGAAGTCGGTCGCCTGGGTCTCGAACTACCGGCTCGGCAACCCGCTCGATCCGGAAACGACGCTGGGGCCGATGGCCAGCCGGCGGTTTGCGGCAAGCGTGCGCGAGCAGATCGCCGATGCGGTGGCCAGGGGCGCGAAGGCACTGGTCGATCCGAAGCTGTTCCCGCAGGACGACGGCGGCGCCTACCTCGCGCCGCAGGTGCTGGTCGACGTCGACCACTCGATGGCGTTCATGCGCGAGGAAACCTTCGGCCCGGCCGTCGGCATCATGAAGGTCAAGGACGATACGCAAGCACTGGCGTTGATGAACGACTGCCAGTACGGGCTGACGGTGTCGCTGTGGACGAAGGACGCCGAGCGTGCGGCCCGGCTCGGCCGCGATCTCGAAACCGGCACGGTGTTCATGAACCGCGCCGACTATCTCGACCCGGCGCTCTGCTGGACCGGCGTCAAGGAAACCGGTCGCGGCGGATCGCTCTCCGTCATCGGATTCCACAACCTCACACGTCCGAAGTCCTACCATCTCAGGAAAGCACTCGCATGACCATCACTGCCAACTGGAGCTACCCGACCGCCATCAAGTTCGGGGCAGGGCGTATCAAGGAACTGGCCGATCACTGCAAGGCGGTCGGCATCAGGAAGCCGCTTCTGGTCACCGACCGAGGCCTCGCGCCCATGGCGATTACGCAGAACGCGCTCGACATTCTCGATGCGGCCGGTCTCGGCAGGGCGATCTTCGCCGACGTCGACCCGAACCCGAACGACAGAAACCTTGACGCCGGCGTGGCAGCATTCAAGGCCGGCGGTCATGACGGCGTGGTCGCCTTCGGAGGCGGCTCGGGACTCGATCTCGGCAAGGCCGTGGCCTTCATGGCAGGGCAGACGCGGCCCGTATGGGATTTCGAGGATATCGGCGACTGGTGGACGCGTGCCAATTCCGATGGGATCGCTCCCATCGTTGCGGTGCCGACCACGGCCGGTACCGGCTCGGAGGTCGGCCGCGCGAGCGTCATCACCAATTCGCAGACGCATACGAAGAAGGTGATCTTTCATCCGAAATTCCTGCCTTCGGTGACGATCTGCGATCCGGAACTGACCGTCGGCATGCCGAAGGTGATCACGGCGGGTACCGGTATGGACGCTTTCGCCCATTGCCTGGAGGCCTATTGCTCGCCGTTCTACCACCCGATGTCGCAGGGGATTGCTCTCGAGGGCATGCGCCTCGTCAAGGAATTCCTGCCGCGGGCCTACAGGGACGGGACCGACATCGAGGCGCGCGCCAACATGATGTCTGCCGCGGCCATGGGCGCGGTGGCATTCCAGAAGGGGCTCGGCGCCATCCATTCCCTGTCGCATCCCATCGGGGCGCTCTACAACACGCACCACGGCATGACCAACGCCGTGGTGATGCCGCCGATCCTCCGCTTCAACCGTCCGGCGATCGAGGAAAGGATCGGCCGGGCTGCCTCCTATCTCGGAATCATCGGCGGGTTCGATGGCTTTTACGAGTATGTCCTGAAGCTGCGAGAGGAGCTTGGCGTGCCTGACAAGCTCTCCGCTCTCGGCGTCGGCACCGACAGGATAGACGAGATGTCGGAGATGGCGATCGTCGATCCGACGGCGGGCGGAAATCCCGTGGAGCTTACGCTCGAGGCGGCAAAAAAGCTCTTTGCGGAATGCATCTGATCATCGCCTGTTAATACTCCCGGAAGGCTCGGAAACCTCTGTTTTCCGGGCCTTTTCTTGCCGGCTTGGGCAAAATGAGGGTTGGGCCTCATTAATCTTCGCCAGTGCGATGTTTCCTTTTCGTTAACCATCTTCTGTAAAGTTTGGTTAACCGGGCGCCATTTCCCAGGTTGCCCTTTGGGAGCGATGACCACGCTCGCTCGACATGAAAAGAGGAAGACATGCCGGTTATCACATTTGCCAACGCAAAGGGCGGCGCAGGCAAGACCACCGCGGCCCTCATTCTCGCCACGGAACTGGCGGCGCAGGGGTATCGCGTCACCATTCTCGACGCCGATCCACAGCGCTGGATCACCAGCTGGCACGAAGTCTCCGGCGCGCAGCGCAATATCCAGGTCATCTCGGAAGTGTCGGTTGGCTCGCTCCAGTCGCATATCCGCGAAAACCGCGACACGACAGACTACTACATCATCGATCTCGCCGGCGTGCGCGACGCGCTCGTCGCCACTGCCATCGGTCTTTCTGACCATGTGCTGATCCCCATCCAGGGCTGCGCCATGGATGCCAAGGGTGGGGCGCTCATTCTCGAACTTCTGCGCCAGCTCGCCGACAAGGCCGGTGTACGGGTCAACCATTCGGTTGTGCTGACGCGGATGAACAGCCTGGTGACCACCCGTGCGATGACCGCGATCAAGGCGGTACTTGCGGAAAGAGGCGTAGCCGTGCTCGATACCTCGATCGTGGAGCGGGTGGCTTTCCGCGACATCTTCGAAAGCGGCGGCACGCTCTACACCATGGACCCCACGAAGGTCTCGAACCTTGAAAAAGCGCGCGAAAACGCCCAGAGCTTCGCCTCGGAAATCCTGAGCATGGTGCCCTGTCGCAACGCGCGACTGACCGCCGCGCGCGCGGTCTTCCGATCCATTTCGCGGGCAGCCTGACCCCCTGAATGCGGACGGCCGGGGCATGCGCCTTGACCGTCAGTCCGCCGCGATCGCCGACCGGCACGCCGCAAACTGGAGTTGCGTCTTAACTCGCGGTTTACCCTAGCTGTATTACCTGTCGATCATAGAGCCGAGCAGTCGATGCGGATGAAGCGTCGACCCGAGCCGATGACCGGCATTGGATGGGAGGACACTCCCGTAAAGGCCATGCCCACGAACGAACGCTTCACTTCCTGAAGTGCGATTCCCATTTTTGTGTCTGGAACGCCGATGAATGCTGTGACCACGCCTTCCGCCCCCGATCAGGATATCAACCGCCGGCTGGAATACATCGGTCTCGATGCCGCCGCCCGCGGCGAACTTCGTTCCCTCAAACCTTTCATCGAGCGCGAACTGCCGGCCGCCCTCGACACCTTCTACGGAATCGTCCGGGCAACGCCGGAGGTCAGTCACCTTTTTTCCTCGAACGATCACATGGCGCGGGCGAAAAATGCGCAGCTCGGCCACTGGGCGAATATTTCCGCGGGCAACTTCAGCGCGGACTATGTTGCGAAGATCCTGTCGATCGGCCGGATCCACGAACGGATCGGCCTTGAGCCGCGCTGGTACATCGGCGGCTATGCGCTGATCATCGAACACTTCTTGACGAAGGCATTGGCGGAAATGTGGCCGAAGGGCGGCCTGTTCGCCAAGAAGGAAGTGACCGCGGAGATGGCGGCCAGCAAGTTGAACGCGCTCATCAAGGCGGTCTTCCTCGATATGGACCTGTCCATCTCGGTCTACATGAACGCGTCCGACGCGACAAAGCAGCAGGCCGTTCAGGCGGAAGTCATCGCCGAAGAACGCAAGCGCGTGAGCGACAGCTTCGGTGCGGCCCTGCAACGCATCGCCGCCGGTGACCTGACGGCGCAGATCGAGGGCGATCTGCCTGACGCCTATCTGACGCTGCGGGACAACTTCAACCACGCCGTCGCCGCACTGTCGCAGACGATCGGCAGCATCAGCACCGGTGCCGGGGCGATCCACCTCAGTGCCCAGGAAATCGCTTCTGCTTCGGATAATCTCGCCAAACGCACCGAACGCCAGGCGGCAAATCTCGAAGAGACGGCAGCGGCCGTTGAGGAAGTGACGACGACCGTGCGCCAGACGGCGCAGAGCGCCAAGGAGGCTGACGCCCTCGTCACGGCCGCCCGCGAAAACGCCGAACGCAGCGGCGAAGTCGTCTCCGAGGCAATGTCGGCAATGCAGGAGATACAACAGTCCTCCGCAAGCATCGCGAACATCATCGACGTCATCGACGAAATTGCGTTCCAGACCAATCTGCTCGCGCTCAATGCCGGCATCGAGGCGGCGCGTGCCGGCGAGGCCGGGCGCGGATTTGCCGTCGTCGCATCCGAAGTCCGGGCGCTTGCCCAGCGTTGCGCCGATGCGGCGAAGGACATCCAGAACCTCATCGCCAAGTCGCATGGCCAGGTCGAGGACGGCGTGCGCTCGGTGAACGAGGTGGCGGACTCGCTCCGTCTCATCGTGACGCAGGTCGTAGAGGTCAGTTCCGTTTTCAGCGCCATTCGCGCCAGCACGGCAGAGCAGGCGACAGGCCTCCAGGCCGTCAACACGGCTGTCAACGCGATGGACCAGATTACCCAGCAGAACGCGGCAATGGTGGAGCAGGCCAATGCTGCAAGCCAGGCGCTGACGCAGGAAGCCGCCTCGATCGCGACCCAGCTCAGCGCATTCCGCACCAGCGGTGCAGCCTCGGCTGCACCGGGAACGGGCTACCGCCGGGCGGCTTGATCCGGCCGGAAAAGGTCAGCAATCAATTGAATTGGTGAGAGACGGCGGATGCATTCATCCGCCGTTTCGATTCCGCGGCAATGGGTTAATCGCCCGCGATGCTCGACTGTGCCCGGCACGGGGAATGCCCAGCATGTTCGGCTGATCTAGTTTCGTGACTGCGGAAGATTGAATAATAACCGTCTGTTCGCAGGCTTTCTTCTGTCTATGGATGAGAAGAATTTGCGTGCGTACTCGCGTCCACGGTGGGAGCTATAGCTTTCACTTCCGCGGCCTGCGTGTTGCGGCCGCGGAAGCTTCTGTCGCGGGTTAGCGCGTCAGGCGCTTGTAGGTCACACGCTTCGGATTGACCGAGTCGGCGCCGAGGCGGCGGATCTTGTCCTGCTCGTAGTCCTCGAAGTTTCCTTCGAACCACTCGACATGGCTATCGCCTTCGAAGGCGAGAATATGGGTGGCGAGCCGGTCCAGGAACATGCGGTCGTGGCTGATGATGACCGCGCAACCGGCGAAGTTTTCCAACGCGTCTTCCAGAGCGGCGAGCGTCTCCGTGTCGAGGTCGTTGGTCGGTTCGTCGAGCAGGATCACGTTGCCGCCGGCCTTCAGCATCTTGGCGAGGTGGACGCGGTTGCGCTGGCCGCCCGAGAGCGTGCCGACCTTCTGCTGCTGGTCGCCGCCCTTGAAATTGAAGGCGCCGCAGTATGCGCGCGAGTTCACTTCGTGCTTGCCGAGCTTGATGATGTCGTTGCCGCCGGAAATCTCCTCCCAGACGGTCTTGTTGCCATCGAGCGCGTCGCGGCTCTGGTCGACGTAGCCGAGATCGACCGTCTCGCCGACACGGATTTCGCCGCTGTCCGGCTTCTCCTGCCCGGTGATCATGCGGAAGAGCGTCGTCTTACCCGCGCCGTTCGGACCGATGACGCCGACGATGCCGCCGGGCGGCAGCTTGAAAGTGAGGTTCTCGATGAGAACCGTGTCGCCATAGCCCTTGGTGAGGTTCTCTGCCTCGATGACCACCTGTCCGAGGCGCTCGCCAACCGGGATGACGATCTGGGCATCGCCCGGGCGACGGTCGGCTGCTGCCTTCACCAGCTCGTCATAAGCGCGGATACGGGCCTTGGACTTTGCCTGGCGGGCCTTCGGGCTGGAAGCGATCCACTCCTGTTCGCGCGAAAGCGCCTTCTGTCGGCTTGCTTCCTCGCGACCTTCCTGGGCCATGCGCTTCGCCTTGGCCTGCAGATATGCGGAGTAGTTGCCCTCGTAGGGGATGCCGCGACCGCGGTCGAGCTCGAGAATCCAGCCGGTGACGTTGTCGAGGAAGTAGCGATCGTGGGTAATCATCAGCACGGCGCCGGGATACTCGCGCAGATGCTTTTCGAGCCAGGCGATCGTCTCGGCGTCGAGGTGGTTGGTTGGTTCGTCGAGCAGCAGCAGGTCGGGCTGCGACAGGAGCAGCTTGCAGAGCGCCACGCGGCGCTTCTCACCACCCGAAAGCTGTTCGACACCGGAATCGCCGGGCGGGCAGCGAAGCGCGTCCATCGCCATTTCCACCTGGCTTTCGAGGTCCCAGAGGTTCTGGCTGTCGATGATGTCCTGGAGCTTTGCGCCTTCGTCGGCGGTCTCGTCGGAATAGTTCATCATCAGTTCGTTGTAGCGGTCGAGGATGGCCTTCTTCTTGGCTACCCCCTCCATGACGTTCTCGAGGACCGTCTTCGACGCATCGAGTTGCGGCTCCTGCGGCAGGTAGCCGACCGTTGCGCCTTCGGCCACCCAGGCCTCGCCCGTGAATTCCTTGTCGAGGCCTGCCATGATGCGCAGCACCGTCGACTTACCGGCGCCGTTCGGGCCGAGGATACCGATCTTGGCGTCGGGATAGAACGAGAGGTGGATGTTCTCGAGGACTTTCTTGTTGCCGTAGGCCTTGTTGAGCCCGGCCATGTGATAAATGAACTGACGTGCCATGAATGCGTTGCTCCGCGCGGGGGGAAACTGGGGTTGCCGCTATTTAGGCGAATATTCCGCGGGCGGCAATGTTCAATGCGGCGGCAGGGCAGGCGTCGTGATGTTGGCGGACGAGAGTTGTGGCCATGTCGCGTGTCGGCGGTATCGGATGCTGGCTGAAGGTGGCATTTTCGCATGCCCGGTGCGGGGAGGCCTCCAACGGCTTCGGGCGACGAGGATCGGGACCTGCCGCCCGCAGCCGATTCCCCTCGGCCGGATCACATCGCGTCGGCGATCCGTCACTGGAGCGCCGAATGATCGATCCGGTAGAGCTGAAATCTGCTCTGAACGGGGTTCGGCACAGGAACGAGCCCAGGCCAGCGTCCATCTCTGGCGAGGCCGACATAGAGCGGAGCGGAAGCCTCGTCGAAACGTCGACTCGGGCGGCATACGGCGAGGTAGTCGAAGGGAGCGAGCACGTCGCGCCGCACCGCAGGATCCGAAGTGGTGAAGGCAAGCATGCTCCTGCGGATTCCGGGCGACGCGCGATGGAAGGGAATGGCGCCGACGCTGATCCCCGGGATGCGGTTCTCTGCGACCGGCAGGCCAAGGCCCGTCGGGGTCATGATCCGCCCGGGCGGAATCGATGCAAGGGCGGACATGTCCTCACCGACACATTCGTCGCGGGCGAGATAGTCAATCGCATCGTAGGGTCTTGGTGCGACGGGAACGGTCAGAAAGAGAGCGGCGACCGCGACGATGGCCGCCGTGGCGGGCGCGATCAGCAGGACAGTTCCGGCCCTGCTCCTGGCGATCGATCGGGCGGCAGTCGATGGGACCTGAAGCGATGCGAACAGGGTCGGAATGAAAAGCGGAACAAAGGCGGTGGGAAAGCGGACGTATCGCATCAGCACGAGGCTCAAGAGGAGCGCGAGGGTGGCCATGGCATAGGCGGCTGCGACACCCGCACGCCCCTCGCGAAAAGCGCGAATGACGGTCGGCGACACGTAAATGAGAACGAGCGCATGCATTGCGAGGACGACGCTCGGCCATCGCAATCCCTCTCGGGCGTGCATCAGGATGCCGTGCTCCTGCCAGAGGCGATCGAGCCAAAGGGTCTTCGAGACCGGGTCGATCATCTGGTAGGGCCCCGCGAGGCACGCCGGAAAGGCATAGGCGAGCACTGCCAGAACCGCCGCTCCGCCGAAGGAGTAGAGCGCCAGCCTGCCCGCGGGATGCGGGACGTGGCGTTCGAACAATGACGCGCCGATCAGTAGCGCTGACGATCCGGCGATGGCTGCGATGTAGGGAGCGGAAAACGCATCGCACTGAACCGAAAGACTTCCCTCCGGCCCCAGGAAGGCGAGCGCCGACACCAGCGCTGTGGCGAGCATCGAGATCGCCGACACTCTCAGGAACTGTCCGCTGCCGGCCTTGCCCAGCATATGCGCGACGACGAGGACGGCATAGGCCGCGACGATGAAGGGCAGGCATTCAAGCCCGGTGACGATGGAGAGCGCCGCGGCTATCCCGGAGACCGCAGCGCCACGTCTGCCTCCTGCCGCGAGGCCAACGATCATGCCGACCATGCACAGGATTTGGACGTTGTGATGGTCCGTTCGCCCCGGCGTGAATTCCAGGAAGGAAAGCGTCATCGCGAATCCGGCCGCCGCGACCGGCAGGAGTTCGATCTTTCGGCCCGTGCCGTTGATGAGGCGCATCGCGGAAGCGGCGAGCCATGAGAAGAGGACGGTCATCGCAATCGACCACACGAAGGTCGACAGGCGAAATGCAAGGTCCGGCGCGGCGAAGAGTCCGAATATCCGCGTCAGGACGAAGTAGGGCAGATCCACCAGCCGCGACCAGGGAGACACATAGACGTCCGGGGTCTGAACGAAGGGCAGCGACATGTCGTACCACGCGCCGGTATCCAGCAGGTGACGGATCTGCAGATTGCGCAGGTGATCGTCCACGTCGCCGAGCGTAAGCACGCCGTTAGAGATGTCGGCGAAGGTGACGAAGAGACCGATCGCTAACAGGACGAACCAGGGTCTGGCCCGCCGCCAGACCGGCGTCTCGGATGCTGCCATTGCCACGCTCAAGACACACCTCCCGGGTCGTTCGGCACGTCGGGTGCGACCGGCGGCGAACATCGAATAGTCCAAGGCTTCAGGCTGGAGCGTCCGGGTTGCCAGACATTGTTCATTTCCCCAAGCCCGCGCGATGGTATACCGGCGGGCCTAACAAATCGCTCATGTGCGGTGTCAATCCAGACCGGCGGCCATGACATGGCCGGATCCGCATTTCGGCTCCGTGGAGGAGGCGCCATGGATGAGGCCTGCAAGGTCTGTCTCCGTATCGTCTGCCGAGGAGAGGCCGATGGTTAGTCCGATCACGAGCAGGCGCTCGCCGGCTTTTCGACATGTTATGCGGACACGTTCGCCGGCACCGCTGCCGAATGCCTCGTCGAATGCAGTGCGTATCTCGGTGGCCGTGACCTCGCCGCCTGCCTTTCGCTCGAACAGCGAGCGCACGGGAGAGGCGTTCACCGCATCGAGGAGGTCCAGGGAGCGGAGGTAATAGGCCTCTGCCGTCGTCGCGCTGCACGTGCCGTTGCGCAGCCACTGGTGACGGTCCAGCCCAGACTTCACTCCGGGCATCGCGACCTCCAGGCGTTTCGCCGTCGCGTGCGAAAGCGTGAGCGGCGGAAGCTCCGTCCATTTGCCGGAGCTGTCGCGCTTCTTCAATTCGGCATCGATGCCGCAATACCCCTTCTTCAACTGCCAGAGCCCATGAAGGGAAAAACCGGTCGACTCGGATGTCCCGGCGGAGTTGTCCGCGCATTCCGGGCGATTGCGGCGGGTCTCGCAGAAGCCCGGTTGCCAGGTGATCGAAAGGACCTGCCGGGTCCCGTCGGTGCCGCCCGCGGCGGGATGTGTCTCCTCTGCCGCAGCGGCCAGGAGAGGGAGAAATGCGGTTTGGATGCCGAACAACACTGCTATTGCGGTCTTTGTCTTCATGACAGAACCTCAATTGGAACGGATAGGGAATATAAAAGGACATAAACATGAACATTGCAACCCCTAATCGCAAAGTTTGAGTGACGCGCCATGCCGTGGCAGTCGGCGGCTCCTGCATGTCCATTGCTTTTGCCAGCCAAATCAATTTGATGGGCTTTCTTCAGTTTCGTGATCCGATGTCCAAGTTCGAACAGATTTTCTCGCTGCAAAGCCCGACCGGCGCCGTTCTCGCTTGCCGCCATTTACCGGCGGCCGGTGCCCCGACAGGCCTTGTGCTGCTGAGCCATGGTATGGCGGAACATGCCGGCCGCTACGGGGCCTTCGCCGAGAGGCTGTCGGACCGAGGTTTTCATGTCTATGCGCACGACCACCGCGGTCATGGGGAGACGCAAGCGCCCGACGGTCCCCAGGGCCGGTTCGCCGGGCGGGAAGGGGCACGTTGCGTCCTGGAGGACCTGCTGGCGCTTCGCGAACATGCGAGCGCAAGCCACCCCGGCCTGCCTGTGATCCTCCTCGGTCATTCCATGGGAGGACTTATCGCGCTGAACTTCGCGGAGACCTTTCCAGGAAAGATCGAAGGTCTTGCCGTGTGGAACGCGAACTTCCACGGCGGAGCAGCAGGGCGCCTCGGGCAAGCATTGCTGCGGCTTGAACGTATGCTCAAGGGATCTGATGTCCCGAGCCGGATCCTGCCGGACCTGACGTTCCGGGCGTGGGGGAGGGCTGTCGCGAACCGCCGGACAGAGTTCGACTGGCTGTCCCGCGACGAAGACGAGGTCTCCCGCTACATAGCCGATCCGCTGTGCGGCTTCGATTGCAGCGTGTCGCTGTGGATCGATGTCTTCACGCTCGTCTATGCTGGTGGGCAGATACAGGCGCTTGCGCGCCTACCGCGCCGATTGCCCATCCACCTTGTGGGTGGCAGCGCCGATCCGGCAACGGACTATGGAAAGGCCGTCTCCTGGCTTGCCGCGCGGATGAAGAAATCGGGGCTTGAGAAGGTGACGAGCATCATCTATCCGCAGGCAAGGCACGAGACGCTCAACGAACTCCGGCCGCTCCGCGAGGATGCAATCGAGACATTTTCCCTTTGGTGTCTAGAGGTTGTCGATGCCTGCCGGAAAAACTCTTGATCGAAATGACGGCAATGCCTCCATCCTCTCTTTCCACGCTCCGCCATGACATCGGCGTCGGCCTCACCCTGATGGTGATATCGGTGCTGATCTCGCCGATCATCGATATCTTTTCAAAACTCTCTGTCGCCCATGTGCCGGCAGTAGAAGTCACACTCTTCCGCTTCGTCGTGCAGGTCGTGTTCCTGCTGCCGATCGTGCTCATGCGCGGCACCTTATGGGATCTCACCTGGAAGAAGACGGGACTGCACGCACTTCGCGGGCTGCTCGCGACCGTCGTGATGGTCAGTTTCACCATGGCTCTTGCGGTCATGGAGCTGGCCGATGCCATCGCGATCTTCTTCGTAGAGCCGATCATTCTGACAATTCTCGGTTCGATCGTGCTCAAGGAGACGATCGGCTGGCGACGCTACACCGCCTGCGTCGTGGGTTTCGTGGGAGCACTGCTGGTGATCCAGCCGAGCCTGCAGGAGGTTGGGCCGGTGGCGCTGCTGCCCGTGGTTGCTGCCTTTGCGTTTGCGATCTTCCTGCTGATCACCCGCTTCGCCTCGCAGAGCGAGGATCCGTGGTCGATGCAAACACATGCCGGCCTGTGGGGAGCGATCTTCACCGGCGCGCTGCTGGCCGCGGGCGGTCCCACCGGCCTTGCCGCGCTGACGCCGGTGATGCCGGACCGGCTGAACGGGTTCTTCCTTCTTGGCGTGGGGGCCGCAGCCACCATTTCCGGCGTTCTCAGTGTCTATGCCTACCGTGCAGCGCCCGCTTCCACGCTGGCGCCGCTCCAGTATCTGGAAATCGTTTCGGCCACCATCCTGGGCTGGTGGGTGTTCGGCGACCTGCCGGATCCGCTGAAATGGCTCGGCATCGCCATCATCATCAGCTCGGGCCTCTACATCATCTGGCGCGAGCGCAAGCTGAACAAAACGGCCAGCATCCCTCCCGTCTCTCCGGCGATCTGAAAGACCGGTACGCTCGCCATCGGCATCAGGTCAGTCGGAGCCGTCATGATCTCATGCCGCGGCGCTGCTATCGCCCGTTCCAGCTTTTTGTTAGTCAATGAAAAGCGGGCGGCGGCAGGCAAGACAGACGTGAGCGCCGCGCGAGTTGGGAGCGAGTGATGGAACGCAAGAATCTGCCGCTTTCGGGCATCAGGGTGGTCGAGCTGGCACGCGTGCTGGCCGGTCCCTGGGCGGGACAGATGCTGGCCGACATGGGTGCCGACGTGGTGAAGGTCGAAAATCCCGAAGGCGGCGACGATACCCGCGCCTGGGGACCTCCCTTCGTCGAGGGCAAGGAGGGCGAGAACCTTTCCGCCGCCTACTACCACTCCACCAACCGCGGGAAACGCTCGATCGCAGTCGACCTGAAGACGGAAGAGGGGCAACAGACGGTGCGCCGGCTTGCGCGCAGTGCCGACGTCCTCATCGAGAATTTCAAGGTGGGCGGGCTCGTGAAGTACGGGCTCGACTACGAGAGCCTCCGCAGGGAAAATCCAAAGCTCGTCTACTGCTCGATCACGGGCTTCGGCCAGACCGGGCCCTATGCTGCCCTTGCGGGCTACGACTATATCGTCCAGGGCATGTCCGGTTTCATGTCGATCACCGGCGAGCCGGATGGGCAGCCGATGAAGGCGGGCGTGGCGATCGCCGACATCTTCACGGGCATCTATGCGGTCGCGGGCATCCAGGCTGC
Source organism: Sinorhizobium sp. BG8 (assembly GCF_016864555.1). Lineage (NCBI taxonomy): Bacteria > Pseudomonadati > Pseudomonadota > Alphaproteobacteria > Hyphomicrobiales > Rhizobiaceae > Sinorhizobium > Sinorhizobium sp. BG8. Next base: position 3,598,670 of record NZ_CP044011.1, on the reverse strand, counting down.
GCTCATCCATGCGATGAAGACAGGCGAGGGGCAGCACATCGACATGGCGCTGCTCGACGTGCAGTCGGCAGTGCTCGCCAACCAGAACATGAACTATCTCGTCTCCGGAATGGCGCCTGCGCGGCTCGGCAACGCCCACCCGAACATCTCGCCCTACGAAGTGGTGGAGACCGCTGACGGCTATCTGATCCTCGCGGTCGGAAACGACGGGCAGTTCCGGCGCCTTTGCGGCATCCTCGGCATCGGGGAGGTGGCGGACGACGAGCGCTACGCCACCAATCGGGCGCGGGTTGCCAATCGCGTCGAGGTCCGTCGCATCGTCTGCTCCGAGACCGTGAAGTGGAAAAAGAGGGACCTGCTTTCGGCCTGCGAAGCCAATGCGGTCCCGGCGGGGCCGATCAACTCCATCGAGGAAATGTTCGCCGACCCGCAGGTCAAGGCGAGGGGGCTGCGTATCGATCTGCCGGATGGCGACGGCAACCTGATCCCTGGTGTGCGCTCTCCGATCGTGTTTTCCGCGACACCCCTTTCCTATGAGCGGCCGAGCCCGCGTCTCGGCGAGCACACGGAGGATGTGCTTGCCGAGCTTGACACACTCGAAAAGACGAAGAGGACCGCATGAAGACGGGAGGACAGCTGATCGTTGAGGCCCTGGTGGCCAATGGAGTGAGACGCGTCGCCTGCGTGCCGGGGGAGAGCTATCTCGCGGTTCTCGACGCACTGCACGATACGGATATCGACGTGCTCGTCTGCCGCCAGGAAGGCGGGGCGGCGATGATGGCGGATTGCTGGGGGCGCCTCACCGGCGAACCCGGCATCTGCATGGTGACGCGCGGGCCGGGTGCGACCAATGCATCAGCCGGCCTCCACATCGCGCGGCAGGATTCCATTCCCCTGATCCTGTTCATCGGACAGGTGCAGCGCGACGCCCGCGAACGGGAAGCCTTTCAGGAAATCGAGTACCGCCGGGCTTTCACCGAGGTTGCAAAATGGGTGGCGGAAATCGACGATCCGGCACGCATCCCCGAGTTCGTGACCAGGGCCTTTGCGATCGCAACGTCGGGCCGGCCGGGGCCGGTCGTGCTCGCCCTGCCCGAGGACGTGCTCACCCAGAGCGCAGAAGCGCCAAGGGCGCTGCCGTTCACGCCGGTGGCAAGCCATCCCGGCCCGTCGCAGATCGCCGCCTTCCGTGAACGGCTCGAGCGCGCACAGCGGCCTGTCGTCATTCTCGGTGGTACCCGATGGGACGAGGAAAGCGTTGAGGGAATGCGAGCCTTCGCCGAGCGCTGGGACCTGCCCGTTACCTGCTCCTTCCGCCGGCAGATGCTGTTCGACCACCTCCACCCGAACTATGCAGGCGATGTCGGGATAGGCATCAACCCGGCCCTTGGCAGGGAAATCAGGGAAGCGGATCTCGTCGTGCTCCTCGGTGGACGCTTCTCCGAGATGCCATCCTCCGGCTACACCCTGATCGACAGTCCCTATCCGAAGCAGACGCTCGTCCACGTCTATCCGGATCCGTCGGAACTCGGCCGCGTCTACCGACCGGATCTCGCGATCTGTGCGAGCCCGGCCGATTTTATCGGGGCCATTGGCGACATTTCCCCGGAGCGGCCGTTGCCGTGGAAGGATCGGACAGCGGCGATGCATGCGGCCTATCTCGGCTGGTCGACGCCGCCCGAAACCGGGCCGGGGGCCGTGCACATGGGGCCGATCATGAACTGGCTCGAAAGAAATGCCGCGCCGGATGCGATCTTTACCAATGGTGCGGGCAACTATGCGACCTGGGTGCACCGCTTCCATCGGTTTCGCCGGTTCAACACGCAGGCGGCGCCGACATCCGGATCTATGGGATACGGCTTGCCGGCCGCTGTTGCCGCCAAGCGGCTGCATCCGGACCGTGAGGTGATCTGCTTTGCCGGCGACGGCTGCTTCCTCATGCACGGACAGGAATTCGCGACTGCCGTTCGCTACGCGCTGCCGATCATAACCGTCGTGGTCAACAACGGTATCTACGGCACCATCCGCATGCATCAGGAGCGGGAGTACCCCGGCCGCGTCAGCGCGACTGATCTCACGAACCCGGATTTCGCGGCCCTTGCCATTGCCTATGGCGGCCATGGCGAGACGGTGACGCAGACGGAGGAGTTCGCTCCCGCCTTCCTGCGTGCGCGGGAGAGTGGCAAGCCGGCGATCATAGAGGTGAAGCTGGATCCGGAGGCGATCACCCCCAGCCGCACGCTTTCCGAGATCAGGCAGAGCAGCAAGGGGTGAGGAGGAACGCCGGTCGCAATGCGGCCGGCGGGGAGGCGGGCAAGCGGCGCCGCCGGAACTGAGGAACGCGAGCTCCGGTGCTATCCCTTTGGCGCCCTCCGTCGTATCGTGCGATATCCAGGCCGGAGATCGACCATGACCGACGTCATTCCTCCCATTCGCCACGTCCGAACCTCCATGCTCGATCTGGCCTATGAGGAGCATGGGCCGGCGGAAGGCGAGGCGGTGGTTCTGCTGCACGGTTTCCCCTACGATCCGCGCTGCTACGATGGCGTTGCCCCGGGATTGGCGACACAGGGCTACCGGGTGATCGTTCCGTATCTGAGGGGCTACGGGCAGACCCGCTTTGTTTCGGCAAACCTCATGCGTTCAGGCCAGCAGGCGGCGCTGGCGCGCGATCTCGTCGATCTGCTCGATGCGCTGTCTATCCGGCGCGCGGCCCTGGCCGGCTACGACTGGGGCGGGCGGGCGGCCTGCATCGTGGCGGCGATCTGGCCGGAGCGGGTTCGTTGCCTGGTCACAGGCTGCGGCTACAACGTTCAGGACATTCCGGGCTCGACCGTCCCTCTCGCGCCGGAGGCGGAGCACCGCTTCTGGTACCAGTACTATTTTCATTCGCCGCGCGGGCGCGAGGGACTGAGCGCGAACAGGCGGGAACTCTGCCAGCTGCTCTGGCGGCTCTGGTCACCGACCTGGAGCTTCGATTCTCTCACGTTCGCCCGCAGCGCGGCGTCCTTCGACAACCCCGACTTCGTGAACGTCGTCGTCCACTCCTATCGGCATCGCTTCGGCTATGCCGACGGGGATCCTCATCTCGATGACATCGAGACGATGCTGGAGGCGCAGCCACGCATCCGCGTGCCAACCATCGCACTCTTCGGCGCAGATGACGGCGTCGATCCGCCGTCCATTTCCGACGATCATGGCGAACAGTTCGCGGGCACCTATGAACGCCGCATACTGCCCGGGATAGGCCATAACATACCACAGGAGGCGCCTGACGCGATGGTTCAGGCGTTGCTCAATCTATTGCGGGGCAATTGACGCGACCTCGCCGGGAAGCAGGCGTGTCAGCCTCTGATGTGGAGCGTCTGCTGGTAGATGTTTGTCGAGCGCGCGCCGGAGCGGCAATAGCCGAGCATCGGGCGCGGAAACTCGTCGAGCGCATCGACCATGCCGCGCACGGCATCGGCGGTCACGCCCATGGGACCCACCGGAATATGCGTGATGTCGAGGCCCAGTTCGTTGGCGCGGGCCGCGATCGCTGCGAATTCGGGCTGGTCGGGTGCCTCGTGGTCGGGACGATGGCACACGATCGATTTGAAACCCAGGGCCTTGATCTGGTCGAGATCCTCGACGGTGATCTGGCCGGAGACGGAGTACTCGTCGTTAATTTGCCGGATGTCCATGAACGTACCTTTCAACAGCAATGCGCAGACGATTTAAGCCCGCGGGCCGCAGGCGTCAACGGCTGAGCACGGTTCAACGCACCGAGAAGGCGAGCGCATAGTCGACCGATTCGCCGGGCGCGAAGTCCGGCATCTCTCCGGCCGCGATCAGTTCCGCCCGTGAGGCAAGACGGTTGCTGACGGGCTCTATCCCCATCACGTGGCAGCCGGGCGACTGGTTTCGCCAGACCTGGAGATAGGGCAACGTGTCGACGCGGAACTTCACGTGGAGGCTGCGCCCTCCAAGCGATGCGATCGGCCCGATGGCGATCTCCGCCCATCCATCTGTCGCTGCGTCGCCGGCCGGCACGCAGAAGATCGAGACGTCTCCATCGGCAAATCGCCACGGCAGTTCGCCGCCGGGCAGCATCGCGCCGGTCAATTTCGTTCGATCGTCAAACAGGCGGGTGTTGATGTTCATGTGGTACATCGCGACCGGCGGCCACGGTCCGTTGCCCGTGTTGGTGACGCTGTCGTCGAGGCGGATGTCGCCTGTCACCCGGTCGGCATGCCACCGGCGCGCCAATTCCGCCGTCTCGCCGTTTGCTAGGTCCGTCCGGACCCGGGCGGAACAGACCGCCTCGTTCTCGTCCTCCTCGATCAGGATGTCCTTCGCCGGATGGGAGGAGTAGGAGCCATGCAGCGGATAGCGCCGCCCGTCGGGCGCGCCCTCGACCGGTTCCGGATGGCGGATATGATCAGGGCCGCAGGTGAAGAGAAAGCCGGGAAGCGCCCGGTCGATGCGGGGGTCGCCATCCGAGGGAATGGCGGAACCCGGCGCGAGATTGACGTTGCGGAAGATCGCATCGCGTATGTCGAGCACGGATTGCGGATCCAGCGCGAGGTCGAATACGTGCGCCGCATTGTCGGCGGTCAGCGCAAATGTCATTCGTGGCTCCCGATTCTGTCTCTTTATGGCGTCTCCCGACCCTAGCTTCGACTTCCCATCGAATCCAGCGGGGTCACACCCAAGCTTTTACAGGGTGGCCGGCCCGCAACAAATTATAGTTCTTGTTATGAAACCCTTTACCATCAGTTCACGTTTTCCATATTAAGGTCGAATTTGAGGTGCTGTGTCCGCGCGAAGTGTGTCATATGACAGGTTTTTCCGTGAATTCGTTTTTGAAAACAAGTGTTTCCATCGCTGCCTTGGCATCGATTCTCGCCGTCGCCGCAGGGCCGGTGCACGCGCAGAGCGTGTACGGCGGGAGCGACCGGGACATGGTGCTCGTTTCGCCGCAGGGCGACCTCCTCGACGAGGTGCCGGAACGCGGTTCGGTCCAGGTTACCCGGGACTCCCGCGGACGGCAGGTCCTTGTTGACGGATGGGGCAAGGTGGTTGCCGTGGTCATGTCGGCCGATCGGTATTTCGATCGGGCGGAGCGCCGACTGATGCGTCGTGACCGCTACCAGGAAGTCACGGGATATCCCGAAACCTCGCCCGATTATTTTCCACCCGCACCGGCGTCGCGAGACGACCTGACCACCGGGACCGTTCCGGGCGGCGTGGAGCGCGGAACTCTTCCTGATCCCTTTGCAAACGATCCGGCGGAAGAGCAGGCGCTGCCCGCCCTGCCGGATGAAAACGATGTCGCGGCATTGCCGAGCGAAAATGTGGGCGATTCGGAGACGTTTGTTCCCGGTCCGAAGTTCGATCCGGCTATTGCCATCGGCAAGAAGTCTTTGGGTGAAATCACTGCCCTCCAGGTCCTGCTCGACCGCGACGGATTTTCTCCAGGCGTCATCGACGGGAAGAAGGGCTCCAACGTCGTGAAAGCCATCGAGGCCTGGCAGCAGGCTTACGGCGAAACTCTGGATCCCAACAACACCGAGGACATTCTCCAGCGGCTGCAGATGAACGGCGGACTGCCCTTTACCACCTACGAGATCACGGCGGCGGACGCCGCGGGACCGTATGTCGCGGCCATTCCCGAGGACTATGCCCATAAGGCGGCCCTGCCGCACCTTTCCTATACCTCGACCACCGAAATGCTGGCCGAGAAGTTCCACATGGATGAGGCCTATCTCAAGGAAATGAATCCGGGCGTGGACTTCACGCTTCCGGGATCCATCATCAAGGTCATCAACGTCGGCACGACCAAAACCGGCAAGGTGGCGAAGATCGTGGCGGACAAGGGACGCAAGCAGGTTCTTGCCTATGATGATGCCGGTGCGCTCATCGCGGCCTATCCCGCCAGTATCGGTTCGTCGGATACGCCGTCCCCGTCGGGCACGGTGTCGGTCGAGCGCGTCGCGCTCAATCCGGGATACACCTACAATCCCAAGATCAACTTCCAGCAGGGGACGAACGACAAGATCCTGACCCTGCCGCCCGGCCCGAACGGTCCGGTAGGGACGGTCTGGATCGCGCTTTCCAAGCCCACCTACGGCATCCACGGCACGCCGGAACCCTCGAAGATCGGCAAGACCCAGAGCCATGGCTGCATCCGGCTGACGAACTGGGACGCAACGGAGCTTGCCAAGATGGTGAAGCAGGGCGTGACCGTCGAATTCGTCGACTGAGATGAGACCAGGGCGGTCGGCCACGTTCGGTCGCCCAGTTTTCGCTCAGCTTCCTACGACAAGCCTTGCCGCGATGATCCACATCATGAGCGCGATCATGGCCTCGAGGATCCGCCACGAGGCCGGCCTTGCGAAGACCGGACGCAACCACGCGGCTCCGTAGCCGAGAGCGAAGAAGAACAGAAACGATGCGGTGAGCGCACCCGCGCCGAAAGCCGTTTCCCTCCCTGGATACTGCGTCGAGATCGTACCGAGCAGCACGACCGTGTCGAGATAGACGTGCGGGTTGAGCCAGGTCAGCGCCAGGCATGTCCCGAGCGTGGCGGCAAGACTTGTCACCCGCGTCTCCTCGATGCGGAGGGCCTGGGTCGAGTGGAGCGCGGATTTGAGGCTTCTTATCCCGTACCAGGCAAGGAAGGCCGCTCCACCATAGCGCAGGACCGGTGTAATCCACGGCATCAGGGCAGAGGCCTTGCCGAAACCGGATACGCCCGCCGCAATCAGCAAGCCATCGGAAACCGCGCAGGCAAGGCACACGGCGAAAACGTGCTCGCCTCGCAGGCCCTGCCGGAGCACGAAGGCGTTCTGCGCACCGATTGCGAGGATGAGGCTCAAACCAACCGTCAGGCCGGTCGAATAGGCTGTGAAGTCCATGCTGATGGTTCCAGAGGGTGGGGCCATCCGCAGCTATACGTTTGATGGGATTTAGTCTAATTAATCATAGTAAGTTAGATTAAGGAGAACTAATCTCATGATGGATTATGCCGCATTGCAGGCGGTAGCGTCCGTTGCGCAGACGGGCAGCTTCGAAAAGGCGGCGCGCCTCCTGAATGTGACGCCCTCTGCCGTATCGCAGCGCGTCAAGCAGCTCGAGGAGCGCCTCGGTGTCGTCCTCATCGTTCGCGGTCAGCCTTGCACGGCGACAGAGAAGGGCGAGTGGTTGTGCCGGCATGTCGAGCGTGTCGGAATGCTCGAGGGCGAGCTGCTCGGACATCTCCCCGCCATCGCCGGGCTCGGCGCACCGCGGCAGACGGTAACGCTGCACATCGCGACGAACGCGGACAGTCTCGGGACCTGGTTCCTCGAAGCCGCTTCGAACTTCGCCCGCAGCGCCGGATATTTGCTCGACATCGTGGTGGACGATGAGGACCACACGGCTGAATGGCTGGAGCGGGGCAGGGTGGTTGCCGCGGTCACGAGTTCACAGAAGACGGTGCAGGGGTGCCGTCGCCACGCGCTCGGCTCACTGCGTTACCATGCGACGGCGAGTGCGGACTTCATCAGCCGCTACTTCCCGAACGGCGTGACGCCAGAGGCGATCGCCAAGGCGCCGGCGATCACCTTCAATCAGAAGGACCGGCTGCAGGGGCGATGGATTCGCCAGGTCTTCGGGCAGGACATAGCGCACCCCACCCACTGGCTGCCCTCTACGCATGGTTTCGTCGATGCAGCGATCTTCGGGATGGGGTGGGCTCTGAACCCCGTCCATCTGGCCCGCGAACATCTGCAATCGGGCCGCCTGGTGGAGCTGGTTGGCAACACGCCGGTCGATGTTCCGCTCTTCTGGCAGGTCAGCCGCCTGTCCGCCGGCCATCTGGCGGAGCTCACTCGGCAAATCGTCGCGATCGGCAAGCGTGAGCTCGTGGACAGCGTGGCTTAGATCGGTTCCGGGGTCGACGAATTCGCTCGTCAAAATTTGGAAAGACGCTTCAGGCGCACGAACCGCGCTGCCCCAAGCCCATCCCTGCATGTGGCGCTGCTGGTCGAGGGATGCTCGCGTTTGCGTGCCGTGCAAATGTTCGTACACAGGTGCCGAAAATTGCGCTTGCTCTGCTCGCCTCAATCACATAAAGATATGTTTATGTCTTGATTGGATTGAAGATGATCACCCAGCGCAAACTCGAACCCGATGAAATGGTGGAGGTTCTCAAGGCCGCCGGCGAGCCGACGCGGCTGCGCCTCCTGGCGCTTCTTGCCCGCGGGGACCTGACCGTGACGGACCTGACGGATATTCTCGGCCAGTCGCAGCCACGCATATCGCGCCACCTGAAGCTCCTGACGGAGGCTTCGCTCATCGATCGCTATCAGGAGGGCGCCTGGGCCTATTTCCGGCTCCGCCAAGAGGGTAGCGCCGTTTCGGTTGTACGGCAACTGCTGGACGCCTGCGACCAGCGCGACGCCGTTCTCGCCCGCGATGGGGAGCGGCTGACCGCGCTGAAGAAGATCCGCTCCGAGAAGGCGCAGGCCTATTTCAGCCGCAACGCGGCGGAGTGGGACGAATTGCGCCGCCTGCATGTCAGCGAGGCGGAAGTCGAGGCTGCTCTGAAGTCGCTCATCGGCGACGAACCGGTGGAGACGTTCCTCGACCTCGGCACGGGCACGGGCCGCATTCTCCAGCTCTTCGAAGGCCTCTACCGTCGCGGTGTCGGCGTCGATGCCAGCCGGGACATGCTGGCGGTCGCTCGATCCAACCTGGACCGGGCGGGCATCACCAAGGCCTCCGTGCGCCATGGAGACATCTTTAACCTGCCGCTGGAGCGCGATGAATTCGATGTCGTGACCATACACCAGGTACTTCACTTCCTCGAAGAACCGGAGGCGGCGATCGCGGAAGCGGCGCGGATGCTGCGCCCTGGCGGTCGTCTCGTCATCATCGACCTCGCGCCGCACGGGCTCGAGTATCTTCGCACCGAGCATGCGCATCTCCGTCTCGGCTTCCCCCACCAGACGATGTCGGAATGGCTGAAGAAGTCCGGGCTCGTCCTGGAGAAGACCGTGGATCTCGAACCTTCGATCGCCGATGGCGGCGGTCTGACCGTGACGATCTGGCTCGCTCGTAACGACAATGCCACCTACGATGTAACAAGCAGTCTGGACAGTCCGATTGCCATTGCCGGGAGAAACTGACATGACAACGGCGCTATCGAAGTCCGCAAGCCCGGAAATCAAGCTTTCCTTCGAGTTCTTCCCTCCCAAGACACCCGAGGCAGAGACGCTGCTGTTTGAAACGGCCGCAAAGCTCGGGCGCTATGCGCCGGGTTTCGTGTCGGTGACGTACGGGGCAGGCGGCTCTACCAAGGCGCCGACGCTCAACACGGTGGCACGCCTCATCCGGGAAACACCTCTTTCGACTGCTGCGCACCTGACCTGCGTCGATGCGACGAAGGAGGAGGTGAATAGCGTCATCGAAGAATTTCGCTCCGTTGGAGTCCGCCATTTCGTAGCCCTCAGGGGCGACGGCGCGGGCGGCGTCGGAAGCGCCTACCAGCCGCACCCGGGTGGCTACGAGAATGCGGCAGACCTGGTGTCGGGGCTGCGTTCGATCGACGATTTCGAGATCTCGGTTTCAGCCTATCCCGAGAAGCATCCGGAAAGTCCCGATGTTCCGGCCGACATCGACATGCTGAAGCGCAAGGTCGACAACGGTGCGACGCGGGCGCTGACCCAGTTCTTCTTCGATAACGATGACTTTGAGCGCTACCTGGAGCGCGTGCGCGCACGGGGGATCAATATTCCGATCGTCCCCGGCATCCTGCCGGTGCACAATCTTGCCCAGGTGCAGAAGTTCGCTTCGCTCTGTGGCGCCGGCGTGCCGAAGTGGCTGGCGGAGCGCCTGGGGCCAATCGACGACAAGCCGGAAGAACGGGCGGCGGCGGCAATCGAGATTGCGACCAAGCAGGTCACCGACCTCATTCGCCGGGGCATCGACGAATTGCATTTCTACACGATGAACCGTGCACCGCTCGTCAGCGCTGTCTGTGATCTCGCAGGCTTTGCCAAGAACGAAAGGGTGGAGGCGGTTCGCTCCGCCGGGGCGGCGGCCTGAGGGCCGCCTGTCGCATTTGCATCACAGTCCCTGAATCAAAATGCACGGCACCGTCCCCGGGGCCATGCATTCTCGTGACGTTCGTCACTGAAAGGGTTAGCTATTGTTCTTGTGGTTCGTCTTTTCTATCGGACTGCGCCGTCGCATCAAATGAAAATCATTGTTGCGATGAAGAGGAACGCTGCACTGATCATCAGAACATTCAAGGAATGTGTGAGTCCCATGGCTGACCTCCTTGCGTTGCGGATGAGAGTGTACGTCGGAAAATCTTCCCTTGAAAAGCCAATTCTATGCTGCGCCGCATCAAGTTGACGTGTCTGGCGGCTCCATCAACAGGCCAAGATGCTGATTTTTAACGCAAGATCAGTACTCACAGATTTTTAACGAGTGTTACCAAGTTGATTGACGGCCGGCGCCCCGGAGGGCGGCGCCTGGCCGGTTTTGACACTCTTTCGGGCGGTAGAATCGTCCCGATTCGACACTCTGCACGCACACTCAGGAACGGGCAGGGCGGCTTGCCAACAGGCGCCCGTCGAGTACGAGCAGGCCGGAAAGGATGAGAAGCATGCCGAGGGCGACGTTGATGCTCATCTCTTCCCCGAGGAACAGCATTCCCGCGAGAATGGCGCTCGGCGGAACCAGAAGCGTGACGAGCGAAGTGTTCGTTGCCCCGGCCTTGGCCATGATCCGGAAAAAGAGGATGTAGGCAAAGGCCGTCGAGACGAGTGCGAGAGCGAGCACCGCAAGAATGGCGTTCATCGGTGGTACCGGCAAATGCCAGGGACGGTCGACCGCCAGAGACACCGGCAGCATGAGAAGCGTCGAGGCTGTCAGCTGTCCGGCCGCCGTCACCGGAGGTGCAACGGTCTTGAAGCGCTTGCCGTACGTGGCGGCGAACCCGTAGCAAGCGGCGGCGCCTATCGGTGCCATGACCGCCCACAGGGGTGGTGCGCCGGTCTCACCCGTGAAGGGGGCGAGGGCACCCGGACCGATGAGCACCGCGGTGCCGAGCAGGCCGAGCAGGCATCCGCCCACCCGCGCTGGCGTCATCTTCTCGTCCTCCGTCAGGCGATTGGCAATCAACACGGTGAAGATCGGCGTCGTCGCGTTGAGGATGGCGGCAAGACCCGCCCCGATCTGCGTCTGGCCAAGAAAGATCAGAGTGTGCGGAACGGCATTGTTCACGAGGCCCAGGACCAGAAACTCGCGCCAGCGCTGCGCAAGTGTCCTGTAGAGCCCGAAACGTCCGGCGACGTAGAGGTGAAGGGCAACGGCAGCGAGCGAGACCCGGAGAAGGACCAGCGTCGCGGGCGGCACATGGCCAACCGCGACCCGGGCAAAGAAGAAGGAACAGCCCCAGATCAATCCAAGGAAGCCGAGCAACGCCCATGTGGTGGCGTTCATGTTCTGGTTTGCCACCCGGGGCGCGCTGTCGGTCATGGGGTTCCTGCCATCAGAGAGAAGCACTTCAGACACGTCATAGCGCTCAATCCGAATTCCGCCACCCGATTCCGTCAGACGGCAGGCAGGCCGTCATCTGCGGAATTGACGAACTACAGCGCCTCGAGCAGTGCAGGGGTCGCCCAGCCATCGGCGGGAAGGCCGAGGCGAAGCTGTTCCTTCTGGATGGCCGCGCGCGTGCCTGAACCGAGAATCCCGTCGATCTTGCCGACGTCGTGGCCCAGTTCGGCCATGCGCGTCTGCAGCGCCTTCATGTTGACATCGTCAAGACCCGCCTCCGGGCTACCCTTTTCGTAAGGCGGTGCGCCGCCGAGACGGGTGGCGAAATAGGCCGCCGACGTCGTGTAGATGAACGACTGGTTCCACTCGAGGTAGATGTTGAAGTTCGGATAGGTGATGAAGGCCGGACCCTTGCGGCCCTGCGGCAGCACGAGCGAGGCGCCGAGCTTGGAGAAATTCGTATTGCCGTCGCGCGGCGTCACGCCGAGGGCGAACCATTCGCCGGCCGTCATGCCAGGCTGCAGGCCGGTCTTTTCCCAGGGCAGGTTTTCGGGAACCGACACTTCCTGGATCCAGGGCTGTCCGCGGGTGAAGCCGAGACTCTGGATGAACTTGGCAGCCGTCAGGATCGCATCCGGGCCGCTCGTCTTAACGTTGATGTGGCCGTCGCCGTCGCCATCGACGCCGTAGCGGATGATGTCTTCCGGCAGCATCTGGACCTGGCCGATCTCGCCAGCCCAGGCGCCCGTGTTCGTCGCAGGGTCGAGGTCGCCGTGCTGCACCATTTCGATCAGCGCGATCAGCTGTGGACGGAACAGTTCTGGGCGGCGGCAGTCATGCGAAAGCGTGACGAGGGCGTTCCTGGTATTGAAGTCGCCTTGAACGGCACCGAAGTCCGTTTCCATAGCCCAGAAGGCGGCGATGACCGGACCGGGAACGCCGAACTCCTGTTCGGCACGCGCGAAGACCGGTGCGAGCTCCTGGAGCTTCTTGCGGCCGATATCGAGCCGCGCCTGGCTTACGGTGCGCTTGGAGAATTCGAGGAATGTCTGGCGGAAGACACCCTGGGCGCGGTCCCGGGAGAGCACCTTCGGGTCTATAGCGGCACCCGCAAGGGCCCTGTCGGCGACGTCGGCAGGAACACCGGTTGCAACCGCCTCGGCCTTGACGCCTGCGAGGAACGCTCCGAGATCGCCACCGCAGGCGGGAGCCTGCGCATGCGCCACGCCCGTCAACAGAAGTGTCAAGGCGGCGGTGAGGGTGCTGATCCTCGATTTCGGGTGCATTTCGGGCTCCATGGCTGTTCTGCGAACGCTGTCTCAAAAGAATGTGGCGGAAGCAAGCGGAAAACCGCATCGCCGCTGCCCGCAATGTCACCGTGCCAGCCTGCGTTGCAAAATTGTCCGGAAACCGGGCTGTCGAGGCTCTCGCAGGCCCGTTGGAGGCGCTGTTGGGGGACTACTTGGAAACGGCGACCAGCCACTTGTTCCAGTTCTTCTCGGTGCCGGCGAACACGTTTATGTCCGTATCGCCCTTGATGCCCGGCACGACACCCGTGGAGGTGTATTGCCAGAACGCCCATTGCCGTTCCGAGTAGATGTTTGCCGGGTGGTCGGCGACGGATCTCAGCCAGAAGTGATAGTCTTCGAAATGACCGACGAGGTTGTCCCGATGAAAATCGACGGTCGAGTAGATGATCGGGCGCTTGCCATAGTAGGCTTCAAGGCGATCCATGAAACGCTTCATCCCGGCACGGACGACCTCAGGCGAGGGGCGCGTGCGGCAGGTCGGCGAATCGGGGTTCCACTCGGCGTCGAGCACCGGCGGCAACTGGATCGCTTCCTTCGGCACGTTCTGGATGAACCAGTCGGCCTGCTGGTCCGCGGTCGAGCAGAAATAGTAGAAATGATAGGGGGCGTGGGCGATGCCGGCCTGGCGCGCGCCGCGCCAGTATTCGGGAAACCGCGAGTCGATCCTGTCCTTGCCCTCGGTCGCCTTGATGAAAACGAAGGATACGCCGGATTTCTTTGCCGTCTGCCAGTCGATGTCGCCATTCCACTTGGACACGTCGATGCCGTGTATCTGGTGGAGTTGGGGATTCTTCGCGCCGAAATCCTGCGGATCCTTGTCCTTGAAGCGCGGAGAAACGGACGCGGTTGACACGAGATCGTAGTCTGTCGTCGAGCAAGAAGCCGTGAGGAGGGCAAGCGGCACGAGGGCCAGGAGAAACCGACGCATAGATGTCCCGTCTTTACGCGTTTACCAATCCTGCCTGAGACGCGGATGTCCGTAAAGAGCCCGCGCGACATGCGTGAACTCTTCTTTCACCATAATTTCGTAAAATTTGCGTAATTGGGCCACCCTTCGACGACGGGAGAAATGGTCCTCTCGCGGCGCGAGGGCGTTCTATTTCTCCCTTGCGGGCACTGCCAAAACCAGGTGCCAGGCGTATCCGGCCCCGATGACGCGGAACTCGAGCTTGGCGCCATGAGGCTCAGCCAGGCGTTCGGCGACCGCCCGCATCAGGCTTCGCGGGGTGACATGAAATCGCGATAGCCAGCGATGCAGCAGCGAACGGAACGGGCCCGGCAGGCGCTCCTGCTGGCCGAAATCCACGATGTGCAGCTGGCCACCGGGATTGAGCGCGGCGAGCGCCTGCGCGATTGCCCCCTCCCAGTCGGGTATCATGGACAACGCATAGGAGATGACGACCCTGTCGAAGCCGGTTACCCCGAACTCGTCGGGCGTGAACGTCGTCGCGTCGGCGACCCGCAGAACCGGCTGGCGGCCGTATGTCTTGGCGAACTTGCCACGGGCGGAGACCAGCATTTCCTGCGATATGTCGAGCCCGTACAGGTGAGCGTGCGGATAGAGCCGGCGGATCATCCTGAGATTGCGGCCGGTTCCGCAGCCGACCTCCAGCACGCTGCCGCCATCCGGTACGTTCAGTTCCCGGATCAGGCGATCCCGCCCGATGAGGTAGTATTTGCGCGTGGCGTCGTAGATATGCCGTTGATAGCGGTAGATGCCGTCCATCCGGCGGGCATGCGCCGACCCGGACGGATCGGCGCGTCCTGTCTCGAGGGCAGGGGATGTCACGAGACTTTCCTGTAGATGTGGAAGCCGCCGTAGATGGCCGACCGATCCCGCTTGCCGAGCCGGTCCGAGGTCTCGTCGTCCCGCTGCCAGAGCGCCGCAATCGCCGGCGAGAGCCTTCCTTCGATCACGCTCTTCTCGGCAGCCGTTCGGAAGATGACAACCGCGTCGCTCGAGGCGGTCCGGGAGATCTCGGTCCAGAGCGCATTGATCTGTGTATCGTTCATCCAGTCCTGAGCATCGAGCAGGACGTAGCGATCGACGGAACCGGCGGCCTTTCCGGCGAGAAGCTCCGTGAAGCTCGCATGGTGTATCGTTGCCCTCGATGCGTTGTCGCGGATCGCCCTGTAGTTCTCTTCCCGAAGGTAGTCCGGAAGGTTTCCTTCTTCCGGTCGGGGATAGCGGCGGGCAAAGGCCTGCCAGGCGAAGTAATTGTCCTTGAGCGGGAAATGGCAGCTGAGCTTCTCCAGACGCTGGCGGAGCACCGGCGCGAGGGATTTCTCCGTGCTGAGACTTGCAAGTTCGTCGAACTGCTGAGGCGGAATGCCGAGGCCGAAGAGCGAACTCTTGCGGGCGGTCATCCAGCGGACGAGCGGACGATCGAAAAGCGGCGCAATGCGTGTTTCGAAGAACTGCCGCTGTTCGCGCATCGAACGGACGCGGGCGAAATCGCGAAGATCGACGCCGTGGATGCGGGCAATCAGGTGGCCGAGCCCGATGAAGCGCCCGAGCAGCCCGGTGCGGTAGATGTTGCGTCCGAATACGCTTACGCGTCGCCGGCCCAGGAGGTCCAGGCCGCCCCAGTAGCGGCGGGTCGGCGAATCGAGCCTCGGTTCGATGAAGAGTTCGTAAGCCTGCCTGTTCGTAGCCTCGCCGTTGCCGCCGAGAAACCGAACGACGTCCGCGTGGGAAGGCATGTGGCGGAAGACCGAAAGCTTGAGGCGGTTCAGCGCGATATGGTGAGGATTGAGGTCGACCACGTCGATGGAGGCCGGCGACCGGGACAGATAGGCAAGCATGTTGCAGCCGCCCGATCCGATGGTGACGACCCGGTGGCCTGGAGCAAGTGCCATCGCCTCCATGTCGACCTCGGGGTCTTCCCATATCTGAGGGTAGACGAGACCGGAAAAGAGCAGGCCGAAGAAGCGCTCGGAGAGCCCTTCGAGTGACAAGGCCCTGTGTTGAAGCAGTGCAGACTTGAGTTTCCGGTTCTTTCGGTAACCTGCATCGGGTGCCAGATCTTTCATGTCGTCACGTGATCCCGTTGGCGTTCCTGCGGCAATAGCTGCGTCGCGCAACAGTTTCATGACTTCGGCTGGGGAAGACTGGATTGCGGCCGTTCCGAACGGCCTGGGAACCGGGTCTGTCTTAAGACTCCGTAATCATTTCTCCGGTATCACAGGCCGCGGCCCGCATATCGGGCCAAGAGCACCCTGTTGTCATGATAGCAACGGATTAGGGTTACATGATGTTTAATGACTTTTGGTCCAGGATCGAGCGGCGCTATGCCCTCACGGGTTCCGTTTTCGGGGCATTTCTGCCCGTCGTTTGCGTTACCGTCGACTTTCTGTTTCGCGAGGCCTCCAACCGGAGCGTCTTCCAGTTCACGACGCCGACGGCGACCGCGCTTGCGTTGATGCCGGTGTTCTTCGGTTTCGGCTTCTACCAGATCGGCCGCTCCAAGGCGCAGCTGATGTTCGAGCTTGCGCAGCGGCGCCAGACCGAGGCGCTCCTCATGCGCGAGGCCCTGCACGACCGCCTTACCGGCCTTGCCAATCGTTTCTCGCTGGAACGCGATATCCAGCGTCTTGTCGCCGACGGCGATCGTGACGAGGGGCGGGGAGCGCTGCTGCTTCTCGACCTCGACCGGTTCAAGTTCGTCAATGACAGCCTCGGCCACGACGTCGGCGATGAATTGCTGATCGCGATCGGCAAGCGGCTGAGGGACGCACTGGAATCGGCCGGTCGGATCTACCGGCTCGGGGGGGATGAGTTCGTCGTCACCATTCCCGGGAGCCCTTCCTACGGAAAGGTCGAGGATGTGTGCCGAACGCTCTGCGGCCTGTTCGATGCTCCCTTCGAGCTTGCGCGCAACCGTATTACAACGGGATGCAGCATCGGCGTGACCTTTTTCGAACCGAGCGACCGATCCATGTCGTTCGTGCTCAAGCGGGCTGATCTTGCCCTCTACGAAGCAAAGGATGCCCCGGGCAGCGCGTTCCGGTTCTTCGATGCCGATCTCGCACGCGAGGCGCAGGAGCAGGCGGAGATCGAGCACGACCTCGCGCGTGCCTTTTCGGCCGGCGAGTTCTATCTGGAATACCAGCCGATCGTTGGGGTCGAAACCCGCAGCGTGCGATCGTTCGAGGCGCTGCTTCGCTGGCGGCACCCCGAGAAGGGCATCATTCTGCCGGATCGCTTCATTCCATCCGCCGAACGCACGGGCGTCATCCGGCTGCTCGGAAACTGGGTGGTGGAGAAGGCCTGCCAGGAGGCAGCCAAGTGGCCCGGGCCTATCGGCGTTGCAGTCAACGTGGTCGGCGACCAGTTCAAGGACCGCGAATTCGTCGGCCATGTGAAGCGCTGTCTTAAGAGTGCCGAGCTTGCGCCGGGCCGGCTAACGATCGAGGTTACGGAATCCACGTTCTCGGTGGACGAAGACGTCATCCGTGAAAGTCTGACGGAACTTCGCGCCCATGGCGTGCGTGTGGCGCTCGACGATTTCGGCGCCGGCTTCTCGTCCATACACAATCTGCGCTGTTTTCCGCTCGACCAGCTCAAGATCGATCGCTCCTTCGCGCAATCGATGCTGAACAACAAGCGCGATGCCGATTTGCTGGAAATCATCCTCAAGCTTGGTGACACCTTCCAGGTCGCAACGACCGTCGAGGGTATAGAGTGCGAGAAGCAGTTCGAATTCATTCGCGCCCGCGGTGCTTCCGAAGCGCAGGGATTTCTGATTTCCAGACCGGTCGCCGCGAGCATGGTGCCTGCGATACTTGCACCGCAGGGCAAGGTCCGGTCCGCCTGATGGCAGACGCCGTGATCATGTCAGTGCCGGGCAAGGGACTTCCCTTGCCGCTCAAATCCTGATTGTCTGGCTACAGCAAGGGGGAGCGGCATGGCACGATTCTACAAGCTGGCGGCATGGAGCTCCTTTCTCGCCGTGTTGCTGGTGGCCGTAACCGCGAGCTGGCTGATCGTATCCCCACCCGCACTGCTGCTGGTCGGAGCGGGCTATGCCGCCAAGATCGTTTGCTCCAACGTGTTTCTTGCCGGACGATCGCCTGAAAGCGTAATGCACAGCGACGTCCAGGCGCCGGGACATCCCTTGCTCAAGTTCCTCCGCGAATCTGTCGATCGCAGCGAAAAAACGGTGACCGTCCGGTTCCTCGGCCTCTTCGCGCCCGGCTACTCCGCGTATCGGGATGGCTTCGGCTGTACGACCGTGCCGGACGGAGATTTCCTTGCCGCGCGCCAATCGGTCTCGGACGTAGGGACCGGAAGCTTCGCGCCGACCGATCAGGCTGCTGCCTGGCCGGAGGGGAGGCGGCAAATCCGGATCCGGCGATTACCTCCTTGCTCGCCGATCCTGAACTCGTCGGTCCCGGCATGCGGGCCGTCGTGGTGATCAGGGACGGACGGATTGTCGGGGAGGTCTATGGCGAAGGTTTTTCCGCCGGGACGCCGCTGCTCGGCTGGTCCATGGCGAAAACGGTGAACGCCGCGCTTGCCGGCATCTTGATACGTGGCGGGCGGCTTTCGGGTCAGACCGAGCAACTCTTCCCCGAATGGCGAGGTGACGCTCGCGCCAGGATCACTCTTGCGGACCTGCTGGCGATGCAGAGCGGCCTTTCGTTCAACGAGGACTACGGAACGGTCACGGACGTGACACGGATGCTGTTCCTTGAGCCGGACATGTCGCGCTTTGCGATCTCGTTTCCGCTCGACGGCAATCCCGGCGAGACGTTCAACTATTCGAGCGGCACTGCAATGATGCTGTCACGAATCTGGATGAGCGCGCTCGATGACCGGTGGCAGGCACTGACCTTTCCGATACGTGCGCTCTTCGGACCTCTCGGAATGCGCAGTGCCGTGCTCGAGACGGACGAGACCGGCATCTTCGTTGGCTCCTCCTTCATGTATGCGACGGCCCACGACTGGGCACGTTTCGCCCAGTTCCTGCTGAATGACGGGATATGGGGCGGCAACCGCTTCCTGCCGGAAGGATTCGTCAAGGACATGGGCTCGCCGACGAACGTCTCGGGCGGGGTTTACAGCAGGGCGCAAACCTGGATCGAGGGGCCCGGGGAACTGTCCAATGTGGAGGCAGGGCTACCGGAGGATACGTTCTGGATGCTGGGACATGATGGCCAGTCGGCGGCGATCGTTCCCTCGAAGAGGCTCGCGGTCATTCGCCTCGGCCTTACGCCGTCAAAGCGCGGCTATCGGCCCCAGCCGCTCGTACGAAGAATTATCGAGGAGATGTAAATCTACTTCAGGCCGGTCTCTTCGAGGAGACCCTTGCGCTTGGCGTGGAAGTAGTATCCGGAAGCGTAGAGACGCACGGCGCCGTCGTTCTTGTCGTCCGCTACGAGCCACGCACCACGGAGATACTTGGCGCCGTACTTCAGGTTCGTCTCGGCGTCGAACAGACCGTCCGGGGTGCCCTCGTAGCCGAGTCCCCTGGCCGTGTTGTAGCGGATCTGCATCAGGCCGTAGTTGCCCTTGCTGTAGGCGTTCGGATTGTACCTGCTTTCGCGCTTCACGACGCGATGCAGCAAAGATTCGGGAATTTCGTAGAGTGCCGCATATTTCGAGATCAGGGCATCGAGCGGCGTTCCCGATTTCTGCACCGGCTGCGAGATCTGCGCCATGGCAAGCTGGGTTCCCATGGCACCTGACTGAAGCGTTGGCTTTGCGACCGGTACCACCTTGAGATTCTCGACGAGCTGTTCGAGTCCTTCCGGTTCGCCCGTATCGAAACCGGGCTCCATGACCGCGACGTTCATGAACCCGGCGGGAAGACCGGTGTTGACTGAAGCCATCTCGACGGCAGCGGGCTGGCCGTCCTTCGTCTCGGGGTTGGCTCCGTTGGCGACTGCCATCTCGACAGCCGTTGCCGCGAGTTCGGCGCGCTGTTCGACGCCTTCGGCCGGTGCCGCTGCAGGAACAGCGATCTGGCCGGCCTCACCGGGAACAGCCGTTGTGGCCGCCGAGGCACCCGCGCTGGCAAGCGTGGTGACCGGTTCGGTCGCTGGTGCGTTCGCGTTGATTGTCGACGTGTCGGTGCCGGCTACCGCGGCTTCCATCGCTGCGATGCCGCCGTTCTCGCCGGTCGCCGAATAGCCCAGCGGCGTCGGCAGCGCATAGGCGGTCATCTCCGTGCCGGGTTTCGCGATCGGCATCACGGTCTGTGCCGCGGTCATTTCCTGTACAGGGGTCTCAATTACGCTGGCACATCCGCCAAGTCCAAGGAGCGCGGTGGCGCAGGCCGCCGAAGCGAGACGTTTGGAGCTGAAGAACAGGATGTCTGCCATGCGTTCGCTTTCGGTTTGCTCTTGGCGGGGCGGTGTTCCCCGGTGCGGCTGCAAATCAACGGCGCTTCGACCGTGTAACGTCCATTAACGCATAGAGCCGCCGACGGCAACCCGTGGCGGCTCACTTGAGGTCAGGCACTCGCACGCCGCAAGCCCGCCGTCAGCAATCCGGCACATATAAGCAGCGTGCCGCCCGTCCTGTTCACGATCTTCTGGACGGTCGGTTTGCGAATGGTTTGCCGGGCCGCGGAGGCCATGAGGGCGTAGGTCAAGGCGTTGAGCGTCGCAAGCACGAGGAA
Source organism: Sinorhizobium sp. BG8 (assembly GCF_016864555.1). Lineage (NCBI taxonomy): Bacteria > Pseudomonadati > Pseudomonadota > Alphaproteobacteria > Hyphomicrobiales > Rhizobiaceae > Sinorhizobium > Sinorhizobium sp. BG8. The sequence continues at coordinate 3,578,203 of NZ_CP044011.1, read as the reverse complement.
CGTCACTTCGAAGATCACCATCTGCGCAAAGAGGGGGCGCGAGAGGTCCAGGAACTGCGGCAGGAAGGCGACGAAGAAGACGATGCTCTTCGGATTGAGCGCGGTCACCACGTAGGCGTGGGCGAAGATCTTGTAAGGGTTCTCCTCAGGCGGGTTCGCACCGGACACGGCATCTCCCGCGACGGGCGCGCGCCACAGCTTGATGCCGAGCCAGACGAGATAGGCAGCACCCACCCATTTCAAGACGGTGAAGATCGCCGCCGATGTGGCAAGCAGCGCGCCAAGGCCGAGCATGGACGCGGTCATTGCGGTGAAATCGCCAAGGGCGACACCGGCGACCGTTGCTCCAGCGGTCCTGCGCCCGTGGCCGAGCGCATACGATATGACGAGCAGAATGGTGGGGCCGGGGATCGCCAGCATGACCGCCGAAGCGGCGGCGAAGGCAAGCCAGTGTTCGAACGACATGAAAAACTCCCCGCAAACTGAGATCTGCGGGGAGCAAGCCATCGGCGCTTCTGGCCGTCAAGAGCTATTCAGCGACCGCTCGTCAGTCGGTGTTCTTCCACTTCTGGCCGATCACGTCCATCACCTGGCCGAACCACTTGGCGGAGGTGTCGAACTTCTTGCCGCCCTTGATGCGCGGGAATTCGATCGTCCTGAGCTTGCCGCCCTGGGCCTCGTCGTGACCGGTCACGCCCGATACCTTGTTGAGCGCGCTCTCCACGGCGAGGTCGACCATGCTCTGGATGAGGCGAAGGTCGTCGGCGTTGGCGGGTGCCGAGCGGGCATAGTAGCCCGACTTCTGGACCATGGAACGTTCGGCGCCGAGCAGGGCTGCGAACTGCTTGGAGAACCAGTTGCCGACATTGATCGTGTCGATCTTGACGTGACCGAAAGCGTCGCGCTTGACGGTCTCGCCGGCTGCCTCGCGTTCCGCAACGATGGCATCGAGGCAAGCGCCTTCGGACACGAAGAGCGTGACGAAGCCCGTGCGGTTCATGACCGCCTTCAGCCGCTCGGCCTCCGCAGCGAGGTCGAAGGCCAGTTCGGGCAGGTACAGCCCGTCGATGCTCTTCAGCTGCTTGTTCATCATGAAGCCGTCGATGTACTCGTTCCCGGCGGTCTTCTGGATGTAGGCTCGCGCGGTCGCCGCTGTCAGCCAGCCGCAGTGGCGGCCCATGACTTCGTGGATGACCAGCGTCTTCGGTGCGGCACTCTGCTCGTTGCTCACGTTGTCGAAGAAGTTCGCGCCAACCTCGGCAGCCGTCCAGGCGCCGAGAGACTGGCGGATCGGCACGACATCGTTGTCGACGGTCTTCGGCAGTCCGACGACGGTCAGGTTGTAGCCATTCGCTCCGAGATAGGCGGCAAGGTCGGCCGCAGTCGTGTTGGTGTCATCGCCGCCGATCGTGTGCAGGATGGTGACACCGTCCGAGGCCAGCCTTTCAGCGGCGACGCGAAGCGGGTTTTCGCCTTCCTTCACAAGGCCACGCTTCACGCAGTCGGCCGCATTGGTGAGCTTCACCCGGCTGTTTCCGATCGGCGAACCGCCGTAACGGTGCAGCAAATGGGCCTTGGCGCGCATGTCGGGGGTGATTTCAATCCGGTCGGCGAGCAACAGGCCCTGATAGCCGGACCGATACGCGACCATTTCAATTTCAGGCGCGATATCGGTATAGCGCCCGATGAGCCCTCCGACAGCGGACGAAAGGCAGGGTGCGAGCCCGCCCGCGGTCAGCATTGCGACTTTTTGCTTGGCCATGATTCCTCCTTGGCAACGGCAGTTGCGCGGTTGCGGCGGCATTGCACGTTCGAGCGAGTACCGGCCGCTTCGACGCCACAGACGCGTTAGTCTCAAGCCGTGCTCGGCTTTACAGGTTATGCCCTATCGCAAATTCCCGGAAAGGGGAATCGCGCTCTGGACTTATCCAATTTTCATGACAGCCGGTTGCATTGGGTGACTGATTTTCACCCCGCTGCTGCACTGCCCGCAGGCTGCTCCACCACCTTGCGGTCGATCTTGGCTTTTCGCCCAAGCCAGACGACGAAAGCCACGGCCACTGCAAACAGGATGGTGGAAGGGTCGATCTGCTCCTTCAGCAAGGCCGCCGAAATCGCCAGCGTCACGAAGGTCTGGACCAGTTGCACCTGGGCCACGCGCGCAATGCCGCCGATCGCCAGGCCCGAGTTCCAGAAGATGAAGCCGCCGAACATGGACATCAGCCCGAGGTAGGCAAGTGCCGCATATTCGCCGGTCCCCGGCATCCGCAGTCCATCAACTCCGAGATAGAGCATACCGGCAAGCGAGGCGGGGAAGGTGATGACCAGAGCCCAGGCGATGACTTCCCAGCCCGGCAAGGTACGCGCCAGTTTTCCGGAAAGGACGTAGCTGAAGGATGCGGCAATTGCGGACAGGAAGAGCCAGAGATCGCCTTCGCCGACATGGAAGCCGCTGCCAGCAATCGAGAAGGCCACCACCAGTGCCGAACCCGCCAGGCCGCAGAACCAGAAAAGCGCACCCGGCCGTTCACCGTCGATGATCGCGCCGAAGGCGGAGGTGAGCAGCGGCAGAACGCCGAGGACGACGCCTCCGTGACTTGCCGGAATGGTCTGCAATGCGATCGAGGAGAAGATCGGAAAGCCGAACACGGCGGCAAGCCCCACGCCGATCAACGCGGGCAGGTGCGCCTTCGGGAACGGCTTCCTGAGAACGAGCAACGCCGTGCCGGCGGCAAGCGAGGCGATCACGGCGCGGGAAAACGTGATGAAGAGTGGAGTGAACCCGTCAAGTGCGATGCGGGTCATCGGCAGGGTGGCGCCGAAGATCGTCACTCCGATCAGGCCCAGCAGCATGCCGAGGGACGTTCTGGTAACAAGTTGCACGTAAACCCGCCATTTCTTTGCTAAATCGGCCTCCTGCTGTCATCCACGCCCGCCGCAGTCAAATTCAAAACCCTGATAGCTCGATCACAGAGTCGAATTCGTCCGCTTGATGAGGGCCATCACAATATTGTCATCGTCCCTTCAAAATCCGGCTTCGGCTTGCTTTCGTCGCGATTGTCTGCTCAACATCGCCGCATGTTTTCAAACTCGGACAATTGCATGCTTTCTTCTGTCTGGGATCGCCTGCTAACAATGGTCACCGAAGCGGCGAGCAATGCGTTGCACGGGGTCGTGGAAGCTGTCCGCACGCTTTTCGAAGGCGATCCGGAAACCCGCAGGCAGGTCTCTTTTTCCGTGGCGATGATTGCCCTGTCGGCCAAGATGGCCAAAGCGGACGGCATCGTGACCGTTGCCGAGGTCGATGCCTTCAAGGACATCTTCAAGTTCCCTGACGACCAGGCTGCGAACGTCGCCCGGCTCTACAATCTGGCGCGCCAGGACGTAGCGGGTTTCGAGGCTTATGCGGAGAAGATGGCGGCGCTTTGCGTTTCCTGCGAGCGCAACTGCCCGATCCTCGAGGATATCATCGACGGGCTCTTCCACATTGCGAAGGCCGATGGCCTGATCCACCAGAAGGAAATGGATTTCCTTTCGCGCGTGGCCGAGATCTTCGGCATGGCCTATGAGCGCTTCGAACAGATCACCGCCCGCCATGTGCATGTGAGCGGCCGCGATCCCTACAAGGTTCTCGGCGTTTCCCCGGCGGACGACTTCTCGACGATTCGCAAGCGCTACCGTGTGCTTGCATCCGAGCATCATCCGGACCGGCTCGTTGCGCGCGGTGTACCGGCGGAATTCCGCCAGATCGCAAACGATCGCATGGCAGCGCTCAACGCCGCCTATGAGGCGATCGAGAAGGAACGACAGGCGGCATGATCGCCTTCGCATGCGACTATCGGGGAGCGGCGGCAGCGCCTTCGCCCAATCACGGCGAGCGTGCCGGCGGACGGGCACCCGACATGATCATCCTGCACTATACGGGCATGGACACGGGGGAGGGTGCGCTCGCGTGGCTCTGTCGCGAGGACAGCCAGGTCTCCAGCCACTACTTCGTGGAGGAGGATGGGAGCGTTCTGCAGCTCGTTCCAGAGACGCGTCGCGCGTGGCATGCCGGCAAGAGCGTCTGGCAGGGCGAAACCGACATCAACTCACGGTCGATCGGCATCGAGATCGTCAACCCGGGCCATCCGGGGGGGCTGCCTGACTATCCCGAAAAACAGATTGCGGCAGTCATCGAACTTTGTCTCGATTGTGGCCAAAGGTGGGGGATCCGGCCGGAGCTGGTGCTGGCCCACAGTGATGTGGCACCCGTGCGCAAGGTCGATCCGGGTGAAAAATTCCCGTGGTCAACGCTGCATGCGGCAGGCGTCGGCCACTGGGTCGAACCGGCACCCATCAAGGGTGGCCGCTTCTTCCAGCGCGGCGATCAGGGCCAGCCGGTGGAAGCGTTGCAATCGATGTTGTCGCTCTATGGCTATGGCACTGAAATCAATGGTGTTTACTCGGAAAAGACCGAGGGCGACGTGGCCGCGTTCCAGCGGCATTTTCGTCAGGAACGGGTCGACGGAATCGCGGATTTTTCGACAATCGACACCCTGCACCGGCTTCTTTCCGCGCTTCCGAATTTCGGCGCCTGAGCACACCCTGTGATCACGAAATATTACAAAAATTAACGAAAGTTTATCGTTCTGCCACATCCTGACCCGATTGGGAGGGTCATTTCCACCGGCCCGCGGTCGGTGGGTGCGGCGGGGTTTCGGCCAGCGCTCTCGCTCCGACCAGGCACCGGGATTCTAGACGTCGGGGCATAGCTCGTGTCGTCGATCCCAAGGCCTTACGTCCCACTCGGACAGAAGGCCAATCCATAAGATTGATCATGCGCAGGTGTTCGGCCTCCTCAAGCCGCTCGCCGTGGCGAAGCCGTGCGCTTTTTCGGAGAAAATGCTGTATGAGACGAATTTCCGCCGCCGCATGTGCGGCCTGGTTGTGTGTGTTTGCTGCCCACGTAGATGCGGCGAGTGCCGCAGATGGTTCCCCCGGGGGCAAGGGCACCCAGGTATCGCTGAAGGTCAAGGACCGGGGCGGAAAACAGGGTATGGAAAGTGCCGGCGAGGGTGACGTGATCGGCACATCCAAGCTCAAGACGGCATCGTCCACGACGGGATATCCCAAGGCGGAAGCGCCGGTCGGCTACACCGATCTCATCCACACCTATGCGCGCCAATACGGGGTTCCCGTTGAGCTCGCCCACGCCGTTGTCCGGGTCGAGAGCAATTTCAATCCGAATGCCCGCGGCACGTCCGGTGAAATCGGCCTCATGCAGATCAAGCCGGCGACGGCCCGCATGATGGGCTACAGCGGTTCGGCAAAGGGGCTCTATGATCCCGAGACGAACATCAAGTTCGGCATGAAATATCTGTCCGTGGCGCACGAGCTCGGCGGCGGCACGACCTGCGGGACGATTCTCAAGTACAATGCCGGCCATGCGGCCAAGCGCATGAACCCGGTTTCCCGGGCCTATTGCGGCAAGGTTCAGAGCATCCTGAACTGATGGGCCTGTGGGCGCTGCCGTTCCTGGCCGCGCCCGCCGTTGTCGCGCATTCTGCGCGACGACAAAAATCAAGACCTCTCTGGTGTTTGCTGTCCGCCTCGGCTAAGGAGCGCGGGCCAGTTGGCCGGGCAGCCGCGCTCCGCAAGTGCCGAAAGGCCGCGGGGGAGGAAAGTCCGGGCTCCACGGAAACACGGTGCCGGATAACGTCCGGCGGGGGTGACCCTAGGGAAAGTGCCACAGAAAGCAAACCGCCTCCTTCGGGAGGTAAGGGTGAAAGGGTGGGGTAAGAGCCCACCGCGCGCATGGCAACATGGGCGGCACGGCAAACCCCACCGGGAGCAAGACCGAATAGGGATGACGCGAAGCACTCCGGTGTTTCAGCCCGTTTCCGGGCCGGTCATCCGGGTGGGTTGCAAGAGGCCGGATGCAAATCCGGTCCCAGATGAATGGCTGCCACGTTCCGGTTTCGGCCGGAGCCATACAGAACCCGGCTTACAGGCCAACTGGCAAAAAACACTCGGCCCCAAATTCTTCCATCACGCTAAGTGACTGATTTATCGGGAACGGCGCTCCCTTGAGCGTGCTGCGACGAGGGGATCATCGCGCCGATTCCTGACGCCTTAACAAGGCGTTGAGATGCATTTCCTAACCATTTGTTAAACTTAACAGCTTATAAACGATCGACAGTTTCGATGCCCGGATTCCGGTCTGTTCCCATTGACGCCCATATGGTCCCATGTTATCCCATAGCCATACTTCAAAAGGGCGAATGAACGCCCAGCCATCGCAAAGTATCGGTCAGTTCCGACCTGGGGCTTCACGCGCAACTCGTGTCGTGTTGAAGGTCGAGTTTGCGTTCGGGTTTTTGATTGTAGCGCCGGGGCAGATGCACAGTGTCTCGGCAGGGGAAACGGCAGTATCTTGTCATGAACCGGTTCCTGTCCAATGCAACGAACAGGATCGATGCCAAGGGGCGGGTCTCCGTCCCCTCGGCGTTTCGGTCGGTTTTGTCGCAGCGCGACATCCGGGAGCTGTATTGCTTCCAGGATTTCATTTTTCCGGCGATCAGCGTCGGCGGTCCGGACCTGCTCGATCGATTCGAGAGGCAGATCTCCAGCGAGGATCCCTTCTCGCCGGCGGCGAACCAGATGTCGCTCCTCATTCACGGGGGCGGCGTCTTCATGAAGCTCGACTCCGAAGGGCGGCTCATGGTCACGGATTTCATCCGCGACTTCACGGGCATCACGACGGACGTAACCTTTGTGGGGCGGGCGGATCATTTTCAGTTGTGGGCGCCGCAGACATTCGAGGCTATGCAAGCGGCGGCCCGGGGAGAGCGCAGGCAAAAGGCTCTGGGCTCGGGGTAAAGCGGAGAATCGGGATGACGGCGGAGATTGGCGGAGGTTCTACTGAAGCCGATGGCGGATCGATTCGCCACATTCCGGTTCTTCTCAACGAAGTCGTGGAGGCGCTGGCGCCTGCTCCCGGGAAGCTCATTCTCGATGGCACGTTCGGAGCCGGTGGCTACAGCTCGGCGCTCCTGAGCGCGGGTGCGGACGTGATCGGGCTTGATCGGGATCCGAGCGCGATAGCCGGCGGCCAGGCTCTCGTCGATGCCTCCGCAGGGCACCTGAAGCTGATCCATTCCCGTTTCTCCGATCTTGCGCGCCATGCTCCTCATGGTGGCCTCGACGGTGTCGTCCTAGACATCGGCGTTTCCTCCATGCAGATCGACGAGGCGGAGCGGGGCTTTTCGTTTCAGAAGAGCGGTCCGCTCGACATGCGCATGTCCGGCGAAGGTGTTTCCGCCGCCGACGTGGTCAACCGGGCAAAGGTGTCGGATCTCATCCGCATCTTCGGCTTCCTCGGCGAGGAAAAGCAGGCCGGTCGCATCGCACGAGCAATCGAGAAGCGCCGCGCCGAAGAGCCCTTCGTCACCACGCGCGATCTTTCCGGACTTATCGAGATCGTTACGCCGAGGAAGGCCAAGGACAAGATCCATCCGGCGACCCGCGTCTTCCAGGCGCTCAGGATCTTCGTCAACGACGAGCTGGGGGAACTTTCCCGCGCGCTGTTTGCAGCCGAGCAGGCTCTGAAGCCCGGCGGACGGCTTGTCGTCGTCAGCTTTCATTCGCTGGAAGATCGTATCGTCAAGAAGTTCTTCCTCGATCGGTCCGGCAAGACGGCCGGCTCCCGCCATCTACCGCAAGTCCATGAGCGATTGGTAATCTTCGCACCAGTCGGCAAGTCTATGGTGGTCGCCAGTGAGGAGGAATGCACCGCTAATCCGCGTGCCCGATCCGCGAAGCTGAGGGCCGGCGAGCGCACGGCCGCGCCAGCGGGGAAGGACGACCTTTCGATATTCGATCTGCCGAACCTTGCTAGCCTTGAAAAGATTGGAGGCTGACGGATGCTGCGAACACTCGACATCATACTCATCGCCGTGATGACCACGGCAGCGACCGTGACCTATTCCATCAAGCACCAGGCCGAGAACAAGCTCGAGGAAGTCCGCAAGCTCGATGCGGAAATCAAGCTCGAGGAAGACACGATCGATCTCCTGAAGGCGGACTGGGCCCTTCTCACGCAGCCCAATCGGCTGAACCGCCTGGTGGGTTCATTCTCGGAGGACCTCAAGCTGGTCCCGACCGAATCGACGCAACTTGCCCAGCCGAGTGAACTGCCAATGCGCGTCGCTGACCTGCCTCCGCCGGAAGAGGATGGCGGAAAGGGCGGGAAGGGTGGAAAGAACACGGCGAAAATCGCCAAGACGGACAACTCTTCCGATACGGACAATATCTCAACAGGCTCGGTGGCTGACTGATGTCGTTTCTCTCGAGAATCATGGTGATCAAGGCCAAGGCGCACATCTCATCGGGCGGTAACAACCGTCCGCATGGCGGGCGCCACGAGGGTACGTTCGTCGGAACGCGCAAGAAGACCGGCGCCCAGGCGCGCAGCCGCGTCGCCGTGATCATCACCTGCTTCGGCCTGGTCTACTGCGTCATCGGCGGACGCCTCGTGCAATACGGCATGGCCGCGCCGGAAGCGGTTTCCAGCATAGGGCCTGCCGACCACCTCATGGCGTCGCGCCCGGATATCGTCGATCGCAACGGCGAGATCCTTGCGACCGATATCCGCACCGTCTCCCTTTATGCGGAACCCCACAAGATCGTCGATGCCGACGAGGCGATCGAACTTCTGCGGACCGTCCTGCCGGACCTCGACAGCCGCGCGACGTACAAGAAGCTCGTGTCCAATTCCCGGTTCCAGTGGCTCAGCCGGCAACTCACGCCGAAGCAGCAGAGCAGCATCCTGGCGCTCGGCATTCCCGGCATCGGGTTCCGGCCGGAAAAGCGCCGCTTCTATCCGGGCGGCGCCACGGCTTCCCATATCGTCGGCCACGTCAACATCGACAACCGCGGCATCGCGGGCATGGAACGCTACATCGACGGGCAGGGGCTCGCGGATCTCGCAGCCATCGGCATGACGAGCGACGCGAAGCTGGAACCGGTGCGCCTTTCGATCGACCTCAGGGTCCAGGCGATCGTACGCGACGTAATCGCGGATGGCATCAAGAAGTACGAGGCCATTGCCGCCGGTGCTGTCGTGCTCGACGTTCACACGGGCGAAGTCCTGGCGATGGCATCCGTGCCGGACTACGATCCGAACAATCCGGCCGAAGGCGCCAAGGACGGCTGGCTGAACCGCATGTCCAACGGCACCTTCGAGATGGGCTCGACCTTCAAGAGCTTTACCACGGCGATGGCGCTCGATTCCGGCAAGGTGACGCTCCGGGACAGTTTCGACGCGCGCTTCCCGATCCGAATCGGCGGCTTCACCATCAAGGACTTCCACGGCAAGCACCGCGTGCTGACCGTGCCGGAGATCTTCCAGTATTCGTCGAACATCGGCACGGCCAAGATGGCCGACATCATCGGCATCGAGGGGCACAAGGAGTTCCTCACCCGTCTCGGCCTGCTCTCGAAGCTTGAGACCGAGTTGCCGGAAGTGAAGATGCCGAGCCAGCCGCGCGAATGGAAGAAGATCAACTCGATCACGATCTCCTTCGGCCACGGTGTTTCCACGACGCCGCTCCAGACCGCGGTTGCGGGTGCGGCCCTGATGAACGGCGGAAAGCTCATCGAGCCGACGTTCCTGCCGCGGACGCGCGAAGAGGCGGACGCCGTTGCCCAGCCCGTCATCAAGCAGAGCACGAGCGACGACATGCGGTTCCTGATGCGCTGGAACGCCACACACGGGTCCGGCAAGCACGCCCTGGTTCCCGGCTTCAACGTCGGCGGAAAGACCGGGACGGCCGACAAGGTGGTGAATGGCCGCTATGCGCAGGGACTGAACTTCAATGCCTTCCTGGCGGCATTCCCGATCGACAATCCGCAATATGTCGTGCTGACCTTCATCGACGCGCCGAAGACGGGCGAGGGTGGCGGTCGCACGGCAGGTTCGAACGCCGCGCCGATGGTTCGCGAAATCATCCGGCGCTCGGCTGCGCTTCTCGGTGTAAAGCCGAAATTCGGAGAAGACGGGTCTGCCTTGCTCGTGTCTTATTGAGCGGTGAATGAACGAGTCGGGCGACTCGGATGCGAGGGCCGAACCGAAAACAGAACAGAGCAGACCATGAACACCAGAGATCTTGCCGGTAGCGATTTTCCAGACCTTGCCGCCGCGGCTCCCGTCGAAGTCGGCGGCATTGCCTCGGATAGCCGCAAGGTCGTGCCGGGCGATCTGTTCGTGGCGCTTCACGGCACCAAGACAGACGGTGCTGCGTTCATCGAGGATGCCGTGGCGCGTGGTGCTGCTGCCGTCGTCACCGCACGCGGCGCGCGGATCATGGCCGATGTCCCGGTCTTCGAGGTCGCGGAACCGCGCCGGTTCCTGGCGATCGCCGCAGCACGCCTCTTCGGCCGGCAGCCGCGGACGATGGTTGCCGTGACAGGAACGGCCGGGAAGACTTCCGTCGCCTCCTTCACGCGCCAGATCTGGCAGTACGCCGGACATCCGGCCGCGATGATCGGCACCACCGGCGTGGTTGCACCCGGGCGTAATGACTACGGTTCGCTGACGACGCCTGATCCGGTGTCGCTTCACCGCCTTCTCGCCGAACTCGCAGACAGCGGCGTCACCCATGCTGCCATGGAGGCCTCGAGCCACGGGCTCGACCAGTCGCGGCTCGATGGCGTCCACCTTTCGGCCGCCGGCTTCACCAACCTTGGCCGCGACCACATGGACTACCATCCAACGGTCGAGCACTACATGGCCGCAAAGATGCGGCTGTTCGATACGCTGCTGCCGCAGGGCGCGCCTGCTGTTATTTTCGCTGACGACGAATGGTCGGGTCCGGCTATCGACGCCGCGCGCAAGGCGGGCGCCGACGTGCGCACGGTCGGACGCAAGGGAAGCTATCTTTCCCTGAAGCGGGTGGAGCATTTCCGCCACAAGCAGACGGCCGAGATCCACTTCGGCGATGACATTTTCGAGGTACACATACCGCTCGCGGGCGATTTCCAGGTCGCAAACGCACTGGTTGCCGCTGGCCTTGCCATGTCGACGGGCGTACCGGCGGCCGAGGCGATGGCCGCGCTCGAGAAGCTGATCGGTGCTTCCGGTCGCCTCGAGTTGGTGGGGCACGCGCGAAACGGCGCTCTCGCCTATGTGGACTATGCCCACAAGCCCGACGCCCTGGAAAACGTGCTGAGCTCCGTTCGCCCGTTCACCACCGGCCGGGTGGTCGTGGTGTTTGGTTGCGGCGGCGACCGGGACAAGGGCAAGCGCCCGATCATGGGTGAAATCGCCACCCGCCTTGCAGACGTGGTGATCGTGACTGACGACAATCCGCGTTCGGAGATTCCGGAAGCCATTCGCGCGGAAATCATGATGGGCGCACGTGGCGCCACCGAAATCGGCGACCGCGCCGAGGCAATTCGAGCTGCCGTCTCTCTCCTGAAGTCGGGCGACACGCTCATCGTTGCGGGGAAGGGCCATGAGGAGGGGCAGACCATAGGGTCTGTCACGTTGCCGTTCTCCGACCATGCGGAACTCCGCAAAGCTCTGGAGGAGGCCAACCCGTGAACTGGCTCTGGACAAGCGAAGATCTCATCGCGGCAATGCATGGCCGCCCGTTCGGAAACCCGCCGCCCGGCATAACGGGCATCTCGATCGACAGCCGATCGGTCGCAGAGGGCGAGGCCTTCTTCGCCATCAAGGGCGACAGGGTCGACGGCCACGACTTCGCCAGTTTCGCGATGGCGAACGGCGCGGGCCTGCTGGTCGTCAGCGAGGGTAAGCTTCCCGCGCTCGGGCGCCTCACGGTACCGATGATCGTCGTGCCGGACGTGCTGCAGGCGCTGGTGGATCTCGGCTGCGCCGCACGCGACAGAAGTGCTGCAAAGGTCATCGCCGTCACGGGGTCGGTCGGCAAGACCACCACCAAGGAAATGCTGCGCCACGCGCTGTCCGATTGTGGCAGCGTCCACGCGTCGGTCGCTTCGTTCAACAATCACTGGGGCGTGCCGCTGACGCTCGCCCGCATGCCGGAAAACACCAGCTATGGCGTTTTCGAGATCGGCATGAACCATCCCGATGAAATCAGGCCGCTGGTCAAGATGGTGCGCCCGCATGTGGCCGTCGTTACGTCGATCGCGGCTGCTCACCTCGGCAATTTCAAGGACCTTTCGGAGATCGCGGCCGCGAAATCGGAGATATTCGAAGGCGTCGCGCCCGGCGGTCACGCGCTGATCACCCGCGACAGCGAACAGTTCCAGCAGCTGGAGGCGGCGGCGCAGGCGTCAGGTGTGAAGAACATTCACACATTCGGCGCTCATCCGCAGGCTGAATTCAGGCTCATTGAATATACCAACGGTCCTGAGGGCAGTGTTCTGTGGGCTGCGGTGGCGGGCCAGACGCTCGAGATACCCATGGGCGCTCCGGGCAGACACATCGCGGAGAATGCCGTGGCTGTGCTCGGGGCGGCGAGCCTCGTCGGCGCCGACATCGAGAAGGTCATGATCGGTCTTTCGACCATGAAGCCGGAAAAGGGACGGGGACGTCGCTACAAGCTGGCCGTGGGCGACGGTTCCTTCACGCTCATCGATGAGAGCTACAACGCCAATCCTGCTTCGATGCGGGCGGCGATCGCGCTGCTGCGCGACAGCATTCCGCAGGGCGAGGGGCGGCGGATTGCCGTGCTCGGCGATATGCTCGAAATGGGCGAGTTTTCGTCGGCGGTCCACGGTGAGCTCGCAGGGCCTCTTGCAGATGCGGGCATCGAGGATGTCTGGCTCGGCGGGCCCGAGATGAAGGCACTCAAGGACGTATTGCCCGAATCCGTGCGAGGCGAGTATCGCGAGAACACAGACCAGCTGGTGCCATTTGTCGTCGGCGCCGTCCGGGCGGGCGATGTTCTTGTGGTTAAATCCTCGAAGGGCACGGGTTTCAGCAGCATCGTTGCGGCGTTGCTTGACAAGTATCAGCCATTCTCCGACACGGGGCCGGCGAATTAACGGGGGACCGGCCGGGCGAGATCCCGCCGAACCTCACACATGTAAGATTGATGCGGCTATCCTTTGATCCGGTGATTCCGGCGGCCGGGACTGCCGGGAACCTTTGGGGAAAGGGTAAGAATGCTGCTCTGGCTCGTCGAACTGGCGGACACTATCCAGGTGTTCAACCTGTTTCGGTACATTACCTTTCGCACCGGCGCGGCGCTCTTCACCTCCGCACTTATCGTGTTTCTGTTCGGACCGACGATCATTTCGTCCCTGCGCGTGCGCCAGGGCAAAGGGCAGCCGATCAGGGCCGACGGCCCCCAGACGCACTTCAAGAAGGCCGGCACCCCGACCATGGGCGGTCTCATGATCCTCGCCGGGATCGTCGGAAGCGCATTGCTTTGGGCCGACCTGTCGAACGTCTACGTGGTTGCGACGCTGCTCGTGACCCTCGGCTTCGGCGCGATCGGCTTTTATGACGACTATCTCAAGGTCACCAAGCAGACCGACAAGGGATTTTCGGGCAAGGCGCGCCTCGGTCTCGAGTTCCTGATCGCGGGCATCGCCACCTTCTTCATCATGCGGGCCGCGCTTTCCGCGGGAACCGCAGGCTCGACATTCGGTTCGTCGGTCGCGTTCCCGTTCTTCAAGGACCTGCTGCTCAATCTCGGCATCTTCTTCGTGCTGTTCGGCGGCTTCGTGATCGTCGCCGCCGGTAACGCGGTAAACCTCACGGACGGCCTCGACGGTCTCGCCACCGTTCCGGTCATGATCTCCGCGGCTTCCTTCGGCGTCATCGCCTATCTCGCCGGTAACGCGGTCTTCTCCAACTACCTCCAGATCCATTTCGTGCCGGGCACGGGCGAGCTCGCCGTCATCATGGGCGCCGTCATCGGCGCCGGTCTGGGCTTCCTCTGGTTCAATGCACCGCCGGCCGCCATCTTCATGGGCGACACGGGATCTCTCGCGCTGGGCGGTCTCATCGGAACGGTCGCCGTCGCCACCAAGCATGAGATCGTGATGGCCATCATCGGCGGCCTCTTCGTCATGGAAACCATGTCGGTGATCATCCAGGTGGCGTCGTTCAAGCTGACGGGCAAGCGCGTCTTCCTGATGGCACCCATCCACCACCATTTCGAAAAGAAGGGCTGGACGGAAAGCCAGGTCGTGATCCGTTTCTGGATCATTGCGGTCATTCTCGCCATGATCGGCCTTTCGACCCTCAAGCTGCGGTGACGCGATGATCCCGGTCACCACCTTCAAGGGCAGGACGGTCGCACTCTTCGGCCTCGGCGGCTCCGGGCTCGCCACCGCAATGGCGCTTTCGGCCGGCGGGGCCAATGTCATTGCCTGGGATGACAACCCGGACAGCGTGGAAAAAGCACTCGCCTCGGGTATCGCTACACAGGACCTCCGACAGGTGGAGTGGTCACGGGTTTCCGCGTTCGTGCTTTCTCCCGGCGTTCCGCTGACCCATCCGAAGCCCCACTGGACCGTCGATCTCGCCCATGCTGCGGGTGTCGAGATCATCGGGGACGTCGAGCTTTTCGTTCGCGAACGGCGGGCCTATGCGCCCGATTGCCCTTTCATCGCGATCACGGGCACCAACGGCAAGTCCACGACGACGGCGCTCATCGCCCATATCCTGAGGGAAGCAGGCCGCGACACGCAGCTGGGTGGAAACATCGGTACGGCGATCCTGACTCTTGAGCCGCCGAAGGCCGGCCGCTTCTACGTGGTCGAGTGCTCCTCCTACCAGATCGACCTTGCTCCCTCGCTCGATCCGACCGCGGGGATACTGCTCAACCTCACGCCCGACCACCTCGATCGCCACGGAACGATGCAGCACTATGCCGACATCAAGGAACGGCTCGCGGCCGGTAGCCAAACGGCGATCGTCGGTGTCGACGATACATTTTCGACGCTGATCGCCGATCGGGTTGAGCGGGCCGGACGCCGCGTAGTGCGAATTTCTCGCCGAAACGTGGTGGCTGACGGGATCTATGCCGAAGGCGCGCGTCTTCTGTTCGCTCGCGGCGGAACGTCGCGCGAAATCGCCGACCTGTCCGCGATCCAGACCCTTCGGGGCAGCCACAACGCCCAGAACGCAGCAGCGGCGATTGCGGCCTGCCTGGCGGTCGGAATCAGCGAGGCTGAAATCTTGAAGGGGCTTTCCTCCTTCCCCGGCCTGAAGCATCGCATGCAGCCGGTCGCTCGCAAGGGCGACGTCGTCTTCGTGAACGACAGCAAGGCGACGAATGCCGATGCGGCGGCGCCGGCTCTTTCGAGCTATGAGCGCATCTACTGGATCGCCGGAGGGCTCCCGAAGGAGGGCGGCATCACGTCCCTTCGTGGGTTCTTCCCGCGGATCGTGAAGGCCTATCTGATCGGGGAGGCGGCGCCCGCCTTCGCTGCCACGCTGGGCGACGACACGTCCTACGAAATTTCGGGCACGCTCGAGCGCGCCGTCGCGCATGCGGCGGCCGACGCGGAGCGGGATGAAAAAGGCCCGTCGGCGGTGATGCTATCACCGGCCTGCGCAAGCTTCGACCAGTACAAGAACTTCGAAGTCAGGGGTGATGCCTTCGTTGGTCACGTTGCGGCTCTGCCGGGGGTGACGATGCTTGTCGGGGAAAAAGGATAAAAGGGGACAGTCATGGTTAGCCGTGCCGAGCGTGGTCCAGTCGCCGATTGGTTCTGGACGATAGACAGGTTCTTCCTTGCGGCCTTCATCCTGTTGATGGGGATCGGCTTCATGCTGTCCTTCGCCGCGAGCCCCGCCGTCGCGGAGCGCCTCGGCCTCGACAGCTTCCACTTCGTCAAGCGGCACGCGATGTTCCTGATCCCGGCGATCGCCGTGATGATCGGCATCTCATTCCTGTCGCCACGCCAGGTGCGGCGAACGGCGATGATCCTGCTCATCGTCTCTCTTGCGATGATGGTGCTGGCCCTGTTCTTCGGCGTCGAGGTGAAGGGCTCCCGGCGCTGGATCACGATCGCCGGACTTTCGATCCAGCCTTCCGAGTTCATGAAGCCCGCCTTCGTGGTGATCTGCGCCTGGCTGTTCTCCGAGCATGCGCGCCAGCCGGAAATCCCGGGCAACCTCTTTGCGATCATACTATTCGGTATCGTCGCGGCCCTGCTGGTGGCACAGCCCGACCTTGGACAGACGATCCTCACCACCGCAGTGTGGGGCGGAATGTTCTTCATGGCCGGCATGCCCTGGATCTGGATCGTGCTTCTCGGCGGTCTTGCCGTCGGTGGCTTCGTTTCGGCCTACTTCCTGTTCCCGCACGTTGCCGGCCGTATCGACCGCTTCCTCACCGGCGAGGGCGATACGTTCCAGGTGGACACCGCACGCGAGGCGATCATCCGCGGCGACTGGTTCGGACAGGGACCCGGGGAAGGGATCGTCAAGCGGATCATCCCGGACAGCCACACCGACTTCATCTTCTCGGTCGCAGCCGAGGAGTTCGGCATCGTCTTCTGCATGGTGCTGGTCGCCATCTTCGCCTTCGTGGTGCTTCGCGGCCTGAACCACGCCTTCCGGGAGCGCAACGATTTCACCCGCTTCGCGGTCGCGGGTCTCGTGCTGCAGATCGGCATCCAGTCGATGATCAACGTCGGCGTGAACCTCGAACTGCTGCCCGCCAAGGGCATGACCCTGCCGCTGATCTCCTACGGGGGCTCTTCGATGACCGCAATCTGCGTGACGGCCGGGTTCATTCTGGCACTCACACGCCATCGGCCGGAGAAGCGCGCCTCCGAACGCAGCCTTTTCCGTGGTGGTATCATCGCGCCAGCTGAATGAGCGGCGCGGAGTTCATGGAGCAGATCTGATGACAAAGGGCATAATTCTGCTCGCCGCCGGGGGCACCGGCGGACACCTGTTTCCTGCCGAGGCACTGGCCCACGCGCTCAAAGCCAAGGGCTGGTCCGTCCATCTCGTGACGGACAGCCGTGCCGAGCGGTTTGCGGGCAAGTTCCCGGCCGACCAGATCCATGTCGTCCCTTCGGCCACCATCGGGTCGAAGAACCCGTTGAAGGTGGCGCGCTCGCTGCTGACGCTCTGGCGCGGGATCCGCGTGGCGCGGCGCCTGCTGTCGCGGATCAAGCCGCGGGTCGTTGTCGGGTTCGGCGGCTATCCCACCGTTCCACCGCTTCTCGCGGCGACCGGGCTCGGCATTCCGTCGATGATCCACGAGCAGAATGCGGTGATGGGGCGCGCCAACAAGGCGCTTGCCTCGCGCGTCCAGGCGATCGCCGGTGGTTTCCTCCCCGAGACGGGTGGCACCTATGCGGCGAAGACCGTGGCCACCGGCAATCCGGTCCGCCCGGCCGTGCATGCCGCCGCCACCATTCCCTACGAGCCTTCGGAAGCCGGCGCCGAGTTCCGGCTGGTCGTGTTCGGCGGCAGCCAGGGGGCGCAGTTCTTCTCCACCGCCGTCCCGCAGGCCGTCTCGCGCCTGCCGGAGGCAAAGCGGGCACGTCTGCGCATCACCCAGCAGGCACGGCCGGAAGACAGGGAAGGTGTGGTGTCGATCTACGACAAGCTCGACGTTCCCGCCGAGGTCTCTCCGTTCTTCTCCGACATGGCCGAAAGGATCGCGAGGGCGCATCTCGTCATTTGCCGGTCTGGCGCCTCGACCGTGTCCGAACTCTCCGTCATCGGGCGTCCCGCGATCCTCGTTCCCTACCCATACGCGCTCGACCATGACCAGGCGGCGAATGCGGCTGCTCTTGCCGCCGAAGGTGGTGCGCAGGTCATCCCTCAGGCCGAACTGACTGTGGAGCGTCTGAGCGCTATACTTGTCGAATCAATGAAGACGCCCGGGAAGATGGCAGAAATGGCCGCAAATGCCCGGAAAGCCGGAAAGCCGGAAGCGACAAGCTTGCTCGCCGACATGGTAGAGGCTATTGCGGGCGGCAAAACGATTGCAGAGTTCAAGGGAGAACGGCCATGAAGATGCCGCAGAGCATAGGGCTCGTTCATTTCATCGGGATCGGCGGGATCGGCATGAGCGGCATCGCGGAGGTGCTGCACAATCTCGGCCATCGCGTTCAGGGCTCCGACCAGTCCGACAGCGCCAATGTGCAGCGGCTGCGCGAAAAGGGCATCCAGGTGTTCGTGGGGCATGTTGCCGAGAATCTCGGTGACGCCGAAGTGGTCGTAGTGTCGACGGCCATCAAAAAGAGCAATCCCGAGCTGGTCGCCGCGCGCGAGAAGCTGCTGCCAGTCGTTCGCCGCGCGGAGATGCTGGCCGAACTCATGCGGTTCCGCAACGCGATCGCTATCGGCGGTACGCACGGCAAGACGACGACGACCTCCATGGTCGCTACCCTCCTCGATGCCGGTGGTCTCGATCCTACCGTCATCAACGGGGGATCATCAATGCCTATGGAACCAACGCCCGCATGGGCGAGGGCGAGTGGATGGTCGTAGAGGCAGACGAGTCTGATGGAACCTTCCTCAAGCTTCCGGCCGAAGTCGCGGTTGTGACCAACATCGATCCCGAGCATCTCGACCACTATGGCAACTTCGACGCCGTGCGCGCCGCTTTCCGCCAGTTCGTCGAAAACGTTCCTTTCTACGGCTTCGGCGTGATGTGCCTCGACCACCCCGAAGTCCAGTCGATGGTCAGCCGGATCGAGGACCGCAAGGTCATCACCTATGGCGAAAACCCGCAGGCCGACGTGCGCTTCGGCAACATCCGCATGGATGGCGCGACCTCGGTTTTCGACGTCGAAATCCGTCGCCGCCGCACGGGCCAGGTGATTTCGCTCAAGGACCTGCGCCTGCCGATGCCTGGCCGTCACAATGTGTCGAACGCCACCGCGGCCATCGCGGTCGCACAGCGTCTCGGAATCAAGCCGGAAGACATTGCGCGCGGGCTCGCATCCTTCGGCGGCGTGAAGCGTCGCTTCACGCTCACAGGCGAATGGCAGGGCGTCAGCATCTATGACGACTACGGCCACCATCCGGTCGAGATCAAGGCGGTGCTGAGAGCGGCGCGCGAAGCCTGCAACGGCAGGATCATCGCCATTCATCAGCCGCACCGCTACAGCCGCGTTCACAGCCTCTTCGAGGAGTTTGCCGGCTGCTTCAACGACGCGGATACGGTATTGCTCGCGCCGATCTATGCGGCGGGCGAAGATGCGATCGACGGCGTGACTTCCGAGGCGTTGGTTTCACGCATAAAATCCGGTGGCCACCGTGATGCACGCTTCCTCGAAGGGCCCGAAGCGCTCGCACCGCTGGTTGCATCCATTGCAAAGCCTGGCGACTTTGTGGTTCTCTTGGGGGCTGGCAGCATTACATACTGGGCACACGCGCTGCCGAAGGAACTTGCAGGCATTTCGGGAACAACGGCATGAAACAGGTGGATGGTGCAAAGCTTCTGGCGTCGCTCGGCGACGGTATCAAGGACGTTCGCGGACGCCTGACGCCGGATGCACCCATGGACCGCGTCACCTGGTTCCAGGCCGGTGGGCTTGCCGAGCTCATGTTTCATCCCCATGACGTCGACGATCTTGTGACGTTTCTGAAGCTCGTGCCGGAGAGCGTGCCACTTATGGTGGTGGGTGTCGGCTCCAACCTTCTCGTGCGCGATGGCGGCATTCCGGGCGTGGTCATACGCCTTTCGGCGAAGGGCTTCGGGGACCTCGAAATCGTTGGCGAGAACCGCATCAAGGCGGGCGCGATCTGCCCGGACAAGAACCTTGCCGCAATGGCGCTCGACAACGGCATCGGTGGCCTCGAGTTCTACTACGGCATTCCCGGGTCGATCGGCGGCGCGCTCCGCATGAATGCTGGCGCAAACGGCGACGAGACCAAGGACCGCGTCGTAGAGGTCCATGCGGTCGATCGCACGGGCACGAAGCACGTCCTGACCAATGCCGAAATGGGCTACAGCTACCGTCATTCGTCAGCGCCCGAGGGCCTGATCTTCACGCACGCCGTCTTCGAAGGCTATGCGGGTGAAAAGACGGAAATCCGTGCCCGCATGGACGCCGTGCGGCACCACCGGGAGACCGTTCAGCCTATACGCGAGAAGACCGGCGGTTCAACCTTCAAGAACCCCGAGGGTCATTCGGCCTGGAAGGTGATCGACGAGGCCGGATGCCGCGGGCTGGTGATCGGCGGTGCGCAGATGTCGTCGCTCCACTGCAACTTCATGATCAACATCGGGCAGGCGACCGGCTATGATCTGGAGTATCTGGGCGAGCACGTCCGCCGCGAGGTCTTCGAGAACTCAGGGATCAAGCTGCACTGGGAAATCAAGCGCATCGGCGTCTTCATGCCGGGACGCGAAGTTCGCCCGTTCCTCGGCGTTACAAGCGAATAGGCCGCAACGCGCACTAGGATCCCGGATTTGAGCCAGGGGTGGCCGAAGGTCCCCCTTGGCCAGCGCCTTTGCCTCATCCGATCTTCTTGCTGAAAGCGGTGGAGAAAACGACGCTGCCGCGCGTAGGGCCGATCTCTCCAAGGGCGACGTCCATCGCGTGGTCCGTGACCCGGCAGACGCCGAAGCCACCCATGTATGCCGCCTTCGCCTTGAATATGTCGACGTCGTTGACCTTGTAGGCCATGGCCGTGTCGTGCTCGTGCCCATGGAAAATGCCGACGACGTTGTACCCATCAATCGCCTTCCAGAGCGCCTGCCTCTCGGCCTCGTCCCACCAGTGGGGCGTTCCCGTGCCGTCATCGTCGAAAGTGGTGCGGGCGGGGTTCCAGCGCTCGAGAGAGAAGGGATCCCAGCCGTAGTGCTGGAACATCACCACCGGGCGGCCGTCGCTTGCGTATGCGGCCAGATCCCTGTGGAGCCAATCAAGACTGCTCGCCGCACCCTTGTTGGTATCGCCGGCATAGCGGTGTAGCTGGACGAGGTGCAGGTTTCCCCAGTTCCAGGAATAGCTGTCCGATACGGCGTCGTAGTTGTCGGCCGGCGCCACTGCCTTGAAGAACGCGCTCGGCTTGTGGTTCAGCCGAACGTAGTCGCGCAGCTCGTCGCGATACCAGTCGATTTGGGGCGGTCTGCCATCCTGGTCCAGATCATGATTTCCGAGCCCCACATAAACCGGATAGTGGATGCGGTCGGGGCCGGTCCCTTGCTGGTAGCGATGGGAGAACTGCAACAGCTGCGCGCCTTCCTCGGGTTCGGCCGTCTGGCCGCCGCCGTCATCGGTAACGTCGCCGCAGATCACGACCCCCCTTGGGCGATCGATCGCTTCGCCGGCGCTTGCAAGTCCCGTTGGCTTGCCGCCGATTTCACTCGGCCAGCGGTGCGCCCGAATGCCGTTCAGTGCCGAGACATGGCGAAGGAGATTTGCGTCCGTCTTGCCTTCATCCGCGCAGTTCGGGCTGAGCCCATCTCCCATGCGGCAGGCGTGGACGTCATTGATGAACAGGAATGTCACATCCGTTGCCGCGCGCTGGGCAGAGCGTCCGGTTGTCGCCGGAAGCGACAGGGCAAGCGTGAACCCAATTCCGCGCCTCAGGACGGTACGTCTCGACAGCAAGTCTTCCTCCACGTCCGTTATTCCCGTGACGATTGTAGAGGGGGCTTCGAACACAGGCAACCGGGGCTATCGGCAACCACGGCTGCCGGTGCCCCGAAACGACAAGGGCCGCGGATTGCTCCGCGGCCCTTGCCCGATTGCATGGTTCCCGATCCGTCAGGCCGAGACTTCGCTCTCGCGCGACAGCAGGAGGCAGACCAGCGTGAGGACCGCCGCCGCCAGCAGGTAGTAGCCGACGAAGTTCAGGCTGTAGGTCGTGGCAAGCCAGGTGGCGATGTAGGGAGCGAGCGACGCTCCGAAGATGCTTGCGAGGTTGAAGGTCATCGACGCTCCCGTGTAGCGCACCGATGTCGGGAAGGGCGAGGCAAGGGCTGCGCCGATCGGACCATAGGTCATGCCCATCAGGCCGAAACCGATGATCGAGCAGGCGATGGCTCCGAGGGTGCCGGCGGCCAGCAGCGGTCCCATGAAGGCGCCGAAAACTGCGATGCCGATCGAGGTCAGGATCAGCATGAGGCGGCGGCCGTAGCGATCCGAGAGGAGGCCCGAAACCGGAATCATCAGCCCGAAGAAGACGACACCGGTCATCTGGATCACCAGGAACTGCTCGCGCGTGTAGCCGAGTTTCGTGGTGCCCCACGACAGCGAGAAGACGGTCATCAGATAGAAGAGCACGAAGGTCGCCAGCGCGGTGAACGTGCCGAGGAGCAGGTTGCGCTTGTAGGACTTGAAGATCGTCGTGACCGGAACCTGCACGCGCTCGTGCTTGTCGATGGCCTTCTGGAACTCCGGCGTCTCGGTGATCTTGAGTCGGACATAAAGGCCGATGATCACGAGAAGGATGCTTGCGACGAACGGAATGCGCCATCCCCAGGAGAGGAACGCCTCGTTCGCCATCACTTCCCCGAGAATGAGGAACGTGCCGGCGGACAGGATGAAGCCGATCGGCGCGCCGAGCTGCGGGAACATGGCGTACCAGGTACGCTTGCCGGGCGGTGCGTTCTCGGTCGCGAGCAGCACCGCGCCGCCCCATTCGCCGCCAAGCCCGAGGCCCTGGCCGAAGCGGCACAGTGCGAGGAGGAGCGGAGCGGCGACGCCGATGCTTTCGTAAGTCGGCAGGAGACCGATCACCACCGTCGACAGTCCCATAGTCACCAGGGCCGCGACCAGTGTTGCCTTGCGGCCGACCTTGTCGCCGAAATGGCCGAAAAGCACGGCGCCGATCGGTCGGGCGAAGAAGGCGATGGAGAAGGTTGCGAAGGACTGCAGCATTGCCGAGGTCGGGTCGGATGCCGGGAAGAACAGGTGCGGGAAGATGATCACCGCGGCCGTTGCATAGACGTAGAAATCAAAGAATTCGATGGTCGTACCGACCAAGCTTGCGAAGAGGACACGCGCCGGCGAGTTACTGGCGGGAACATTCAAATGCTTTGCGGTCGGTGACACCGTGGAAGTAGCGTCACTCATGGTTCTTGGCCTTGTTGTTGGTTTTTGCCGTCTTGGGAGGCAGCATGCGCGTCATAGAGCAGACGAGCGCAAAGGAAAACAATAAAAGCATCGAAAATCGGACGAAATCGAAATTATAATTCTCGGAATTGCGCATGCTGGATAGTTTTGATCGTTTGTTGCGCAAAAATGTCCTCAAGCGCGATGGCTGGCATGGTCGCCTGAATTGACCGATCCACTACCGTCGACACTTATTGCGCGTACCGGAACTCCAATTCACTTGACGCGACTCGCTCTCAACGGGAACTTGATTTCGCGATCAACGCATGAGGGAGCGAGTGGCATGCTCAAGAAGCTTTCTGCGGAATTTCTCGGTACATTCTGGCTTGTGTTCGGCGGGTGCGGCAGTGCGGTGCTTGCCGCGGGCTTTCCCGGTCTCGGTATCGGATTCGTCGGCGTTGCGCTGGCCTTCGGCCTTACGGTGCTGACCATGGCCTATGCTGTCGGCGGCATATCCGGCGGACATTTCAACCCGGCCGTCTCGGTCGGACTGACGGTTGCCGGGAAGTTTCCCGCTTCCAGCCTCTTGCCCTACATCGTCGTGCAGGTGGCCGGCGCGATCGTCGCCGCAGCCGTCCTCTACGGGATCGCCACCGGCAAGCCGGGGTTCGAGCTCGGTGGTTTTGCTTCGAACGGTTACGGGGAACATTCGCCGGGCGGCTATGCCCTGACGTCGGCGCTGGTGACGGAGGTCGTGATGACCTTCATGTTCATCTTCATCATTCTCGGGGCGACGAGCGGCCGTGTGCCTGCGGGATTCGCCCCGATCGCGATCGGGCTTGCGCTGACACTTATCCATCTGGTCTCCATTCCGGTCACAAACACCTCCGTCAATCCCGCGCGTTCCACGGGCGTGGCCCTCTTCGTGGGGGACTGGGCGCTGGGGCAGCTCTGGCTGTTCTGGCTCGCCCCGATCGTCGGCGGGGCGCTTGGCGGGGTGGCCTGGAAGGCGGTCGGCGAGGGGAGCTGAACCTGCCAGCACTTCTCGCAAGCAAGGACCCGTCGCGCAATCCGCGGCGGGTCCTTCGTTTTTTGTCCTTCCGCTCACGACTACTTGCGCAAGCCGCAACTCTCTGATTCCAAGAAGGGAATCGCGTCGTGATTTGATTCGAGGGTTTGAAAAATTAACCTCTTCGATCGGTCTGGTTAACGAAAGTAAACGCTTCATTAACCATAATTCCGCTCTAGTGGTTCCATCTCGCTTCGACGAGTCGGGACCTGGGGATCAGGTCCACGCAAGCGAGTACGGGCAATGTGCGGAATTCTCGGGGGTTTTTATGAGCGACAAGCATGTGGCGGTGCTAATGGGTGGGTTTTCGTCGGAGAGGCCGGTAAGCCTTTCTTCCGGCAATGCCTGCGCGGATGCACTGGAGGCCGAAGGCTATCGCGTCACCCGCGTGGATGTTGATCACGACGTTGCCAGCGTTCTTGCCGCCTGCAAGCCGGATGTCGCCTTTAATGCGCTTCATGGGCCGTTCGGCGAAGACGGAACGATCCAGGGCATTCTTGAATACCTGCAGATCCCCTACACCCACTCCGGCGTGCTCGCCTCTGCGCTCGCCATGGACAAGGGGCAGGCCAAGATCGTCGCCAAGGCGGCTGGTATCCCCGTCGCTGAAGCGCGCGTCATGAATCGCTTCGATTTCACGTCCGCCCATCCGATCAAGCCGCCCTATGTGGTCAAGCCGGTCAACGAGGGCTCCTCGTTCGGCGTGGTCATCGTGAAGGAGGATCAGTCGCATCCGCCCCAGATCATTACTTCGGGCGAGTGGCGCTACGGCGACCGGGTCATGGTCGAGCGCTACGTCTACGGTCGTGAGCTGACCTGCGGCGTCATGGGCGATGTTGCCCTTGGTGTTACGGAGATCGTGCCGCAGGGCCACAGTTTCTATGATTATGACTCGAAATACGTGGCGGGCGGCTCAAAACACGTCATTCCTGCGCAAATTTCACCAAATATTTACCAAAAAATACAAACACTGGCACTCAAGGCGCATCAAGCGATCGGGTGCCGAGGCGTGAGTCGTTCGGACTTCCGTTACGACGACCGGTTCTCCGAGAACGGCGAACTGGTGTGGCTGGAGATCAATACCCAGCCCGGCATGACCCCTACATCACTGGTGCCCGAAATGGCCGCGCATGCCGGTCATTCCTTTGGTGAGTTCTTGCGGTGGATGGTGGAGGACGCGTCGTGTTTGCGTTGATCGGCAGGAGAAGGGACAGAATGGGGCGCAGGGCTGCCGCCGGCGTTCCCGAGGCCGAGGCCGGTCGCGTCTTGCCCGGCCGTTGCGCAGGGTTGTCCGTTTCGTCGTCAGTCTTGCGGTCGGCCGCGTGCCGATCCCGCGCCATGCCGGTTCAGTCGGCGCGGTCGCGTTCCTTGCGGCAACCGGTTTCTATGGCATGTCGCTCGGTGGGCACTCACAGGAGTTCGCGCAGCTGTCGACGACGGCCGCGGGCTTTGCCATCGAGGACGTCAAGGTGTCCGGCAACAGCCAGACCTCCGAGATCGATATCCTCGAGCAGCTTGGGCTCGACGGAACGACGTCGCTCTTGGCGCTCGACATTGCGGATGCACGCGAGAAGCTCGCGAAGCTCCCCTGGGTCCAGTCGGTTTCCGTACGCAAGGTCTATCCCGGTACGATCGAGGTTCACCTGGAGGAGCGCGAAGCCTTCGCGATCTGGCAGCATGGATCGGATCTTTCGCTGATCGAGCGAAGCGGCAGCGTGATTGCGCCCCTTCGTGACAACAAGTTCTCGACACTGCCGCTCTTCGTTGGCCGCGATGCCGAAACGGCTGCCGCCGGCTTTGCGGAAGAGTTCGAAAGCTGGCCGGAGATCAAGTCGCGCGTAAAGGCTTATGTCCGCGTGGCCGGCCGTCGCTGGGACCTGCGTCTCGACAACGGCGTCATCATCAAGCTGCCCGAGCACAACGTGCCGCGCGCCATGAACGTCCTTTCGACGCTGGAGGCGGAGCAGGGGTTGCTCGAGCGCGATATCGCCGCTGTCGACCTCCGCCTGGAGGACCGCACGACGATCCGGCTCACGGAGGGCGCCCTCGAGCGGCGCAATGCCGTGCTGGAGAAACGAACCAAGGAACTGAAGAAGGCGGCGGAGCGCACATGAGCATTTTCGGTTCTTCCCATATCGGGCTGCCCCGCCTGAAGCCGCTTTCCTCCAAGCGGACGCACGTCGTTTCGGTCCTCGACATCGGCTCGACCAAGATCGTGTGCATGATCGGGCGGCTGACGCCGCGCGCCGAGAGCGAGATTCTGCCGGGACGGACCCACAGCATCGAAATCATCGGCATCGGCCACCAGAGATCGCGCGGCGTCAAGAATGGTGTCATCGCCGATCTGGATGCCGCCGAAAGCGTCGTGAGGCTCGCGGTAGACGCTGCCGAGCGTATGGCTGGCCTTACCATCGACAGCCTCATCGTCAACCTGTCGGCCGGACGCCTTCAGAGCGACATCTACACGGCAACGATCGATCTCGGCGGCCAGGAAGTCGATGCGAACGACCTTCGCAAGGTGCTCGCGGCTGCCGGCCAGCAGTCGCTCCGCCGCCAGGATCGCGCGATCCTCCATTCGCTGCCCACGGGTTTCTCGCTCGACGGCGAGCGCGGCATCCGCGATCCGCTGGCCATGTTCGGGGATACTCTCGGCGTCGACATGCATGTGCTGACCGCCGAACGCAGTGGCCTCAAGAACCTGGAGCTCTGCGTGAACCGCGCCCATCTTTCGGTCGAGGGGATCGTTGCGACCCCCTATGCCAGCGGTCTCTCGGCCCTGGTGGACGACGAAGTCGAGCTCGGCTGCGCCTGCATCGACATGGGTGGCGGGACCACCACCATCTCCGTCTTTGCCGAAGGCAAGCTCGTGCATGCCGACGCGGTGTCGCTTGGCGGCCACCACGTCACCACCGATCTCGCCCGCGGGCTCTCGACGCGGATCGAAGATGCCGAGCGGCTGAAGGTGGTGCATGGCTCTGCGCTGCCGAATGCCTCCGACGAACGCGACATCGTTTCCGTTCCGCCGATCGGCGAGGACGACCGGGATCAGCCGACGCATGTGCCGCGGGCGCTGCTGTCGCGCATCGTGCGGGCGCGCATCGAGGAGACGCTTGAACTCATTCGCGATCGTATCCAGCGATCGGGCTTCTCGCCGATCGTCGGCAAGCGAATCGTCTTGACGGGCGGCGCGAGTCAGCTGACGGGATTGCCTGAAGTGGCGCGACGGATTCTCGCAAGGAACGTTCGGATCGGGCGCCCGCTGGGCGTCTCGGGCCTGCCGGCGGCGGCGAAGGGACCAGCCTTTTCGACCGCAGTCGGATTGATGATCTATCCGCAGGTTGCGGAACTGGAGGCGCATGCGGCGCAGGGCGGAGTGCTCTCGCAGCTTGCGGGAGGGAATGGCCGCATTGCCCGGGTAGGGCAGTGGCTGAAGGAAAGTTTCTGACGGGTTCCCCGGGCGAAGGTACGGCGTGCTTCGGGGAAGACCGACAACGGGTTTAGGAATTGGCCGGCGTGGCGATGCGGGCCGGCAACGAAAGGAACGGACATCATGACTATCAAGCTGCAGAAGCCGGACATTACCGAGCTCAAACCCCGCATCACCGTGTTCGGTGTCGGCGGCGGCGGCGGCAATGCCGTCAACAACATGATCACCGCGGGCCTTGATGGCGTCGATTTCGTCGTCGCCAACACGGACGCCCAGGCGCTGACCATGACCAAGGCGGACCGGATCATCCAGATGGGTGTCCAGGTGACCGAGGGTCTGGGCGCCGGCTCGCAGCCGGAAGTCGGACGGGCTGCCGCCGAGGAGTGCATCGATGAGATCATCGATCACCTCAACGGCACGCACATGTGCTTCGTTACCGCCGGCATGGGCGGTGGCACAGGCACGGGCGCAGCCCCGATCGTCGCACAGGCGGCCCGTAACAAGGGTATACTGACCGTCGGCGTCGTTACCAAGCCGTTCCACTTCGAAGGCGGACGCCGCATGCGGCTCGCCGAGCAGGGGATCCAGGAGCTTCAGAAGTCGGTCGATACCCTGATCGTCATTCCGAACCAGAACCTGTTCCGCATCGCCAACGACAAGACGACCTTCGCCGATGCGTTCGCAATGGCTGACCAGGTCCTCTACTCCGGCGTTGCCTGCATCACCGACCTGATGGTCAAGGAAGGCCTCATCAACCTCGACTTCGCCGACGTCCGCTCGGTGATGCGCGAAATGGGCCGCGCGATGATGGGCACCGGCGAAGCTTCGGGCGACGGCCGCGCAATGGCTGCTGCCGAGGCAGCGATCGCGAACCCGCTGCTCGACGAAACCTCGATGAAGGGTGCGCAGGGCCTGCTGATCTCGATCACGGGTGGCCGCGACATGACGCTCTTCGAAGTCGACGAGGCCGCTACGCGTATTCGCGAGGAAGTCGATCCGGATGCCAACATTATACTCGGCGCGACGTTCGACGAGGAACTCGAAGGCATCATCCGCGTCTCCGTCGTTGCAACCGGTATCGATCGCACGGCCTCGGAGGTGGCTGGTCGTTCTGTTGACTTTCGCGGGTCTGCGAAGCCTATAGTTCGTCCGTCCGCCGCAGTTCCGGTCCAGCCGCAGGTCCAGGCAGCACCGGCTCCCCAGCCGGTCGCCCAGCAGCCTGCACGGATGGCTGATCCGGTCGCTGAGACGATCCGGGCAGCCGAGGAAGGCCTGGAGCGTGAGCTCTCGATCCCGCTTTCCAAGCCGGTCGCAGCTGCTCCGGTCATGGCCCAGCAGGAAGAGTTCCGTCCGCAGAGCCGTCTCTTTGCAGGTTCGCCTGCTGCAGAAATGCCGGTAGCACAGCGCCCGGTCCACATGCAGCAGCCCGTTCAGCAGGCTCCGCAGGCCATGCAGCCGATGCACGCTGCCCCGGCCGCTCCGCGGATGGAGCCTTCCGCTCCGATCATCCGCCAGGAAGCCCAGGCTACCCGCATGCCGAAGATCGAGGACTTCCCCCAGGTCGTTAAGGCGGAAATCGACCACCGCGCCCAGGCACCGGTCCAGACTCACGCCGAGGAGCGCGGTCCGATGGGCTTGCTCAAGCGAATCACGTCTTCACTCGGCAGAAGGGAAGAGGAGGATCATTCCGCCGCTTCCGACATGACGGCCGGAGCACCCTCGGCTGCATCGCAGCAGCGCCGTCCGCTGTCCCCGGAAGCGAGCCTCTACGCTCCCCGCCGCGGCCAGCTCGATGACCATGGCCGGGCAAGCCCCCAGCCGCGGGCTCTGAGCGAGGACGATCAGCTGGAGATTCCGGCTTTTCTCCGCCGGCAGTCGAACTGAGGCGCGTCGAATAGTGTGATTAAATGCCCGGGCCATTGGTCCGGGCATTTGAGTTTCGGGAGTGATTTCAAGGTCTTATTGGATTGTGTCACTCGTAACAAACGGAAAGAAACAGTGATTTGTATGGCGCTGAGGGACCTACTACATTCGCCATGGGGTCAGGGGATTCTAAACGGCGGCGTGCAAGCGCCCGTGGAAATTTGTCAACCGGATCTGTGGCAATGAAATGCCGCATATCGGGCGGGTGGGGTTTCGCGCCGCATAAAGAGATAAAGCCGGCGACTTGCGCCGGTGCGAGACAAGGCAATTGAGAATGACTATCGGACTGCTTGGCTATCAAACGACGATCTCCGACGCGATCACCATCGCGGGGACGGGGGTTCATTCCGGGGCAGCCGTTTCCATCACCTTCCACCCTGCAGAGGCCGACAGTGGCATCGTCTTCCAGCGCGTGCATGATCGCAGGGTAATCAGCGAATATCGCGCCGTTTCCTCCCAGGTCGGCAATACGGACCTCTGCACGGTCCTCGGCTTTTCCGCAGCGACTTCGATCGCGACCATCGAGCATGTCATGGCGGCGCTCTATGCGCTCGGACTGGACAATGTTCTGATCGAGGTTCACGGCGCCGAGATGCCGATCATGGACGGCAGCTCGTCCGTTTTCATTGATGCGATCGATCAGGTCGGCCTGACGCCGCTTGCCGTCAAGCGCCGCTACATCCGCGTCACCAAGCGCGTGCGCGTCGAATCGGGGGCCTCCTGGGCCGAGTTCTCTCCCTATGACGGAACCCGCTTCGAAGTGGAGATCGATTTCGATTGCCCGCTCATCGGCCGCCAGGCCTGGAAGGGCGACCTGACGCCAGCGACCTTCCGGACGGAGCTCGCCCGCGCCAGGACGTTCGGCTTCATGCGCGACGTCGAGCGCCTCTGGGCCGCCGGTTACGCGCTCGGCTCGTCTCTCGAGAACTCGGTCGTCATCTCCGACGACAATACCGTGATCAACGTCGAGGGCCTGCGGTTTAAGGACGAATTCGTTCGCCACAAGACACTCGATGCCGTCGGCGACCTGTCGCTTGCCGGTGCGCCGTTCATTGGCTGCTACCGTTCCTATCGCGGCGGACACAAGATGAACGCCAACGCCCTCAAGGCGCTTCTCAGCGATCGTTCGGCCTATGAGGTCGTCGAAACGTCTTCGCCGCGGGCACGCCCCGGCCAGCGTGAGCTGATTGCGGTCACCGCTCCGGAGTTCGCTCCCTGGTCCGCATGATGATGCGGGCCGGAGTTTCGCTCTGACGAGCGTGCGAAACCGGCCACCGTTTGGTGATTTCCTGTGATCATCGCAAGTCGGGTCCGTCTGTTGCCACAAAAATGCGTTAATGCGGCTCCATGGCGTTGCGGTCATTACGCTTTTGAGGCTAGAAACGCCGTTCGTGAGCTCCGTCTTGATGGGCGGAGCGCAGTTTTGGGATTGTCAGATGATACTTGCAGGGTCTGCTAGAGTAGGTAAGGCGGCGCGCATCGTGTGCGTAACGCTTGTTGGCGTGGCCTCCGCCTCGCTGTTGACGGCTTGCCAAAGCGATCCCGACATCGACATCACGAAGCTGAGCGCAGAGACCGACCCGCCGGATGTGCTCTACAATCAAGGATTGGCCAACCTCAACGCCGGTAAGGTGACCGAGGCCTCGCGCAAGTTCGAGGCGATCGATCGCCAGCATCCCTTCTCCGAATATGCCCGTAAGGCGCTGGTGATGAACGCCTTCGTCAACTACCGCCAGGGCCGCAACGATGAAGCGATCGCGGCGGGCTCCCGTTATCTCGCGCTCTATCCGCAGTCGGAAGACGCCGCTTACGCCCAGTACATCGTCGGCCTTGCATATTCCAAGCAGATCCCGAGCGTGACGCAGGACCAGCGCGCTTCGCAGAAGACCATCGAGGCCATGCAGGCCGTGATCGACAAGTATCCGGACTCGGAATACGTCGAGGATGCGCAGATCAAGATCCGCTTCGCCCGTGACCAGCTCGCGGGCAAGGAAATGCAGATCGGCCGCTACTACCTGGAACGCAAGGAGTATCTGGCTGCGGTGACGCGTTTCCGTACGGTCGTCGAACAGTTCTCGAACACGAACCAGGTCGAAGAGGCGCTGGCGCGTCTGGTCGAATCCTATTATGCCATGGGTATCGTGGCTGAAGCACAGACGGCTGCGGCCGTTCTCGGCCACAACTATCCGGACAGCCAGTGGTACTCCGACTCCTACAAGCTGCTTCAGTCGAAGGGGCTCGAGCCGCGCGAGAACAATGGTTCCTGGATATCGCGTGCGGGCAAGAAGCTTATCGGCGCCTGATCGAAGAGATATGAAACGCGATGCTGGCGCAGCTTTCGATCCGCGATATCGTCCTGATCGAACGGCTTGATCTGGCCTTCGAGGCTGGCCTGTCCGTCTTGACCGGCGAAACCGGCGCCGGAAAATCCATCCTGCTCGACAGTCTTTCGCTTGCGCTTGGCGGACGTGGAGACGGCTCGCTCGTCCGCCATGGCACCGATCGGGGGCAGGTGACTGCGGTCTTCGACGTTCCGTCGAGCCATGCCGCCCGCCTGCTTCTGCGCGAAAACGGCATAGATGACGACGGCGACCTGATCTTTCGGCGTCAGCAGTCCGGCGACGGCCGCACCAAGGCCTATGTGAACGACCAGCCCGTTTCCGTCCAGCTGATGCGCCAGGCGGGCCAGCTTCTCGTTGAAATCCACGGCCAGCATGATGACCGTGCGCTGGTCGATACCGACGCGCACCGCATTCTTCTCGACGCCTTCGGCGGCCTGTCTGAGGCTGCTTCCGAAGTGACCGGACTGTATCAGCACTGGAAGGATGCCGAGCGTGCCCTCAAGAAGCATCGTGAGAAGGTCGAGGCATCGGCCCGCGAGGCGGATTATCTGAGATCCTCGGTCGAGGAGCTTGAGGTGCTTGCCCCCCAGGAGGGCGAGGAGGAAGAGCTCGCCGAAAAGCGCGCGCGGATGATGAAGGCCGAGCGAATTGCGGTCGATATCGGAGAGGCAAACGACTTTCTCAACGGCAACGCATCGCCTGTGCCGCTCATCGCCTCGATGATGCGCCGGCTGGAGCGCAAGAGCCATGAGGCACCGGGTCTTCTCGAAGAGACCGTAGAGCTTCTGGATCAGGCTTTGAACCAGCTTTCCGACGCCCAGATGGCCGTGGAAGCCGCGCTGCGCAAGACCGAGTACGACCCGAAGGAGCTTGAGCGCACGGAGGAGCGATTGTTCGCTCTGAGAGCCGCATCGCGCAAGTACTCCGTTCCCGTCACCGGGCTTCCGGCCCTTGCCGCCCGCATGATCGCCGATCTCGCGGACCTCGATGCGGGCGAGGAGCGTCTGGTCAAACTCGAAAAACAGCTCGGGGAAGCGCGCGGCGCCTATGCCGCTGCTTCCCGTTCCCTTTCGGAAAAGCGTCATCACGCCGGAGAGGCGCTCGCAGCCGCGGTCATGGCGGAGCTCCCGGCGCTCAGGCTCGAACGTGCCCGCTTCATGGTGCAGATCGACAGCGATCCAGAAGGCGGTGGCGAGCAGGGGATCGACACCGTCGAATTCCATGTGCAGACCAACCCGGGGACGCGGCCTGGTTCCATCATGAAGGTCGCGTCCGGCGGCGAGCTCTCGCGCTTCCTGCTCGCGCTGAAGGTGGCGCTCGCTGATCGCGGATCGGCGCCGACGCTCGTCTTCGACGAAATCGACACCGGCGTCGGTGGCGCCGTCGCGGATGCCATCGGCCAGCGGCTGAAAAGGCTGTCCTCGACCGTACAGGTCCTCTCCGTCACGCACGCACCGCAGGTCGCGGCGCGTGCGGCGACGCATCTGCTGATCTCCAAGGGGCCCATAGAGGGCAGCGAATCTGTTGCTACCCGGGTCGCCCAGATGGACGAAGGCGCGCGGACGGAAGAAATAGCGCGCATGCTTGCCGGTGCCTCCGTGACCGACGAGGCGAGGGCCGCGGCAGCACGGTTGCTCTCGGGCGGGGGCTAAGGTCCCCTGAAGGCCAACATTCGAACCTGAAGGATCGCGAGGCACTTCAGGTGGCCGCAGTCAGAACCGGTGATCACGCTTCGATTGGCCCGGATTCAATCTTTCCTTTCATGCCAGTTGCTCTAAAACATCACGCGGAATCGTGGAGTTGGCCATGGCACTTGAGAAAATCCCCGTCGAAGCGCTAACCGAGGAGCAGGCTGCAGCCGAGCTCGCCTTTCTCGCGGCCGAGATCGCACATCACGACGAGCTCTATCACGGCAAGGACCAGCCGGAGATCTCCGACGCCGAATACGATGCCCTGAAGAGGCGCAACGAAGCCGTCGAAACACGGTTTCCGTCGCTCGTGAGAGACGACAGCCCGTCGAAGACGGTCGGAGCAGCGCCGCTGCCCACGTTCGCGCCTGTCACCCATGCACGGCCAATGCTGTCGCTCGACAACACGTTTTCCGATGAGGACGTGCGCGATTTCGTAAGTTCGGTCTATCGCTTCCTCGGCCAGCTGCCGGACAATTCCATCGCGTTCACTGCCGAGCCCAAGATCGACGGGCTTTCGATGTCGATCCGTTATGAGAACGGTCGTCTCGTCAATGCGGCGACGCGCGGCGACGGCACGACGGGGGAGAACGTCACTGCCAATATCCTGACGATCAGCGAAATCCCAAGCCGGTTGCCCGCGGGTGTGCCTGGTGTGGTCGAGGTTCGCGGCGAAGTCTACATGGCCAAGAGCGATTTCCTGGCGCTCAACGAGAAGATGGCCGCCGAAGGCAAGCAGACCTACGTCAATCCCCGCAACACGGCAGCCGGGTCGCTTCGCCAGCTTGACGCCAGCGTCACGGCCAGCCGGAACCTGCGTTTCTTCGCCTATGCATGGGGCGAGATGTCGGAAATGCCGGCGGACACCCAGTTCGGTATGGTACAGACCTTCAAGTCCTGGGGGTTCCCGGTCAATCCGCTGACTGAAAGGCTCTTCGGGCTGGAGGATATCATCGGTCACTACCGTGAGATCGGGCTTGCGCGTCCCGATCTCGACTACGACATCGACGGGGTCGTCTACAAGGTGGACCGGCTCGACCTGCAGGCCCGGCTCGGTTTCCGGTCGCGCTCCCCGCGCTGGGCGACCGCCCACAAGTTTCCGGCCGAACAGGCCTTCACGAAGCTGGAGCGCATCGACATCCAGGTGGGACGCACCGGTGCGCTCACGCCCGTCGCCCGCCTCGAGCCGGTTACCGTCGGCGGCGTCGTCGTCACCAATGCGACACTGCACAACGAGGACTACATCCGTGGCCTCGGCAATTCGGGCGAGGCGATCCGGGAGGGCCGTGACATCCGCGAAGGCGATACTGTGATCGTCCAGCGGGCAGGGGATGTGATTCCCCAGATCGTCGACGTGGTCATGGAGAAGCGCCCCGCCGGCTCCGTTGAGTACGAGTTCCCGAAGACCTGCCCGGTCTGCGGCAGCCATGCCGTGCGCGATATCAATGAGAAGTCCGGCAAGATCGACGCCGTGCGCCGATGCACGGGTGGCTTCGTTTGTCGCGCGCAGGCGGTCGAGCATCTGAAGCACTTCGTTTCCCGCAATGCCTTCGACATAGAAGGGCTCGGAGCCAAGCAGATCGATTTCTTCTTCGAGGCGGAGGATCCTTCGCTTTCGATCCGCACCGCCCCCGATATCTTCACGCTGGAGCAGCGCCAGTCCGCCTCGCTGACCAAGCTGGAGAACATCGAGGGTTTCGGGCGGGTAAGTGTCCGCAAGCTCTATGACGCGATCAATGCCCGCCGTACGATCGCGCTTCACCGCTTCATCTACGCGCTCGGCATCCGCCATGTCGGCGAGACGACCGCGAAACTGCTTGCGCGCGCTTACGCAACCTATGAGGCGTTCGGAGAGGCAATGGCGTCGGCCGCGCCGCTTTCGGGTGAGGCCTGGAACGAGCTCAACAGCATCGACGGCATCGGAGAGGTGGTCGCGCGGGCGATCGTCGAGTTCTACAAGGAACCGCGGAACCTCGAAGTGGTGTCGCGCCTGCTCGAGCAGGTGACGCCTGAGGCGGCCGAGGCACCGGTGGCCACGGACAGCCCCGTGGCGGGCAAGACCGTGGTTTTCACGGGTTCACTCGAGAAGATGACCCGCGATGAGGCGAAGGCGATGGCCGAAAGGCTGGGTGCGAAGGTGGCGGGATCCGTGTCCAAGAAGACCGACCTCGTCGTCGCCGGGCCGGGTGCCGGATCGAAGCTCGACAAGGCACGGGAATTCGGCGTCGAGGTCATCGACGAGGACCAGTGGTTCGAACGGATCAAATAGCCGTCAAGCGTTGGTGCGCTTGCGCCGGTCGGGGCCTTCCTGGGTGACAACGAGCGCTCCCAGCAGGATGTTCTTGTCGGCATAGCAGGGCGTCAGGCGCCGGCGCACCACGATCGTGCCGCCGTCTCCCTGTCGAACCGTGGTCTCTTCCACGGTTTCGCCGCCGAAGCAGCGGTCGAGATCGGACTTCACGCTCGCCTCGAATTGGTCCGCGCCCAGCACCTCGCTGACATGCCGGCCGACCAGTTCATGCGGCTTGCGGCCGAGTCGGCTGGCGTCGACGGCATTGGTGTAAAGGTAGCGATAGTCGGTCGTGACGATCGATACGCGTTCCGGCAGGTTATCCATCATCGGAACGTCGAGCAGGCCGTCATTGACCGTGGAGGCGAGCGACGGGAGCGGTGGGAAGCTGTCCGCCTTCTCGTCCTGCGGCAGGTAGCGCCGAAGCAGGTTCTCGATGCGGGTGGCATTGTTCATGACGCAGGAACTGTCGTCGGCTTCCTCGCGAAGCAGCCGCAGCAACGCGCCAAACTGTACCTGGCGTTCCTTGCTGGTGGCGGCCCTGTGGTTGAGCAATGCCGAGAGTGCCGTCGTGACTTCCCGATCCAGGCGGCCCACCAGGAGGTCGTCGGTCGACCGGACGGCCTCGCGAAGCTGGTTGTAGCGCTTCCAGAAGGTCGCGGTCAGTCGTTCCGTTGCATTCGTCGGGCTTTCCTCGTCCCGCGAATTCCCACGTCCCTCGAAAATATCCATGGATGCCGCCTGCCGGATACCGGCTCAAATGGTCGAATTTCCACAATTATACGTACGGACAACTAGTTGTGAAGCGGGCCTTCGGCGGTTTCACGAATATTGGTAAAATTCCGGCAAGTATTTTCACCAAGAACTTGGCGAACCGGAGGGCAGGGGCGGGCGCGGAACCGCGCAGCCGCCCATGGTCTCACCCCTTCGATTTCTTGAATTTCTTCTTTCCGGGCGCACCGCCGTCCTTCTGAGCATAGGGGGAATCCCCGGCTGCAGCCTTGGCGCGCTTCGGCTTGCCTTCCCATGTCTGCTTCGGCCCGCCGTCCCCTTTCGGCTTCTTTCCGCCGGGCTTCTTCTCCCATGTGCGCTCTTCCGAGCGGGCAGGGCGCTGGTCGCCGCCATCCCGGCGGTCCTTTCCGAACCCGCGAGCCGGGCCGGCCTTGCGCCCGCCGCCACCCGAAAGGTCCGGCTGTCCATTGAGAGGAACGACGCGAATGCCCTTCTCCAGCGTCTTGTTCGGTCCGATCTTCGCCAGGAAGGCGTCAGCGCTGTCGGCGGAAATCTCTACGTAGGTTTCCTCCTGCTGCATCTTGATGGCGCCGATCTCGTTCTTCGTGAAATCGCCGGCACGACACAGCATCGGGATGAGCCAACGCGGTTCGGCATTCTGCTTGCGTCCGACAGACAGCGAGAACCAGCGGCTCGGGCCGAACTCGTCGCGCGGACGCTTCGGCGTGACCGGGAAGTCGCCCTGGCGCTCGCGGCCCTTGCGGGAGTCCTGGACCGTGACCTCGATGAGGTCCTCGGGCGCAGAACGGTTTCCGCGGTAGAGGCGAGCAAAGGCGGCCGCGATCTGACGCGCGCCATGCGTCTCCAGGAGCCGGTCGACGATTGCGCTTTCGTCATCGGAAATGCTGTCGGAAAGCGTGGTATCCGCGAGCAGGCGCTCGTCGTCGCGCTGGATGATCTCTTCAGCGGACGGAGCCGATGCCCAGGTCGCCTTCAGGTTGGCGTTCTGGAGCAGCCGCTCTGCGCGACGCCGCGCCGGCACCGGCACGATCAGTGCGCTGACGCCCTTGCGTCCGGCACGACCGGTACGGCCGCTGCGGTGGAGCAGCGTCTCCGGATTTGTCGGCAAATCCGCATGGATGACCAGTTCAAGGTTCGGCAGGTCGATGCCGCGCGCGGCGACATCGGTGGCAATGCAGACGCGGGCGCGACCGTCGCGCATGGCCTGGAGCGCATGGGTGCGCTCGTTCTGGCTCAGTTCACCGGAAAGTGCGACGACCGAGAAGCCGCGGTTGTTGAACCGCGATGTCAGGTGGTTCACGGCCGCACGGGTCGAACAGAAGACGATAGCGTTCTGCGCATCGTAGAAACGCAGGACGTTAATGATCGCATTCTCGCGGTCAGAGGGGACGACGACGAGCGAACGATATTCGATGTCCGCATGCTGGCGCTGCTCGCCGGCCGTGGAGATTCGCACGGCGTCACGCTGGTAGTTCTTCGCAAGCGTCGCGATTTCGCGAGGGACGGTCGCGGAGAACATCAGCGTACGGCGGTCCTCCGGCGCTGCCTCGAGGATGAACTCGAGATCTTCGCGGAAACCGAGGTCGAGCATCTCGTCGGCCTCGTCGAGAACGACTGCCCGGATCGCCGAAAGGTCGAGCGAGCCGCGCGCGATGTGGTCGCGCAGTCGCCCGGGCGTTCCGACGACGATGTGCGCGCCGCGGTCGAGAGCCCGGCGTTCATTGCGCATGTCCATGCCGCCGACGCAGGAGGCAATCGAAGCTCCTGTCAGTTCATAGAGCCATTCCAGCTCGCGCTTGACCTGCATGGCAAGCTCGCGGGTCGGGGCAATCGCAAGCGCAAGAGGCGCCTCGGCCACGTCGAGACGATCGGAGCCGTCGAGGAGGGTGGGGGCGATCGCAAGCCCGAAGGCCACGGTCTTGCCAGAGCCTGTCTGCGCGGAAACGAGAGCATCGGCTCCGCTGAGCGCGGGATCGACGACCGCCTGCTGAACAGGAGTGAGGGTCGTGTAACCGCGGTTTGCCAACGCGTTTGCCATCGCCGGAACGAGGCCTTCGAACTGTGCCATAGGGTTTCTTTCGGAATTCGGATATCTTTGCATCCTCGACAAACGGGATGCACGGGTCGCCGCAGCCTGCACTGCGCGGGCTATCTATTGCGCCTCTCCTACTTCGGCAGTGCCGAAATGTACAGAGCGCATTGCAGATATCTGACGTGCGGCCTGCAAAGGCAAAGCCCCGTTACTGCATTGTCATTTTGCGCCGCACAAGATAGAAGACGGCGCCGCCGAAAGCTGGCCCCAGACGCCGCATCGGTAGCAATCGCTCACGGGAGAGGGCGACCCCAAGGACTGGAGGTAACCAATGCAGACGTTCACCAGTATCGCGGACCTGCGCGCGGCACTCTTGCCCCATCGGCGGGAAGGCCGCTCGATCGGCCTTGTTCCTACCATGGGCTACCTTCATACGGGTCACATGGAGCTGGTGCGCCGCGCGCGCGCCGAGAATGACATCGTCGTGGTGTCCATCTTCGTCAACCCGCTTCAGTTCGGCGCAAACGA
The DNA here is from genome assembly GCF_016864555.1 of Sinorhizobium sp. BG8. Classification (NCBI taxonomy): domain Bacteria; kingdom Pseudomonadati; phylum Pseudomonadota; class Alphaproteobacteria; order Hyphomicrobiales; family Rhizobiaceae; genus Sinorhizobium; species Sinorhizobium sp. BG8. The sequence continues at coordinate 3,539,186 of NZ_CP044011.1, read as the reverse complement.
GGACCTCGCGAAATATCCGCGGGATCTCGCGCGCGACCAGAAAATTCTTGAAGAATGCGGAGCGCACTTAGTGTTCGCCCCAGGTGTCTCCGACATGTATCCGAGAGCGATGGAAGCCGTCGTCGACGTTCCCACGCTCGGAGACGAGCTCGAGGGAGCGGCCCGCCCCGGGCATTTTGCGGGCGTGTGCACCGTCGTCACCAAGCTCTTCAATATTGCCGGCCCTGACCGCGCCTATTTCGGCGAGAAGGATTTCCAACAGCTCGCGATCATCCGCAGGATGGTCGAGGATCTGGCGCAACCCGTGGAAGTCGTCGGTGTGGCGACCGTGCGCGAGGACGACGGCCTCGCCTGTTCGTCACGCAACGTCTATCTCTCGAAGGAAGAGCGCGAGGCCGCCAGAATCGTGCCGCGGGCGCTCGAAGAGGCCGAGAGGCTTATCTCCGCCGGCGAAACCGATCCCCGCAAGCTCGAAAGCGCGATCGTCGAGTTTCTCCAAAGCGAACCGCTTGCACGGCCGGAAATCGTCGCGCTTCGTGATCCCGACACTCTCCAGGACATCGCCACGATCGGCGACACGCCGGTTCTGCTGTTGCTTTTCGTCCGCTTTGGGAGCACGAAACTACTCGACAACCGCGTGATAGACAGCAGAAAACTCGAAATGGCAAAGGTAGCGTAACTATGAGTGTGCAGTCAGTGAAGCGTCGCCTGGCCCCTTCGGACATCGCGGCATTCAAGGGCGTTCGCCCGATCGTCAGTCTTACGGCCTATACGACGCCGATTGCCAAGCTGCTCGATCCGCACGTCGATTTCATGCTTGTCGGAGATTCCCTCGGCATGGTGCTCTACGGGCTCGATTCGACCGTGGGCGTCACGATGGACATGATGATTGCGCACGGTCAGGCGGTCATGCGCGGCTCGCGTGATGCATGCGTCGTCGTCGATCTGCCGTTCGGCTCCTACCAGGAGTCGAAGGAGCAGGCCTTCCGAAGTGCCGCACGTATCCTCAAGGAGACCGGCTGCAGTGCCGTCAAGCTCGAGGGCGGGGCGGAAATGGCCGAGACAGTCGACTTCCTGACGCAACGCGGCATCCCGGTGCTCGGTCACGTCGGCCTGATGCCGCAGCTCGTCAATACGACGGGCGGCTATCGCTCGCTCGGGCGCAATGACAAGGAAGCCAACAAGATCCGTCGGGACGCCAAAGCGATCGATGACGCAGGCGCCTTTGCGATCGTCATCGAGGGAACGGTCGAGCCGGTCGCCCGAGAGATCAGCACCGGATTGCGTGCTCCGACCATCGGCATCGGCGCGTCGCCCGCCTGCGATGGACAGATCCTCGTGACTGACGACATCATCGGTACCTTCAATGATTTCAAGCCGCGCTTCGTCAAGCATTTTGCGAACCTTGCGCCCTTGATGTCCGAAGCCTTCGCCAACTATGCGGCCGAGGTGAAGGCGCGCACGTTCCCGAGCGCCGAACACACGTTCCAGGTCAAGAACAAGACGGCGTAGGGGGCTGAGGGTTTCCCGGGGTACGGGGAACTCTGCCCGGACGTCGTGCGCCTTCTTCCTGAGTTTCCGTGCCTTTGCGAGAGCGAAATACGGATTCCATTGGGGCAGGGAGCACGAACGTTCAATCCCGCTGATCGGATCATCAGCTATATTGGTTTGCAGTTCCGCCCCTCCAATTCTATGGGTCGGTTGCCGAAACAGCGAGCAAACCGATGAAATCCGAAACTATTGCCGAAATCCGCAGCGCTGCCCGGCGCGGCCTGGCCATCGTCATCTCCGCGGCGCCTTTCGGCATTCTCTTCGGTGCGGTGGCTGTCGACAACGGGTTGACGATCAGCGAGGCAGCCCTGATGAGCGCGACGCTCTATGCGGGTGCGAGCCAACTGGTGGGCGTGGAACTGTTCAGCCACAACGTCGCGCCTTGGCTGGTGATCCTGTCTATACTTGCGGTGAACTTTCGCCACATCCTCTATTCAGCAGCTGTCGCCCGCCACATCAACCATTTCTCGCTATGGGAAAAGGCAACGGGGCTCTTCCTGCTGACAGACCCACAATTCGCGGAGAGTGAAAGGCGTGGCGACGCAGGGATCCGCGTAAGCTATGTCTGGTTCCTTGTCCTCGGTCTTGCGGTCTACATCCCCTGGGTGCTTCTCACCGTTGTCGGCGGCTTTCTCGGCAATCTGATCGGCAATCCGAGGGATATCGGCATCGACGTGCTTCTGCCGATCTACTTCATGGGGCTCGTCCTCGGTTTCCGCAACCGGGCCAACTGGCTGCCGGTCGTGGCGGCATCCGCTGTCGGATCGGTGCTTGCAGTCCACTTCGTCGGTTCGCCCTGGCATGTCAGCCTCGGAGCGCTCGCCGGGATCGTGGTCGCGGCGCTGATGCCGGTGGACGACGACCGTGAGGAAGATGCTGTTGCCAGTAACGCCGTAGCGGAGGCGTGACAGTGGAACAGTTCTTTCACACCCAGACGCTCGTCATCATCCTGTTCGGCGCCATCGCGACCTATCTCACGCGCGTCGGCGGCTACGTCCTCGTAACGCGGCTGAAGCGTATCCCGCCGCGCCTCGAGGCGGCGCTGAACGCCGTTCCCGCGGCAGTGCTCACGACCCTGGTGGCACCCGCGGCCGTCACTGGCGGCGTGGAAGTGGCGCTCGCAGTCCTTGCTGCGCTCGCCATCGGCATGCGGTTCTCGGTCATGCCCATGCTGGCGGGCGGATGGATCGTCGTGATGGGACTGCGCTATCTCATCGGCCTATAGGGGCTGTCGCGGCAATCAGCCAATCCCGCACACTGTCACCCTCGATGAGCGGAAGCAGCTTTTCGCGGGTCGATGCGTGGTATGAGTCGAGCCAGGAAAGCTCTTCCTCCGTCAGGAGTTCAGCGACGATCAGCCTGCGATCGATCGGGCAGAAGGTGAGGGTCTCGAAGCCCAGCATCTCGATATCGCCGCCCTTGACCGCTGCCGCGGGCGTGACATGGATGAGGTTCTCGATCCGGATGCCGAAGGACCCCGGACGATAGTAGCCGGGCTCGTTGGAGAGGATCATTCCGGGCAGCAGCTCTTGCGTCGACAGGCGGGAAATGCGCTGCGGCCCTTCGTGCACCGAAAGGTAGGATCCGACGCCATGACCGGTGCCGTGGGCGAAATCGGCGCCGGCCTTCCACAGCGCGATGCGGGCGAGGGGGTCGAGATCGCAACCCCGCGAACCCTTTGGGAAGCGTGCGACGCTGATCGCGATCATGCCCTTCAGGACGAGGGTGAAGAAGCGCTTCTGCTCCTCCGGCACGGCGCCGATCGCGACGGTTCGGGTGATGTCCGTGGTGCCGTTGATGTATTGCGCGCCGGAGTCGATCAGAAACATCGTCCCGTCCTCGATCTTCGCGTCTGTCGCCGTCGTCACTCGGTAGTGCATGATCGCGGCATGGGCGCCAGCACCGGCGATCGTATCGAAGGATATATCCTTCAACGGATTCTGCATGCGGTCGCCGACCCTTCGGCGGGCCTCTTCAAGCATCTTCGTAACGTCGATCTCGGTGACCGTGCCGGGTGCCTTCGCGTCCAGCCCGGCAAGGAACTCGACCATTGCCGCGCCATCCTGCAGATGGGCACGGGCCGAGCCATCGAGTTCCACCTTGTTCTTGGTCGCGCGGGGAATGCGCGCGGGGTCTGCCGCCTCGGCAACCTTGCCGCCCTTGTCGCGGATGAGTTTGGCAAGTGCGAACGGGGCCTGGTCCGGATCGATGAGGATGGTCGCGCCCTCAGATGAAAGGGCAGCGATGCGCTCGGCGAACTGCGTCGGCGGGAGGAAATCCGCCAGCTGTGTCAGGTAGGCCTCCTCCTCGATGCCGGTCTTGCGCTTGTCGATGAAGAGCTCGGCCTTTCCGTTGGCCGAAAGAATGGCGCGGGCCAGCGGATGCGGTGTGTGCGGGACGTCGCTGCCGCGAATATTGAACACCCAGGCGATGGATGAAGGGTCGGTGATCGCTACGGCGTCAGCACCGGCCTTCTGGACCTGTTCCGCCATCTGGGCGAGCTTTTCCTTCGCGAGCTGACCGGCATTCTCGAGAGACTGGATCTTCACCCTTCCGAGCGGCGCGGGCGGGCGGTCGGTCCAGATGCGGTCAAGGGGATTGTGGTCAAGGAGAACCAGTTTTCCGCCTAGCGCCTCGAGCGCCTTTTCCAGCTTGCGCACTTCCGCCCCGGTGTGCAGCCAGGGATCTATGCCGAGACGAAATCCCTTCGCAGCCTGTTTCGGCAGCCAGAGATGCGGGGGCTCGCCCACGAGGTCGCCGGGTTCGAACACCGAACGGTCGACCTGTTCGCCGACCTGGGTCACATAGCGCCCGTCGACGAAAACGATGGCCTTGTCACGCGTGACGAGGGCGATGCCCGCCGAACCGGTGAATCCAGTCAGCCACGACAGCCGTTCCGCAGAGGCCGGAACATATTCGCCCTGATATTCGTCTGCGCGGGGTACGAGGAAGCCATCGATTTCCAGGCCGTCGAAGGCTGCGCGCAGCGAAGATACGCGCTCACGACCGAACTGCGGCGTAGAGGTGACATCGAAACTCTGGAACATGGCGGGCTTCCTGCTGGCTTGCCCGCAAGCGCGGGCGGATTCGTCTGGCACGCAATCTAGATCGACGGATGCTCAAATGAAACCGTTCTGTTGGCTGGACATGGCCGTCCTGATCGCATCGACAACACATGGGCATCGTCGGGCGTTCGCCTCATGCAAACGCCCTGGGCTCGCCTCGAGGTCGCTCCTGACATATGCAGTTTGCGCATGGCTCCCATGTGCCAAGCCCTCTGCCTGATTATTTTTGTTCCTGTATAAAGCGCGCATCGAAGCGAACGCAAAGCGCGCTCAATTCGAAAGAAAGCGAAATCGGAAATCGAATATTCCGGCTTTGCAAAGAATTCGCCGAAAGGCATCATAGCTACGCATTCCGATCAGACGTTTGTCCGGTCACTCCTCCTCCCTCCTCCGGGCAGGCGTTCGGGATGCATAGGTCCGCTCGAGCTCTCCTCCTCCTCACGCTCGCGGACAGGCCGGTTCGCCGGTCGATAGGCGGTGCCACTGGCACCGCCTTTATCGTTTCTGGGGTACTGTTTCGCGTTGAAGACGACCGGCTCAAGGCCGGTCGAGGTGCAGGGTGACCCAGCCGTTGCGCCAGATCGTTCGCAGGTGGCGCATGCCGGCGCCGTTGTAGGCGGCAAGCACCTTCCAGCGCTGGTTCGCCAATATGCCAGACAGGATCACCTGGCCGCCGGGATTGAGGTGAGCGACGAGCTGCGGCGCCATCCGCATCAGCGGGCGGGCGAGGATGTTCGCGATGATCACGTCGAACGGACCGTGTCGCCGGAAGGCCGTCGAGTGGAAGCCCGGCGCCGTTTCCAGCGCGATACCCGAGGCGATGCCGTTCTTACGGACGTTTTCGCGCGCAACCCTGATCGCCACCGGATCGATGTCCGTTGCCAGAACGCGAGCGGGTACGAGTTTTCGCGCGGCGATGGCAAGCACGCCGCTTCCTGTCCCGAGATCGAGCACAGTCCTCGGTGGACGCGACTGGAACGCCCGCTCGATTATTTCGAGGCAGCCCGCTGTCGTGCCGTGATGACCCGTGCCGAAGGCCTGGCCGGCATCGATTTCGATCGCGATTTCGCCCGCACGCGCAGTTCCGCGGTCGTGCGAGCCGTGTACGATGAAACGTCCCGCCCGCACGGGCTGGAGGCCTTCGAGAGACTTCGCGATCCAGTCGACGTCGGGAATGACCTCACGCTGCACGGTCCTGCCGGGCAGGACCTCTTCCACCAGTGCGGTAAAACGAGGGGTCATCTCTTCTTCCTGATCGAAATCGAGGTAGATGGATGCTTCCCAGATGTCCCGCTTCTCATCCATCTCCATCGTCGCGATCGCGTAGCCTTCTTCCTCGAAGGCATCGGTCATGGCGGCGAGAACGGTTTCGGATTCTTTTTCGGTTGTGGTGATGAAAAGGCGGAGTTCGCTCACGATATGCGGTCCCTGAAAGTTTCGCTCCGCCTATCACGTCCGTCGGCTGACGGCAAAGCCTAACGGACCCTCAGGTCGCACTGTCGATCCAGGTGGGGGCCGGTGTGTCCAGGCCGGAGATGTTGCGCAGGGCCAGCCGTGCGATCGGCGGCATGGTGCCGACGAGCGCGAACAGGTTGTTGCGAAGGGCCAGCGCCAGCGGGTTCTCGATCGTGATGAGCCCTGTCAGGCGTCGCGTCTGCGCGAGCACCTTCCTGACGGATGGCAGCCGCAGCTGGGAGAACTCCGCCTCGCGGCCCTGCGAGATCAGCCAGGCCAGCCAGCAGGCGTCCTCGATGCCAAGGTTCATCCCGCGCGCTCCGATCGGAGAATGGACGTGGGCCGCATCGCCGAGCAGGTAGACCTTTCCCCGGGACATCGGCTCGACATGGCGGAAGCTCACGCGGAAGTCGGATCGCCACGTCTCCTCCAGCGGATGGGAGGGATGGATGATCCGTCGCTCGAAGTCGGGCAGCGTCGAAATATATCGGAGAACGTCGGGGCGCACCGGCAGCCGTCCAAGCACACCGGGATTCTGCAGGTTGATCTCGGCAAAACCGGTATCCACCGTTTCCGCGTAGCGAAAGTCGGCAAGGAAGAACCGGCTCTCGAGCGCCTCTCCGGGGAAGTCGAATCCGCAGGATTTCCTGACGAGCGAATGGGCGCCGTCCGCGCCGACGAGCATGTTCGGCCTGACCATTTCGCCGCTGCCGTCGCCGCTGAGCAGCGTCGCGAGCGGGGCTTCCACGCCGCCTTCGATGGTCGTGATGCTGGTTTGCCATTCCGGCTCGATATCGTAGCTGCGAAGGCGCTCGAGCAACAGACGCTCGGTCAGGCCCTGCGGCAGGATGCAGAGCGCAGGAAACCGGCCGCCCAGATCCGCGGGGCGTATCTTTAGAAGCTGCTTGTCCGCGGACTGCACGCGAAATTCCTCGAGCGGAATTGCTTCGGCCAGCAGCGGCTCGGTTACGCCCGAAGGTTCGAGAAGGGCAAGCGTGCGCGCATTGACGCCGAGTGCCCGGCTCTCGGAGATCGGCACCACGCCTTCGTCGCGTTCGACGATCCGCACCTTGATGCCACGGCGCGCCAGTTCCAGCGCCAGAGTCAGACCCGCCGGCCCCGCGCCGGCAATCAGAATTGAATCGTCAGCGCGTGAAACCATTTTCGGACATCCTAGCGCGTGGTCAGGTTCTCCAATTTCTTTACGGCAACCTCGGGGTTTTCGCCATAGGCGATCGTACCGGTGAAGCTGCCGGCCTTGTCGAGCAGGAACACAGACGCGGTGTGGTCCATGGTGTAGTCACCGTCCGGCTTCTTCTCGTCGACCGGCACCTTTTTGGCGTAGACCCGGAAGCCCTTCACCATTTCCATGACCGCATCAGGTGGGCCGGAGATCCCGGTGATGCGCTTGGAAACGTTGGAAACATAGCCTTTTACCAACTCCGGCGTATCGCGTTCCGGATCGACGGTCACGAAATAGGCCTGCAGCTTCGAGCCATCCGGATCCACCTTTGCCATCCAGCCGTCGAGTTCAAAGAGGGTCGTCGGGCAGACTTCGGGGCAATGGGTGAAGCCGAAGAACAAGGCTGTCGGCTTGCCGACGAATGCCTTCTCGGTAATTTCTGCGCCATCCTGCGAAACGAGACGGAAGGGGACGCCGAATGGGCCTTCAGTCGCCTGCTCGCGCGAGCGGTTCATTTCCAGCGTCAGCCAGCCCAGAAGTCCCGCAAAAAGTGCGATAGCGATCCATATGACGATGCGTAGTGTTTTCATGCGGGCGATCCGGAAGGGTTGGGGCAGTTGATGATTGCTTCCTTGAGCATCCATTGATCTAGCTGCTCGTGCCGCGGGTAGCAAACGCGCCAATTGTCTCAGACCGGCTGCCGGGGCATTCTCTCGTGAAAGTGATCGAAGTCGTGTCGGCCGTTACCGAGGGCAGGGCTCAGAAGCACCAGGCGAGGCCCGATTCGGCCATGCTCAGGAAAATCGCAGCCCCGTGGCCGAGCCAACCGGCAAAGGCGATCGCGGTAAGGGCGGTCACCCCACCTGCGACGAGGGCGGTCAGGAGCATGGTGCGCCATGGGGCGTTGCTGTGGTTCATGCCTCCATGATAGCGGCAAAGCGCTCCGGCGCAAACAGGGATGGACTGGTCCGCTGCACCTTCCGAATGCGCGCCGATCAATCTTATTTGGTTAAAATGCAAGTTTGCGGAGCGGTTTCTTAGGGTTTGCTTAATGTCTCTTTGCAAGGCTCGATTTGCGTACAAAGGCCGGATTCGGCCTGCCGGGCATGATGTCCGCCGGCCAGTTCCAACTCCCCCGCCAACGCATTGAGAACACCTTCCGGAAACGACGGCCACCGGTTTGCGATGGCACGAGCAGGCAGCAGAGCGGTCCCCTGGACACGTGGTCTTGCTGCCGAGAATTGGGAAACACTCTAATGTCCAACGCCATCAAGCAGTCCGGCGCCTATCTCGAGATCGTGTCCTTCCATCTGGGGGACCAGGAATTCTGTATCGATATCATGGCCATCCGTGAAATCCGCGGCTGGGCACCCGTGACGCCGATGCCGCATACGCCTCCCTATGTACTTGGCCTCATCAACCTGCGCGGCGCCGTCATTCCGGTTATCGACATGGCCTGCCGTCTCGGAATGAAGATGACCGAGCCCTCCGAGCGTTCCGCGATCATCGTGACCGACATCGCCGGCAAGCTCGTCGGCCTGCTCGTGGAGCAGGTTTCCGACATGATGACGATCAAGAGCGAAGACCTGCAGGCTGCACCGGAAATCATCCCGGAAGCCCAGCGTGCCTTCTGCCGCGGCATCGTCGCACTGGAGAAGAACATGGTCTGCTTCCTCAACCTGGATACGGTCATCGCCGACGAACTGGCGCAGGCCGCCTGATCAGATCTTGGCGCTAGCGCCAATCAGCAAAAGCTCCGGCGAACTGGCCGGAGCTTTTTGCGTTTTCGGTGGCAAGGCTTCATGCGGGCTAGTAGAATAGCTGCCGAACCGATTGTTCCAGCGTGAGAATGTTCCGGAGGCGAACTGCGATGAAATGCCTGCTCCTTGTCGACCTGCAGAACGGCTTCTGCCCGGGTGGAAACCTGCCGGTGCCTGGGGGCGATGAAGTGATCGACGTGGCAAACCGCCTGACGAAGGACGGCGGATATGACCTGGTCGTCGCCTCCCAGGACTGGCATCCCGAGGGGCACGGCAGCTTCGCTTCCAGCCATCCCGGCCGCCAGCCGTTCGAGATGGGAGAGCTTGCCGGCAAGCCGCAGGTTCTGTGGCCGGATCATTGCGTCGAGGAAAGCGAGGACGCGGCCTTTCATCCGGTCCTGGACACCAGCCGGATCGACTACGTGCAGCGCAAGGGTATGGACCGCAACGTCGACAGCTACTCCGCCTTCCGGGACAACGACCACAGGGCAACCACGGGGCTTGCGGACTTCCTGCAGGCCAGGGGCGTCACCACGCTCGACGTCTGCGGACTTGCGACCGACTACTGCGTCAGCGCGTCGGCGATCGATGCGGTGAACATGCTGCCGGGCGTGACCGTCCGGTACATCGAGGACGCGAGCCGAGGCATTGCCCCCGAGACCGTTGCTGCCGCAGAGGCGGCGATGAAGGCAGCCGGCGTCGAAATCGTACGGACAGCGGAACTGCTGGAAGAGGTGGGCCGCTGAGGCATCGGCAAAACGCCCGTGGATCCCGTCGTCTTTCTCGTCATCGGCCCTGCCGCTCAGGTTATTGCGGCTTTCCCTTTTCCCAGGTCACCTCTTCACCATAGAGCGGTACGGTCGAGATCGACATCTTGGCGGAACCCTCCGTCAGTTCGCGCGAGTGGGCGAGGTAGATCAGCGTATCGTTCTTCTTGTCGTAGATCCGCGTGACCACCAGCTTCTTCCAGACGAGCGAAAGCCCGGACTTGAACACTTCCTCGCCTTCCTCGGAAAGGTCGATATCGCCGATGGAGAGAGGGCCGGTCTGGCGGCAGGCGATGGCATTGTTCGACGGATCCTCGAACCAGTTGCCCTTTTGAAGACGGTCGAGCACGCCGCGGTCGAAATAGGTGACGTGGCAGGTGATGCCCTTGATCTTCGGGTCACGGACGGCGTCGATTAGGATATCGTTGCCCATCCAGTCCACTCCGACCTCCCCAACCGTCTCTGCGCGAAGTGGAAGGATCGATAGTGCCAGCGTCGCGGTCGCGATCAGCGCAGCGATTGTCCGTTTATGCATCTTCGCGGTCTCCGGTTTTGTTTGCATCCCTACGGCATTCACGTAATGCGCCGACGAGGTTCCGCAAGGTGGGCGGGATCAGCTTTTCGCAGCCTCGATCGTTGCCCTTACCGCGTCGGGATCGGTCACGGTCAGCTGGTATTCGCGATCTTTCTCCGTCCCGCCCATGCCGACGTGCGGATTGCGGAAGGCCATGGCACTCGGAACCGTGGCCAGGGCTGCGAAGTGCAGTTCCTGCAGGCCCGTGCCATCGCGGACCTCGCGTATGTTGTGCCGGTCAAGCGCGCCGCATCCCATCACGACGATGCGTCCGCCGGCCTGGTCATTGGCCTGCTTGAGGATGGCGAGTCCTTCGATCGCGGTGTCGCGCTGGCCCGAAGTCAGGACCCTGTCTATGCCGCAACGGATCAATGCCTCGAGCGCTTCGCGCGGATCGTCCGTCATGTCGAAGGCACGGTGGCAGGTCACCGACATCGGCCGTGCGGCTTGAGCGAGAGCGCCCGTACGGGCCTCGTCAATGCGTCCGTCCGGTGTCAGGCAGCCGATGACCACACCGGCCACGCCCTCGTCGCGCAATGCCGCAACGTCCGCAAGCATCGTGTCGAATTCGGCGTCCGAATAGAGAAAGTCGCCGCCCCGGGGCCGGATGATCACATGGACGGGGATCCTTGCCGCCGCAACGGCTGCCCGGATCGTCGCCAAGCTCGGGGTGAGGCCGCCCTCCATCAGGCTGGCGCACAGCTCCACGCGGTCGGCACCTGCTTCCTGGGCCGCCAGGAAACCGTCTATGCCTTCAACGCAAATTTCGATCAACGGAGCGCCCATCGTACCCTCTGTCTGTGTGTCGATGCGCCCGCGCATCGAACAGTTTTCAAGTGGCGGTTTCGTGCCACGCCTGTTGCAGGACGCGAAGCCAGTTTTCGCGGCAGATCAGTGCGAGTTCTTCCTCGCTGTAGCCCGCCAGACGCAGTGCCTCCACGAGGTTCTGGTTTCCGGAGGCGTCGCCGATCGCGCGTGGTATGGTCGCCCCGTCGAAATCCGATCCGATGGCGACACAGTCTATCCCCATGCGTTCGACCATGTGGTCGATATGGCGGACCATGTCGGAAAGCGACGTATCCGCGTCTTCCTGTCCGTTCGCCCGCAGCATCGTCGTCGCGTAGTTGAGGCCGGCAATGCCCTTGCGTTCGCGAATGGCGTCGAGCTGGCGGTCGGTAAGGTTTCGCGAAATCGGCGTCAGCGCATGTGCGTTCGAATGCGTTGCGACCAACGGCTGGGTGCTGGTGCGCGCCACGTCCCAGAAGCCCTGTTCGGTGATGTGCGACAGGTCGATCATGATGCCGAGGCGGTCGCAGGTCTTCACGAGCTCGAAGCCCGCCTCGGTGAGACCGGGGCCGGTATCGGGGCTCGTCGGGAAGGCGAAGGGCACGCCGTGCCCGAAGATGTTGTGCCGGCTCCATACCGGGCCGAGGGAGCGCAGGCCGGCGGCGTAGAAGGTCTCGAGCGCGGCAAGATCGGCGCCGATCGGTTCGCAGCCTTCCATGTGGAGGACGGCCGCGAAGCTTCCCGCCGCCATGGCGCTGCGGATCTCCGCTGTCGAGCGGCAGATCGTCCACGCCCTGGCCCGGTCGAGGCGGAAGGCGATCGCCAAGAGTTCCAGCGCGATATTGAGCGCGCGTGGATGATCCAGGGGGTCTGTCAGCGGAATGCTGTAGTGGCCGTTCTCGTCGAGCACCCTGGGCGGAAACTGGCCGGGCGAGGGGATGTAGACCGCGCAGAACCCACCTGCGAGACCGCCTGCCCTGGCGCGCGGGCCGTCTATGTGCCCCGCATCCGTACCGTTCACGAATTCGGCCACCGGATCGGCGCCGCTTGCCGCCTGTTCCCAGAGGCGAAGCAAGACATCGTTGTGACCGTCGAAGATCGTCTGCATCAACCGCGCTTTCTCTTGTGAATTCCCGGCCGGGTGGCGGGGCAGCACGGTTGTAGTGCTGATTCCCGTCATGCTGCAAGGGACGCGGCCGACGCGACGGCATTCAATCGTCGGTTCCCGCGCGGTAGGCCTCGTTGCCGGCGATCCAGGTCTGGATGATCGAGAGGTCGTTGTCGAGAATGACGAAGTCTGCGTCGTGGCCATGGGTGAGCCTGCCCTTGCGGCCGGTCATCCCGATCGCTTCGGCCGGGTAGAGCGATGCCATGCGCAAGGCCTCTTCCAGATCGACGCCGACCTTTTCGTGCATCACGCGCACGCAGGACAGCATGTCGATATCGGCTCCCGCCAAGGTGCCGTCGGCAAGCGTGAGCTTCCCGTCCCTGCGATAGATCGTGCGGCCGTTCAGGTGGAAGTGGGTCATCTGCGTTCCGAGCGGCGACATGGCATCGGTGACGAGGAAGATCCTGCCCGGGCCCTTCTTCGCCCGCAGCGCCACGCGGATGGAGACCGGGTTGACGTGAAACCCGTCCGCGATGAGACCGGGGTGCAGCATGCCGATATCCAGTGCTGCTCCAACCATTCCCGGCTCGCGATGTCCCAGCGGGCTCATGGCATTGTAGAGATGCGTGACCAGGCGCGCGCCGGCTGCAACCGCACCGGCGACCGTTGCATAGCCGCTGTCCGAGTGGCCGAGGCTCACCGTTACGCCGGCACCCGCAAGCGCCGAGATCTGCTCATTCGTCACGTTCTCGGGGGCAACCGTCATCATCAGCGCATCGAGATCCGCCCGTGCCGCGACGGTCTGTTCGAGATCGGCGGGTTCCATGGGGCGGATGAGGGCCGGGTCGTGCGCACCCTTGCGGGCGATCGACAGATGTGGACCTTCAAGGTGGAGACCGAGGAAGCCCGGGACCGCTGCCCTGTGCGCGGCGATACCGGCGTCGATCGTACGGCGCGTCATTTCGGGCGTGTCGGTAATCAGGGTTGGCAGCAGCGCGGTGGTGCCGTAGCGCGCATGTGCCGCGCAGATCGTTCGGATGCCATCGACATCCGGCTTTTCGTTGAGCAGCACCCCGCCGCCGCCGTTGACCTGAAGGTCGACAAAGCCGGGGACGATCCGGGCGCCATCCATGCTGATCATGGTGGCCGACAGGGGAATGTCTCGTTCGTGAACGATCCCGACAATCTTGCCGTCTTCCATGAGAAGTGACGCCTCGTCGTGCCAGAGGTCGCCGTCGAAGATCTGCGCACCTGTGATTGCCGTTGCGCCGCTCATCTCGTCTCCGTGACTTTCTTGAGGTTGACCGGTTTGTCGGGATCGAGGCCCAGTCCGCGCGACCAAGCTTCGACGAACCCATAGAAGGGGACGATCAGCGCCAGCGCATCGGTGATCGGGTGGCCGGTGGCAATGAAGGGAAGTTGCTTCGCGCTCCTGGCCGTGGCGGAGGTTATGCAGGCATAGGCACCCTTGTCGGCAAGCCCGTCGGCCATGCCCGCAACGGATGTCTCCGCCGCATCGCGGGCTGCAAGGGCGATAACGGGAAAGGCCGGGCCGACGAGTGCCACGGGGCCGTGCAGCACTTCCGCCGACGAGTAGGCCTCCGCATGCATGCCCGATGTCTCCTTGAACTTCAGTGCCGCCTCGCTTGCGATTGCCAGGGCAGGACCCCGTCCGAGGACATAGACCGACTGCGCTTCGGCGAGGTCGGCTGCAAGGTTGCTCCAGTCGAGCCCAACGGCCTTTGAAAGCTGTTGCGGAAGATCCCGCACGGCTTTCCCGAGCGCGGCATCACCTGTCCATTCGGCAAGCACCGCGAGCCCCGCGACGATGGAGTTCACGTAGGATTTGGTCGCCGCGACGCTGATCTCCGGGCCTGCGCCTATATCGATAGCGTGGTTGCAGGCATCGGCGAGGGGGGAGGCAGGCGTGTTGGTGAGCGCGAGCGAGATCGCGCCGGCCCTGGTCGCGGAATCCGCCATGGCGACGATGTCGGGGCTCTTGCCCGACTGCGAGATTGCGATCGCCGCTCCGCCGCGCAGTTGCAGCTTTGCTCCGTAGATCGAGGCAAGGGAAGGCCCGAGCGAAGCGACCGGGCGTCCTGCAGTGAGTTCGATTGCGTATTTCAGGAACAGGGCGGCGTGATCGGAGGAGCCGCGCGCGACGGTGACGAAAAACTGCGGATCGCGCGCACGAAGCGCCTGGCCAGCATCGCGAACCGCGTCCGCAGACTGGTCGAGAAAGCGGGCGGCGGCTTCGGGTATTTCGTTTATTTCGCGACGCATATTGGTTTGCATAGGTCTGTCTTTCTTCTTGTTCGTGCGCTCACTGATCGGAGAGCGTCAGTTCCGCCACGAAATCGTAGGCATCACCGCGATAGAGCGAGCGGGTGAATTCTATGACCCTGCCGGAACGCAGGTAGGAAATTCGTTCGATCGAAAGGCCGGCAGCCCCGGTACCCACGCCGAGCATCGCCGCCTCGGGGTCCTTGATGTTGCAGGCGGATATGCGCTGCACGGCACGGACGGGCCGCAGGCCCTGTTTTTCGAGCTCCGCGTAGAGCGAGCCGGTCACGCTCGCGGGATCCGGCAGGAACTCGGAGGAAATCGACGCCCGTTCGATCGCAAGCGGCATGTCGTCGGCGATGCGCAGGCGTCCGAGGCGGGCCACCAGCGCATCCGCGGGCAGGCCCAGGATCATCATTTCGTCCGGGGAGGGGTGGACGAGGCCGCGGTCGAGCCATTGTGCCCGGGTCGTGAGGCCGCGCCGTGCCATGTCCTCGGTGAAGGAGGTCAGGCGAGACAGGGACTGCTGTACTTTCGACACGGGCTTGACCACGAAAGTACCGGAGCCGTGGCGGCGCACCAGCAGCCCGTCCTTCACGAGATCATCCACCGCCTTCCTGACGGTCACGCGGCTGATGTTGGCATAGTCGGCAAGATCGCGCTCGGGCGGCAGTGCATCCCCATGGTTCAGCTTGCCGGAATTGATTGCCTCTTCGAGGGACTGGCGGAGCTTGAGGTAGAGCGGGCCGGACCCGCCCGACTGCAGGCTCTCGGGTGACAGGATGGCCGCAAGGCTCTCGGTCATGCCGGCTCTCCCTTGCGCGCCCGGAAGCGCTTGGCCGCGAGCGACACGGCGCCGGTGAGGGCGTCGGCCTGCGGTTCCACGAGAATATCCTTGTGCTTCTTCGAAAGCCATTGCGGATAGAGGGGAGCGAGGCCGCCGAGCAGGCAAAGCCTGTCCTTGCCGCTGATGCGAACGATGGCGTCGAGTGCTTCGTTGACGGTGGTCGCCGCGGCCTCGATCAGCGCAAGCGCGCACGTGTCGCCCTTTGCCGCGTGTTCGAAGACCAGCGGTGCGAAGCGTCCGAAATCGCCGGGCTTGGAAAGACGCGCGAACTCCACGATGCCACGCGGGTCGTTCTTGAACTCGGCAAGAACGGCTTCGGTCACCGGCGTGCTGGCGTGGATGCCGTCATAGGAGAGCAGTGCCTCCTGCAGCAGCGCATGGCCGATGCGCGCGCCGCCGCCGAGATCGCCGATCGTGAAGCCCCAGCCGCCGATGTAGCGAATCTCGCCTGCCTGCCGCGCCATGTAGATGGTGCCCGTGCCGAGGATCGCCACTGCGCCGTCGCCGTCGCCAAGCGCGCCCTGAAGCGCGATCAGGCCGTCTGAGTCAATATCCGTATGCCGAAACGGCAGCCGGTCGTGCACGTAGCGGGCCAGGTCGCCGACATTGGTTCCCGCAAGGCCGAGAAAGGCCGATGCCGTGGCTACGGCCGTCTCGTCCAATCCGGCATCGCGCAACGCCGCCTTGGCTGCGTCGGTGATGCTGGCGATCGCGCTGTTCGGGTCGGTCAGGATATTGGCGGCGCCGCTCTTGCCGCGCCCGAGGATGTTCCCCTCGGGGTCTGCGACCGCCGCGCGGCAGCTAGTGCCGCCACCGTCTATGCCGATGATAAGATCAGTCATGGAAACCTCCACGAAAACAATACCAAAAAAATACCATTAACCAAGAGGAAAACGTGGTGCGGTCAGTGATGTCAAAATAAATAATTGAAAATAAATAGATAAATTATTGGGCCGGGTTTTTCTGGTTCCAAAAGTTAATTTGCTATGGACAATTGGTATTTTTTTGGCATTAATTCCGGAAGAGGGAGAAACGGCAATGGCCACAGGAAAAACCGAAGCCAGGCATGAACAGGCGCAAGGGCTGGATGAACTCCGGCCATTTGACGCCCTGACCGTGCTTGCGCGCGCCCAGCAGGCTGCCGCCGCCGTTGTCGACCAGGCAATTGAAGATATTGCCGTGGCCGCAGGTTTCGCCGCCGATGCGCTGTCGGCCGGTGGTCGCCTCGTCTATGTGGGCGCCGGCAGTTCCGGCCTGATGGCCATGTCCGACGCGCTCGAACTTCCCGGAACCTATGGTATTTCCCGCGACCGCATCGTCGTACTGCTTGCGGGCGGTGCCGCGAGCCTGGAGGATCTGGCGGGCGGGTACGAGGACGACACGGGTCTTGCCGAAAGCGATGCGCGCGGTGCCGGGATCGAGCCCTCGGATTGCGTCATCTGCGTTTCCGCCAGCGGTTCGACGCCCTATGCGCTGGCGATCGCCACTTATGCCAGGGCCGCCGGGGCGAAGGTCGTGGCCGTCGCCAACAATGCCGGCGCAAGGCTCTTCGAAAACGCCGACGTCTCCATACTCCTGCAGACGCCTCCCGAGGTCGTCGCCGGGTCGACGCGCATGGGCGCGGGGACGGCGCAGAAGATCGCTTTCAACATGTTTTCCACATTGGTCGGAATCAAGCTCGGCCATGTCCATGACGGCTACATGGTCAATCTCAAGGCCGACAACATCAAGCTCAGGGGAAGAGCCTGCCGCATGGTCGCCGAAATCTCGGGCGTGGAGCCGGGCGAGGCCGAGCGGCTGCTCGCGAAATCTTCCGGTTCGGTCAAGGCCGCGGTTCTTCTGGCTGCCGGCGCGCCTGACGCTGCGGCGGCCGAGGCTGTTCTCGAACGATCGGGGCAGAGCCTTCGCCGCGCGCTGAAAAGCCTTCGCTGACAACGAGTTCTAAAACCGCGCCGCAACGGCGCATAAAAGGGGAGAATGACATGACTCGCAACACACTCAAGGGGCTGCTCCTTGCCTCGAGCATTCTCGGCACCGCCGGGATTGCTCACGCAGCGGACGTGACGCTGACCATCGAGAGCTGGCGCAACGACGACCTTCCGATCTGGCAGGAAAAGATCATTCCCGCTTTCGAGGCAAAGAACCCGGGCATCAAGGTCGTGTTCTCTCCGACCGCGCCGACGGAATACAACGCGGCGCTCAATGCCAAGCTCGATGCGGGTTCTGCCGGCGACCTCATCACCTGCCGTCCGTTCGACGTCTCGCTCGAGCTCTACAACAAGGGTCATCTTTCCGACCTGACCAAGCTGGCCGGGATGGAGAACTTCTCCGACGTGGCGAAGTCCGCCTGGACCACGGATGACGGTTCGGCAACCTTCTGCGTACCGATGGCCTCGGTCATCCACGGCTTCATCTACAACAAGGATGCCTTCGACCAGCTCGGCATTGCCGTTCCGGCGACCGAAGCCGAATTCTTCGCCGCCCTCGACAAGATCAAGGCCGACGGCAACTACATTCCGATGGCGATGGGCACGAAGGACCTCTGGGAAGCCGCGACGATGGGCTACCAGAACATCGGCCCGAACTACTGGAAGGGCGAGGAAGGTCGCCTGGCGCTGATCAAGGGCGAGCAGAAGCTGACCGATCCGCAGTGGGTCGAGCCTTTCAAGACGCTCGCCAAGTGGAAGGACTATCTCGGCGACGGTTTCGAGGCGCAGACCTACCCGGACAGCCAGAACCTCTTCACGCTCGGCCGCGCCGCCATCTATCCGGCGGGCTCCTGGGAAATCGGCCTGTTCAACACGCAGGCCCAGTTCAAGATGGGCGCCTTCCCGCCGCCGGTGAAGACCGCGGGTGACACCTGCTACATCTCCGACCACAACGACATCGGCATCGGCCTGAACGCCAAGAGCGCAAACGCCGACGCGGCAAAGGCCTTCCTGTCCTTCGTCGCTTCGCCGGAGTTCGCCGACATCTACGCCAATTCGCTGCCGGGCTTCTTCAGCCTGAACTCGACCGCGGTTAAGATGACCGACCCGCTGGCCCAGGAATTCGTCTCCTGGCGCGAGAAGTGCAAGCCGACCATCCGCTCGACCTACCAGATCCTGGCACGCGGCACGCCGAGCCTGGAAAACGAGACGTGGACGGAATCGGCAAACGTGATCAACGGCACGGATACCCCGGAAGTGGCTGCCGAAAAGCTGCAGAAGGGTCTCGACAGCTGGTACAAGCCTGCGAAGTAAGAAGCTTGCCCTCCCTTTCGGGGGAGGGCCAGTTCAACGGGCCGGGTGAAGCGAGGCAACCGATCTCAGAAGCTTCCTTTCGCCCCGGTTTTGCGCGACCTTCCCCTCTTGGGGAAGGTTCGGCAGGCGGATGAGCGCGGCGTTGCCGCAGTCTCTTGATTGCGGTCCGAGATCCGCGCCATCCTCTGAATTCGTGTAAGCTGAAATTCATAAACCAGCGCGAGTGGCGCGGCTGGTGTGGGGGCACGCGGCGAGACCGGCCGTGCGGTGCTCTGTCCGCCATTGCGGAACCCCATGGGACGAACGGTCGGACAAGCGGGCAGGGGCCATGAGCGACGCCATTTCTTCGCAAGACGAGTTCGAGATCGCCAAGCGGCCGAGACGCTGGCATATCGCGGTATTCCTGTTGCCGGCCCTGATCGTCTACACGGCGGTGATGATCCTGCCTCTCTTCGAAACCCTGAGGCTGTCGTTCTTCAATACGGTCGACGGGCAATCGACCTTCGTCGGATTGGCCAACTTCAAGAAGCTCTTCGGGGAGGCACGCTGGGCGGCGGATTTCTGGAATGCGCTGAAGAACAACTTCATCTTCTTCGTCATCCACATGCTGGTCCAAAATCCGATCGGCGTCGCGCTTGCAGCGCTTCTTTCGCTGCCGAAGCTGCGTTTTGCAGCCTTCTACCGCACCGCGATCTTCCTGCCGACACTGCTCTCCTTCGTCATCGTGGGCTTCATCTGGAAGCTGATCCTTTCGCCGATCTGGGGTGTATCGCCCTATCTGATGGACCTGGTGGGGTTGAAGTCCCTCTTTGCGCCCTGGCTCGGCAGGCCGAACTCCGCGCTGATCGCCGTGTCGCTCATCTCCGTCTGGCAATATGTCGGCATTCCGATGATGCTGATCTACGCAGCGCTGCTCAACATTCCCGAAGAAGTTATCGAGGCTGCCGAATGTGACGGCATCACCGGCTGGAGCCAGTTCTTCAAGATCAAGCTGCCGCTGGTTCTGCCGGCGATCGGGATCATCTCCATCCTGACCTTCGTCGGCAATTTCAACGCCTTCGACCTTGTCTATACGGTGCAGGGCGCGCTCGCCGGGCCTGACGGCTCCACGGACATCCTCGGAACCTTGCTCTACCGTACCTTCTTCGGCTTCCAGCTGCAGCTTGGAGACCGTTCGATGGGCGCAACGATTGCGACCGTGATGTTCCTGATCATCCTCGCGGGCGTCTCGCTCTACCTCTTCGTCATCCAGCGGCGCATCCGCCGCTACCAGTTCTGAGCGGAGGCCGATCATGTCAAAGGCAAGAACATCACTCAGCCGGAGCGCGATCGTTCACATCGCCCTGATTTCCTACACGGTTATCGCGGTCTTTCCGGTCTTCCTGACGATCATCAACTCGTTCAAGAACCGCAATGCGATCTTCCGCAATCCGTTGCGCGTGCCGACGGCCGAAACCTTCGATCTCGTGGGCTACCAGACAGTGCTGGGGCAGGGCGATTTCACGCTCTATTTCCAGAACAGCCTTATAGTCACCGTCGCATCGATCTTCTTCGTGCTTCTCTTCGGTGCGATGTCGGCCTTCGCGCTGTCCGAGTACCGGTTCCGCGGCAACACCATGATGGGGCTCTATCTTGCCCTCGGCATCATGATCCCCATCCGCCTTGGGACGGTCGCCATCCTGCAGGGTATGGTTGCCACGGGTCTGGTCAACACGCTGACGGCCCTGGTCCTCGTCTATACCGCGCAGGGCCTGCCACTTGCCGTCTTCATTCTCTCCGAGTTCATGCGCACCGTCTCCGACGACCTGAAGAATGCAGGCCGGATCGACGGGCTTTCGGAGTATTCGATCTTCTTCCGTCTCGTGCTGCCGCTGGTGCGTCCTGCCATGGCGACGGTTGCCGTCTTCACGATGATCCCGATCTGGAACGACCTGTGGTTCCCGCTGATCCTGGCGCCCAGCGAGGAGACGAAGACCGTGACGCTCGGCTCGCAGATCTTCATCGGCCAGTTCGTCACCAACTGGAACGCGGTTCTTGCGGCGCTGTCGCTCGCGATCCTGCCGGTGCTGGTCCTCTACCTCGCTTTCTCGCGGCAACTGATCCGCGGCATTACTTCAGGAGCAGTGAAATGACGTCCGTTTCCGCGCCGGTCCGCGTGCTTTCCGCGGGTCTCGGCAACATGGGGCGCAGTCATGCGCTCGCCTACCACGAACACCCGGGCTTCGAGATCGTCGGCCTCGTCAACCGGTCGAAGGTGGATTTGCCTGAGGGCCTGAGAGGCTACGGCATCCTGCCGTCCTTCCCGGAGGCGCTGAAGGAGCTCAAGCCGGAGCTCTGCTCGATCAACACCTATTCCGACAGCCATGCCGACTATGCGGTGATGGCCATGGAGGCGGGTGCGCATGTGTTCGTGGAAAAGCCGCTCGCAACGACGGTGGCGGATGCGGAGCGCGTGGTTGCCTGCGCGCGCGCCAACGGCCGCAAGCTGGTGGTCGGATATATCCTGCGCCACCATCCCTCGTGGATGCGGCTGATCGCAGAAGCGCGCAAGCTCGGCGGGCCATACGTGTTCCGCATGAACCTGAACCAGCAGTCGAGCGGTCCGACGTGGGAGACCCACAAGTCCCTCATGCAGACAACGCCGCCGATCGTCGATTGCGGCGTGCACTATGTCGACGTCATGTGCCAGATCACCGATGCCAGGCCGGTCGAGGTGCGCGGCATGGGACTGCGCCTTTCCGACGAAATTGCTCCGGAAATGTACAACTACGGCCACCTGCAGGTGCTGTTCGAGGATGGTTCGCTCGGCTGGTACGAGGCCGGCTGGGGCCCGATGATTTCCGAGACCGCCTTCTTCGTGAAGGACGTGATGTCGCCGAAGGGGTCCGTATCGATCGTCATGGACCCGAACGCGAAGTCCGACGACATCGATACGCACACGAAGACCGCCGTCATCCGGCTGCACAATGCCGAGACGGGGCCGAACGGCCGCTTCCTGAAGCCGGATGAGGATCTGAGAATGGCGGGGGAACCCGGCCACCAGGAGCTCTGCGACCTGGAGCAGGCCTATGTCCTCAAGGCCATCCGCGAGGACATCGATCTGTCGCGCCATATGGACGATGCGGTGCAGTCGCTGCGCATCTGCCTTGCCGCCGACGAAAGTGTGAGAACCGGCCAGCCGGTCAAGCTATAAAGGGGACGATTGGTGGGCTCTCTTCTACTGAAATCCGTACGCAAGTCCTTCGGTCCGGTCGACGTCCTGAAGGGCATCGACCTCGATGTGAAGGACGGCGAGTTCGTCATCTTCGTCGGTCCTTCCGGATGCGGAAAGTCGACGCTTTTGAGGATCATTGCGGGCCTGGAGGATTCGACCTCCGGCAATATCCTCATCGACGGTGCCGAGGTGAGCACTGTTCCTCCGGCCAAGCGCGGCATCGCGATGGTGTTCCAGTCCTACGCGCTCTATCCGCATCTGAGCGTCAAGGACAACATGGGGCTTGGCCTCAAGCAGGCAGGTGCCCCCAAGGCGGAAATCGACGAACGCGTAGGCAAGGCCTCCGCAATGCTTTCGCTCGACCGCTTCCTCGCCCGTCGCCCCGCCGAGCTTTCCGGCGGACAGCGCCAGCGCGTAGCGATCGGCCGTGCGATCGTGCGCCAGCCCAAGCTCTTCCTGTTCGACGAGCCACTTTCGAACCTCGACGCGGCGCTGCGCGTCAACACGCGCCTCGAGATCGCGAGACTGCATCGCGAACTGAAGGCGACCATGATCTACGTGACGCACGATCAGGTGGAGGCAATGACGCTCGCCGACAAGATCGTCGTGCTCGATGCCGGCGTCATCCAGCAGGTCGGCTCCCCGATGGAACTCTACAATCGGCCGGCCAACCTCTTCGTTGCTGGCTTCATCGGGTCGCCCGCCATGAACTTCATCGAGGCGGCCAGGCTAGGCCACGGAGACGCCAAGACCATCGGCATCCGCCCCGAGCACATCTCCCTCTCGCGGGAGAGCGGCGAGTGGAAGGGAAAGGTTGTCCATGTCGAGCATCTCGGCGCCGACACGATCCTCTACCTCGACATCGAGAAAACCGGCCTTCTGACCGTCCGTCTTTTCGGCGAGCATCACTACGCTCCGGACGATATTGTCTATGCAAGCCCGAACAGCGGGCAACTGCACCGATTTGATGCAGAGGGGCGGGCGATCCGGTGAGGGCCCTCATCACAAAAACGTGATAGTGCCGGATTTGTGATTTGTGCGGCGCAGTAGTGCGTTGAACATCGATCCCATTTAACATACATGAATGTTTGTAAAAGTGCGAAGCGGAGGTCCTGAGGGCTTTCGCTTCGAATCATTTCAAGGCTTTAAGGTGGGCTGCCTGTTCCCGATGGCAATGCCTGTCGCTATTCTCGTGGAAGATACGATGCGTCTGATCAGACCGATTGCCATTGCAACGATGGGAAGCCTGCTTGTTCTAGCGGGCTGCCAGAAAGAGGAACAGCAGGCTGCAGGGGGCGGAATGCCGCCCTCGCAGGTCGGCGTGATCACGACCGCCGTCGAGCAGGTTCCTATCACCAACGAACTGCCGGGCCGTATCGCGGCGACCCGCATTGCCGAGGTTCGCCCGCGCGTATCG
The DNA here is from genome assembly GCF_016864555.1 of Sinorhizobium sp. BG8. NCBI lineage: Bacteria > Pseudomonadati > Pseudomonadota > Alphaproteobacteria > Hyphomicrobiales > Rhizobiaceae > Sinorhizobium > Sinorhizobium sp. BG8. Next base: position 3,515,934 of record NZ_CP044011.1, on the reverse strand, counting down.
GGCATCGTCGTCGAACGCGTCTTCGAGCAGGGCTCGATCGTCAAGGAGGGCGACGTCCTCTACCGGATCGATCCCGCGCCCTTCAAGGTCCAGGTCGACAGCGCCGAGGCGACGCTCCGGCGCGCCGAAGCCGTGCAGATGCAGGCGCGGCAGGCTGCCGACCGCCAGGAACAGCTTCGCAAGTCCAACGTCGGCTCGGCCCAGCAGCTGGACGATGCCGTTGCGCAGCTCGCGCAGGCGAACGCGGACGTTGCCGTCGCCCAGGCGGGCCTTGCCTCCGCGCAGCTCAATTTCGAATATGCCGAGGTCAAGGCCCCGATCAGCGGCCGCATCGGCCGCGCCCTGATCACCGAGGGTGCGCTGGTCAGCGCCAACGGCACCGAGAACCTTGCAACGATCCAGCAGCTCGATCCCGTCTACGCCGACTTCACCCAGTCCGCCACGGATCTGATCCGTCTGCGCAATGCTCTCAAGGATGGTGCCTTGATGAGCGAGCAGAACTCTGCCGACGTGAAGCTCATGCTCGACGACGGAACGATCTATCCGCAATCGGGCAAGCTCCTGTTCTCCGAGGCTGCCGTCGACGAGACGACGGGGCAGATCACGCTTCGCGGCGAGTTTCCCAATCCTAACAACGATCTCCTGCCCGGCATGTACGTGCGCGTGCAGATCGAACAGGGCGTCGAGAAGAACGCGATCCTGGTGCCGCAACAGGCGGTCCAGCGCGACACGTCCGGCAAGGCGCAGCTCTACGTGGTCAATGCCGAGAAGAAGGTTGACCTGCGTCAGGTGACCGTCGGCCGTGCCAACGGCACGCGCTGGGTCATCACCGAGGGCTTGAAGCCCGGCGAGCAGGTTGTCGTCGAAGGCTTCCAGAAGGTTCGTCCGGGTGCCGAAGTCGTCCCGAGCGAATGGAAGCCCGAGAGTGCTGCCCCCGAGGCCCAGAAGCAGGCCGCCGCACAGACCGAAGCGTCTGCAGAGACGAAGTGAGGATCTGAACGATGCCGAGATTTTTCATCGACAGGCCCATCTTTGCGTGGGTCGTCGCGATCTTCATCATGCTCGCAGGCGTCATCGCGATCCCGATGCTGCCGGTCGCTCAGTACCCGAACGTGGCGCCGCCGCAGATCTCGATCTCGACCAACTACCCCGGCGCGTCGCCGGAGGACATCTACCAGTCGGTAACGCGGCCGATCGAGGAAGAGCTGAACGGCGTTCCCGGACTGCTCTACTTCGAATCCACCTCTGAATCGTCTGGCAGCATTTCCATCGACGTGACGTTCGCGCCGGGCACGGATATCGGCGAGGCGCAGGTCGAGGTGCAGAACCGCATTGCCCGCGTCGAGCCGCGCCTGCCTCAGGCCGTGACCCAGCAGGGCATGCGCGTCGAGCAGGCGAGCACCTCGTTCCTCATGGTGGTGGCGTTGTCTTCGACCGACGGAAACACCGACGCGATCGGGCTCGGCGATTATCTGAGCCGCAACGTGCTGGGCGAGATCCGGCGCGTGCCCGGCGTCGGCAGCGCAACGCTGTTCTCCACCCAGCGCTCCATGCGCATCTGGGTGGACCCGGACAAGATGGTCGGCCTCAACCTCACGGTCGACGACATCAACAACGCGATCTCGGCACAGAACGCGCAGGTCTCGGCCGGCCAGATCGGCGCGCAGCCGAACCCCATCGGCCAACAGATCTCGGCAACTGTGCTTGTGCGGGGCCAGCTTGCCTCGCCGGAGGAGTTCGGCTCGATCGTGCTGCGCGCCAACCCGGACGGTTCGTCGGTGCGGCTGCGTGACGTCGCCCGCATCGAGATCGGCGGCGAGAGCTACAACTTCTCCACGCGCCTCAGCGGAAACCCGACGGCCGCCATCGGCGTGCAGCTGTCTCCGACGGGCAACGCCATGTCGACTGCGGCGGGCGTTCGCGCGAAGATGGACGAGCTGTCCCGGTTCTTCCCGGCCGGGCTCGAGTACAGCATCCCCTACGACACGACGCCCTTCGTCGAAGTGTCGATCGAGAAGGTGATCCACACGCTGATCGAGGCGATCGGCCTCGTCTTCATCGTGATGTTCCTGTTCCTGCAGAACATCCGCTACACGATCATCCCGACGCTGGTGGTGCCGGTGGCGCTGCTTGGAACCTGCGCGGCCATGTTTGTCTCCGGGTTCTCGATCAACGTGCTCACCATGTTCGCCATGGTGTTGGCGATCGGCATTCTCGTCGACGACGCCATCGTGGTTGTGGAGAACGTCGAGCGCATCATGGCCGAAGAGGGGCTGTCGCCGAAGGAGGCGACGAAGAAGGCGATGGGCCAGATCACGGGCGCCATCATCGGCATCACGCTCGTGTTGTCGGCGGTGTTCATCCCGATGGCCTTCTTCCCAGGCGCCGTCGGCATCATCTATCAGCAGTTCAGCCTGACCATGGTGGTGTCGATCCTGTTCTCAGGCTTCCTGGCACTGTCGCTGACGCCGGCTCTTTGCGCCACCTTCCTGAAGCCGATCACGCGCGGCCACCATGAGAAGCGCGGCTTCTTCGGCTGGTTCAACCGCGGCTTCGACAAGACGGCGCACAGCTATTCCGGCGTGGTGGGCGGTATCGTGAAGCGGTCCGGCCGGCTGATGGTCGTCTATCTGGCGCTGCTGGCGGGTCTCGGCTACGCCTACATGCAGCTTCCGACGTCGTTCCTGCCGAACGAGGACCAGGGCTACCTGATCGTCGACATGCAGGCTCCGTCCGAGGCCAGCGGAACGCGCACTGCCGATGTCATCCAACAGGTCGAGAAGATCTTCCTAGGCGAAGAAGCCGTCGCCGACATCGTTGCAATCTCCGGTTACAGCTTCTCCGGTACCGGCCAGAACGCCGGCCTCGCCTTCGTTCCGCTGAAGGACTGGTCCGAGCGCGGACCAGAGAACTCGGCGGACGCGATCGCGGGCCGGGCCAACATGCAGCTGTTCGGCATCAAGGATGCGATGACGTTCTCGCTGTCGCCGCCGCCGATCCAGGGCCTCGGCAATTCCACCGGCTTCACCTTCCGCCTGCAGGATCGCGGCGGTCTGGGGCAGGCGGCGCTGTCGGCCGCACGCGACCAGCTGATGGCCGCAGCCCAGCAAAGCTCGGTCGTCACCGGACTGCGCATCGAAGGCATGCCGGATGCGGCCCAGGTCAACCTCGTGATCGACCGCGAGAAGGCGAACACCTTCGGGGTGACCTTCGCGGACATCAACTCGACGATCTCGGCCAACCTCGGCTCGTCCTACATCAACGACTTCCCCAATTCCGGCCGGATGCAGCGCGTGACGGTGCAGGCGGATGCGGAGAAGCGCATGCAGACGGCGGACCTCCTGAACCTGAACGTTCGCAACGCCAGCGGCGGCATGGTTCCGCTGTCTTCCTTTGCCACCGTCGAATGGCTCCGCGGGCCGCAGCAGATCGTCGGCTACAACGGCTACCCGTCCGTACGCATCAGCGGCCAGGCCGCACCCGGCTATTCCTCGGGTGATGCGATCGCCGAGATGGAGCGCCTTGCCGGCGAACTTCCAACCGGCTTCGGCTACGAATGGACCGGCCAGTCGCTGCAGGAGATCCAGTCGGGCTCGCAGGCGCCGGCACTGATCGCGCTCTCGATCCTGTTCGTCTTCCTGCTCCTGTCGGCGCTCTACGAGAGCTGGTCGATCCCGTTGTCGGTCATGCTGGTCGTGCCACTCGGTGTCATCGGCTCGGTGCTGGCCGTCATGTGGCGCGATATGCCCAATGACGTCTACTTCCTCGTCGGCCTGATCACCATCATCGGTCTTTCGGCGAAAAATGCGATTCTAATCATCGAGTTCGCCAAGGATCTTCGCGCAGAAGGCAAGCCGTTGCTCGAGGCCACCGTCGAGGCCGCGCGCCTGCGCTTCCGTCCGATCCTGATGACGTCTCTGGCCTTCACGCTCGGCGTTCTCCCGATGGCAATTGCCAAGGGCGCAAGTGCTGCGAGCCAGAACGCGATCGGCACCGGTGTGATGGGCGGCATGATCTCGGCGACGGTCCTTGCGATCTTCTTCGTCCCGGTCTTCTTCGTGTTCATCATGAAGATCTTCGGCGGCAAAAAAGAGAAGGCTGCAGGGGAGACCCAGGCCCAGCCAGCCGAGTGAGCAACGGGTGAAACCCCGCCATCGGGCGCATGCCCGCTGGCGGAGTGTTGCTCTGGTTTGAATGTTCCGGGGGGCGCCCTTTGGCGGCCCCCGCCGTAACAGGTGGATCGATGCGCAGGACCAAGGCCGAAGCTGAAGAAACCCGTCAGCAGATCATTTGCGCGGCGGAGCGCGTATTCTTCGAGAAGGGCGTCTCCAACGCGACGATGGAAGACGTGGCCCATGCCGCCGGCGTCACGCGGGGCGCGATATACTGGCATTTCGCCAACAAGACCGACCTCTTCATGGAACTCTACAATTCCGCTCCGCTTCCGGAGGAGGATCTCCTCGAAAACTGGATGCGCGCCGAAAACGCGGACATCCTGGCGCTTCTTGAAAAGACCGTCGGGGAATGGCTCGATCTGATCTCCACGGATGCGCGGCGGCAGAGAATGTTCGCGATCATCTTGCGCTGCGACTACAGCGGCGATCTGGCCGCCGCGCTGGAAAAGCAGAGGGAAGTCGACGGCAAGTACTTGCTGTTCCTCGAGCGCGCCTTCGCACATGCCGACGCGACTGGACGTCTTTCCGCGCACTGGACGCCGAATTCCGCGACCGCGGCGCTTCGGTGGATGATCAAGGGGGTATGCACGGAGTGGCTGCTCTTCGGCAGGCGCTTCGACCTGGCAGAGCAGGGCAAGGAAAGTCTCCGGCGCCTCTTCCTGAGCTTCCAGGCGCCATGACCGGATCTCCCGCTCTCGCGTCCTGCACGTCAGATCGAGAGCGCTTCCTTGAGGTCGATGCCCTTGTTGAGCCTGAGGTCCAGATCGGCCTCTATATGGTCGATGTGATGGATCATCAGCCTGCAGGCGGTGTCCACGTCGCCCCGTTCCAGCGCATCGGCAATTTCCTCATGCTCCCTGTGGCCGCAGCTCGAAACGGTTGACTGACCGTAGAGCGCGATGACCAGAGACGAACGGGCGACGAGTTCGTCCATGAACCGTTCCATGATGCTGTTGCCGGCCATTCCGGCGAGCGTGAGGTGGAAATCGCCCGACGCCTTGATTTCGGCACGGCGCGCGTCTCTTCCGCGCTGTCCGGTAAGGCGCTGTTCCTCGGCGAGAAGCTCACGCAACCTTTTCAGATCGGCCTTGGTGATGCGACGGGCGGCCGCGGTGACAATGCCCGGCTCGATCTGGCGGCGGGCCTGGAAGATTTCGCGCGCCTCCTCGGGCGAAGGATAGGCAACGAAAGCGCCGCGATTGCGCTCGACCCTGACGAGCCCTTCATAGGCGAGGGCCTGCAATGCGCCCCTCACGAGCGTGCGGCTGACCTTGAAGAGCTTACCGACGTCGGCCTCGGACAGCTTCGTTCCCGGCGCCAGGCGCCGCTCGACGATCGCTTCGCGCAGCGAGTCGCGAATCTGCTGGGTGGCGGGCTCGGCCACCTCTCCGTTGTCGGCGGAAACGTTCGTATCCATTCGTTCGCAATCCATGTTCCGGGACACGTTACAGTGGTTCGGAGCGAAAGAGAAACGCTTTTTTGTCTGCAATTTATATGTACGATCGTATACAATAATTGCACGAAATTGGTGACGAAAGCACAAATTGTGTGCAGTGCAAAATCCTGCCTCAAACGCGCGCTTTCAATTTTTCTGAACGAATCCAATTTCTTGCTTCCTGCCGGACTAGTTGGCACGGCACCTGCATGATCCTATTGCAGCAATAGGGAGCGCCGAATGTCCAAAGCATCCGAGATCGATATCGTCTCCGTCTCCAAAATCTACGGCAACACCACGGCTGTTCACGCCATCAGCCTGAAGATCCCCGGAGGGAGTTATTGCTGCTTGCTCGGGCCTTCCGGTTGCGGCAAGTCGTCCACGCTCAGGATGATTGCCGGGCACGAGAGCATTTCGTCAGGAGATATCCGTCTCGGCAATGCCGTGATCACCGACCTTCCGCCGGCCAAGCGCGGAACCTCGATGATGTTCCAGTCCTATGCGCTATTTCCCCACCTCGATCTCGTCGACAACGTCGCCTTCAGCCTGAAGATGAAGGGGGTCGAGAAGGAGGAGCGCCGGGCAAAGGCGCTCGACATGCTGAAACTGATGCAGATGGAAGCCTATGCGGCGCGCCGTCCACAGCAGCTTTCGGGCGGCCAGCAGCAGCGCGTGGCGCTGGCCCGAGCCCTGATCACCGGGCCGGATGCCCTGTTGCTGGACGAGCCGCTTTCGGCGCTCGACCCGTTCCTCAAGATACGCATGCGGGCGGAGCTCAAGAAGCTCCAGAAAAGCCTCGGCATCTCCTTCATTCATGTGACGCACAGCCAGGAAGAGGCGATGGCGCTCGCCGACATCATCGTCGTGATGAACGACGGTCGTATCGAGCAGGCAGCTTCGCCCCGCGAGGTCTTCGAGCGTCCGGCGACCGCCTTCGTCGCCCGGTTCATGGGCGATCACAACGTGCTTTCGGGACGGGTGGTCTCGAACGAGGGGGGGCGGGTCGTGTTTGAAGCGGTCGAGGGGCAGGTGTTCTCGGTGGCCGGAAAAGGCCCGGAAATCGGCTCGTCGGTGGACATCGGCGTGCGCACGGACAAGGTCCGCATCGAGGAGCCGGTCGAGCGCAGCCTGGGATTCAACGGCGTCGTCTCGAATCTCGAATACCGCGGCTCCTCGGTCAAGCTCACCGTCATGGGCGCCGGCAGCGACGACTTCACGGTCATTCTTTCCGATGCCGACTATTTCGACAAACCCGTCGCAGTCGGGGATGCGGTGGCACTCAGCTGGGCGATCGAGGACGCAGTCCTCCTCGGCCGCGTGGCCTCCTGATCGATCATTCATCAAATCCAACCACCAAAAAAGGGGAACTTCTATGACGAATGAAACCAAGACGAAGAAGACGGGTATTACCCGCCGCTCGCTTTTGAAGACGGGTGCCGCCGCCGCGGGCGCCGTCGTCGGATCGGGAGCGATTACCGGCTTCCCGACGATCTGGGCGCAGAACCCGATCACGCTGCGCCAATTCGGCACGGGCGTGTCGAACATCAATGCGATCGCCGAAAAGTGCAAGGAAGACCTCGGCATCACGCTCGAGATGACCGCCACGGACTCCGATGCGGCTGCACAGCGCGCCGTTACCCAGCCCGACAGCTACGACATAGCCGACATCGAATACTGGATCGCCAAGAAGGTCTTTCCGACGGGCGTCATGCAGCCGATGGATGTCAAGAAGATCAAGTTTTACGACAAGATCGTGCCCCTCTTCATCGACGGCAAACTGAAGCCGGAGAGCGTCATCGCGCAGGGTACGGCGCCCCACACCGTCGGCTTCGTCGACGCGCAGGATTCCAAGACCTTCGCCAAGGAACCGACCCAGTGGATGACGCTGATCCCGACGATCTACAATGCTGATACGCTCGGCATTCGTCCCGACCTCGTCGGCCGCGACATCACCACCTGGGCCGACATCATGGATCCGGCCTTCAAGGGCAAGACCTCGATCCTCAACATCCCCTCGATCGGCATCATGGATGCCGCGATGATCATGGAAGCCATGGGCAACATCAAGTATGCCGACAAGGGCAACATGACCACCGAAGAGATCGACAAGACGATCGACTTCCTCATCAAGGCCAAGCAGGACGGCCAGTTCCGTGCCTTCTGGAAGTCCTTCGACGAGAGCGTCAACCTGATGGCCTCGGGCGAAGTCGTGATCCAGTCCATGTGGTCTCCGGCCGTCGCCGCCGTCCGCTCCAAGGGCATCGCCTGCAAGTACCAGCCGCTCAAGGAAGGCTACCGCGCATGGGGCGGTGGTCTCGGCCTCGCATCCCACCTGCAGGGTGCCCAGCTCGACGCAGCCTACGAGTACATCAACTGGTATCTCTCCGGCTGGGTCGGCGCCTACCTCAACCGCCAGGGTTACTATTCCGCGGCCATGGAAACCGCCAAGGGCTTCATGTCCGAAGACGAGTGGGGCTATTGGGTCGAAGGTAAGCCCGCCAAGGGCGACATTCTGTCTCCCGAAGGCAAGGTCATGGAGAAGGCCGGCGCCGTGCGCGATGGCGGATCCTTCGAAGCGCGCATGGGCGCAGTCGCATGCTGGAACTCCGTCATGGACGAAGACCGCTACATGGTCCGTCGCTGGAACGAGTTCATCGCGGCATAAGCGGCGAACCGCTCTCCTTCGCGGGGAGCTTCGGGAGGCCATTCCCATCCACGGCCTCCCGGTCCTTCGCGCCCGCCGTCCCGCAAGGGACGGTGTGGGCCGCCAGCGTAGTGCTGGCAAGAGTAGGTAGCCGACACTGCAAGTCGAACTGGAGGCCAAGGCATGAACGCAGCCATCGCTGAGGAAAAAGCCGCAATGGGCATGGCGGAAAAACCGGCCGGCATGGAACGCCTCGGGCGCCTCGCGTCCCGCGCCGCCTCCTATCTCCAGGCGCTGCCGCTCCTTCTCATTCTCGGCTTCTTCTTCGTCCTGCCGATCCTGACGATCGTCGTCGTCAGCTTCTGGGACTACGACTTCGCCGGCCTCTATCCCGACTTCCTGACGATGAACTACACCGAGACGCTCGGTTCCTGGGTCACGTGGAAGACCTATCTCAACACGCTGAAGTTCACCGGCATCGTCTGGGTGCTGACCCTGTTGATCGGCTTCTGGGCAGCCTATTTCCTGGCGTTCCACATCCGCACGACGACCATGCAGATGGTGCTGTTCCTCGTCTGCACTGTCCCGTTCCTGACCTCCAACATCATCCGCATGATATCGTGGATTCCGGTGCTTGGCCGCAACGGGCTGGTCAATACGACGCTGGTCGAACTGGGCATCGTCCCGCAACCGATCGAATGGTTGCTCTATTCCGATTTCGCGGTCGTTCTCGCCATGGTGCATCTCTACACGCTGTTCATGGTGACGCCGATCTTCAATACGCTGATGCGCATCGACAGGTCTCTCGTCGAGGCGGCCCGGGATGCCGGGGCATCGGACTGGCAGATCCTCTGGAATGTCATCATACCGCTCGCAAAGCCCGGCATGGCGATCGGATCGATCTTCGTCGTGACGCTCGTGATGGCCGATTTCTCCACCGTGCAGGTGATGTCCGGCGGTCAGAGTGCTTCGGTGGCGCTGATGATGAAGAACCAGATGTCGCTGCTGCAGTATCCCGCGGCCGCCGCCAACGCCGTCGTGCTGCTGGTCCTCGTTCTCCTGATGGTCGCGGGAATTCTCCGCGTCGTCGACATCCGCAAGGAGCTTTGACATGGGTCACGAGAAACGCACCCTCGGCTTTTACGTGCTCGCCGCCTTCTTCACGCTCTTCGTGCTGTTCCTCTACGGACCACTTTCGGCCATTTTGATCCTGTCCTTCCAGGGACCGGACGGCGGGCTGACCTTTCCGCTGAACGGTGTTTCGCTGCACTGGTTCGGCAATCTCTTCGAGAAGCAGGCGGTCGGCGATTTCGGTGCCTCGTTCAAGCGCTCGTTCACGCTGGGCTTCATGGTGATGGTCGTGACGGTGCTGGTCTCGCTGCTCGCGGGCCTCGCCTTCCGCAGGCGTTTCAAGGGTGCCACCGCGCTCTTCTATCTGGCTGTCGCCAGCCTCGTGGTGCCGTCGATCATCATCTCGCTGGGCATCGGCGTGGTTTTCCAGCAGTTCGGCCTGAAGCCGGCCTGGTATTCGTCCGCCTTCGGCGCGCACCTGACCTGGACGCTGCCGTTCGGCGTGCTGATCATGTTCGCCGTCTTCAACCGCTTCTCGCCCTCCTACGAAGAAGCCGCGCGCGATCTCGGGGCCTCCTCCTGGCAGACTTTCCGTCACGTGCTCTTGCCGATGATCGCGCCAAGCCTCATCGGCGTGGGCCTGTTCGGCTTCACGCTTTCCTACGACGAGTTCGCAAGAACCCTGATGACCTCAGGCACCTACAACACGCTGCCGCTCGAAATCTATGGCATGACCACCAACGTCACGACGCCCGTGCTCTATGCGCTCGGTACCGTTACTACGCTCTTCTCCTTCACCATCATTCTCGGCACGCTCGGCGCGATCTTCTACCTGCGCCGGCGACAGGCTCGAGCCCTCTAGAGACTCCATGCGCATTCTTCTCGTCAATCCGAATACGACCCGCTCCATGACCGAAAAAGCCGCCGCCGCAGCGCGTGCGGTCGCCGGTCCCACGACGGAGATCATGGCAGCGACGTCCCTCATGGGGCCGGCTTCCATCGAAGGGCACTACGATGGTGCCCTGGCCCTGCCGGGGTTGCTCGACGAAATACGAAAAGGGGAGGCGGCGGGAGCCAGGGCCGCGGTAATCTCCTGCTTCGACGACACCGGGCTCGATGCGGCGCGGGCGCTGGCCTCAATCCCGGTGGTCGGGCTTTGCGAAAGCGCGCTCGCGACCGCAGGTTTTCTCGCCCAACGCTTCACGGTCGTCACCACGCTGGAACGGTCACGCGTCCTGATCGAGGATCTCGCCACTCGCTACGGCATGGCGCACCGGGCGAAGGTCCGGGCAGCCGACATTCCTGTGCTCGAGCTCGAAGAAAAGGGAACCGGTGCCCTCGGCAAACTCCGCCACCAGATCGAGCGCGCGCTCGAGGATGACGGCGCCGAGGCGATCGTGCTTGGCTGCGCCGGCATGGCGGACCTCGCCCGCGCGCTGCAGGACCATTACGGCGTGCCCGTCGTGGACGGCGTGTCCGCGGCAGTGAAGCAGGCAGAGGCGCTGGTGGCGCAAGGCCTGACGACCAGCAAGCGCGGCTCCTACGCAGCGCCGCTTGCAAAGGTCTACACGGGTGCGATGAGTGCCTTTGCGCCGCCAGCCTGAAGTTCTTGAGGGCGGGCGGCGACCGTCATTGCCGCTCCTTGCTATGCGCTGCCGTCCCCGGCATTCCCGTCGTGGGCCCGCCAGGCTTCCACACGCGCAATCCATTCGCTGCCCATCTTCCATCGTCTGAGCACGTCCAGCGGATCTTCGGCATCGAGGCGAGAGCTGATGCGATAGACCTCCAGCACCTCGGCGCTCATCTCGCCCTGCTGAAAGAAGTACATGGCGGCCGCATAGCGCGTGCGCCCCGACCATTCGATGCCCGTCGGCGTGGTTATCAGGGACCAGTGATGGCGGGTCTCGTCATCCATAGCGTCTCGTTGCTCCGCCCCTCGATCTCTTCGTGTTGTGCGTATCGTCTTTATGCCGGTCGCAGCACCCAAGCCGCTCATGAGAGGGGATGGCCTGTCATTTCAGCCCCGGCGGTGTCGCGGTTCGCCTTGCAAGCTTGACGAATGGCCTGGGCACGATCTTCGCCCGCTTCATCATTTTCTGGTAGCGAAGCTCCCGCAGGGCGTAGATCTCGACCCATAGGTCGTCGACGATCCTTGATCCGTAGGGGCGGTCAAGGCTGGCGATCGCGATGTTGCGCTTGGCAGTCGGCGACCAGATCGCCGCGGTGACGAGGCCCGCTTCGCGTTTTCCCCGGTGATAGACGAGAGCGTGCTCGGCCGGAATATTTCCTTCGATTTCAAGGCCTACAAGGATGTGCTTGAGAGATTGATTCCGCCGGGCAGCAAGGATAGCGCTGCGCCCGTTGAAGTGGGGTTTGTCCGGATCGACAAGCCAGTCGAGACCGATTTCGTCTGGCATGCGGACGCGGTCGGCGCGAAGCGCGCCCTCAGCCGTCACGAAGTCCGTGTTCGCCACGATGAAGCCGGCCTCGATCCGCGTGTTGTTGAGCGCGCCATAACCTATCGCCTGGATGCCATGCAACTGCCCGGCCGCCCAGAGGCGGTCCCATAGCGAGAGGGCTGCGGCACGGGGCACGAAGAGTTCGTAGCCTAGGTCCCCGGTAAAGCCGGTGCGAGAGATCGTGGCGGTGCCCCCGTCATGCGCAAATGTCGCGATATCGAAGGGCTTCAGTCGTTCGACGCCGTCAAAGCCTGCAGCCGCCAGCACGGCATAGCTCGTGGGTCCCTGGAGGGCGACGCCGGCAACTTCCTCCGTCTCCTCGCGGATCTCGACTGAGAAGCCGAACGCGCTGTCGATCAGCCAGGGCAGGTGGCGCTCCTGGCAGCACAGGCGGAACTCCTGCTCACCCAGCCGGAACAACGTGCCATCGTCGAGCACGTGGCCGTGGTCGTCGCACCAGGCCGTGTAGTGGACACGATTGACGCCGAGCTTGCGCACGTCGCGCAGCGTCAGCCGATTGAGGTAGCGCTCCGCGTCCGGGCCCGCGATGCGATACTTCACCATTGGCGAGATGTCGAAGAGGGCCGCGGTCGATCGTATCGCGAAATACTCGAGTTCCTCGTCATAAAGCGAATGCGGCGCCTTGTAGCCCGCCCAGCTGTACCAGTCGTTCTGGGTGCTGAGGGCGGCAAGCCTCGGATGGAACGGCGTTTCGAGCCTTGGCGTGAGGATGTGGTCGCGTGCGGCGCGGCGCACATAAGCCGGATTGATGGGCTTGGTCAGCGCGTTCATCGCTTGCCTCCGGAAATGATGTGGCGCGCGGCGTTCCAGCCGGGCAGGCCCGAAATGCCGCCGCCGGGGTGGGCACCGGCGCTTGCCAGATACAGGCCCTCGATGGGGCATCTATAGCCCGAGGCTGCACCAACCGGACGGTTGATAAGCAGCTGGTCTGCCTGTAGTTCGCCGTGATGCCAGTGTCCTCCGGGGATGTGGTACTCGGCCTCGATGTCGGCGGGCGTGCTCAATTCCGCCGCAACGACGAGCCTTCCGATCCCGGGTGCATGGCGTTCGAGAGCATCCAGAACAAGCTTCTGGAAGGCTGGTTTTCCCGCTTCCCATCCGCCCTTCAGATTGTAGGGCGCATACTGGATCAATGCGGAGAGCGTGCACGCACCGGACGGAGCGAGCGATCCGTCGCCGAGGCTCGGCAGCACGATCTCCATGACCGGATCCGGCGAGAACTCGCCATATTTCGCGGGGTTGAAGGCTCTTTCCACATGCGTCATGGATCGGGCGAGTACGATGCGCCCGGCGTGGTCGCGGCCGGTAAGTCCCTCGAAGTTGGGCATCCGCTCAAGCGCAAGGTCGAGCTTGGCGACATTGCCCGCGCTGCGCACGTTCTTCACCGACCGGATGAAGCCCGTGTCGCTCTCTGCCGGATCGACCAGGCGCAGGAAGGTCGTCTGGGGGTGGATCGCGGCTACGATCACCGGCGCGGAGATCTCCGCTCCATCGTGAAGCTGGACGCCGCTTGCTCTTCCCCGATCCGCGAGGATCCGTCCGACGGAGGTGCCGCAACGGATGGTGACACCGGCCTTCTCGGCCGCGCGCACGAAAGCGGGGGCAACCGCGGCCATCCCTCCTTCTGGGATAAACTGTCCGCCGGCCTTGCCCTCGACTTCTCCGGTCAGGCGGTAGTAAAGGCCGAGGAGGGAGGTCGGAGAGCGCGGGCCGAGGTGGACGCCGAGTGTCGCGTCGAACGCGAGGAGCGCCTTCAGCCGGTCGTCGTCGAGATACTCGTCGGCGATGTCGGCGACATTCATCAACAGCATGCGCAGGAAATCGCGTCCCTCGCTGCGTCCCTTCCGGATGACGTTGAAGCCCGCCGAAAGGAGAGTCGAAAGATCCGTCATGCTGATCGCGCCGAGCTGCGGCGGCGGACGGCGCAGGAAGCGCTTGAGGATGCCGGCCTGGAAGACCAGCTTGTCGCGCAGCCTCCCGAAAGCCTCTGCCTCGGCGCTGGTGACGCCGTCGATCGTCTGGCCGTAGGCGCCGCGCAGGATGACTGGCTCGTTCGTCCCGTCCAGCACGGCCGTGGGCATGGTCCCTTCCGTTCTTGGCTTCAGCTCGAGGCCCAGGTCTCGGACCACCTCCGGATCGAGCCGGTTGACGAGGTGGGCGAGGCCCGCGGAACGGAAACCCGGCGCGAACTCTCGTCCACGGACCGCGCCGCCGGGTGCGTTGGCGGCTTCCAGGACAAGGACCTTGCGGCCGGTGGCGCCGAGCTTGGCGGCGGCGGCAAGTCCGTTGTGTCCGGCGCCGATCACGATGGCATCGTAGGATCTTTGCGCATCATATGACGTCATGGGCTTTGCTCATCTGTTCGGAGGGGCGCTTGAGGTCGCGCAGGATCTCGGCGGCGGCGTTGCGCCCGGGCGCTCCCATCACGCCTCCGCCCGGATGAGTGGACGAGCCGCACATGTAGAGCCCGGCAATTGGACTGCGATACTGCGCATAGCCGGGCACCGGCCGGTTGAAGAGCAACTGGTCGAACGTCAGTTCGCCCTGGAAGATGTTGCCCTCAGTAAGGCCGACTTCGTTTTCGATCTCCCGGGGCGTGCGCACTTCCATGTGGACGATGCGGTCGCGGAACCCGGGCGAGTACTGGGCGATCTGGTTGACGACGGTCTCGGCGAAGGCGTCACGGTCGGCATTGGTCCAGTCGCGGCCTTCGACCTTGGGCGGGCAATACTGCACGAAACAGCTCATGAAATGCTTGCCGGGCGAGGTCATCGTCGGATCGAGCAGTGTCGGGATCATCATGTCGAGGAACGGATCGGCCGACCAGCGTCCGTCCTTCCAGTCGTCATAGGCGCGTTCCATTCGCTCGATCGAATCCGTGAAGTGCATGTCTCCGCGGATGCAGGTCGACCCCGCCGGAAGGGCAGGGAACTCGGGAAGGCTGTCGAGGGCGATGTTCACCTTGCCGGACGACCCGCGCATCTTGAAATGCTTGACCCGGTGAACGAAGTCCTGCGGCAGCGCGTCCTCGTCCACGAGCTTCAGGAAGGTGCGCTTTACGTCGGCGTTGGAGACGACGAGATTGGCCCGGATTTCGTCGCCGTTGACCAGAACCACACCGCTCGTGCGTCCGCCCCGCGTCAGGATCTTCTCGACCTCGGCATCGGTGCGGATCGTGCCGCCGCTCGCCTCGAACGAGCGGGCCAGTGCCTGCGTGATCGCGCCCATCCCGCCGCGGGCATAGCCCCAGGCGCCGACGGAACCGTCGACCTCGCCCATGTAGTGGTGGAGGAGGACATAGGCGGTGCCGGGCGACATGGGGCCGAGCGCGGTGCCGATGATGCCCGACAGTGCCAGATAGGACTTGATCACGTCCGTCTCGAAATACTCGTCCAGGAAGTCGGAGATGGACATGGTCCAGAAGCGCAGCGTCGATGCCATCTCATGAGGGCTGAACTCGCCAAACTTTCTGGCCAGGTAGAGCAGTTCGGATATGTCGCGCGGGCGAAATCCGAAAGGGTCCGGGGCCGTGCGCATCAGGAGCGGCTGGATGAAGCGGCACTGGCGTGTGACATCCCGTGCGTAGCGATCGTAGGCTTCCGCGTCACGCTTCGAATAGCGCGCGAATTCGCGACGGTGGGAATCGTGGTCGCGATAGGAGGCGAGGTAGTCGCCGTCGCGGGTGAACACAGCCCCGCCTTCGTAGGAGATTACCTGAAGCCCGTGCTTCGGCAGCTCGAGATCGCGCATGATTTCGGGCCGGAACAGCGAACAGACATAGGAACAGTTGGAATAGAGATAGCCCGGCGAAAGCTCTCGGCTCGTCGCCGCTCCTCCGACCCAGCCGTTCTTTTCCAGGACGGCCACGTTGAGGCCGGCACGCTGGAGGTAACACGCGGTCACGAGACCGTTGTGTCCACCGCCGACGATCAACACATCGTATTTGGGCATGTTTGTACTCCCTCTGGCAAAAAGGCTGCATCAAAAGGGGAATTCTGTCCAGAGATTTTGAATGAATATTCAGCAAGTATATTGCAATCATCTGATAATGCGCTACAATTTCGATCCATAAGGCGGCAGGGAAAGACCGTTTTCGCAAGGAGAGCCATGGTTATGGCGGACGAGGGTGGGCCGGCTCACGAGCCGGAATATGACGACGCGGCGGTCCGTTTTCTCGGCATCCTCTGGGGCGAGGGGTTTCTTTCACCTGGCGGGTCCGCGGAGGTCGATCGGGTGCTCGCGGGCGTCGAGCTTACCGGCCGAACCGTGCTGGATTTCGGCTGCGGCGCTGGCGGCATCTCCCTGCACATCGCCAGAACTTACGATCCGGTGGAAGTTGTCGGCTATGACGTGGAGCAGCCGGTGATCGACAAGGCGCGGATGGCGGCGGCGGTCGCGGGGCTCTCGTCGAAAGTGCGCTTCATCGCAAGCCCGCCGGGTCGTCTTCCGTTCGACGATGAGGAGTTCGACGTCGTCTTCTCCAAGGATGCGATGGTCCATGTCCCGGACAAGGAGTGGCTCTTTTCCGAGCTCTTCCGGGTGCTGAAGCCGGGAGGAGTGCTTGCCGCTTCCGACTGGCTGGTCTCTCACGACGGCGAGCTCAGCGACGAGATGAAGGACTACATCGCGGCCGAGGGGCTCAGCTTCGGCATGGCTTCGCCGCGGCGCTATCTCGATGCGATGCGGGCCGCCGGCTTCGAGGATACGACGGCGGAGAGCCGCAACGCGTGGTACTGCGAGGTCGCGCGCAGCGAACTCGAGCGTCTGAACGGGCCGCTCTACGCCGAAGCGGTTGCCGCGGTGGGCGAGGAATATGTGCGCAAGAACATCCGCACATGGACCGCGATGCAGAAGGTTCTTGACAGTGGAGAGCATTGTCCCACTCATCTGCGCGGCAGTCGGCCGGCCGGGGAGCGCCCGTGACCGTGCCGCTGCGCGATCCCAAGGACAAGGTGACGGTGAAGATGCGGGCAAACGCGGCTGAGCAGATTGTGACGGACGGCGACAGGAAGGGCCGCAAGGCCTCCAAGGAAACGAGGCGGCAGCAGCTGATCGAGGCAACGATCGATTCGCTCGCCAAGCGCGGCTACTCGGAGACGACGATGGCGGATGTCGCCGACGGCGCGGGGCTTTCGCGCGGCATCGTCAACTTTCACTTCGAGAGCAAGGAAAACCTGCTCGTCGCCACGCTGCAGTACATGGCCGACGAATATGCCAACCATTGGGGGGCGGCGCTGGAAAAGGCCGGGCCTCGTGCATCCGACCAGTTGTGGGCGCTGGTCGCGGCGGATTTCGATCGTCGCATCTGCACCAAGCGGAAGCTTGCCGCCTGGTGTGCCTTCTGGGGCGAGGCGAAATCGCGGCCGACCTACCAGGCGCTCTGCGGCGCACGCGACGTCAAGTACCAGGAAATCTTCGTTTCGCTCTGCGCCGCGCTCAAGGACGAGGGTGGATATGTCTACGAGCCGGAATCGACCGCACTCGGTCTGTGCGCAATGATGGAAGGGCTGTGGTTGCGGCTGATGATGGGGGACGGGCTTGCGCGGGAAACGGCGCACGAGGCCGCGATTTCCTATCTCTCATCGGTCTTTCCGGCCCACATGACTCTTCAAGGACCAAAACAGGGAACGTGAGCGTCAATCGCTCCAAGACAGGGAAGGACAGGCAATGGCAGTTTCATACACCACACGACCTTTCATCACCGCGGCATTTACGGCCCTGCTTGCCCTGACCACGACCCTCCCGGCGCGAGCCGACGACACGCTCACCGTCTTCGACTGGTCCGGTTACGAGGATCCGGCGTTCCATCCCGCCTATGTGGAGAAGTACGGCAGTTCACCGGATTTCAGCTTCTTCGGAGACGAAGAGGAGGCCTTCCAGAAGCTGCGCTCCGGTTTCAAGGCGGATGTCGGCCATCCCTGTTCCCAGAGCGTGGTGAAGTGGCGGGAGGCCGGCCTGCTCGAGCCGCTCGACACCTCGAGGCTTACGAACTGGAACGACATCCTGCCCGGCTTCAAGTCCATGAAGGACCTGATGACGTCCGCGGACGGGACGGCATGGATGATCCCGTTCGACTGGGGCAATACGGTGCTGACCTACCGCACGGACAAGGTGAAGCCGGAGGAGGTGGCGTCCCTCAAGGCCTTTGCGGATCCCAAGTTCAAGGACAGGGTGTCGATTGGCGACAATGTCGACGACGCCTATGCGCTGGCCAGCCTCGCGATCGGCGTCAAGGACTGGACGACCATGACCGATGCCCAGTTCCAGGAAGCCTCGGCGTTCCTGCGCGACGTCCACAAGAACGTCCGGCTCTACTGGACGGACAATACCGATCTCAGCCAGGCGATGGCGAGCGGCGAGGTCGACCTCGCCTGGGCCTGGAACGAGACTGCCGTGACGCTGCAGGCGGACAACGTTCCCGTCGACATGAAGCGGGATACAACGGAAGGCCTTTCGACGTGGGTCTGCGGCTATGTTCGTCTCAAGGGCGGCGAGGGGAGCGAAGACAAGACCTATGACTACCTGAACGCCATCACCGATCCGGCGGTCGCCTCCTACATGGTGGAATCCTGGGGCTATGGCCATTCGAACGCCAAGGGCATGGCTTCCGTGGACCCGAAGATTCTGGAGGAAAAGGGCTACGCGGACGTCGACAAATTCACGCACAACACGCTGTTCCAGGCGCCCATGCCGACGGAACTGCGCCAGAAGATGATCGCCGAGTTCGAGAAGATCAAATCCGGCTATTGATGGCGCACATGTATGACGTCATCGTCATCGGGGCCGGGTTCTCCGGCCTCTCAGCCGCCCGGCATCTGATCGAGCGTGGCGCCCGCGTCCTCGTCCTGGAAGCACAGAGCCATGTCGGCGGCCGTGTCGAATCTCGAGTACTCGAGGGCGGAGCCCGTATCGATACGGGCGGGCAGTTCCTCTGCGAGGACATGCCGGAAGTCATGGCGCTTGCGCGCCGCCATGGCAAGACGCTGGTGGAGCCTCCAATCAACGGGAGGTTCCTGTTGCAGCCGCCGGTGGGGGAGGCGCCGGGTGTCGCGATCTACGCCGAATCCGTGCGCCTGCGCGACCGCATGAACGAAATCGATCCGGCATCCCCCGACATCGCCGGCATGACGGTGGCCGACTGGCTCGTGCGCGAAGAGGCAAGCGTTGAGGGCAAGCGGGCCTTCCGGTCGGCGATGGAGGGGCTCTGGTGCCTGCCCATCGCCGAAATGCCCCTGTGGTATCTCGTTTCGAACGACCGGCGGATCACCAACACGCGGACGGAACTCCAGTACTTTCTTGGAGAAACCATGCATTCGCTCGCCGAGGACATGGCTCGCGACCTCGGTGATCGCCTGGTCCTCAACAGCGCGGTGCGCCGCGTCGCGCGCGTCGGAGAGACCCTGCAGGTGGAACTCGACGACAACAGCAGGTCGGCTGAGCAGGTGGTCGTTGCGCTGCCGCCAGTCACGGCGTCAAGGCTTGCCTACGCTCCGGCACTGCCGCCCGCACTGGCGCGTGCGCTTTCGGTCTGGAAGAGCGGCAGGGTGATCAAGGCCCTGGTGCGATACCGCCGGCCGTTCTGGCGGGACGGCGGCATCAGCGGCGTGATGTGGCGCGACCCGCCCGGGCTTTTTGCCTGCGACGTCAGCCACGAGGGGTTACCGGCAGCTCTCGTGGTCTTCGCCGTCGGAGAGCTCGCCGAGGTGGGGCAGACTGCAGGCTTGGATACTGTGCGCAAGCGGATCCGGGAGAAGCTTGCTGCCGCGCTCGGCGACGACGCAGGCGATCCTGTCGAGATCACCATCCGCAATTGGGCGCATGATCCGTGGAGCGGAGGCGGATACAGCGATTCCATCGTCGACATGGCGGCGGTCGATGCCGAGGAAGTCATACGCCGCGGCGCGCCCAGGCTGGCATTCGCCTGCTCCGAGATATCTCCGTCCTTTCCGGGTTATGTCGAAGGCGCCATCATCGCAGGCCGCGAAGCGGCGCGGCGTGTTTTGGAGGACGCGTAAGCAGGCATTGACGATGCCTGCCGATCATCAGGGCACCGGCCGCGGGTCTCTCTTACATCCTCGCAACGGGTGGGTCTTCCGCCAGCAGCACGAACGCTTCCGGATCGTAGGCAAGGCGGATTTCCGCTCCGACCGGCAGATCGTCCGCGCCGTAGTCGTTCGTCTCGATCATAGAGAGCGGCTGCTCCAGCCCGTCGACGCCGATCGTCAGATGGGTCACCTCACCGAAATAGGCGCGGTTCTCTACGCGTCCGGAGAGTTCGTTGGGCGCGCGGTCGTTGTCCCAAAGAAGTCTCAGGCGCTCGGGGCGGATGCCGAGGGTGACATCGCCACCATTTGCAACGAACCCCTGCGGTTTTGCGAGGTCTATCCGGCCGAAACGTGCCGCATCCACGGAGACCGAGGCGGACTGCTCGTCGAGGACTCTGCCGTGCAGGAAGTTCATCCCGCCGAGGAAATCTGCGACCTTGCGGGTGCGCGGACGCTGGTAGATCTCCTTGGGCGTGGCGACCTGTGCGATCCTGCCGCCGAACATGACCGCGATCCGGTCCGATAGCGCCAGTGCCTCGTACTGATCGTGGGTGACGAGAATGAAGGTGATACCGACGGCCTTCTGCAAGGTGCGAAGCTCCACCTGCATCTGTTCGCGCAGCTTCTTGTCGAGTGCGGAGAGCGGTTCGTCCAGGAGCAGCACTTTCGGCCGCATGACGAGGGCGCGCGCCAGTGCCACGCGCTGGCGCTGGCCGCCCGACAGTTCGTGCGCCTTGCGCTTGTCGAGACCGGAGAGGCGGACCTGGTCCAGTGCATCGCTCACGCGTCTGCGTTCCTCCTGCGCGCCGAGGTTCATCCGCTTCAGCCCGTACGCGACGTTCTCGCCGACGTCGAGATGCGGAAAGATCGCATAGTTCTGGAAGACCATGTTGGTCGGGCGCCTGTTGGCGGGCACAAGAACTGAGGGGACTCCGTCTATCCGGATTTCGCCATTCGACGGCACGTCGAAGCCGGCAATCGAGCGCAGCAAAGTCGTCTTTCCGCAGCCGGACGGTCCGAGGAGCGAGAAGAATTCTCCTTCGCCAATCTCCAGCGAAACGTCGTCGAGGGCTTTGTAGGCGCCGTAGAACTTGGAAACGTGTTCAATCGAAATCATCGGGCGGTCGGACATTTCATCTCCTACGTCAGGGTCGCCTGGGCACGCTTCTCGGCGCGCCGGCGGAGCATCTCGGCAGTGGTCAGCAGGACCACGGATGCGACGATCATGATTGTCCCGAGAGCCAGCACGCCCGGGAGCTTTGCCGCGAAGCGCAGCTGCCCCCAGATGTAGACGGGCAGGGTCGGCTCCGTGCCGGACAGGAAGAAGGCAAGGATGAATTCGTCGAGCGAAATGGTGAAGGTCACCAGCAGGCTTGAAACGATCGCCGGAGCCACGACGGGAAGGGTCACGCGCCGGAATGTCCCGAGCGCGGTTTCGCCAAGGTCGTAGGATGCCTCTTCCAGGCTGCGATCGAAGCCCTCGAAACCGGAGACCAGCACCGACATGGCATAGGGTACGCAGAAGACGGTCTGTCCAAGTATGACCGTGATCAGAGAGAGTTCGGTGCCGAGCTGCAGTACGATCATCAGCAGGGAAACCGCAACGATGATCTCGGGCAGGAAAAGGGGCGCCATGATCAGGCCGGCGGCGGCCTTCTCTCCCCGGAAGCGGTAGCGGGTGATCGCACGGGCAGCGCAGATGCCGAGCGTCGTCGAAAGCAGCGACACGGAGACGCCGACGATTAGGCTGTTCCATGCCGCCTGCAGCATGACCTTGTTGCCGACGAGCGAGCCGTACCACTTCGTCGTGAAACCGGCGAGCGGGAAGGTGGTGGTCGCCGCATTGTTGAACGAAAAGATCGGCAGCAGCAGGATCGGCAGATAGAGGAACAGGAAATAGATCACGACGTAGGCCGGCAGCCAGGGCAGGAAACGCAATCTTTGCAGAAGCATCAGCGGATCCTCCTGATGCAGAACCTGAGCGCCAGCACGACGACTGCGGCGACGAGCGAGACGAGCACCATAGTCGTTACGGAAAGGGCGGCGCCAAGGGGCCAGTTCGCACCCTTTCCGAACTGCGCCTGGATGGCCGTCGCGATCATCACGCCGTCCTTGCCGCCGACGAGCCGCGGCGTAACGTAGTCTCCGACGGTCGGGATCATCACGATCAGGAAGGCTGAGACGACGCCCGGTAACGACAGTGGCAGGGTCACCCGCAGAAACGCCCGCATCCGGCTGTCGCCGAGATCGCGGGCAGCCTCGATCAGCGTGCGGTCGATCTTCTGGAGCGAGACGTAGATCGGCAGGATGGCGAAGGCCGCCCAGCTGTGGACCAGCGTGATCACCACCGCATTGGCGTTGTAGAGCAGGGACGTCATCGGCTGATCGATAATGCCGAGCCCCATCAGGCCGGTGTTGAGGACGCCGCCATAGCCGAGGATCACCTTCCAGGACATGACGCGCAGAAGGTAGCTCGTCCAGCACGGAACAGTGACGAGAAAGAGCCAGAGGTTCTTGTGCACGCCACCGTGGAACGAGATGAACCAGGCGACGGGATAGGAGAAGACGACGGTCGCGATACTCACCGTCAGGGAGATCCACAGCGAGCGGACGAACAGGTCGCGGTAGATCGGTTCCGTCAGTGCCTGCCGGTAGTTCTCGAGCGTGAAGGTGTGGTCGATATCAAGGTAGTGCTGGCTCCAGAAACTGTAGGTGATCACGATCAGGATCGGCAGGAGCAGCAGGGCCAGTGCATAGAGGAAGGTCGGCGAGATCATGGCGAGGCCTCTGGCCTCTTCGCTCCTCAGCCACCGGCTTCGAGCGGGCGGGGACGGCGCGTTGGCCGCAGCGCTGACCGCCAGGCTCGTCATCGCCGGAGGCCTTCGGTTCGCCGACAGTGACGCAATTCTCGTGTTTCCCGTTTCATGCGGTCCGCCTTTTCGGCTGTTGGTGTTCCCTGCAGCAAGAATGAGCGCAAACCACCATTGAAATCAAGCACTATTTCTGCAATATTGATTGAACGAACATTCAATATGCATGAAAAAATGATGTTTTTTCATGGTGTTGATAGGGATTCAGAGTGATATTCTAGTTTAATCGTCAGAGGAGAGGGTGGTTATGGCTGCGATTCCGAAGCCCGCGGGCGATGTGTTGGTGAACGAACCGGCGGCGGTCGATGAAGTGACGCTGCTTGCGGAACGGCATCTCGTCCAGCCCTGGCCTGTATCCGGTTCGATCGGCGCGGAGGCGCGCGGACGACTTGAGGCCGGAGACGGTATCTATGTGACCGACGGGAGCGGCCGGAAGCTCATCGACGGTCCTGCCGGCATGTGGTGCGTCAATGCCGGTCATCGCAACAAGGCACTTGCCGAGGTGATGACGCAGCAGGCGATGGAGCTTTCCTACAATTCGCCCTGGTACACCACCAACGCTCCGTCCGCGCACCTTTCGGCACGGCTTGCCGCCTACGCTCCCGAAGGCGTCGACCACGTGTTCTATACCACCGGCGGCTCGTCGGCCGTCGAGACGGCTCTGCGGTTCATGCAGTTTGCCAACAATGTTAAGGGCAGGCCGGAGAAGAAGCTGATCGTGTCGCGTCAGGGCGCCTACCATGGCTCCACCTATCTTTCAGCGTCGCTCAACGGTCGGCCCCGCGATCAGGACTGGATGGATGGCGCCGGGGAGCTGGTGATCAAGCTGACCTGCCCGAACCCGTTTCGCAGGCCCGAGGGAATGAGCGTTGCGGCCTTCACGGATTTTCTCGTCGACGAATTCAGGCGGGTGATCGCCGAGAAGGGGGCGGAGACCATCGGTGCATTCGTCGCCGAACCGATCATGGCGTCCGGCGGCGTGATCGTTCCGCCCGAGGGCTATCTCCAGCGGATGCACGAGCTTTGCCGGCAGAACGACATTCTCTACATCTCGGATGAAGTCGTCACCGCTTTCGGCCGGCTCGGCCATGTCTTTGCCTCGAAGGATGTGTTCGGCATCGAGCCGGACATGATCACCTTCGCAAAGGGCGTCACGTCAGGCTATTTCCCCCTCGGCGGCGTGATGATCGCGGGCCGGCTGTTCGAGGAACTGCGCCGGTCGAACCACAGCGACGCGATGTTCGCCCATGGCCTGACCTATTCCAGCCATCCGATCGGATGCGCTGTCGCCCTGAAGAACCTCGAAATTCTCGAGGACGGGCTCCTCGATCGCGCCCGTTCTGTCTCGGATCATTTCCAGGCCAGCCTCAAGGCGCTGGAGGATCTCCCGTTGGTCGGAGAAGTCAGGGGCCTCGGCCTGATGGCCTGCATCGAATGCGTTGCGGACCGTGTCAGCAACAATCCACTGACGCTGGATCTGGAAGTGGGCAAGCGGATCGACAAGCATTGCCAGGAACTGGGACTGCTCGTCCGTCCCCTTATCAACATGTGCGTGATGTCTCCGCCTCTGACGATTTCCGCCGAGCAGATCGACGACATGGCGCGCATCCTGCGCAAGGGCATAGAGCTCACCATGGACGATCTTACCCGCGAGGGGCTCTGGAAGGGGTGAGCCGACGAGGGCAGGGCGAATTCCGGGCGGTCGTTCGGTACGGGACGGCCGCCCTTGTACGTTGAGAGGCCGGAACATTGTCATGATGTTCCGGCCTCGTCTGTCTTTGTGGTGCTTTTCGTTCTGGGGGAGTGGTCGGGGCTCTTGGGATTCTCCCGATCCGGTGACCAGGGCCGGCCTGGGGGCGAAGCAACTTCGTAAGCGGCTCCGCACCCTTGTCGACGGCTCAGGCTTCTGGTTGTCTTTCCCGGCGCATCTGATCGTTGCGCGCGGCCATGTCCTTCTCTTCGGGTGCCTTCTCCTCGTTCACGACGGGCAGAACGTCGCGAAGGTGGTCGTGATGGGTGCGCACGCCATATTCGAGGTCCGACAGGTAGAATCCGGCGAAGGCATTCGACGTCATGGCCTCGTTCGACCAGACGGTCAGCTGCACGTCTTCTGCCTGCGTATCGCGGTCGATGCGGAAGGCGAGGTAGCGTGCCGCGCGCTGCTCCCGGCTCTCGTCACGGTGACGGTAGATCGCCCCGCGCAGCATCGTCCGTCCGACGGAGAGGGGGAACTCCTGATAGAACTGCATCGTCTCCGGGGTTACGGCGATGACCGCGTTGGGGAATATCCCGTAGTAGATCCACGCCTTCCTCAGATGTTCGGGAAGGGCCTTGTTCTCGGGCGCTATCTTTACGTACTGGCGCACGCTCCACCGCCGCCCGGCATGAGGATTGTAGGTGGCGAAGGAACGGCAGAGGCCGTTGACGAAGGGTTCGTCGTAGTAGGTCGAGCCATAGAGGTCCTGCAGCGCCGGATGAGCCATCGCAACATGGTAGCCCTCGTTGTCGACGTCGCGCACGGACTTCCAGTTGACCGGCGTCTCGTGAGTCCAGATGTCGGCGGTGGGCACCATCTCGGTCGGGCTGTAGAACGACAGTTCCTCCTCGAACGGTTTCATCAGTTCGGCAACGGACGGCTGCGGGCCGGGCGCCAGCCGGATGAACACGAGGCCCTGCCAGACCTCGCACTCGATGGGCTTCAGCGCGAATTCGTTCTTGTCGAGCGGCGGGAAGGAGCGCGGCCGGGCGGCGCCGCGAAGGGTGCCGTCGAGATTGTAGACCCAGCCATGGAACGGACAGACGAGGGCGTTCCGGCACTTCCCGCTGGCGTCGGCGACGAGACGTGATCCGCGGTGCCGGCAGATGTTGTGGAATGCGCGCACCTCGCCGTCCTGTCCGCGCAGGATCAGCGCGCGATCGCCGACGAAATCCATCGTGATGTAGTTTCCGGGTTCGGGCACGTCGGAGACATGGCATGCAATCTGCCAGTGTTCGCGGAACAGGTGCTGCTTCTCGAGATCGAGCAGGGCTGCGCTGTGATAGCACCAGCCTGGCAGTCCGCTGCGATCCCAGTCGTTCGGGATGCTGATATCGCGGGCCATTTCGTTCATAGGTAACCCCATATTTTGCTGAACGTTCATTCAATTAAAGCACATTTTCCATTAAAAAGGAATAGGTTGCGTCTAAGAGGCGTTCTGCCTTCCTGCCGGCAAAGAGTTGCAGGGAAGGGAATTCGGCAAATTCCCCAACGGATACGGACGCTTGAGACGGGCAATTGAAGCAGCGCGTACGGATGCCGCGAACGCAAAGAAAAACCCGGCCGCAGGGCGACCGGGTCCGAGAGGCTCCATGGTGCGTTGGCAGGAAACTAGGCGCAGATGCGCACGCGCTTGATCACGAGGTTGCCCCAGGCGTCGTAGCGGCGGACCTTCTTCCAGAGGCAGCTGCTGTAGCTGTCGTAGATCTGGATGTATCCGCCGTGGTGATGGTGACGAGGGTGGTGATGATGATGATGATGACCGCCGCCGCCGTAGCCGATGTAGATGCGGGCCGCCTGCGAGGGAGCGGCAAAGGATGTGGCTGCGGCGATGGCGACGACGGCGGACAGGATGATCTTGCGCACGGTGTTCTCCTCTGGGGCGTTTCGAGGATGGAGACGTCCATCCCATGTGCCGAATGTCCCATGAAAGGAGAGGCACCGCTGTTTCGCGCGGAACAGGGGGAATCAGGTTACTTATCGAGTTCGGGATAGTAGCGCTCCGAGAAGCCGGGGCGGAGTTTTTCCCCGATCAGGCAGTCCGTCCGGTCCGAGGCCCGAAGCAGCCGGGCGGGAGCATCGCGCCCGCTGACCTCTATGATCAGCTTGCGGCGGATGGCGATCGCGAAATCCTCCGGTTCCTGCACGGCCAGAACGAAGGCTCCGGGGCCGCCGATGACGCAGGCGGCATAGTATTCGTCGAGCGGCCCGTAGGCGCTCGATGGCCGGATGGTGATCGCCAGACCGTTGATCACGATGCCGAGCGCGGTGGCGGCATCGCGGGCCGGGGTAACGGGCGCTCCGAAATTGTTGGGTCCGTCGCCCGACACGTCGATGACCCGGCGCATGCCCTCGTAGCCGTTGCCGGCGAAGAGCCCGGAGCCGTAGGCGATCGCCGCCGAGAGCGAGGTGCCCCGGCGGGACGCGATCGGGCGGGCGGCGAGCTTTGCCGCAAACGACGCGGCCTGGCCGGCCGAGGAGATCGTTTGCCAGGGAATGAAGGACGAGTCGTTGACGGTGCCGGCCCACTCGAAATAGCTGATCGCGATGCGCCCGTTCACGCCCTCCTTGACGGCGGCGAGGAATTCCGGATGGGTCAGGGCCTCGACGTAGCCCGCGCGCTGGATTTCGGCTTCCTCGATATCCATCGACCCCGAGACATCGACTGCAAGGACCAGTTCGACGTCGACAGGCAGGCCATCCGTGGCCGCTGCCGTGGTGCCCTGGCCTGATGCCGTCAAGCCAACTAAGAGCGCGAGCGCGGTCAGCATCGATGCCTCCTTTTCCCGGCCCGGGCAGCACGAGGCGGCCAGTCCGCGATCGGTTTGAGTGCCTTTTGACAGGCCGATCCAAGCCATTCCAGCGACTTGCGCGTCGCTTCGGCGCGCAGTCCTCTAATGTAGCATAGTCGCAAGTGGCCCCAATACCGGCCATGGTCAATTGTCAGTGATGGCTGTCACAGTACGGTCGGGCCCCTTGCACGATTGGCTCTTGCCACACTCCCGGCGCTCGCGCGAAATACGCGGGGCAGCGAGCGGGGAGGATGCCGCGTGGCGACGATGATCGGGACTGTGACCTTCCTTGCAGCACTTGGCGCGGGTCTCAACGCGGGGCTCTTCTTCATCTTCTCCGTCTGCATCATGGCCGCTTTCGCGCGGCTTGCGCCCGCTGACGGGATCGCGGCGATGAACGCGATCAACGTGGTGATCCTCAATCCGTGGTTCCTTGCCGTCTTTATGGGGACAGCGCTGCTTTCCGTGGCGCTCATCGTCCTTGCGGCCATGCATGGCGGATCCGCGCTCTGGTTCGCAGCCGCCGCCGGCATCTTCTACCTTGCCGGCACCATCGGCGTGACGATGGTCTTCAACGTGCCGCTGAACGATGCGCTGGCGGCGGCAGACCCACTGTCGCGGGGAAGCGTCGCGCTCTGGGAACGCTACCTGACCGCGTGGACCGGCTGGAACCATGTCCGCACGCTCTCGGCCCTTGCGGCACTCGCTCTCTTCGTTTTCTCCTATGCGCGCCAGGGGGCGACAGGCTGAAGGGACTGGCGCCTGCAAGGGGCGGCTGGTAGGTCCAGTCAACAACATCAGGGAACCGGCCATGAAGGATATCACCAGCCTATCCGCCTTGCAGCTTTCGGCGGCCATCCACGCCCGCAGCGTCTCCTGCCGCGCGACGATGGAGGCCTATCTCTCGCGGATCGACACCGTCAATCCCGCAATCAA
Source organism: Sinorhizobium sp. BG8 (assembly GCF_016864555.1). Taxonomy (NCBI): domain Bacteria; kingdom Pseudomonadati; phylum Pseudomonadota; class Alphaproteobacteria; order Hyphomicrobiales; family Rhizobiaceae; genus Sinorhizobium; species Sinorhizobium sp. BG8. The sequence continues at coordinate 3,487,730 of NZ_CP044011.1, read as the reverse complement.
TGCGCTGGTCAGCCTCAGGGAGCCGAAGGCGCTCCTCACCGAGGCGGATCAGGCGGACCGGGAACTCGCCGCGGGCCGGTCCCGCGGGTGGATGCATGGTTTTCCCTTCGCCATCAAGGACCTCTCCGAGGCGAAGGGCCTTCCCTGTACCTTCGGTTCGATGAACTATGCCGACTTCGTGCCCGACTTCGACGACATCCATGTCGAGCGCATCCGGGCGGCGGGCGCGATCTTCATCGGCAAGTCCAACGCGCCGGAGATGGGGCTCGGCTCCCACACCTACAATTCCGTCTTCGGCGCCACGCGCAACCCGTACGATCTCTCGAGGAGCGCCGGCGGATCGAGCGGCGGGGCGGCTGCGGCGATCGCCGCCGGCCTCGTTCCGCTCGCCGACGGCAGCGACATGATGGGATCGCTGCGCAATCCCGCGGCCTTCAACAACGTCATCGGCTTCCGGCCCACCTTCGGGCGTGTGCCGGCGCTCGGCAACGAGCTCTATCTCGGGCAGTTTTCCGTGACGGGACCGATGGGGCGGCGGGTGGAGGACGTCGCGGCCCTCCTTCAGACACAGGCGGGATACGATTTTCGCGATCCGCTGTCGCTCGACGACGAGGATCTGACGCTCGGCCCGCTTTCCGATTTCGCCGGCGCGCGGATCGGCTGGCTCGGGGACTACCACGGCTACCTCCCTTTCGAACCGGGCGTGCTTGAACTCTGCGAGAGCGCGCTCGGCGTCCTCGCAGGAATGGGACTGGTGATTGAAGAAGTGCCCCGGGATTCGACATGGACCGGCTCTGGCAGGCCTGGAGGGTACTCCGGCATTTCCTCGTCGCCAACGGCCAGGGGCTGATTACGCGGACCCCTCGAAGCGCGACAGGATGAAGCCGGAAATGATCTGGGAGATCGAGAACGGACAGGCGCTCTCGGCGGCTGAAGTTCATGCCGCCTCTCTGGTGCGCAGCGACTGGTATCGATATGTGACGGCGCTGTTCGACCGCTACGATTTCCTCGTCCTGCCCGCTGCCCAGGTGTTCCCCTTCGACGTCTCGCTCCACTGGCCGACGGAGGTCGCGGGGCGGGCGATGGACACCTATCACCGCTGGATGGAGGTGGTGATCGGCCCGACCATGGCAGGGCTTCCCGCGGCCGCCATGCCGGCGGGGTTCGGGAGCGGCGGACTGCCTACCGGCATCCAGATCATCGGCCGTCCGAGGGACGACCTGACGGTACTGAGAATGGCGGCGGCCTACGAGGCGCATACCGATTTCCTCGACCGGAGCCCCCAACTTCCCTGATCTCCCTTGTTGCCTCCGGCAGGGTGCCGGAGCGTGACCGATCGAACGGTCCTGAAATTTCCGGCGTGCCGCGGGACCAAGCGGCACGTCGCCGGTGATGGGGTGGCCTCGGAGGGGCGGGACACTTTTCTCCGGCGGGGGCGCCTGATGTCCCCGGCCGAAAATCTGCTCGAACGCCCGCATCCACGCGACGCCCCTCGGCCCGTGTCATGACTGCCATGTCTCCAACCCTTTCGCCGCAGGGATCGGACGGGGCGCTGGAAGCCGCCTCGCAGAACAAAAAAATCAAATGGCACCTTTCAGCACCCCGTTCGGCGGTTTCTGCCCATGACGGCGGTCCATCTGCGATGACCGGAGCCGGGCGACCCTTGCCGTCGGCTTATCCGGAAGCCCGGCGGACGAAATCCGACGAGACCGACCGGTCCGGTACATCCTGTGTGCCTCGTTCGGCACGCCCGGCGCTCATGTGGGGGCGGGGGAGCAAGGCCGGTCCGACGCCATCGCCCCTGTCCGCACCCCGTGTCGCCGGAGGAGACCCATTGTCACGAACCCCGGACCTTGCAGGCTTGCGTCCTCCTGCCAGATCCGGCGCCGGTCCCGCCTCGCCGCGACGCCTCGCGGTGTATCCGCGGCGGGACCACAGAATGATGGCACGACCGCCAGAGGCGGGGAAAATCGCGGCGTCATTCTGCACCTTCCGCCGCCAGCGGGGCGTGTCATACCTGGCTCACTTCCGCGTTTTGGCTGAGGGTGCCGGAGCAAGGCCGGCAAGATATGTCCAAGTGTGTGTCCGGGCGCGGCGCGCTCAACCGGCAATTCCGGTCGTCCCGTACAGGCCGATCCCGTGGCTGGGAGTCGATTCTTCCTGATTTTCCGGGATTTGCGGATGCGCTTTGTCGGAACCGATTGACCTGAGCCGTCCTTGGGTCGGGGCCAGTGCGAGGAGGAAGCGATGAGAGAGTTGATCCTGACGATGCACATGTCGCTCGACGGCTTTGTCAGCGGTCCCGAGGGCGAGGTCGAATGGATATTCGATGGCGACCAGGAGGCTTTTGCCTGGAAGCTTCAGACCGTGCGGAACGCGAGCCTCCACATCATGGGCAGCCGCACCTTCCAGGATATGGCCGCCTTCTGGCCAACCTCCACCGGCGTGTTCGCGCCCCCGATGAACCAGATTCCCAAAGCGGTCTTCTCAAGTCAGGGGCCGGCGGTGCTGAAGGTGGCGGGAGCGGCCACGGGGATCGAAGACGCCAACGTCAGTGGGGCAAGCGGCCAATCGGGACGGCTGCAGCCCGGGGCGGAAAGCTGGGGGGATGCCTATGTGGCCAGCGGTGATCTGGCCGACGAAATCGCCAGGCTGAAGATCCGGGACGGCAAGCCGATCATCGCCCACGGCGGCGCCGCCTTTGCGCGCAGTCTCATCGCCGAGGAACTGGTCGATCAATTTGCCCTGCTGGTGCACCCGGTTGTCCTAGGCAGGGGCTTGCCGATCTTCTCCGACGTCGTCTTGCCAAGACGCCTCGAACTGGTGAGCTCAAAAGCCTTTCCGGGGGATCGGTGGCGCAGATCTATCGGCCCGCGTGATCGCACCTCAGTATGCCTGCGTTGGGCAGGCACGGACCCGGATTTCGTGCTCCGGGACCTCCAGTTCCTGAGCCGCTGGTAGACGATGTTTCGGGCGGTCGAGACGGTTTTTCCGGCTGGCCGACGATCAACGGCGCCATGTGCTTCCGTTGATCATCGTTCAATGCCTAGCGGTCCACCGCGCCCGAGACTGCCTCATTAAAGTGGTCACGGACCACGATCCCCGTCAGGGAAGATCGCCTGGCGTTTACGGTCCACAGGGCTCCACAGGGGCAGTACAGATGTAGTCCGGTGGCTGCGAGGCGGACGGCAATCCATTAGCAGAAAGACACTCAACGGCGAGTTGCTCGGAGGGAGGGAAGCGAGTAGAATCCCGCGCTTCAATTCGACCGGAGGGAGTAGGCAATGAGCAGACTGTTGATCATGTCAGCGGGCGCCATCCTGGCACTAACGTCCGTGACGTTCGCTGCGCCGGAAATGCAACCACTCAAGATCTCCAAGGAATGCAGCCAGTACACCGGCGAAACGCCGAGCTTCTGCACGATTACGGAATCGAGCCTCGCGGCAATCCCGGCGGGCACCAAGATCCTCTACTACGGGCCGGTGACCGGCAGTCCCTATTTCGGCAGCAGCTCGGCGATCATTGCCGTTGGAAACGGCGACTCGGCGGTCGGGTACTGCGTCACCTACGACACGGCCAGCCCGCCGTTCGGAACCTGTGCGTTCCATGCCGGCAGCGGGAAGCTTGCCGGGTTCCAGGCGATCGTCAAGGTCACGGTCGACGACAAGCAGATCTGGCACTGGGACGGCGGCTATTTGCTTGGCTCCGCCAAGTGAGAGCAAGAGAGAGTGTGCTCTCGTCTGGCTGCCTGACGTGAATTCGTGCCCTGACTCATAGCCGGTCGGTGACGGTGGCGGCGGGGAAGACGTTTGCAAGGACGTCTGTCGCTGATCGATCGCACCGGGTGGCTATGGGCGGAGGTCCTCGCGCTGTCCGAATATGCCCTCGACGGCGTTGCTATCGCGGTCGAGGGAGGGCGTGACGCGGACCAGCGGATCGAAGAGCGTCGTTCTTGGCTCTTGGACGTGAGGGCGGCGCCGTATTTCTGGTATGGACGATGCCGCTCTCCGCCCGGCGGTCATCGGGCCTTGGCTTGCCGCGCGTGTCGGATGCAGCAGCACCCGCAGTCGCAAAAACTGTTTCTCAGCGAGGCTGAACCACTTCCAATAGAGCTGCGATCTGCCCTGGAGACCGGGGATCACGGAACTTGCGACATCGGCCCTTTATGGGAGGGACCTCTAGTAGACCAACTGCCCTTCCACACAGGTCACGCACTTGCCGCCGACGGTGACGCCGCCGCGATCGTCGACAGCGATGAAGATGCGACCGTCACGGCCCACTTGCTGGCCTTGCGATGCGACATAGCTGAAACCTTCGGCCGACGGCATCCGGTGACTTGACCGGAAGACCGCGACGCTCCCGTTGCCGCTGCCGCACACAGGGTCCTCCTCGACGCCACAGGACGGCGCGAACGAGCGGACCTCGATCTCGGCCTCTCCACCCCGGTGCTTGCCGAACACCGTCAGGCCCGTCGCCCCCAGCTTCTTCTCGAAGACGGCCGATCGGGCGAAGTCGGGCTTCAGCCCAAGAACCGTTTCGGCGTTCTCAAGCTCGGCAACGACCCATGCAGGCCCGACATTGATGAGGGCAGGGGCATCGTCCTTCAGCACGGGTTGACCGAGGATCGCCTCGAGTTCTGCGACCTCGTCGCCAGACAGCGTTCTGCTTCTTGCCGGCGGCAGGGACAAGGTCAGCGTCCGGTCGGCGCCCTGGCCTTCGACGGCGATCTTCACAAGTCCGGCGCCGCATTCCTGCACGAGGAGGCCGTCGCGCGGCGTGAAGCGTCCGGCCTCGATGATCGCATGGGCACTGCCAAGGGTGGGATGTCCTGCAAACGGAAGCTCGGACCGGGGCGTAAAGATGCGTAGCCTGTAGTCGGCCCCGGGTGCCGTCGCCGGGAGGAGAAACGTCGTCTCGGACAGGTTGGTCCAGCGGGCAATCGCCTGCATCTCGGCATCGGACAATCCTTCGGCATCGAGCACGACGGCGACAGGATTGCCCAAGAACGGCCTGTTGGAAAAGGCGTCGACGACTTTATAGGTTCGCATGATCGTGCCCGGGACGAGGTGGAACTGGATCGGCGGTACATCAGAGGTTTCCGCCTTGCAAATTCATTTTGCTGATCGATCCCATCACTTGCCTCTCGCGCAACCGATGACCGGTCTCGGGAGAGAGCGGCCGGCGCCGTGGACAGGTGACATTTGCGCCGGCAATCGGCCGAAGGCGAACCGTCAGAGCGGCAATCGTGCCGCGCGGTCGGCTATTTTCGCGTAAGCCGCATGGAGGGGATCGGGGGCGTCCACGAAGAGCGAGGCGCCGAGGCGCAGGAGAGCCTTCAGGTGGGCGCGGCCGCCGTCGCAGTGAAGGGTCGGGGCGAAGGGCGCCATGTTCCTGTGCGGTTCCCGCGGATAGAGGCGCTCATATTCGGGGAAGTTGGGGAAGCTCTCGTAGTTCCTGTCCCAGACAAGAAAGGTCTCGGCCGGCGCACCCTCGGCGAGGACCACCTCGTGGGCGTGGAGCACGATATGGAGGTACTCGATGGTCTCGCGACCGGAGGGAAGACAGTGCACGATCGACGTCCCGTTGACGAGGTCCTTCACCCGGACGAGGGCCCCGTCAAGGAAGAGGGCGTGCCCGGGAGAGAGATAGAGGTCGGCGTGCGGCGTGCCATTCCCGAGGGCGCCCCGGGAAATGCGGACCGGCACCACGTCCGGCGGGAAGGACGGGCCGCTCTTCCTGTAGGTTTCACGGGCGATCCATCGGACCGAGGCGGCGGTGCCACGGATGGTTTCGACGAGATCGCCGACGCGGAGATCCTCGATCGCAACCTCACCCGCGGGCGTCATGATGCGGGTGCCGCGCAGGAAGCACTTGACGGGACGGTTCGGCGGGACGGGAAGAGTTACCTTCGGCGCCGCCCGGGATGCCCGGGACGGAAGCATGGCCATGGCGGCGGCGGTGATTGCGGCCGCCCTGGCGCCGGCGGCGGCGGCCAGGCCGAGAAAGTGACGTCGTGCGCGATTGCGCGGCGAGTGCGGATCCGGCGACGGCGTCATTCCTGGTCTCCCTTGCCCCTGCGTCTTCAGGCCCCTTGCGGCATATCTCCGCGTGGGAACAATCTACACGCTTTCGCACTGCAGCATGCGCTTCGAGACGGTGCATTTCGAGTGCTGAAATGGACGTAGCCACCGCATAAGGGGTGGGGGAGGCCTGTGCTTATTGCGGGCTTAGCCTACCCCCAAGTGGGGCAGCCCGCATCTACAGGCCAGCCGATCAGCTGGACCGCGGATCGGCCCAGTCGTGCCATTGCTGTTCGGTTCCGTGGAACACGTTGAGGTCGATCTTGCCGTCGACACCGTGTGAGAGGCCGGAGCCGGAATACTGCCAGAAGATCCATTTGCGTCCGGGGTAGACCTTGGACGGGTGGGCGGCGACGGAGCGCAGCCAGAACGGGTAGTCGAGGAACTCGCCGCTCAGGTTGTCACGGTAGAAATCGGGGGCGGTGTAGATGACCGGACGCTGGCCGTAGTGGCGCTCCAGCTTGTCCATGAAGACCTGCATCTTTTCCAGCACCTTGGCGCGCGAGAGGCGACGCTTGCAGCTCGATTCAGCGTTGTACTCCACGTCGATGACGGGGGGCAGGGCGTTCGGGTCCTTCGGCACGTTGCGGATGAACCAGTCGGCCTGCTCGCCCGCGGTGCGGCACCAGTAGAAGAAGTGATAGGCACCGCGCTTCAGTCCGGCCTCGTTGGCCCGGCGCCAGTTGGTCCTGAACATCGGATCGAGATGATCGCCGCCGTCCGTCGCCTTGATATAGGCGAAGTTCGCGCCCTGCGTCCTGAGCTTCGCCCAGTCGATCTCGGCCTGCCAGCGCGAGACGTCGACGCCGTGGACCGCAAGCTTGCGCGGCGAACGGGAGCCGAAATTGATCGGGTGGGCGTCACGGAAGCGATGGCCGTAAATCTGGCCCCGTCCGACTGCCCGTGTCCGCGGCTTCGCTGCGGGCTCGTCGGGCGTCGCCATGACGACCGGTCTCTCGGCCGGCACCGCCATTCCGCCTGCTCCGGCCTCGAAGGCCTGCGGCTGTGGCACGGCGCCTGCCCAGGCCAGCACCTCTTCTTCCCCTGTGGTCTGCAGGGGAGCCTCTCCGACCGTCTCGGCAGGCACCGGAGCGGCCATGCCCGCAACGGAATTGGTCGTCTCCCGCGACGGCAGCCCTGCTACGAGGCTTTCCGGACCGGAACTGGACGCGCAGCCCGAGACCGCAAGGCAGGCGAGAAGAATTGCTGGGAGAGCCGATAAACGCATGAGAACCCTGACGCAAAACAACTTTCGGGGGGCGCGGAACCGCACGCTTCAGACCCCACGCACGGATTGCTAACGGGAAATTACCAAGAAAGGTTGAATGCAATGTTTACAACCGCCACCCTCGTTGCAGGTGAAGCGGATTTCCGGCGGGGCGGCGGACGGGGCATCGTTTGCACCATCGGGCTGCCGTCTCGCGCAAGGCGATTGCCGGGCACACTGCGCGACACGGAGAAGATGTGCTAGAAAGGCAGTGACCTTCGGAGGGGCATCATGTCCGGTCTATTGCTGAGGGAACTTTCCGCCGCCGGATGCCGGTGTCCCGTCATGACACCCGGTCATCCGGACTACGACCGTTATCGGAAGGTGTGGAACGGGATCGCCGATCGGCGGCCGGCGGCGATCGTCCGGCCGGACAACGTCGACGATGTGCTGAGGGCCGTGTCCGCGGCCGCTGCTTCCAACGCCCTGCTCGCGGTTCGCGGGGGCGGCCACAGTCTCCCGGGGCTATCGACCTGCGACGACGGGCTCGTCCTCGACCTCTCGCAGCTCAACGCCATCCGCTTGGATCTGGACGCGCGGTCGGCGGAGGTCGGCGGCGGAGCGCTGCTCGGCGACCTCGACATTGCGACGGTTCCGAAGGGCTTCGTGACGCCGGCGGGGGTCATTTCGCACACGGGGGTCGCGGGCCTGACGCTTGGCGGGGGCATGGGCTGGGCGAGCCGGAAATACGGGCTGACCATCGACAGCCTGACCGGTGCCGAGATCGTCACAGCGGGAGGCGAGGTGGTCCGGGTGGACGCCGTCTCCGACCAGGAACTCTTCTGGGGCCTTCGCGGCGGAGGTGGAAATTTCGGGGTCGTTACCCGGTTCACCTTCAGGCTGCATCCGCTCGGTCCCGTGTTCGTCGGCCAGTGGCGCTATCCTCTTGCCGATGCCAGGCAGGTGCTTCTGGCGCTCAGGGAGCGTAATCGCGGCCAGCCGCGCGACCTGACGACAACCTTCACCCTTTCGGGGGCGGGCGTCGACGTCGCCGCGGTGTGGTTCGGCGGGGAAGGCGAGGCCGAGACGTGGCTCTCGCCCTTCGGCGGGCTTGCGACGACCGGCGTGGGCGGCGTCCAGAGCATGTCCTATCTTCGGCTGCAGAGCCGCAATGACGCCCACTATCGCTGGTCGCGGCGGTACTATGCAAAGGGAGGCTTCTGGTCCGATATCGGCGACGAGGCGGTCGATCGATTGATAGAGGCGGTCGCCAGCGCACCGACCCCGGACTGCGAGGTCTATGCGCTGCAACTCGGGGGAGCGGTCAGCGACGTGGATGAGGCGGCAACAGCCTATTCGGGGCGGAGCGCCGGCTACTACTGGCTGGCGGAGCCTGTGTGGGACGAGGCCGCCGATGACGAACGGTGCATCGGCTGGGGGCGGAGCGTTGCCGACGATCTCGCCGACCGTTCAATCAAGGCAAATTATGTCAACGAACAGGGCGATGCGGGATCGGGCGTGGCGCTCGGGGCCTACGGCGTGGCAAAGTACCAGCGTCTCGCACGCCTCAAGGCGCGGCTCGACCCCTCCAATCTGTTTCGCCTGAACCAGAACATCGAGCCTGCGGTCTAGAACGTGTTGCGACACCAAGCGATAGGCCCATCGACGCCCTAGCGCGTTGTTTTCGCGCATGCCTTTGCCCCTGCGCTGGCCGGATAGATGCCCTAGCTGACCGCCGCGCGGGAGACGCGCCCGGCACGCGAATTCCCCGCAACAAGCGCGCGGCTTTGCCAGCGAGCGAAGGCTGGAGACGCGGGCCGATTTCCCGATTCCGATCGAAATACGCAAAGACGCGTGGCCGCGTAAAGGATTTGCTTACCATACTTTGTCACCATTTCGGTCATTGTTTTGACCAGTCCGCATGGCAACGGAGCGCATCCACCGGCGCTCGTGCGCCATCGAACCGCGCCATGGCAATGTGTCTGCGTAACGAGTTTCTGGGTAACGAGTATCATGGCGCTTGCCGTCGAAACGTGCAGTGAATTCAACCTGCAACCGAAATCCTTCGTCAAAATCGCAAAGCCGCGCAGGCTTCTCTGCGGCGCGATCATCGCCTGTATCGGGCTCGCTGCGGCGTCGTGGATGACCGCGGCGGTCGCGACCGTGGAGACCATGGCGTCTTCCTCCGCGAGCCAGAAGGGCCCCCGACTGGAGGCCTCGCCCCGGCTGGAGGCCTCACTCGGCCTCAAGCCGATCTTCCGTTCGGTTCCGCAGGAACGCAACATCCGGGTCAAGAAGTTCTCGCGGCTCTCGAAGACGCCGCCTGACCAGCTTTGGCCGGCCGGACTGACGTCCGAGGCGATACGCGCCTCGCACCAGAAGATGACGTTGCTCGCTTCGGCAAAGGCGCTCGAGGAAAAGGCGCGCAAGACGAGGGCATTTGCACTCGCCGATGTGACCTACGAGGCGGGCACCGGCCTTGCAGCCACGGCGCGCACCGAGGTCAAGCCGGTTCTCGTGACCGCGCTCGTCGAGACCGACGCCGCGCGCGACGATATCCTGCCAAAGCCCTTCAGCCTCGTGATGGCGGATCCCGCTCACCCTGTTCTCGACGATCTTCCCGATACGATCCCGCTGCCGGAGGCGCGTCCGCGCCTCGCGGTAAAGGCCGTGGTCGAGAAAGAGGACGACCGCGAGACCAAGCCCAAGGCGCGCGAGCTCGCCTATGCAAGCCCCGAACAGGCGGATACCGACGACGAGGTGCGCGAGAGCAAGCCGAGCCTGTTGGGCAAACGTCGCGGCGGCCGCACCGCCTATTACGACATCTCGGCAGGCGTCGTGCATCTTCCGAGCGGAGAACGGCTCGAAGCCCATTCCGGCATCGGTCCGATGCGCGACAATCCGAAATACGTTCACATGAAGATGAAGGGTTCCACGCCGCCGGGAACGTTCCGCCTTTCGATGCGTGAATCGCTCTTCCACGGAGTGCAGGCCTTGCGCATGACGCCCGTCGACGGCGTGCACCCGCATGGGCGGACGGGTCTTTTGACCCACTCGTACCTGCTCGGACGGGACGGCAACTCCCACGGATGTGTCGCCTTCAAGAACTATCCGCGCTTCCTGGCAGCCTACAAGCGCGGCGAGATCGACACGCTGGTGGTCGTGCCGCGCATGTCGGCCGGCAAGGCGACGTTTGCTTCGCTCTTCGGATCGAAGGGATAGTTCGAGGGGCAGGGACTCCGGCCTGTTCGCAGACGCCGCGGCCCCACTCCACACAGCCAGTTGCCCAGTCCTCGGCACATTATCTCGTGTAGCGGGCGCTTTCGTCGGGCATTGCTATGCCGCACACCAAGGCCGGGTCCAGCGTCAGTCCGCAGGCCTCCACCATCCGCCGCGATGGAATGTTCGTGTCCGAGACGAGCTCATAGACGTGCGTCGCGTCCAGATCGTGGAAGACGCTGAGGATCATGCGGGCATTGATGTAGTTGCCGAGGCCCTGGCCTCTCAAGGGTTCGGCGACCGCGACCATTCCACCCCATGCATGCCCATGGTAGGGGCTGAAACTGTTGTGGGCCAGATAGCCATGTGCGGTGGCGACGGGATCGCCCGCAGGCGTGCCCACTACCCCTGTCGTGGCCGGTCCCAGGGCTCCCACGAGCATCGATCCGGAAAACGGCACGACGCCGGACGCCGCCATGAGCGTCTGGATGCGTACCGTGTATTCGTCGTCCGGCGCCGTGGGGCTCGCGAGGTCGACAAGCCCGGCCGGCAAACCGCGGTCGACAATCTCCTTCGACGCCACGATTGCGCTTGCCCGGTCTGCGACGAATACGTTCCAGCTGTCGAAGCGGAAATGCCTCTCTGCGAGGCGCGCCTTCAGGTCCGCCACCTTGTCGTTTGGCAGCATGCGGAATCCGAAGATCCCGTCCCGGTCGAGAAAGCGATCGATGACTGGCCATCCGAGCCTGTCGGGATCGTCGCAACCCATCGTCCGTCCGGTCTGGCAGGCGCCAGGTGTCGTCCAGACGAATTCGACGCTAGCTTCCGCCTGCGCTTGCAGGCGCTGCTGCATGTCCGTGCCGAAGTAGCCTGACATCGAAAACCTTTCCGCGAAAAGGAGCAGCCCAGATTGTAGCAAGCAGGCGGCGATCGCCCAACACGCATCCACACACGGACCGTGCCGCCAAAGGGTGGGCGTAAAAGGGATTCACTTGCGGCGCTTAGAGCTGTTCCTTCATGCATATTCTCATCCCGAAAGCGGCGGGCCGCTTCCGGGAGAGGTGCGGCAACAAACGGATATCGAGGGGGCGATATACCCGATTTATTCCGCCGTTTGCTTCGACTTCTGGGCCTGAAGCAGCTTCGCCTTGTCTGCCTCGGAAAGCTGCGGCCGGTCGATGGTCAGGGTTATCCGGTCGAACGTACCGTTGAAGGCGAAGGGGACCTGGTAGTCGGCGTCGTCGACGGGCGTGCCCGTGTCTGAACCGATGTCGAGATTCTCGTCCCACTGCATGATGAACGGCAGAGAGTGCTCCATTTTCTGTTCGGCAACGACCGTTCCGTCGACCTTCAGGGTTCCTGTTCCGCCGCGCCCGATGCCGCTCGTATCGCCGAAGGCGAGGGTGCCCATGCCGAGCCCGTCATATCGGAAATCGAACTCCAGGGTGTGTTTTCCGGGCGTGAGGGCCTCGTTTCCTTCCCAGCGCACACGCTTCAGGTCGACCAGGTTCCAGGTGAAAACCGGCTTTCCCTTGAGGATGTAGAAGCCATAGCCGGCAAAGCGGCCGCCCTGCGTGATGAGAACGCCATCGCCGCCGCCTTCCGGCACGTCGATTTCGGCCGTGAAGGTATAGGAGGTGTTGAGCACGCTCGGGGCGTCGCCGTTCGGCGTACCGATCATTGGCCTTGTCCAGACGAACTCGTCCCGACCGGCCGTCGTGCTCGGGCGCGGGGTGATCAGGCGGGTGATCAGCGTGGCATCGAGCGGCTCGACCTGGTACTTCTCGGCCTCGACCCAGAAGAGCTTCTTGAGTTCCTCGAGCTTCTCAGGGTTCTGTGCCGCGATGTCTTCCGACTGGGTCCAGTCCTTCGTCAGGTCGTAGAGTTCCCAGGGATAGTCGAGGACGCCAACCGCAGGCGGGCTCTGAACCCATGGCGGGCGCATGACCTTGGTGCTTGCGAGCCATCCGTCGTGGTAGAGAGCCCTATCCCCGAACATCTCGAAATACTGGGTGGTATGCGTCGACGGGGCCTCGGCGTTGGCGGCGTCGAAAGTGTAGGCCATGCTCACGCCTTCGATGGGGCTCTGCTTGATGCCGTCAACAGTCTCGGGGGCCTGGACCCCCGTCGCCTCGATGAGCGTCGGGACGATGTCTATGACGTGGTGGAACTGCTTGCGAATGCCGCCCTTGTCCTTGATCCGGCCCGGCCAGGATATCGCCATGCCCTGACGCACTCCGCCGAGGTGGGACACGATCTGCTTGGTCCAGGAGAACGGCGTGTCGAAAGCCCAGGCCCAGCCGACGGCCATGTGGTTGTAGGTCCTGTCGGAACCCCAGACGTCGTAGAAGTTCTTCAACTGGAGCTCCACGGGAACGTTCACGCCGTTGAACATCGCCACCTCGTTCGGGGTGCCGACAAGCGTGCCTTCGGAGCTCGTGCCGTTGTCGCCGTTGATGTAGATGATCAGCGTATTGTCCAGCCTGCCCATGTCTTCGACGGCCTGGACGACCCTGCCGATCTCGTGATCGGTATAGGCGACGTAGGCGGCGAACACGTCCGCCTGACGGATGAACATCTTCTTCTCGTCCGCCGATAGCTGATCCCATTCCTTCAGGAGATCGGTAGGCCAGGCAGTCAGCCTGGCGTCTTCGGGGATCACGCCGAGTTTCTTCTGATTGGCGAAGATCGTGTCACGCAACTTGTTCCACCCATCGTCGAAAAGGTGCATGTCGCTGATCTTCTTGATCCATTCGGGAGTCGGGTGATGCGGCGCATGGGTGCCGCCCGGAGCGTAGTAGACGAAGAAGGGCTGGTCCGGCGTCAGCGTGTTGACCTTGTTCATGTATTCGATGGCTTCGTCGGCCATGGCTGTGGTGAGGTTGTATGTTGGGTTGTCGAGGAACGGGTAGATGTAGGTGGTGTTGCGCGCGAGGTTCGCGGGCTGCCACTGGTTCGTGTCCCCTCCCATGAAGCCGTAGAAATACTCGAACCCCAGTCCGACCGGCCATTGGTCGAACGGGCCGATCTCTGTCGCCTGGAAGGAGGGCGTGTTGTGGTTCTTGCCGAACCACGACGTGCGGTAGCCGTTTTCCTTCAGGATCTTTCCGATCGTCGCCTTGTCCCTGGTGATGATGCTGTCATAGCCGGGGTAGCCGGTCGCCTGCTCGGCGATCACGCCGAAACCGACCGAGTGGTGGTTCCGGCCGGTGATCAGCGCGGCGCGCGTGGGCGAGCAAAGCGCCGTCGAGTGGAAATTGGTGTAGCGCAGACCATCGGCGGCAATTCGGTCAAGGGTCGGGGTCGGGATCACGCCCCCGAACGTGCTCGGCACGCCGAAACCGGAATCGTCGGTGATGATGAGCAGTATGTTCGGTGCTCCCTTGCGCGGCACGATGCGGGGCGGCCAATAGGGCATGGAGCCTTCGGCGCTGCGTTCGATCTTGCCGCCGAACTCCGAAGGCGGCGCCGGAATCTGTCTGCCGTCGATGGTTGTCGTGGCGCTCGCCGATCCCGCCTCGCCAGTTCGCTGGATGTCTTGTGCAAGCCCGGAATGGGTATTGGCAAGGAGCGCGAAGGTAAATGTCGCGATGAGATGTCCTATGCGAGCCATGGTCATGCCCTCCTGGGCGCGCAAGCTGGTCAGGCGTCATCTTATACATCATCCGCCCGGCAGTTTTCCGTCTGCCGGCGTGTAGAATACAGTACTATCTGTCGCATGTCGGAGTTCGGTCCTTTTGCAATTGGCCGTTATTGTCTTTTGTTTGCGGGGAATTATGAAATATTTCTCACCGTCTTTGTCTTGTTCCAGGCAAGCTTGAAAACGGCCTTACGCGGCCGCTCTGTCGCCAGCGCCGCGGTGAAGCCGCTCAGGGAATGGAGGCCACGCGGGATGCCTTGACCCTCAGGGAGGTCGGGCCGTTCGGAGGGTTTTCCGGCGGGAAGCACTGTATCTTCACGCCGACGATGCCGTCCCAGCCGTCTATGATGATCTTGCGTGCCCGTTCCTGCTCCTCGATGGTCGGGAAAAGCGGATCGGCAAAGGCGTTGTCGTCGAACTGGGGCAGTTCCTGGCGCAGATTGACCGGAATCTTGCCGTTGCGCGCGAGATCCGCCAGGCGAATGGGAGTGCACCGGTTGGCGAGCATGACGAGCTGGATCTCATCCGAGTAGAGATGCTCCATCCAGAGACGGGCCGCCTTCGGGTGCGGCGCAAAGGCGCTGATCGCCTGGACATAGACGCCCGCAACAATGCCGGTCTTCGGCCTGACCACCTCTATCCTCGTCTTGCCGCGGTAGCGGTCGCGGTCCGCCAACGCGAGATAGTCCCAGCGGATGAGCATCGGCGTGCGTCCGTCGACGAGCGACGCGTCGTCTCCGACAAAGGGAACGATGTTGCCCTTCCTGTGGAGGTCGGCAAAGAATTCCAGCCCGCGGGCCGCCGCATCGCCGACGCGTCCTCCCGAAACCGAAAGTCCGGCTGCGAACACGCCCTGGATCGCGCCGTTCGATGCGAGATCACCGGCAAGGCCGATGGAGCCGCGATAGTCGGGTGAGGCGAGGTCTGCCCAGTCCTTCGGGATCTTCCGGACGACGTCCGCGTTGATCTCGAAGGCGAGGACGCCGTAGTAGTCGCCGTACCAATACCCATCGGGGTCCTTGGCGGAGGCGGGGATCGTGTTCCAGGTGGAGACCTTGTAGGGCTGCAGCAGCCCGGCTTCCATTGCCGACTTGCCATAGGACAGTCCGACGTCGATCACATCCGGCGTCGAGGTGCCGGGATCGTGCCGGGTGGCCACGATCGCGTCGATTTCGTCGGCCGACGGGGCCTCGGGGCGCAGTTCGTTGACGGTCAGGCCGTACTTTTCCTTGAAACCGTCGATGATGCGGCCGTAGCCGCACCAGTCACGGGGAGCGCGATCACGGTGAGCTGTCCCTCCTTGCGGGCGGCAGCGACGAGGTCGTCCATCGGGTCAGCCGAGGCGGTGCCCACGAATGCCAGCATCGCCATCGCAAGCGCGTGCATGGGAAGGCTTCTCGGCGTCGGACCCTGGTTCATCGTCACTCCCTCCGCATTCAAGGACAGTCGTGAGCGCCCGAGCGGGCACTCTTCCAAGGGGTTGCCGCAAGGCTGGCCGGGCGATCGGCCGCCGGTCATGCGGCCGTTTCATCCCGACTTGTCCGCCACCGCCGGGGTACTTTCGATCGGGTAATGAGCGTCCTCCCAGGCCGGGAAGCCGCCGGCAAAGTGATAGACATTGCGGTAGCCCCAGACCAAGGCCTTGGCAGCCGAATAGGCGGAATCGCCGCAATACTTGCCGTGGCAGGAGAAGATGATCGGGTCGTCCTTGCGCGCGACCTTCGCGAGAGCCTCCTTGGACAGCTCCGTTATGACGGAAATGCTGATGGCGCCGGCGGCATGGGCCCGGTCGTAGCTCAGGGGGCTGCGGACATCGATCATCGTGGCGCCCTGGTCGAGCAGCCGCTTGGCCATGGGGGCATCGACCCTCGTCGTGCCCCTGACGTTGTATTCGCCATTGGTCTTGCTGATCAGCCGCGCGTAGGAGTCATAGGGGATATCGGTCCCCGCTCCCTCCTGGACCCCGGCCATGCGCAGGCCCTCCTGAACCCGGTCGCGGTAGGCCCTGTCATAGTCGAAGACGTCGCCGTACCACCACCAGCCCATCTCCTGCACCGTCAGCGGGGCATATCCCGCGGGGACGCTGAGGGCATCGAACTTGCCGATGTTCTCCTGGACTTCCCCTGTGCGGTCGAGATGGCCGAGGCAGGAGACGATGGTGGCGTAGTCTTCCGGAACATCCGACTGCCTGCTCACGACAACCTCGAGGTCCTCCAGGGCCTCCTGGTATTTTTCCTGGTGGAACAGGGATAGCGCGAGAACCCTGAGATAGCTCGGCGGAAACTGCGGATCGAGCCGCATCGCGACGTGCGCTTCCTGCTCGGCCTCCGTGGCGCGGCCCTTTGCGTTCAGGATGCGTGCCTTGCTGACATGAATGTCCGGATCATTCGGCGCAAGGGCGATCGCCTTGCTGATATCGGCGAAGGCTTCGTCGTAGTGTCCCCGTTTCGCAAGGATTTCCGCCGAAACCGCATAGGCGAGGGGAGTCGGATTACGAAGCGCAAGGGCAAGGTTCTGGTTCGCCCGCTCCATCATTCTCTCAAAGCTGAGATTGGCGGATTCCCAGTTGGAGGAGGCGATCCGCCAGTTCGCTGCCGCAAGGGCCGCATAGGCCCGGCCATAGTCGGGGTCGATCGCGATCGCCTTTTCCAGAAGCGGGATTGCGAGCAAGGTTTCCTTCTCGCTGTCGCGATGCAGGTGCTCCAACCCCTTCAGTACGAGATCATAGGCCTCGGGGTTGTCGGTCTCGATCTTGGCGGCCTGCGCCTTCTCCGCGGCGGTAAGCTCGACGGTCAGGGCCGAGACGATCTGGGCGATCACCTTGTCCTGAAGCGCGAAGATGTTGTCCATGGAGCCGTCGTAGCGATCGGCCCAGAGATGGTGGTCGCCGCGCGCGTCGATGAGCTGGGCGTTGATGCGGACCTGATCGCCCTGGCGCCGGACGCTGCCCTCCAGCACATATTGCACACCCAGTTGCTTCGCTACTTGCGCAACGTTCGCGCGCTTTTCCTTGTAGGCGAAGGTGGAGTTGCGCGAGGTGACGAAGATGCCCGAGAGCTTCGATAGATCCGTGATCAGGTCCTCGGTCATGCCGTCGGCGAAATAGGCCTGCTCGGGATCTGAGCTGAGGTTGTCGAAGGGCATCACGGCGATCGAGGGCTTGTCGGGCAGGGCCAGCACCTGCTGTCCTGCCGCCGCACCATCCTCGAACGTTTCCCACGGACGGTAGAAGAGGGCAGTGCCAGCCACGAGGACCGCCAGGCCTGCGGCCGCGAGCCCCCACCGGCGTCGGGCCGGCGCGCGGGCGGTCGATTTTCGGGCTCCGCCCTCGAACTGGACGCGATAGGTGCGTACCGGCCGTGTGATGTTTTTCACATGTTGCTCGCCGATGAACTCCAGAGGCAGGCCGAGCTTGCCCTGCAACTGATCATAGGCGGTCCCGGAGACGTAGAGGCCGCCCGGCTCACACAGCTGCTCCAGACGCGAGGCGATGTTGATGCCGTCGCCCAGGAGGTCGTCGCCATCGACAACGACGTCACCGAGATTGATGCCCATGCGGAAGTGGATGCGGCGGTCGGGCGGTACATCGGCCTGGCGGGCAATGACTTCCTTCTGGACCGCAACGGCGCAGGCGACCGCATCGACCACCGACCCGAACTCGACGATCGCGCCGTCCCCCATCAGCTTGACGATGCGTCCGTGATATTCGTCGAGAAGCGGATCGACGACGTCGCAACGCAACGCCCGTATCGCGGCTAGCGTCCCGGCCTCGTCTGCTTCAATCAGTCGTGAATAGCCCACGATATCGGCTGCGAGAACGGCAACGAGCCGCCGTTCCGCATGATCGTTCGCCATGGTACCCCTCCCGGGCAGCGCGGTAACCGCGTGCTTCTGGGCCCTTTGGTCGACGGGAATCCTCTATCTTTTAGCTGTCGCTTATCCTACTCCCGTTTGCCCGTTGCAGCGAGAGAAAATCTGGATCGAGCGTACGGCGAGGGCGCCTGATGGCCAAGAAAATGCCCTCGCCGGGAAGCGGGCGACGCGGGAAGGATTTATAAACGGACATCGCGCAAATTATGCTGCAACAACCTTGCGTTGCTCCCGCGTTCGGGGCATCCTCCGGCCGTTTTGAGAGTACTGGCGGGTGAACGCGTTCATTCGTCACGCGAATACTGGAAGACATAATAGAAGACCCGATTTTTACGTGCCGCGCCTTGCAGGTCGCTGGCAAGTATCGCTTGGCAATTCGCTCCGATACCGGGAAGTGCGCATCCGCGTGCGTATGACCGCGGGCGTGATTTGAGGGTCCTCGCAATTCAAGCCGCCATAGAGAGCGGTCGGGGAACCGAGAAGGGTCGGGGGGAATGCGCATATTCAGTGGGGTGCCGGCTTCTGCTGCTGGGCAATTGCGGCGGATCGTCATGCTGGCCCTGTGTCATCTGTTTTTGGTGACGCTTCTTCATTCTCCGGCCGGGGCCGCCACGGCGCTCGACCGGATCAAGCAGAAAGGCACGCTGACGGTCGCGGTCTTCTTCGAGGACGTCCCGCCGTTCTTCTACAAGGACGCATCGGGTGCGCTGGCAGGAATCGACCCGAGCCTCGCCGAGGATATCGCCCGGAAGTTGGGCGTGACCGTCACCTATAACCGAAACGCCGAGACGTTCGACGGGGTCATCGACGAAGTCGTTTCGGGCCGTGCGGACATAGCCATTTCGCTCCTCAGCGACACGCTCGAACGGGCCATGCGGGCGAACTTCACCACCAGCTATGTCAGCGTTCGCCAGTTCTTGCTTCTCAACCGGCTGGAACTGGGAAAGCTCGTGATCTCCAGCGCCAATCAGAATGCGAAGATCCCGGAACTGCTCAACAATGCGAATTCGCGCATCGGGGTTATCGGCGGCACCTCCTATGTCGGCTTTCTTCAGGAGGATTTCCCCAAGGCCCAGAAGGTGGAGTTCGGCGGATGGAGCGACATGCTTGCCGCCGTCAAGTCGGGCGAGATCGTGGCACTGATGTATGACGAGATAGAAATCGGCAACTGGCGGCTTGCCGATCCGGCCGGCTCCGTGGAGCTTCGCCCGTTTCACCTGAGCGGCCACCCGGACACGATTGCCATCGCGGTCGGGCCGGAGGATCCGGAGCTCAGGGACTGGATCAATCTCTACCTCGCCAAGATCCGGGACAACGGGTCCCTGGACGCCATTCTAAAGAAATATCTCTACACGACGGACAGGTTGCTCACCAATGACTGAGGCGATCAGAAAGACGATTTCCGGCATATTGCTGCATCCGGTCGGCATCCTCCTGGGCATGGGGTTAGGCGGGCTTTACGGCTGGATCGACAAGGGAGGCACGCCCGCCATCGAACTCTTGGGCGATATCTTCCTCAGATTGCTGCAGATGTGCGTGATCCCCCTGCTGTTCACGGCCGTCGTCACCAGTCTGGCGAAGCTGTTTTCTGACGGTGCCGCGCGTCGCTACGTCACGCGGCTGGTGCTGTTCATCGGCCTCGGGCTGACGGTCGCGGGTGGGCTGGGGATGTTCATGGGCGAGATCGGGCGCCCCGGCAGCGAGTTGCAGCATCAGGCCAAGCAGATCATCGGCGAGGTCATCTTCCGTGCCGAGGCCGCAGCGCCGGATGCGCTCGCAAACCAGACGGCCGGCATTGCCGATATCGCCCTGGGTATCGTCCCAAGCAACATCTTCGTTGCACTCAGCAGCGGCAACATGCTCGCCATCCTGTTTTTTGCGGTTCTGTTCGGCGTTGCGCTGGGTTCGATCGACAAGCGGAGATCGGCGCAGGCGATCACGCTGTTCGAGAGCCTCTACGAGACCTTCATCAAGATCATCGGCTGGCTGATGTATGTGCTGCCATTCGGCCTGTTCTGCCTGGCATACACGCAGGTGTCGTCCGTCGGCATGGACGTGCTCATGGCGATGACAAGGCTGGTGTTGCTGATCTACCTGGGATGCGGCCTGCTGATCGCCTTTTATTCGATTATCACATGGGTCAAGGCAGGTGGCGGCTACTGGCGGTCGGTGGCGGCGCTGAAGGAATCCATGTTCATCGCCTTCGGGACGTCCAGCAGCTTTGCCGCGGTGCCGGCCGCCATGCGCGGATTGAAGGACGGGCTGGGCCTGGACCGCAACAGCGTCGACATGGTCATGCCGCTGGGGATCACCCTCAATCCGCCGGGCTCCGTTTTTCACTTCGCGCTCGCGACCATGTTTCTCGCCAACCTCTACGGCGTCGACCTGGATCTCGGCTGGACGGCGTTCGTGATCGTCGCTTCGATGCTGGCCGGCGTTGCCGCGGCAGGCGCGCCGGGCATTGCCGGGCTTTCGATGATCTCGCTCATCCTGGTTCCGCTCGGGTTGCCTGTGGAAGTCGCGATCATCCTGTTGGCGGCCATCGACCCGATCGTCGACCCCATACTGACGGTCGTCAACCTTCAGGCCAACTCCGCGACGACGGCCCTGATCGGCGGCAAGGAAGAAAATGCGTTCATTGCGGACGAGGTGGCCGCCTGATCCGCGCGCCTTCCTGGCGAATGCTTCCCACGATTGCGTGGGTACTGGTGTCGGGCGTTCCATGGCGGAGGTGATCCTCCGCCATCGAAAGCTACCGGCATCGCGTCATGTCTTTTCGACGAAACCGTCCAGCACGCGTTTCTGACCTGCGCGGTCGAAATCGATGGTCAGCTTGTTGCCCTCGATCGCGGCCACGTTTCCGTTCCCGAACTTGAGATGGAACACGCGGTCGCCGACGGCAAAGCGCGACGGCTCGGTGGCGGTGGACTTGGCGACCAGCTCGCCTTCGATCGTGCGGGCGCGCGGGCCGCTCTCGCCATAGCCGATGCGCTCGACCGCATGGCCGGAGCGCGAACCCCAGTTGTCGCGGGTGGCGTCGGTCTTGTTCTGCTGGGCGCGGCGCCAGCCCGGCGTGGAGTAGGAGTTCTGGAACGGCTCCTGCTTGTCAAAGCGGGACTGACCGTAGCCGCCACGACCGTAGCCGCCATAGGACTGCTCGACCTCGGCGACCTCGACGTGGGCTTCCGGCAGTTCGTCGAGGAAGCGCGACGGCAGGGTCGACTGCCACAGGCCGTGGATACGGCGGTTCGAAACGAACCAGATATGGCAACGGCGCTTGGCGCGGGTGAGGCCGACATAGGCGAGGCGTCGCTCCTCCTCGAGCCCGGCGCGACCGCCTTCGTCGAGGGCGCGCTGATGCGGAAACAGGCCTTCTTCCCATCCGGGCAGGAACACGGTTTCAAACTCGAGACCCTTGGCGGAGTGGAGCGTCATGATCGAGACGGCGTCGAGATCCTCGTTCTGCTCGGCATCCATCACCAGCGAGACGTGCTCGAGGAAGCCGCGAAGAGATTCGAAGGCCTCCATGGAGCGAATGAGCTCCTTGAGGTTCTCCAGGCGCCCGGGCGCTTCGACGGACTTGTCCGCCTGCCACATGGCCGTGTAGCCGCTCTCGTCGAGGATCTGCTCGGCGAGCTCGGTATGCGGCGTCGTTTCGAGCAGCGTCTGCCAGCGGCGGAAATCGGCAACAACATCGAACAGGGCCTTGCGCGCCTTGGGCTTCAACTCGTCCGTCTCGATGATGTCGCTGGCGGCGGCGAGCATCGGGATGTCACGGGCGCGGGCGTAGTCGTGCAGGTTGCGTATGGTCGTGTCGCCGAGGCCGCGCTTCGGCGTGTTGACGATGCGCTCGAAGGCGAGGTCGTCCGCCGGCTGGCAGACGAGGCGGAAATAGGCCATGGCATCGCGGATTTCGAGCCGCTCGTAGAAGCGCGGGCCGCCGATGACGCGGTAGTTGAGGCCCAGCGTGACGAAGCGGTCTTCGAACTCGCGCATCTGGAAGGAGGCGCGCACCAGTATCGCCATGTCGTTGAGCTTGTGCTTCTGGCGCTGGAGCTGCTCGATCTCCTCGCCGACCGCGCGGGCTTCCTCTTCCGAATCCCATGCGGCATGGACGACGACCTTGTCGTCGTCTGGATCGTGCCGGTCGGTGAAGAGCGTCTTGCCGAGGCGGCCCTCGTTGTGGGCGATCAGATGCCCGGCGGCACCGAGTATGTGGGCGGTCGAACGGTAGTTGCGTTCGAGCTTGATGACCTTGGCGCCCGGAAAGTCCTTCTCGAAGCGCAGGATGTTGTCCACCTCCGCGCCGCGCCAGCCATAGATCGACTGGTCGTCGTCACCCACGCAGCAGACGTTCTGCGGCACGCCCTTCGCACGCTGCGCCAGCAGCCTCAGCCACATGTACTGGGCGGTGTTCGTGTCCTGGTACTCGTCCACGAGGATATAGCGGAACCTGTCGTGGTACTCGCGCAGGATATCCGGATTGGCGCGGAACATGCGGATCGGGTGCAGCAGAAGATCGCCGAAATCGCAGGCGTTCAGGGTCCTGAGGCGGTTCTGGTAGGCGGCGTAGAGTTCGCGGCCCTTGCCGTTGGCGAAGGCGCGGGCGTCGCCTTCCGGAATCTGGGCCGGGTCGAGACCCTTGTTCTTCCATCCGTCGATCATGCCGGCGAACTGCTTGGCCGGCCAGCGCTTGTCGTCGAGGCCCTCGGCCTGGATGATCTGCTTGATCAGCCGCACGACATCATCGGTGTCAAGAATGGTGAAGTCGGAGCGCAGGCCGACGAGCTCGGCGTGGCGCCGCAGAAGCTTGACGCCGATCGAGTGGAAGGTTCCGAGCCAGGGCATGCCTTCGACGGCGCCGCCGACGAGCAAGCCGATGCGTTCCTTCATCTCGCGCGCGGCCTTGTTGGTGAAGGTCACGGCGAGGATCTGCGAGGGAAAGGCGCGGCCGCTCGCAAGGATATGGGCGATGCGGGTCGTCAGCACGCGGGTCTTGCCGGTGCCGGCGCCCGCAAGCACGAGGACGGGACCGTCGAGCGTCTCGACCGCTTCGCGCTGCTCCGGATTGAGGCCGGAGAGGTAGTCCGGGGCACGCGAGGCATCGCGCGCGGCCATGGCGCGTGCCGCAATGCCGCCTGTGCTGCGTTCGGGAACCGGTGTCTTCTTCGCAAGCGCCGGGTCTTCATCGAAGAAGGGAATATCGTCGTAACCGCTCATCATGCGGCCCAATGTAGTGATTCGGGGGCGAAAGGCCAGTTTTCCGTTCTTCTTTTATTCCACGCTCCCGTCTCCGACGGCACGGGTGCGGCGGGGCAGACGGGTTGAGGGTGCGTCCGCTCAGCCGCGATCGGCGTCGAATGCCGAGTCGACGGGTACCTGGAGGGCGGTCGCAAGCTGGTTCGTCTTGCCGGCGAGCGCGATGATGGAAAGGAGTTCGGCGTGCTGCCCGGCCGTCATGCCCTTCGCTTTGGCGGCAGCCGTGTGCGAATGGACGCAGTAGCCGCAGCCATTGGTGACGGAGACGGCGATGTAGAGCATCTCCTTGACCAGCGGATCGAGTTCGGAGGGCGCTGCCATGACGGCCTTGACCTCGCGCCACGTGCTTTCCAGCAGGGCGGGGTCGAAGGCGAGGTAGAGCCACATGTTGTTGATGAAGTCGGACCTGCGCGTGGCCCGGATGTCGTCGAACACCGCCTTGACGCGGGAATCGGCTTCGAGGTCGGCGGGAGGCTTGACGGTGCTCATGGCGAATTCCTTGCAACGCGAAAGGAGACCGGCGGCGAATGTCGCCGGTCCCGGACGGGATCAGGCGAGCGCGAAGACGCGGGCCGGGCCGCCGGTGCCGCCGCGAACCTTCGGTGCGCCGACGATGATCGTTGCGCCCTTTACCGGCACCTTGTCGAGGTTGGCGACGGCCTCAAGCCCCCAGCGACCCGCAGGAAGCCAGGTGTTGTGGGTGGCGAAGTCGGGGGAGATGCCGTAGTCGAGCGAAAGCGTGTCGACGGCGATGCCGGAGGTCGTCGTCTCCAGGAGCGCCTGGACAGTCTCGACATGGAAGCCGGGGAAGTGGATCTTCTTCTCACCGTCGGCATTGCGGAACTTGTCGGTTCCCAGATGGGCCGACCAGCCCGAATTCATCGCCACGCAAGCGTTTTCCGGGATCTCGCCATTGGCCGCGATCCAGGCCTTCAGGTCGTCAGGGGTAACCTGCGCATCCGGGTTGGACGCGGCCTTCTCCCTGATGTCTATGACTGCCAGCGGAACGACGAGATTGCCAACGGGAATTTCCGCGACGGAAAGGCCGTCGGCGGAGAAGTGCAGCGGCGCATCCATGTGCGTGCCGGTATGCTCGCTGTAGCGCAGTTCGAACAGATTGAATGTATGCTCCTTGAAGTTGAACTTCTGTTCGCGGAAGAACTGCTGGGGCCCGAAATAGGTCGGGAAGTCCTCGTAGAGTTCATGGGTGAGATCCGTGGCCGTCGCAGGGCTTGCGGCAAGACCGGGGCTCAGGGCGCCGGTGCTCGCTGCAGCGACGGTTGCCGCACCCGCGGCTGCGGCGCGAAAGAGGCCGCGTCGCGAGAGCATGTTTTTCTTCACTGAATCGATGACGCAGGCATCACACATTGGAGGCTCCTCTATCGATTTGACTATGGGAAATCTCGAAAATGCGCGGAAAACCGCGATCGGAGCCTAGCAACGGCCCAAGTGCCGGTCCAGCCTTGCGGATTTCGTGGAACAACGCAGGCGGGAACGAATTTTCGCGGCAAGCTTACATTTCCGTAATGAATGCATTCTTTCATTGCCGGTTCACGTCTTAGCAGGGATATTTGACGTAACGGCTTCGCAAGAAACGATTGCAATCCCTGGAGTCCCCGATGCGCCTTTGGAAGCAGCTTCTGGTCAGCGCCGCCATCATTTCGGCGGGTGCCTTGCTGTGGGGACGTCTCGCCCCGGGCGCGAACGGCATGCTGACGTCGGCCGGTATCCCCGACCGGCTGGCAGCGTTGATCGCGCCGCCCTCGGCCGGCGGAAAGAACGGTGGCCGGGCCGGCCGGGCGGACGGGTTCGGCGGACCGTCCCTCGTCGTCACCAAGCCCGTCGTCATGGCGCTCGTCAACGACCGGCTGAATGCGATCGGCGACGGCGAGGCGATCCGCTCGGTGACGGTCACGCCCTATGCGACGGGCAATCTCACGGAGGTCCTCGTATCCTCGGGTGACCGGGTCGAACGGGGGCAGGTCATCGCCCGCCTCGACAGCGACGAGCAGCGCATCGCGGCCGACCAGGCACGGCTGACGCGCGACAGGGCCCGCGACAAGCTGAAGCGCTACCAGGACCTGAGGGCGAAATCGGCGGTCAGTCCCGTCGAGGTGCAGGACGTGAACTCCGATCTCCAGGCGGCCGAACTGGCCCTGCAATCGGCCGAACTCAACCTTCGCCGGCGGGATATCCCCGCACCCTATGGAGGGGTGGTCGGGATCATCCTGGTCAATCCCGGCGACTACGTGACCCAGTCGACCCAGATCGCACGCATCGACGATCGCTCCGAAATCCTGGTCGATTTCTGGGTGCCGGAACGATTCACGACGCGGATAGACGTCGGGGCCGAACTCTCGGCAACCGCGATCGCGCGGCCCGGCGAGAGCTTCTCCGGCGTGGTGCAGGCAGTCGACAACCGCATCGACCAGGACAGCCGGACGTTGAGGGTGAGGGCTCGGATCGCCAATCCGAACGACGTGCTTCGCGCCGGAATGTCCTTCCAGGTTTCGATGCGCTTTGCGGGCGACCAGTATCCGAGCGTCGATCCGCTGGCAGTGCAGTGGAGCGCGGATGGATCCTATGTCTGGCGCGTGCATGACGACAAGGCGGAGAAGGTTCCCATTCGCATCATCCAGCGCAATCCCGACAAGGTGCTGGTCAGTGCGAGGCTCGCGCCTGACGATCTCGTGGTGACCGAGGGGCTGCAGCGCCTTCGCACCGGCGGTGCCGTCAAGGTCGTCAACGAGGAGCGCAAGCCGGGGCAGCCGGTGGCGGAGGGCACGTGATGTCCGGGGGCGGCTCAGACGGCAAGGGAGGGCAGGCGGGCTTCACGGCGCTTTTCATCCGGAGGCCGGTCTTCGCCCTCGTCGTCAACACGCTCGTGATCGTCGCCGGACTGGCGGCCCTCAACGGCGTCGACATCCGCGAGCTTCCATCGGTGGACCAGCCGGTCGTCACCGTCACGACCACCTTCGACGGCGCCTCTCCCGAAACCGTGGACCGTGAACTGACCGAGGTGATCGAGGGTGCGGTCTCGCGGGTGCAGGGGATCAAGGACATCTCGTCGCAATCGGCCTTCGCCCGAAGCCGGGTGACGCTGGAGTTCACCGACACCACCGACGTCAACCAGGCGGCCAACGACGTGCGCGACGCGCTCGGCCGCGTGACGAACCAGCTTCCGGACGGTGCGGACGAACCGCGCGTCGTCAAGGCGGATGCGGACAGCCAGCCGATCATGCGGCTTGCACTCACCTCCGACCGCATGTCGATGGAAGACCTTACGCTGCTCGTCGAAAACGAGATCAGTGACAGGCTCGCCGCGGTCGAAGGCGTCGCGGACGTGACGGTCTACGGCGAGCAGGAGAAGGTCTTCCGTGTCGACATAGACCAGGCCAAGCTCGCCAGCCGGGGGATGACGATCGTCGAACTCGGGAAGGCGCTCGAGACCGCCAACTTCGATGTTCCTGCCGGCACGCTGACGAGCCTCAACCAGGATATTTCCGTGCGTGCGACCGCCGACATCCGTACGCCCGAAGATTTCGAGAAGCTGATGATCAACAACCGGGTCAGGCTCGGCGACGTCGCGACGGTGACGCTCGGCCCGGACGACGGAACGACGGCGCTGCGGTCGAACGGGCGGCAGGGCATCGGGCTCGGCATCATCCGGCAGGCGCAGTCGAACACCCTCGATATCTCCGAGGGCGTCCACAGGACGGTCAACACTCTCGGCGGCATCCTGCCCGAGGGCACGCGGCTTGCGATCACCAGCGACGATGCCGTGTTCATCGAGGGCGCGCTCCATGAGGTGGAGATCGCCCTCGTCGTCGCGATCGTGATCGTGACGTTCGTGATCTACCTCTTCCTGCTCGACTGGCGGGCGACGCTCATTCCGACGATCAGCATGCCGATCGCGCTGATCGGAACCGTGGCTGCGATCTATCTCGCCGGGTTCTCCGTCAACATCCTGACGCTGCTTGCGATCGTGCTCGCCACCGGCCTCGTCGTGGACGACGCCATCGTGGTTCTCGAAAATATCGTGCGGCGGCGGGCCGAAGGCCTCGGGCCGCGGGCGGCGGCGGTGCACGGCACGCTCGAGGTGTTCTTCGCCGTCATTGCCACGACCGCGACACTCATCGCCGTATTCGTGCCGCTGTCCTTCCTGCCCGGCCAGACCGGGCGGCTGTTCCGCGAGTTCGGCTTCGTGCTTGCCTTCGCGATCCTGCTTTCGGCCTTCGTGGCGCTCACGCTCTGCCCGATGCTGGCCTCGCGCATGCTGGCGGCCGAACGATCCCATGACCACAGCCGCGGCATGCTGGGCCGGTTCGGCGCCTTTTGCGCCGGCTTCTACCGCAGATCGCTCAAGGCGTGCCTGAATGCGCCGCTCGTCGTCTTCGTGGTCGCCGGCCTTTTCACGGCGCTCGGGGCGGGGTCCTTCATGACCCTCAAATCCGAACTGACGCCGAGCGAGGACCGTGCGATCGTCATGATGCGGGTCAACGCCTCGCAGGGCGTGTCGCTCGAATATGCCCAGGACCAGATGAAGCGGATCGAGGACAAGCTCCGGCCGCTGTTCGACAAGGGCGAGATCGTGAATATCTACTCGATATCCGGGCAGGGCGGGTCGACCAACAGCGGCTTCATGGTGCTGACGCTGGCACCCTGGGGCGAACGGGAGCGGACACAGCAGCAGATCGTCGCCGACATCAACAAGGCGGCGGCCGAAGTGCCTTCTGTCAGGGCCTTCGCCACCCAGCCGAACAGCCTCGGCATTCGCGGCGCGGGTAACGGCCTCCAGGTCGCGCTCGTCGGAAACGACTACGAGAAGCTCGGCAACGCGGCCGCCGAACTGGTGCGAAAGATCGAGGATAGCGGCCGCTTCGAGAATGTCCGTCTCAACTACGAGGCCAACCAGGCGCAGCTTTCGGTCACGATCGACCGGGAGAAGGCATCGGACCTCGGCGTCGACATTTCCGGGCTCTCGACCGCGCTGCAGGCCATGCTGGAAGGCAACAGCATCGTCGACATCTACGTCGACGGGCAGGCCTATCCCGTGATCCTGTCCTCGACGACCAACACGATCAACGATCCCATGGACCTAGAGAACATCTTCCTGAAGACCGCGGACGGGAAGATCGTGCCCATGTCCACCATCGCCTCGCTCGAGGAGAAGGCGGTCGCGCCGCAGCTTTCACGTGACCAGCAGCTGAGATCCGTTTCGCTGTCGGCGGGACTGAAGAGCGGCCTGGCGCTCGGCGAGGCATTGAAGATCGTGGAGGACATGGCCGAGCCGCTGTTGCCCGAGGGATCGCGCCTCATACCGCTGGCCGAAGCCGCGACGCTCGACGAGAACTCCAACGGCCTGTTCGTCACCTTCGGCTTTGCCCTCGTCATCATCTTCCTCGTTCTCGCCGCGCAGTTCGAGAGCGTGGTGAGCGCGCTGATCATCATGACGACGGTACCCCTCGGACTTGCCTGCGCGGTGTTTGCAATGATCCTCACCGGCACGACGCTGAACATCTACAGCCAGATCGGCCTCGTTCTACTCGTCGGCATCATGGCGAAGAACGGCATTCTGATCGTCGAGTTCGCGAACCAGCTGCGTGATCGCGGGCAGGACGTGCGCAGCGCCATCGAAAACGCCTCGAACATTCGCCTGCGGCCGGTGATGATGACGATGATCGCGACCGTGGTCGGCGCGGTGCCGCTGGTGCTTGCAAGCGGAGCGGGCGCCGAGGCCCGCGTCTCCCTCGGATGGGTGCTCGTCGGCGGTCTCGGGCTTGCCGCCGTCGTGACGCTCTACCTGACGCCTGTCGCCTATCTGGTGATCGCGCGGTACACTAAGCCGCATGCCGATGAGGAAGCGCGCCTGCGCAGGGAAATGGAAGCGGCTGCACAGCTTTCGGGTCACCCGGCTGAGTGAAGCAGCTTCGCTCGCGCTGGTTCGCGTAATGGAGCGACGGGTGCGCGAAGCGCGATACGGCCTTCCGTCCGCGCTTCGGCCGTTTGGTGCCAACACGTGCCGTCACTGCGAGAGCGATCACACGTTGGCGTAACCTGCGTCAGTTGCTCGTTCCGGTGGTCGTGGAACCGCCCGAAGGCTGGGTTGTCGTACCTTCCGCCGGCTGGGTCGTCGTCGTGCCGGCTGCAGGCTGGTTGGCAGTGCCTTCGGCTGGCGCCGTCGTCGTCGTTCCGGTGCTGCCGGTCTCCGGTGTTGCCGGCGTAGCGGTTGTCGTGCCGGTCTCCGGTGTTGCCGGGGTGGTGGTCGTCGTGCCGGTTTCAGGCGTTGCCGGCGTCGTAGTCGTTCCGGTCGACGTGCTCGTGCTAGTCGCCTCGCCATCGCCGCCCCTGTTGTACAGGAACAGTCCGGCGAGGATGATGACAACAATGGCGGCAATGGTCATGGTGCTGCGCGATGTCATGGTATGTTCTCCTCCCATCCATCTCCCGCAATTATCCGCGATGGCTAAGTATATTGCAAATTTATAATATTATCAGAGGCGGCGGTTGCTTGTTCATGGTTAACCTCGAAGACAAACTTGCATCTGGACAGCCGCTCGGCAATTTGCTGACTACGGTCCGAAAATAACAGGGAGGGCGGGCGATGGCGCTGTCTGACATCAAGGGTGCGGCACGAAACGAGCAAGCGATTGCGGCGGCGGTAGCGGTGCTGCGCGAACGCTTCGGCGACCGCTTCCAGACCGGAGAGGCGATTCGCGCGCAGCACGCCCATACCACCACCTACATTCCGGCGCAGCTGCCCGACGGCGTCGTGTTCGCAGAGGCGGCAGGCGACGTGGCGGAGACCGTGAAGATCTGCGCCGTACACCGGGTTCCCGTCATTCCCTTCGGCACCGGTTCGTCGCTCGAGGGACAGATAAACGCTCCCGCCGGAGGCATATCCATCGATTTCAGCCGCATGAACCGCGTGCTGGAGGTGAATGCGGAGGATCTGGACTGCACCGTCGAGCCGGGCATCACCCGCGAGGAACTCAACACGTACCTCCGCGACACCGGCCTGTTCTTCCCCATCGACCCGGGCGCCAACGCCTCGATCGGCGGCATGACCTCGACACGTGCCTCCGGCACCAATGCCGTGCGCTACGGAACCATGAAGGACAACGTGCTTTCGGTCACCGCGGTGACGGCGAAGGGCGAGGAGATCCGCACGGCGCGGCGCGCCCGCAAGTCGTCTGCCGGGTACGACCTGACGCGGCTCTTCGTGGGTGCGGAAGGAACACTCGGCGTGCTGACCTCGGTCACGCTCAGGCTGCAGGGCATTCCGGCGATGATCTCGGGCGGGGTCTGCAGCTTCCCGACGCTGGCGGACGCCTGCAACGCTGTGATCATGACGGTGCAACTCGGTATTCCGGTTGCGCGCATCGAGCTCGTCAATGCCCTCCAGATCAGGGCCTGCAACGCCTATTCGGGACTGACGCTTCCGGAGCTGCCGACGCTGTTCGTCGAGTTCCACGGCAGCGAGGATAGCGTGCGCCTGCAATCCGAGGAATTCGCGCACATCACCGCCGAGTGCGGGGGCGGCGAGTTCAAGTGGACCGCAGACGCCGCCGAGCGCGCCAAGCTCTGGAAGGCCCGGCACGACGCCTATTGGGCCGCCAAGGCCCTGAGGCCCGGCCATGCGGTCATTGCCACCGACGTCTGCGTGCCCATATCGCGGCTGGCGGAATGCGTCGCCGCAACCGAAGCCGACATTGAGGAGCACGGATTGCTCGCGCCCATCGTCGGCCATGCGGGGGACGGCAACTTCCATGTGAGCTTGGTGCTCGATGACAAGAACCCCGCCGATGTGGAGCAGGCGGAAGCCTTCGTATCGCGGCTGAACGCCCGGGCGCTCGACATGGACGGCACCTGCACGGGCGAACACGGCATCGGGCAGGGCAAGCAGGCCTTCCTTCCGCTCGAGCTGGGCGGGGCGGTGGACCTCATGCGTGAGATCAAGCGCGCGCTCGACCCGGACAACATTCTCAATCCGGGGAAGATTTTTACGATGGGTTGAGACAATCGCGCATTATCCTGATTATATTCAGGTACACGGTTTATCGGGGCCCGCGTTTTGCTTTCTCGCTTCGTGATTTTCTTCGGCGGTCTGGTGGTGTTGGCGCTGTTCGCGGCGTTGCTGGCACCGCTGTTTGTGGACTGGACCAATTTCCGGCAGAACTTCGAGCAGGAGGCGAGCCGCATTATGGGCCGGAAGGTCGTGGTGCACGGCCGCGTCGACGCCCGCATACTGCCGTTTCCGTCCGTGACACTGAACGACGTGCGCGTCGGCGAGGAGGACGGAAAGCCGATCGTGGAGGTCGCGCGGTTCTCGATGGATGCCGAACTCGCCCCGTTCCTGAGCGGCGAGGCATTGATCTTCGACATGCGCGTGGAGCAGCCGAGGGCGCGGCTGAAGCTTCTTGCCGACGGGACGCTGGACTGGGCGCGGGGCCGCGCCGGGGCGATCCCTGCGAAATCCGTCGTGCTCGAGAACGTCATCATCACCGACGGCGAGCTCGAGTTCATCGACGAGCAGACCGGGCGGACCCGACGCCTGACCGACATCGACGCCAAGGCGACGGCGCGTTCCCTTGCCGGCCCCTGGAAAGCGGAGGGGCGGGCCGCGCTCGACGGCGAGGCGGGCGATTTCCAGCTGACGAGCGGGCAGGTCGACGAGCATGGGACGCTCTCCATGCGGGCGCGCATCGTGCCCGAACGGCTGCCGCTGCTCGCCGATCTCGAAGGTGAACTCAAGATCGTCGATTTCAAGCCGCGGTACGACGGTACCTTCACGCTGGCCGAGAAGATTGCGCCCGATCCGAAGACGGGCGGAGCGCCGATCAAGGTCGGGGGCAAGTTCGAGCTTTCGAACGAGCGCCTGCGCGTGCCGGACTATCGGCTCGAGGCAGGCAATCCCGAGGACCCCTATGTGGTGACGGGCGAGGCGACGCTCGACACCGGCAAGCAGCCGGAGTTCCTGCTGATCGCCGACGGGCAGCAGATCGACGTCAATCGCATCGGCAACAAGGGGGAGGCCGGAAAGACGGGCCGCAACCCGCAGCTTTCGGCGCGCCAGCGGATGCAGGCGCTGCTTGCGATCGTCGCCGACATTCCCATACCCCAGGTCCCGGGACGGGCCAGCCTTGCGCTGCCGGCAATCGTCATCGGCGACACGACCGTGCGCGACGTGCGCCTGGACGTGAAGCCCGACGGAGACGGGTGGACAATCGAGAAAGGGGCGGCCCTGCTGCCCGGGCGCACGACGATTGAGGCGAGCGGGCGGCTCACGCTCAGCGGGGCCCGCAGCTTCGCGGGCGATCTCCTGCTCGCATCGAACCAGCCTTCCGGGTTTGCGGCCTGGCTTGCGGGCTCGATCGATCCGCGCATCCGCAAGCTGAAGACCGCCGGCTTCTCGGCGAAGGTCGACCTGACCGAGGAACTGCAACGCTTCGAGAACCTCGAGCTCGCGGTCGGACCCGCCTCGATGACCGGGCGCATCGAACGCCAGTCCGTCTCAGGCAGCACGCCGACGCTTTCGATGGAGCTGAAAGGCGATCGGGTGGAACTCGAATCGCTTCAGGCGCTTGCCGGGCTTATTGCAGGTGATGCTTCAATGTCGACGGTGCTCGAGCATGCGATTGCGCTCGACCTGAAGGCGGACCATTTCTCCGGTCTCGGCGAGGAGGCGGACGGCGTTTCCGCCGCGTTGTCGCTCAAGGAGGGGATCCTACAGATCCAGCGGCTGGACGTCGATTCCCTCGCCGGCGCGCAGATCGAAATCGGCGGGCGCATGGGCGGCTCGCTGCTTTCGCCCACGGGGAGCTTCCGCATGGCTCTCAAGGCGGGGGCGATGCAGCCGGTGGCCGAGCTCCTGGCGCGGCACCTGCCGCAGCATCCGGTGGTTTCCCGCTTCGTGAGCAGCGCGGGCTACTATGACGATGCCGACGTCGAGATGACGGCCTCGGTGCCGGAAGGCGGCAAGGAACCGCTCGCGGCGAACCTGACGGGGACGGCGAATGGCGGCCGCGTCGAGCTTCATGTCCAGGCGAGCACGCTCGCGGATCTGATCCTCGGCCGAAGCTTCCGGCTTAACGGCACGCTCGAGAACCCGGTGACGACGGTTCTTGTCGGGCAGGCCGGAATGGATCCGCTGCCCTTCGACGCCGAGCCGAATGGCCTGCTGGCGCTGAAGATCACGCAGGACAAGGCAGGTCCCGCCGACGTGTCGGTCGCCTTCACGACGGAACGAACCTCGATGACGGCCAACGGCGAGGTTCAGCTCGGCACCGACCATTTCCTGGCAGGGACACTCGCGGTGGCGCTCGATAGCGACGACGTCGAGCCCTACCTGATGATGAACGGCGTGGCATTGCCGCAATCGGGTGCCGGCCTGCCGCTGAAGCTTTCGGCGGAGGTCACGATCGATCCGAAAGAGCTTCGCCTGACCGGGATCGACGGCAAGGCCGACCGCAACGGCTTTTCCGGGGACTTCACGCTCGACCGCACCGCGTCCGCCAAGGGGCGGGGAACGCTCGCCTTCGACACGATCGATCTCGCATGGCTAGCCGAAACGGTGCTGGGGCCTGTCGAAGACATTGCACAGGGTGGGCTGAACACCGGCGAGCTCGGCAATCCCGGATGGAATTCGGCCGATGTTTTCCTGGCGCTCACCGCCCGCCAGTTCTGGCCCGGCATCTATGGAGCCGTCGACAATTTCAAGACCGCGCTCAGCTGGCACGGGAGCGACATCGCACTCGACGACATCGAGGGCGATTGGTTCGGCGGCAAGCTCGGGGGGCGGCTGAAACTGGTCAATGCGGAGGCGAACGGCATATTGGAGGCACGGCTGGATCTTGCGGGCGCCGATCTCTCGAAGATCGTCTGGGCCTCGTCCGAGGGGCCCTTGGGCACGGGACGCGCGGAGCTGACGCTCGCCGTCGATGCTTCCGGCAAGAGCATCGCGGCCATGGCGAAGAGCGCGACCGGCTCCGGCGAGGCGCGGCTCAACGGCCTGGAAGTGCAGGGTATCAATACCGCGGCGTTCCCGGCGATCCTGGCTGCTGCCGACGGCGTCAAGGGCGACATTACCAAGGAGAGAACGGGGGCGATCGCCGAACGCGAGATCATGCAGGGGCGGGCGCTGCTGGGTGCTGCGCGCATTCCGTTCTCGATCGCTTCGGGCACGTTGCGGGCACAGAATATCTCGGCGGGCGACGGCTATGCGGAATTTGCCGGTGACGTCGAGATCGGGCTTTCCGAGCAGCGCATCGGATCGAAGGTAGGATTGCGCTTCCGGGCCGGGGACGAGGCGCTGGCGGGCGCGGAGCCGGAGGTGGTGCTTTCCTGGGCCGGACTGCTCGATGCGCCCGGCCGCTCCCTTGATGTACAGCCGCTCGCAAACTTCCTGTCGCTCCGCAAGTTCGAGATCGAGCGCCGGCGGGTCGAGACGCTGCAGGCGAACGTGCTCGAGAAGCAGCGCCTGCGCCGCGAGGTCGCGCTCTACCGGTACCGCGCGCGCCAGCGTGAATGGATTGCCGAGAACGTCCGGCTTCAGGAGATCGAGGAAAATCGACGCCGGGCTGACGCCAAGATCCGCGCCGCGCGTCACTCCGCGGAGCAGAAGGCAGCTGCGGCGGCCGCGGCCGAGTTTGCCGCAAGGGAAGAAGAGGTCCGCAAGCTGCAGGAGGCGGAGGCGCAGGCAAAGGCAGTCGCCGAGAGGCTTGCGGCCGAAGAGGCTGCCCGCCAGCAGCGACGGCAGCGGTCGAACGCGGGTGGCGGCGAGGAGCTCGCGCCGGCCAATCGTGGCCAGTCGTTGAATTTTGACGTGCTCCCGGGCTTCAACTGAGCCGCGGTTGCCGCGGAACGGAGATAGGACTTTTCGAGCGTTCAGCCGCCGGTCTCTGCCTGCGCCTTCAGCCAGGCGAGCACATGGACCCTGAGGGCAGAGGAGAGGTTGCTGTCTGCCGGCCGGGCATCGTCGATTTCCGAGATCAGGACGGCGAGGGGAAGCGCACGATGGGCGGCGATCGCCTTGAGCTCCTCCCAGAAGGGCTCTTCCAGCGAAAAGCTCGTGCGGTGTCCATGGAGCGTTGCAGAATGCTTACGGATCACCCCAGCCTCGCTCCTGGGCAGGACCTCATCGGCAACGGATTGCGGGTGGGGAACCACGCTGCCGATCTGTCGAGGATTTTCAGGAGTTGCGGCGCGAAGCGGCTCACTTCGGCTTGTCTTCCGATTTTTCGAGCCTGCCCTGGGTATGGGCTTGTTCGGCCTTCTCGTTCAGTGCGCGCGTGAGGTTTTTCTCGACCTTGGTGCGACCGAAGGAGATGCGGTTCTGCTCCGCCTGCTTCTCCTTCTCCGCGCGCTGCTTCGACTTGCGGAACTGGCGGAGGTTGACGACGTCGCCGCTCATCGCCGCCGCTCCCGATCAGTTCTTCTTGCGGAACGAGTCGAGCGAGACAACGGATCCGCCCGGCTTCTTGCCGTCATCGTCTTCGCCGGTCTTGGCGGGCTCGGCTGCGGTCTCTTCCTTTTCCGCCGCTGCGGGATAGGCAGTGATCTCGGCCGAATGCTCTTCTTCCTCCTCCGCCGCAGGGACGTCGAATTCGAGCTCGAAGCTTACCGAGGGGTCATAGAACCCGCGAATGGCGTTGAACGGGATGACGAGCTTCTCGGGAGTGTCGGAGAAGGAGAGGCCGATCTCGAACAGGCTCTCGGTCACCTTCAGGTCCCAGAACTGGTGCTGGATGACGATGGTCATCTGCTCGGCATACTTGGCCTTGAGGTGCTGCGAGATGCGAACGCCCGGCGCTCCGGTCAGGAAAGTGATGAAGAAATGATGCTCGCCGGGCAGATGTCCCGTGGCGGCCACTTCGGAAAGCACCTTGCGGATAACGCCCCTGAGAGCGTCCTGAGCCAGTATGTCGTAGCGGATGTGGTCTTGCGCCATCAGGTTCTGTCTTTCTTTCTTGCCAAGCGCTTGCACGCCATGTCGTCTCTGCATCGCGGCTTTTTGCCCCAAAGTGCCGCCCGCCGTCAAACCGGGGCATGCATCTTTAGGATTCCCGACCGCAGTCGTGCGCGGAACTGGCCCGCACGAGTCATGTGTGACAGCTATAAACCATTTCAAGGAAGGCGAGAAGGTGAAGGCTTCTGTTGCCAGGTGCCTCCGGACCCCGCCTTACAGTGCTACCCGCAAGGACTTGATTTGAAGTGTCGCACCGCCGTTAGGCAGCGAGACGTGCTTCAGCATAGTTGTCGTTTGCAACTATAAGTTTAGCCCGATAACGGTGGTACAATGCCGAGCAAAAAGTCGATCTTTACGCCCTTGTCGATCCTATTTCGCCCCCATCAAAAGCCGGTCCGAACTGACCGGTTTTTGGTGGAGGCGCCGGGTACCGCCCCCGGGTCCAATGGGTTTATTACACCGCCCGTTTATTGCCATAGCTGCCCGAAGACAGCAGGGCTTATATAGGAGCTTCGGCGTGCCAAGAAAAGGGTTTTGTGACATTTCTTGCACCCTTTCGTTCCTGCCGGCTCCAGCGCCCCGGGTCACGTTCATTTGCCCTTGACTTGCTATTTCCGCGTGAAAAACTGCATCGCGTGGTGCGCCACAAGAAGCGGGCGGCCTTGGAACAGGAAGAGGAGACATCATGACTGACTATCTCGCAGATGTTCGCAAGTATGACAGCGGTGCCGACGAAGCCATCGTCAAGAAGATCGTCAGCCATCTCGGCATTGCCTTGCGCAATCGCGACTCCTCACTGGTTTCATGCTCGGATCCCGAGGAACTGGACCGCGTCAAGGAAAAGTGGTGCGCCAAGAAATTCGGCGTGACGGGCGGGGCGGCCGACAAGGCCGTCGAAGCCGTATGCAAGGCCATGGCCGACGACAACTCGAAGTCCCGCGTGACGTTCTACTATCTGACGGCGAAGGAACTCGGCAAACTCGGCGAACTCGCCTGATCTCCAACGGACACGGCGACCGGAACCCGCGCATGCAAGGTTCCGGTTGCACCCCGGACGCGACCCGGCAAGCCCGCGATACCCCATCGGTCACCGAATCGAAGCGCGGCCCTGGGGAAATCGCGGAAAATTCGATCCGGCGTTTGGACTGCCGCCTCTAACGCTCTAGATTAGGGCTGAAACACGAATCGGCGGCGACCATGCAGCAATATCTCGACCTTCTCGCTCACGTCATGGAAAAGGGCAGCGACCGTTCCGACCGGACCGGAACGGGGACGCGTTCCGTCTTCGGCTACCAGATGCGCTTCGACCTTGCCGAAGGGTTTCCGGTGCTGACGACGAAGAAGCTCCACCTCCGATCGATCATCCACGAACTCCTGTGGTTCCTGAAAGGCGACACCAACATCGGCTATCTGCACGAGAACGGCGTCAGCATCTGGGACGAATGGGCGGACGAGAATGGAGAGCTCGGTCCGGTCTACGGCTACCAGTGGCGCTCCTGGCCGACCCATGACGGTCGCCACCTCGACCAGATCGAGGCGGTTGTCGAAAGCATCCGGAAGAACCCGCACTCGCGCCGGCATATCGTGTCGGCCTGGAACCCGGCACTGGTCGACGAAATGGCGCTGCCGCCCTGCCACTGCCTCTTCCAGTTCTACGTCTCTGACGGCAAGCTGTCGTGCCAGCTCTACCAGCGTTCGGCCGACATCTTCCTCGGCGTTCCCTTCAACATCGCATCCTATGCCCTGCTGACGATGATGGTCGCGCAGGCCACGGGACTGAGGCCTGGCGACTTCGTCCACACGCTCGGCGACGCGCACATCTACCACAACCACTTCGAGCAGGCAGAACTCCAGCTCGGGCGGCGTCCCAAGCCGCTTCCCTTCATGAAGCTCAATCCGGATGTGAAGGATCTCTTCGCCTTCAAGTTCGAGGACTTCGAGCTCGTCGGCTATGAGGCCGATTCAAGCATCAAGGCGCCGATCGCGGTGTAACGGGGCGATCGCTGCCGGCGGAACACGGGATTTCGGGAGGAAACCATGCTGACGCTTGTTCACGCGCCGATGTCGCGCTCGTTCCGCATGCTCTGGCTGCTGGAGGAACTGGGAGCCGAATACGAAGTCAGGGTCGTCACCATACGACGCCGGGACGGCTCGGGCGGGCCGGATCTGCGCAATCCGCATCCGCACGCACAGGTGCCGGCGCTCATCCACGACGAAACGCTGGTCACCGAATCCGTGGCGATCGCCCAGTACCTGACGGATCTTTTCCCGGACTCCGAAATGGGTCGTCCGCCCGGCGATCCCGACCGCGGACGCTATCTTTCCTGGCTCGCCTACTATGCCGGCGTGGTGGAACCGATGCAGGTCGCCCACATGTGCGGCGCCACGGTGGTCAATGCCGAGCTTGCCCGGCTTCACCAGGCGATGTGCGAGCGCATGATCGAGACGCTCTCGACCAGACCCTATGTGCTCGGGGACCGGCCCTCATCGGTCGACATCATCGTATCGTCCTCGCTGATGTGGATGCGCGATCTGCTGCCCGAAAGCGAGGCCATCGATCGCTACATACAAAGAATGGCCGAGCGTCCGGCCCTGCAACGCGCGCAGGCGCGGGAGCAGGCGGAAGGACCCGAACAGGCGGAAGGAAACTGAATGGCAAACCCGAAGATCGTTCTCGTCGTGGCGGTTGCGCGCAATGGCATCATTGGCCGCGACGGGGATCTGCCTTGGAGACTGCCTTCGGACCTGAAGCGCTTCAAGCGGGTGACGATGGGCAAGCCTATCGTCATGGGGCGCAAGACGTTCACCTCGATCGGCAGGCCGCTTCCCGGACGGCCCAACATCGTCATCACCCGCGATCCTTCGTTTGCGGCCGACGGGGTGTCGGTCGCGCGCAGCCTCGATGAGGCGCTGGAGCAAGCCGGTCGGTCCGCCGCAGAGCTCGGGGTGGACGAAATCTGCATTGTCGGAGGCGGCGAGATCTACCGGCAGGTCTTCGCGAAGGCCGACGTCATCCACGTCACCGAGGTCGATGCGGAGGTGGAAGGCGACACCCGTTTCCCGGACATCGACACGACGCGCTTTTCGAGGGTGTTCGAGGAACCGATGGAGCGCGGCGAAAAAGACAGCCACGCGATGCATTTCGTAACTTGGAAGCGTATTTAGAGCATTTTGCTGGACTATTTTGACGCATTTCTCCGTAAGTTGGTTCGTCTCCGTTGAAAGGCCGTCGGCTGATACCTATAACGGGATCACTTCATATGACGCCGAAAAACATTTCGCGCATGTGAGATAGGGAGTTTCCAGAGAAAGAGGTATTGATGCCCTGGAGCAATCAAAACGGCGGCGGCGGCCCGTGGGGCGGCGGCGGCAACAATCAGGGACCGTGGGGGCAAGGCCCGAACCGTCCGCGTGGCGGCGGCGGCGGCCCGCCGGACCTCGAGGAGATCATCCGCCGTGGCCAGGACCAGCTGAAGAATGTCATGCCGGGGGGCTTCAACGGCGGCGTCGTCATCATCGCGCTGCTTCTGATCGGCGTGTTTTGGCTGATGAACTCGATCTACACGGTCCAGCCGGACGAGCGCGGCGTCGAATTGCGTTTCGGCAAGCCGAAGGAAGAAGTGTCCATGCCGGGCCTGCACTTCCACTTCTGGCCGCTTGAAACCGTCGAGCTGGTGAAGATCACCGAGCAGCAGCAGAACATCGGCCGCAAGGGCGCATCGGTCAATTCCGAGAATTCCGGACTGATGCTTTCGGGCGACCAGAACATCGTGAACGTGCAGTTCTCGGTACTGTACTCCGTCACCGATCCCAAGGCTTACCTCTTCAACCTCGAATATCCGGCCGAAACCCTGCAGCAGGTTTCCGAGAGCGCCATGCGCGAAGTCGTCGGCCGCCGTCCTGCCCAGGACATCTTCCGCGACAACCGCCAGGCGATCGCCGAAAGCGTGAAAGCGACGATCCAGGCGACGATGGACTCCTACGGTTCCGGCATCTCGGTCAACACGGTCGCGATCGAGGACGCATCGCCGCCGCGTGAAGTGGCCGACGCCTTCGACGAAGTGCAGCGCGCCGAGCAGGACGAAGACCGCTTCGTCGAGGAAGCCAACCAGTACGCCAACCAGAAGCTAGGTCTCGCACGAGGCCAGGCCGCTCAGGTCCGCGAAGAGGCGGCAGCCTACAAGGACCGCGTCGTGAAGGAAGCGGAAGGTGAAGCGCAGCGCTTCGTCTCGATCTACGAGCAGTATGCGACGGCGCCCGAAGTCACACGCAAGCGTCTGTTCCTCGAAACCATGGAAAGCGTCTTGAAGAATTCCAAGAAGGTTATCATCAACGAGGGCGAGAGCCGGCAGGGCGTGGTGCCCTTCCTTCCGCTGAACGAACTCGGCAAGGCTGCGCAGACGCAGGCGGGAGGGAGCCAGTAATGGGTAACCGTTTTCCCGCCATCCTGATCGGCATCGCCGTCATTCTCTTCATCGCCTATTCGTCCGTCTTCGTCGTGAACGAACGCCAGCAGGCCATCGTCGTGCGCTTCGGCCAGATCCAGGACGTCAAGTCGGAGCCGGGCATCTACTTCAAGCTGCCCTTCGGCTTCATGGATGCCGACAGCGTCCAGTACGTGCAGGACCAGGCGCTTCGCTTCGATCTGGACAACATCCGCGTCCAGGTATCGGGCGGCAAGTTCTACGAGGTCGATGCCTTCGTGGTCTACAAGATCACCGATGCGCGCACGTTCCGCCAGACCGTCTCGGGTGACCGGGAAGCGGCCGAATCGCGGCTCAGAACCCGTCTCGATGCGGCTCTGCGCCGGGTCTACGGTCTGCGCGGTTTCGAGTCCGCACTGTCCGAAGAGCGGTCCTCGATGATGCGCGAAGTGCGCAACGAGCTTTCCCGCGACGCCGAGACGCTCGGACTGACGATCGAGGACGTACGGATCCGCCGCACCGACCTGACGCAGGAAGTCTCGCAGCAGACCTTCGACCGGATGAAGGCCGAGCGTCTTGCCGAGGCCGAACTGATCCGCGCACGAGGCAACGAAGAAGGGCAGCGCCGCCGCGCCATCGCCGACCGTCAGGTCGTCGAGATCGTCGCGGAAGCCCAGCGCGATTCCGAAATCCTGCGAGGCCAGGGCGATGCCGAACGCAACCGCGTCTTCGGCGAGGCCTTCTCGAAGGATCCGGGCTTCTTCGACTTCTACCGGTCGATGAGCGCCTACCGCGAGGCAATGGGAAGCTCCGACACGACGCTCGTCCTGTCTCCGAACTCGGAATTCTTCCGTTATTTCGAAGACGCCAACGGAACGAAGCCGCCGGCAACCGCACCGGTGCCCGCCGACTGACATTCATCCGGCGGCAACGCCGGGTAGAATCCCCAGACTTTCAGAAGGGCCGGTCTCGTACCGGCCCTTTCGATTCTGCGGAGGAATAAATAACGGAGCGTACACGGCAAATTGCCTTGGCGCTGATGCGTGAAGCGGTGGATAATAGCGGAACTGTCCGTTCTTTGCCGCCGGCCGCACGACGGTGCCCCTTGCGGGCACGGCACGCGCCGGGCAAAAGTTGCAAGGAGCGCGCAGATGCCCGGCCACGGATATGGACATCCCATTTCTGCCGTATCCATGGCCAAGAGTGGAAGCTTCCACGACTGAACGAAAAGGACGCCAGACATGGCCTTGAGCAACAGGTCCAAATCTTTCCATGCGGTCACGGTCGCAGCCGGTCTTTCGGTGCTGACCGTCGGCGCGGGCGGTTTGCCGACCTCTGCATTCGCCCAGAGCCCGGCGCTGGCCGCCGGACCCTCCTCGATTGCCGGTCCGGCTTCTGTTGCCGACCTGGCGGAGGGGCTGCTTGACGCGGTCGTCAACATCTCGACGTCGCAGAACGTCAAGGAGGAGGACAAGGGGCCGACACCGCAGGTGCCCGAAGGATCTCCGTTCCAGGACTTCTTCGACGAATTCTTCAACGGCGAAGGCGGCGAGGGCGGACCGCGCACGGTCAACTCGCTGGGGTCCGGTTTCGTCATCGATCCCTCGGGCTTCATCGCGACGAACAATCACGTCATCGAAGGGGCCGACGATATCGAGGTCAATTTTGCCAATGGTACGAAGCTGAAGGCGAAGCTGGTCGGGACCGATACAAAGACCGACCTCGCATTGCTGAAGGTCGAGCCGAAGACGCCGCTCAAGGCCGTGCCCTTCGGCGATTCGAGGGGCATGCGCATCGGCGACTGGGTCATGGCCATCGGCAATCCGTTCGGCCTCGGCGGCAGCGTGACGGTCGGCATCATTTCCGCGCGCGGACGCAACATCAATGCCGGCCCCTACGACAATTTCATCCAGACCGATGCCGCCATCAACCGCGGCAATTCCGGCGGTCCGCTGTTCAACATGAAGGGTGAGGTCATCGGGATCAACACGGCGATCATCTCTCCTTCCGGCGGTTCCATCGGCATCGGCTTCTCGGTACCGACCGAGCTTGCGGAGAACGTCTTCACCCAGCTCAAGGAATTCGGCGAGACGCGCCGTGGCTGGCTGGGCGTTCGAATCCAGCCGGTGACGGACGACATCGCCGAGAGCATCGGCATGCCCGAGGCGAAGGGCGCGCTCGTTGCAGGGATCATCGAGGGCGGACCTGTCGACAACGGCGTCATCAGGACGGGCGACGTCATCGTCCGCTTCGACGGCAAGGATGTGGAAGAGATGCGCGACCTGCCGCGTGTGGTCGCCGAGAGCCCG
Organism: Sinorhizobium sp. BG8; assembly: GCF_016864555.1. Taxonomy (NCBI): domain Bacteria; kingdom Pseudomonadati; phylum Pseudomonadota; class Alphaproteobacteria; order Hyphomicrobiales; family Rhizobiaceae; genus Sinorhizobium; species Sinorhizobium sp. BG8. Next base: position 3,444,755 of record NZ_CP044011.1, on the reverse strand, counting down.
GTCGGCAAGGCCGTGGACGTGGTTGTCGTGCGCGACGGCAAGGAGCAGACTGTCAAGGTGACGCTCGGCCGTCTCGAGGATGGCGAGAAGCTGGCCGAAGCCAGTACCGAGGCGGACAAGCAGGGGACGACCGACAACAAGCAGGAGGCGAACCGGCCTGCCGCGACGCCGGTACTCGGCATGACGCTCGCACCGCTCGATGAAGTCGCGCGCAAGAACGGCGGCATTTCCGAAGGCGTGCAGGGCGTGCTGATTACCGCGGTCGAGCCCAATTCCGCCGCTTCGGAGCGCGGGATCGAGGTCGGCGACGTGATCGTGGAGATAGGACAGGAAGCCGTGACATCGCCGGATGAGGTGAAGTCGCGCATCGCAAAGCTCAAGTCCGAAGACCGCCGTAACGCACTTCTGATGATTGCCAATAAGTCCGGCGCGCTGCGCTTCGTGACCGTGCGCATGGAGTAGCGCGCGCGTTTTCCCGAATCCTGTCAGGCGGTTGCCGGAAAACGTGAAGAAACGGAATCATCCCGTCCGTGGGATGATTTCAGACGCTTCGTTACTTCGGTGATGACTTCGGGGCCTAGCGGGCCTGGCGTTCCTGCCAATCGGCGCGCGACATGGCATAGAACACGTGTCTCCTGAGGTCCGGACGATCTTCGCCCACACGCGGATGATCGAAATCCCGGGCCGGGTCACGCTTCATGCCTATGCGTTTCATCACCGCGGTCGAACGGCGGTTGGCCGCGACGGCGAAGGAGACGATCTCCGGAAGGGCGAGGTCCTTGAAGCCGTAGGCAAGCAACGCCAATGCCGCCTCGGTGACGTAGCCGTGCCCCCAATGCTCCGGTGCCAGCCGCCAGCCGATTTCGACCGTGCCCTCCGGGAGGCACGGTTCCAGGCTTGCCCTGTTCAGCCCACAGAAACCGATGGCCTCGTTCGATCCCCTCAGCGCCAGGGCGAAGAAACCGAGGCCCGAATTCGCGATCGCGCTGATGAGCCTGTCGAAGAGGGTATCGCTCTCCGCGCGATTTCGGCGGAACGGAAAGAACGCCATGACCTGCGGATCGGAATTGATCCGGAAGAAGAGGTCGCGATCAGCCTCCACCCAGTTGCGTATGATCAGCCGCTCGGTGGACGCGATGGTCACGGGTGCACGAAATCCGACTGGCGATAGCCCTGGATGTAGAGAAGGGCGGAGAGGTCGCCGTGGTCGATGCGGAGCTTCGCCTCGGCTGCGACCGCCGGCTTGGCGTGAAGCGCGACGCCGGAGCCCGAAAGATGCAGCATTCCGAGGTCATTTGCGCCGTCACCGACGGCGATCGCTTCCTCAGGTGAAATGCCGAGCCTTACCGAAATCTCGTTGAGCGCATCGACCTTGGCCTGCTTGCCGAGGATGGGTTCGGCGACCTCGCCGGTGAGATAGCCGTTTTCCTCAAGCAGGATGTTCGCGCGGTTTTCCTGGAAGCCGAGTTGATCCGCGATACGGCTGGTGAAGACGGTGAAGCCGCCGGAGACGAGCGCCGTGTAGTATCCCTTGGCCTTCATGGTTGCGATCAGCGCCGGGCCGCCGGGCGTCAGCGTGATGCGCTTGCGCACGACCTCGTCGACGACGGAGATGGGAAGGCCCTTCAACAGGGCCACGCGTTCGCGCAGCGCCGGTTCGAAGGCGATTTCGCCGTTCATGGCGCGGGCGGTGATTTCCGAGACGCGTTCCTTCAGGCCCACTTCGGCTGCCAGTTCGTCGATGCATTCCTGGCCAATCATGGTCGAGTCCATGTCGGCGATCAGCAGCTTCTTCCGGCGGGTCTCCTGTTCCTGAACGACAAGGTCGATCGGGCTGCCGGCGATGAGGGCGAGAATCCGGTCACGTGCCGCCTCAACGTCGGTGTCGTCCCTCAGGACAATGTCGCACGCGACACCGTCGGCCAGCCAATAGAGGCCGGAAGCCTTGATAGCATCTGCCGCCTTTTCGGCGATCACGGGCGTCAAGACAGGATTTGACGGATTGGCGAGAAGCGTGGCAACGAAAGCCATGATGAGAGACCCTGGAAACGATATTGACGCGATCCTGATAACCGGGCCGACCGCAAGCGGCAAGTCCGCGTTGGCGGTTCGCATGGCCGAGGCTCATGGCGGCGTGGTGGTGAACGCCGACAGCATGCAGGTCTACGACACGCTGAACATGCTGACCGCGCGTCCCCAGCCCGCAGACATGGGCGGCATCGAGCATCGGCTCTATGGGCATGTGCCGGCAGGCGCGGCATACTCCTCCGGGGCCTGGCTCAGACAGGCGGCTGAGGTAGTTTCCGAACTCCGCGGTCGCGACAAGCTTCCGGTCTTCGTCGGCGGGACCGGGCTCTATTTCAAGGCGCTGAAGGGCGGTCTTTCCGACATGCCGCCGGTTCCCGCGGAGATTCGCGACGAACTGCGTGCCCGGCTGGCGAGGGAGGGGGCGCAAGCCCTCCACGAGGAGCTTGCGATCCGCGACCGGGCTGCAGCGGCTGTCATCCGCTCAGCCGATGGGCAGCGGATCGTCAGGGCGCTCGAGATCCTGGAGACCACGGGGCGATCGATCACGGCGTTCCAGGCTTCAGCGGGGGAGGCGGTGATTGATCCGGAACGGGCACGCAAGGTGGTGGTCCTGCCCGAACGCGTGCAGCTGCACCAGCGCATCGACCGTCGCTTCGCAAGCATGATGGCCTCGGGCGCAGTGGACGAGGTGAAGGCGCTCCTCGCACTGGACCTGCCGGCCGAAATGCCCGCGATGAAGGCGATCGGGGTTCCGCAGATTGCGGCCATGCTGCGTGGCGAGATGAGCGAGGCCGAGGTGATCGAAAGAAGTTCGGCAGCCACCCGGCAATATGCCAAGCGGCAGATGACGTGGTTCCGCAACCAGATGAATGAAAGCTGGTCGCGCATCTCGTCGATCGACGAGGTGTCATAGCCTCGCAGCACCGGGGCCGCTTCGCGCGTGTTGCGTGCACCGGGGGACTGGGACTTCCGGGGTTACTTGCGGATCAGGCTGCTCAGCGGCTTCTTCAGGAGTTGCTCGCGGATCGAGGGTTCGCGCCGGTGCTCGCCGGCCGAGGCCTCACCGAATGCCGGCGCCGTGCGGGTCGGCTGGCGGTAGGGATCGGGGCTCGCGGCGCGGACCTGGTGCGGATCGGAGGCGAGCTCGCGTCGCATCGCCTCGAACCGATCCTGCGCCGACGGATAACCGCTCGAGGCCGCGGGGGCTGAGCCGGGCAGCATGTCGGGCCTGTAGGGCTCCACCTCCACCCGCGTCGAGGGCCGCTCGACATAGTCTTCCTCGTCCTCGTAGGGGGCATCCTCGTGGCCGGTATTGTCGGGCAGGCCCGCGCCGAGCGTCGCCTGGGCTGCAAGATAGGAGTTCTGGAAGCCTGAAATGTCCGGTCCGGTAACGGAGCGCATCCGCGTGATGATGGACCGGAGATCGACGGTGTTCGGCGTATCGTCGGAAACGACAACGCCGGTGCCGTTCGCCTTGGGTATGCGCGTCGCTTCCACGCGTGAGAAGCGCATTCGCATGGGCACGGCCACGGCCTCGCCGAAGGCTATCGCCTCACCGTTGCCGATGGAGGAGATGAAGCTCGTGGTCGACGAGGAGGAGTTGGGGATCGCCGAACGGATGATCTCCTGGTCGTGATCGTTGGCAAGCCGCATGGCGAAGACGGTCGAGCACTGGGAGAGAATCGTCGGGTCGAGTTCGCCGGGGCGCTGCGTGATGATGCCCAGCGACACACCGTACTTTCGACCTTCCTTGGCGATGCGTGCGATTGCCTGGCGCGTCGGCAGGAAGCCGAGCTTGGGGTCGGCGGGAACGTAGCGGTGCGCTTCTTCGCAGACGACGAGCATATGAACGCCGCCGTTGCTCCACAGGCCGATTTCGAAGGCCATGCGGCAGAGAACCGAAGCGACGGAGTTGACGACTTCCGAGGGGATGCCTGCGAGCTGGAAGGTCGTGACCGGCTTTCCTTCGCCGGGAATGCGGAAGATGCGCGCGATCGTGTCGAGGATCGTGTCGGTGATCGTGTTCGACGAGAACATGAAGTGATAGCGCGGATCGTTGATCGCCGACATGATCTTGACCTTCAGCGATCTGAGATGCGGCTTTTCGGTCCGCCCCTCAAGGCGACCGATGCGCTCGTCGACCAGGGCGAGAAGATCGGCAACGCGGAAGGGAACGGGCGTATCCGCGGTGATGGAGCTCTTTTCCGTCGCGCGGCGCATCAGGCCCGAATCGTTCGAGCCGCGGAACGCCTTCTTGGCTTCCGGTATGAGGTCGCGCAGGATGTCCATCTCCTCCGCGACCGGCGGACGCCCGCGAAAGATGACTTCCGCGAATTCCTCGAGCCGGAACAGCCAGAACGGAAGATCCAGCGTATCCGTGTCGATGGTGACGGCAAGGTCGCCGAAGGCCGCGGCGAACTCGTTGTGCGGATCGAGAATCAGCACCCTGAGCTTCGGGTCGGACTTGATGGCCTTATGGAGCAGAAGCGTCACGGCGGTCGACTTGCCGACGCCGGTGGTGCCGACGATCGCGAAATGCTTCTCGAGCATCGAGGGGACGTGGATCGTCGCGTCCAGGCTCTCGTCCTGCGTCAGCTTGCCGATCGAGCACACATCGCTGAGACCGGTGTCATAGACCTTGGCGAGGTCGGAAGCACGGATGCGGTGGGCGATCGAGCCGAGATAGGGATATTGCGTGATGCCGGCGGAGAACTCCTCGCGACCGTCCCGTCCGACATGGACTTCACCGAGGAGCTCGACCTCGACGCGAAACACGGTATCACCGTTCTCGGACCAGCTCTCATGATCAGTCTGCATCGCATAGACGAGCGCAACGACACGGTTGCCGGCGACGGAGATGGAGATGAGGCGTCCGACGGACCAGAGTTCGGTCAGCGACGTGGAGCCGCTTTCGGCCACCGCGCTGATCGTGGCGCGGGAACCGCTGCAAGCCACGACCCGGCCAAGAAGCCGGTTTCCTGCTGCCATGTCATCTCTGCGATCCTGTTCGCCAGCGGCGATCGAAGTCTGGAGGTCATTGTTCAGCAACGCGGATACTCCTCGCCATTCAACGGGCAGTATACAAGGGACCGCTTAACAACCCGTTTCGCGTCGGGACGGCTCGAGCGCTGTACCGAGTTCCGCAAACCGCCGGATGTGCCGAAACGGGACGATACCCGTAGGCGAGAGGCTCGATCCCATTGGATACAGGCGAAATCGAGGTCCGCAGGCTCACGCGTTTTTTGCCGCCGCCTGCGTTGACGCACGTCATTATTGTGGCTATCAATTCGCCCCATGAAAAATATCGCGATCATTCTTGTGGTGGGACGGCGCATGGGCAGGGTGGTGTAACCACCCGGCGAAAGCACCCATGCGCGGTAAGCAGGCTCCTCTCGGGGCCTTTTTTTATGCCCTCGAATTCGATAAGCACACTTCTAAACGAAAAACGGACGGAAACACTCCGATGAGCGATCAAGACAACCAGATGACCGGCGCGGAAATCGTTCTGCAGGCACTGAGGGACAACGGAGTCGAACATATATTCGGCTATCCGGGCGGGGCTGTCCTGCCGATCTACGACGAGATCTTCCAGCAGGACGATATCCAGCACATCCTGGTGCGCCATGAACAGGGCGCCGGCCACATGGCGGAAGGCTATGCCCGCTCGACCGGCAAGGTCGGCGTCATGCTGGTCACGTCAGGCCCGGGCGCCACGAACGCGGTTACCCCGCTGCAGGACGCACTGATGGACTCGATCCCGCTCGTGTGCATTTCCGGCCAGGTTCCGACGACGCTCATCGGGTCGGATGCCTTCCAGGAATGCGACACGGTCGGCATCACCCGGCCCTGCACCAAGCACAACTGGCTGGTCAAGGACGTCAACGAGCTGGCGCGCGTCATCCACGAGGCGTTCCGGGTCGCGCAGTCCGGCCGTCCGGGTCCCGTCGTCGTCGATATTCCGAAGGACGTCCAGTTCGCCACCGGCACCTATACCCCGCCAGCGACGTCGCCCGCCCAGAAAAGCTATCACCCGCAGACCCAGGCCGATCCGCGCCGGATCGAGGAAGCCGTTCGCCTGCTGAAGGGCGCGCGCCGTCCGATCATCTACAGCGGCGGCGGCGTCATCAATTCCGGACCGGAAGCCTCGCGGCTGCTGCGCGAGCTGGTCGAGATCTCCGGCTTCCCGATCACGTCCACCCTGATGGGGCTCGGCGCCTATCCGGCATCCGGAAAGAACTGGCTCGGCATGCTCGGCATGCACGGCACCTACGAAGCGAACATGGCGATGCACGACTGCGACGTCATGCTCTGTGTCGGTGCGCGCTTCGACGACCGCATTACCGGCCGGCTCAATGCATTCTCGCCGAATTCCAAGAAGATCCACATCGACATCGATCCTTCGTCGATCAACAAGAACGTCCATGTCGACGTGCCGATCCTCGGCGACGTCGGGACGGCGCTGGAAGACATCGTCCGCCTGTGGCGGGCATCGGCGAAAACCGGCGACAAGGCGCTGCTCGAGGACTGGTGGACCGAGATCACACGGTGGAGGGCGCGCAACTCGCTCGCCTACAAGCCGAACGAGGACGTCATCATGCCGCAGTATGCGATCCAGCGGCTCTATGAGCTGACGAAGGATCGCGACACCTTCATCACGACGGAAGTCGGCCAGCACCAGATGTGGGCGGCACAGTTCTATGGCTTCGAGAAGCCGAACCGCTGGATGACCTCGGGCGGGCTCGGCACCATGGGCTACGGCTTCCCGGCGGCGATCGGTGTCCAGGTTGCGCACCCCGAGAGCCTCGTCATCGACATCGCTGGCGATGCCTCCATCCAGATGTGCATCCAGGAAATGGCCTGCGCCGTTCAGTACAACCTGCCGGTCAAGATCTTCATCCTGAACAACCAGTACATGGGGATGGTGCGCCAGTGGCAGCAGCTGTTGCACGGCAACCGGCTGTCCAACTCCTACACCGAGGCGATGCCGGACTTCGTCAAGCTCGCCGAAGCCTATGGCGGCGTCGGCATGTCCTGCGATAAGCCGGGCGACCTCGATGCCGCAATCAAGGAGATGGTCGACGTCAAGCGGCCGGTGATCTTCGATTGCCGCGTCGCGAACCTCGCCAACTGCTTCCCGATGATCCCGTCGGGCAAGGCGCACAACGAGATGCTCCTGCCGGACGAGGCGACCGACGAGGCAGTCGCGAACGCGATCGACGCCAAGGGCCGCCAGCTGGTTTGATGAAAAGGTAGAAACACGACATGAACGCGCATCTTCAGCCGACGGGTTCGGCCTATTTCATCTCGAAGGAAACGGCGCTTGCCGAAAGCCACACGCTTTCGGTTCTCGTCGACAACGAGCCGGGCGTGCTCGCCCGCGTCATCGGCCTATTTTCCGGCCGTGGCTACAACATCGAAAGCCTTACGGTCTCCGAGACGGAGCACCAGGCGCACCTTTCCCGCATCACGATCGTGACGCGCGGTACGCCGCACGTGCTGGAGCAGATCAAGGCACAGCTCGAGCGGATCGTGCCGGTCCACCGCGTCGTCGACCTGACGGTCCGCGCCAAGGACCTCGGCCACGAACGTCCGCTGGAGCGCGAACTGGCGCTCGTCAAGGTGAGCGGCACGGGGGATCATCGCGTCGAGGCGCTTCGCCTGGCCGATGCCTTCCGCGCTTCTGTCATCGACGCCAATACGGAGCACTTCGTCTTCGAGATTACCGGCAAGGTTTCCAAGATCGACCAGTTCATCGCGATCATGAAGCCGCTCGGCCTCATCGAGGTCTGCCGAACCGGGATTGCCGCGATGAACCGCGGCCCCCAGGGGATGTGACGGGGTTTTTGCCCGCACGATAACGACAGACCTGAAGCAACTTGATGCCGCGGCTTGCCGCGGCATTGTCATTTACGCGCAGGCCGCAGGGGCACGGGGCCGGTCCGCGCATCTGGATGGCCGACGCTCTCGTACGTCGGCGCACCCGCCTTCAACGGGAATGCTTCGACCGGGGCTGCCCGGCGGGATCGCGTCCGTAGCGGTCTTCGTCCTTGCCGGCCGTGCTCAACGGCGGCTGCAGGGGCACGTCCTCCCCATAGAGAATGCGCTCGGCAGCACCGTCGAGATCGTCGTATTGCCCGCGCCTCAGCGACCAGAGAAATGCCATCAGGCCCGCGACGCCGAGTGCGATCGAAACGGGAATGAGGAAAAAGAAGTCGCGCATGTCACGTCCCCCTCAGCAGGGTGTGGACGCTCGGCAGGGTCCTTTGACGCTCATCCTCGCTTCGACCGCCGTCCCGCAGCCGCGTGGCATTGGCAACGACGATGATTGACGATACCGACATCGCCACGGCGGCAATCAGCGGGGTCGCATAGCCGGCAATGGCGATCGGCAATGCGATCGCGTTGTACCCGATGGCGATCCAGATGTTCTGGCGTATCAGCCGATGGGCGGCACGCGCCACGGCATGGGCGAGGGGGACTGCCGAGAGATCGTCCTTCAGGAACACGAAGTCGGCTGCGTTCCTGCCGATATCGGCCGCAGTCGAAGGCGCCATGGAGACATGCGCGCCCATGAGTGCCGGCCCGTCGTTGAGACCGTCGCCCACCATGAGGACCTTTCGGCCATCGCGCGCGAGCGCGCTTATGCGTGCCAGTTTGTCGCCCGGCAGCATGCCACCCTGGAAGCAAGGGATAGAGGTCTGGCGGGCGACCTTGCCGACCTCGGGAGGATCGTCGCCGGAAAGAATTTCCAGCGGCAGACCGCGGTCGGCGAGGGCAGCCACGGCTTTTGCGGCGCCCGAACGAAGGCTTCCCCGGAATGCGAAGGATGCGACGAGCTCGCCGTTGACGGCAAGCGCGGTTCCCTCGGGGGCGCCTCTCGTCCCTGCTGGCATCGGGCTAGCCCACGAGGCTCTCCCAAGCCGGAAGATATCGTGACCCGCGCGCGCCTCGATGCCGTGGCCCGGTTCCTCGCGAACCGTGTCGAAGCGGAACGATGCCGCCGGAAGTGGGCCGGAGGCGATCGACAGCGCCTGTGCATTCGGATGACGCGAATGGGCGGCGATCATGCCTGCCAGCGCCAGCCACTTCGGATCTATCTCGTCGGTGTTCGCCAGGTGAAGGCGACCCGACGTCAGCGTGCCCGTCTTGTCGAAGACGACGTGGTCTATCTCGATCATGCGCTCCAGGGCGGATCCGTCCTTGACCATGATACCGTTCTCGAAAAGTCTTCGGGCGGCGATGACCTGGACCATCGGCACGGCAAGGCCGAGTGCGCAGGGGCAGGTGATGATCAGGACGGCAATCGCGTAGGTCGCCGCCTGATGGAGGTCGCCGCCGATCACGATCCAGGCGAGGAAGGTCGACAGCGCGGCGAGGTGAACGACAGGCGCATAGTGTCGGGAGACGCGGTCGGCGAGGCGGCGATAGGCGGACCGCCCGGATTCGGCCGCTTCCATCATGCGGGTCATTTCGGCAAGAAACGAGTCTTCCGCCTTTGCATCAGAAACAACGGTCAAGGGGCCGGACACATTGAGCATTCCCGCCTGCAGCCGCATGCCGGGTCTCGCAGGCCGGGGCAGGCTTTCCCCTGTCACCAGCGAGAAGTCGAGGTCCGAGGTTCCTGCCTCCACCGTGCAGTCGACAGGTACGCGCTCTCCGGCTGCGATGAGAAGGCGGCGGCCGGGCTCGATGGCTGCGAGGGCCACGTATTGCCGCGTCCCATCGGGCGCGACGGCGAGTGCGCCGCGGGGCGAAAGCCTTGCGAGCCCCCGCACCGCGGTGCGCGTCCTTTCGCGCATCACATGATCGAGCGCCCGGCCGATGAGCAGGAAGAAGATGAGCGACGTCGCCGCATCGAAATAGGCATGGTCGTTGCCCCTGACGGTGTCGTAGAGGCTGAGAAGGAAGGCCGCGACGATGCCCACCGTGATCGGGACGTCCATGTTCGTGCGACCGTGCCGCAGGCTGTGCCAGGCCGAAAGATAGAAGATGCGGCCCGAATAGAGCAGGGCGGGCAACGCGATCGCAGCCGAGACCCAGTGGAGCAGGACGCGGGAAGAGCCATCCGCGCCGGACCAGACGGAGATGGAAAGCGTCATGATGTTCATCGAGGCAAAGGCGGCGACCGCCAGTGCCTTCAGAACGGACGAAAGGCTTCCGTCACTCTCTGTCCGGTCTGCCTCCGCTATGTGGGCGTCGTATCCGAGTGCCGCGAGGGCGGGGAAGGCATCCGGCACCGCACCGTCGGCCCGCCACTGCACTGCGACGGAACGGCTGGACAGGTTCGCCCTCGCGTGGACGACGCCCGGAACGGCGCAGAGAGCCTCCTCGATCGCGTGAATGCAGCCGCCGCAGTGAATGCCGGGGACGGAAAGATCGGTCTGCATGAGCCCATTGCCGATATCCCGGCTCGAGAGCCTAGTCTCGTCCTGCGACGGGGACGGCGGGCCGGTGCCGATCGCGGAGGTTCCGGCCCCGGGGCACAGCAGCTCATCGCCTCAGTCCCGGTCCCGGATCGTCTGGTAGGCGTGCCATGTCGCGTGCCCGAGGAGCGGGAACGAGATGACGAATCCGACCATCCCCGTAACCAGGCTCGCGATCGTCAGCACAAGAACGATCGCTCCCCAGGTGAGCATCACCGGAAGGTTGTTCCAGGCCAGCGAAATGCTGGTGCCCATCGCCGTGAAGGCATCGCTCTTGGTGGCGACGACCATGGGAATGGCGAAGACGCTGATGGCAAAAGCGAAGGCGGAAAAGAGAGCGCCGACCACTGTCCCGACGCTCAGAAGGGCCCAGCCCATCGGCGTGCCGAAAAGCATCGGGACGATCTGGTCGAGGCCCCGGAAGGGCTGCCAGCCGGCAAAGAGCGCGTAGAGCAGAACGGCCGCGCGCATCCAGGCGAGCATCAGCGTGCACAGGATCGCGCCCACGAAAAGCACATGCTGGCCCGTGCCGGGTTCCGGCCGGATCATGGAGGCGAGCGTCACCGGCAGTCCAGCCTCGAGGCGGCGGCTCTTTTCGTAGAGGCCCGTGGCCAGTGCAGGCCCGACGACGAGAAAGCCCGCAAGTGCGGGGAAAAGGGCGTAATCCATCCGCAGATAGTAGAGCCCCGCGACGATGAGGATGGATACCAGCGCCACGCCAGCACCGTAGAGGAGGCTTGGCAGGGGGACGTTCCAAAGATCCCGCCATCCCTTGGCGAGCCAAACGAAGGCCTCGCTTGCCGGCAGGCGCCTGTTGCGATCGACTGCCCTTGGCAGCGGGGGGACGGTTTCCGGAACTTTCATCTCAAATTCCCCCTGTAACCCGTTGGTTCGACGGCCATCGTCAGCACGCGGACCTGGCGGCGCTATAGGTCCCCGGCGTGCCGGTTCCCTGTTTCGTGTGCGCCACGCACTCAGGCTGCGATTTGACCGCCACATAGACCAGATGGGCATTGGCGAAGGCCAGGAGCGCCACCCCCGCCGCCACCAGCAAGAAAGCGACATTGCGCGGTCGCATCGACACCCCGGTCATGAACCGCCTCCGGCCGCAGCATGCTGCGCTCTCAGGTCGTCCACATAGAGTGCGAGGATCTTGATCGATACGGGTGACAGACGCAGGCCCCAGCTGGGCATCTGCCCTTTCCTGCCGTTGAAGACCGTATGATAAATGGTATCGGGGCCGGAGCCGTAGATCCAGAAATGGTCCGTCAGATCCGGTGCGCCCATGTCCTTCTTGCCCTTGGCGTCGTCGCCATGGCAGCTGACGCAGTTCGCCTTGAAGAGCTCAGCCCCGGCATCGATCGCGGCGGCGTTCGCCTCGGTCCGCTCCTCGAGCCCCGAGAGCGAACGGACATAGGTGACCAGCTGAAGGATCGCGGGCCGCTCGATGACGCCGTCGCGTCCAAAGGCCAGCATCTCCGAGACCCGGGTATCGGGCGAGGCGCCGTTGATGCCGACGCGGATGGTTTCAGCGATGGTCTCGGGCTCGTCGCCCCAGAGCATCGGTGCGGCTGCGATGTTGGGGAAACCCGTGTTGCCGGCGCCGCCGATACCATGGCAGGCGGCGCAATTGTCGCCGAACAGGGTGTGGCCGGTCTCGCGCACGACCGCCATGAGATCAGGATCGGCCTTTATCGCGGCGAAATCCTCCTTCTCGATCCGCGCCGTCCAGGCGGCACGGTCGCTGACGCCTTCTTCGAGGCGCTTGTTGACCGTGTTCTTCTGGTCGACGCCGAGCCAGCCCTTGAAGTAGCCACTGCCATAGGGAAAGCTAGGCATGAGCACGGACCAGACGATACCGAACAGGGTGAAGGCGATCAGGAAGAAATAAACCACCTTGGGAACCGGCGTGTTCAGTTCCTTGATGCCATTCCATTCATGGCCGGTGGTCATGTGACCGGTGAAGGGATCGCGCTCTCCTACTGCCATGGCCGGTCCTCGTCGTCAGACACGATGGAAGAGGCCGCCTTTTCGAACCTTTTGCGGTTCGACGGCCAGTAGGCATAGATGAGCACCCCAACCGACAGGGCGATGAGGTAGAAGAGCCCGAAGGATTTGGAGAAGCCCGTGACTGTGTCGTGATCGAACGGCATCGTCCTACTCCACATTGGCCTGGGTGGACTGCCCGGCGGCATCCGTGAGGTGTCCGAGGATCTGCAGATAGGCGACGACGGCGTCCATTTCCGTCAACCCCGTGCTGTTTCCGTCGAAGAGGCCCATATTCGTCTTCTCGCCGTAGCGCTCGGTGACGCCAGCCGCGGCGGGGCTGTCCGGATTGGCCTGTCCGAATGCGTCCGCTGTGGCGTTCTCGATCATCTCGTCGGTATAGGGGACCCCGACCGCCCTGAGCGCGGTAAGGTGCTTCCCGAGGTCGTTGATCTTCAGCGTATTATCCCGAAGCCAGCGATAGGCGGGCATGTTCGATTCCGGGACCACGTCGCGCGGGTTGGTGAGATGGGCGGCATGCCACTCGTTGGAATACTTGCCGCCGACGCGGGCGAGGTCCGGCCCCGTCCGTTTCGACCCCCAAAGCATCGGATGATCGTATTTCGACTCGACCGCGAGCGAATAGGGGCCATAGCGCTCCACTTCATCACGCAGGGTGCGGATCATCTGCGAATGACAGGCATAACAGCCTTCGCGGATGTAGATGTTTCGCCCCGCCACCTCGAGCGGCGTATAGACGCGCATGTCGGGCGCGTCCTCGACCGTTTCGTCGATCGTGAACAGGGGAGCGATCTCGATCAGGCCGCCGATGCTTGCGACCACGACGATGCCAAGCACGAGGCCGATGGCGTTGCGTTCGAGCCGATAATGGAAATTGAACATCGGCTATTCTCCTGCCTGGGCAAACGCCCGCGGCGCAGGCGGTTCAAGCGGCAAGTCGGCAGCCGACTCCTCGTCCAGCGGTGCCGGCTGGCGGATCGTCATCCAGACATTGTACGAGGCGACAACCGCCCCGGCCAGGAACAGCAGGCCCCCGAAGGCGCGCGCGATGTAGTAGGGATACATCGCCACGAGCGTGTCGACGAAGGAATAGGCGAGCGTGCCGTTCGGATCGTAGGTGCGCCACATCAACCCCTGGGTGACGCCCGAATTCCACATGGCGAAGACGTAGACGACGGTGCCGGCGAGCGCGAGCCAGAAGTGAACCTCGACGAGGCGCGCCGAATAGAGCGCTCGGCGCTTCCACAGCCACGGCACCAGTGCGTAGAGCGAGCCGAAGGTGATCATCGCCACCCAGCCGAGCGCACCGGCGTGGACATGGCCGACCGTCCAGTCGGTGTAGTGGGAAAGGGAGTTCACCGCCCGGATGGCCATGAAAGACCCTTCGAACGTGGCGATCCCGTAGAAGATCGCCGCAAGCATCATGAAGCGCAGGACCGCGTCGTCGCGCACCTTGTGCCATGCACCGTTGAGGGTCAGCAGCGCGTTGCCCGCCGAAGCCCACGACGGCACCAGGAGGACGATTGAAAAGACCATGCCGAGCGTCTGAACCCAGTGCGGAAGGGCGGTGTAGTGCAGGTGGTGGGAACCTGCCCACATGTACATGAAGGTGATGCCCCAGAAGCTGATGATGGACATGCGGTAGGAGAAGATCGGCCTGCCGGCCCGCTTGGGCAGGTAGTAGTACATCATGCCGAGAAAGCCGGCGGTCAGGAAGAAGGCGACGGCGTTGTGGCCGTACCACCACTGCGTCATGGCATCCTGGACCCCGGAAAACAGCGAATAGCTCTTGGCGCTCGCAATCGACACGGGGACGGCGAGATTGTTGACGATGTGCAGGATCGCGACCACGACGATGAACGCCATGTAATACCAGTTGGCTACGTAGATGTGCGGTTCCTTGCGCCGTGCCAGCGTGCGGATGTAGATGGAGAAATAGACGAGCCAGACGACCACGAGCCAGAGGTCGACATACCATTCGGGCTCGGCGTATTCCTTGGACTGGGTTAGGCCCATAAGGTATCCGCTCGCGGCGAGGATGCAGAAGAGGTTGTAGCCGAGCAGCACGAACCACGGGCTGAACTGGTCGGGCAGGCGCGCCCGGGTGGTGCGCTGGAGAACGTGGAACGAGGTCGCGATCAGGGCATTGCCGCCGAAGCCGAAAATGACGCCGCTGGTGTGAACAGGGCGCAGGCGACCGAAACTTGCCCAGGCCGCATCGAACGTCAGGTTCGGCCAGGCGAGCAGAGCGGCGACCCATACGCCGACGAACATGCCGATCACGCCCCAGATCAGCGTCAGTACGATCCCCACCTTGCTCGGGTCGTCATAGTATTCGGACAGCCTCGCCTCGGACGGGCGAGGGGCGTCGACGCCGCGCAGCAGCACGGCCATGCCTGCGAGCGCGATAGCCGCGATGATGACGCCATGCGTGCCGATGAGGTCATCTCTTCCGGCAGCGGCAAGCGCCACGCCGATACAGATGAGGATCAGGAAGGTTACTGCGGCGAGGAGGCGTTCCCCCTCGGTCAATTGCGCAATCATGCCAGTTTCCCCCAGATGATCCCCGCCCGACCGAGCATGGGGATCCCCGACTGCCACTCTGAATTGCTATTTACGCATTTCCATATTCGCAAAAGTGCGCCGACTTCTGCAAGCCGACACGCAGCAGTGTATCGAGTCGCAGCAAATAGTCACCATCTGCAACTCGAAAAGTTTTGTGAAAGCAATGCCTCAGGACATCGCGGCCCGGAGGAGAGGGTGCGGATCTCGTGAAGGGAGCGAGCAGGCGAGCAGACCCATCCCTCTCGCCGTTAAGGTGCTCAGATCATTTCCAGGGGTTGCTTGGAAACCGGCGGCGGGAAGGCGTTGTCCAGGAGGGCGAGATCATCAGAGGTGAGACGAAGATCGATCGCCTTGCGGTTCTCCCGCAGGCGCACCGCCGATCCGGATTTCGGGATTGCGACAACGTTCGTGCGGCGTAGCAGGAAGGAAAGCGCGACCTGTGCGGCGGTTGCGCCGTGGCGTGCCGCGATCTCGGCAAGCACGGGCTCGCTCAGCAGGCGACCTTCGTCGAAGGGCGAATAGGCCATGACAGGCACGCCTGCCGATTCGCTCCAGGGCAGGAGGTCAAACTCGATGCCGCGCCGGGCGAGGTTGTAGAGAACCTGGTTCGTCGCCACCGCACCGCCGCCACGAACTTCCCGGAGCTCTTCCATGTCGTCCACGTCGAAGTTCGATACACCCCAGGCGCCGATCTTGCCGGCCTCCTGCAGTCTTTCGAACGCCTCCACCGTCTCGGCGAGCGGATGGCGGCCCCGCCAGTGCAGCAGATAGAGATCGATGCGTTCCACCCCGAGCCTCTGGAGGCTTCCTTCGCAGGCCTGGACTATACCCTTGCTGCTCGCGTTCGACGGCACGACCTTGCTGACGATATAGACGTCGTCGCGCCGGCCCTTGACGGCTTCGCCAACCACGTTTTCCGCACCGCCATACATCTCGGCGGTGTCGATCAGCGTCAGGCCGAGGTCTATTCCGGCCCTCAGGCTGTCGACCTCTGCGGCGAAATCCCCGTTTCGCTCACCCATGTGCCAGGTTCCCTGGCCCAGGGCACATACGCTTCTTCCATCGGGAAATGTCACCATTGGCAGGCTGTCGGTCATTGCATTCATCCTCGTTTGCGCGGCCCTTCTTCGCAGAAACCATCAACGGCCGGAATGCCCTTATCACAAGAATAGTCTGGTTGTTCCAGCGGCAGTGCCTATTGATGGGGCTCATCTCGGGCGTGTGGAGAAATATATGCAGATCGAAGTCTTTCTGGCCCTGCTGCTGTTTGCCTTCACCACCTCGATCACGCCCGGACCGAACAACATGATGCTCCTGGCATCCGGCGTTAATTTCGGCTTCGTCCGTACAATCCCGCATATGTGCGGCATCGGAGCCGGCTTCCTGTCGCTGCTGCTTGGAGTGGGATTTGGCCTCGGGGCCTTTCTTGAAAGCGTGCCACTTCTCTATGTCGCGCTGAAATTCGCCGGTGGCCTCTACCTGCTCTGGATCGCCTACAAGATCGCGACCTCGCGTACGCTCGGCGAGGGCGAGGCCGGTGCCCGGCCGATGTCCTTCCTGGAGGCCGCGGCATTCCAGTGGGTCAATCCCAAGGCATGGGTGATGGCGCTCGCGGCGATGTCGACCTATACGGATTCGAACAACTACACCCTCAGCGTGCTGATGGTGGGCGTCGCCTTCGCCTTGGTGAACTTTCCGAGCGTCTCGACGTGGGCGGGGTTCGGATCGGCGCTGAGAGACTGGCTTTCGCAACCGGTTCGGCTCAAGTGGTTCAATATCACCATGGCCCTCCTGCTGGTCGCGAGCCTCTGGCCGATGCTAAGATGATTCGATTTCCGGCGACGGGCCGACCATCCGGCCCAGGAGGTTTTCCGCATGCACGACCCTCATCACCACGACCATCACGACGATCACCACCATCACCATCATGACAACCACTTCTCGCCGATGGAGGCGCGCGTGCGCGCCCTCGAGACGATCCTGACGGAAAAGGGGCTGATCGACCCGGCGGCGACCGATGCGATCGTGGAGACCTATGAGACGAAGATCGGTCCGCGTAACGGAGCGCGCGTCGTGGCCAAGGCCTGGACGGAACCCGACTTCGCGCAATGGCTGAAGGACGACGCCACTGCGGCGATCGCGAGCCTCGGCTATACCGGACGCCAGGGCGAGCATATGCGGGCGGTGTTCAACACCGACGAGACGCATAACCTCGTCGTGTGCACGCTCTGCTCGTGCTATCCCTGGGCGGTCCTCGGGCTCCCACCGGTATGGTACAAGGCGCCGGCATACCGGTCGCGCGCAGTGATCGAGCCTCGCAGCGTGCTTGCGGAATTCGGCGTAACGTTGCCGGACGACAAGAAAATCCGCGTCTGGGACTCGACCGCCGAACTGCGCTACATCGTCATTCCGGAGCGTCCCGCGGGAACAGAGGGGTTGGACCCGGAGGCGCTTGCTGACCTCGTCACCCGGGATTCGATGATCGGGACCGGTCTTGCCGTTTTGCCGGAGGCCAGGCCATGAACGGCCCACACGATCTCGGCGGCCAGCATGGCATGGGTCCGGTCGCGCCCGAGAAGGACGAGCCGATCTTTCATGCGGAGTGGGAGAAGCGGGCACTCGGCATAACGCTTTCCTGCGGTGCTTTCGGCGCATGGACGCTGGACGAGAGCCGGCATGCGCGGGAGAACATTCCGCCGGCTACCTACCTTTCCGCCAGCTACTACGAGATCTGGACCCGTGCGCTGGAGACGCTTCTTGCGCGACACGGCTTCGTTTCTGAGACGGAGCTTTCCGAAGGCACGGCGCTTTCGCCGGGAGCGGTGCCGAAGCGAACGCTCAAGGCAGACATGGTTGCCGGAACGCTGGCGCGCGGGGGACCCTGCGACAGGCCGGTCGAGACGGTTCCGGCCTTTGCCGTGGGAGACAAGGTCCGCACGGCCAACTTCCACCCGCCGACCCACACGCGGCTGCCGCGCTACGCCCGCGGGAAGACCGGGACCATCGAGGCGGTGCAAGGCGGATTCGTATTTCCCGACGACAATGCGCACGGGAAAGGCGAGAACCCGCAGTGGGTTTATACGGTCGTATTCGACGGCAAGGAAATCTGGGGCGAGGGCGTCGAGCCCGGCCTCACCGTCTCCATCGACGCCTGGGAGAGCTATCTTGAGCGCGTGTGAAACAACCTCGGACCTCGTTCGTTCGCCGGGGCTGCCGCGTTCGCCGGAAGGTGCTCCCGTGTTCGCCGAGCCATGGCAGGCGCAGGCCTTCGCGATGACGGTTCGGCTGCACGAGCAGGGGCTGTTCAGCTGGAGCGACTGGGCCGAGGCGCTTTCTACCGAAGTTCACCGACCCGGGCGCAGTGCCGACGGCAGCGACTACTTCGATTGCTGGGTCGCGGCACTCTCGAACCTCGTCGCGGCGCGCGGGGTCACCGACGAGACTGCGCTTTCGGCGCTCTCCGACCGCTGGAGCAGGGCCGCCGAGGCGACGCCACACGGCACTCCGATCCGGCTCGAGAACGCGTCTCCATAAGTTTCGCTTACGGCATCTTCGGCCGCAACACGCTCTACGTCTCGAACTGGCGGTAGCATTCGTCGGCGATCTTGCGAAGCTCCTCGCGAGAGACTTCGCCTGTGATGGCGTAACCCACGCCGCCGTCGATCCAGTAGAAGGTTTCGAGCGTACCTTCGCGGGAAAAGAGGAAGCTCGTCTCCCGTTCCTCTCCGTTGCGGCCGATCAGCACCGTCATCCTCTTGCCGAGCGCGTTCTGATACATGAGGAAGGCGCCGGCCTTGCCGTGCACCGGAACCAGGCGCCCACCCACGAGATCGTAGCCGAGCGCGGTAAGGTCCGGGATGTTGAGCGCGTGGTCGAGCCGCTTTCCGAGCCATGTGGCGAGATGCGAACGCTCGCTTCCCACGACCTCGACCGGATGGCGGACCTCGCTTGCATAGACGAGGAAGGCGGATTGGGCCTCACGGGGGAGCGAGGCCTCCACTGGCGGCGCCGTTCGGGCCGAGCCGACGGGGAACGGAACGACATTGCCGGTAACGACGCCGGCCGCGAAGATCACAATTGCCGCCGCCGCCGCCAGCGGCCACCGCAGCTTCGAAGGGCGGAAGCGGGTCAGGGCATTCGCAAAGAGCTCGCGGTCGCCGGGGCGAACCGTCTCGTCGGAGCCGAAGACGGCGCGAATGCGCTCGTTCTGAAGCTTCCAGCCCGTGACACGCTCCAGTTCGGCGGGGTGCTCCGCAAGCCAGAGATCGATCCTTTGGCGATCCTCCGGCGAAAGCCACCCATCTACATAGGCGTGCAATTCCTCTTCCGTGACCGAGACTGGCCGTTCGCTCATTTCGTTCTCCTGAGCGTGAGTATGTTGTCCTTTGCCAGCAGCGCACCGAGCTGGTCGCGCGCCCGGGAGAGGCGGGACATCACGGTGCCGACCGGAATTGCGAGAAGGTCTGCCGTCTCGCGGTAGCTGTAGCCCTCGAGCGCGACGAGCATCAGGACCGCCCGGTTCTCGGCGGAAAGAGCATCCAGCGCCGATCGCAGCCTCGCCCGCTCAAGGGGGTCTCCGGTGCGATCGGGGGCGGCGATGTCGCTTGCGGCCTCGATCCCGGTCGTCGGTCGCCGCGCCGCCGTGCGGTAGCGGTTGCGGTTCAGGTTCGTCATGATCGTGAACACCCAGGCGCGCAGGTTCACGCCACGCCATTGGCCGCGCCTGGACAGTACGACCTCGACGCAGTCCTGCAAGAGATCGTCGCCATCCGCATCGGAATGGGCAAGGCTACGGGAATAGCGCCTGAGGGCGGGAACGAGCGCCAGAAGGGCCGCCTCGAAGGAGGCCGGGCTCGCAGGCCCGGCTTCCGCTGCTTCGTCGGGGTCAGGGCCTTGCGGCATCCCATTCGCCCTTCATTCCGTCGCCCGTTGCGTCGCCGGATTTCTTGTCCTTGATCCAGTAGTAGAGCGGCATGCCGTCCTTCGCCCATTGCTTCGAGCCGTCCTTGCGCTCAATGATCGAGTAGGCGCCATCGGCCATGGCATTCCCGGTGGCCATGAAGGGCGGCCAGTTCTTCGCACAGGCATCGTAGCACGTGGACTTGCCCATGCTGTCGTCCTTGTAGGTGTAGAGGGTCATGCCGTTCTCCCCGGCGAGGACGTCGCCGATCGAGGACTTCACGGTCTTGACCGGTGCAGCCGCGATCGCACCCGAAGTGGCAAGAAAAGTCGCGGCGATAGCGAGCGTCAACGTTTTCATGGAGCGGTTCCTGTCTCTCTGTTCGACGGCTCCGCACTGCTGCGGGTCCGCTCTTCAGACACCGGCCACAGGCGCATTATTCCCGCACTGCGTGAAAAAAGAAAGGAAATGACGGCAGCCTCACGGTTGCCGCAGCTGACCGCGTTCGCTTCAGGAGCGGTTGGCGACGAAACGGGCGAGCGCCGGTCCGATCAATGTGACGATCACGAGCCGAAGCGTCTGGAGCGCCATGATGAAGGGAAGGTCGACATTGCTCGATGCCGCGATGACGGCGATCGAGTCGAGGCCGCCCGGGCTGGTGGCCAGGTAGGCGGTGAGAGGATCCACGCCCAGTACCACGATGAGAAGAGCCGCCAGTACGCCCGAGAAAGCGATCAGCACGATGATCGAAACGAGCGTCGGCAGCAGCGCCCGACGGGCGTGGAGGAGGATGGAGCGCGTGAAGCCGAGCCCGATGTTCCAGCCGAGAAGGGCGAAGGATGCGGCGAGCAGCCATTGCGGAAGCTCGACCGTCAGGATGCCGCCGAGGCTCATGCTCGAGCCAACGATGAAGGGCAGGAGGAATGCCCCTGCCGGTATGCGAAGCGTGCGCCCGAGAAGCCCGAATCCGATGCCGATCCCCAGGGTGGCTGCAAGCCTGCCCCAGTCCACCGGGGCAAGCCACTCGACGGTGTGCAGAGGTTCTCCGCCGTGTCCGCCATAGTGGGCGACGAGTGTCGCGAGGCTCGCGACGAAGATCACCCTGAGATACTGCATGAAGGCGACGAGGCGGGTATCGGCTCCGTAGGCCTCGGCCATGACGAGCATGGTGGAGGCGGCACCGGCGGACGAGCCCCAAATTGCGGTCGTGCCCGGCACCACGCCCATGCGCGTGATCGCCCAGCCGCAGGCCGAGCTGACGCCAATGACGGAAAGCACGATCACCAGGAACAGCGGCCAGTTGGAAACAAAGGTCGAAAGCAGCGTGGGCGACACGGTGCCTGCGATCATCATCGCGAGCACGGCCTGGACCAGGAAGAAGAAGGGGCGGGCGAGACGGATCGTTGCGCCGGCGAGCGCCATGACGATGCCGGAGAGCATCGGTCCCATGAGGAGGGCCGCAGGCAGGCCCGCAAGCTCCAGCGGCACCACGACGGCCAGGGAGAGAGAGGCGAGGGCGATCCACTGCAGCCACGGGGGCAGAAGGCCAAGGCCATTTGCCGTCTTCTCGCCGGTTGCAGGATTGTCTTGTGGTTTCACTTGCCGTCCCTGAGCTATTCGGCAGACCGACCGGCGACCTGCGGGGCGCGCGGCAGGATTGCGCCCTCTCGAGGCCTACCCACTATCCTGTCGGCAGGGGGAAGGGAATAGCGGCCGGCAACTTTGTTCGAGACGCCGGGCACTTATCCTTCCCGACCGGGTCCGTGAAGCGGGATCGCCTCTGGATAGCGGCGTCGCGTGCTTGCGCCACCTCCCGAATCCTGCCAAGTCGAACCATGGAATTCGCACCGCAACAAGACGAGGCGCTGAAGGCCGTCGCGCGCTGGCTGAAGGAAGGCCGGTCGCCGCTCTTCCGGCTGTTCGGCTATGCCGGAACCGGCAAGACCACGCTTGCCCGTCATTTCGCTGAACACGTGGACGGCGAAGTCCTGTTTGCGGCCTTTACCGGCAAGGCCGCGCAGGTGCTGCGCTCGAAGGGAGCGACCAACGCCAAGACGATCCACTCGCTGATCTACCGGCCGCGCGGCGAGGAGGAAGTGTCGGACGAGGAAACGGGCAAGACCTCCATCGCGCCGATGTTTTCGATCAACCGGCAGAGCCCCGTCGCCAAGGCCGCGCTGATCATCGTCGACGAATGCTCCATGGTGGACGAGGCGCTCGGGAAGGACCTGATGAGTTTCGGCACGCCCATCCTGGTTCTCGGTGATCCCGGGCAGCTTCCGCCCGTCTCGGGTGGCGGCTACTTCACCAACCAGGAGCCCGACTATCTGCTGACCGACATTCACCGTCAGGCGCGGGACAACCCGATCATCCAGCTCGCCATGCATGTGCGCGAAGGCAAGGAGATCATGCACGGGGACTGGGGCTCGGCACAGGTCATTTCCAAGAACGAGGTCAACCAGTCGCTCGTTCTCGATGCGGACCAGGTGCTGGTCGGGACCAATCGCACCCGCCGCCGCTACAACATGCGCCTGCGCGAGCTCAAGGGCTTCCAGACGGAATATCCGCAATCCGGCGACAAGCTGGTATGCCTTAGAAACGATCCGGCGAAGGGACTTCTGAACGGATCCCTCTGGCAGGTCATGAGTTCCTCGAAGGAGACGGTAAAGCCGGGGATCAACCTGATGATCCGTCCCGAGGACGACGACATGGACAGGGGAGCGGCCAAGATCAAGCTGTTGAAGGCAGCGTTCGAGGACGTGGAAGGCGAAATTCCGTGGTCCACCCGCAAGCGCTACGACGAGTTCGACTATGGTTACGCGCTGACGGTGCACAAGGCCCAGGGCTCCCAGTGGAACAACGTGGTCCTGTTCGACGAGAGCTGGGCGTTTCGCGACACCCGGGAGCGCTGGCTCTATACCGCCATCACGCGCGCGGCCGAGACCCTGACGATCGTCCGATAGGGAAGAAGGCACGGAGGCCGGTAGGCATCGCGCCGCCCGTCGCCGAAAAAACAACACCCCGACAATCGGCGAAGCGATTGTCGGGGTGAGAGATGATTCGCGAAAGGCAGGCATGCGGCGCGCCCGCAGGCGCACGCGCTTCGTCAGTTGCCGACGATGCCGAGAAGAACGGCCTTGGCAACCGCCTGGAAGCGGTTGTTGCTGTTGAACTTGCGGATGACTTCCTTCTCCATCACCTGGACTTCGCCGGGCTCAATTTCGAGCGCGCGCGCGATGCGGGTGGTGGGATAGCCTTCGGCCATCAGCGACAGGCAGCGCAGTTCCTGATCGGTCAGCGATGCTGGCGGCGTATTGTCGTTGCTTTCGACTTCGTAGGCGGCGCTGAACTCGAGCAGTTCGCTGATCTGCTGCATCTGGCGGCGGATCGTCGATTGCTGCGCGGTCAGTTCCCGCTTGCGCGCGATCATTGCCGCACGGAATATGCCGTCGGCCTCGTCCTGGCTCCGTGCCTGGGCAAGGGCGCCAAGCAGTTCCTGGATCACGGCGACAGGCATGCCGGTTTCGCGGCACGTGTTGACGACGGCCATCTGCTGGATTTCATCCGGTCCGTAGACCCGCATGGGTCCCACTCGAGCAGCCGTGAGCAGCCCTTTTTCTTCATAGAAGTGCAGCGTGCGATGCGTAACGCCAAATGCGTTCGCCATATCGGCGATCGCGAGCCTGCCCTCAGGAAGGTCGCCGGGAAGCGGTGCTACCGGCAGAAAACGAATTCCCTTTTTGCCCGCCTGAGACCGGCTGAAGGAGGAATGCTTCTTCGACTCATTCGATACCATACGAGCCGCCCGAAATTAGATACTGTATCATTCAATTGTCCCCGGATGCCTCTCCGCACCCGGTTGCTTCTGACGCGACAGAAGTCGGATGGCCGAGAAAGCATGATACGTCATCAAAGTTCTGCTCGAACATCCCACACCTGCCCGAACCGACAAATCAGACTAACCCCGGTCGGACAAAAATCATACCCCTATATCTAGGGATGTATTTTCTTAGGTGGGTTTTTTGCAGGATTTTCTTCGCAGTTGCGATGCGAGCGGCCAGTTTTCCGGCCCGGTTCACCGCGTGGTACCCGGATCCTCGCGGAGGTCGTGCTCGTAACGGTTGAGGGCCATCGATTGTACGGCGATGCGGCAGGCGGCAGAGCGACTCGAGGGACGGCGCGCATCCGGTTTTTCCATGGCGCGGCTTGAAAGGCACACCATGAGATTGCTTGCCGAACCCCGCGCGATCGCGTGCCGGTAGATCATGCCCGTGGGCGACAGCGTGCGCGCAGCGAAGGCGACCGCATCGTGGAGGAGCCTCGCCTCGTCCTTCAACGCGGCGAGATGGAAACGTTCGACGTAGATGCTCTCGTTCGTTTGGTCATGGACGATCCGCGCATAGACGGCGTCGCCGCTGGGCTCGTTCTCGATCCGGACCGTATAGGAAAGCGGGCCTGCTTCCCCGGCCAGTTCGGAGCTCGGCACGCGCACGCTGTGATGATAGCGGGCCGATTCGCCTATTGCTTCGGCAAGGCGCCGGCAGTTTCCTGTGCTCGGCCAGCAATGCTGGATACGGACGGTCGGAACCATCGTCGGAATGCTGCTGGGGGCAGCCTGCTTGGTGGCCAGAACCAGTTTTGCGCTCGTGCTGTCGAGTGCGACAGCATCGGGCGAAACCGAGGGCACGAGAAAGAAGAGCGGAAGCAGCGTGAGCAGCGCAAGGTGCGAGGAGACGGGGGCAGGTACCCATCGGCCCATCGGACGCTTCAGCATGGCCGCCACGGCAGCGGGCGCGACTTCGGGAGGCGCGTTCTCCGCTTCCCGCAAGGCCGCGGCCCTGCATTCGTATTCTGGCACATAGCTGCCGACGGGGATGCGGATGCGGACCGGTGCCGTGCTGCCTTCCGATTCGTAGTAGATGTCGAGGAGCTTCCGCAGCTTGCCGGCCTGGACGCGAACCAGCGGGTCGTTGCTGGCGTCGAAGCCGGGCGAACGGTCGAACACATCCATTCCAATGGCGTAGCCCTTGAGATGGGACGCCTGGCCGGACAATTCCCGATCGACGACATAGGCCAGGAACGAGCGAAGGCGTTCGGAGCGCGCAAAGGTATCGCTCGTCAATATCTCCTCTACGCATCTGCGTATCGTGTCAGCTGCGGGCCTTTCGATCACATCTCCATCTCCTTCGTCACCGATAACCTCCGCCGCTGGCGGCTTGCGCATGTCTCCCTTCCGGCCGGCGATCGTCGTCGTCAGGCTGTAGCGGTTCGATCGTACAACCTTATCGATAATCCGATGTCGGCATCAAGCCCAACCCTTAAATTTATAGGGATCAGCCTCCAAGGGTCGCGCGGTTGGTTTCGCGATGATTACCGGTCCCTCGCTTTGATGGGACAGGAGGACAGGCGGCGGCCCAATAGTCGTTTCAGAACGGGAATCAATGCGGCAGGGTGGTTCCATTTGGGCTTCCATTGCTCTAGAGCAATGAAAGTTCACAGGGAAATTCGATCTCATGCCAGCGAAACTCTCGGTCAATCTAAACGCGATCGCGATGCTCAGGAACCGCAGGGACCTTCCCTGGCCGAGCGTTACGGATCTTGGCGCCATCGCGCTGTCGGCGGGAGCAAGCGGACTGACCGTTCATCCCCGTCCCGACCAGCGTCACATCCGCTTCACCGATCTGCAGCCGATCCGGACGCTGATCGACAGCACGTTTCCCGAGGCCGAATTCAACATGGAAGGATATCCGGAGGAGGGCTTCCTGCGGCTGGTCGAGGAGCACCGGCCGGAACAGGTCACCCTGGTGCCTGATGATCCCTCCCAGGCGACGTCGGATCACGGGTGGGACTTCCGCAAGCACCACAACCTGCTTGGAAGCGTCGTCGCGCGTCTGAAGAAGCTGAACCTCAGGGTATCGCTTTTCGCCGATGGCGACCCGGATCGGGAAGCGCTCAAGATCGCGCGGGATGTCGGCGCGGACCGGGTCGAGCTCTACACCGGTCCCTATGGCGGCTGCTTCGACGATCCGGAAAAGGCGGCGCGCCTGGTGGAAGAGCTGGGAAGCACTGCGGATATCGCGATCGATCTCGGTCTCGCGGTGAATGCCGGCCACGACCTGACGGTCGCCAACCTTCCTGCGCTCGCCGCACGCATCCCGGCGCTCGCGGAAGTGTCCATCGGGCACGGCCTGACGGCCGACGCCCTGGAATACGGAATGGCCGAAACGGTGCGCCGCTTCTGCCGAGCTTGCGGGCAGGACGTATAAGAGACGAAAGGCTGCGCCGCGCGCAGCCTTTCCCGGGTGGAGCAATCAGCCGGCCAGGGCGGCGGCCTGTTCCTTGATGAACGCTTCGAGAGACTTCGGCTTCCTGCCTGAGAGCGTCTCGGCATCGCCCGTCGCCATGGCGATCTTGCCTTCGCGGCAATTGGCATCGAAGGAGACGAGGATGGGGACGAGGAAGCCCGGGAGTCCGGCGCCCTCGAGCCCGGCCGCCAATTGTTCGTCCGTGAGGTGGACCACTTCAAGCGACTTTCCGGTGGCGGCGCTGGCGAGGGCTGCAATTTCCTCGGTCGTGTGAGTTTCACTGCCGGTCAGCGTATAGGTGCGGCTCTCCTCAGTTGCGGAAAGCAGAGCGCCGGCGATCGCCGCGGCGACATCGGCGCGAGCTATGTGGGCAATCCGGCCCTGGCCGGCCGACGTGTACCACTTGCCGGTCTGAAGCGCATGCGGCAGTGCGAGGAACAGGTTTTCCATGTACCAGCCGTTGCGCAGCAGCGTATGGGGAATGCCGGTCGCCTTGATGGCTTTCTCGGTGCCGAGGTGGTCGCCGGCGAAGGCGACGAGCGAGTCGTCCGGCTGCGGCATGGACGTATAGAGGATATGCCGGACGCCGGCTTTCTTTGCCGCCGCGACGGCCGCCTGGTGCTGGGCAAGGCGAAGGCCGGGTTCGCCAAGCGCGTCCGTAGAGATGATGAGCGCCTTGGAGATGCCTTGGAAGGCGCTGTCGAGGGAGGCGGGATCGTTGAAATCCGCGGTCCTGACTGTGACGCCCTTGGCCGCGAGGTCCGACAGCTTCGACAGGTCGCGGCTTGCGGCGACGATCGAGGCGGGAGCAACCTTGCCGGAGGCAAGCAGCTCCTCGATGACGAGACGGCCAAGCTTGCCTGCAGCACCGGTAATGAGGAACGTGTCGGGCATTGTCTTCTTCCTTCAGTAAGGCCGGCGTTCCGGCGCTGGAATGTTCAGTCTCAAAAAGAGACTTACTCTTCCTTATGCCTGTGGTAAGAGAAGTAAAGAAGGCAGTTTTTCAGCCCAAGGTTACCTGAAGGATACCGGTTATGAACAAGCTCGTGGAAAGCGTCGAGGGCGAAAGGGTGATCGTGGTGGCGGGGATAGCCATGCCTTTCGACAACTGCCCGGTCCGGGATGTGCTCGACAATATCGGGGGCAAGTGGAATTCGCTGATGATCCTGTCCCTTGCCGATGGACCGGCCCGTTTCTCCCAGCTGCGACGGGCGATCCCGGACATTTCCCAGAGAATGCTGACCCAGACATTGCGCGACCTGCAGCGTGACGGCTATCTCAAGCGAACGGTGTTTCCGACCCAGCCGCCGAGCGTCGAGTATGAGCTGACGGAGCTCGGCCGGTCTTTCCTGGCGCTATTGATCACCTTTGTCGACTGGTCGCAGGCCAATCATCCGGCGATACGTGCCGCACGAAAGGCCTACGACGAGGCCCAGGTATAGTCGACGGGCCTGTGCTCGAGGCTCAACTTGCCTGTGGCGTCAGGTCGAGAGCCCAGGTCTGGCCTACCAGGTCCTTGCCGAAACTGTGGTGACGGTCTTCCTTCTCGAGCTTGAAGCCGGCCGCGACGTAGATCCGGCGCGCGGCAACGAGAATATCGTTGGTCCAGAGTTCGATCCGTCGGTACCCGCATTCCCTGGCAAAGGCGATGCATTCCTCGACCAGTCGGGTGCCGAGCCCGCTGCCGCGTGCGGCGGCATCCACGTAGAGGAGGCGCAGTTTGGCCACGCCATCAGGGCCTTTCACGAGAAAGATGCTTCCAACCATCTGGCCGGCGCGTTCGGCAATCCAGCACCGTTCCCATGCGGGGTCGAAGTTGCGAAGGAACGCCGCGGAGATTTCTGCGGCGAGCGCCTCGTATTCCTCGTTCCAGCCGTAGGCCTCCGTATATCCGCGCGCCTGCATTGCGACGACCGCACCCATGTCTCCGGCGCGATGTGGCCGGAGCACAATCGGCGGCGGCGTATCTGCGTTTTCGGAAAGGAGGTTACGGATCGTGCCCATGGCATTGGTGAGTTCGCGCTGTCGCTCCTCGGGGAGCGCCTCGACGAGGGCCGAGATGCTGCAGCGCGAACGCTGGGCGAGCTCGGTCGCGACCGCGCGTCCGCGCAACGTCAATTCCAGCAGACGGCCGCGGCCGTCCGCCGGATCGCGCGTCGTTTCGACGAGACCGGCAGAGGAGAAGGATTTCAGCATCCGGCTCAGGTAAGCCGGGTCGAGCGAAAGTTCCTCCGTCAGCCGGGACGCAGACGTACTGCCGCAAGCGGCGAGTTCGTAGATGACGCGGGCTTCCGTCAACGTGTAGGGGGTGTCGAGATATGCGCGCGCGAGCACCCCGATCCTGTTCGTATAGAAGCGGTTGAAGGCGCGTATGGCCTCGATGTCGTCGTCCCCGATCTCGGCATAGGTTTGCATGGCATTCTCCTTTGAATGCCATGATTGCAAATTACTTGACTGAGTCAAGTAGTTTCTGAGGTTCAGGCCGCGCGCGCTTCCGCCTCCCGCTTGCCGAGCGCGAAATCGACGGCGGCGCCGGCATGGAGCGCGGTCGAATCGAAGCCGGGGAGCGGGAGCTGGTCGGGATCGAGCAGAAGGCAGATCTCCGTGCAGCCGAGAATAACGCTGTCGGCACCGTCGGCCTTCGCCTTTTCTATGATCGAAAGAAGCATCTTACGCGACGGCTCCAGGATCTGGCCCGCGCAGAGTTCGTTGAAGATGACGTCATGGACGATCGCGCGGTCGGCCGCATCGGGCAGGGTGATCTCGACGCCGTTCTGCGCCATGCGATCGGCGTAGAAGCCGTGCTCCATGGTGTAGCGGGTGGCGAGCAGGAGGGCCTTGCGCTTGCCGGCGGCGCGGATCGCTCTCGCGGTTTCGTCGATCACGTGGATGAGAGGGACGCCGATGGCGGATTGAACATGCTCGGCGACGAGGTGCATGGTGTTCGTGCAGATCAGCACGCAATCGGCGCCTGCCCGTTCAAGGTTCACCGCGACCTCGGCAAGCCTGTCAGCCGCTTTCTCCCATGCGCCGGCCTTCTGCAAATCGACAATGCCCTGGAAGTCCACCGAGTGAAGCATGACCTCGGCGGAGTGCAGGCTGCCCCGGCAGTCGCGCACGGCTTCGTTGATCTGACGGTAGTAGACGGCGGAGCTTTCGAAGCTCATGCCGCCGATGAGGCCGATCTTTTTCATAGGCAAGTTCCCTGTTTCAACTGGATCCAATATGCAGGAGAGGCCGCGATCGTTGTTTGCATTCATGCGCAGGATTTGCGGTGTCCGCACGAATAAATCCCGAAATATTTGACATTGGCGCGAAATATTCGCGCAAATGTGCGATACTGCGCTAAGGTTGCGGAGCGCAGCACGGAGCGCGCGGGAGGAGAGCAATGACGATAGACGATCGGGATCGCAGGCTTCTGGGCCTGTTGCAGGAGGATGCCGGCCTTTCGATCGGCGAAATGGCCGACCGGGTCAATCTATCCCTTTCGGCTTGCGCCCGCCGTATCCAGCGGCTGGAGGAAGGCGGGTATGTGCAGGGTAGGGTGGCAGTGCTCGATCGGGGAAAGATGGGCGTGCCGACGACGGTCTTTGCCCTGATCAAGACGGCCCATCATTCGGACGAGTGGATCGAATCGTTCCGACGCGCAATCGGTGACATTGCCGAGATCGTGGAAGCGCACAGGCTCACGGGCAACTATGACTACATCCTGAAGGTCGTGCTGCCCCGGGTGGAGCACTACGACGTCATCTACAAGCAGATTGTGCGGAAGGTGGAGCTGTTCGACGTGTCGGCGTCCATTTCCATGGAAGTGCTCAAAAGCGGCAAGGGGCTGCCACTCGATCACGCGCGATGAGCCTGTTGGGGCCAGGCGAAAAGCGCGCAAGAAAAAAGGCCGGACAAAGCCCGACCTTCCCTTCATTCCCTAGCCGCTGCCGGTACATCCGTGGTCAACGGCGGGAACTTGCCATCAAGCTGCAGCGAGCTGATCGGCCGACATCTTGCCAGACTTACGGTCGCGTACGAGTTCGTAGCTAACCTTCTGACCTTCGTCGAGGCCGTTCAAACCAGCGCGCTGGACAGCCGAGATGTGGACGAACACGTCGGGCTCGCCGCTATCGGGTGCGATGAAGCCGTAACCCTTGGTCGTGTTGAACCACTTGACAGTACCAGTTGCCATGACGAAACCTTTCTTCTTCTCCGTCTGATCAATCAGATAGACGGCTACTTCGCCGTCTACCGCTTTTGGTCGAATTTGAAGGGGAAGTTCGTCAAACTGCGCTAAAAGCGCAAAAGCAGAAGTCAACGTTCAAATCTCGATGCCCTTCAAATAATTGGTCCCACGGAGAAGTCAAGAAGCCGGGGAGACTTTCTCGACGGGCAGGGCGCCTCTCCGGGCCATGTCCTCCGGGATTCAGCCGCTCCACCATACGGATTACCGCGGGGGCGATTGCCTGAAAAACCGGTCATCTCCCCGCCCAGAGCGGGAAGATGGCTACGTGTCTTGTCCAGGAACAGCGAGGCCCCTCAGTGGAGGGGCGGGCGCTTGGCGGACGCGTGTTCGACGAAAGTGTTAACTGCCTCGGTCCCGTGAAGCTTCCGCTTGCGGATCAGCACGCCCATGATGCGGGCCGCGGTCGAGAATGTCATTGCATCGAGAGGGCCGTCGCCGTCCCAGGGCTTGGTCAGGCGCTCGGTGACAGCAACCAGAACCGTCTGAGGCACGATATCGGTGCAGCCGCGCATGGATTCGAACACGACCGTTATCGGAACCAGGGTGCCTTGATGCATGACGGCCGGTTCGGGCGTGCCATCTTCCCAATCGTCGAACGCATAGATGGCGTCGCGGAAGAGGTGTTGGAGGGTGATTGGAGCATGTCCTTCGTGAAGGTCTGGCAGGAAATTCATCATTTTCTGTCTCCTTGGCGTAAGGGCGTTGGGCTTCGTACTCCTAAAATGTCAGCCGTATTCAATGCCTGTGGGAACGCTATGTTTCAATGTGACAACTTACTTGATCGATTTTATTTGCAAATGCCGAGAGTGGAAGCAAAATTTCGCGCAAAGGTGAACTTTGTTGCGAGTTTTCGGAATTTTCTTCTCTTTTCAGCGGCATAGCTGATTGCCTCAATCTTGCGTTCCTGCCCCTCCCGCCAGCACCGGTTTGTGCTGCGGGGGCTTTCTTCGCGGGAATCGATTCATGACCGATTCACAATGTCGCAGAGCCCGTCGTGTCGTCAGAAGTTTCACCGACAACCCCATTGACCCGACAGCAGGCTTGGTTTATTGCCGAACCGTACCGTACGGTACTGCAGGGGGAGTTGGTTTGGTGCAGGCTCTAGAGCGGAGCAGAGACGGAGACACGAAGGGCACCTTGACGACACGTCAGGGCGACGTTCTCGAGTGCGCGCTCATGCTGCTGGTCGAGGGGGGCGAAAAGGCCCTGACGACGGCCGGGGTGGCCCGTGCTGCCAACTGCTCCAAGGAGAGTCTTTATAAGTGGTTCGGTGATCGGGACGGATTGCTGTCCGCGATGATCGCATACCAGGCGGGCAAGGTCCGCACGGTCGAGGTCGATGCGAAGGCGTTGACGAGCGAGAGCCTGCGCAGGCATCTCGTCGCCTTTTCGCACGATCTGCTCGGGGTTCTGTCCGGCGACGTCTCGCTCGCGCTCAACCGGCTGGCGATCGGGCAGGCAAGCCGGGAAGGCTCGAAGCTTGGCCACATGCTGCAGGAGCGCGGCCGGCGCCAGATAGGGCGACGCGCGGCAACCCTGCTCAACGCGGGGCGTGAGGCGGGGCTTCTCCTCTTCGAGGATGCGGAAGAAGCCTACGGAACGCTCTACGGCCTCGTCGTTTCCGATTTGCATCTCAGGATGCTCCTCGGTGATGACATGACGCCGATGAAGAAAGAATTCGCCGGACGGGCGGAACGGGCGGTTGCGTCCTTTCTCGCTCTTTACGGTGTGGAAAACGTCGGGGCAGGGGCGTAAAACGCCTGCCGAGGAAACGCGACCCAAGGGAAGGAAACTCCAAATGCGTGTCTATTACGATCGTGATGCCGATCTCAACCTGATCAAGTCGAAGAACGTCGTCATCGTCGGCTACGGCTCCCAGGGCCGTGCCCATGCGCTGAACCTCAAGGATTCCGGCGCAAAGAACGTAGCGATCGCTCTCAAGGCCGGTTCGCCGACCGTCAAGAAGGCTGAAGCCGACGGCTTCAAGGTCATGACCGTTGCGGATGCCGCAAAGTGGGCCGACCTGCTCATGATGGCGACGCCGGACGAACTTCAGGCCGACATCTACAAGGCCGACATCGCCGGCAACATCCGTGACGGTGCCGCGATTGCCTTCGCGCACGGCCTCAACGTCCACTTCGGCCTGATCGAGCCGAAGGCTTCCGTAGACGTCGTCATGATCGCACCGAAGGGCCCGGGCCACACGGTTCGCGGCGAATACCAGAAGGGCGGCGGCGTTCCCTGCCTCGTTGCAGTTCACCAGAATGCCTCGGGCAACGCCCTTGACCTCGCGCTCTCCTACGCCTGCGGCGTCGGCGGCGGCCGTTCGGGCATCATCGAGACCAACTTCAAGGAAGAGTGCGAAACCGACCTCTTCGGCGAGCAGGTCGTGCTCTGCGGCGGTCTCGTCGAGCTCATCCGCGCTGGTTTCGAGACGCTGGTCGAAGCCGGTTACGCACCGGAAATGGCCTATTTCGAGTGCCTGCACGAAGTGAAGCTGATCGTCGACCTGATCTATGAAGGCGGCATCGCCAACATGAACTACTCGATCTCCAACACGGCCGAGTGGGGCGAATACGTAACCGGTCCGCGCATCATCACGGCTGAAACCAAGGAAGAGATGAAGCGCGTCCTCA
The DNA here is from genome assembly GCF_016864555.1 of Sinorhizobium sp. BG8. Taxonomy (NCBI): domain Bacteria; kingdom Pseudomonadati; phylum Pseudomonadota; class Alphaproteobacteria; order Hyphomicrobiales; family Rhizobiaceae; genus Sinorhizobium; species Sinorhizobium sp. BG8. The sequence continues at coordinate 3,411,657 of NZ_CP044011.1, read as the reverse complement.
AGGACATCCAGACCGGCAAGTTCACCTCCGAGTGGATGCAGGAATGGAAGGCCGGCGGCGCACGCTTCAAGGGCATCCGCCGCAACAACGACTCGCACCAGATCGAGGAAGTCGGCGCGAAGCTCCGCGGCATGATGCCGTGGATCGGCAAGAACAAGCTGGTCGACAAGTCGGTCAACTAATCGATCGGCGCTGGCCCAGGGCCAGCGTCCATCCATCAACGGGAACCGGGCGGGAGACTGCCCGGTTTTCTTTTTCTGCGCGGCGACCGGGCCGTCCTCCTCCGGTTTGCACGACGATGCCAATCGACAGTTGCATCATTTCCAAAAGAGGAACAAAATCATCATCGTCTCGTTCCACAATCGGGAGGATAGTGTGATGACGACGGTTCTGAACTACTTCGCCGTGCTCGATCTCTTCATTCTCGGGGGGATCATCTGCCTCGCGCTGTGCAGTTGGTACGACCGCCACGCCAAGTAGCAAGGCGCCAGCTCAGCTAGTTCAACTGAAGGCGGCGAGGACCAGTCCTCCGATCGACCTTTGCGCGAACTGTCATGGTTCCCCGGGTGCAGGCTCCGGCGTGCGGCCTTGCAAGGCCCCTGTCATCCAGCCGCTTCGCGTTCTCCCTCTCACCCCTGCAAGTCACACTTTCAACCATCAGTATCAGGCCGTGCGGTGGCGCGCGGACTACTCTTGCGCCGTTCAGGCACCATTCCTGAAAAGAGCTTGACGCCTGACCGCGAACGTTCTCAAAGCTTCCGGGAAGGGCGGCTGCCACGCTGCGAACCAAGAATAATCGCACCAGATAGGTCAGCATTGTTGACATATTGTTTGTTGCGTGATTTGGTCGCCCCGCGACAAAAAATTACGAGGAAACCCCATGTTGAATTGGGAAAAGATCTTTGCGACGCGTTCTTCGCGCATGAAGGCGTCCGACATCCGCGAACTTCTCAAGCTGCTCGACCGCCCGGACATCATCTCCTTTGCCGGCGGCATTCCGGATCCGGCCCTGTTTCCGGACCAGGAATTCAAGGCGGCCTATGCCGACATTTTCTCCAGCGCTGCGGTGAATTCGGCACTCCAGTACTCCGTAAGCGAAGGCTATGCGCCGCTGCGCGAATGGATCGCGGGCGAGATGGGCAAGCTCGGCGTACCCTGCGGTCTCGATAACGTCTTCATAGTTTCCGGTTCGCAACAGGGCCTCGACTATCTCGGCAAGCTCTTCCTCTCGCCGAAAGACACCGCTCTCGTTACCTGGCCGACCTATCTGGGCGCCCTTCAGGCCTTCAACGCCTACGAGCCGAACTACGACCAGCTCACTCCCGGCGGCAACCGGACACCGGAAGCCCACAGGCAGACGGCGGCAGAGGCCGGAGGACAAGTCAAGTTCGCCTATCTCTCGGCCGACTTCGCCAACCCTACCGGCGAGACCGTGCATCGGGCCGAGCGTGAAAAGCTCATCGACCTCGTCGACGAGCTCGATATCGCGCTCATCGAGGATGCCGCCTATCAGTCGCTGCGTTACGACGGAGAGGCCATCCCTCCGATCCTCGCACTCGAGATCGAGCGCAAGGGCAACATCGACGACACGCGCACCATCTATTGCGGCAGCTTCTCCAAGACGCTGGCTCCGGGTTTGCGCGTCGGCTTCATCGTCGCGAATGCCCCCGTCATCCGCAAACTCGTGCTGATGAAGCAGGCGGCAGACCTGCATTCCTCGACCATCAACCAGATGGCCATCGCCCATGTCGCAAGCCGCGGCTTCGATGCCCAGGTCGCCAAGATCAAGAAGGCCTACAGCTATCGCCGCGACTGCATGCTGGCCGCGCTCGAAAAGTACATGCCCAAGGGCACGAGCTGGACGAAGCCGGAGGGCGGCATGTTCATCTGGGTGACCCTGCCGAAGGGCATGGACGGCGCCGATCTCCTGGCGAAGGCAATCGCCACGAAGAAGGTGGCCTTCGTCCCCGGTCGCGCATTCCACGCGGATGGCACGGGCGAGAACACCTTCCGCATGAGCTTCTCCTGCGCAAACGACAAGATGATCGACGAGGGCATCGCGCGCCTCGGCGCACTGATCGCGGAAGAGATGCCGAAGGCCTGAGGCGTCTCCCAGCTTCGCAGCCAACATCTGATGCAAGTCTCCCGAAAGCGCTCCTCGCCTTCGGGAGATTTTTTTATCTCGCGCGCAGGGCCTGAAGGCAGGCGACCGCCGCCTCGAAGACGAGGTCAGGCAGTACGGTGAAAGTGTAAGGGGCGTGAACGCGCTCCCATTTCTGGTGATAGTCGCGGCCCCACGGGCCGATGTTGACGACGGGGAAGGAGAGGCTTCCCGCCGGCGGCGTGTCGGAGAACACGGCTGCCGGTGTGTTGACCGCCAGTACGTCCGTTTCCGATGCGTCCGGCGCATGGCCGAAGAAGCTCATGTCGGAGATTCCGGCGAAGATCTGCTTGAACTTTATCGTCGTGTCGTGGCGGGCGGCGACCCGCTCCATCACCGAGGCAAGGATCTCCTGCATCGCTCGGCCGGCTGCACCCTGCCGGTCAAGATGCACGAGAGGATAGTGCAGGCTGCTCAGCCCCACGATGACCGCCGGGCCCACGATGCCTGCCTCCGTCACCATGGCCGAGACGATTTCGCGCGTGATGGCGAGCGGATTGTCGCCGCCGGAAAGAGTGCGCTCGATATTTCGAACGCGTTCGATCGCCGTCTCGCCGCCTCGCTCCCTGGCGATCGCAACCAGCTCGCTGTAGGCGAGCACGCGGCCGGCCGGCGCATGGGAAGGGGCTGAGTCTCCGGTGGACTTGCTGCGGTTCTCCGCCTGAGCGCCAAGCGCCGCGGCCATGGCGTTGCCAACGATTGCCGCGAACTCCTCGAACAGCCCGGCGGCGGTCCTCCGGTGCGTGAGCCAGTTGCAGGCAAGCCAGACCCTGTCCGGGGTCGTGACGTCGTAGCTCTCGCGCAGGTCCTTCACCTCGAGAACGACGGGTGCCGGCGAGGTCTCGCCGAAGGCCTCGTCGCAAAGGGCCGGGTTGGTGTCTATGGCACGAACGATTTCCGCGGCAATCCGGTGGGCGCTGATCCCGTCGAACGGATAGCCGGCATGAGTCGGACGGCCGACCACGAAGGCGAAGGGAAGGAACTTCCCGACCGAGCCCAGATAGACGGCGCGGCCCTCCTCACCATTACGCTCGCAGCTCGACGCATCGAGATTAATGCCGCCGACGATATCCAGCCCGAAACGCTCCGCGAGTGCGGGCAGGGCGTCCCGAACGCTTCGCATGCCGCGAGACAGGACCTCCTCGTCGGGCGTCGCAATGAAGAGGATATTGCCCACGGGCGCGGGCAGGGCGGCGAAACGCTCCATGGCGGCGATGCCTGCTGCAAGCCCGCTTTTCATGTCGAGCAGTCCGCGACCGGCAATGAAGTCGCCGCCGAGGAGGTCGGCAAGTGCCTTCTCCTCCGCGGGATTACGCGGGCGGGCCGAAAGCTCGGCGACGAGCGCCTTGGTCAGGCCTTCCGGTTCGATGGCCAGTGGCGCCAGCGTGCCGTAGTTGTCGATGGAGACGGTGTCGAAATGGCCCGCCAGAACGATCGTCTCCCGGCCGCAGCCTCTGACCAGCGCCGCGACATTGCGCGTCATCGGATCCCCGTGGCTGTCGAAGGTCAGGAGCTGGTCGGGGTGGTCCTGAAAATAGGGCGTTTGCGCCAGCAGTGCGTGCAGCCTCTCGGAAAATTCGGCTTCGCCGGGCGTGCCGCTCACGCTCGGCCAGCGGGTCATCTCAAGCGCCAGTTCGCTTGTCCGGGAGGCGGATACCCTGTTCTCGTTCGATGCGGTGCTCGCCATTGGTAACCCTTCTGCTCATGCTGTGCGGCAAGTCCGTAACCGCGTACCGGCAAGGACGCTAGCGGAGGACGCAATCATGCGAAATGTCAACAATTTGGGAAAATGCGCGATAAGGTGCGCAAATTGATAGGCATGGCTGACAAAATGGCAGGGATGATGGATACGATCGACAAACGCCTTCTGGCGGCGCTGCGCACGGACGGACGGGCCTCTGTATCGAAGCTCTCGGCAATGCTCAAAGTGTCGCGGGGAACCATTCAGAACAGAATAGACCGTCTGACGCAGGACGGTGTGATCACCGGTTTTACAGTGCGCGTGGCCGCATCCGACGATCCGCACGCGGTGCGCGCGATCACGCTCATCGAGATCACCGGGCAGAAGACCGTCTCCGTCATCGGGAACCTGCGCGGTGTCCGGGAGATCCGTGCGCTGCATACGACGAATGGTTCCTGGGACCTCGTTGCCGAGATCGAGGCGGAAAACCTCGTCGAATTCGACAGGGTTCTCCGCCATATCCGTTCGATGGATGGCGTATCGAAGTCCGAGACGAGCCTGCTGCTGACCACCCTGTGACGAATTCTCAGGGCGCGGCGGCGCTTCTCATTTGCCGAGGTGTGGACCGAGCAGCGAAAGGTCGGCCTCGCCGAGCCGGTCGTTCGCCGTCCACAGCTGGTGCCAGTAAGGATAGATGACCGGCGGCAGGCTGACGTCGTCCAGGCGCCGGCGCTCCTCTTCGGACAGCACAAGGTCGGCAGCGGCGAGATTGTCCCTGAACTGCGCTTCTGTCCGACCGCCCACGATGACCGAGGTCACGGCCTTCCGCCCGATGAGCCAGGCGAGCGCTACCTGCGCGGCCGACACGCCGCGTTCCTTGCCAATCTCGACCAGCACGTCGACGATATTCCACAAACGATTCTCGTCGCGGATCGGCGGCTCGTTCCAGCCGGCGAGCTGGCGCGAGCCTTCCGGCGTCAGAGTGTCGCGGCGATGCTTGCCGGAGAGCAGCCCGCCGGCGAGCGGGCTCCAGACCAGAACGCCGAGGCCCTGATCTATCGATATTGGCAGCAGTTCGTACTCAGCCTCGCGCGCTTCCAGCGTATAGTGGATCTGCTGGCTGACGAAGCGCTGGCGGTGCTCGGCGGCGCTGATGCCGAGCGCCTTCATGATATGCCAGCCCGAATAGTTGGAGCAGCCGACGTAGCGGACCTTTCCCTGCTTCACCAGCGTGTCGAGCGCTTCCATCGTTTCCTCGAGGGGCGTCTGTCCGTCCCACTCGTGCACCTGGTAGAGGTCGATGACATCGGTTTTCAGCCGCCTGAGGCTCGCTTCGCACTCGTGAATGAGGTGATGGCGGGAGAGGCCGCCATCGTTCGGTCCCTTGCCCATCGAGAAGCGTGCCTTGGTGGCGACCAGAACACCTCCAGGCCGCTTGCCGCCAAGAACGTCGCCGATGATCTCCTCGGAGGCTCCGTTCGAGTAGATGTTGGCGGTATCGATGAGATTTACGCCGGCGTCGATGCACATGGAAACGTAGCGGCGCGCATCCTCAAGCCCGACCGAACCCACCTGGGCGAACTTGCCGCCGCCGCCAATCGTCATCGTGCCCATGGTAAGGGTCGAGATCTTCAGGCCCGAGCGGCCGAGCAGCCGGTATTCCATTGCAATTTCCTCCTCATGAGCCGGTGCAGGCGACCGGCGAAAAACCCCTGACGCGGGGGCGCATCATGGTGAGTTCCGTCTCCCCCGACAAGCGGCTTCTTCGCGCCTTCAACCGGAAGGTAGTGGATCAGAGACAGGGGCGTGTCGAAACGCGCCCCTCCTGAATAGGTTCAGCCGGCGGTATCCTGCCTTCAGAGGAACGTTTCCGGAATCGGTTGCCAGCCGCCTTCGCCGGGTGTGAATTGCGGAATATGTGCAAGGCCATGGACCAGCGCGCTGTCCTCGCCAAGGGTCTCCTGCCAGTCGCGCGCTTCCGTGAGGATCACGCCGATGCCGACGACATTGCCGCCGGCACTGCGGACGAGCTCGACGGAGCCCTTGAGACTAGAGCCGGAGGCGACGACGTCGTCCACGACGACGACCCGCTTGCCCTCGAGAAGCGGAATGGCTTGCCTGTCCAGCAGCAGGCGCTGCTCACCCTTGGAGGTGATCGAGGAAATGCGCTGCACCATGGCGTCACCGAGATGGATCTTCGGCGATTTCTGCAGGATGACGTAGTTGTCGAGGCCCAGGGCGCGGGAAACCTCGATCGCAACCGGAATTCCGAGGGTGGCCGCGCCGACAATGACGTCGGGCTCGAGCGGCGCCAGCTTCCTGGCGAGTTCCTTGCCTATATGCTCTCCGAACTTCACCCCGAGATCGATGACCATCATCAGCGAGATGGCGAAGTCGGGCTTGATCGCGACGATCGGCAGCTTGACTTCGAGGCCAGCCACATCGACCGGCCAGAACTCTCCGGTCAGCGGCGTCTCCAACGGTTCATTGGTCATTCAGTCTTGTCCTTCGGTATGAGGCGCGGTTCGACGAGCAGGCCGACATTGCGCCATGTTGTTCGCTTTCGCTTGAGGTCGAAGCCGTAGATCGCCAGCGAGAGCGAGATGGCGTGGGCCATGCGGATCGCCTGAACGAGCATCGGCATGCCGCGCGCAAGTGCATAGCGCAGCCGGGTCGGGAGCGGCACGTCATCTATTTCCATGCCGCGTGCACGCTGCGCATCGGCAATACGTTCGAAGTCCTCGCGCAGCATCGGGATGATGCCGAACGTCAGCGACAGCACGAGTGTGGCGATGGGTGGCAGGCGGAGCGCGCTGCAGGCGGCAAGGATGGAGCCCGGCGTGCTGGTTTCCATGACGAAATAGAAGGCCGCGGTGGTCGTCACCAGCCGGGCAGCCATCGCCGAGGCGATCGGCAGTGCCTCCACAAGGGGCAGGCCCTGCAGCAGCAGATTGACGATCCAGCTCGTCATGACAAGGAGGGTGAGAAGCAGTGCGCCCTTCAGATAGGCGCGCAGTCCCGGAGTGCGGACAACGCACAGGAAACCGACAACCGCCACCGCCAGCGCGATGCCGAAGCGCCAGTCCGGCATCAGCCAGGCGACCAGCATGACGAGGAAGGCCGCGATCAGCTTGAGAAAGAAATTGAGGTCGAATAGCCGGTTCATGCGACCTCTCCCGTGGCGAGCTGATAGGGAGCGGGCCAGCCGAGCCCGTGGAAGGCGCTGCTCGTCCACCCGCTTTCCAGCGTTCCGTCAAAGGTGATGCGGCCACCGTCGAGGATAAGCGTTCGCGACGCCACGTCGTCGACCAGTTCGAGATCGTGGGAGATCAGCAGCACGGCGCGGCCACGCGACCGCATGGTGTCCAGGAAGAGATCGAGCATCTTTCGTCCATGGACGTCGCGGGCGAGAAGCGGTTCGTCGAGGATTGCGACCAGCGTCTCGGCCGCATCCGCGCAGGCAAGCCCGAGAAGCGCCTGCTGGCGTGCGGAGAGCGCGAAGGGATTGCTCTGCGCGAGATGAGCCAGCCCGTATTTCGCGAGCGCGGCCGTGGCGCGCGAAAGGACAGCCTGGTCGTTCGTCGTTCCCGTCGATGCGGTGATCGCGAACACCACCTCCTCGAGCACGGACATGTTGAACAGGATGCGCCGCATGTTCTGCGGCAGGTATGCGATCGACCGGGCGCGGCGCGCCGCCGTCCAGCCGTCCGCGCGCTCCCTGCCAATGGTGATCGCCCCTTCTGCAACCTTCACCAGCCCGAGGATCGCCTGGAAGAGGGTCGTTTTGCCGGCACCGTTGCGGCCGATCAGAGCGACCGTCTCGCCGGCACGGATCGCAAAGGCGACCTCTTCAAGGACCGGACGCCCATCGGGGCGGGCAAGCTTCGTCCTGAGGTTTGAAACGGACAGGAGCGTTTCGCCCGGTGCGCCATCTCTGCGTGCGCTTCTCTGCCGGCTCGGCGGCAGGATCCCCGCATCGAGCCATGGCGCAGACAGAGGCATGATGTCTTGCGCTGCCACGGTGTGCGTGAGCTTGCCGCCGTTCAGCAGCGTGACGCTGTCGATCGTATCTCTCAGCGAGGCGGGATCCTGCTCCGAGGCGAGGAGGGCGGGAATTTCGGGCGTGAGCTTGTTGAGGATGCGCACCAGCCGCAGGCGGGCGGCAGGATCGAGGCCGGTCGTCGGCTCGTCGAGAACGAGGAGCTTGGGCGAGGCAGCAAGGGCGGCGGCGATAGCAACCATCCGACGCTCGCCGCCGGAAAGTTTCAGAACGCGCCGGCCCCTCAGGGCGTCCAGTTCCATTTCCGAGAGGAGAACCTGCAGGCGGTCCCTGGTTGCGCGCTTGTCGAGGCCACGATTTTCCAGCGGGAAGGCTATGAGGTCCTCGACATTCAGATCCCACAGCTGGTCCTCGATGTTTTGCGAGACGATGCTGATCGTGGTGAAGAGGGCATCCTTGCTGTAGACGCCCATCGGCCGGCCGTACAGCGTCATGGTGCCGCCGAAGCGCGGCGGAGTGATCAGGCGAGGAATGATGCCGGCTGCGACGTTGAGAAGGGTGGACTTGCCGCTGCCCGCGGCGCCGCACACCAACAGCCTCTGTCCCTCGGAAAGTGTCAGGCAGGCCCCGGCGAGCACGCGTCCCGTTTCGCCGAAGCCTACCGCTATGTCTTTTACTTCAAGCACTTTGCACTACAGTCTTGGTCTAGAACCGCGTGAAGCCGGCCGGATGAGCGCTCTTGAGGATCTTCAGCGCCGGAATTACCAGAAGGGGCGTGCCGATGATCATCGGGACGATGTCGGAGAGCCCGAGATACATGACGGCCCACCAGAACGGGAAGATGCCGAGATAGGCGAGGCTGGCGGAGACTGCTGCAACCATGACGAGGCCAACAATGAGGCAGGTTGCTGCAATTTTGATCAGCGTTGTGCGGTCGAACGTCGTCTTGGTCGGATCGAAGAGCAGCCCGGGCACCAGACCCGTCAGGCCGACCATGATGCCGTCGACGATCAGGGAATGGGCAGGAATGAAGGTGCCGGCGAGCAGCGACCAGACGATCGTGCCGAGGTATCCGCAGATGAAGCCGCTTCGCCAGCCGAGAAGAATGCCGATCAGCGGCGGGAGAAAGGCGAAGATCCGCCACTGGATCACGCCTGGTACGAGCTGGATCGGATTGGCGTAGGCCCAGAGCACGCCCGTCGCGGCGGCGGCGACGATGGAAAGAACGATCGGGAAGAGCGTGTTGCCTTCCGGAGTGGTCACTGTTGTCGGTTGCATTTCTGTCCCCATGGTTTTGTCTCCCGGGGTCGGAGAAAGCAAGATGCGTGCCTCGTCGGAGCAATCGGGCGTCCGGGCTTTGGCGCTGGCCCCGCAAAATGGGCTTTCCTTCCTTCGCCTGCTGGCTAAACTCCTGCGCCGAAAACAGGTTTTCCAGATGTCGCTTCGCCTTGCCACTTTCAATATCGAAAATCTCATGACCCGGTTCGATTTCACGGGTTTCCGCAACCAGCTGAAGCAGGATCGGGTGCTGAGGCTTTTCGACATCCGCAGCGAGGCGGAGTACCAGAGGCTGGAGGAAGCGCGAACAATCGCCCATACGGACGATACGCGCCAGCAGACGGCGCTCGCGATCGCCGATACCGACGCCGACATCATCTGCCTCCAGGAGGCCGACAACATGTCGGCGCTCGAGGCCTTCGAGTATGGCTATCTTTTCCGCATGGTCGGCAACGGCTACCGCCAGAAGTATCTGATCGAGGGCAACGACACGCGCGGCATCGATGTCGCTGTTTTGATGCGCGAGCAGACCCGGGACGGCCAGCCGATCGTGTGCGTCGACGTGCGGAGCCACGCGTCGCTGACCTATCGGGACCTCGACCTGTTCACCAACGACATGCCGGAGGGAACCAATCCTGACGACCGGATCTTCAAGCGGGACTGCCTCGAACTGGACCTCAGGATCGCAGGCCGGCCGCTGACGCTCTACGTGGTCCACTTCAAGTCGATGGGGCCGGGGCGCAACGGGCTCGACGGCAGGCAGTCCACCATGCCGCTTCGCGTCGCGGAAGCTTCCGCCGTCCGCCGCATCATCGAGGGCCGGTTCGGTGCCGGGCGAACGGCCAACAAGAGTTTCGCCATCTGCGGCGACATGAACGACTACCAGAACAAGCTGGTTATCGAGGGTGACCGGAAGAATGGCTACAGCTTCACGCCCGCCTCGGAGGAGAGGAGTTGCCTCGACGTATTCACGCGGGACGGTTTCGCCACCAATGTGGTCGAACGGCGTCCCGTGGACGACCAATGGACGCTCTACCACAGTCGGGGTCCGCAGGAGCGCCATCTCTGCCAGCTCGACTATATACTGCTGTCGCCGCGACTCGCGCAGCGCAATGCCGAGCGCATCCCGGAAATCATCCGCGGCGGGCAGCCCTACAGAACGATCTTTCCGCCAGGACAGGAGGTGGAGCGCTACCCGCGCATCGGCTGGGATCGACCCAAGGCTTCCGACCACTGCCCGGTCGTGATGACGCTGGACGTATGACGGAGAGGTACCTGACATGAGCAGAGCCGAATGGCCGCCCGAAGGCGTGGTCTTCCCGATATCTCGCCCAGACCTGCGGGTGAGCAGCGTGCCTCACCCATACCATCTTCGCGAGGCGTCGAATGCCGCGGCCAACTGGCTTGTGGAGACTGCCGCCAATCCGGCCCTCTTCGACGGGCAGATCCTCTTCCAACGTGAGGTCTCCATTGTCGGGGAAAGCCTCTCCGCCAGCGGGCACATGGTGCCGTTCTCGACCTTTCTCTGGTGGCGCAAGTCGCGCTCCGTTGACAGTGGCTATCACCTGTTCGGGCTTCCGCTGATCGTTTCCGCCGATGGCGGCATCATCGCCGTCAGCATGGGGCGCCACACCGTCAATGCCGGGAAGGTCTATTGTGCGGCCGGGTCCCTGGACTGCGGCGATGTTCTCGATGGGCGGGCCGACATCGATCTCAACATGCGCCGCGAGGTCAAGGAGGAGACGGGGCTCGACCTTGCCGCCGCCGAGGCGGAGGGCGGCTACTACGCGCTTCACATCGATCGCGTCTTCACGGTCGTCCGCATATTCCGGATGGCCGCGAGCGCGGCGGAACTGATGGAACGCATCGCAGCCCATGTCGCTTCCGAGCCAGAGCCCGAGATCGAAGGGGCGGTCGCGATATTCGGGCCGGACGCGTCGGCGCACAGCTACATGCCCTTCATGCCTCCCGTCCTCGACTGGTTTTTTGCACGGGAAAAAGGCTGATTTGCGCTTGCCGCGTCCAGTTGCCTCGTGCAGTTTGCGGCTCTGGAAAAGCGTAGCAGAGGAGAGACCCTTGGCACGTCGCTATGCCATTTACGACGTCTTCACAGCCACGAAGCTGGCGGGGAATCCGCTCGCTGTGGTCTTCGGGGAGATGGCCTCTCTGACCAGGCGATGCAAGCGATTGCCCGGGAATTCAATCTTTCCGAAACCGTTTTCGTATGTGCGCCGTCCAGGCCCGCGCACACCGCCCGGCTCAGGATTTTCACGCCGGTCTCCGAGCTGCCCTTCGCCGGCCATCCGACCGTCGGCGCGGCGATCGCCATTGCGGAGGCAGAAAACGAGACGGCGACCGGCCCGATCGACCTGGTCAGCGTGCTTGACGAAAACGTCGGTCCGGTGCGTTGCGCGGTGAAGATCAATGGGGAGGGCGCCTCCTTCGCCGAGTTCGACCTGCCGCGTAAATCCGTGCGCCTCGACGCGGCGCTCGACCGGCAGGCGATCGCCGATGCCCTGGGGATCAAGGTGTCCTATATCGGTTTCGAGAATCACGTTCCGTCTCTGTGGAGCGCCGGCGTTTCGTTCGTTCTCGTGCCGCTCCACGATCTTGCAGCCGTGGGGGAGGTGGAGTTCGACCCGGTGCTCTGGGAGCGTTGCGTGCCATTCGCCGAGGGACGGCTGGCGGCGGCGTACCTTTACTGTCGCGGCGGGGTGAACCACACTGCGAAGTTCCACACCCGCATGTTTTCGCCCGACCTGGGGACCAGCGAGGATCCTGCGACGGGGTCTGCCGTCGCGGCAATGTCCGGCGCCATTCATTTCTTCGACAGGCTGATCGACGGGCGCCATCCCTTGCTGATCGAGCAGGGGGTGGAAATGGGCAGGCCGTCCTTCATCCATCTTCATCTCGATGTCGACGGCGGCGAGATTGCGGGAGCCAGGATCGGCGGCCAGGCGGTCAAGCTCGCTTCGGGAACGCTGGAAATCTGACCCCGAGGGAGCGGCTGCGAAAAAATCTTCGCTTCTGCAAAGAAATTTTCGAGGGGTGGGTGGACAAGCTCCCCGAACGCCATTATACGCCCCTCCAGACCGCTGAAGCGGTCGCGGATGGGTGATTAGCTCAGTTGGTAGAGCAGCTGACTCTTAATCAGCGGGTCCACGGTTCGAGCCCGTGATCACCCACCAAAACAACTACTTAGCGCATTTTTACCAACGCGCTTTTACAACAAGACCAGCATTCTGAAGTTTCGGCATTCTTTGCTTCGCGACAGATATCGTTGATTCGCTTCTGTGAGGTGAACCGGCTGGAATTCCACTTCTGGCCGAATGATTCCGCAAGAACGCGCTGCCGCTTCTCCCGCTTTACTTTCCCCAACCGCGCCAGCAGGTCAGGCGCGGCCCTGACCCTCACACGAGTTCGTCTGTCTTGCTTTTTGATCGAAACCGCTTCGTCATCAAACGCGAGGATCGCTATCGCTAGCAGGTCTGCCTCGCGCGTTGAACGACGCCCTCGCCACGCGGATGGTCACGCAGACCGGATGAGCTTCCTGGCAGACTCCAGGACATCCTCATCGACGTGAACCTCATGGCGGTGATCGGGGTAGCCGCCCGATCGGACGTCGTCTGCGAAATTACGAAACGCATCCACCCGGATCTGCTGCAGCCTTGCCTCCTCGGAAGCGAGGTCGGCGTACTGTTTTCCGTGCCTTGGCATGCGGCCTGTTCCGGTGCCGAGCACATCACAGGAAAAGAGATACTGCGCGTCGCAGACGGATCCACAACCCATCCCGAGCGTGATCAGCGGCGTTGACCGTGTAATCCATTCGGCAATCGATACCGGAACGATTTCCATCTCGACGGCCCAGGCACCCGCTTGCTCGTAATCCTTGACCTTCCGGAACACGGACACGGCCTCTTCCGGCGTCTTGCCAACTGCCCGGTAGTTTGTCCACGTCGCCCACCTTGGGACCAGTCCGACATGGCCACTCACGGGTATCCCTTCCTTTGCCATGGCCTCGACCAGTCGGAGGGACCCGGCGAAGTAGACGCAGCTCGCTCCGAGTTCGAGTGCTCGAAAACCCTCCCGGATGGCGCTGGACTCGTCGTGAACGGTTCCCTGCGCGTGAGCGGCCTGTATGAACGTGTTCGGAGCCGCCGCGCGGATCTTCCGGAGGTTTTCCCCCACCTCGCAGGTAAACATCTCTATGCCCGCCTCTGACGCGGCTGCGGCTTCCGAGGGACTATCCACGTGCATGGTGAGAAACTGGCGCTTGCCTTTCAGGGCCGAGAGATCGGCGACTGTCAGCGGGCGCGTCATGCGTTTTCTCCCTGTCGGGCCTTGCGGGCGTTCTCACGCTCCATCTTCTTCCTCCAGCGGGCGTTCATCGCTTCCTCGCCGGCCTTGGTGCCGTCGTGCCAGGTACCGAACCACTGGTCGAAGGGGATGAGCCCATCTGCATAATTCACTTCGAAGTATTTGTGATGGAGGTAGTGAGCATAGGCATGCGTGTCGATGCCGCTATCCTCACCGGTTTCGATCTTGTCGAACCCGACATGCCCAACGACCGCGCCGAACGCCAGCGAATGCAGATTGTAGATCGCGACCAGCGGGTGAGAGAAGATGACCAGGTGGATGAGCGCCTCGCCGAAGAAGAACAGATGCTCGATCGGATGCATCGCCAGCGACGACCACGGCGAAGGGTTCACCGAGTTATGGTGCACGGAGTGAACCATCTTGTAGAGAAACGGGATGTGAAGAGCCCGATGGATCGCGAAGAAATACGCTTCATGAAAGACGGGGACCAGAAGGACGATCGTTGCCAGCCAAAGCGGATCGTCGTGGAAGTTCGCCATGGGAACGTAGTTGTTGGCGAAAGCCCATAGTGTGACGACCTCGATGGCGGTCCAGATCGTAACGCCCGTTCCCACCGCCCGGATGATGCTGTCCAGTGCCTGCGAACCGAACATGAAGACGGAGTTCTTCTTGTCGGCGGGAAAGTTTGGATTGTACTTGAAGCGGTTTTCCTGACGGCGCAGGCGGTAGAGCCGGAACTCAATCACCCCATAGAACAGGAAGAATGCGGCGAGGTTCCGCGCAAAGATGAAGGCGATCCACCCCACTGAGAGCGTCTTCGTCGTCTCTGTTTCCGGTGTCAGGTAAAACCAGAACAGCGCGGCGGTGGCCATGAAGAACACGTTCCAGGGAAGGAAGTAGCTCGGCAGCCACCGAAGAAGCTGGAGGGGCCTGGGAGGCAGAACGAAGAGTGGTGCTGGCGACAGGGCCCCGTTCGGTGCCCAGTTTCCTCGCTTGTCACGTTTTCCGAATGTCTGGTCGTCCATGATCATGCCTCCCGCATGGGTCGATTTCGGTCTGCTGGATCTCCACGCCCCAGCGTTCTAGTGGTGGTATCGTCTGCCCAACGGCATGGAGAGGCAAACGATACGGTGATGCATTTGCTTCATCCGAGAGCCGGGAAACGGTCGCGCGCCAGTCACCCCATACGCTCCGAGGCGTAGCTTCCCGGGCTTGCCGGGAAGACGACCGTGCGGTTGCCGTTGAGGAACACCCGGTGGTGGATGTGGGCGTGTATGGCGCGAGCGAGCACCTGGCTTTCGACATCGCGGCCGATCGAGACATAGTCCTCGGCCGACTGTGCGTGCGTGATGCGGGCCGTGTCCTGCTCGATGATCGGACCTTCGTCGAGATCGGCGGTGACGTAGTGCGCCGTGGCGCCGATCAGCTTCACCCCAAGCTCGTAGGCCTGCTTGTAAGGATTGGCACCCTTGAAGCTCGGCAGGAACGAATGGTGGATGTTGATGATGCGGCCGGACATCTTTCGGCACATCGCATCCGAGAGAACCTGCATGTAGCGTGCGAGCACGATCAGCTCGGTGCCGGTCTGCTCGACCAGATCGAGGAGCTGCGCTTCGGCCTGCGGTTTGTTTTCCTTCGTCACCTTGATGTGGTGGAAGGGGATGTCGTGATTGACCACGACCTTCTGGTACTCGAAATGGTTCGAGACGACGCCGACGATGTCGATCGGCAGCGCGCCGATCTTCCAGCGGTAGAGAATGTCGTTCAGGCAATGTCCGAACCGCGAGACCATCAGCAGCACCTTCATGCGGTTCTGGCCGTCGTGAAACTCGGCATCCATTTCGAGCTTGTCGGCGATCGACCTGAAGCCGTCCCTGATCTCGGCAAGTGTTGCGCCTTCCTCGGAGGTGAAGCCCACCCGCGTGAAGAACATTCCGGTCGAAAGGTCATCGAACTGCGAGCTGTCGATGATGTTACAGCCGTGCTCGGCCAAATAGCTGGAGATCGCCGCAACGATACCGCGCTTCGACTTGCAAGCAACCGTCAGCACATAGTTGGTCATGTTCCGGTTGCTTCCATTCAAGCGGCCAAAAGGCTCTTCAATTTGACGTCCGGTGCAGCCAAGGCGGTCGGATCCGATAGGATGCGTGCTGCGATCATCATCTCGGCGACCCTGATATCCCGAGCGACGGCGTTACCTTTGCCAATACCGCTTGCCGCGATCAGTCTGCCGCCCGCGTCGAGGTCGAACAGAATGAAGGCATCGTCGGCGAGGTTTCGTCTGACCTGGAGGACGGAGCCTTCGGCCAACCCGGCGATCTGTAGTGTCAGGTCGTACTGATCCGACCAGAACCACGGGACTGCGGAGGTACTTTCGGTGAGGCCGAGCATGTTTGCCGCTGCGAACTGACCCTGCTCGAGGGCGTTTCTCCAAGACTCCAGGCGAATGCGGCGTCCATCGTAGAGACCGAGCGGGAACGAGCAGCAGTCGCCGGCTGCAAAAATGTCGGGATCGCTTGTCCGCAGATGTTGGTCGACAGAGATGCCGTTTGCGATGGCGAGCCCCGCCGCCTCGGCGATATCGGTGTTCGGTATGGAACCTGCGCCAACGACAAGCAGATCGGAAGAAATGGCGCGACCGTCAGCCAGCCGGATGTCGACGCGGTCGGGGAGCTCCTCGATTGAATCGATCTTGGCATCACAGATCAGCTCGACGCCTTCCTGGCGGTGGCGGCTGGCGACAACTTCAGCAATCTCCGCCGGAACGCCGCGACTGAGAACACGAGGAAGTCCTTCCAGCAGAGTGACCTCCGCGCCCAGCCCTCGAGCAGCCGCCGCAAGTTCCAATCCGATGAATCCACCGCCAATGATAGTCAGGTGGCAAGCTGATGCGAGGTGCCGGCGGATTGCCATCGCATCGCCGTGGCTCCTAAGTGAACGCACGCGCCCGTTTGAGAGCCGGGCGACGGGAAGCTCCCTTGGTCGTGCTCCAGTGGTCAAGAGCAGCTTGTCATACGGGAGGGGACCATCTGCATCTAGAAGCAGCAGTTCTTTCCTGGCACGGTCGATGGCAACCACTTGCGTGTCGAGCAGGACCTCGATTCCCGCTGCCGCGAACCCCTCGGCATCTGCCACGAGCTTGGGTGCAGAACCCGCGATGATCGCGTCCTTCGAAAGCGGCGGGCGTTCGTAAGGCAGGTGGGGCTCACTGCCGACGAGCGTTATCGATCCGTCGAAACCTTTTTCTCGAAGTGCGAAGGCGGCGCGCGCACCACATTCGCCTGCGCCGACTATGACATACGACGACATGGTCCATCTCCCGTTTCTGGAAACCGGTCAGGCAGGAAGTTGCAGCAGCACAGCTCCATCTTCGACACGTGCCGGATAGGAGTTGAGTTTCCGGCAGGCGGGCAGGCGGATGGCGTCGCCCGTGCGGTAGTCGAATACGCCCGCGTGCTTGGGACATTCGATCTCGTAGTCCATCACCAGTCCTTCGGCGAGATGTATCGCCTCGTGGGTGCAGAGACCGTCGGTGCAGAACACCTCGTCATGCGGCGAGCGATAGACAGCGTAGGTCTTTCCCGCGTGGTCGAACCGCACCACGCCTTCCTGTTCGATGTCTTCGACGCGACAAGCGGAAATCCAGGCCATGTCAATCTCCTCTCAAGCAGTAACGCGTTCAGGACGACCGCTCGCCAGGGAGCGTTGGACGGCCTGAGCAATTCGATGTGCGTGAAGAGCATCCTTACCGGAGACAGCGACCGCCTTCGCCTCGCGAACCGCATCGACGAAATGCTGCAGCTCCCGGGAAAACGCCTCCTCGTAGCGCTGTAAAAAGAAGGGAAGGGGATTGGGTTGCGTCTGCCCCGATGCCGAACGCTTCACGACCCGGGACGGGGTCATGTTCTCGCTCTCGATGGAAGCGTCCGAACCGAGCACCTCGACGCGCTGGTCGTAGCCATACGGGGTGGCGCGGGTGTTCTCCACGACGCCCACGGCGCCGGATTCAAAGCGGAGCATGATGGTTGCGAGATCAATATCGCCCGCGTTCCCGATTTCCGGGTCAATCAGGCAGCCGCCGAATGCAGACACTTCCACGACTTCCTCTCCTGTGAGGAATCGGGCGAGGTCGAGATCATGGATGGTCATGTCCATGATCATCCCCCCAGACGAGCGCACATAGTCGATGGATGGCGGCCAGGGGTCCCTGGAGGTTATCCTGAGTGACCTTACCTTGCCCAGCCGCCCGGAATCGACTTCCTCCCGGACCGCGACCGAGTTGGGATCAAAACGGCGGTTGAAACCCACCTGCAGGATCCGGCCTTTCGAGGCGCATGCCTCTATGGCTTCGGCGATACCTTCCTCGTCCAGTGCCAAGGGCTTCTCGCAAAGTACATGCAGACCCGCGGATGCTGCCTTCTTCACATGCTCCAGGTGGAAAGCACTGGGAGAGCCGACCACGACGGCAACAGGACCTCCCTCGGTGAGAAGCGCTTCAAGAGTAGGCCGCGCCGGCACGCCGAAGCGTTCACCGATCGCTTCCGCTTTCGATATGTCGCTGTCGAAGACGCCCGTGACCACCGCGCCCTTCACCCTTCTGGTCAGGTTCGTGATGTGGACCTCACCGATGCGGCCAGCGCCGATGACGGCGATCCGGACGGCGCGATCGGCCGACCCGATTTGCGATTGTGTTGTCATTGCTCTCCACCCTGTCAAAGCGCCGAGGCGCTCGCTCCTCCTGATCGGCCGAATATCCCGCCGTCCATGGTCGGAGATCAACGTCATTGTTGACGCAAATGCATCATTTCAATACTAATGCATCATTGGAGGCCACGGGGAGGCGAGGATGGTTCGTCGCAAGCCGAGCATGGAGGACGTGGCCGAAAAGGCGGGTGTCAGCAGGATCACCGTTGACCGGGTCCTGAACGGCAGGGGTGGGGTAAAGCCTCAGACCGAGCAGCTTGTAATCGCAACGGCAAAGGCGCTCGGGGTCGACCGGGCGCTCAACATGATGCCGACACGCATCCTTCGCATCGGCGTCGTGCTGCAGAACAACACGAATTCCTACTATGTGAAGCTGCGCGAGGGGTTCACTAGAACGGCCCAACAATACAAGCGCTACAACATCCGTGTGAGCTTCTGGTACTTCGAGCAGATCACGCCCGAGGCCGCGATCAAGACGCTGAACAAGGCGGCGGCAGACTGCGATGCCCTGGTGGTCATCCTGTTCGACGATCCGCAGGTTGTCATGAAGACCGAGGAGCTTGCCCGGAAGATGCCGATCGTCACTGTGGCTTCGGATCTGCCGGCAACAGGTCGCGTCGACTACGTCGGCTCCAACGCGCTTCAGGAAGGAAGAACGGCCGGAGCGCTCATGGGCAGGTTCCTTGGCCCGCCCGGAGGCGAGATAGTCATCATCGTTGGCTTCCACCAACTGCTTGAACATGATCAGCGAGAAGTCGGGTTCCGCAACATCCTCCGGCGGAATTATCCGAATTGTCAGATCGTGGAGACTTTCCAGAGCTTCGAGCAGGAAGACATCAGGAAGGACTTCCGCGCGCTTCTCAAGACGTATCCGAACCTCAAGGGCATTTACAACATGTCCGTCGGAAACCCGGGTCTTGCCGAGGAGCTCAAGGCTGTCGGCAAGGACCAGACCACCTGCATCATAACCCACACTGTCACACCTGAGCGGGTGGCCTTGATGAACGAAGGCGTTGTCGATGCGATCATCGACAGGGATCCCTACCTGGATGCGCGAAGGGCCATAGAAATCCAGCTTTGCCAGGCCGGGAGGTTTTCCGAAGAGGAGGTTTCCGCGGCGCAGCGGCCCCAGATCTTCATCCGCGAGAACGTTCGTTTCGAATAGACGACTGTGATCCGTCTAGCCAAAGTCCTTGGCTAACCGTCCCTCCGACGACTTAGACGCACCTGCCACGCTCACTTGTGCGCGCCCTGAACCCGAGGGGTGCGTCTGCATTGACGGAAATGCGCGTTTCGCAACGGTCTTTGGCGTTTTGCCGAGCGTGTCTCATCGTCGTGCACGAAACAAATGATGCAAATGTATCATTTTATCATTTGCCATGAACCGTCCTTCAGATCACCATCGCCGATCAGAAAAGCGCACGGAGAGACCGGGAGTTTCTCTCCAGTCGAGGGTGAACTTGCACGCACAGTCCTGAATGCTGTGCTGTGACAAACATGCGCTTGATCGACTGTTGGAGGACAGCATCATGATCAGACATTTCCTGCACCTGAACTCGGACAAGTGTCCCTCCTCGCGAACGGCGGCATCGCTCCCGTTCGCACGGTTTTCAGATGCGTAGCGACAGATCCTGAACCCGGCGCGGCCTGAGCCGCGCAACGAGATCAACGACATCGTTCAAAGACAATCCAACCGGCCACCCGATGACAGCCGGGCGGGGGAGCGCGTCCCTGCGGCCGCGCAAGGGAGGACACTGTGACTGAAAACATAATGACCCAGCCCGGGAAGATAGTGATCGATGCGAAAGGCATCGAGAAGTCCTTTCCCGGCGTACGTGCGCTGGACAACGCCCGCTTCGATCTCGCCGAGGGCGAGGTGCACGCTCTCATGGGGGAAAACGGCGCCGGAAAGTCGACCCTCATGAAGATCTTGACGGGCGTGTACCAGCCTGATGCCGGAGAGATACGTCTAGACGGCGAGCCCGTGACGCTGCATGGCCCGCGGTCGGCGCTGAGCCGGGGCATAGGAATCATTCACCAGGAACTCTTCCTGATGAACCACCTGACCGCTGCTCAGAACATATTCATCGGCAGAGAGCCTCGTAGCTGGATGGGAATGTTCGTCGACGAAGACAAGATGAACGTCGATGCCGCCGCACTGTTTTCCCGGATGAAAGTCAAGATCGATCCTAAAGGGCAGGTCGGCGACCTCACCGTGGCGCGGCAGCAGCTCGTCGAGATCGCGAAGGCACTTTCCTTCAACTCGCGCGTCCTCATCATGGACGAGCCGACCTCGGCGCTGAACGAGACCGAGGTCGAGCATCTCTTCTCGATCATTGAGGATCTCAAGTCCCAGGGCGTCGGCATCGTCTACATCACCCACAAGATGGACGAGGTCATGCGCATTGCCGACCGCATAACCATCATGCGCGACGGCCAGTACATTGGCACCCTCCCGGCAAAGGGCACGCCGATCTCGAAGGTGATCTCGCTCATGGTCGGACGCGAACTCGCCGACGCTACGAGGGCCGAGGGCCGAGGCTCCGGCGAGCAGGTTCTTCGCGTGGAGGGGCTGAACCGCGGGAAGGTCATTCGCGACGTCAGCTTCTCCCTGGGGAGAGGCGAGATCCTCGGATTTGCCGGCCTGATGGGGGCGGGGAGAACCGAAGTCGCCCGTGCAGTGTTCGGCGCCGACCCGATCGATTCAGGCGAGATCATCATTCATGGTGCGTCCCAGCATATCCGCACGCCGAAAGACGCGGTCCGGCTTGGAGTGGCTTACCTGAGCGAGGATCGAAAGCACTTCGGTCTCGTCACCCGGATGTCCGTCCTCGATAACGTGACGATGGCCTCATGGCCGCGGTTCACCTGGGGATCCTTCTTCATGAAGGATTCGGCGCTCCGAAAGACTTCCGATCAATATGTGAAAAAGCTCCGGGTGAAGACGCCTTCCGTCGACCAGGAAACACGACTCCTGTCGGGCGGAAACCAGCAGAAGGTCGTCATCGCCAAGTGGCTCCTGCGGGATTGCGACATCCTCATCTTCGACGAGCCGACGCGCGGCATCGACATCGGTGCCAAGGCCGAGATCTACCATCTGCTCCAGGACCTCGCCGCGCAGGGCAAATCCATCATCGTCATCTCGTCCGAACTTCCCGAAATCCTCCGGCTTTCGCATCGCATCATCGTGATGTGCGAGGGCCGGATAACCGGGGAACTCGACGGAGCGACAGCAACACAAGAGGCCATCATGACACTGGCCACGCAACGCCAGAAGTCGGCCGCTTGAAGGGGAGCAACGTTATGACTGACACAACACTCGCACATGCAAGCCCGGCGAAGCCTGGATTCTTCACGGCGGCGGCGCTGCAGAAGGCGGTCGCGTTCGTGGTGCTGATCGCGATGCTGATCTACTTCAGCGTCGCCACCGCGAACTTCATGACCCAGAGCAACATGATCGGCATCATGCAGGCGACAGCGGTCAACGGGGTTCTCGCAGTTGCCTGTACCTTCGTGATTGTCTCCGGCGGCATCGATCTCTCGGTCGGGACCCTGATGACGTTCTGCGCGGTCATCACGGGCGTCTTGCTAACCTTCCTGAAGCTGCCGATGGCGGTGGGGATCGTGGGCGCCATGGCAACGGGCGCGTTCTGCGGCGCTGTCTCCGGGACGATCATCGCGAAGTTCAAGATCCCGCCCTTCATCGCCACGCTTGGCATGATGCTGATCCTGAAAGGCCTTTCGCTCGTAATTTCAGGGGTCAAGCCGATCTACTTCAACGATACGCCGAACTTCACGATGATCTCGGTCGATTCCTTCGTTGGCCAGATCGTGCCGGGTCTGGAAATCCCGAACGGCGTCCTCATCCTGTTCGCCGTCGCACTCGTCGCCTCCATCATTCTGACGCGTACGCTGCTCGGTCGTTACATCTTCGCGCTCGGCAGCAATGAAGAGGCCGCACGCCTTTCGGGCGTCAACGTCGACCGTTGGAAGATCCTGACCTATGCGCTCGGCGGTCTGGTCTGCGGTATCGCGGGACTTTTGATTGCTTCCCGGCTGAACTCCGCACAGCCTGCTCTCGGCCAGGGCTACGAGCTCGATGCCATTGCCGCAGTCGTCATCGGCGGCACGTCGCTCAGCGGCGGTCGGGGCACGATCCTCGGGACCATCATCGGCGCGTTCATCATCTCCGTTCTGAACAACGGCCTGCGCATCATGGGCGTGGCCCAGGAATGGCAGATCGTCGTCACCGGAATCATCATCATCGTCGCCGTCTTCGTCGACATGGTTCTTCGCAAGCAAAGGTGAATTGGGAGGGCAGTTCCTCAGACACGCACGCATGAAGGCAATTCCGCTGCATCGAACAGCGAAGTCAAAACCTACTGGAGGAGAATTACATGAAGAAGACCGCATTGATCTTTGCACTGGCTCTCGGCCCTGCTGCGACCGTATCCGCACCGAGCTTCGCCGCCGACCCATATTTCGCAATCATCTCGAAGGGCTTTCAGCATCAGTTCTGGCAGGCCGTGAAGGCTGGTGCGGAGGAAGCGGCGGAGAGAAATGGCGTGACGATCACGTTCGAGGCACCGGAGACCGAAACCATGATCGACAAGCAAATCGACATGCTCAACGCCGCGATCGCCAAGCAACCGCAGGGCCTCGGCTTTGCAGCACTCGACTCCCAGGCCGAAGTGCCTCTGCTGAAGAAGGCTCACGAAGCGGGCATCCCGATCGTCGCCTTCGACTCGGGAGTCGACAGTGACCTTCCCCTTGCGACCTGCTCGACGGACAACCTCAAGGCCGCGGCCGCAGCCGGAGAGAAGATGGCGGAAGCGATCGGAAAGTCCGGCGAGATCGGAATGCTCGTGCATGACCAAACCAGCCAGACGGGCATCCAGCGCCGGGACGGGTTCAAGAACGAGATCGAGAGCAAATATCCCGACATCCAGATCGTCGACATCCAGTACGGCGGCGATCCGCTGGTGGCGACCGAGAGCGCAAAGGCCATGCTCGCAGCCCATCCGGACATCAAGGGCATCTTCGCTTCGAACGAAGGATCCGCAATCGGTCTGCTTCAGGCGGCTCGCGAAGCAAAATCCAAGGTCATCGTCATTGGCTTCGACTCCGGCAAGCAGCAGAAGGCGGCAATCGCCGACGGCTCCGAATACGGCGCGATCACGCAGAACCCGGTCGGCATCGGCCAATGTGTCGTGGACTCGCTTGCGAAGGTGATCAAGGGCGAGAAGCTCGAGAAGGTCATCGACACTGGGTTCTACTGGTACGACAAGAGCAACCTGACTGACGCCAAGGTCGCTGCCGTTCTCTACGATTGATCAATGGCCCCCGGCCGGAAGCGGCTGGACTGCCTCCAGCGGCGCCTCCAACCCGCTGACCTCGGGGCGGCGCACGGACGATACTCTTCTCCGTCCGGTGCGCCGCCCTTCGCACGACATTTGCGGCACGGGCATTGCGCGGGGGTGCAAGGAATTCAAATCAAACGCCTCCGACATCGACCGCCTCCAGGATCCACGCCGTTCGCTCGGCGAGTTCGGGAATCCTGGCCAGATAAGACTGATAGTGGGGCGTCATGCGGTGTGCCTCGACGGCGGCGGCGTCCACATAGAGTTCGTCGAGCACGTATCGCTCGCCATGTGCCCGGTCGCGCCAAACATCCCAGCGCAGATTGCCGGGTTCCGCCCTGCAAAGCGGTGCCATGCCAACGAGCAGTGTTTGCAATTCGGCGGCCTTGCCAAGGTGGGCGGTCAGGATGGCGGTGATCTTGGTCGGGGACTGCGTCATTCCGGGGCTCCTGATGGAATACACGAGGGGTATTCGCGCACGAGGGTTGTGCGGAGCGGAGAACGGCACTGAAGATGCACCAGCCGCTTCAATGCCGTACTTCATCACAGATCACGTGGTGACCATCACGCTATCGAGAGCCTCGACCAGCTTTGCTGCAAGGGGATGATCCGATCGCGGGTTTTGACCCGTGATGAGTTCGCGGTCCACGATTACATGGGGAGAGAAGTCGACCGGGTTTGTCCTGACGTCGCCACCTGCCATACCCAATGCATCGGGCATCGTGAAATAGAGCTTTCCGTGAAGGATCTGCTCTTCGATTGGTTTCTCTTCGCTCGCAGAGAATACGGTCATCTCGTAACCCGCATACTGCCAGCCCCTACTGAGGTCAGACGCCTTTGAGACATCGCCAGCAATCAAGGCAGCCCGGTACTCCCTTGCGCGCGGCAGTGCGGCGAGCGAGGCGATCGGACCATGGCAAAGGAAAGCCGTAGGTTTCCGGCGCGCATGAAAGTGGCGCAGGATCTCGCCGAGATCTGCGTCCTGCATAAGATCGACCACTGGCGCCTGGCCGCCTGGCACGAAGACGCCGGCATAGCCATCGAGGCCTTCGTCGATTACCGATCTCAATGTCCTGACGTCATTCATCGCCCGATCGTTGTCGAAGAAGGCGCGGCCGCGTTTGTAAGCAGCTTCGTCGCCGTCAAAATGCTGCACCACATCGGACACGGGGTCTATGTGCGGCTTGGTGCCGTCGGGCGTCGCCAACACGATCTCGTAACCTGCGTCGACAAGAGCTAAAGCTGGCACCACGGTTTCGTTGAGATATTGTCCGGTCGGACCGGTTCCTCCGCCCTGAATTTCAATCCGGGTGGCGTTTGACCCGACGACGAGAACCTTTCCCTTGCTCATAGAATCCTCCTCATTCGATGCGGTTAAAAATCGGTTCGGTCCGGCGGATGACGATCGTGGCAGGGCCTGCCGGCGGTGGATTTCACCAAGGACCGAAAGTTCATGGCGGCCCTGTTGGCGATTGACCCGGACACTCGTTGTTTCGCGCGGGCAGAGACGTGCTCGTCCTGCCCAGACTATTGGGCCGCCTTAACAATGAGGTCCGCAACCTCCTTGGGATGGGACAGCATCGCGACGTGCCCGGACGGAACTTCAACCATCTCGGCATTCGCGGATTTCACCTGGTCCCTTTGCAACTCGGGAGAGATGATCTGATCCTCCGTCGCCACAACCATGAAGGACGGTTTGTCCCGCCAGGCGGGATGGCCGACAGGTGCGGTGGTCGCACGCACATGGAACCGCCCTTGCACGACTGCAACGAGCCTCTGTTCGTCCGGGGAGAGGCCCGCGGCGAAGTACCTGGAAATGCCGTCATCGCTTATCTTGAGATACCCATCTTCGTCCTTGACGTAAGTCGTCCGGCTTTCCTGCTCAGGGTATTTGGAGGCGACATCGACCAGAGATTGCCCGGTATCCGGAGCATAGGCGGCCACGTAAACCAGTGATTGGACCTTCGGATCGCCACCCGCTTCCGTAATGACGACGCCGCCCCAGGAATGACCGACGAGCACGACGGGTCCTTCGGCATCGCGGATTGCGCGCTTGGTGAAGGCCACGTCACTCTCCAGGGACTCCAATGGGTTCTGGACGGCGATCACTTTCAATCCGGCGCTTTGCAATAGGGGAATGACCTTCTGCCAGGATGATCCATCGGCGAAAGCGCCATGAACAAGGACGACGGTCCTGGCTTTGGGATCCGCGGCAGCTGCGGGAGAAGATGTGCCCGCGAACGCCAGCAGGGCGCAAAGGGTAAGTTCAAGGATCCGGGACATGCGATCTTCTCCGATGAACCTCTCAATTGAATGTTGGGAATACTCATCTTCCGAAGCCTCGGACGCACGTTAATTGTGGTTAAATCCCGTGACTGTGACGTGGCCAGCGCCTGCAGGAAGAGCGCACGTTCCCCGGCGTTCCCTTCTTCGCATCGCCTTATGCTCGTGGAAGTCTGCCAATCAAAGATCGGGGCAGAGTCGCGTCGGAGGGGGGATGCAACCCACTTGTGCCGGGAGACTGGCGCAAGTCCGCGCCCACGAACTTCGGATTTGCGGGGACGCTCAGGACGCCTGGATCTGCATCGCCTGTCCGCCGTCCGAAGAGACAACCGTGTCTGCACGACGCCGTTGAGGTGGCGGGGAATGGTGGGAAGGCTGCCTCTCTTCGATAAGCGCGCGCTCCCCGGAGGCAAGAAGCTTCAACGCCGCATATGTCCTGGCGATACCCGACAGCTTGAGTTGCGCGGGCCCGTCCCGGGGTGAAGGGAAAGGAGGGACTTGTCGATCAGGTTGCCGATCGATTCGATGATATCTGCTTGCTCGAAGTCATCGTCTTCCATCATTGCGATGGCCGCATCCAGCGAGAACTCACCGGGGAATACCGACAGCCCCCTGAAGACCCGCTGGTCCGCTTCGGACAGAAGAGCATAGCTCCAATCCATCATTGCTTCTGCCGTCTGATGGCGCGGCGTAGCGTATCGGCTGCCTCTCCAACGCAAGGCGAGCTGGTTGTCCAACAGTTCCGCGACCCGGTCGAGGCCATATGGTCCCATGCGGCCCGCCACCAGTTCGATCGCGAGCGGATTACCGTCCAATCTCCTGCAAATGGCCGCTATGGTGCCTGCTTGTTCGTCGACGAATGGCTCCAGATGGCCACTATCAACCGCACGCTCCACGAAAAGCTGGATCGCGGGCCAAAGCAGCGCCTGATCTGCGGTCAAACGTCCTGTGAGCGGAGGAACGCCGAGGGGCCGGAGCAGGAAGACGGCTTCGCCGGGCAGGCGGAACGCCTCTCGGCTTGTGGCGAGAATATGCACCCCATTGGTCCGTCCGAGCAATGAAACGACGATATCAGCCGCAGCGTCGATGACATGCTCGCAATTATCCAGGACCACGAGGGCGCGTCGTGAGCGCAGGCGGCCGATGACATCACCTTCTGAAAAGGGGATCTCCAGCGCCGAGGCAATCGCACTTGGTACAGCTGCTTCATCATCGACGGTGCTGAGGTCGACAAAACGCGCATCTTCGAACATGCGCACGGCGTGGGCCACCAAAATGGCAAGGGTCGTCTTTCCGACCCCTCCCGCACCAACAATGGTGACGAAACGGCGTTCAGCCACCATCTGCGAAAGCTTGGCAATATTCTCGTCTCGGCCGATCGGATGGCTCAAGCGTGGCGGGAAAGCCTTTGGGACGCAGGGTGCCGTGCGGGATGAATCGCAGTAGCTCAAGGGTACATGCCAGACCTGCGTCACCTCCGACGCCTCTTCCCATATAACCGGGGCGACGAAGCTATAGCCACGGCCCGCCACGCTGACGATATAGCGATCGCCGTTCTCGCCGCAGCCGATTTCGCGCCTCAGATGTGTCATCTGCACTCTTATGTTGGAGGCTTCGACATTGAGGCCGGGCCATGCGAACGCCATGAGTTCAGCGTGGGAGAGGACCTGTCCATGGTTCTGGACGAGAGCGACCAGCATATCGAAAGCGCGGCTGCCTATTGCAAGCAATTCGTCACCTCGCAGAAGAACCCTTGCCGCCGGGTTCAACTGGTATGGCCCAAAGCCAAAAAAGCCGTTTCTAGCGTGATATCCCATTTCGGTTGCCCTCAATGGATTGACCCTCGTTCGAGCGCTGGATCCACACATATTCGTTTCGATACTACAGGACCTCGCTCTCTACGGAGGTTAAATCCGGTAAATAATGGGATGGGTTCGTTCCCCGCAGTGCGAACCCTGCGCCGGCGGCCGAGATTTCACGGGCTTTGACCACAATTCGCGCGCTGCTGATGCCTTTCCGGCGTAAATATCAATCTTGTTCCTGAACTCGGTCGTCTGGTGGTTGGAGGGAGCGGCGGTGCCGCCTTTCCGGAGACCGAGTTGGACCTCAGCGCAGCTTTTCGTGATGTTGAGTCAAGGACGTGGAGTGAAGCTAATGTCCACAGCAGCTCTGTTCCAACCCATCAAAATAAGAGGCTTGAATCTTCTCAATCGCATCGTGATCGCGCCGATGTGCCAGTACTCTGCCGAAGAAGGCTGCATGAACGAGTGGCATCTCATTCATCTTGGAAAGCTCGCATTGTCCGGAGCGGCTTTGCTGACGATCGAGGCGACCGCGGTCGTGCCGGAAGGCCGTATAACCTATGCCGACCTCGGCTTGTGGAACGAGCGGTGTTATGCGGCGATGGGACTGATCCTCGAGAGCATCCGTCGCTGGACGGACATGCCGATTGGATTGCAGCTCAATCATGCGGGCCGGAAGGCCTCGACCGAGGTTCCCTGGGAAGGTGGATTGCAGATTCCGCCGACAGAAGCACTCGGTTGGCAAACTCTTGCGCCGTCGCAACTGCGGTACGGGAAGGGGAAGTTCCCATCCCTTGCCCTGGACAAGGAGGGGCTGAAGCATGTTCGCGATGCATTCGCGGCCGCTGCAAGGCGCGCCGCCAAGCTTGGCTTGGATCTGGTCCAGGTCCATGCGGCTCACGGATATCTTCTCCACCAGTTCCTCTCTCCGTTGAGCAATCGCCGTGGCGATGCTTATGGCGGTTCGCTCGCAAATCGGATGCGCTTTCCACTCGAAATATTTGATGCTGTCCGGTCGGAAGTGCCCCCTGACGTTCCTGTCTCGATCAGGCTGTCCGCCACCGACTGGGTCGATGGAGGATGGGACCTGGAGCAAACGCTTCATTTCTCTGCGGAACTGCAGCGGCGCGGTTGCGACACCATCCACGTATCCAGCGGCGGCCTGTACCCCGGCCAGCGTATCCCGATTGGACCAGGCTATCAGGTTCCGTTTGCCCGCGCGGTCAAGAAAGAGGTCAATATACCCGTCGTCGCGGTTGGACTCATTACAGGTTTCGAACAAGCCGAGGCCATTGTCGGAACGGGCGACGCCGACATGGTGGCGCTCGCCCGGACGATCCTCTTTGATCCGAACTGGCCCTGGCATGCCGCCGCAAAGCTGGGTGGAAAGGTGCACGTGCCGAAGCAATATCTCCAATCCCAGCCCAATCGTTTCCGGGACCTGTTCGAAAACGATTGACCTGCGGCGAGCTGCCTGAGGCGGTCATCTGCAGGCGGTCGGTTTTTGGGGTCCGGCATCGCATTCCCACCGACGACATTTGCCGACCGGCGATGGCCGTGACATGCTATAGGGAACTGTGGAAATTCAACCAGAAATGGCGCTAATTGCAAGCCAGAGATAACGATCGCCGGAGACTGCCGCGACCACCAGCGCCTAATTGTGACCTGAATTCTCTTGCGGAGCTGATGACGACCGCACGAAGAGGGAGACATGGTATCGACGGAACCGGAGAATGTATTCGTATTTGGTCCTTTCCGTCTTCATGGGGACCATCGCCGCTTGTTCTGCGGTGACGAAGAGGTTCATCTCGGCGGTCGGGCAATGGAGATGCTCGTGGCCCTGGCCCGGAAGAAGGGCGATGTGGTGCACAAGGAGGAGCTGTACAACGCGGCCTGGCCCGGTATTTTCGTTCATGAAGCCAATCTGAAGGTGACGATAGCTTCGCTCAGGCGGGCACTGAGGGAATATTCCCCCTCGGCGGACTATATCAGGACGTTCGTGGGCCGTGGCTACTGGCTGAGCGATCAGGTGGGGGCCGTGGATACTCCTGGTATCGCGGATCTGCCCATTGCGGCAAACACCCAGTTTCCCGAACTGGGCACGGTTGTCGGGCGGGATGCCGAAATCGCTGAATTGCGCGGCAGGATTGCCGCCAACCGCCTGACGACGATCGTTGGTCCCGGCGGCATTGGAAAGACGACAGTTGCAGTCGCGACCGTGCAGCTGCTCGAAGACGATGAAGGAGGTCTCGTCACTTTCATCGATCTCTCCCGGGCGGTCGGCGAGGAATTCGTCATTCCCTCGGTTGCCGCAGCGCTTGGTATCAGTTCAGGTAGCCAGGATCGGCTCGAGGCGATCTCGTCGTTCCTTGCTCGAAGGAAGGCACTGCTCCTGCTGGACACATGCGAGCATGTGCTCAATGCCGTCGCCCATCTTTGTGATGTCGTCCTCGCAAACACCGGCGACGTGAGGATCGTCGCGACAAGCCGCCAGGCCCTCCGCGCAAAGCGGGAGGAGGTTTTCTGGCTCGGTCCTCTCGAAGTCCCGCCGCCTGGCCGTAGCTACACCGCCGAACAGGTCCTTCGTTACACCGCGCCCCAACTTCTCATCGAACGAGCGTCCGAGAAGGGGAGATACATGATGGGCGATGGAGATGCGTCAGCGGTTGCTGAGATATGCAGGCGCCTCGATGGATCGCCCCTCGCCATCGAGCTTGTATCGTCCCGGCTGATCACCCGACCTGCTTCTGACGTCCTCGAGGAACTCGATGATCGCTTCACCACACTCGTCGGACGTGATCAGGAGGGCCCCTTCGTCAACAGACCCTGCTTGCGACGTTGGAGTGGAGCTATGCGCTCCTCACGACGAGCGAGGCGGCCATCTTGCGTGCCGTCTCGGTGTTCACGGGCGCGTTTGACATGGATGCAGTTGTCAGTGTCGTCGTCCACCACGGGCTGGATCCGACGATCGTTTTTGATGCGATTGCCGGGCTGCGTGCAAAGTCGATGTTGAGCGTCGAGCAGATGCCAGGCGGAATGCGATATCGCCTTCTCGATAGTACCCGCGCGTTCGCGGGCGACTTGCTGGAAGCCTCCGGAGAACTGAGCGATGTGACGGCAGCCTACGCCCGCCTCGTACTCGACATCCTCGCTCGCGCGAATGCCGACCAGGCGAGCCTTTCAGCGCGGCAGTGGCACACCGCCTACGCGAGCCGAGCGGACGATCTGCGAAAGGCCGTCAATTGGGCGCTCTTTGTTCGAGGCGATCCACTGCTTGGCATGCAACTGGTCTCATCCGGGTTGCCTCTATGGCATGAGTTGTCGTTGAGCGAAGAGGCCCGCAGGAACTGCGAGCAGGCTCTCGCCGAATTCGATCGCATCAGTTGCAATGATCTAGCGCTGAAGCTCAAGTTGCTTGTAGGGCTGGCGACAGTGAGCAGCTATATATCAGCCGATGCCGAGAAGGCGGTCGCGACCTTCAAAACTGCGATCCAACTTTCACGTGAAGTCGCCGATACAAGTGCGGAATGCAAGGCCTTGGGTGCTCTGGCGCGGTACCAGATCCTGCCGGGACAGCAGACAGTAGCCCGCGAAACGCTCAGGGCATTGAAGCGCGTGGCCATACGTTCGAACAATCGCTCGGCCCTTTGGGAGCATGAGCATCTTCTGACAGAATTGGACATTATCCGCTGCGAGTACCCATCCGCGATAGCGCGTTTGGAGAAACTGCGTCGAGAGCTACGCGGGGCGGCCGATGGCGTAGGCTCTCGGTTTGACCTTGATCCGAAGCTTAGAACAGAAAATACGTTGGGTGGATTACAATGGCTTGGTTCCACTCGCCCCGGGACCGGCTTGAAAAGGATAAGAGCTGTTTCAAAGGCAGTGTCGAAAACCGATCATGGATGGACGATCATCTTTTGCTACACTCGTGGAGCGCTCTTCGTTTTGTGTGAATGCCAGGAGTATACCCTGGCGAAGTACTATGCCGAGCAGTTGAAGGAAACGATTTATCGTCATGGGATGCCAGCATGGATTCCACTCGTAAACTGCTTCACCGAAGTACTTGACGCGATGACTGGCGCGCGCCGGGACCCGAATGGCCTGATGTCAGCGTTTGTCGAGCTTCGAAATGGACTGCCACAGATAGGACGTCACCTCTATTTCGCACAACTGATAAGAGCCCTCTACGCGATCGGATGCATGGCGGAAGCGGCGCGCATCCTCGACTACCTGTTCGAGGTCGGACCGCAGCGATCGATGGTGCCCGAATTGTTGCGTCTGAGAGCGGTCAAGGAACGGTCGGCTGGGCGCGACGAAGAAGCAGTCTTCACATTGCGGCAGTCGCTGCAGGTCGCCGAAGAAAACGGCGCCTGGGCGTGGCGGATCCGCTGCGCAACAGATCTCGCCGCCCTCTTGAGAGACCAAATGCAGATCTACGAGGCCAAGAGCGTACTTGAGCCGCTATATGGTCAGTTCATGGACGGGCTCGATACTCCCGACTTGCAGAAGGCCCGCGACCTCCTGACGGAGCTGAAGGATCCTGAACGCATTGCGAGCACGTAGCGCGTTGTCCGGTGCTTCCTCAAACGCCCGCCAAGCGACCCGTGACATTGCGCACCACCGGGTTGTTCGCCAACCAGCCGTGGATCGAGTGAACGACGACTGATCCTTCTCCGACACTTGACGCGACACGTTTGACGGATTGGGCACGAACGTCGCCGACTGCGAATATTCCCGGGACGCTCGTCGCATAGGGCGAACTCTGCGGAGCACTATTGCAGTGGTCGCCAGTCAGAATGAAACCCCGATCATCGAGTTCAACGCAACCGTTGAGCCAGTCGGTGTTCGGAACAGCCCCGATCATCAGGAAAAGGTTGGAGATTTCGTGCTCGAACCCTTCGTTCCCGTGTTGTCGCCAGCGGACCGATGAAAGGTAGCCTTCGCCGGCAAGGGAGGTGATTTCGCTGCGGGTATACAGGTCAATCCGCGAGGACTGGGTGATGCGGCCGACAAGATAGTCCGACATGGTCGCCGAAAGCCCGTCACCTCGGACGAGCAGATGTACGCGCCGGGCTCGTGAGGACAAGAAGATCGCCGCCTGTCCGGCGGAATTTCCACCGCCGACTATTGCGACTTCACTGCCTTCGCAAAGCTGTGCCTCGATCGACGTTGCAGCGTAGTGGATTCCTTTCCCTTCGAAGCGCTGTGCCTCGGGTATGTCCAGTCTTCGGTACCGCGCGCCAGTCGCGACCACGACCGATCGTCCAAGCACCACGCCTCCGCCTTCCAGTTGCACCTGGAATGGATAGCAGGTGCAGTCGAGACGCAACGCTGCATCGGCGACGGCGAAGCGCGCGCCGAACCGTTGCGCCTGTATCTGGGCGCGCCGGGCAAGATCCTGTCCCGAGATGCCCATGGGGAACCCGAGATAGTTCTCGATCCGCGAACTCGTGCCCGCCTGGCCGCCTGGACCAATGGCCTCGATGACCAGCGTATTCAGGCCCTCGGATGCGGCGTAGACCGCGGCGGCGAGGCCGGATGGCCCTGCACCAACGACGAGCACGTCATAAACATGCGAAGGATCCAGCCGCTCCGTTATGCCGAGAGCCTCTGCGAGGTCATGATTGGTCGGCCGGGTGAGAACCCTGACGCCATTAAGAACGACGATCGGCAGGCTATCGGCGTCAGCATGGAAGGACTCCATGGCAACCCGCGCGTCGACGTCGACGTCGGTGTCGAGACAGCGATATGGATAGCCGTTCCTTTCCAGAAAAGTCTGGATGCGGACCGTATCTCCCGCGCGGCAATTGCCCACGACCACGGTGCCGCCTTCGGCATGTTCGAGAAGCCTGGCGCGCCTGAGAATGAACGAGCGCAGGATGATTTCTCCGATATCCGGCTCGGCGCTGACCAGTTTCAACAGGGAAGAGCGGGAAAGGCGGATGACGGACGTGGGAACTGTGGCCTTCCCACAAACCAGGACTGCTCGCCCACTCAGGTGATGGAGTTCTCCGGTGAACTGGTTTTCGCGGTGCGTGGCGATAAGCTTGTGCCCGCCTTGCCCGTCACTCTCGAACACGTCGACCGCCCCGTTCAGGATGACGAAGAAGTCGACCTCCCGATCGCCGACCTCGTACAAGTACACACCGGCCTCGAAACGATCGCTCCCTCCGAACGGGGCGATGCGTGCCACCATATCGGGCGTGAGGCGAGGAAACGCCTCGCCAGGGATTTCACGCAGTTCAACGGAAATCGGGCTGCTGACAGTGTTGAAGTCGCCTCTGTCGGCCATTGGAGTAACCTCGGTGCCGTCCCGCGCTGCGGCGCGTGGATGAGTGAGCCTAGCCGTGCTCGCTTAGCCTAGCCTGTTAAACAGCGCTTATCATCGCGAATTTACGGGAACATGGAGCCGACTCCGGCCGGTCTCGGTAACCGATTGCGGAAACAACCTGACGGTGAGGAGCCTTGCTGAGGCGAGCAGGCGCAGTGACATGCCAGATTTCGCGCACATTGACGGCATTTAGCGCGCGCCGCCCGGACCAGATGCTAGCCTTCATCCCATTCAAACGGCGGACCAGCCACGTCCGGCGCTCCTGCTTGTCCCGTGGATACGCAAGGATCGCCTGGCCGATGCGCCGCTATCGAGTTGCGAGGAGCGGAGATGACCAGGCTTATCGCTACACTGACTTTGGACGACGCCAAGCTGATGCTGTCAGCGGCGGAAGCAAAAGCGATCGAATTCGACATCGCCTACAACATCGCGGTGGTTGACGCCGGAGGACACTTGATCGCCTTCGTCCGGCAGGACGACGCACTCATCGGTAGCATCGATCTGGCCATCAAGAAGGCTGTCACGGCGCGGCTCTTCGACAAGAAGACAGACTACCTGGCAACGCTGGCCCAGCCCGGCGAGCCGCTTTTCGGCATCGACCAGAGCAACGACGGCAACGTCATCATCTTCGGGGCGGGATCCCTGTCACCCATCAGGGGCGGTTGATCGGTGCCGTCGGGGCAAGCGCCGGATCGGTGGAGCAGGACATAGCAGTTGCTCAGGCCGCCCTGTCCGCGATCGGCGTGCAGCTCTAGCAGATACGCAAAGCGACACTTCAGCAAAGGAGCATAGGACATGACGACCAATATCGAAGGAAAAGTCGTTCTGATCACCGGCGGCGGCACGGGGCTGGGCGCGGAGACTGCCCAGATGCTCGCCTCGAAGGGGGCAAAAATTGCGATCGCCGCGCGCCGGCGTGGAAAACTCGACGAAGTCGCGTCCAGAATTTCCTCCACGGGCGGCAAGGCGAAAGCCTATGAGCTGGATGTGGCCAACAAGGACCAGTTCAAGGCGGTCGTCGACGCGGTGGCATCCGAGTTCGGAAAGCTGGATGTGCTGATCAACAATGCAGGACTGATGCCTATCCGCCCGATGGCGGAAGTGAACACGGACGAATGGGACGCGATGATCGACGTCAACCTCAGGGGTACCCTGTACGGTATCGCCGCCGTCCTGCCGATGTTCCTCAAACAGGAGACTGGCCACATCATCAACATCAGCTCCGTCGCGGGCGTCAAGGTCTTCGCGCCGGGTGGCACGGTCTACTCCGGTACCAAGTTTGCCGTGAGGGCGATCTCAGAGGGGTTGCGCCAGGAGGTCGGAAGCAAGGTGAGGGTGACGTCCATCGAACCCGGCGCCGTCGAGAGCGATCTCAAGCATACGACCAGCGGCACATCGCAGGGCGCTGTCCTGGAATTCTACAAGTCGGCGATCCCCGCCAGTTCCGTCGCCAGGGCAATTACCTTCGCAATCGAGCAACCAGACGACGTTGACATCAATGAGATCGTGCTGCGTCCGACGGCACAGGAATTCTGATCGACGGATCAAGCAAACGACTGCGGAAACCTCAATCCATCGCGATCCCTGACCGGATCGCGGCTGCGAGAACACGTGCGCCAAATTCCCAAGACAGGCCGTTTCCGGCCCTGACGAGAAAGGAGAACATGAGATGGCATATCAGAGCGTAAACCCGGCAACAGGCAAGGTCCTCAAGACCTTCGAAAGCCACAGCGATGAGGAGATCGAAAGGGCGCTTGCGCTCGCGCACTCCCTCTACAAGTCACCGTGGTGCAAGGGCGACAGGGGGCCGCGACTGCAGGTTCTGAACCGATTTGCCAAACTGGCAAACGAGCGCCTGGAGGAGCTCGCACGCATACTGACCCTGGAAATGGGAAAGCGGATCAACGAAGCGCGCACCGAGGTGCGGATCACCGCCGAAATCGCCCAGTACTACGCCGAGAACGCCGAGACCCTTCTCGCCCGGGAGAAGGTTGCGACACCGAAGGGCGACGCGTGGCTGGAGTATCATCCGATCGGGGTCGTCGTTGCCGTCGAGCCCTGGAATTTCCCCTTCTACCAACTGATCCGGGTGGCCGGACCCAATCTGGCAATCGGCAATCCCGTGCTTGCGAAACACGCCAGCATGGTTCCGCAGGCGGCCGTCGCGTTTGAAGAACTGCTTACCGAGGCGGGTGCGCCGGAAGGCGCCTGGACGAACATCTTCGCAACGGGTGACCAGATTTCGAAACTCATTGCTGACGATCGGGTTCAGGGCGTGGCTCTCACCGGATCCGAGGGCGCGGGCAGCATCGTGGCGGCCAATGCGGGCAAAAACCTCAAGAAGTCCGTGATGGAACTCGGCGGCAGCGACGTCTTCGTCGTGCTCGACGATGCGGACGTGGACAAGGCCGTGGCCGCCGGGGTCGAAGCCAGGCTCCGCGGCTGCGGTCAGGTCTGCAATGGTGCGAAACGCTTTCTCATCCATGAGAAGGTCGCCGACGAGTTCGTCAACAAGCTCGCGGAGAAGTTCACGAGCACCAAGATCGGCGACCCAATGGATGAGACCGTCGGTCTCGGGCCGATGTCATCGATAGGCGCTCGCGACGATATTGCCGGGCAGGTCGAACGCGCCGTCAAGGCCGGGGCCCGGGTCCTGGTCGGCGGGGCCGTGGTGGAGGGGCCGGGCGCCTATTACAAGCCAACGATCCTCACCCATGTGACAAGGGACAACCCGGCGTACTTCGAGGAGTTCTTCGGTCCTGTCGCTCAGGTGCACGTGATCAAGAGCGATGACGACGTGGTCAGGATCGCGAACGACTCGAATTTCGGGCTTTCAGGGGCGATCTTCACGGCGGACGTCGAGCGCGCCAAATCCCTCGCTTCGCAGGTCGAGACTGGGTCCGTCTGGATCAATACGTCCTCCTTCACCGGACCGGAACTCCCGTTTGGCGGGGTCAAGAAATCCGGCTACGGTCGCGAACTCGCAGGCGCAGGCATCAAGGAGCTGGTGAACCAGAAGATGGTTCTCGTCGCGCACTGAGGCCGGGCGCATTACATTCAGGCACCGCCAACACGATGGGCCGCAGCCGAGCGGCCCATTTTGATTGGGAATTCGTATCGGCCACAGAACGAGGAAAGCGTCTCCGGCACGTTCAACTGTGCCGGCCGCTCCAGCTGCCGAATTCGCATCAATTAACAAGCCTGTCGCACCGGGATGGACTTAGATGGATATGGCCCGCAAGTTCTTCGTGTCCGAGAAACACATCTCCGTCGCAGTTATCGGAACGCCAAGGGGCGGATCCCGAGCGGGCGGTCAACACCGAAGGAGCAGATCATGGCCCGCATGCGATATCGGACTATGCAGACCGCAGGGGCGGAAATCTTCTACCGTGAGACCGTGCCCGAGGTCGCGGACGAGCGGCCGCCGATCTTGCTCCTCCATGGGTTTCCTTCCTCTTCACACCAGTACAGCGGGCTGATGCAACGGGTGGGGAAGGCGTTCCGCATGATCGCCCCCGACTACCCAGGCTTCGGCCAGACCCGTGACCTGTCGCCTCCCGGCGGCTTTGTGTACAGCTTCGAGAATATCTCGCGGACCATCGAGGAATTTATCGACAAACTCGGGCTCGAACGGTTTGTCCTGTACGTCTTCGACTTCGGCGCTCCGGTCGGGTTCAGGATCGCCGCCCGCAGGCCGGATTTGATTGCGGGCATCATCGTACAGAACGCCAACGCCTACGAGGCAGGCCTTTCGGACGCCGCAAGACATCTTGTCTCCATGCAGAAACAGGACGAGGCCGGGCTCAAGGAACTGGATGGGCTACTGACGCTCGAGGGAACCAAGTTCCAGTATTTTACCGGTGTGGTGGACCCGGAGGCCATTTCCCCCGATGGCTACACTCTGGACCAAGGCTATCTGGATCTGCCGGGTCGTAAGGCGCGCATGCTCGAACTCTTGCTGGACTACAAATCCAACGTCGAAGCCTATCCCACATGGCAGGAGTGGTTCCGGCGGGCGTTGCCGCCTGCCCAGATCCTCTGGGGACGCAATGATCCGTTGTTCCTGGAAGCCGGTGCTCGCGCCTACCTGGTCGACCTGCCAAACGCGGAGTTCCACCTCTTCGACACCGGGCATTTCGCACTGGAGGAGTGCCTGGATACGATCGCACCCCTCGTGGCAGGCTTTGTGAACCGTCTGTCCAGGTCTGTCACCGTGTGATCTCCGGCGCCTTTCCTTCGTTGTGAATCACGATCTCCGTCCGGAGATTCCGGAGATCCTACGGGCAGGATGGTTATGGCCTTATCCCTGATGGGGCGAGTTCTGTAACGCGACTGGTCGAACGCTTCCCGGCAGTCAGAAGCAACAACGCTCCAACCACGGCGGAGAGCATCGACGCCAGGAAGACGGCGATCTTGGCGGCAGCGAAATCCGTTGTCTCCGTGAACGCTTGCCCGGCGATGAAAAGGGACATCGTGAATCCTATTCCCGCGAGCGCGGCCGCGCCGAGCAATTGCTGCCAGGAGTATGCCTCCGGCTTGGCTGCAATGCCCAATCGAACGGCGATCGCGCAGGCTGCCATAATTCCAAGAGGCTTGCCGATGAACAGACCGGCGACGATCGCCAGCATCAATGGCCCATGATTTGCCAAAACCCCAGGGGTGATCTCGACGCCTGCGTTCGCGACGGCGAAGAGCGGCAGGATGAGATAGCTCGAACGTGTTGCCGCGTACCGAAGCAACCGATCTGCGGGAGATTCCAGTCGGTCATGTATGGCGTCGAGCGCCCTCAAGGCGCGAAGCGAGGGACCGTGCCTCAGTACATCGCCACGCTGGGCCTCGGCCGCGATGATCGTGTCGGCCTGGACGATGAGTGCCCTGAGGTTCGCTGGTGGTCGGGTCGGGATCAGGAGGGCAAGCGTGATCCCGGCCAGTGATGCGTGGAAGCCGCTGGCATAGACGCATGCCCACAGTGCCACGCCTAAGAGCAGGTACATGGACACTCGGTACACATGGGCTCGACTAAACAACCAGAGCAGAAACCCAAGAGCCATTGCGGCCAAGGCGTAGAGCAGGTTGAGTTCGTCTGAATAGAAGAGGGCCACGACCGCGATCGAACCGATATCGTCCACAATGGCCGCGGCAGTCAGGAATATTCGCAGCTCGACCGGTACACGACGGCCCATCATGGCGATGATTGCCACAGCGAAGGCGGTATCTGTCGCCATCGGGATGCCCCAGCCGTGCGTCCAAGGGCCGCTCGGTATCAGTAGCCAGTACATCAGCGCCGGAAGGATCATGCCACCGATCGCTGCGGCAATCGGCAAGACAGCCGTGGCGGTGGTCGCCAGGCGTCCGACGGTCATCTCACGCTTGATCTCAAGCCCGACCACGAGGAAGAAGACTGTCAGGAGGCCATCGTTGATCCAGTGGCGCAGCGACATCCCGAACGCTTCGGTTCCGATGATGAAGCCCACATTCTCATGCATCAGCCTTTCGAATGCGACACCGGCGGGCGAGTTGCTGAGGATGACCGCCACAATGGTTGCCAGCAGCAGAAGCACGCCTGCCGATGGCCCCCAGGCGACGAAGTCCAACGCGGCAGATTGCATGCGGTGACCGAGACGTCCAAGCATCGCGTCGGTCAACGAGCTTTCGTCCCAAGGTCCGTCGTAGCGACGATCATTGATGAAGAAGGTTGGTGTGAAACGAACTCCGCTGGCTTGAGCGCTTCGGATATCGGCATCGATTTTTGTGTTCGCATTTTGAGCCACAAGATCGGCCTGACGCGGCTCCTCGTTTTCCAGTCCGACTTCTCTCGTGACGACGATAATGTCTTCCTCAGTCAGTTGAGCGGACCGAGTCATCAACCTCATGTGGACTTTCCAGAACTCCTCGTTGCTGTGGGTGCTCTCGGCCAGTTCTGCAGCTCTGCGCGCAATCTCGCTGCCTGGTATCGGCAGGTGGCGAAAGACATAGCGTAGGCGATCTCCGAATTGTCCGCGAACGCGGGCAATCTCTTCATTTGCGGCCCTGCAATGGGGGCAGACGTAACTGCCGTACTCGACCAGGGTGACTTCGGCACTCTCATTGCCGAGAATATGGTCGGAACGCCCATCGACGGGGCGGTCAAGTCTGCCCGGAGGCTCCGGGTGGGTCATGGCCTGGTCCACCTCATCTCAGGATGCACCTTTCAGCGCGATCGAGTTCGTTTCGAGCGGCGGCCGATCGAGTGATGCCGCTACCGCGAACTTTACTGCTGCCGGGCGATGGGCGTTGTTAAATGAGGTTAAGTCCCGGAAAACTGTGTTGCTGCACGAGCGGCGCGATCAGATCGCGCCGTGGTGGAATTGACGGGGAAGCGACGGCGGAAGTCTCGTTGGCGCAAGGCGAAACCTACCGACGGGCAGGGTGCAGGATGCGCCCGTCAGGGATGACGATGTCATGCAGGTGCCGGTCCGAAGCACCGAGTCCCGGAAAAAGCTTCGAAGGCGTCCAGACGAAGCGGAATAGCCGCCTGCCGTAACAAGAGAATTCGGATCGCGAGCCGAGTTTTTCTATTTAGCGGGCTCTCGGTTTGAGCCCGTCATCGCTCACGAAGTTTCTTCAAAGTGCTGATTTAATTAATTTTTCTAGAATTTTCGGTCGAGCCTTGGCGCACTGGATATCGCGTTGGTTGGGCGTTTCTGTGTGTCGGAACAGACTGCCGCTATTCACCCCATGCCTCCTGCGTGCTAGCCTTCCCCATCTTGCTTCTTACTCGAGGAGGGCGCGATGACTTCGCTGCAGGCCAGGGATGTGCAGGAAAATCGGCCGCAGGGCGAGCAAGCCTGGGCCCTCACCACGGACAGTAAGGAAACGACAGAAGACGCACCCGGGATGACGATCTTCGTCCCGAAGGAAGAGACGTTCGGTGTGAAGGACATTATCGTCGGAGCCCTGGACGAACGTGGCGCGAAGATAGACGACGTCTATTTCAAGAGAAGAAAATACGCGATCTACGAGTCCGAAGGTCGGATCCTCATCCAATACGCGGATGACAGCGAAGTCGCCGACGAGCAGATTGCGACCTTGTCAGGGATTCTGCCGCTCAGGGACAGGCTGGACTATCTGAGCAAGCATTTTTCGTCCGGAAAGTTCTCCGAGTGCTACAAGGTGAAGACCGCCGAGGCCCTGCGCCTTGGCCTCGAAGGGCAGTGCGAGCCTGCGAAATTGACGATCCAGGAGGCGGTGGCTGATGCCACCGAGGCGCTCGCACGCTCGGGGCGGTTCGTCTACCTGGAATATGCTGCCCTCCTGCTCCTCATTTGGTACGGCATTCTGATCGCCGCCCAACATTTCGGTGTCCCGGAGATATTTGCACCAAAGGACAGCGCGCACGAATTCCTGCTGGTGCTGGTCGGGGGAGTGACCGGAGCCTTCCTCTCCATTGCCTTGGGGATCAGGGCCCGCACAGTACCGATCGACGGGGACAAAAGGGCGAATGCCACGGATGCGGCCCTGAGGATCGCTATCGGCGTGATATCGGCGGCGGCGATCTACAATCTCATGACGAGCACGGTCTTTCCGGAGATCAAGGTTGGAAGCTTTGTGCTGACGACCATCCACGGAAAGCCTGAACTGGCGTTCCTGGCGGGTTTCGCCGCGGGCTTCTTCGAGCGGTTCGTACCCGATCTGCTGGACAAGGGGGAACAGGCCGCCGCGCGGGGTGCCTGACTGCACGCTTCCGTCCTTTGCACGTCCCGGGAATGCGTCGATCCGCTCGAAGTCGAGCGGATCCGTGGCGACGTGTCCCGGGCAAAACGTCCGAAGGGCCGTGTTCCGCTCTTCTTGACTGGGGACGCTTTCCAATATTAGCTCACGCTTGAAACAGGTGGCGGCGATGAAGATTGCGACATTTGGGTCATGCCTATCGCGGTTCACGGCCATGAACTACGCCCGCATGTTCAGGGGCGAGATTGTCGGGGCCGTCTATCACAACCGTATCGACCGGTTTGTCCGGACCTATGTCCGAAACGAGGTTCCCGAGCTTCCGATTTCCGAGTTCGTCAAGGCGAACTACGACCAGTCGACTTCCAAGCTGAAGGTCATGGTCGACAACCAGATGATGAACGGGACGCTCGGCCTGCATGGCGTCGCGAAGGGGCGGCCGGGCTTCATGACCGCAATCGAGGAGCAACTCGATCTCGTCCTGCTCGACAACTACGTCGACATCATCGCCAGACAGTGTCATCTCCAGGGATACCCTTCAGGCGGAATTTTCGCCAACCCGAGGGAATTGCCCCAACTGCAGGGACGCC
The DNA here is from genome assembly GCF_016864555.1 of Sinorhizobium sp. BG8. Classification (NCBI taxonomy): domain Bacteria; kingdom Pseudomonadati; phylum Pseudomonadota; class Alphaproteobacteria; order Hyphomicrobiales; family Rhizobiaceae; genus Sinorhizobium; species Sinorhizobium sp. BG8. The sequence goes on along the minus strand of NZ_CP044011.1, from coordinate 3,369,443 downwards.
TGGTGCTCGATGCCGAGTACCTCGATATGAAGGAAGCGGTCGCTTACTGGGGGGAACTGATCAACTGGATACGGGCCCGCCAGAGGGGCACGAAGATCTTCTTCCTCAATTTTCCGATGAAGCATCACCACAACGCGCTCATGGCCGAGCGAACAACCGAGTTCGCTTCGCTCTTTGCGTCCAAGAGGGTCAACGTGGTGCCGTTGATGGAAGTGCCGCCAAGCCTCGTGAGAACGCCGTCGCATTTCTCCCCGGCCTATTACTCGATGCTTGCGGGCTACATCCGCTACGTCACCCGGCACAAGAGGAACGAGCAGCCGACCGCCGAGGAACGCGCAGACGACGTGCTGGTCGCCTGAAACAGGCGGCTGTCTTTCCCCCTGATCCGATGCGCAACACTGTTCGCCGCACGGGTGATTTGCGCTATAGACAATGGCATCATGACTCGCATCAACTGCATACCGCCGTCGGAACTGAGTGGCCCGCACCTCGTTGCCGAATACAGGGAACTTCCGCGCGTCTTCGCGCTCGTGCGCGCGGCCATCGAACGCGGCGAGAGGCCGGACGATCCGCGCAATCCGCTCGCCTACACCCTCGGGAAGGGGCATGTACGTTTCTTCTACAGCCGTCTTGGTTATCTCGCCGCGCGTCAGGCGGCCCTGATCGGCGAGATGGAGGCGAGGGGTTACAAGCCGACATTCAGGAATGCCGGGGCGCTGCTCGACGGCTTTCCGCCGGAGTGGTGCTCTGACTGGATCCCGGCGGAGGAGAGCGTCCAGATCAACCGGGCGCGAATTCTGGAAAGAACGGCCGGCGCTGTCCGCCTTCGCCAACCTTCCGCAGCGGAGTAAGGGCTGTCCTTCCCGGCGAGCCGTTGCGGCGATCGCGGGAGAGACGTGGCTTACCTACCGCATCGACGATCGCCGGCCGATCACTTCGCTGGACAGGAGACGTAGCAGGCGGGGCACCGCGTAGACATATCTCCTCCACAGCCGCTTCGGATCGGAAGCGAGCCGGTGGGCCCACTCCATGCCGATGCGGCGCATCCACAGTGGCGCACGCTTCTTCGCCCCCACGAGAAACTCCAGTGATGCGCCCACGCAGAAGCCAATGCCTCGCGCATCGGAGCGCATGGACAGCGCATGGGCGATCTTTTCCGATTGTGGCGAGCCGATCGCGATGAAGATGAAACGGGACGCTTCGCCCGCGGCGAACTCGACACAGGCCTGAAGTGCCGCGGTGTCATTCAAGACCCCGGCGGGCGGCACCAATGACCGGAAGCGGACGTTCGGAAAGGCGAGCTCCATGTCGCGTACGATCAGGTCGTTGGCTGCGATCAGGGTGACGCGATCTCCGTCCCTGATGACCGAGTAAAATAGGCGGACCGTCAGATCGGAGCCGGTCACCAAGGGCAGATCGAGTGACATCAGGCGCGCAAGGGCCGCGATTGGCCGGCTGTCACAAAGCGACATCCAGGCTCGATCGTAATACTGGGCCAGCACGCGGTCGCCATCGAGCCTCACCACATGATCGACATTGGGCGTCACGACATAGCGGAAAAGTGTGGGCTGCCTGCTGTCGCGGATGAGGTCGACGACCGATTCCTGCGCCATGTCGTCGAAGGGAGCGCCGAGAAAGTAGCGCCGGACTGGTTTTGCTGATGACGGGGTGTCGGTTGCCTGAATGCCTGCCACGCTCATTTGCCGCTCCCGAAGGATCGCCGCATTCCCAATCAGGGAATGCCGCAATGATGGCCGTGCCGTAACCGTTTGGATTTTTTCGATAATAGAAATGTCATCAGAGCGCCCCGGGCTCAATTCTCCTTGAAGCCATCAAATGGGCGTAGGGGAAGGGGCAGGGAGGATGGGACCGCGAAAAAGCATGCGTCCGGTTTACCCCAAGGTCTTAGGGCGTCGCATTGAGAAGGCCTGCCGCGGTGTCTTAGAGTCGTGGCGGCCGGAGGTATTCCCATGATCGAAGTGGCTGTGGTTTGGTTGGTGATCCTGTGTTCGGCCGCGCTCTCGGTCCCGATTGCGGTCTATGCGATCGAGTGCTTGGCCGGGAGCCTTCCGTCGCGGCGAGAACGCGTGCCGGACCGGCGAATTCGCCCCGCAATAGCCGTCCTTGTGCCCGCTCACGACGAGGAAGCCGGAATTTCCGAAACGCTTGCCAATATCCGCTCGCAGCTTGCGGTGGGAGACCGGCTTGTCGTCGTCGCGGACAACTGTCGGGACCAGACCGCGGCACTGGCACGCGCTGCAGGCGCCGAGGTGGTGGAACGCCGTGACGAGGAGCGCCGCGGCAAGGGATATGCGCTCGACACCGGGATCCGCCATCTGGCTGAAGCGCCGCCTGCAATCGTCCTTATCGTGGATGCTGACTGCCAGTTCGGCCCCGGAGCCATCGACCATCTCGCCGGCGCGGCCGCCGCGACCGGAAGACCGATCCAGGCGCGCAACCTGATGCTTGCGCCGAAGGGAGCGGGCCTCAATCTGTCGGTTGCCGAGTTTGCCTTCCTGGTCAAGAACCATGTGCGGCCACTGGGGCTCTACCGGCTCGGCCTGCCGTGCCAGGTGACGGGGACCGGCACCGCGTTTCCGTGGGAGGTCCTCGGCCACGCCAAGCTTGCGAACGCGAACATTGTCGAGGATGTGAAGATGGGGCTGGAGCTCGCATATGCCGGGCATCCCCCGCAATTCTGCGAGAAGGCCCTGGTGACGAGCTTCTTTCCCTATTCGAACGAGGGGGCGGAGACCCAACGGCGGCGGTGGGAGAACGGGCACCTTGCATTGATCCGGTCCGCCCTGCGATCGCTCTTCTACCCAAAGACATATCGGGGGGTAAACTACCTCGCGATGACGCTCGACATCATCGTGCCGCCGCTTACATTGCTTGCGGGTGTCGCCGTCGCGATGCTTCTCGTTTCTGGCGCCATATCGCTCGCGGGGCTCGGCGCCACGGCATTCTGGATTTCCATGGCCAACGTGGCATTGCTCCTTGCAGCCACATTCATTGCCTGGGCGGTTCACGGCAGGGTGGCCTTGCCCGCCCGCACGCTCGTCGGCGTGCCCGCCTACATCCTCGCCAAGTTCGCACGCTACCCGCGAGCCTTGCTGCACCGCTCGAATGACGGCTGGGTCCGGACGGATCGCACCAGGCCGGAGGAATCCTGAGGCCGGCACGACTGCGGGCGTCTCGCAAAGTTCTCTGTGCCTTCACCTAAAGACGCCCGCCGGTACAGTCCCGCACGTCTTTCCACACACCCTTGCTGCCTATCCGGTCTACCCTCGAAGGTGGCCCATGGCGTCCGCGTGATCACCATTGCGCGTAACACGGGCGTCATAGAGTTCGGGTAGTGGCTCTCCAGTCGGCACGGGCCGACGCTCATCGCCTCCCAGCGATTCCTTCCTGACGTCCTTGCCTGGTTCCCGATGCATGGGGCCGGGACGCTCTTCCGCACCTTTCAATTCCCATGGAGTACACGACAATGACATCGCTTCCGATCGTAGGCGCCGCAATGACCCTTCAGGACGTGGAGGCTCATCGCGAATGGCTTCTCGAAAAGCCGCGAGACCTGGAACTGCAGAGTTTCGTCGATGCCGAGATCCTCAACGGCGACTGGAGACCGCTGGCTGCGCGCGCAAGGTCGCTGCTCGATGGTTTCAAGGGACGGCTTGGCATCCACGGTCCCTTCTGGGGCTTCGTTATCAACTCGCAGGATCCCGATATCCGCGCAGTCGTCGCAAGGCGTCTCGACCAGGCCCTCGATGTCTGCGATACGATCGGCGCCAGCCAGATTGTGATCCACAGCCCCTACACGACGTGGTCCTACAACAATCTCGACAACGTTGCCGGCGAGCGCGAGCGAACCATCGAGAACACGCATCGTACGCTCAAGGCTGCCGTGCGCCGTGCCGAAAGCATGGGCTGCACCATGGTGATCGAAAACATCGAGGACAAGGATCCGCTCGATCGCGTCACCCTTGCGGACAGCTTCAACTCTCCAGCCGTCGCCGTCTCGATCGACACGGGACATGCGCACTACGCCCATGGCTCAACCGGTGCACCACCCGTCGACTACTACGTGAAGGCAGCTGGAAACAGGCTCCAGCACATTCACCTGCAGGATGCAGACGGCTATGCAGACCGCCACTGGAGCCTGGGGGAGGGCACCGTCAACTGGCGCGCCGTATTTGCGGCACTGTCACGCCTCGAGAGCAATCCCCGACTGATCATCGAGATCAAGGACAAAAGGAAGATTCCGGCCTCTGCCGCATTCCTCGCCTCCTTGGGGCTCTCAGAGTAGTCGTCAACGACGTCGTGCAAAGGCAGTCCCCGGCATCCGCGTGCGTGAGCACTGCCGGGGACTTTCCACGGGGCATGCCGGGTACAATTTAGATTTTCCTTTATTAATCAATGGGAAGTCTCTCCAGCCCGAATTGGGCAACGTTGTCGTACAGCCGTCACTCAGGCTTCATCGAAACGTTATCGACAGTTCATCCCACTGACATACCCCGACCCTAGACCGGCCAGCACGCCACAGGGCGGGACGGGAGGCGGCTTCCCCCACATCGCTGCCGCCCGACCGTCCAACCCGGGCATGAAATCGATTTCACCGAACCAGCCAAGGAGACATTCTATGGTTCTGTTGACACGCCGAAGCACGTTGGGCCTGGGGGCCGGAACTGCAGCGACCCTCATTCTTCCGCGCTTCTCGATCGCCCAGGCCGACAATCGCCCTTCCGTGACGATTGCGGTCCAGAAGATCACCAACAACGGCACGCTCGACACCCTCTTCGAACAGTCGAACGTCGGCGAGCGGGTGTTCTTCTCGAACCTGTGGGAAGGGTTGATCGCGCGTGACTGGCTCGGCCAGCAGGGACCGCTTGCCGGTCTCGCCACGGAGTGGAAGCGCATCGACGACAAGACCGTCGAACTGAAGCTGCGGGAAGGTGTGAAGTTCCACAATGGCGACGAATTGACGGCGGAGGACGTCGCCTTCTCGTTCAGCGCCGATCGCATGTTCGGTGACACGCAGCCGGCCGTCGGAAAGACCATCGATATCATGGTGCAGACGGTTGCTGCCGGCCGCACGACAAAGGAACTGCCGCCGTCCGTGCCCGCGATCGCGAGACGCGGCTGGCCGTCCCTGCGCGGCGTCGAGGTGGTCGACAAGTATACGGTCCGCTTCCACAACGGGACGCCTGACGTGACGATGGAAGGCCGTCTCTACATGTTCGGCAGCCAGATCATGAACCGGCGCGCTTGGGACGAGGCTGCGACCTATCTCGACTGGGCGAAACGGCCCGTGACGACCGGTCCCTACAAGGTCGCGGAATTCAAGCCGGACGTTTCGCTGACCCTCGTGGCTCACGACGAATATTGGGGCGGTCGCCCGCCGCTCAAGGAAATTCGCTTCGTGGAGGTCCCCGAGGTCGCCTCCCGCATCAACGGCCTGCTTTCCGGAGAGTATCAGTTCGCCTGCGACATCCCGCCGGACCAGATCTCGGCGATCGAAAGCAATCAGGGCTTCGAGGTTCAGGGAAGCACCATCCTCAACCACCGCCTCACCGTCTTCGACATACACCATCCGCAGCTCGCGAACCCGTTGATCCGCCGCGCCATGACGCACGCCATTGATCGCCAGGCGATCGTCGACGCTCTCTGGGCCGGTCGCACACGCGTGCCGCAGGGCCTGCAATGGGAGTTCTACGGCGAGATGTTCCAGTCAGACTGGCAGGTGCCCGAGTACAATCCCGAACTCGCCCGCAATCTCCTCAAGGAGGCAGGCTACAAGGGCGATCCCATCCCTTACCGCGTCCTCAACAACTACTACACCAACCAGGTCGCGACAGCACAGATCCAGGTCGAGATGTGGAAGCAGGCTGGCCTCAACGTCGAGATCCAGATGAAAGAGAACTGGGCACAGGTTCTGGAGCGCAACGATACCCGCGGCATGCGCGAGTGGTCGAACTCGGCAAGCTTCAACGATCCGGTCTCCTCGATCGTTCGCCAGCATGGCCCCAACGGCGAGCAGCAGCAGCTCGGCGAATGGACCAACAAGGAGGCCAACGAGATGTCGGTGATCATGGAAACCAGCACTGACATGCAGCAGCGCCGCAAGGCCTTCCGCCGCATGCTGGAAATCTGCGAGCGCGAGGACCCCGCCTATAACGTGATCCATCAGAACGCGACCTTCACTGCCAAGCCGAAGGCGATCAAGTGGAAGGCCGCGTCCGCCTTCGCCATGGATTTCCGCCAGGGCAACTGGAGCTAGTTCTCAATTCAACGTTCGTGTCGCGCCCGTCATCCGGCGCGACATTCCCTTTTCCAATCCGAAAGATGGAGGGCAAGATGCCATTGGTCGAAATCTCGAACCTCAGGGTTGCCTTCGACGGCGTCGCTGTGCTGCACGGCATCGATCTCGCAATCGAGAAGGGCGAGGCTGTCGGACTGGTTGGCGAGTCCGGCTGCGGAAAATCGGTTACCTGGCTTGCCGCGCTAGGTCTCCTGCCGAAGAAGGTGAGCGTGACCGGACAGGTGCTGCTCGGCGGGGACAACCTTGTCTGCGCGCCGCAGAAGCGGCTGGAAGGCGTGCGGGGCAAGCGCATCGCCATGATCTTCCAGGATCCTTCGAGCTCACTGAACCCGGTTATCCGCGTCGGCCGCCAGATCGAGGAATCGATCCGCCTCCACCGGGGTCTCTCCCGCGAGGCCGCGCGGATCGAAGCTCGCCGGCTTCTCGATCTCGTTGGCATTCCCGACGCCGCGCGGCGTCTCGACAATTTCCCGCACGAATTTTCCGGTGGACAGAACCAGCGCCTGATGATTGCCATGGCGCTCGCGGGGCGCCCCGACATGCTGATTGCGGACGAGCCAACGACGGCGCTCGACGCGACGATCCAGGCCCAGATCCTCGATCTGCTTGCTGACATCCGCGCCGAGACCGGGATGGCGATCGTGTTCATCAGCCACGACCTCGGAGCCGTATCCCAGATATGCGAGCGGATCTGTGTCATGTATGCCGGCCGGATCGTCGAAACCTGTTCGACCGAGAATCTCTTCCGCAATCCGCGCCACCCCTACACTCGCGGTCTCTTCGACGCGATCCCTCGGCTGGACGGTGGGCGGGAGCGCCTCGTTCCCATCGAGGGAACGGTTCCGGATCCCGCGCGGCTGCCGAAGGGCTGCGCCTTTTCTCCTCGATGCAGCAGGGTGCAGGACGAATGTCTCGCATCTCGGCCGCTTCTCGCCGGCATTGAGCGCGGACGGGCCGTCTCGTGCTTCCATCCCGTCGGAAGCGAACACGGAAACCGGCATAAACCGACCTTGCATCCGCACAACGAACTGGCAATGGCATGACGTCCACTCTTCTTGCGGCCAGCAATCTGGCCAAGACCTACAAGTCGCGCCGCGGCATGTTCGCGGCAGCCTCGGAAGTACGCGCCGTCGACGGCGTCACGCTGTCGCTCGACAGGGGCACCACGCTCGGAATCGTTGGCGAGTCCGGCTCCGGCAAATCGACCACGGGCCGACTGCTTCTGGGGTTGGAAGATCCGTCGGCAGGCAGCGTCACTTTTGCCGGCGAGCCGATGCCGCAGCGCAAGACCCCGCAATGGCGCAGCCTTCGCAAGCGCATGCAGCTCGTTTATCAGGATCCGCTCGCTGCCCTCGACCGTCGCCTGACGATTGGCGAGCAGATCGGCGAGCCGCTCGAAATACACGGCATCGGTTCGCGGGACGAACGCCGGGAGAGGGTCCGCGAACTGATGCACGCCGTAGGGCTGCGCCGGGACCAGGAGGACCGCTACCCGCACGAGCTTTCCGGCGGCCAGCGACAGCGCGTGGTGATCGCCCGGGCGATCGCCTGCGGGCCGGAACTTCTCGTCTGCGACGAGCCGGTTTCGGCACTCGATGTTTCCATCCAGGCGCAGGTGGTCAACCTGCTGCGCGATCTCCAGGCACAAACGCATGTTGCCATGGTCTTCATCAGCCATGACCTGAAGGTGGTTCGCAATGTCAGCGAGCGGGTCGCGGTGATGTATCTCGGAGGCATTGTCGAGGAGGGGGCTTCGGAGGATATTTTTCGCAAGCCTCTGCACCCCTACACGCAGGCGCTCGTGTCCAGCATTCCTGTTCCCGGTGCGGCGCTGAAGGACCGGATCATTCTCGAGGGGGAGCCGCCGAACCCTGCTGCACGCCCCTCGGGCTGCGCCTTCCATCCGAGGTGTCGCTTTGCCACCGCCCGATGCAAGACCGAGCGGCCCGCACTGGTTGCCGTCGACGGAAGTCGCCAGGTGGCGTGCCATCTTCTTGGCCCCGCAACAGTCACGTCGCGTGCGGGAGCGGCTCTGTAATGCTCGGCTACCTTTCCATCCGCATCATTCGCGCTCTCGTCACCATCACGCTTGTCGCGACTTTCGCCTTCGTGGTCCTGCGTCTGTCGGGAGATCCGGCAACGATCATCCTCGGCCCCGACGCCCCCATGCAGGCGGTCGAGAGTTTCCGCAAGGCCTGGGGGTTGGACCAGCCCATCTGGGTGCAATACATCCGCTATGTCGGCGCCATCTTCGAGGGTGATCTCGGCGTTTCCATGCGCGACGGCAGGTCCGCCATCGAGCTTGTCGCAGAGCGCATTCCCGCAACTCTTACGCTGACAATTCCGGCCCTCTTGATCAAACTGCTGATCGGCATTCCAGCCGGCGTCTATGCAGCCCTCCATCGCGACAGCGTCATCGATCGCCTGGTGATGTTCACGGCGATCATCGGCTTTACCATGCCGAGCTTCGTCATCGGTCTCATCCTGGTTCTGGTGTTCTCGGTGACCCTCGGCTGGCTTCCTTCGGGGGGGCAGCAAAGCTGGGTGCACGCAATCCTGCCGATTGCGACAATGGGGATCGGAGGCGCCGCCGTGCTCGCCCGCTTCTCGCGCAGCGCCATGATCGAGATCCTCGGGCAGCCCTATATTCGCACCGCCAGCGCCAAGGGTGTCGCCTGGGCGCGCGTGGTGCGCGGACACGCGCTGCCGAATGCGGCAATCCCGATTGTCACAATCGTCGGCTTCATGGTCGGAACGCTGGTGGCGGGTGCAGTCGTCGTCGAGTCGGTCTTCTCGTGGCCCGGTGTCGGGCGGCTGCTGGTCATCGCTGTATCGAACCGGGACCTTGCTGTCGTCCAGTGCATACTGCTTCTCGTCGCGGCCACGATGGTCGTCTCCAACCTGATCGTGGATATCCTCTACGGATACCTCGATCCGCGCCTGCGCGACACCCGCGCCAAAGCCTGAGTACCGACAGATGACCGACGTATCCATAATCGCCAACAGTGCGTCTTCCTCCGCCAAGCAGACCGGCAAGGGCAGGACTGTGCCAGTCCTTGTCAGCCTGGCGATCGCCTGGCTCCTGCTGATGGTCGCAATCGCTATCCTTGCCGATCTCATCCGGCCCTACGAGATCACTGCCTACGACCTCGCCAACAGGCTGTCTCTGCCCGGCAACCTCGCTCACCCGCTCGGCACGGACGAGCTTGGCCGCGATGTTCTCTCGCGCCTCATCGAATCGATCCGGGTTTCGCTCCTGATCGCCTTCGGGGCGACGATCATCTCGGCCGTATTCGGTACCTTCGTCGGCTTCCTCGCCGCAAATTTCCGCAGTGTCGTCGAGCAGATCGTCCTGATGCTGGCGGACTTCCAGGCCGCGCTGCCGTTCCTGATCCTGTCGCTGGCGGTTCTCGCGTTCTTCGGCAATTCCCTGTGGCTGCTGACCTGCCTGATGGGCTTCTACGGCTGGGAGCGCTATGCCCGCATCGCGCGCGGCCTTGCGATTTCCGCAAGTGCACAGGGCTATGCGGCGGCCGTCACGCAACTGGGCGCCAGACCCTCCTGGGTCTATCTGCGCCACATTCTCCCCAACATCGCCTCCACGCTGATAGTCTCCATGACGCTTACCTTCCCGGAGATCATCCTGCTCGAAAGCAGTCTGTCCTTTCTGGGCCTCGGCGTTCAGCCTCCCATGACGAGCCTCGGCAACATGGTCGGCTACGGGCGGGAATATCTCACAACAGCGCCATGGATCATGCTGACCCCGGCTTTCGTCATCATGCTGACGACGCTCGCGATCAGCATCCTTGGCGACTGGCTGCGCGACAGGCTCGACCCCACGATCCGCTGACATGCGCGATGCATCGCCAGCGGGAACTTTTCACTCAATTGTATGGGACTACACAATGACCATGATCGTCGGGCATCGAGGTGCGCGAAACCTCTGGCCGGAGAATTCGCTTTCCGGTTTCCGCAAGACCGCCGCTCTCGGCATCGAAGCCGTCGAATTCGATATTCACCTGACGCGTTCGGGCGAGATTGCGGTGCTGCATGACGCAAGCCTCGACCGCACGACCTATTCGTCCGGCGACGTCGCGGATCTGACGCCGGAGACGAGGCGCCGCACCATGCTCCGGGAAAGCCTGGAGGAGCATATCCCGGTGCTTGAGGAGGTGCTCGACATCTTCAAGCCGACGGCCATGGAACTGCATGTCGAGCTCAAGAACACATCGTGCGGTGATATCTATGCAGGGCTTGCCGAACGGGCCATTGGCGCGATCCGCTCCGCGGGCATGGAAGACAGATGCATCCTCACCGGTTTCACGCCTGAAGTCCTGGAGGAAGTGCGCTCGCTTGCGCCCGATATCCGGCGCCTCGCGTCGATGAACCTGCAGTCCGCCGTCGTTCTCGGAGGGCTGTTGGCGGCCGTGCGTCGTCTCGCGGCGATCGCGGACATCGTCGCGATCGAAAAGAGCCTGCTTGGTGCGGCGTGGGAACGCGTGACCAAGGAGCTGCCGCTCGAACGGGTATGCCCGTGGGTAGCCAACACCGAACCGGACTTGCGCCACTGGCTGGCGAAGGGTGTCCGCCAGGTGACGACCGATCGTCCGGATTTGGCGCTTGAAATCCGAGGCCTCAGTGGATTTGAAACCGTTCCGGTGCCAACGATAAGGAAACCCGCCGCTTAAGGACGCCGCGGACGGCTCTATTGGGACACCGGGTTGACGGGCGCGCCGGGAGTATCCGAACCAACACCGCGCCGAAGCTGCCGCAGCAGGGACAGGGTGTGGAGCGTGTGCGATGCGCGCGCGGCCGATTCATGCGATGCCTCCGAGAGGATGCGCACGATTTCCTGGCCTTCGTCCAGCGAGATGGTGCCACGCATGGCCAGGTGATCGACGAGCAGGAGTAGCGCCTTCTCTGCGGCTTCCGCTCTCTGTCTAATCTCATTTTCGCTGCCTGATTCCATTTCCGCTTCTCCTGATCTTTGCTACGATAAGCCTCATGAGAGCCGATTGTTCCGAAAAGAACGGTCCCTCCATCGCAGGAGCGGAGCCACGCCGCATGCGGTTTTGCGATTTGGAAACAAAGGGAAGCAGCCGGATGCGGAGCTGTCGCGAGAAGGCCGCGGCCGGCCTTGCGCACAGCGGGCCGGAATGTGGTCCAGCACTGTCCACTGCGTGAACCGAGTTAAAAAAAGAAGACGAACAAGACTGAGGGAAGACCAAAAGGAAAAGGGAACTGACACTCTCCGCGGGAGCGGGGAACTTTTTTACCGGACTTGCCATTGAGCAGCAGACAACGGGAGAAGGTCATGACTCATCACATCGACAACAGGCAGATGCGGGCATCGACGGCAAAGTCCGTCATCGACGTGGCAAGTCACTGCAAGCAGAATGGCATCGACAAGTCCGAACAAAAGAAGCTGCTGAGACTGCTCGGCCGCTTTGCTACGGCCCACGAACTTCACATGAACATGCCGCTGCGCCCGCCGAAGTTCCGCTGAGGATCTGCCGCGATCCGGTGACGGTCACCGACGGCGCAGATCGATATCGCTCGTGACGACTGACTTGCCGGTCTTCGGATCCCGGTCGATTGTCGTGAGCTTGAGCCCGGTATTTCCGACCTTCTGCAAGACCAGTTGAGCGGCCTTGTCGCCGTTCACCTTCTTCGCCCAGTGAACCGTCAGATCGATGGAATTTCCCACTCGTGCACCGGTCAGTACGGCCTTGCCGGAGCGGCTCCCGGTGTAGAACCCCCTGTAGCCGTTGCCGTCGTAGCGCAGTTCCGCACCAATCTCGCGGGAGACGACCAACATGCCGCGGCACGTGCCGTCGAGCTTGAGGGTGAGCCCGCGGGCGCGGGCGTCGAACACGCAGGAGACCTTGACCGGCGACATGTATGTTCGAAGCCGTACTGAGCCCTGTCCGGTGAGGTTGCCCTGGAGCGATTGGAGGAATGCGCCCTCATCGGCGCGGGAAAGCGAGGGCGACCATAGTAGAGCAATCGTCGTTACGACCGGCAGAACGGATTTCATGCGGATCTCCATTCCCTTTCGCGCGCTCATGGCCGGCATTCGACGGCGAGCTCGCCATTCAATCCGAGCCCAGCTTACACCCCGCCGCCCGACTTGCCATCCGTCCTTGAACGGCTGGGCGGCGCAAGTGTTCCGTGTGACGCGGGTAGGGAGGAAAGCCGCCGCTCAGTGCCGCGGTTCGCCGCCCGGCGCGTAGACGGTCTTCTGCCGGAAGGCGAAGACATTGCCGCAGCGGCAACGGATCATGTACTTGGCGGGATCGCCGGAATGGCGCTCCGTCGAAAAGCCTGCAGGCATTTCATCGACGGAAAAGCCGGCGCTCTTGCGTTTCGGATCGTCATCCTCGGATGCCTCCGCGAAGCCGCTCTGGCCGCATTTGGAGCATTCCAGTTTTCTCGAATATCGGTCGCGCGCGGCCATCTTCTCTTTCTCGCCCAGTGATGATTGACGCTCTAGCGCACAATCCTACAAACCGGAACAGGATTTGATGGTGATCACGGCATCCTCCGCCCTCCTTTTGATCGGCGGACGGAGTTGATAATCAGAGAGGGCGGATGATTGCGCGTAGCTGGTTTTGATCCCTGATGCCGAATTCGAGCCAGGAAACGAGCTCCCTGGCGGTTTTCACGGCCATCGGCGCGCGCAAGTCGCAACCAGCCTCGGCACACCATTGATGAAGTATTCCTTCAATCATTCTCAGATCGCTTGAAGAGATCTGTTCTTTTCCCCAAGTCCATTCTGTCGGCAACCCCGGCCCTCCGTATGGTTTATGTCCAGCAGTCTAAACAAGTGATTCGACCTGAACAATGTAGCTCAACCATGTCTATTCGGAGGCGGGGGTAGTCACTTGACAGCTTTCGCCTGAATCTGTCGCAGAGCATATCCTCCATACAGCGTGGCGCGCTGTAATGCATGCGGGAACATCGTCACACTCTAAGCCCGCGCGCTGTTGCGCTTGCGAGATTGCTCGGGGAGGGCATTGCGGTCGCGTTCCTGCGCATCCCCGAAGACCGAGCCGATACCGATGAGGACGGGTTCGTCGAGCCCGATTTCTTCCATGCCGTTTGCGACCGTGTCGAGGTTTCCTATCCATCGTCGCTCGTTGGCACGCGAGACCGCGCTGACGATGACGACGGGAGTTCTCGCTGTCATTCCCTCGGCAAGCAGTCGTTGGCGGATTTCTGGGGCAGTGCGGCCGCCCATGTAGAATATCGTCGTGGTCCGAGCGTCTGAGAGAGCCTTCCAGTCGACGTCCGCGGGCAGGTTGCCGCTCCTTGAGTGGCCGGTGACGAAGCGGACGGACTGGGCGTGGTCGCGGTGGGTGAGGGAGATGCCGAGGCGCGCAGCCATGGCGCTTGCCGCTGTGATGCCGGGGACCACGTCGACCGGGATCGCCGCCCGTTCCAGGCAGGCAATCTCCTCGCCGGCGCGTCCGAAAATCATCGGGTCGCCGGACTTCAGCCGAACGACGCGTTTGCCCGCCTTGGCGAAGGTCACCATCATCTGGTTGATGTCCTCCTGACGGCAACTGGTCCTGCCGCCCCGCTTGCCGACGAGCATGCGTTTTGCCTCGCGGCGCGCGAGCTCGAGGACCTCATCGGACACGAGGTCATCGAAGAGGATGACGTCGGCCGCTTGCAGTGCCCGGACGGCCTTGAGGGTCAAATACTCCGCGTCACCCGGACCCGCACCGACGAGGGTGACGCGCCCGACGGGCGGCTCCTGCGGACGCGAGGAGCGGGAGAGCTGTTCCTGGAGGTCTGCCTCCGCGTCGGCCCCCGGCGCATCCCTGAACGCGCGATCGACGAAGGCTTCCCAGAACGCCCGGCGAGGCGCACCCGGCTGAAGCCGCGCGTTGACGGTGTCGCGGATGGACTGGGCAAGCGAGGCCCAAAGCCTGATGGAGGGCGGCAGGAGCGTCTCGATCCGGCGCCGGATGGCCTGGGCGAGAATTGGCGCGGCGCCATCGGTCGAGACGGCGACGACGACGGGAGAGCGGTTGATGATGGATCCGAACTGAAAATCACAGTAGGCCGGCTTGTCTATGACGTTGACCGGAACGCCGGCCGCACGAGCCGCACGGGCGAAGGCTTCCGCTTCGTCATCCTCCTCCAGATCGCCGATCGCGAGAGCCAGGCCGTCGAAATCACAGCTCTCCCAAGACTGCCTCTCATGGAGGAACTGGCCTTTCGGATGGGAGACGCCCGCGGCGACGAGCTTGGCGAAGGTTTCCCCCAGTTCCTCGGCGAAAACGTGCACGGTTGCGCCGCAGGCGGCGGCAAGTTCTGCCTTCCAGGCTGCGCCATCGGTTCCGCCCGCTACGAGGACCCTGCGCCCTTCGAGGGTCCAGAACACGGGCAGCTTGGCAAGTGGCTCCACCCGGGCGGCGGTGCGAGGTGTTGGCTCATTCGGCAGCTTCTGCAAGACACCCATCGATGATCCCTCTGATTTCGGCGCGGCAGGAGCCGCAGTTCGTTCCTGCGCTCACCGTCTTCCCGACAGCCTCGACGCTGTGACAGCCGCCGCGGACGGCCGCGACGATCTGGTTGACGCCGACGCTGAAGCAGGAGCAGACGGTGGCGCCGGGGTCTGGTTTGTCCGCTCCGGGACGCCCGGCAACGATCGCAAGCCGATCGCGAGCACCGTCGTGCGTTGCCTTGAGTTGGGCAATCGCCCAGTTGCGTGCGACGGCGACGGGGCCGCGCGAGAGGTAGATTGCCGCGAGGAGGCGAGAGCCGTGGAAGAAGGCGAGGCGAACATCTCCTGATTGCCGGTCCATGTATCCCAGGGGCTCGATCCCTGCCGGAAGATCGAATGTCTCCCTGCACCAGCCAATCCAGTCGTCGGCAGGATGGTTGAACGCTAGTTCGGTTCGCCAGCCGCCATCTGCCTTCGCGAGCGCCCAATATGGTGTCTCGAGCCGACGGGGTCTGGAAGCGGAGACCACGAAGCCGTATGCCTCGGCCTTGTAGGAGCGCACTGCGACGGCAACATTCTTCGAGGCGGGCTGTCCGGAATGCGGATCGGTGAGAGGGGCGACGACCGTGTCGACTCTGGCCCTGGCCGCGAAGCGGTCGTTCCAATGCATGGGCACGAACACGCTTCCGCGGCTTTGCCTATCCGTGACGAGAGCACGCACGACAACCTTGCCATGAGCGCTTTCGATCTCGACGAGCCCGGCATCGCCGACCCCGACCGTTTCGGCATCGCGCGGATGGATCTCGGCAAATGGCTCCGCGATATGGGCCGAAAGGCGCGGGGTCCTCCCGGTTCGCGTCATCGTGTGCCACTGATCACGAATGCGGCCGGTATTGAGGGTGAAGGGGTAGGTTCCATCCGTCCTTTCGCCTCGGGGCGATTCGACAGGCACGAACCGAGCCCTTCCATCCCGATGGAAGAAGGCGCCATCGGCGAAGAAACGGCTCTCACGCGGGGTCTGTCCGGCCGGTAGCGGCCATTGGAACGGGACGATCGTATCGTATCCGGCCGCATCGATGTCAGACAGTCCGCCGATGTCAAAATCCCGGCTGCCGTCGTTCTCGTAGGCGGAAAGGGCGGCATGCTCGGCGAAGATGTCGGAAGGCGACAAGTAGGAGAAGGCGTCGCCATGGCCCATGCGCCGTCCGACTTCCGCCAGTTGCCACCAGTCGGCACGGGCCTCGCCCGGGGCGGGGAGGAAACCGCGCTGGCGGGAAATACGGCGTTCGGAATTGGTGACGGTGCCGTCCTTCTCGCCCCATCCGAGCGAGGGCAGCAATACGTGCGCGAGGCGTGTGGTGTCGGTGTCCTTGATCATGTCGGAAACGACAACGAAGGGACAGGACGCGATCGCCGCCGCGACTGCGTCGGCATCCGGCATTGATACGACCGGGTTCGTGGCCATGATCCAGAGGGCCTTGATCCGCCCTTCGGCGACCGCCTTGAACAGGTCGACGGCCTTGAGGCCCGGCTTTTCGGCGATTGCTGGAGCGTTCCAGAAGCGCTGTACCCGATCGCGATGCTCCGGATCCTCGATCGCCATGTGGGCCGCGAGCATGTTTGCGAGCCCGCCGACTTCGCGCCCGCCCATCGCATTCGGCTGGCCCGTCAAGGAGAAAGGCCCCATGCCCGGGCGCCCGATGCGGCCGGTCGCCAGGTGGCAGTTTATGATGGCGTTGACCTTGTCGGTACCGGACGAGGATTGGTTGACGCCCTGGCTGTAGGCAGTCACGACCTTCTCGGTGCGTTCGAAGAGCGCGAAGAATTGCCTCAGCTCGCTGGCGCCAAGACCGGTCTTTTCCATCACGTCGGTGAAACCGGTGCCGATCGCCGTCGCGAATGCCTCGGCGAATCCGTGCGTATGGGCGGCGACGAAGTCTTCGTCTATCGCCGTGCTCTTTGCGAGGTGCGCGAGCAAGCCGTTGAACAGGGCCACATCGCCATCGGGACGGATCGCCAGGTGCAGGTCGGCGATATCGGCGGTCATGGTGCGGCGCGGATCGATGAGCACGACCTTCATGCCGGGGCGCTTCTGCTTGGCTGCGACAAGACGCTGGTAGAGGACCGGATGGCACCAGGCGAAATTGGAGCCGGCAAGAATCACCAGGTCGGCGAGCTCGAAATCCTCATAGCTTCCGGGAACAGTGTCGGATCCGAAAGCGCGACGGTGGCCCGCGACCGAGGAGGACATGCAGAGACGCGAGTTGGTGTCGATGTTGCCCGAGCCGATGAAACCCTTCATGAGCTTGTTGGCGACGTAGTAGTCTTCCGTCAGCAACTGGCCGGAGACGTAGAAGGCGACGGAGTCGGGACCATGCTCGGCGATGGCCTGCGAGAAGCGACCGGCGACCAGGTCGAGCGCATCGTCCCAGCTGGCTTGATGTCCATCGATCTCCGGGGAGAGCAGCCGCCCGTCGAGATCGATTGTCTCCGCCAGGGCCGAACCCTTCGAGCAGAGCCGGCCGAAATTGGCCGGGTGATCTGGATCACCCTTGACCGTTACCGCACCGTCGCGGTCGCGTGTGGCGATCACGCCGCAGCCGACGCCGCAGTAGGGGCAGGTGGTTTTCGTCTCAGTGGACATGGGCTTTTCCCCCGTCGCTCTGCCGCCTGCCGTCGGTACCCCCCTCTATCGCCTCCGCTTTCATCCCACTCCCGGCAAATGAGATCGGGAGTTCGCCGTGCCACTGGTCTCCACCCACTGTGCAAGAGCGGTATGCACCATCCTTGCTCAAACGGGCAGCAGCAAACTCGGACCCATCTCCCTTGCTAAGGGCGAGATGCCGCGAAGCGACAGAAGGGGGTATTCCTCGATCCATGTGCTACTCCGCAGCCATCATCAGGCTTTCAAGGGCAATGAAGAGCGCCTCGTCCTCGATGCGAACAGGGATCGTGCGAACTTCACCCTCGTCGGCACCGAGCGCCTTGCCGGTTTCGAGCGAGATGACCCAGTTGTGCAGCGGGCAGGTGACCGCCTTGCCGTGGACGATGCCCTGCGAGAGCGGCCCGCCCTTGTGCGGGCAGTGATCCTCTATCGCGAAGACCTCGTTCTCGGCGGTGCGGAACACCGCGATCTTGCCCTGAGGCGTCCTGACGCAGCGCGCGCCACGCAATGGAATGTCGCTGAGTTTGCCAATGGCGAACCAGTTCATCGTCGTCTCCTTCATTCCGCAGCTTCGGAGAAGCCGACGGATGCCATCGGCCGGAATTCATGCTTGTCCTTGCCGGAGACGCGCTCCGACCAGGGGTCGACCTGGGCGAATTTCTGGCTGAAGACGAAGCGCTCGTAGTACGCACTGCGCTTGTCAGCATTCTCCATGATCTGTCGGCGGATCTCTTCGAGGCCGATGCGCTTGGCCCATTTGTAGATGCGCTCGAGGTAGCGGGCCTGCTCGCGGTACATCTGCGTTAGCGCCACGATGTGCTCCAGGGCCTCGTCCTCGGTCTTGACGAGTCCGAGAACCTCCGTGCCCTTGATATCGAGGCCTGCGGCACCGGCGAAATGAATCTCGAAGCCAGAGTCGACGCAGATGACGCCGATATCCTTGCAGGTCGCCTCCGCACAGTTCCGTGGACATCCGGAGACCGCCATCTTCAGCTTGGCGGGTGTCCACGATCCCCACATGAATTTCTCGATGCGGATGCCGAGCCCGGTCGAATCCTGCGTGCCGAAGCGGCACCAGTCCGAACCGACGCAGGTCTTCACCGTGCGAAGCCCCTTGGCATAGGCCTGACCCGAGATGAACCCGGCCTTGCCGAGATCGGACCATACCGCCGGGAGATCCTCCTTCTCGATGCCGAGGAGGTCGATGCGCTGGCCGCCTGTGACCTTCACCAGCGGGATCGCAAACTTGTCGACGACGTCGGCGATCGCACGCAGTTCATTCGCGTTGGTCACGCCGCCCCACATGCGCGGAACCACGGAATAGGTACCGTCCTTCTGGATGTTCGCGTGAACGCGCTCGTTGATGAAGCGCGACTGGTAGTCGTCGGCATATTCGTCCGGCCAGTCGCAGACGAGGTAGTAGTTGAGGGCAGGGCGGCACTTGGCGCAGCCGCAGGAGGTCTTCCACTCCAGTTCCTGCATGACGGCCGGGATGGTCTTCAGCTTTTTCGCCTTGATCAGCCGGCGCACGTCGTCATGGCCGAGTTCGGTGCAGGTGCACATGGGCTGGACTGCGGCGGGATTGTAGGCATCGCCAAGTGTGACGCTCATCAGGTGCTCGACGAGGCCGGTACAGGAGCCGCAGGAGGCTGATGCCTTGGTGTGGGCGCGTACGTCGTCCAGCGAGGTCAGACCCTTGCCCTTGATCGTATCGACGATCTTGCCCTTGCACACGCCGTTGCAGCCGCAGATTTCCGCATCATCCGGCAAGGCTGCAACGGCCGCCGTAGGGTCCAGCGGGGACCCTCCCTGGTAGGACTGGCCGAAAATCAGCGTATCGCGCATCGGCGAGATGTCGGTAGCCTTCTTCTTCAGGTCGTTGAACCAGGCGCCATCCGAGGTCTCGCCGTAGAGCACGGTGCCGATGATGCGATTGTCCTTCAGGACGAGGCGCTTGTAGACGCCGGCCGTCGCATCGCGCAGAACGATTTCCTCCCGGTCGTCGCCATCAGCGAAGTCGCCCAGCGAATAGAGGTCGATGCCGGTGACCTTCAGCTTGGTGGGAGTGTCCGAGTGCACGAAGGCGGGCGAGCGGTCGCCCGAAAGATGCGAGGCGGCGATACGGGCCATCTCATAGAGCGGCGCGACGAGACCATAGACCATGCCGTCGACTTCGGCGCATTCGCCCAGCGACATGATGTCCCCGTCCGACGTCTGCATGCCAGCATCGACGACGATGCCGCGGTTGACTGCGAGGCCGGCGTCCCTGGCGAGCCCGACATTGGGACGGATGCCGACGGCCATGACGACCAGCGTTGCCGGGATGATGCGGCCGTCGTCGAGTTCGATTCCCTCGACCTTGCCGTTGCCGATGATCTGCTTGGTGTTGGCCTTGGTGATGACCTTGATGCCGCGTTCCTCGACCGCCTTCTGCAGGAGATAGCCGGCGGCGGGATCGAGCTGGCGCTCCATCAGCGTAGGCATGACGTGCAGTACGGTTACGTCCATGCCGCGCTGCGCCAGACCTGCTGCCGCTTCCAGCCCCAGCAGGCCGCCGCCGATGACAATGGCCTTTTCCCTCGACTGTGCTGCGAGCAGCATTGCCTGGACGTCGTCGAGATCGCGGTAGGTGATAACGCCGGGCAGGTCCTTCCCGGGAACGGGGATGATGAAGGGGACGGAGCCGGTCGCGATCACCAGCTTGTCGTAGCTTTCGGTCACGCCGTGGTCCGAGGTGACTGTCTTGGCCGTGCGGTCGATCGCGACGACCTTGTGCCCCTTGTAGAGCGTGATGCCGTGTTCGATGTACCAGCCGTCGCCGTGAATGACGATCTGTTCGTAGGTCTTCTCTCCCGAGAGGACCGGAGAGAGCATGATGCGGTCATAATTGACGCGCGGCTCGGCGTTGAAGATCGTGACCTCGTACTGGCCGGGGGCCTTTTCGAAGAGGTGCTCGAGCATGCGACCGGGCGCCATGCCATTGCCGATGATGACGAGTTTTTCTGCCATAGATCTTACTCCGCGGCTTCGACGAAGCGGTGGCGTTCGTAGAGGAACTTCAACACGGCCTCGCGGGATTTGAGATAGGTTCGGTCGGAAGCAAGCGCGATGCGATTGCGCGGGCGGGCGAGCGGCACTTCGAGCACTTCGCCGATCTTTGCCGCAGGGCCATTGGTCATCATCACGATGCGGTCGGACAGCAGCACGGCCTCGTCCACATCATGGGTGATCATGATCATGGTATTGCCGAGGCGGGCGTGGATCTCCATGACAGCGTCCTGGAGGTGGGCCCGTGTCAGTGCATCGAGCGCACCGAAAGGTTCGTCGAGGAGCAGGATCTTCGGCTCCATGGCGAGTGCCCGGGCGATGCCGACGCGCTGCTTCATCCCACCGGAGATTTCCGAGGGGCGCTTGTCCCTGGCGTGGCCCATCTGCACGAGGTCGAGATTGCGCATGACCCACTCATGCTTCTCGGCCTTGCTCTTCCTGCCGCCGAAGACCTTGGAGACGGCGAGATTGACGTTTTCGTAGACCGTCAGCCAGGGAAGCAGCGAGTGGTTCTGGAAGACGACGGCGCGTTCTGGACCCGGTTCGTTGACCTCGCGATTTTCGAGGAGCACGGCTCCGCTGGAGACTTTCGTCAACCCGGCGATCAGGTTCAGGAGAGTGGACTTGCCGCAGCCGGAATGGCCGATGATCGAGACGAATTCGCCCTGGTCGATGGTGAGATTCACACCCTTCAGCACCTCGGTGCGCTGGCCGTTGCGGTCGAAATTCTTGTCGATATGGTCGAGCTTGAGATAGGCGGTCATGGTCACGTCTTCCTCAGTTTGCCGCAGTGCCGCGAGTGATGAAGGCGCCGAGGGCCGCGACCAGACGGTCGAGCGCGAAACCCGTCAGTCCGATGTAGGCAAGCGCCACGATGATGTCGGGAAGGCGCGAGGAGTTCCATGCGTCCCAGATGAAGAAGCCGATGCCGACGCCGCCGGTCAGCATTTCCGCCGCGACGATCGCGAGCCAGGAAAGGCCCACACCGATGCGAAGTCCGGTGAAGATGTAGGGGGCGGCGGCCGGGATCATGATGCGGAAGAAGAATTCGACCTGGTTGAGCCGAAGCACCTGCGCCACGTTTCTGTAATCCTGGGGAATGTTGCGTACGCCGACTGCGGTGTTGATGATGACCGGCCAGATCGAGGTGATGAAAATCACGAAGATTGCCGAGGGATTGCTGTCCTGGAAGGCGGCGAGCGACAGCGGCAGCCAGGCGAGAGGCGGCACGGTACGCAGGATCTGGAAGATCGGGTCAAGGCCGCGCGTCGCCCAGACCGACTGGCCGATAACCGCTCCGACGATCACGCCCGCGACGGCCGCAAGGCCGAAGCCGATCGCAACGCGCTGGAGCGAGACCAGGACCCGCCAGGCGAGGCCGATATCCTGCGAGCCGTAGTCGAAGAAGGGATAGGCGATGAGGTCATAGGCCTCTTCCCACACCTGTGTCGGCGGCGGCAGCGTGGCCCCCGGATGGGAACAGGCAACCTGCCAGATGGCAAGCATAATGGCGAAGACGACGAGCGGCGGCAGGACCGAGCGACAGATGCCCGCGAGCATGTCCATCCAGTTGATCCGTCGGCGCGGACGGCTGGCGAGCGCGACGACCTGACCATTCTCCTTGGCCATCGGCGGTGCCGCCTTTTCTGTTTTCAGGGCTGTAACCGTCATGTCTGTTTCCTTGTTGGGAGGATGGCGCGCCTTGCGGCGCGCGCCGATCGCGTCAGGACGAAGCCTTGATTTTCAGGCTTTCAAGGTAGGCGGAGGGGTTTTCCGGATCGAAGACCGTGCCGTCGAAGAAGGTTTCGACACCGCGCGAGGTCGAGGCCGGAATGTCGTCTGCGGCAACGCCAAGGTCCTTGGCTGCGGCGCGCCAGATATCCTCGCGGTTGACCTTGTCGACCAGCGCCTTGAGATCGGTGTCCGGCGCAAACTTGCCCCAGCGGATGTTTTCGGCGAGGAACCAGGTGTCGTGGCTCTTGAAGGGGTAGGAAGCGTGGTCCTTCCAGAACTTCATTTCGAGGCCGGTGGCGGTCGCGACCCTTCCGTTGCCATAGTTGATGTCGCCCTTGAGGCGGCCGATCACATCCTTCGGCGGAACGTTGAACCACTGGCGCTTGCCGAGGATCTTCGACATCTCCTCCTTGTTTTCCATGGCGTCGCACCACTGCTGGGCTTCCATGACGGCCATGAGGATCGCCT
The DNA here is from genome assembly GCF_016864555.1 of Sinorhizobium sp. BG8. NCBI lineage: Bacteria > Pseudomonadati > Pseudomonadota > Alphaproteobacteria > Hyphomicrobiales > Rhizobiaceae > Sinorhizobium > Sinorhizobium sp. BG8. Next base: position 3,346,754 of record NZ_CP044011.1, on the reverse strand, counting down.
TGGCGGCGTTCGGGTTTTTCTCGACCCATTCGGCACGCATGCCGAGCGCCTTTTCCGGGTGTCCCTTCCAGAGTTCACCGGTCGTGGCGGCAGTGAAGCCGATGCCCTGGTTGACGAGTTGCTCGTTCCACGGCTCGCCGACGCAGAAGACGTCCATGTTGCCGACCTTCATGTTCGCCACCATCTGCGGCGGCGGCACGACGATGGTCGAGACGTCCCTGTCCGGATCGATGCCGGCGGCGGCAAGCCAGTAGCGGACCCACAGGTCATGCGTGCCGCCCGGGAAGGTCATGGCAACCTTCACCTCATTGCCTTCGGCCTTCTTCTTCTCGAACGCTGCCTTCAGCTTGGATGCGTCGAGTGTGACGCCGGTCTCCGCATATTCCTGCGCGACGGAGATGCCCTGACAGTCGTAGTTCAGGCGGGCGAGGATGGTCATCGGAACCGGCACGTTGTTCTGCGTTACCTTGCCGGCGTGCATCAGATAGGGCAGGGGCGAGAGGATGTGCGCACCGTCTATGCCGTTCGCTTCGCCGCCGAGAACGAGGTTGTCGCGCGTGGCGCCCCAGGATGCCTGCTTGGCAACCTCGACATCCGGCATGCCGTATTTCTCGAAGAGGCCCTTCTCCTTGGCGACGATGAGGGGGGCGGCATCCGTCAGCGCAATGAACCCGAGTTTGGCAGCGGTGACTTCCGGACCGGCAGTGGCGGCGAAGGCGCCCGACGGGAAGGCTGTCTTCACGGCGCCGACGAGTGCTGCGGTGGCGGTCGTCTTAAGCAAGCTGCGGCGTGTGATGCCGCCGGTAAGTATCTTGTTCATGCGCAGGTTCCCTCTGGTGGTGGCCGGGCGAGATTTGAAAACAAAAAAACGCCGCTCGGAGTTTGCGTCCGTGGGAATGGGAGGATTCCCGGAGCAAAAACCTTGCGACGTCGATGTCTTTGGAGGACGCCTATCGCGCGTCCAGCGCGCCTCCATCGCCGTTGACGGAAGCGATTATTGAAACGCAAGCAGCGTGCCAGTTTTTCGATTTTCTGATATCGTATTGAATTATATTGCTAAAATGCAACCATGGTGATCTGCCTATTTTGGCGGCGCCTTGAATTCGTGCAAATCATTTAAGCGAATGCGCTCAGGCGATATCTGCCACCTGCCAGGAATTTGTGCAGCGCGACATGGTGATCGTCAGGAATCACCGTTCTGACCACCGGTCTCCGCAGCACTCCTGATGGGGAAACCCTGGAGATACTGACCGATGTTCGAAGGATCGAAGACAAGTCCGTCCATGAAGCGATCGCCCTCACGGACGCCCTCCAGCCGGTGATCTTCCGCGGGTGGTGCGTCGATGCCGAGTGCCGCGGCGTAGAGCTCGGGGCGATAGGCGGACGCGGCGGCCCGCGAACCATCGTCCGAGAGCGACGCCTGACCCCAGCGGATCATCTGGCTGTAGATCCACAGCGCGTGGTTGGGATGCGGGTAGTTGGCGCCGTCGGCATGGAAGGCGAAGTACTTTTCGATCACACGCCGGGTGCCCGCGGCGTCAAGCGCGAATTCACCTGCCAGAACCTGGCGGAGAATGCGAATGGGGGCGGCGATGTAGCGTTGCTCGGCAAGCATTTCCGCAAGCGTGTCGTGATTTTCGGGGCGATCGCACCAGCGAGCCGCCGCGTCGAGGGCGACAATGAGCCTTGAAACCGTTTCCGGATGGCTTTCTGCCCATTCCGGCCGCATGCCGACGACCTTTTCGGGGGCTAATGGCCATATGTCCTGCTTGGCAGCGACGATGCGGCCCACACCACGCTCGCTGGCCACCATGTTCCATGGGGCCCCGACGCAGAAGCCGTCTATGGCGCCGGCGGCAAGCGCGTCCGAAGTCATCGGCGGCGGAACGACAACGAGTTTGACATCCTTGTCCGGATCAACTCCTCCGGCGGCAAGCCAGTAGCGGAACTCGTAGTTGTGGGAGGAGAAGGGATAGGTCATGCCGAATGTCGGCAAGGGCTCCCCGCGTTCCTTCTTGCCGCGGACGACCACTGCAAGCGCACGGGCATTGTCCAGCGCGCTTGCCGTTTCCGGAAGGCCTGCTTCCTCGCGCATGCGCTCGTAGAGCCGCGTCGAAAGGGTAATGGCGTTTCCGCCCCGGCCAAGCGAAAAGGCGGTGATCGTCGGGGAGGGGTTGGAGCCGAGCCCGAGCATGGAGGCGACCGGCATAGGCGACAGCATGTGAGCGATGTCGAACTGCCCGAACGCGAGACGATCGCGGACATTCGCCCAGGAGACATCCTTGATGAGATCCAGCGCGAGACCCTCGCGGGCCGCGAAACCGAACTCGGCGGCCGCGATCAGCACGGATGCATCAACGAGCGGAATGAACCCGGCACGCAGGACCCTGGAGCCTTCCGACGCTATGCGCGCCGGTGCCGGCATTCCGCCGCCGGGAGCTGAAATCTTCGTCATAGTGTCCACTCCGGTATTCTCCGGGCTCCTCGAGGCAGGCGGGTGTTCGGTCCGCGTTTCCTCACATGAGCAACCCGGCGGCCGTGACCACGCTTTGCGCGATCTCGGAAATCTTCTTCTTCTCGTTCATCGCCGTCTGGCGGAGGAGCGCAAAGGCCTCTTCCTCGGACAGGCCGCGCATCCTCATCAGGATCCCCTTGGCACGCTCGACAATCTTGCGCTCCTCGAGCGCCGACTTTGCGTCCGCGAGTTCTCGCTGCAGCCGGCTGAAGGCGTTGAAGCGACTGACGGCCATGTCGAGGATCGGCTTGACCCGCTCCTTCTTCAGCCCATCGACGATATAGGCGGAGACCCCGGCATCGACCGCCGCCTCTATCGAAGCGGTGTCGGAACGGTCGACGAACATTGCAATCGGGCGGCTGACGGTGCGCGTGAGCTGGAAGAGGTGCTCCATCATGTCGCGATTGGGGTTCTCGATATCGATCACGATGACATCGGGCTTGAGCGTCTCGATGATGCGGGCGACGCCGTGTACCTCGTGGATGACCGTGACACGCAGATGTCCCGCATCTCGCAATCCTTCTTCGATGATGGATGCGCGAATGGCGTTCTCGTCAATGACAAGGATCGTCAGATCGGTCTGCGTCATGCGGGCATTCATGCCGCACCGCAATAAGCTTGACAAGAAGGGGCTGCCCAATTTTCGCGCTTGTCGAAGTGGTGCGCATAATTCGCGCACGACCGCGGGTCGAGAGCGTACTTGCCTGCAGCTTCAGAATTGCGGGGAACCAAGCGCGGTGTACGCCGTTCCCTCCCCACATTGGAAAGGAGGCTGCTATGCAGGTCGTGGGCACGCAGGTCATTCCCGATATGGGGGGCAACAGGGGCTTTACCGTCGAGTTCGTGGGCGAAGGCGGAGAAGTTGTCTCCGTTACCATGCGGAACGATGCGACGAGCGGGCTCAACCGCCTCAACGCAATCGACAAGGCGAGGGCGGTCATGATCCAGCTCGCGACCTTCGACGTTGACGGCAGCACCGTCAGTGCAGAGACTGGTGACGACGAACGTCCGGGCGATGAGTTGGAGACACGAACCAGCGCGCGCGGTGCCGGAGATACCGGCACGCTGGAGGAGCAGTTGGATACCGGATTGGAAGATTCCTTCCCCGCGAGCGACCCCGTATCGGTGACGTCCTCCACGATCGCGACGGATCCGGCCAGAAAACACTAGGTCTGAAAGGCACCACCACTTGACGTCGGCAACTTCGGCCTTCCCCCTCGATGCGGCCTTTTTCGAGCGCAGTGCGCTCGAGGTCGCGGCGGATCTCGTTGGGGTGGGGCTGGAAGTTGCCGGTGTCGGCGGCGTAATCGTGGAAACGGAGGCCTACCTTCCTGACGATCCTGCCTCGCACAGCTTTGGTGGACAATCCCTTCGCAACAGGTCGATGTTCGGTCCACCGGGGGTTGCCTATGTCTACCGGTCCTATGGGATCCACTGGTGCCTTAACTTCGTCTGTCTGCCCGCAAGCGCGGTCCTGATCAGGGCGCTCGCGCCGCAGTCGGGTATAGACACGATGCGAAGGCGACGAGGGGGTGTTGCCGATCGTCTTCTATGCTCGGGTCCCGGGCGCCTGTGTCAGGCGCTGGCGATCGATGGAACGAGTGACGGTCTGCCACTCACGACGGCGCCCTTTCGGCTTACGTCACACGGAGAGCAGATCCCGCTTCTCGTTGGACCTCGTATCGGAATCACGAAGGCGGCGGATCTGCCGTGGCGGTTCGGCTTGCAGGGCTCGCTATTCCTCAGCCGTCGGTTCTGAGGGATCTATACTGATCCGAGCGAAGATGTGGTGCTGGCCTCAAGAAACGTGCAGCATGCTGCGGCCCGGCTCAACGCGCCCTAGGCGTCGTCAAAACGGCTCGCCTCCACCGAGGCATCGTGCGTCACCGTATCTTCCTCCAGGCTATTTTCGGGTAGGCCTTCCTCGCTGTTGCGATAGGCATCCTCTGCCACCCCTTCCGGTGCTGCTCCATCCTCTTCGAGGGCGGAGGGAAGGTCGCATTCCTCGGTCAGGCTATCGGGGGTGGTGTCCGGCGAATAGCGGTCGCTCGTGGCTTGAGGTTCGACCTCGGGGTCGAACGGTCGATTGCGTGGACCCATGGCTCGGCTCCTCCTCGGCGAAGGAAAACGCGTAGCGCAAGCGCCTGTTCCTGTGCTGGAGCGGCCGGCCTATCCGGTCACTCGAGCTGAAGGACATCGGCTGTCGCGATCAGGGGAAAGGGTACCGGAGCTCCGGCCGGCTCACAACAGGAAATCGCCCTTCTCGAGGGAAACCCTTCCCGTCAGCTCTAGGCGGAAGTCCGCGATGCCGTCGCCGTCCACATCCCCTTCGATCAGGGTGACCTTCGTGCCTTCGCGTGTGGCGTAAAGCCAGCGGAGCTCCCCGGCCTTGTCATGGAATTCGGTGCCCTTGGTCCGCAGGAAGGTAAACTGATCGCCCGCCAGGCTGCCGTTGGCGTCGATTGCCGAAAGGTCGATCCGGTCCTCGCCCGAAACGAAGTCGAGGATCACGTCGCGCTTGCCGGCCAATCGGCCGATCTCGGCCACCGACTTGAACACGAACACGTCGGCGCCGGTCCCGCCCGAGAGCCGGTCCGCGCCGGAACCACCGTACAGCCAATCCTTTCCTGACTGGCCGAACAGACGATCGTTGCCACTGTTGCCGACGAGAACGTCACTGCCGACGCCGCCGTAGAGCGCATCGGCCCGCGTCGAGCCGATGAGGAAATCGGCGTCGTTGGCAGCCGTGTCATAGGCGCTCCCGTCACCCTTGAGCGTGATTGCCGTCGTGGCACCGACCTGCAGCTCTTCCGGCTTGTAGGAAGCAGGAACCTTGTAGGCCGCAACCAGCCTCGCAATCGCCGGGGCATATTCCTTGTAGATCGGATCGATCGACTCGAGCCCCTTGATGCGTCCCGCATTGTCGGCATCGTATTTTGTCTCGTACGACAGGATCTTGTCGCGATGGGCGGTGTACATGCGCCCGGCACTCAAGGCCTCGGCCGTTGTCGCGGTGCTGTCCTTGTCGAACAGGCGAAAGTGCTCGGCCTCAACGTAGCGGCGGTTGGCGATACCGGAGATACCGCTGCCGTTGGAATTGTAGCGGATCTCGTACCAGGCTTCGGCGCGGCTGCCGTCCTCGATTGCCGCCTTCAGCTTCGGTCCGAGAAGCGATGGAGCATTGTAGGCCATACTGAACAGAACGGCTCGCTCGCGGGATTGTGGAATTCCGGAGAGCCACCGGTCGATGGTCGCGTAGTAGCTCGGCGAGATAGCGGTCAACGCGTCGCTGATTTCGGCACTGGAGGAGAACGAAAACGTGTCCGGCACCGAGGAATCCCGGCTCTCGTTCCAGGCCTTCATCACGGCATCGAGACGGCTGTTCAGAAGCGAGCTCTGCCCCTGCGAATAGCTGCGGTCGATGACGGCCTTAAGCTGGTCCTGCAGCGTCTTGTTCCAATGGTCGTCCCCGACCATCGCGCGCAGCACGGGTTCCAGATTGTAGCGTAGGTTGAAACCGATCCCGATCGTGGGGGCGGGGCTGGAAGCCGTGTCGAGATAGGCTCTGCTGGTCGATCCCTCCAAAAGGACAAGAAGGTCGAAGGCATAGCTGTCGAAGTCTGCCTTCTTTGCGATACGATTCCAGTTCAGCATGTCAGTCTCGAATTCACCCGGTGTCGCCAACATCTTAGCGGCGAGAGGTAAAGAGCTCGGTGAACGGAACGGCTAACGAACCGTGAATCGGCGGCGCGTCCTGGCTGTCGAGAACCGGCCCGGGCGCCGCGCTCACCGCGGTCTCTTCGAAGGGGCCGGTGGGGAGGCGGGGCCGGCAACGAGCAGCAGAGACAGGAGGCTGGAATGAATGTGGGCCCGGAAGCGGTTGTTCAATTCTGGTTCGAGACGATCGATCCGGAGAGCTGGTTCGAACCGACAGCCGAACTGGACGAAGAAGTCCGGGTCCGATTCACCCATACGCACCTCGTTCTCTCGCGATGTGTCACGAAGCAATGGCGGGAAACCGCGGAATCGCGGCTGGCTGCGATCCTCGTGCTCGACCAGTTTCCCCGAAACATGTATCGCGGCTCGCCGCTTGCCTTCTCCACGGACTGGATGGCCGTGCGCGAGGCGAAGCTGGCCCTCGAGGCGGGCGCGGACGAGACTACCGACCCCCTGCGTCGACCTTTCTTCTACATGCCGTTCGAGCATTCCGAATCGCTGGAGGATCAGGATAGGTCGGCCGCGCTGTTCGAGGCACTCGGTGACCCGGTCCACCTCGACTACGCCAGGCGCCACCGCGAGGTAATCCGTTCGTTTGGCCGGTTTCCGCACCGCAATGCCATGCTCGGAAGGGAGTCGACCGTCGCCGATAAGCGGTATCTCGACCTGCCCGGAGCGGGTTTCTGAGGACGAATCTTGCTTCCTGCCCGCTTGTTGCCCGATTGCAGTGTGAGTACGGGCGCCGGAGTCGCCGAGGAACCCGGTTTCTCGGCAGAAGCAACGGATGCGGGATCGGATCACGCTTTCGGTTGGCGGGGTCGTCCCATTCCAGGGGCTGTTCGGCCGACAGGGCGATTTCATTTGGAGATCCATTGCTCTAGAACAAGTCACCCCAAGCACGTCGAGCATCGCTCGTGCTTCGCATATTGAGGATAGCGTTTCTTGATCGCTCGTATTGTCTTTGCCTGCCTTGCAATCCTTCTCGCCTGCGGAAGCGCTTCCGTGCGTGCGCAACAGGCGGTCATCGATCCCACGCCAATCGAGCTGGCGAGCGACCAGCTGGAGAAGTCTAGGGCGCAGCTCGGCTCCATCCAGGAACAGGTCGACAAGTTCAGGGACGACGATACCCGTCTCGTCGATCTCAAGGTTCAGGCCGAGGAACTGAACAGGGCCATCCTTGCAATCTCTGTCGGCACACGCCCGCGTCTCGATGCCATCAAGGCGCGCCAGACCGAGCTCGGTGACCCGCCTGCCGAAGGTGCTGCACCGGAAGCCGATATCGTGGTGGAAGAGCGCAAGAAGCTGACGATCGCGCGTAACGAAATCAACGCGCTGACCGGCGAGGCCGAAAATCTCTCCATCGAAGCCACGAAGCTTGCCAATACGATCAACGAGATTCGCAGGCGGTTGTTCACGGACACGCTGCTGAGGCGGACCGAAATCAGCGGTGACCTTTTCAGCGAAGCCGGCAAGGCCCTGGTCGTCGAGGGCGAGGACCTCAACCGGACAATCTCCTCGTGGCTGACCTTCGTTTGGAAATTCAAGAGGATGTCGCTCTTCGGGGCGCTCGTCCTGTCGCTTGCCGCCGCGCTCGTGTTCGTATCCGGCAGCTACCGGCTGTTTTCGCCCTATATCACGCGGGGATTGAGGGAGACCAAACCCGGATACATCACCCGCCTTACCGTTGCCTTCTGGGCGACGATGATCCCGACGCTGGCGGTGGCAGCGTTTGCCGGCTCGAGCTATCTCTTCCTCGACAGGTTCAACGTTCTCAGGCCCGACATCGCTCCCCTGGTTTCGTTGGCGCTCGCCGTCGGCGTGGTCTTCTTTTTCGTCACCAAGCTTGCCAACGCCGTGCTGGCGCCCGGCGACGGCGACTGGCGTCTCGTGCGCGTCTCCGACCGCGGCGCAACGATGCTGTCCTGGGCGATCTTCACCATGGCACTGGTGAATGCCGCGGACTATCTCTTCGGCGGGATCAGCGAGGTTCTGGGCTCTCCCATAGTCCTGACCGTGGTCAAGAGCTTCGTGGCATCGATCGTCATCGGCCTCGTGCTGATCGCGACGGCCTTCATAAAGCCCGTGCTCAACAAGGGCGAAAGCCCGGACGCACCCGGACGCCCCTGGCCGCGAACCATCGCTTCGGCGCTCATCATTACCGGCATCGGCCTTATCCTGGCGAGCGTGCTTGGTTACGTCGGCATGGCGCGTTTCGTGGCAACGCAGATCGTCATTACCGGCGCCGTGCTGGTCGCGATGTATATCGGCTTCCTGTCGGGCAGGACGATCTCCGCACCGAACGCTTTCGGCGAAACTGCCATTGGCCGGCGGATCGACGAGCGTTTCGGTCTCGGGCAGGTGACGATGGACCAGATCGGGCTTGCCGCCGGTCTCGCCATCCAGGCGCTGGTCATCGTCTTCTTCGTTCCGCTCATCCTCATGCAGTGGGGGTTCCAGGTCGAAGACATCGAATCCTGGGCCTACCGCATCTTCACGCAGATCAAGATCGGCAGCATCACCATCTCGCTCGTCGGCATACTCGGCGGCTTGCTGCTGTTCGCGGGCGGCTATGCCCTGACGCACTGGTTCCAGAAGTGGCTCGACGGAAACGTCATGGCCCGCAGCCACGTGGATATTGGGGTAAGAAACTCGATCCGGACCGCGATCGGATACGCGGGCATCGCAATCGCAGGGCTGATCGGTGTGTCGGCGGCGGGGATCGATCTTTCCAGCCTGGCACTCGTCGCCGGTGCCCTGTCGCTCGGTATCGGTTTCGGTCTCCAGAACATCGTCTCGAACTTCGTGTCCGGCCTGATCCTGCTTGCGGAGCGGCCGTTCAAGGTCGGTGACTGGGTCGCGACCGGCACGACCGAAGGCTTCGTGAAGCGTATTTCAGTGCGCGCGACGGAGATCGAGACATTCCAGCGGCAGACGATCATTGTTCCGAACTCGGTGCTGATCAACGGCTCTGTCGGGAACTGGACGCATCGCAACAAGCTCGGTCGCGTCGACCTTCCGGTCAGCGTTCACGCGAGCAACGATCCCGGTCGCGTCATGGCGGTGCTCAACGACCTCGTGCAGCAGCAGCCGAATATCCTGCGCAATCCCGAGCCTTCCATCGTCTTCGTCAATTTCAGTTCCGCGACGCTCGACCTCGAGATCCGCGTGTTTCTCGCCGACGTGCTGAACGGCACGGCCGTGAAGACGCAGCTTCGGGCCGCGGTGCTCCAGCGGCTGAGGGACGAAGGTATTGCGATCGGCGCGCCGGCGGCCCCCGAGGTGCCGATCAAGATCGATCCTGAAAGCGCGCGGCTGATCACGGCGATCATCGAGACGGCAAGGGGCGGCGGCGTGGACGACGAAGCGGCGGTGATCGCTCCGTCGGAGCGGCGGCGCGCGCGCAGTAAGGACGGACAAGGCGACAACGCCTGAACGACGCGTTCAGCGGTTATTCACCCCTTCTGGCATAAAATACATGCAAACCCTCAAGAGTGCGGCTAGGCTCGCACGGGGTTTTTAGAAGGGGCGGCGCCTCTGCGCCGGGCTTGCATGAAGCGCGTGATCGCGGTGGTGCCTTTCCTCTGGCTTGCGGCCGTTCCGGCCCTGGCCGCAACGATTACCAACAAGGATTCTGAGGAGCGGTTGCTCGTCATCGTCGAAGGCGGGAACCGCGTGGAAGTTGCGCTGGAACCCGGCGAGACGGAAGAGGTCTGTGAGCGCGGCTGCTTCGTGACGTTGCCGAGCGGTGACCGCATCGGTCTCGACGGTGGCGAGAACATCGAGATCCAGAACGGATCGGCGACTGTAAAATAAAGAGTTTCCTCGATGCTCGCCCTCAAGGTTTCGGGATGCGGGCTTAACCCTTTCGCAAACGCTTGACGCTACCACTTCGGAGGGGATCAATCGTTTTCAGAAGGCAACCATGTCTTTCATCGGTATTTCCGGAATGCAGTATTCCGGCGCTTCTTTGTCGCATCACCGGATTATTGTTGCCGAAGATTCAAACGTCTTCACATCCATGATCAGCAAGCGCCTCAAGGAGCTGTTCAATATCGATGTAGAGATTTGCCGCAATTTCGAAGAGCTCGAGCTTGCCTATGACAAGTCTTCGGAACGCATCACGCTCGCGATCTCGAACATCAATCTGCCCGGTGCAGAAAATGGTGAAGCACTCAACTACCTGATCGACCTCAGCGTGCCCACAATCGTCTTTACCGGCACGTTCCAGCAGCAGACCCGGGACCAGTTGCTGTCGAAGGAAATCGTCGACTACATCATCAAGGACAACATCTTCGCCGTCGACATGCTCGCGGAGTCGGTTTGCCGGTTCCTGACGAACCACCGCCATCATGTCCTGATCGTGGATGACAGTGCCACCGCGCGCGCGCTGCTGTCGACCCGCCTCAAGCGGTACAATTTCCGGGTCAGCGTTGCCGAGAGCGGCGCGCAGGCCCTGGCACTCCTCAAGGCAAATCCGGATGTCGGTCTCGTGATCACCGACTACAACATGCCCGACATCGACGGCTTCGAACTCACACGCCGCATCCGAGGATCGATCGGCTCACATCAGCTGCGGATCATCGGGGTTTCCTCCTCGACGGACAGGCTGCTGTCTGCCCGTTTCCTGAAGGCAGGCGGTAACGACTTCATCATGCGGCCCTTCATCGACGAGGAGTTCTATTGCCGGGTCAACCAGAACCTGGACACACTGACCCAGATCAAGGCGGCACAGCTCGCCAAGGTTGCCTGACCCGGAGCTGCATAACTGACAGATATCTAATTTAAATACCTGAAATTAGAAGATAATATACGATACTTACGTTACGTGAGGCCGAATCCGGCTTCCGGTTAACGAGTTGGTAAAAACCTCGCGTTGTAATGCCGCCGGACGGGAAACTTTTAAGGTAAAAAGTGACGTGGGCGTGGATGGTCATCCGCAACGAGGGCATGCATTCTTGCGCCATTCTGGCTGCAATGTGCTTCTCGTCGAGGATTCGAGGATGTTCTCCACGGCGATCAAATTCAGGCTCAAGAATGAGCTCGGCATAGACGTCACCCATTGTTCCAGCATGATCGCGCTCAAGAAGGCGCTCAGGCAGGATCCGGGACGCTTCGCCCTGGCTGTCCTTGATCTGAACCTGCCGGATGCGCCGAACTGCGAAGCGCTCGACCACGTCATTTCTCTCGGAATCGCGCCCTTGGTGTTCACCGGCTCGTTCAACGAGGGCACGCGCGATGCAGTGATGGCCAAGCAGGTGATCGATTATGTCGTCAAGGACAATCCTTCGTCGATTCAGCAACTCATCGTGGCCGTCGACCGCATTCTGACGATCGGCATCACGAACGTGCTGGTCGTCGATTCCGACCCGGACAGTCTGGCGCTCGAGGCCGGACTGATGATGCGGCAGAATTTCCGGGTCACATGTGCCGGCGACGGGGCAAGCGCACTCGACATTCTGGACAGGGCAGGCGACGTCGACATCGTGGTCACGGACCTCGACCTTTCCGACATGGACGGCCTGAGGCTGCTCGGGGAGATCAGAAAGCTGCACGGCGACGAGAGCGTCCGCGTGATCGGACTTTCATCGGGTGCCGACAGGATGCTTGCCGCCCGCTTTCTCCGTGCAGGCGGTGACGACTATCTTCAAAAGCCCTTTCTCGCCGAGGAATTCAACAGTCGGGTCTTCCAGGTCGCGGCAATACAGAAACGCGTCCAGGCGCTCCAGAGAATTGCCGCTCGGGACTACCTCACGGATCTCTACAATCGTCGCTTCTTCTTCGAGGCGGGCTCGCGTCTCGTCGACCAGGCGATCCGCCGCGGCGAGCCGAGCTGCATCGCAATTCTCGACATCGACCACTTCAAGAGGTTGAACGATACTTACGGCCACGAGGTCGGCGATGCCGTGCTCAAGGCGATATCGACGCGCCTCAGGACCCGGCTTGGCGCCCGGCATCTCCTTGCGCGCCTCGGCGGCGAAGAGTTTGCAATCCTGTTCTACGGACTGGACCTGGATGCGGCCCTGGATCACTGCGAAGGGCTCCGCGCGGATCTGGCGGGGGAACCAATCGACGCCGACGGCGAGCCGGTCACGGTAACCGTCTCGATCGGTCTTGCATCGATCGCCAGCCGTGAATCCTTCGACAACTATCTGAACGCGGCCGACCAGTTCCTCTACATGGCAAAGCATGCCGGGCGGAACCGGGTTTTCTCGGAGCTTTCGCTGATGAATGCACTCGCCGGATAACGCGTGGTAACCAGCGAGCGTCGTGACGCGGTTCGTCAGTATCCGGCTAGCGGGTAGCGACTGCCAGCGTGACCTTGCGGTCGGCGCGCTCCTGCTGCGGCGAGCGATTGTACAGTTCGCGATAGCACTTCGAGAAGTGTGAGGCGGACACGAAGCCGCAGGCCACAGCCACCTCGACGACCGGCATGGACGACTGGACCAGCAGATGGCGGGCCCGGTCGAGCCGGATCTCCAGATAGTAGCGTGCGGGGGAGCGTCCCATTTCCTGCCGGAACAGCCGTTCGATCTGGCGCCGGGAGAGATCGGCGCTGTCGGCGATCTCGAGCAGCGAGAGCGGTTCGGAGAGATTGCTCTCCATAAGTTCGATGATGGAGAGAACCTTGGCGTTCTGCACGCCGAGGCGTGCCCTGAGCGGCAGGCGCTGCCTGTCGTGGGGGCCACGGACGCGGTCGGTCAACGCCTGCTCGCAGACCCGGTTGACGAGGTTCTCGCCGAAATCCTGGTCGATCAGGTTGAGCATCATGTCGAGCGATGCGGTGCCGCCGGCGCAGGTGTAGATGTTGCTATCGATCTCATAGAGATCGGCGTAGACGTCCGCCTGCGGGAATGCCTCGGCGAAGCCCGGCAGGTTTTCCCAGTGGATGGCGCAGCGTTTTCCGGACAGCAGGCCTGCCTGCGCCAGGACATGCGCGCCCGTACAGAGGGAGCCTACGGCAACGCCGCGATTGTAGACTTCGCGAAGCCACGCATTGACCGACTTGTTGTTGAACTCCTCGACGAAGACGCCGGAACAGACGAGCACCATCGAGGGACGGTTCTCACCGCCAAGAAACTTGCGCTCGTCGGCAAGTGACGTGTTCACCTCGATCCCGATCCCGGCGGATGAGAGGACCTGCTGTCCGTCCGTGGAAGCGAGACGCCAGGAATAGGCCTCATATCCCAACATGCGGTTGGCAATTCGCAAGGTTTCGATTGCCGCTGAGAAGGGCAACATGGAAAAATTCGGTACGAGGAAGAAGACGAGAGAGCGCTTTTTGACCTGTGGCTTGTTCATCGGGAAATCCATGCTCGGGGCCTTTGCAAAAAGGTCAATGGAAAACGCATGTCGCGCTTGTCGTTTTGCGACATTCTCATGGAAAACTACGACTGTGAAGTGAAAGTTTTGCCTTTTTCGTCAAGCTGTTCGACAGTGTACTGTCGAATGTTCCGGTGAAGGTGTGCCTAACGCATTTGCGACACAATCTGGGGTTTGCGCGCAGGGTTTTAGACGCCGATTTGAACGGGGCGGCAAACATTGGACGCATTTGACAAGCCGTTTCCATGGCTTATGGATGCGTCCACGAAACGCAGATGGAGTTCTTGCGATGCTATCGGATGGCTACACGGATATACCGGACGGGAAACTGGCGGTTGTGGCAACATGCCTGCAGATGTTTCGCCCACCGGCGCCGGGGCGCGATCCGGACCAGCCTGATCTGTCACTCGGGAAAGTTGAGGCGCCGGACCTTGATTGGTACCGCGATCTCTATCGCCGCATCGGCGCCGAATGGCTCTGGGGATCGCGCCTTGCCATGTCGGACGGAGAACTTCACGAGGTCATCGGAGATCCGGCAGTCGACATCTGGGCCGTGACGAAGGACGGACGTGCGGAGGGTCTGCTCGAGCTGGATTTCAGGCAGGAAGGCGAATGCGAGCTCGCGTTCTTCGGGTTGTCGAGTGCAATCATTGGACAGGGGGCCGGGCGCTGGTTGATGAACAGGGCCATCGAGCGCGCCTGGAGCAAGCCGATCAGCCGTTTCTGGGTCCATACCTGCACTCTGGATCATCCGAGCGCGCTCAACTTCTACGTTCGCTCGGGTTTCGTTCCCTTCAAGCGGCAGATCGAGGTTTTCGACGATCCCCGGCTGGTCGGAACGCTTGCCGAAGACGTTGCGCCGCGAGTGCCGATCCTCAGGCCCGCGGCCAGGTAAGTTCAAGAAAAAGCCGCCAGATTTGGATCTGGCGGCTTCAGGCATGCGCTGGTTTTTTGAAGGGAGGACAGTCGGATTTCATCGTGTCCGTCTTGCCCCGTTCTTGCCGGCGTCGTCGAGGGCCGGAAAGCCGATATCCTTCATGACGTCGAAGGGCAGGCCTTCGAGCTGGCGCTCGGCATGGTAGAGACGCCACGCTTCAATCATGCGCGTTGCGAAAGTGTTCAGGGGCGTGAACCGGCCGGCCAGCAGCAGTTCAAGCTGGCTGTGCGCAGTGCCGTGATCGGTTAAATGCAAGATGCTCATGTTCAGGTTCCTTTCGAGCCTATGGTGTCGAAAGGTCGCGACCTTGATTATAGAATGCCGCGACCCGAGCCATCAATCAAACGAATATAATTGATCGCATGCATCAGAGTTTGTCATGCAACCGCTGACCGGACCATCCGATGTCCTTCTTCAGTTCCGGCGGCAGGGCGTCGAGTTCTATCTCCGCCCGACGATTTGCCCGGCGTGCTCTCTCGCGGTGGTAAGCCTCGGTGACGAATTTCAGGACGGTGAAGGCAAAACCTTCTCCGGAAACCCTGACGGCGACAGGAGCGCCGCCGGTGTTGGAAACGACCGTTTTCATTGCGAACATCCTTTCGACTTCATTCTTGAAGTGACTATCGCGCCAAGCCTGTTTTCAATCAAACGAAATGATGTTAGTCTAAAGATCAGAGAAACTGATAGTGGAGGGATCGATGAACCTGATGCTGCGCCAGACGCTTCCCCTGCTGGAGCTGGATATTCTCAAGACATTCGTCGCTATCGCGGAAACGGGAAATTTCACCACGGCCGCCGAAACGGTGCACAGGACGCCCTCTGCGGTCTCCATGCAGATCAAGAAGCTCGAGGAGATGCTCGGCTGCACGCTCTTCCTGCGCGATGCACGATCCGTGGTGCTGACCCACAATGGCGAGGTTTTGCTCTCCTATGCGCGCCGCCTGCTTGCACTCAGCAACGAGGCGGTGTCCCGCTTCATGATGCCGGACATGAACGGCGTGGTCCGCCTCGGCGCGCCTGACGACGTCGGCGAACTCATCCTGCCCGAAGTGCTGAAACGCTTTGCTGACTCGTTCCCATCGATCGCCGTGAACGTCTCGATCGAATCAAGTGGCGCGCTTCGCCGCGCGGTCGCCGAGCACCGGCTGGATCTGGCGATCTTCAACACGACGAAGATCGAGAGCACGTCTCCCGGAGAGCTGCTGATGAAGGAACAGCTCGTCTGGGTGGGCAAGAGTTGCGGCACCGCCTACCTCAAGAACCCGCTGCCGGTTTCGGTGTGGGAGGAGGGGTGCATCTGGAGGGCGCGGGCACTCGAGGAACTGAGCAAGTCCGGCCGTGACTTCCGCGTCGCCTATTTCTGCGCCCATCATATGGGCCAGCAGGCGGCGATCCGCGCGGACCTCGCCGTGGCCCCGCTCGCACGCTTCCTGGTGCGCGACGATATGATCGCTCTGTCCGAGAAGGACGGCTTGCCGGAGCTCGGCTACTACCACATCGGCATGGTCGTGGCGGAACAGGCGGAGGCACCGGCGCTCGCCGTGGCCGACTATATCCGTGCGGCCTTCGCACGCATCGAGCGCCGACCCAAGGAAGTGCTGCCGGTGGCCTGCTGACAGATACGCATATGGGGTTTGTCCCATATGCGTTCGTCGACGTGGGGGGCTAATTCCGCGGCCCGGGATAGCCTTGTTGCAGCGCCGTTTCTCGGGGAGATGTCTCCGCTTGGCCGGGGTGTATAAAAGCCTTTCAGGTCACTGCGATGCAGTGGCCCGTTGCCACAAAGCTGCAAGAGGATTGCGTCCCTGTCCCGTCAGATGGTGGGACTGCCGACGCATGCCAGTAGTGCGTGTACCCTATGGCTGGCGGCGCCAGGAGTCGAAGCTGACCTCTCCACGTCTCATTCGGCAAGAACGATGGACCGGCTTCTGACAGCCGCCGCCTATTCGCGGCTTCGCCTCCGTCGTCTGCCACCACCTTCGCCGCCGCCGTCATCGCTTAGAACCTTTCGCTCGGGCAAGGAAACGACCGTTGAAAGGTGAGGGAAGGCATCGACCTTGTTCGGCAAGGCCATTGCGTTGACGAAGTACTCCTGAAACTTCGGTTCGAGCGCGGTTTCGATCTTTTCGATCCGGCTGACAACCTGCTCGATCTCGCGACGGTGTCCGCGGTTGAGGAGCGCCATCAGGGCTCCCGTCCCCGCCGCATTGCCCACCGCCTTCACTTCCGCGAGATCGCAATCCGGGATAAGGCCCAGAACCATCGCATACTTGGGATCGATGAACGATCCGAAGGCGCCGGCGAAATGAATGGTGTCGACATGGTTGACGCCAAGCTTTTCCATGAGCAGTTTTATTCCTGCGTAAAGCGCCGATTTTGCGAGCTGGATCGCCCGTATGTCGTTCTGCGTCACGGCGATGCGCTGCTCGCCGTCGTGGAGAAGATAGGAGAAGGTACGGCCATTCTGGAGGATGCGAGGACTCCTTGCCGCCATGGTGCCGTCCACAACGCCATCCTGCGAGATGATGCCTGTCAGAAACATCTCCGCGACGACCTCGATGATCGCCGAGCCGCAGATGCCGGTCACTCCGACTGCGGCGGCTGCGTCTGCAAACCCCTCTTCGTCGGACCATTTGTCGACGCCGATGACGCGGAACCGCGGCTCGAGGGTTTCCGGATCTATGCGGACGCGTTCGATTGCACCGGGGGCCGCCCGCTGGCCGGAGGAGATTTCCGCGCCCTCGAAGGCGGGACCGGTCGGCGAGGAGGCGGCGACGACGTTCTTTCGGTTGCCGAGCACGATTTCGGCATTCGTGCCGACATCGACCAAGAGCATCATCTTGTCCTGGCGATACGGGCCTTCCGCAAGCGTCGCACCTGCCGCATCGGCGCCGACATGGCCGGCGATGCAGGGAAGCATGTAGAGCCGCGCTCCGCGGTTGACGTCGATGCCGATCTCGTGTGCCCAGTACTGCAGGGCGCCGGATACGGCGAGCGCGAAGGGTGCCTGGCCGAGTTCCGTCGGGTCGATACCGAGGAAGAGGTGGTGCATGATCGGGTTGCCGACGAAGACGGCGTCAAGGATGTCATGCCGATCGACGTTGCCTTCCGCGCAGACCTTGCCGATCAGGCCATTGACCGCCTCGCGCACGGCCTTCGTCATCGCCTCTCGTCCGTCGGGGTTCATCATGACGTAGGAGACGCGGCTCATCAGATCCTCGCCGAAGCGGATCTGCGGGTTAGACGTCCCGGAGGAGCCGACGATACGGCCGGACAGCAAGGAGACGAGGTGCATTGCGATCGTCGTCGAGCCGATGTCGCAGGCAATGCCATAGGCTTCGTTCTTGAGGCCGGGCCAGAGGCCGACGATGAAGGGACGCGAGGAATCCATGTCGCGATGGATCGCCGCCGTGACGCCCCAGTTGCCCTTGCGCAGAATGCCCTGGACCTGCGGAACCAGGTGAGATGCGACGAGCAAGTCCTTCCAGCCCCAATCCTTTTCCAGAACATGCTTCAGCCGGTCGAGGTCCCCGAGCGGCTTGTGCATGTCGGGCTCTTCAACCTCGACATAGCAGAGCTGGACGGCGGCGTTGCGCTCGATCACGCGGTCGGTCGCGGCCTTGCGCACGACCTGTGCATTGACGACCGTGTCTTGCGGAACGTCGATGACCAGATCGCCGAGAATCTGTGCCGAGCAGGAAAGGCGCCGTCCGTCCGGCAGGCCGCGGATTTCCTCGTAGCGCTCCTCCTTCGGCCCCTTCAGCGATATGTGTTCGTTCGAGGAGACGATCTTGTGCTTGGCGAAGTTGCCTTCCTGGACCGAGATCTGGCAGCGCCCGCAGGTGGCACGTCCGCCACAGACGCTTTCCACGTAGACCCCGAGCTTGCGCGCCGCTTCCAGGACGGGCGTGCCGACAGGAAACCGTCCGCGCTTTCCGGAAGGCATGAACAGGACGAGGGGATTGGCGCTATCTTCGGTCGGGGACACGGATTTCAGACTTTCTTGCGGGCCAGTCGCCGCGCATTGCTTCGGACGCGCTTGCCATAGGGGGTGAGGGCGGCGGCGGCAAGTTTCTCACCGGTCTTCGACGCTTTCGGCATTCGTCCGGTCGCTGCCCCCATGAAGGCCGAGAAGGCGGCGTTGGCGAGGGCGACGTTGACGGCCATCGCGCTCTCGGCCGTCGCCGCCATCTTCTCGCTCACCATCTTCGTCATCTCGGCCGTATCCTGGGCAGTGCCGGTCAGCGCCGCCATCTGCATGGAGTGGATGCGCATCGCCATGACAAACGGAGCCTCCAGCCAGAGGCTGGAGGCGTCACGCCGGAGGCGGCGGCCGGAGGACACGGCTATTCCCTCGCAGCGCCGGCGCCGGCGCGGGCTGCACGGCCGCCACGACGGCCGCCGCCGGCGGCAGGTGCCGCAGCCGCGGGGGCCGCATGGGCACCGCCTTCGGCCGGCTTGTGGTCGCGATAGGTCATGATCCAGTTCGTGCAGTTCGCGTCCGTGCCGGAAAGCACGTTGGCGGCACGCACGGCTTCCATCTCCTGCGGACGGCAAGGGTTCATGATCGCGGACGTCATGCCCGCACCGATGACCATGGGGATGAAGCCCGCATTGATGCCGTGGCGGTGCGGCAGGCCGAAGGAGATGTTGGAAAGACCGCAGGTCGTGTTGACCTTCAGTTCCTCCCGCAGGCGCCGCAAGAGCGCGAAGACCTGGCGCCCGGCGTCGCCGAGAGCCCCGATCGGCATGACCAGCGGGTCGACCACGACGTCCTCAGGCTTGATGCCGTGGTCCATGGCGCGCTCGACAATCTTCTTGGCGACCGCGAAGCGAACGTCCGGGTCCATCGAAATGCCCGTCTCGTCGTTGGAAATGGCGACGACCGGAACGTTGTACTTCTTCACGAGCGGCAGGATCGCTTCCAGCTTTTCCTCTTCGCCCGTCACGGAGTTCACGAGCGGGCGGCCCTTGGCGACCTTGAGGCCCGCCTCGATCGCCGCGGTGACGGAACTGTCGATCGCGAGCGGGATGTCCACGAGGCCCTGTACGATCTCCAGCGTCTTGACGAGGAGCGGTGGCTCGGTCTCGTTGGGATTGACGGCTGTGACGCCCGCATTGATGTCGAGCATGGTTGCGCCGGCTGCGACCTGTTCCAGCGCATCCTTGATGACCGTATCGAAGTTGCCCTCGATCATTTCAGCGGCAAGCTTCTTGCGGCCGGTCGGGTTGATGCGTTCGCCGATCACGCAGAAGGGCTGGTCGAAGCCGATCACGATTTCACGGGTGGCGGATGCGACGATGGTGCGTGTCATTGAAGGTCCTCTGCCTCGCGATTATTCAATGGGGATGATGGGCCGCTATCTCGGCCAACTGCTGCTGGTTCTGTTCCTTGCCTTCGCGCGCCTGCTCGATGCGTTCCGCAACGAGGCTGTCGCCACGGTTGGCTTCGCGCGTCCAGGGGCGGCGACCCTTCAGTACGCCGGATTCATGCACGATCTCTGCGACATACTCCTCCTGCCGATAGGCCATCACGTGGATGCCGGAGACGCCTTCGATCTCCTTCACCTCGTTGATGATGTCGATGCAGAGCTGCTTGCCTTCCTTCTTCTGGTCTTCCGCGCCTTCCAGCCGCTTGATCACGGCATCGGGTATGTGAATTCCAGGAACGTTGGAGCGTATCCACTTCGCCGTCTTGGCAGAAGCCATCGGTCCGACGCCGACGAGAATAAAGCACTTTTCGTGGAGGCCAAGATCGCAGACCTTTTTCATGTACTCCCGGAACATCGGGACATCGAAGCAGTACTGGCTCTGCACGAACTGGGCGCCTGCCTCTATCTTCTTGGCGAGCCGGTAGGGGCGGAAGTCGTAGGGCGGCGCGAACGGATTGATCGCGGCACCGAGGAACACCTTGGGCGGTGTCGTCAGCTTTCTGCCCGAAAGGAATTTGGCGTTGTCGCGCATGATGCGGACGGTTTCCAGCAGCGACATGCAGTCGAGATCGAAGACCGGTTTGGCGCCCGGCTGGTCGCCGGCCTGAACGCCGTCACCGGTCAGGCACATGATGTTGGCCACGCCCATGGCGGCGGCGCCCAGCACGTCGCCCTGGATCGCGATGCGGTTCTTGTCGCGGCAGGCGATCTGCATGATCGGCGCATAACCCATCCGGGTCAGCAGCGCGCAAATGCCGACGGACGACATGTGGCAGTTGGCGCCGGACGCATCGACCGCGTTGATGCCGTCGACCCATCCGTCGAAAATCGCCGCGCGCTCGTAGACATCCTCGGGATTGGCGCTGTCGGGCGGGTTGAGCTCGGCGGTAACGGCAAACTCTCCGCGACGCAGCACGCGCTCGAGGCGCCCGAGCGAGGAATGTCCCGGGAGCGGGTCAAGCGGCAGGTGCGCACCGAGCGGGTTTTCATCCATGTGCACCATGCGTCACGCGTCCTTTCCAGCGGCAGCATCACGGGCGGCAGCCGCCTCGGCGGTCACCCGCAGCCAGGACGACGTTTCGCGCAGGGACTGGTTCACCGGCTTCTGGACATTCATGATGGCATTTCCCTTGACCATATTCTGCGACCCCTTCCAGGCCTGCACCCAGACGCAGGGCATATCCGGTTCGACCTCGCAATTGCCGTTGGCCCGGACGCCGCCGCAGGGGCCGTTGCGCAACTGCTTCGGACAGTTCATCGGGCACGACATGCCGGTGGAAGACAATGCGCATTGGCCGCACATGCGACAGTCGAAGAGGAAGCCCTTCACATGCCGCTCCACGAAGGTGATCGGGCGTTCCACGCGGTTGTAGCCCAACATCTTCCAAAGCGGATGCAGCAGCAGGAAGGCGTCGGCGAACCGACTGTAGAACCATTCGAGCGAGCGCGAATGACGGACGGCCCAGAGGCGAACCGTGTATTTGTGGCGAGCGCGACGGCTGGGCGATACCCCCGCCGGGGTGTAGGCCCCGGTTGCGGCTTTGGCGGCAGGCGCTGCGTTGCCGGGCTTCGGGTCAGCCATTGTCGCGGCCTCCCGCCTTCACGAGTGCGACGAGCCGCTCCTTGTCGTAGGCGGCCTCCAGTTCGGCGGCGGCGCGGTCGGCCTCTGCTTCGAGATCGTCGCCGACGGCCACTGGATCGGCCTTGCGCCACTCGGCGAGATAGTCGTCCGTCTCGGCGGCGCCGGTGCGCATGGCGCACATGTCGATCGCTTCCGTGAAGCGCAGGGTCAGTTCGCGCTTGGCGGTCTTGCGACCCTGCTTGATGATGACCTGTGCAGGAATGTCCCGCCAATAAACGACGATGCGATCTGCCATGTTCGAATTCTCCTCGCCTTGACAATGCTGATAGCCCGGCACGCGGGCTGCACTCGCCACGACCGCACCTCGCTCAAAAGCGACGTGCCTCGTCAGGTCGGGAGAAAACTACCAGATGCCGCGCGTGAGACCATTCCAAAGCCACGTCCAGATCGGTGGATGATACCACTGGCGCGAGGGTGCAACGATCTTGAAGGGCTTGAGGTCGCCCGCCAGCGCATCGCGCACAGCGGCGACGGCGATACCCGTTCCGGCGGCCGTCTGAAGGAGGGGATAGGTGTGCATCGTATCGCGCGGAGAAGGGCGCATGCGGGTCTGGTAAAGGATGTCGCCGGTGTCCACGCCGGCGTCGACGAGATGCACGGTCGCGCCGAAGTTCTCCTCGTCCTTCATGACCCTCGACCAGTAGCCGCCCTGGAGCCCGCGGTATTGTGGATTGATGCCTGCATGGAAATTCAGCACCGGGCAGGGGATTGCGGCAAGGGTCTGCGCTGTCAGCATTCGGCAACTGACAAGGAACAACACGGCTGGACGCAACTCCCCGATCACGCTTGCGAAATCCGGGGCGTTCGCGGAGGCGACCTGCACCCGGCGCAGAGATGGATCGCGGCGGCTGTCGGCCCCGTATTCCCGCAGGATCTCGTCGGACCTCCTGCTCGTGAAGCGCTTGCCGAACTTCGAGACGATCATGGTCGCGAGTTGCCCGAGCGCCTGTATCCATCCGAGCTTGCGGGCCCTGCGTTTTACGAAGACGCCCTTGGACTCCCCTTGCTCCTCGATCACGACGAGATCGGGAAACTCCGCCTTGATGGCGTTGACGATGATCTCGGGATTGGATCCGGGCTGTATCAGGACAGCGACGGGGGATGTCCCGCGAAGGTTTGAAGTGTTCGATGTTGCGGTCATGGGGCAGCTCCTGCCCGGACCTTAAAAGGAATTGTTTATGAAGGCTTTAAGGGAGAGAGGCTTCCGCGCAGCAATCGTGCAGGGACGGACAGAATAAGGCATTCATGCGCGCAGCAGCTCTGCCGTCAGGTCGCCGTAACCGGTGAAGCGATACTCGTATTCGAGGCCGAGGTAGTCGGCCGCCTCACGGGCTTTTTCGGCCAGTGACGCGTCCTCGATCTGCGAGATGTAGACGAGCTTGCGGTAGTTGCCGAAATACATTTCCTTCAGCTCAGGATGCCGGTCGAGACCGAGCGGTTCCACCACGAAGGCGCGAAATTGTCGGGCGAGGAAATCGGTAAGGAAGAACGAGGTGACGTCGTCGTCCTGTGCCGCAAACGTGTCGTTTCCAACGAAGAAGGAATAACAGTGAGGCCCGGCGATGCGTTCGACGCCTTCGCGCTCGCAGAGCAGGTCGAGCATTCCGCCCGTGCCGCAATCGGCATAGCCGACGAAAATGCGCGAGAAACCCTCGTTCCGGGCATCTCGAATCGCGCTTTCCACTCCGGGCGCAATGCGTTCCGGATGCGCGTGCCAGATTGCAGGCAGGCACTGAAGATCGATATGATCGAGTCTGTTGGCCTTGCAGACGGCCAGCACTTCGCGGGCGATCGCGCCGCAGGCGATAACACGAACTTTTTCGCCTTCCGCGCGTTGTCCGCTTGGGCTTTCGATCCGAAGTTCTGCGTCAAACCTGTCCATAAAGAGGGACTCCGACCATGATTGCAGCAAACACGACCAAGATCAGTATCATTCTCGCCGCCCTTCTCGCGCTTAGCGCTTGCGGCAATACCATTCGCGGCATGGGCAAGGATACGGCCAATGCGGTCGATGCGACGGAGGATGCCGGAAGGAGCGTCGCTAACGCTGCCAAGTAAGCAGATATGCGCACAGGAAGCGCCCAGGCAAGTGCTTGGGCGCTTACTTTCGCGATATCAGGCTCCGGCCAGCGTGTTGTGCTTGCGCAGCATGAACTCCTTCGCGGTCTCGACAGCGATGGCTGCGTCGCGGCAGTAGGCGTCCGCGCCGACCGCCTTGCCGAACTCCTCGTTCAACGGAGCGCCGCCGACGAGAACGACGTAATCGTCGCGCATTCCCTTTTCCTTCAGCGTATCGATCACGACCTTCATGTAGGGCATGGTCGTCGTCAGAAGGGCGGACATGCCGAGAATGTCGGGCTTCTCGCGCTCGATCGCCTCGAGGTAGTTCTCGACGGGATTGTTGATGCCAAGGTCGATGACATCGAAGCCGGCGCCTTCCATCATCATTCCGACCAGGTTCTTGCCGATGTCGTGGATATCGCCCTTGACCGTGCCAATGACCATCTTGCCCTGCTTCGGGGCGCCGGTCGCGGCAAGGAGCGGACGAAGAATTGTCATGCCGGCCTTCATGGCGTTTGCTGAAAGCAGCACTTCGGGCACGAACAGGATACCGTCGCGGAAGTCGATGCCGACGATCCGCATGCCTTCCACGAGCGCGTCCGTCAGGACGTCGTACGGCGCCCAGCCGCGTTCGAGAAGAATGTGCGTACCTTCCTCGATCTCCTCCTTCAGGCCATCGTAGAGGTCGTCGTGCATCTGCTGCACGAGTTCTTCGTCGGAGAGATCCGCAAGAATGATTTCATCATCAGACATGTTTTGTTCCTCGACTCCATGGTGCGGCGCTGAAGGGCCGGCTCCCCCAACACAGTGTTAGCGATGATAGCCTCAAAATCCAATTTTGAAAGCGACGTCGCGCGAGACAAAAAACGACCAGCAAAAGCTGTGCAACTCGATCAGGCAATGACGTCAATGCATTGATCCTTAGTTGCGCAGGGAAGAAGATGCAGATTACGACGCCCTCGGCGGTATCCCGCGTGCGCCACGCCTTGGCGCATAAAGAACCGTCCCGACTTCGCTGGTTGGTAGCATAGAAAGAGTGGGCGCCGCGAGCGCTGGAATGGTGAGGAAAAACGGATCATGGCGGATGTCTCTGAACGGGTAGAGGGTGAAGGCGGCGGTCGCCGTTCGCGCGGCGAGGGGCGGGGTGCTGCGGCGAGACGCGCGTCACGCACGGGTGGCGGTCCCGGACCGTCGCTTCCCTACATCACCCGCAAGATTCGCGAGTACGAGGTTCTCGATGAGGAGGGCCTGACACTCATTGAGCGCAACGCCGACAGGGTGCTCGAGGAGATCGGCATCGAGTTTCGCGACGACGCCGAAGCGCTGGCTCTGTGGAAGGAGGCCGGCGCCGACGTCAAGGGCGAACGCGTCCACTTTCCGAAGGGGCTGTGCCGGGAACTCCTGAAGTCGGCTCCGTCCACGTTCACCTGGCATGCGCGCAATTCCGAGCGCAGCGCGCCCATCGGCGGCAAGGCGACCGTATTCGCACCGGTCTACGGACCTCCCTTCGTGCGCGATCTGGAGGGCAACCGCCGCTATGCCACGATCGAGGATTTCCGTAATTTCGTGAAGCTCGCCTACATGGCGCCGTCGATGCATTCCTCGGGCGGCACGGTGTGCGAACCGGTCGACATCCCGGTGAACAAGCGTCACCTCGACATGGTCTACAGCCACATCAAATATTCCGACAAGCCGTTCATGGGATCGGTCACCGCGCCGGAGCGCGCGGAAGACACGATTGCCATGGCGAAGCTGGTCTTCGGCGACGACTTCGTCGAGAACAACACGGTCACGCTGAACCTCATCAACGCCAACTCTCCGATGGTGTTCGACGAGACCATGGTCGGAGCGCTGAAGGTCTATGCCCGCCACAATCAGGCGTGCGTCGTCTCCCCGTTCATCCTTTCTGGCGCGATGAGCCCGGTAACGGTAACGGGAACGCTCACGCAGATCCTGGCCGAGGTTCTTGCGGGTGCGGCGTTCACGCAACTGATCCGCAAGGGTGCGCCGGTGCTCTTCGGCACCTTCGCCGCCTCTATCTCCATGCAGTCGGGTGCGCCGACCTTCGGCACGCCGGAACCGTCTCTCGTCTCCTATGGCGCAGCACAGCTCGCCCGCCGGCTCGGACTGCCGTTCCGTACCGGTGGATCGCTCTGCGGTTCCAAGGTTCCGGACGCCCAGGCGGCGCATGAATCCGCCAATACGCTGAACATGACGCTGCTGGCCGGCACGAACTTCGTGCTGCATGCGGCGGGCTGGCTGGAAGGCGGCCTCGTCTCGTCCTACGAAAAGTTCATGATCGACCAGGACCAGCTCGGCATGATGCAGAAGATGGCCGAAGGCATCGATCTTTCTGAAAATGCGCAGGCGCTCGATGCTATCCGCGAAGTTGGGCCTGGCAGCCACTATCTCGGCTGCGCGCACACGCAGGCGAATTTCCAGACGGCCTTCTACCGCTCGCCCCTCGCCGACAACAACTCCTTCGAGCAATGGGAAGTGGAAGGTCAGAAGCGGATCGAGCAGCGCGCCAACGCTCTCTGCCGCAGCTGGCTCGACAGCTATGAGGCACCCTATCTCGATCCCGCGATCGACGATGCGTTGCTTGACTATATCGCGAAGCGCAAGGAATCGATGCCGGACGCCTTCACTTGAAAGGCTCCCGACCACGCCAGGGAGCAAGGCGGGGCGGCGCGCGTTGCGGACATGATCCAGAAGGAAGTCTGGCGCCCGCACTATGAACTGAAGGGGGCATTGCCCAAGTGAGGGACGATCCTCCCCCAATTGAAGAGATCCGTGCGGCCCTGCGCCCGCACGGTCTTTTTTTGCGCGGAAGCTTCGATTTTACGGACGGCGAGACGGTGCCCGCTCTTGCCGACGGCCGGCCGGCAGCTGGTGTGGTTCTCGTAGGCAACATCGGCGGTTCGATGTGGGCCGCATTCAGCGCATGGCGCGAGGGGCAGCGGGACCGAGGCGGCAGCGATCCCCTCGACACCTGGTCAAAGGCGGTGATCGGCCCGGTTGCCCATCGTTTCGGAGGGACCGCTTGGTTTCCCTCCGACCAGCCATGGCAACCCTTCCAACAATGGGCGATGAGGTCCGAGGCCATGCGGCCGTCACCGCTCGGCATCCTCATTCATCCCGTGTACGGCCTATGGCACGGCTACAGGGGCGCACTCGGCTTCGCATCGGCATCGGAATCGCCGGCACCCCGGGCACGCACTCACCCGTGCGATGCCTGTGCTTTTAAACCATGCATCAGCCACTGTCCGGCGAGCGCCCTCACGATCGGAGGATTCGATGTCGGACGCTGCCGATCCCACCTGGCCACGTCTGAGGGGAGGACGGGCTGTCTCGATGGGGGTTGTCTCGCACGCAGCGCCTGTCCGGTGGGGAGCGGCTATCGTTATGGCGCGGAGCAGATTCGCTTTCACATGGCGGCCCTGGACGTCTGAGCGACCGTCCGGTCAGGGATACGGGCAGGAGTTTCGAGCAGACCTCTTGTCCGCACCGATCTGTCGCCGGATGATTTTCCAATTGGGATTTGACACAGCCCTTCGTTGCCCTAGCTTGCCCCCGACGCACCGAAGGACAACACATGCGGACGCTCGCCTCGATCATCATTCTCGTCACGCTCGCCTGTGCTTCCGCTGCTTCAGCAGCGTCCCCATGCCGCTCCGTGAACCACCTCCAGCAGGACTACATCGTCTGCACGTTCGATCCGTCGCGTGATGCGCTGCGCATCTACGGTGTGCGTGAGACGGGCAAGCCGGAGACCTATCGATCGGTCAGGGGGATGCTGCGAGAGGAACGGGAATACATGATCCTCGGCATGAATGGCGGCATGTACCATCCCGACTACCGCCCCGTCGGACTGCTCGTAGAGAACGGCGTTGAGATTTCGCCGCTCAACCGCGACAGCGGCTCCGGAAATTTCTTCCTGAAGCCGAACGGCGTCTTCTTTGTCGAGCGCGGCAGGGCGGGAGTGATGGAGAGCGATGCTTTTGCCAGGGCCGGACTGGAGCCGCTTCATGCCACCCAGTCAGGCCCGATGCTTGTGGTGGGGGGCGCATACATCCGCGGTTCCTGCCGAAAAGTGACAGCCTTAACCTGCGAAACGGCGTGGGCATCGACGGCAACGGCAACGTGGTCTTCGCCATATCGCGCCATGCCGTCAGATTTCATGATTTTGCAACGCTGTTCAGAGACGAACTCGGCTGCCGCGATGCACTCTATCTCGACGGCAGCATCTCCAGTCTCTACGCGCCTGCGATCAGTCGAAACGACTCCCACGCCGTGATGGGCACTGTCATCGCGGTGGTCGGAACACTTCCGTTCTGATGCACCCTCCGGGACGGCTCACACCTTCGGATAGGCCCTCTCCAGCCCTCCGGAGGCCGCGAGACCGTTGCGGAAGGCGCCGTAGGCGGCGTGCTGGCTGGAGCGACCTGTTTCCGTCAGCCGCATCTGCAGCCGGGCAGGGGCCTCGTTGCCGAGCCAGATGCCCAGCTTTTCAAGCTTCAGCGAGTTCAGGAATTTAGCCTGTGCTGCACGATCGAGGTAGACATTCAGGCCCTCGAGCAGGTTTTCGTCCTGGGCAGGGTTTTCGAGCAACAGCCGGACGAAGGCCTGGTCGGCATCGGAAAAGGACGAGAGCTTGTCTGCGACCGTATCACGGTCCGGAAAGGCTGCGAGCCCTGCGTTCATTGGTTTTCTCCAGGCGAATCTATGGGACTTCTGGATAGAATGGCGGCATGGGCGTCGCAAGGGTGGCCGAGCGAGGACGCAAGCTTCACGCAGGCTGCCTTATAGGCCCTGCTTCTTGCGTCCAGGCGCCCTCTAACATTTCACGGAATGAGCGGGCTCGCCTTATCCGCGGCGTCGGCTGCCGCGCTCGCGCGCAGGGGCGGCGGCGCTTTCGCTTGCAGTCTTGTTGCGCAGCGGCCCGATCTTCTCGACGATCACGTCGAGCGTCGGACGCGGGCGGGGTTCATGCGCGTCGAGGGCCTGGCGCATGGCAGCAAGATGCTCGCAGGACGTTCCGCAGCAGCCGCCGATGATGCGCGCACCGGCATCGCGGGCGAGACGGGCATATTCCGCCATCAGCGGCGGCGTACCGGAATAGTGGATCTCGGCACCGCGATATTCCGGAATGCCGCAATTGCCCTTCACGACGATCGTTGCCGACGGATCGGCGCCCGTCATGTCGAGAAGCGAGGACAGGATGTCGGAGGCGCCCACGCCGCAATTGGCGCCCACCGCCAGCGGCCCGGAGCCGACATCGGACGCGACGCCATGGATGTCCTTCGGGTGGAGGCCCATCATCGTCTTGCCGGCCGTATCGAACGAGCCGGTATAGACGAAGGGCAGGCCAACCTTGGTGGCTGCTTCCGCGGCCGCGCGGATCTCCTCGGGCGAAGACATGGTTTCGATCCAGGCGACGTCGGCACCGCCGGCCTTCAGACCTTCGATCTGTTCCGCGAAGGCGTCCACGGCTTCCGTGTAGGTCAAGGCTCCAAGCGGGACCAGCAGTTCGCCGGTCGGCCCGACGGACCCTGCGACGACGACCCGGCGTTCCGCCTTGTCGGCAACCGCGCGGGCGATCTCGGCGGCCCTGCGGTTCAAGTCATGAACGCGGTCCTGGGCGTGATGGAGCTTCAGGCGGTGGCGGGTGCCACCGAAAGTGTTGGTCAGGATGATGTCGGCGCCGGCATCGACAAAGTCCTGGTGCAGCTTGGTGATGTTCTCGGGCTTGGCCTCGTTCCAGAGCTCCGGCGCTTCGCCCGCCTCGAGGCCCATGGCAAACAGCGACGTGCCGGTCGCCCCGTCAGCGAGCAGGAAGGGCTTTTCGGCAAGCAGGGCGGAAAGGGCATTGGCGGCGGCGGACATGAGGCTTTTCCCGGTTTCAAGGCTGAGGGACATATAAAGATGTCTTTATGTTCTTGCAACAAAGCTGCACACGAAACCGCGGCGGGATGCGCGATTTCGAGGAGCATCGCACGGACGGCCGTCGCAACAGGGCAGCCGTCCGCCCGGCCGAAGGTCAAGACGAAGGTCGTCGGACCGGTCGCTTCAGGCCGCAGCCCGGTCGTCATGGCTGGTCGGTGTCACCATTGACGATATGATCGCGGCGAGATTGATGGCGCCGATTGGCCGGCGTGCCTCGTCGACGACGTGGGCGACCGTAAGGTTCGATGCGGTCATCTCGCGGGCTGCCGTCTCCAGCACGGTTCCCTTCGCCAGTGGCATGCCTTCCGGGTTGCCGGCCATGGGCGACATGATCGTCTCCACGTTGATGACGCGGCCCCGGTTGACCTCCTTGACGAAGGCGGTGATGTATTCGTCGGCTGGTTTCAGAACGATTTCCTGGCCAGTGCCCTGCTGCACGACCTGACCGTCCCGGAGAATCGCGATCTTGTCGCCGAGGCGGAGCGCCTCGTCGAGATCGTGGGTGATGAACACCACCGTTTTCTTCAGTTCCTTCTGGAGATCGAGAAGCACCGTCTGCATGTCGACCCTGATCAGGGGATCGAGAGCCGAATACGCTTCGTCCATGAGAAGGATGTCGGCATCGTTGGTCAGTGCGCGGGCAAGGCCGACGCGCTGCTGCATGCCGCCGGAGAGCTGGTTCGGATAGTGGTTCTCGAAGCCAGAAAGACCGACACGGGAAATCCACTGACGGGCGCGCTTTTCGCTCTCCGCAGCCGGAACTCCCTGGATTTCCAGGCCGTAGACGGTGTTTTCGAGCACGGTTCTATGCGGCAGGAGCGCGAACTTCTGGAATACCATCGCGGTCTTGTGGCGGCGGAACTCCCTGAGGTCGTTTTCGTTCATCTTGCAGACGTCGACGCCGTCGTAGAGCACCTCGCCGGCTGTCGGGTCGATCAGCCGGTTGATGTGGCGTATGAGCGTCGACTTGCCGGATCCGGAAAGTCCCATCACCACGGTGACGCCGCCGGCCGGCATATAGATGTTGATGTCCTTCAGGCCGAGAACGTGGCCGTAGGTCTGGTTGAGCTCGGCCTTGCCCATGCCCTGCTTCACCTTGTCGACGAAGTCGACTCCGCGGGGCCCGAAGATCTTGTAGAGGTTCTTCACCTCGATGGAGTGGCTGGCCATCAAATCTCTCCGATCTGGTTGCTGCGGGGGCTGCTTACGCGGCCGGCAGGATCGGGCAGGAGCCTGGCCTCGGATCGAGGAGCCTGTGGGTAGTCTGGAGCCATTTTTATCCCCTCAGTTTTTGCAGCTGATCCCGGCGCAGCGTGGCTGTTGCCACATG
The DNA here is from genome assembly GCF_016864555.1 of Sinorhizobium sp. BG8. Taxonomy (NCBI): domain Bacteria; kingdom Pseudomonadati; phylum Pseudomonadota; class Alphaproteobacteria; order Hyphomicrobiales; family Rhizobiaceae; genus Sinorhizobium; species Sinorhizobium sp. BG8. The sequence goes on along the minus strand of NZ_CP044011.1, from coordinate 3,315,854 downwards.
AGGTAGGCGCAATGCGCCGCTCGCAGTTTTTTTCTTGTCGTAGCCGGTGTTCACCAATGTGTGTTGCACGAACCGTTATTGATCATTGTACTGTTTGCGACCTGGCTTTTGCCAATCGACCTGAAACCTGAAGTGCCGACCGCATGGCCGTTTCAAAGTAGGCCGTTGCGCCGCAATCTCCCTGTTTCTCAAAGCGCAGCCTTTACCTTTTCTGCGACCTCGGGTGAGACCCACGCTGTCCACACCTCCGGATAGGTTTCGAGGAAGTATTTCGCCCCGGCCTCGTTCGTGCCGAGGTTCTCGTCCATCCATGCAAGAACCTTGCCGACAGTCCTGTTATCCCACTGGCGTTTCCCCATGTAATCCATCGCTACTGCTGCCTTTTTCGGAAAGGCGCTGGTCACGATCGTGAAGGCATCCGAGGTCGGGTAGGGGTTGATCCTGGGGGCGGGACAGTCCGGCACGGAGGTGCAATTGTCCCATTCGGCGGTGTCGTGCTCCAGGCCGAAGGAGAGCTTCACCATGTCGTACTTGCCGAGAACCGCAGTCGGCGCCCAATAATATCCGAGCCAGCCGGTCTTCTCCTCGAACGCATTGGCGATCGAGGCGTCGAGGCCGGCGGCCGAGCCGGGATCGATCAGGTCGAAGCCCGCCTTCTCAGCCTCCGTCGCCTTGAAAAGATTGGCGGTCGAAACGTGGCAGCTCCAGCCTGACGGGCAGTTGTAGATGGCACCCCTTGCGGGGTTTTTCGGGTCGGGGAAAAGTTCGGGATGCTTCAGCGCGTCGGCAACGGTCTTGATCTCGCGATGGGAGTCCGCGAGGAATTTGGGGATCCACCAGCCCTCGACGCCGCCTTCGGAAAGCAACGGGGCCATCTGGATCAAGCGACCTTCGGCGAGCGCCGTGCCGAGCGCGGTGCGAACCGAATTGACCCAGAATTCCGGCGCGACGTCGGGTTCTCCCTTCTCGTTCATGGAAGCGAATGTCGGGATCGTGTCGCCCGGCACAAGCGTGACCGTGCAGCCGTAGCCCTTCTCGAGGATCAGCTTGTCCACATGCGCGGCGACCCCTGCAGAGGCCCAGTTCATTTCGGCAATCGATACGTTGCCGCACTGAGCCTCAGCGACGTCTGCAAGCGCGAGCAGGCCGGTGGCAAGGAGGATCGAAGCAAGCAGCTTCCTCATCTGTTCAAGACCTCCCAGTCCTCTTGCAGCAATCGATCCCGCTGGCGGATGCAAGACGGTAAAGCATTGGCCTGTCGAATGCCGGCGGGCCCAAGGCGCGACCGCCAGGTCAGGCGTGCCTGCTTCCCGCTTGCAGCGATGCTTCGTCTTCTCTCCGGCGGAACCATGTCGCCGGCCATGCTTCATTCGTATCGAAGGGCAAGCGTAAGGGTTCCGGCAGAGAAATCAACCTCTGAGCTACCCGCGTTCACCCCAGGGGCGAAGTCCACGACGCCGTCGCCCGACATGCGATCTGTCGGTGCCCGGAGAGTTGGCAGATGCCTTCCAGGTAAGCAGAATAGATGGCCGCTATACCCGAGCCGCATCGTTCGGCACGAGTATTTTGCCATCATGGCCAACGCCGCTGAGATCGTGCAGGGGGCCTTCTGGGGGCTCTTCCGAATTTTTCGCCGTTCATCATTGCTTAACGTCTCAATAACCGTCCGGTAACGATGTCCGTCTATTTGTTTCTGACGGCGGGGGACAACCGCCGCTCGTTCCGGATCAGGTAGTGCGTACCGGAGCGATTGGATCCCGAAGCGTATTTGCGGGATTGCCATGCGTTCTTTGGTGGGCCGCGCATTGCCGGAAGGCATGCGCGGCTCTCTCGTTTTCCGGCTGCTCGCTGTGCGCCGTCTGCTGTGTTGCCGAGCGGCATCCTGATCGCCACAGAGCGCCACCGGGAAAATGCATGACGAAAACAGGTCTTTGCGCGTGGCGGGTCGAATGCTACGGAACGTTCATGACACGCAGGATCATGCTTCAGGGGACCGGCTCGGATGTCGGAAAGACGGTGCTTGTCGCCGGTCTCTGCCGGATCGCTTCGAACCGGGGCCTCGCCGTGCGGCCGTTCAAGCCGCAGAACATGTCGAACAATGCCGCGGTCTCCGCTGACGGCGGCGAGATCGGCCGGGCGCAATGGCTTCAGGCGCTTGCCGCCCGGGTCCCTTCCTCCGTGCACATGAATCCGGTGCTCCTGAAACCGCAATCGGAAACCGGCAGCCAGATCATTGTTCAGGGCAAGGTCTGGGGACAGGCGCGCGGCAGGGACTATCAGCGGCTGAAGCCACAGTTGCTGGACAGCGTGATGGAGAGCTTCGACGCCGTCTGTGACGGGGCCGACCTGGTAGTCGTCGAAGGAGCCGGATCGCCGGCCGAGATCAACCTCAGGCCGGGCGACATTGCCAACATGGGATTTGCGACACGGGCCGACGTTCCGGTCGTATTGGTCGGCGACATCGATCGCGGCGGCGTCATCGCGTCGCTGGTCGGCACGCATGCGATCCTTTCGCCCGAGGATCGCCGGATGATCACCGGCTACATGATCAACAAGTTCCGCGGCGACGTCACCCTCTTCGACGATGGCCTCTCCGAGATCCGGCGCTTTACCGGCTGGCCCTGCTTCGGCGTCGTGCCCTGGCTGAGGGAGGCGGGAAGGCTGCCCGCGGAGGACTCCGTCGTCCTCGAGCGATTGTCGAAAGGAACCGGGCGCGCGCTGAAGGTGGCCGTGCCTGTCCTGTCGCGGATCGCAAATTTCGACGATCTCGACCCTTTGAAGGCCGAACCGGATGTCGAGCTCATCTTCGTGCGTCCCGGCGAGCGACTGCCCGCCGATGCCGGGCTCGTCGTCCTTCCAGGATCGAAGTCGACCATTTCCGATCTCCTCGACTTCCGCGCCGAGGGATGGGACCGCGACCTCGACCAGCACATGCGGCGCGGTGGCCGTGTTCTCGGGATCTGCGGCGGCTACCAGATGCTCGGCCGGCGGGTGACGGATCCCCTCGGGACCGAAGGCAACGTCCGCGAGGTCGAGGGGCTCGGCCTTCTCGATGTCGAGACGGAGATGGCGCCGGAAAAGACGGTTCGCAACAGCCAGGCACGCTCCCTCCAGTACGACGTTCCGCTTTCGGGCTACGAGATCCACCTTGGCCATACGAGGGGAGCCGACTGCGCCCGGGCGTCGGTGTCAATCGACGGCCGGCCGGACGGAGCGATTTCACCTGATGGCAGGGTCGTCGGAACCTATCTGCACGGCATCCTGGCAAGCGACGCATACCGGGCGGCGCTCCTTGCTGAACTCGGCATCACCGGAGGGGCAGTCGACTACAGGAAGACCGTGGACGATGCGCTGAACGGCCTTGCCGGCGAACTGGAACGAGCGCTCGATCCGGACTGGCTCGACGGAATTCTTGGCACCAATTGATGCCTGCGGATGATTATGTGGCTGTCGCCGAACGTCATTGTCATGAGGCTTCTCACAAGGAAACCAAAGGCAATGGTTTGTTACCAGGGATACCAAAGTTGCGCCAGATTCCGGTGTCAAGCATCGCGTGCATCCGGCTTGGGCCAGCGCCCGGCGGCCGGTGAGTTTATTTGATTGCCATCGAAGGGAAGAACGATGACATCCGGACAGATTGGACGTTTTGCCAAAATCGGGCTTGCAGGCTTCGTCGGCCTGTCGCTGGTCGGGGCTCCCGCGTCCGCGGCCGATACGTCGGGCGCAACAAGCACGGTCGGAAGCGCCAGCAAGAAGTGGGAGACCGAATTCTCCCTCTGGCAAAAAGTGTCATCGGGTAGCGATCTGGCAGCCTATGAAGGTTATCTCGAAGCCTATCCGAAGGGTACTTTCGCTTCGATGGCGAGGCTGCGGATTGCCGAGCTGAAGGCTGCCCAGCAGGCCGCGGCCAAGAAGGCCGGGGCTGGGACCAGCGACGTGACGTCTGGTCAGGACGCATCCGGCGGTGCGGTCCAGTCGGAAGCGGAGCAGCGCAAACGCGCGGAAGAGGCTGCCGCCCAGAAGGCACGCGCCGAACAGGCTGCGACTGAAAAGGCACGGGCAGAAGCGGCGCGGGCCGAGCAGGCCGCTGCCGAGAAGGCTGCCGCGGCAGAAGCCGCTGCCGCCGAGGCGAAGTTGAAGGCGGAACAGGAAGCTGCGGAGAAGGCGCGCGCCGAACAGGCAGCCGCCGAAAAGGCAAGGGCCGAACAGGAAGCCGCTGCCGCCAAACTGAAAGCCGAACAGGAAGCCGCTGAAGCAAAGCTCAAGGCAGAGCGCGAAGCTGAAGAAAAGGCGAAAGCCGAGCAGGCGGCAGCCGAAAAGGCAAGAATTGAACGGGAAGCGGAGGCCGCTCGTCTCGCCGCCGAACGCGAAGCCGAGGAAAAGCTGAAGGCCGCCGAGGCGGAGGCCGAGAAACAGCGCTCCGAACAGGCCGCTGCCGAAAAGGTGAGGGCCGAGCAGGAGGCCGCCGAGGTGGCTGAAAAGGCGAAGGTGGAGCAGGAAGCGGCAGCCGTGCGTGCGCGGACAGAAGCCGCGGAGCGTGCAGCCGCTGCCGAAGAGGGCGTGAGGGCCGCGGCGGAAGAAGAAACACCTGCCGAGTCTGATAGCGTGACGAGCATACAGCAGTCCACCGCCGATGCAGAGGCTCCTGCCGAAGACGAACCGGCGATCGCAGGCGCGAACGCGGAATCCGATCAGATGAAGGCCGAGCAGGAGACTGCGGCAAAGGAGAAGGCCGCAGCCGAAAAGCAGGAGGCCAGACGCCTCGCCAAGATCGAGAACGACCGCTGGGAGAAGGCCGTTCTCGATGGAAAGCCCAAGGCCTTCGAGGCCTATCTCGAGACCTATCCGCAGGGTCGCTTCGCCGGAGAGGCACAACAGAGGCTGAGTGCTCTCGAACGGCGCAAAAACGATGGTGCGGAAGCGCAGGGTGACGACAGTGCCAATGATGTGATCGCGACCGCGCCGCTGCGCAAGCGTGAGACCGCACGGGCCTATGTCGACAGCCGGGAGGCTCATCTCTCTCCGGGTAATCGCGTGCAGGCGCAGCGCTGGCTGAGCCTTCTCGGGTTCGAGACCTATGGCGCGGACGGCGTCTTCGGGCCGCGCACGCGGTCGGCGATTGCGGGGTGGCAATCCTCCAACGGCTTTGCTGCTGACGGATATTTGAGCCGCAGGCAGTTCCGGGCACTTCGCGAATCGGCGCAGTTCGTCGCCCGGCGCAATACCTACAGGGAACCTCCTGCCTACGATCGCCGCTACGACGTCTACGAAGGTCCGGTCGACGGCTACTACGAGGGTCCTGTCGACGGCTACTATGACGGCCCAGCCTATGGCGGCAGTGTGATGGTCATTCCCGGGTACTGACGCTCGGGATGACGAGCGTGGTTCAGGCGCTATCGGCAAAGGCGGTGGCGCGCGGTGTCGATTGACTTCCGACCCACGCAGGCATAATCATCCAATCAATTGGATGGTTCTCCGATCCGGAAACGGAATGGAGAGTAAATGGGAATGTGAGAGGGTGGACCCATATCGGGCACTGCAATCACAGCCGACCCCGCGACTGTAGAGTGGCGAGGGATTTCCATCCGGCGTTTCGGAAAGGCGGCGCGGAGACATGGTGTCCCCGGGTTGGCCAAACCGGATCATCGGAAAAGCCACTGGGTGGCATTGTGATAAACCGGGCTGGACGCCTCTTTTTCTACGAATCGTCCGCCTTTCGCAATGCGATCACACCCGGGAAGGCGAGGAAGTCCCGCCGGTGCGTTCGCGCACCTGACGCCGCGAGCCAGGAGACCTGCCAACCAATGAAGGGCATGGTGCCCGATTGGGGGTTCTCCCCGTTGCCAGCACGGAGGTTGTCATGGCTGCGTCTACTACGTCTACCCTTTCTCTTTCTCTCAACGATCGTCTGCTCGCCGGTCTCGCCGCTCTTCTGATCGGTGGCTTCCTGGTGTTCGGGGCGGGGCTCGCCAATTCGTCTGTTCTGCACGACACGGCGCACGACACCCGTCACTCCTACGGCTTTCCCTGCCACTAAGGAGTTTCCATCATGATCGTCAAATATCTCCTGGCCGCTCTGGTGGCCGGGCTGTTCTCTGGCGTGCTGATGACGGCCGCCCAGGAGTTTCGCGTCGTTCCGCTGATCCTCCATGCCGAGGAATACGAGGGCAAGGAGCCTGCGCCCGCCGCGGGCGAAGTGCAGGAGCATTCGAGCCTGTCCCTGGGTGCGATCATCGGCGAAGCAGTCTCCTACTTCTCGCCGGTGACTCCCGCCTATGCGCATGAGGGCCACGAAGAAGAAGAGGGAGGCATCATGTTCGGCATGAGCCGCTTCTCCGGAACGCTTCTCGCCAATTTGGTGACGGGTGCCGGGTTTGCCCTGCTGCTCGCGGGCGTCAGCCTCGTAACCGGCAATGCAATCACCCTTTCGAACGGCGCGCTGTGGGGCGCGGGCGGCTGGCTTGCAGTCCATATGCTTCCGGCGATCGGACTGCCTCCTGAATTGCCGGGCTTCCCGGCCGCAGAACTTGCAGATCGGCAGGTCTGGTGGATTGCGACGGTCGTTCTTTCCGCCGTCGGCATCTATCTGCTGTGCCTCAAGAGCGGCCTTGTCGCGAAGATCGCCGGTGTCGTGCTCATCGCCGCGCCACAGGTCTATGGTGCACCGCAGCCGACCGACATCGCAAGTGCGGTACCGGCAGTCCTCGGAGCCGAGTTCGCAGTCGCCGCACTCGCCACGACGCTGTTCTTCTGGATCGTTCTCGGCCTGTCGCTTGGCCTTGCCAACGAGAAGATTGCGAAGGCAGCCTGATGACCAGCGTATCGCCCGGGGCCGTCCTGGTTCTGGGCGGTGCGCGTTCCGGCAAGTCGTCCTTTGCCGAGGGGTTGGTCCGTTCGAGCGGCCTTGCCATGCACTACATCGCGACGGGACGTGCCTGGGACGATGAGATGCGGACGCGGATCGATCAGCACCGGGCACGGCGCGGCCCCGACTGGGTCTCCCACGAGGAACCCCTCGAGCTGGCGGAGACCATCGCGACTGTTGCCGCACCTGATCGCGCCGTGCTCGTCGATTGCCTGACGCTCTGGGTGACGAACCTCATGCTCGACAATCGCGACGTCAGTGCGGCCTTTGCCGGACTTGCGTCGCAACTGCAACAGGCGCCCGGCCGCATCGTCTTCGTCTCGAACGAGGTCGGACTGGGGATCGTTCCGGAGAACCGCATGGCACGCGAATTCCGCGACCATGCAGGCCTGCTACATCAGATGGTGGCGTCGATGGCCACTGAAGTCTATTTTGTCGCGGCCGGATTGCCGCTGAAAATGAAGGGTTGAGCACAATGCTCCAGGAGAAGATTCCCGCAACCGTCATCACCGGCTTCCTTGGTGCGGGCAAGACGACGATGATCCGCAACCTGCTCCAGAACGCGGGCGGAAAGCGTATTGCGCTGATTATCAACGAATTCGGCGATCTCGGAATCGACGGCGACGTTCTCAAGGGTTGCGGCGCCGAGGCGTGCAGCGAGGACGACATCATCGAACTCACCAACGGTTGCATCTGCTGCACCGTCGCTGACGATTTCATTCCCACCATGTCGAAGCTGCTGGAGCGTGAAAACCGGCCGGACCACATCGTCATCGAGACCTCCGGTCTCGCCCTGCCGCAACCGCTCGTCGCCGCCTTCAACTGGCCGGAAATAAAGACCCAGGTAACGGTTGATGGAGTGATCACGGTGGTGGACAGCGCAGCCGTTGCCGCAGGCCGCTTCGCCGATGATCACGACAAGGTGGATGCAATTCGCGTCAACGACGAGAACCTCGACCATGAAAGCCCGATCGAGGAACTGTTCGAGGATCAGCTGACGGCCGCCGATCTGATCGTCCTCAACAAGACCGACCTGATCGATGCGGAAGGGCTCACGGCCGTGCGCAAGGAGGTTGCCTCCCGCACCGCGCGTCGCCCGACTCTCATCGAGGCACGGAACGGCGAGGTTGCCGCGGCCGTCCTGCTCGGTCTCGGCGTTGGAACCGAGGATGACATCGCCAACCGGAAATCCCACCACGAACTCGAGCACGAGGCAGGCGAGGAGCACAATCACGACGAATTCGACAGCTTTGTCGTCGAGCTCGGCCCGGTCTCCGATCCGGCTGCCTTCATCGATCGCCTGAAGGGCATCATCGCCGAGCATGACGTCCTGCGTCTCAAGGGGTTCGCCGATGTGCCCGGCAAGCCGATGCGCCTGCTGATCCAGGCCGTAGGCAGCCGCATCGACCAGTATTTCGAGCGCGCCTGGGCGACCGGCGAGGCACGCGGCACGCGGCTCGTCGTCATCGGTCTGCACGACATGGACGAGCAGGCCGTTCGCGCCGCCATCGCTGCGGCGGTCTGAGGCGGTCGTGGCCGCGTCGGCAAGAAGGTCTTCCGAAGCCCCTCCTGCAAGCGAGGGGCAGCACAGGGAAACCAAGGCTCGCATGCTTGCGGGAGCGGGATCATGCATCTTCTCCTAGCCCAGAAAGGCACAATCGCCGACGGAAGAGAGGCGATCGACCTCGGCCAGACGCCGGGAGATGTCCTGTTTCTGTCTGCAGCGGACACCGAGCTTGCTGCGATTGCCGCTGCGCACCGCGGGCGTGACGGCACGACGCGGTTGCGGCTCGCAAGCCTTGCGGCGCTCGCCCATCCGATGTCTGTCGACACCTATGTCGAGCGAACGGCACGGCACGCCCGGTTGATCATCGTGCGCGCCCTCGGCGGAGCGAGCTATTTCCGCTACGTGCTGGAAGCGTTGCACGCGGCCTCGGTCGCGCATGGCATTGCCATGGTCGCGCTTCCCGGCGACGACCGGCCCGACGACGGCCTTCTGCCGTTCAACCGCATCGACGGGGAGGATCGCGCGCGCCTTTGGGCCTATCTGAACCAGGGTGGCGCGGAGAATGCCGCGCGCTTCCTCGCCTATGCGGACGCTCTGGTTGGCGGAGACCCGAAGCCCGAGCCGGCTACGCCCCTTGAAAAGGCGGGGATCTGGTGGCCAGGCGAGGGCGTTGTGGGAATTGAACGGTGGCGTTCGCTCGCCGATCCGGAGGCAACGCGCCGCAAACCCGTCGGCGGATCTGTCGCTCCGGGCGACGGGCAAATCGGTGCCGCAGATCCGGCGCCCGCCACGGTCGCGCTGTGTTTCTACCGCGCCTATGTCCAGAGCGGGGAGACGCGTCCTGTCGAGATGCTGATCGAGGCGCTCGCGGACGAAGGCGTGCGCGCATTGCCGGTCTTCGTTTCCAGTCTGAAGGACCCGGATTCGATCGAGGTCGTGCGCGCGGCGTTCAAGACTGCACGTGTGGACGTGGTGCTGAACGCCACCAGCTTCGCGGTGTCTGCGCCGGGAGGCCAGCGCAAGCCGACAGTACTTGACGAGACCGGCGCAGTGGTGCTGCAAATCATTTTTTCCGGGTCGTCCCGCGACGCCTGGGAGAATTCCGGGCAGGGCCTGACGGCGCGCGATCTCGGAATGAACGTTTCCCTGCCAGAGGTCGACGGAAGAGTGCTTGCGCGGGCCGTTTCGTTCAAGGCTGCCGCCAGGTATGACGAAAGCGTGGAGGCAAACATCGTCGGGCTGGATCCCGTCGGGGATCGCATCCGCTTTGCGGTGGGGCTGGCGGTCAACTGGGCGCGCCTTCACCGGACCACACCCGATGCCCGCCGTATCGCCCTCGTCATGGCCAACTATCCGAACCGCGACGGGCGGCTCGGCAATGGCGTCGGCCTCGATACGCCCGCCGGGACGCTCGAAGTGCTGCGGGCGATGGCCTCGGCGGGCTATGCGGTTGCGGACCTGCCCCTCGATGGCGACGCGCTGATGGCCCACCTGATGGCCGGCCCGACCAATTCGGCGAGCGACGGTCGCGTGATCCGTGAAACGCTGTCCTTGAATCTTTACAAGGACTTCTTCGCGTCTCTTCCCGAATTGATTCAGGAAGGGGTGTCGGCGCGCTGGGGCGCTCCCGAAGACGACCCATTCGTGGTGGACGGCATGTTCGCGCTGCCGCTCGCCCGCTTCGGCGACACGCTGGTCGGCATCCAGCCGGCGCGAGGCTACAACATCGATCCGAAGGAAACCTACCATTCCCCGGATCTCGTTCCGCCCCATGGCTATTTCGCCTTCTACGCCTACTTGCGCCAGATCTACGGCGCGCATGCGATCGTGCACATGGGCAAGCACGGCAATCTCGAATGGCTTCCGGGCAAGGCGCTGGCGCTTTCCAGTGATTGCTATCCGGAAGCCGTCTTCGGGCCGACGCCGCACCTTTACCCTTTCATCGTGAATGACCCGGGAGAGGGCACGCAGGCGAAACGCCGTTCGGGTGCCGTCATCATCGACCATCTGACGCCGCCGCTTACCCGCGCCGAGACCTACGGCCCGTTGAAGGATCTCGAGGCGCTTGTCGATGAATACTACGACGCGTCGGGTGGCGATCCGCGGCGCATAAAGCTCTTGAGCAAACAGATCCTCGAGCTCGTCCGTGACATTGGGCTTGACCACGACGCCGGCATCGCGAAATCCGACGGCGAAACCGCGGCGCTGCAGAAGCTCGATGCCTATCTCTGCGACTTGAAGGAGATGCAGATCCGCGACGGATTGCATGTCTTCGGCGTCTCGCCGACCGGCGGCCTGCTCACCGAGCTTGCACTTGCACTTGCGCGGGTGCCGCGCGCTTTGGGCGAAGGCGGGGATTCGAGCCTGCAACGCGCGATCGCCGCCGACGCATTTTCCGGCTGCCCGCACTCGCAGGCCTTTGATCCGCTCGATAGCGTCCTTTCCGATCCCTGGAACGGGGCGAAACCGGAAATTCTCTCGGCCCAGTCCGATGCCGCCTGGCGCACGGCTGGAGATACCGTGGAGCGCATCGAACTGTTGGCGGCAAAGCTTGTCTCTGGCGAAATGGCGTGCCCGGCAGGGTGGGAAGCCACAAGCGCGGTGCTCGCCAACGTCCATTCCATCATCATTCCCTCGATCAAGGCCTGCGGCGCTGCAGAGATCGCGGCGTTGATGCGTGGTCTCGACGGCCGTTTCGTCGAGCCAGGCCCCTCGGGCGCGCCGACGCGCGGCCGTCCCGACGTGCTGCCGACCGGCCGGAACTTTTATTCCGTCGACAGCCGCGCCGTGCCGACGCCGGCCGCCTGGGAGCTCGGCAAGAAATCCGCGGAACTGCTGGTGACGCGCTATGCGCAGGACCATGGCGAATGGCCGACCTCGTTCGGCATTACCGCTTGGGGGACTTCGAACATGCGCACCGGCGGAGACGACATTGCGCAGGCGCTGGCGCTGATTGGCGCGAAGCCCGTCTGGGACACGGTTTCCCGACGCGTCACCGGATACGAGATCATTCCGCCGGCCATGCTGCGACGTCCGCGTGTCGACGTCACCTTGCGCATTTCAGGTTTCTTCCGCGATGCCTTCCCGGAGCAGATCGCCTTGTTCGACCGGGCTGTCCGGGCGATCGGCGCACTCGATGAAGACGGCTCCGACAACCCGATCGCCGCGCGCATGCGGTCCGAGGCAGCCGCTCTTGCTGCTGACGGGGTCGAGGCGGCGGAGGCGGCAGACCAGGCGGGGTTCCGCATCTTCGGTGCGCGGCCCGGAACCTACGGGGCCGGTCTCCAGACAATGATCGACGAGGGCCTCTGGAAGGACCGAGGCGACCTTGCGGAAGCGTTCCTTGCCTGGGGCTCGCATGCTTATGCCGGCGACCGGGACGAGGGCGAGTGGCGTGCCCGGTTCGAAGCACGCATGAAGAGCCTTCAGGCAATCATCCAGAACCAGGACAATCGCGAGCACGATCTTCTCGACAGCGACGAATACTATCAGTTCGAAGGCGGCATGGCCGCCGCGGTCGAGCATCTGACGGGCGTCCAGCCGGTCATCTATCACAACGACCATTCGCGGCCGGAAAAGCCTGTCGTGCGCACGCTCGAGGACGAGATCGGTCGGGTCGTGCGTGCCCGGGTGGTCAATCCGAAGTGGATCGAAGGCGTGATGCGCCACGGCTACAAGGGCGCATTCGAATTGGCGGCGACCGTCGATCTGATGTTCGCCTTCGCGGCAACGACGGGCGCGGTGAAACACCATCATTTCGAAGCCGTATACAGGGCCTATGTCCTGGATGACGCGGTACGCGATTTCATGGCCGAGAAGAACCCGGCGGCGCTCGCCGAAATGTCGGAGAGGCTCGTAGAGGCCATCGACAGGGGACTATGGACGCCCCTGTCGAACTCTGCCCGCTTCGAGCTCGGAGCGCTTGCCACGGGGGGGAGGGCAGCGCAATGAAACTCACCGGTCGCTGCCTGTGCAAATCCCTGCGTGTGGAGCTTTCGGGTCCTGTCATCCGCGCAGGGCATTGCCACTGCGAGAGCTGCCGGCGCGCGACGTCGTCGCCGGTCACGACTTTCCTCTCGGCGGCGAGATCGGATGTGGTCCTTACAGGCGAAACGCTTCGTCATTTCGCCTCGTCGCCGGGCGTCAGGCGCGGCTTCTGCGGTAATTGCGGTTCGCCGATGACCTACGAGACAGAGGAACGGCCGGGCGAAATCGACCTCTACGTGGCCGCGCTCGACGATGCGAGCGGTGTCACGATTTCACAGCATTGGTATTGGAACGAGCGGGTCTCCTGGCTTCACTGCCAGGACGACCTGCCGAAGCGGGAGGGCTGAGATGGCCGAGAACGAGACGACAGCGACCGAGGCAGACCTTGCGCGCCACGCCGAGAAAATGGCGAAGAAGAAGCAGGCGCGCGAGAAGATCATGGCCACCAAGACCGATGAGAAAGGCCTGATCATCGTTCACACCGGCAAGGGGAAGGGCAAGTCGACCGCGGGCTTCGGCATGATTTTCCGCCACATCGCCCACGGCAAGCCCTGCGCGGTGGTGCAGTTCATCAAGGGAGCCTGGGCCACCGGCGAACGCGACCTCATCGAGAAGCATTTCGGCGACCTCTGCCAGTTCTACACGTTGGGCGAGGGCTTTACCTGGGAGACGCAGGACCGTGCCCGCGACGTAGCGATGGCGCAAAAGGCGTGGGAGAAGGCCAAGGAACTGATCCGCGACGAAACCAATTCGATGGTGCTGCTCGACGAGATTAACATCGCTCTGCGCTACGACTACATAGACGTCAACGAGGTGGTCGACTTTCTCAAGAACGAGAAACCCTACATGACCCATGTGGTCCTGACGGGGCGAAACGCCAAGGAAGAACTTATCGAGGTTGCCGATCTGGTGACGGAGATGGAACTGGTCAAGCATCCGTTCCGCTCTGGCATCAAGGCGCAGATCGGCGTCGAGTTCTGAGGGCCAGGCGTCAGCCCGGCACCTTCGGCCCGCCTACCAGCCGAGCCATATGCGAAGGGGATGGGACGGGTCGGCCATCAGCCGGACCGCAAGCGCCATGCTGGTCACGACCAGCAGCGGCTTGATCACCTTCGCTCCGATCCGCATCGCAACGCGTGAGCCCACCTGGGCGCCGAGGAACTGACCGGCGCCCATTACGAGGCCGACTTTCCATAGCACCACGCCGTAGAGGAGGAAGACTGCGAAGGCGCCGATGTTGGAGCCGAAGTTCAGGAGCTTTGTGTGTGCCGTTGCCCTGAGCACGCCGAAACCGGCAAGGGAAACGAAGGAAAGCATGAAAAACGATCCGGTCCCCGGTCCGAAGACGCCGTCGTAGAAACCGATCAGCGGGACCAGCGTGAGCGTGAAAAGCGACTCGGACATGCGGCGATGCTTGTCGCTGTCGCCGATGTTCGGCTTCAGGCCGAAGTAGAGGGCGATCGCGAGGAGCAGGAATGGCAGCGCCGCCTTCAATACGTCGGCCGGAACCACCGTTGCGAGAATTGCGCCGAACGCCGCCCCGATCGCCGAGATCGCCGCCATGGGAAGCTGCTCTTTGAGATTTACGTGTCCCGCGCGGGAATAGGCGAGCGTCGCCGACCCGGAACCGAACAACGACTGCAGCTTGTTGGTGCCGAGCGTGTGGAGCGGGGGAATGCCGGCAAGGAGCATTGCGGGGATGGTTATCATCCCGCCGCCCCCGGCGATCGAATCGATGAAACCGGCAATGAAGGCGGCAACAAAGAGCAGCAGAAGCAGTTGGAAGGCGATTTCAGGCAAGGCGGGAGAACTCAAAGGGGGAAGCGGCGACGAGTGGCCCCCTCTTTGGCAGATGTTCGTCGCAAAGCAAAGCGGGCATCGCATCGCTCGCGCCGTGGAGCGATGCGATGGGTTCGCAATTGATCGTCAGAACGAGCCGAATGCCGACCCGAGAACGAGGACGGCGGCAAGGCCAAGCAGTGCGCCGCCTATGCTGACAATCGCAATGTCGCGATAGCTCTCCCGGTGGCCGGTCCCGCAGACCGTGAGGAGCGTAATCACCGCACCGTTGTGGGGCAAGGTGTCGAGCGTGCCTGCGGAGAGCACGGCGACCCGGTGCAGAAGCGCGAGGTCGACGCCGACCGCCTGGGCCCGCTCGACGAAGGTCGGTCCGAGTGCGTCGAGGGCAATTGTGAGGCCGCCCGAAGCGGATCCCGTGAGGGCTGCGAGAATGTTTGTCGCGACCGCGAGCGAAACGGCCGGCCCGCCCCCGATGCCCAGCACCCATTCCCTGACGTCGCCGAAGGCCGGAAGGCCCGCGATCACCGCGCCGAAGCCGACGAGACTCGCGACGCTGACGGCCGGCATCACCGAGGCGTTGACGCCGGCATCGGCTGTTTCGCGCAGCGACGGAAGGCGACGATAGTTCAGAACGACGGCGAGGAGAATTGCGAGCGCGAGGGCCGTGACGACAGACCAGACACCCGCTACCGCCTGCAGTGTCGTGCTGCCCCATCGCGCCTGCGAAAGATAGTCGGCAGAGAGCGTTGGCAAAAGCCAGAGCGACATCGTCATATTGACCAGGATGACAGCCACCAGCGGGAGTGCGGCCGTGACGAAGGAGGGGGGCGTCGCAGCCGACTGGCCGCGGGCGATCTCGGCCGGGTCGAATTCGCGCGCCGCATTCGCGTGCTCACGCAGCTTCGGATTTGCGGCAAGGGAACCGCTATTCGGAGCCTCGCCGGCTCCGAAACCCTCACCCTTTGCGCGGGCCGCACGCGCGACGCGGCCAAGCCACCAGAGGCCGAAGCCCGCCATGATCACGGCGGCGATGGTGCCGAGCCCTGGTGCCGCGAATGCCGTCGTGGAAAAGACGGGCATCGGTATTGCGTTCTGGATCGACGGCGTGCCGGGGAGCGCCGACATGGTGAAGGTGGAGGTGCCCAGAACGATTGCGGCGGGCATCAGTCGCCGAGGGATACCGGCACGGCGGAAAAGGTCTTCGGCCATCGGAGCGATCACGAAGAAAGCGACGAAAAGGCTGACGCCGCCATAGGTGACGATCGCGCCGGCGAGCACCACCGCAACGATCGCCCGCTTCTTCCCGAGCCTCTCCATCAGGGTTCTCGATATGACCCTGATCGATCCGCTATCCTCCATGAGTTTGCCGAACAGTGCACCCAGCAGGAACAGAGGGAAATACTGAGCGAAGAACCCCGCCGCACTGCCCATGAAGGTCTGTGTCCAGCTCGCAAGCAGCGGATCGCGGCCGAAGGCGGCGGCGATCAATGCACAAAGCGGCGCAAGCAGCAGGATGCTCCAGCCCCGATAGGCGAGCGCCACGAGCGTGCCGAGACCCGCGACTATGCCGAGGAGGCCCACGCTAGTCGAGGTCCGTCAGTGAATCGAGATCGAGGCTTGATCGGTGCCCCAGATCTTCGGAGTGGGCATCAAGGAAGGCTGATGCCGCGGCGCGCCCGTCGTCACGCAGTTTTGCAAGGAAGTTCCACTCCGCGTTGAGTTTCGATGAATGGCCGAGGTCGAGCATGACGTCGCTGGCAATCCGGTGCAGCCGCATCGACGCCCAGCGTGCGCCTTCTTCCGATCCGGGATCGGCGACCTTGCGCAACATGGCAGCCATCCGGAGCTCCTTGAGAAGGACCGCATTGAAGGAAATCTCGTTCAGACGGCTCTGGATGTCGCGGGCCGTCTTCGGAACGGTACGGCGCTCGACGGGGTTTATCTGAACGAGGATCGTATCTTCCGCGGCCGAATCCTCGATCAGCGGCGTGAGCGTGGGATTGCCGGAGAAGCCGCCGTCCCAATAGGATTCGCCGTCGATCTCGACGGCGTGATAGAGCGTCGGCAGGCAGGCGGAGGCGAGCAGGACATCGGCGGTAAGTTCGGTGTTCCGGAAGACGCGTCCGCGACCTGTGTGGACATTGGTGGCGGTGATGAAGACCCGGATCGAGGACTTGGCCAGGCGCTCGAAGTCGATGCATTCGTCAAGGATGTCGGAGAGCGGGTTGCCTCCCTCCGGATTCAGCAGATAGGGAGAGACCACGCGCGCAACCATGTCCATCATCAAATAGGCAGGCGAATGGTCGAGCGTCCATCGTCCGAAGAGCACGTCGAGTGGCGTGCGCCGTAGCGGGCTGAAGCGGGCCGCGTGCGACACCTTTCTCCAGAATTTCTCGAGCGCTGCCCGCGCACCATCCCTGCCGCCGTCGAGATAGCCGTCAGCCAGGACCGCTGCGTTCATGGCACCGGCCGAAGTGCCGGAAATCGCCTCGATCGTGAGCCTTTCCTCCTCGAGGAGGCGATCGAGGACACCCCATGTGAAGGCGCCGTGCGAACCGCCCCCTTGCAGGGCAAGGTCGACAGATATCTGCTTGCGGGGCGAAGTCTTTACAGCTTTTGCCAAGTCCAATCTCCGAACAGAACGTGATTGCCTTCCGCATGCGTGTTTCCATCATTAGTCGATTTCTTCGCGGCTGCAACCATTTCCGCTGCAGTGCAGCATTATGTCGCCGGTGCGCGATGGCGCATTCGCTCATCTTTCTTGCCGCAATCCGGTTTGACCGGCTTTCTGCCCTCCGGTAAACATGGAGGACATGCGACGGTGTCCACGTTTGTGGACCGAAAGATGTCCGGTGCGGGCCGACCCATGCAGGGGGCCCATAACCGGAACTGTCGGGCAGGCGGCCGAGAGCCGTGCCTCGCATGCGGATCGCGCGCAAGACGGGGACGGAAGGCAGATATGATTGAGGCCAGGAATGGGCGACCGGCGAGGCTTGTTCTCGGCCTCGGCTGCGAACGGGGCACGGACGCGGCGGAGGTGATCTCGCTGGCCGAGGAGGCGCTGATGCAGGGCGGTTTCCTCCCGTCCGATCTCAGCCTCGTGGCTTCCCTCGATACCCGAGCGCACGAACCGGCGATGCGTGCGGCAGCCGGACATTTCGGAATTCCGTTCATCACATTCGACGCCGCGCGCCTGGAGCAGGAGACCTCGCGGCTTGCCAGTCCCTCGACGGTCGTCTTCGCCCATACGGGCTGCCATGGGGTGGCCGAGGGCGCAGCTCTTGCTGCCAGCGGCCCGAGCGGCCGCCTCGCGGTCACGAAGATCAGGTCGCCACATGCGACGGCTGCGATTGCGGAGTCCGATCAATTGTTTGCAGAGAATTCCTCACAAGGTGAATCCGCTTCCTTGCATTCGGATTCAACTGATGGCGAGGGGACAGTACGATGAGCAGCGATCTTTTCTCCTCCCTTCCTGAACTTGCGAAAGGCAGCGTCTGGCTTGTCGGAGCGGGGCCGGGCGATCCCGGATTGCTGACACTGCATGCCGCGAACGCGCTCCGCCAGGCCGATGTGATCGTCCATGACGCACTCGTGAATTCCGATTGCCTGGCGCTCGCCAAGAGCAGCTGCACGCTCGAGTTCGCAGGCAAGCGCGGCGGCAAACCTTCGCCGAAGCAGCGGGACATTTCCCTTCGACTGGTGGAACTGGCCCGGGCGGGCAATCGTGTGCTGCGGCTCAAGGGCGGCGATCCGTTCGTGTTCGGGCGAGGAGGCGAGGAGGCGCTGACACTCATCGAGCACGGCATCCCCTTCCGCATCGTTCCCGGTATCACGGCAGGGATCGGCGGGCTCGCCTATGCCGGAATTCCGGTGACGCACCGCGAAGTCAATCATGCCGTCACCTTCCTGACGGGACATGACTCGTCGGGCGAGATCCCCGACAGGATCAACTGGCAGGCGATCGCAGCCGGTTCGCCTGTGATCGTGATGTACATGGCGATGAAGCATATCGGGCGGATCGCCGGTAACCTGATCGCTGCGGGCCGTGACGCCGCAGAACCCGTCGCTTTCGTCTGTGATGCCGCGACCCCGCGGCAAAAAGTTCTGGAAACGACGCTGGGGCGGGCCGAAGCCGATGTTGAGGCTGCCGGACTACAGCCCCCGGCGATCGTCGTGGTCGGTGAGGTGGTAAGGCTGCGCGCCTCGCTCGACTGGCTGGGCGCACTCGAGGGCGGCCGGAAGCTCGCCGCGGACCCTCTTGGGTCACGCGCGCTCAAGGATCAGGCATGAGAGGACTGCTCATCGCTGCACCTTTCTCCGGGTCGGGCAAGACGACGGTGACGCTCGGACTGTTGCGGGCTCTCGCGGACCGCGGCATTGCCATCTCCCCCGGCAAGGCGGGACCGGACTATATCGACCCTGCCTACCACACGGCAGCAAGCCGCAGCACCTGCATCAACTACGATCCCTGGGCCATGCGACCGGAGCTTCTCCTCGCTACCGCTGCCGAGGCCTCCGACAATCGGCTGCTGGTGGTCGAGGGCATGATGGGGCTGCATGATGCTGCCGCGGACGGAACCGGCTCGCCCGCCGATCTCGCAGCTCTCGTCGGCCTCACCGTCGTCCTCGTCGTCGACTGCTCGCGCTTCTCGCATTCGATCGCCGCCCTGGTGAAAGGCTACGCTGAGTTTCGGGCGGACGTGGTCGTAGCGGGCGTGATCCTCAACAAGGTCGCTAGCCCGCGCCACGAAGCGATGTTGCGCGCCGCGCTCGATGGCATTGGAATGCCGGTTTTCGGCGCGATCGGCCGAGACGCCAAGCTGGCCTTGCCCGAGCGCCACCTCGGGCTGGTCCAGGCGGGAGAGCATCGGGAACTCGAAGCGTTCATTACCCATGCGGCGGCGGTGATGGCTGAAACCTGCACGCTCGATGCCCTCGTTGGCTTGGCCGCCCCCCGGTCATTGCAAGCGGGCCGGCGAGTGTTCCGCGTCTTCCGCCCCCCGGCCAGCATGTTGCCGTCGCGCTGGATACCGCCTTCGCCTTTGCCTATCCGCACCTTATCGAGGGATGGCGAGAGCAGGGCGCCACAATCTCCTTTTTCTCGCCACTTGCCGACGAGGGGCCGGACCGTTTTGCCGAAGCTGTGTATTTGCCCGGCGGCTACCCGGAGTTGCACGGTGGCACTCTTGAAAATGCGCGACATTTCCGGCAATCGATGTTGGACGCAGCTTCGCGGGGTGTGCGGATCTATGGGGAATGCGGCGGGTACATGACGTTGGGAGAGGCGATCATATCAGCGGACGGCACAAGCCACCGCATGCTCGGGCTGCTTCCGCTTGTCACCAGCTTTGCCGAGCGCCGGCGGCACCTCGGCTACCGGAGGCTCACGCCCCTTTCCGGTTCCGGTTTTGACCGCCCGATGACTGCCCACGAGTTTCACTATTCGACGGTCGTCTCGGAAGGTGCCGCCGACCGGCTCTTTTCCGTACGGGATGCCACCGGAGCCGACTTGGGGCCGGCGGGGTTGCGGCGCGCGAACGTCTCCGGCTCCTACATGCACCTGATCGATCTTGCGGCCGGAACGTCATGAGCGCGCCCCGCATTGTTCACGGCGGCGGGATCACTGCCGCCGCGGCGCTTTTCGGCGGCCGCCCGCAGGACTGGCTCGATCTGTCGACGGGAATCAATCCATGCCCGCCGCTGCTTCCCGACATCGAAGGCGATGCCTGGCACAGGTTGCCTGACCATCATAGGGTCGAGGACGCCCGCCGGGCGGCGGCCGGCTTCTACGGCGCGCAAAACTGCTTGCCTCTACCCGTTCCGGGAACCCAGTCCGCCATCCAGCTTCTGCCGCGCCTGTTGCTCGACCGAACGCGTGCGGCCGTCCTCTCTCCGACCTACGGCGAGTATGGCCGGGTCCTCGCAGATGCCGGCGTGCCGGTCGATGCCGTCGCCTCCCTCGACGCGGTAACTGCCGACCATGGCCTCGTCGTCGTCGTCAATCCGAACAATCCGGACGGCAGGCGCTTTGCCGCCGAGGAACTGCTGGCGCTGCACGACCGCATGCGCTCGTGGTCCGGGATGCTGCTGGTCGACGAGGCGTTCGGCGACATGCGGCCCGAAGATGCCCTTGCCCCCCGCGCGGGCGCCTTGCCCGGTCTCGTGGTGTTTCGCTCCTTCGGCAAGTTCTTCGGGCTGGCAGGATTGCGGCTCGGGTTCGCTCTCGGAGAGGGAAAAGTTCTTTCCCAACTCGCAGATTGGCTCGGCCCCTGGGCGGTGTCGGGTCCGGCACTCGCCGTCGCGTCGGCGCTCATGCGCGGCGATACCAGGGCGATCCGGACCTCTATCGCCGAACGCAAGCGCGCGCTCGACGATGTGCTTTCCGGTGCGGGGCTCACCATTGCGGGTGGCACCGAGCTCTTCACGCTCGTGGATCACGGCAAAGCGGCAGACGTTCACGAGGCGTTGTGCGAACGGCATATTCTCGTGCGACGTTTCGACTACGCTCCCCGCTGGCTGCGCTTCGGCCTGACTCCTGGTCAAAAGGACGATGATCGTCTCGCCGGCGCGCTTGAAACCATTGGCGCAATCAGATGACCGAGTCGCTGCTCATTCTTTTCGCGGCCCTTCTGCTCGATCGCGTGGTCGGCGATCCGCCGGAACTCTGGAACCGGATCACCCATCCGGTGGTCTGGTTCGGTCGGGCGATCGCAGCCTTCGACCGTTCGTTCAACGGCAAGCGGATGACGGCGGACCTTCGCCGCTTCAACGGTGCGGCCGCTATCGCCGTGCTTCTCGCGGCCAGTGCCTTTCTCGGCTACCTCGTTCATGCGGCGCTCGATCTGTTGGGTTTGGTCGGCACCGTCATCGAGGTCGCCCTGGTTGCTGTATTTCTTGCCCAGAAGAGCCTTTCCGACCATGTCGGCGCGGTGGCGACAGGCTTGCGCACGGGCGGGCTAGATGGGGGGCGCAACGCGGTCTCGATGATCGTCGGGCGCGATCCGGCGAGCCTTGACGGTCCGGGTGTCTGCCGCGCCGCGATCGAAAGCCTTGCGGAAAACTTTTCCGACGGCGTCGTGGCGCCGGCATTCTGGTATGCGGTTGCGGGGTTGCCGGGCCTGTTTGCCTACAAGCTGCTGAACACCGCCGATTCGATGATCGGCCACAAGAACAAGAAGTACCTCGAATTCGGTTGGGCATCGGCCCGCCTCGACGACCTCGCGAACATTCCTGCCGCCCGTCTCTCGGTCCTGCTGATTGCTGCCGGGGCGCGGCTCGTGTCGTCGATGAATGCGGCATGGACGGCTGTGGATACTGCCTTGCGCGACCACGGGCTCCATCGCTCCCCCAATTCGGGCTGGCCGGAGGCGGCGATGGCGGGTGCGCTCGGCATCGGCCTCGCAGGCCCGCGAATCTATGCCGGTGTCCGCGTCGAAGAGCCGATGATCAATGCCTCGGGCCGGACGGACGCAACCGCAAACGACATAGACAGGGCGCTGTCGATCTATGGCGGCGCCTGTTCCGCGCTCGCGGCAATGGTTCTTTTGGCGGCCGCAGTGGTCGCACTTCTTTGCTAGGACGCGACTGACGGGCGAGAGCCTGCGTCTTGCCACACGGCGTGCGTGACAAAAGCAGCCTGAACCGGAGGAGGCGCCTCTCCGATCGCCACGAGACTCAGGCGGTCGCTAGCCGAAGGACGTGAATTCGTCTGATTCCAGAGGCTTGTCTGAAGAACTTCATTCGTTTCCTGCGCAGCGGACAAGGCGTTCCATGTTCGGCACGGTCACGTGGCGGCTGTTCTCGATGGATATCGTGCCGTCCTTGCGCAGCTTGGTCATCTGGCGGCTGACGGTTTCGATGGTGAGGCCGAGAAAATCCGCGATGTCGGCCCGCGACAGCGGCAGCTCGAAGGACGATTTCACGCCATCGCCGCAGTGGGTTCGGCTCGCGATGAGATAAAGAAAGCTCGCGACCTTTTCATGCGCCGTCTTTCGGCCGAGCGTGAGCATCCAGTCGCGGGCGTCGTCGAGTTCCTTGAGCGATTGGCAATGCAGGCGGTGCTCGAGTTCCGGCGTCCGTTCGGTCAGGCGCTCCAGCACGGCGCGCGGGAAACTGCAGATTTCGGTGTCGGTGGCAGCCTCCGCCGAGAGCGTGCTTTCACGCTGGAAGGGACGGCCGATGAAATCCGGTGCGAACTGGAGGCCGACGATCTGCTGACGGCCGTCGGCCATCATCTTCGTGAGCTTGACCACGCCCTGCATGATGTTGGCATAGGTTCCGATCTCTTCGCCCTGTCCCACCACCTCGGTTCCGGCTTCGATTCGCTGCCTTGCCGATTGACGGTTGAGTTCCTGAAGCTGCGCGGCCGTCAGGGCCGCACAAACGCCACCGCCGCGCACGCCGCACTTCATGCATACGGGTGGAATCTGGCTGCTACGGCTGTCTGCGAGCTGGAGGTCCATATCCGGTGTTCCTTGCTGAGTGCTGCTTCCTGTTGCGGTCATTTGAATGTACCCGTTTTTGCATTCGCTCGACAGCGCCCCGCCTCGCGGCAAAACAACGCTACTTGGCATTTGTTAAATTCTATCGCCGGTTTTGTCGGTGCGACTTGATCAAAATCAAACGCGCAGGGCTCAGTCCCTCATATTTGCTGGGGACGGCAAGGAGACAGACATGCGCGACGATCTCGTTGAACGCCTTTCGGCGCCCGTTCCTCGGTATACCAGCTATCCGACCGCTCCCCATTTCAGCGAATCTGTCGGCCCGGACACGTATCGCGAATGGCTCGGCAATCTGGGCGGCCGCAACCGGCTGTCGCTCTACGTGCACATCCCGTATTGCGACCGGCTGTGTTGGTTCTGTGCCTGTCATACCCGCCAGACGCTGCGCTACGAGCCGGTTGAGGCTTACCTGAAGGGACTTTTCCGCGAGATCGACACCGTGGGCGGGATGGTCTCGCGCGATGCAGCCGTGACGGCGCTCCATCTCGGTGGTGGATCGCCGACCATGCTCAGGCCGCAGGACATGATCGCGCTCAAGCGCTCCCTGTCCGAACGGTTCCAATTCGCGACGGATGCCGAGATCAGCGTGGAAATGGACCCGAACGATCTCGACGAGGCGCGCCATGATGCGCTAGCCGAAATCGGGCTGGCGCGTGCGAGCCTCGGGATACAGGATTTCGACCCGAAGGTGCAAAAGGCGATCAACCGCTTGCAGACCTTCGAGCAGACCCGCGCAGTGGTGGAAGCAGTGCGATCGCGCGGCGTTCGCTCCGTCAACTGCGACGTCCTCTATGGCCTCCCGCACCAGACCTTGGCGTCGCTCGGGGAGACCGTGGAAGCGGTCGTTTCGATGCGGCCGGACCGCATTGCGCTTTTCGGCTACGCACATGTGCCATGGATGAAGAAGCACCAGGCGATGATCGATGCTGCCTCGCTTCCCGGCGTGGCGGAACGCTTCCGGCAGATGACGATGGCAGCGGAGATGCTGGTGGCGAGGGGATACCAGGCCGTGGGCATAGACCATTTCGCGCTTCCGGCCGATCCGCTGGCCTCGGCTTCCCGCGACGGATCGCTGCGTCGCAACTTCCAGGGCTATACCGATGATCAGGCGGACGCTCTGATCGGTCTCGGCGCATCAGCGATCGGCCAGCTGCCCGAAGGCTATGTCCAGAACATGCCGGCGACGGGCGAGTATCTCAGAAGCGTCAACGAGGGGAGGCTTGCGTCGGTGCGCGGTTATGCCCTCACCAGCGAGGATCGCGCACGGGCCTGGGTCATAGAGCGCATCATGTGCGAGTTCGGTTTCGGACTCGAATGTCTTCGTCGCGCGCATCCCTCTCTGGCCGCCACGCTCATTGCCGAAGGGAGAGCCATAGCCAGTGCTGATCGGGACGGGTTGGTTCAGTTCGGCGGCGGCCGTTTTGCGCTCACTGAAAAGGGCCAGGCCTTCGCGCGCACCGTGGCATCGCGATTCGACGCCCACTTCGGCAAGGGGACGGCGCGCCATTCCGTAGCGGTCTGACGGCCCTCCGTTGCACATCGGCACCCCATGCCATTGCGCAACACCCGTTGTCCAAAATGCGTCATGTCAATAACACCCATTGGCATTTCCGCCGTATTTACCTATAGGATCGCCCAACTATTGATTTCATGAGGTATGGGCGTGACTGCTACATTCGACAAGGTTGCCGACATCATCGCGGAAACGAGCGAGATCGATCGCGAGACGATCACACCGGACAGCCACACGATCGACGATCTGGGTATCGACAGCCTGGACTTTCTCGACATCGTTTTTGCGATCGACAAGGAGTTCGGAATCAAGATCCCGCTCGAGCAGTGGACGCAGGAAGTGAACGAAGGCAAGGTCTCCACCGAAGAATACTTCGTGCTGAAGAACCTCTGCTCCAAGATCGACGAACTTCGCGCGGCGAAGGCCTGATTCTTCGGTCGCGCGATCGTCCATCTCGGACGCGCGGCCATCACTGTCGCGCCGGAGTGTCCGGCGCGAGTTGTCACTGGCCTGCCGAGATGGCAGGCCTTTCGATTTCCGGGTCCAGCCGGAGGCTCGTCCAGAATGTTGCTAGAATATTTTCAGATGATTGACCGCGTCGAGGCAGTGGATGCCGAGCGCAAGGTTCTCAAGGCCCGATCCGTCGTGCCGGCGAAAAGCCCGGTTTTCGAAGGTCATTTTCCGGGCATGCCGCTCGTGCCGGGGGTTCTCCTGATCGAGACCATGGCGCAGGCCTCGGGGTTCCTCGTGCTGGCTGCCACGAATTTCTCGGCCATGCCGTTCCTGATGACCGTCGATGGCGCCAAGATGCGCAGCTTCGTCGCGCCTGAGGCCGTTCTGGACATCGAGGTCTTCCTCGAACATGACGGGTCCGGCTTTGCCGTCACGAAGGCGAAGATCACTTCCGAGGGCAAGAAGGTCTGCGATGCGCAGCTCAAGCTTCGCACCGTACCGTTCGAAGAGGTGCCGCTTGCCGATATCGTGCGCAAGCGGGCCGGCGAATTGGGGCTGTTTGACGCGCTGGCTGCGACCGGCGAAGGGGTATGAGAATGGCGAAAGCTGAGAATGATGTGGTCGTCACGGGTATCGGGATCGTCACGTGCCAGGGTGTCGGGCTGGAACCGCACAGGGCGCTGCTGACCGCGGCCAAGGGGCCGGAGACCAGGATCGACACGACGCGGTTTGCGCCCTATCCCGTGCACCCCATGCCGGAGATCGACTGGTCGCAGCAGATCGCCAAGCGCGGCGATCAACGCCAGATGGAGAACTGGCAGCGTCTCGGCGTGTTCACCGCCGGCCTCGCACTCGACGATGCCGGTCTAAAGGACGATGTGGAAGCCTGTGCCACGATGGACATGATCGTGGCCGCCGGCGGCGGCGAACGCGACATCAACGTCGATTCGCTCATCGTCGATGAGGGGCTCAAGCGCAACGACCGGGAGAGGCTTCTCAACGAGAAGCTCACCACCGAACTGCGGCCGACCCTCTTTCTCGCCCAGCTTTCGAACCTTCTCGCAGGCAACATTTCCATCGTGCACAAGGTGACCGGCTCGTCGCGCACGTTCATGGGCGAGGAGGCGTCCGGCATCAGCGCCGTCGAGACCGCCTATTTCCGCATCCGTTCCGGACAGTCGACCCATACCCTCGTCGGGGGTGCACTCGTTGCCGAACGCCAGGACGTGATCCTTCTCTACGAGGCCATCCAGGCACATGCGACGGGAGACTGGACGCCGCTCTGGTCCCGCGATCCGGACGCCGGCGGCGGCATCATCACCGGCACGCTCGGTGCCTTCCTGGTCCTGGAATCGCGCGCCCATGCGGAAGCGCGGGGTGCGCACATCTACGCGACGATCGACACGATCGGCGGCGACCGCGGCACCCGGGAAGAGGGGCGGCTCGAAAAGCGCCTCGACCAGCTGGCGAACGGCGCCACCACTGAACCCGCCTCTACGGTCGTGTTCTCGGGGGCATCGGGGCAGCACGGACTGACGCAGCGCGAACGCGCCTGGATCGACCGTCGTTTCGATGGCGCGGCCGTACGCGGATACAGCGGCTTTGCCGGGCACGGGCTGGAAACGCAGTTTCCGCTGGGCCTCGCGCTCGCGGCGCTCGCCCTCGACAGCGGCGCGAAGGTTCCAGCCTTCGATCCGCAGTCGGAGGCCTCGATGCAGTCACCGGCCCGCACCGCCGTCGTCACGACCATTGGGCACGCGCGCGGCGAAGGCGTCGCCGTGCTGTCAGCAGAGAATTGAGGATCCGGCCAATGAGCAAAGCCAGTTTCAGGGATCATCTCGGACGTCCCATCGTCGCGGTAACCGGGATGGGTGTCGTGACCTCGCTGGGCCAGGGGCTTGAGGACAACTGGAAGGCGCTGACAAGCGGCGTATCCGGTATCCACGGCATCACCCGGTTCCCGGTCGACGGCCTCAATACGCGCATTGCCGGAACGGTGGATTTCATCGAGCTTCCGACCGAAAATCCGGTCGAGCGTTCCTATGCCTATGCGCGCGAGACAACGGACGAGGCGCTGGCGCAGGCCGGCATTTCCGGCGATTTCGGCGGCCCACTGTTTCTCGCAGCACCGCCGATCGAGCCCGAATGGAGCGCCCGTTTTGCACTTGCCGACCGCGCTCCGCCGTCGAGCCGTCCGGGCGACGCCTATGAGCGTTTCCTGACCGCGCTTCGCGAAAAGGCCGATCCCGCGCTCCACGAGGCGTGGCTGTTCGGCGCGATCTCCGAGCGCCTGTCGGACCGCTACGGCACGCGCGGCCTGCCGGTAACGCTCTCGACCGCCTGTGCGTCGGGTGCCACGGCCATCCAGCTGGGTGTCGAGGCGATCCGCCAGGGCCGAACGGACCGCGCCCTCACCGTCGGCACGGATGGCTCGGTCACGGCGGAAGCGCTCATCCGCTTCGCGCTGCTTTCGGCGCTTTCCACCCAGAACGACCCGCCGCAGAAGGCCTCGAAGCCCTTCACGAAGGACCGTGACGGCTTCGTCATCGCGGAAGGGGCGGCGACCCTCGTGCTCGAATCGCTGGAGTCCGCCGTCGCTCGCGGCGCGCGCGTGCTCGGCATTCTCAAGGGCTGTGGCGAAAAGGCCGACCATTTCCACCGCACCCGCTCGTCTCCGGACGGCGGACCGGCGATCGCGACGATCCGGGCGGCGCTCGCAGACGCGGGCATAGAGGAGAGTGCGATCGGCTACATCAATGCCCACGGCACCTCCACGCCCGAGAACGACAAGATGGAGTACCTCTCCATGTCGGCCGTCTTCGGCGAGGCATTGCCGAAAATCCCCGTTTCGTCGAACAAGTCGATGATCGGTCACACCCTGACGGCTGCCGGTGCGGTCGAAGCCGTGTTCTCAATACAGACGATGCTGACGGGGACGCTGCCTCCGACCATCAACTACCTCAATCCGGACCCGGCCATCGTTCTCGACGTCGTACCGAACGTGAAGCGCGAGCAGCAGGTCTCGGCCGTGCTGTCGAACTCCTTCGGCTTCGGCGGGCAGAACGCCAGCCTTGTCATGACGGCGGAACCGGCATAAGCGGTCGCATTGGACCAAGGCCAGTAACAAGAAGAATGCCGGAAGGCGAAGGATACCACCATGCGTGCGCTGCAACTGCTCGATGACCGCAAGCTCGAAATCACCGATATCCCCGAGCCGGAAGCTCCGGGACCGGGCGAAGTGACGCTTCGCGTCAAGGCGGTTGCGCTCAATCACATCGACGTCTGGGGCTGGCGCGGCATGGCATTCGCCAAGCGCAAGATGCCGCTGGTCATCGGCGCTGAAGCCGCGGGCGTGGTGGACAGCATCGGTCCCGGCGTTTCGAATGTTCTGCCCGGCCAGCTCGTATCCATCTATGGTGCGCGCACCTGCGGCCTCTGCAAGCCCTGCCGCGAGGGACGTGACAACCTCTGCGAACATGTCGGCGGCGTTCACGGCTTCCATCTCGACGGCTTCGCGCAGGAAAAGGTGAACCTGCCCGCGCGCCTGCTCGTTCCGGCTCCTCCCGGCGTTGACGCCGTCGGCGCGGCACTTGCGCCCGTTACCTTCGGCACCGTCGAGCACATGCTCTTCGATAACGCCAAGCTTGAGCCCGGCGAGACCATCCTCGTCCACGCCGGCGGATCGGGCATCGGCACGGCGGCTATCCAGCTTGCCAAGAAGATCGGCTGCACGGTGATCACGACGGTCGGTTCCGACGACAAGATCGAGAGGGCCAAGGCACTCGGTGCCGACCATGTCATCAACTACCGGAAGGACCGGTTCGAGGGCGTCGTGCGCAAGCTCACCAAGAAGAAGGGCGTCGATGTCGTCTTCGAGCATGTCGGCAAGGATACCTGGGCCGGTTCGATGCTCTGCCTCAAGCGGGGCGGGCGGCTCGTCACATGCGGCTCGACCTCCGGTGTGTCGACCGACATGAACCTGATGATGCTCTTCCAGCAGCAATTGAAACTGCTCGGCTCGTTCGGCTGCCGCATGGAAAACATGGCGAATGCCATGCAGAAGATGGCGCGCGGGATCGTTCATCCGGTCATCGATACTCAGATTGGCTTCGACGGCATCGCGACGGCACTGGAGCGCATGGAGACGCGCAACGTGTTCGGCAAGATCGTACTGACGCTGGACTGACCCTGTGCGGATGGTAATCACCCGCATCGTTCTGGCGCTTCGGAAGTTCCAGCACTGGGCGATTGCCCAGTTCGTGTTCGGGCTGCTGAACGTGCTTAAGCTCTTTCCGGCCGACAGCGCCATGAACTTCGCCGATCGCTTTGCCCGATGGATCGGGCCGAAGACGAAGCGCCACATCCTCACGCTCACCAACCTGCGCAATGCGTTTCCGGAAAAGCCGGAAGCGGAGATCCAGGCGATCGCGCTCGACAGCTGGGGCAACATGGGCCGGCTCGCCGCCGAGTATGTCTTCCTCGACGAACTCTTCGACTTCGATCCCTTTCGCGAAGGCGAGGGAAGGGTTGAGGTCTCGGGCATTCCGCTCTTCGTGGACCTGCGCGACAATCCGCGGCCGTTCATCGTCTTTACCGGGCATACCGGCAATTTCGAGCTCCTGCCCGTTGCGGGTGCGGCCTTCGGTCTCGACGTGACCGTGCTGTTCCGGCCCCCGAACAATCCTTACGTCGCCGACAAGGTGTTCGAGTTCCGCAAGGCGCGCATGGGTAATCTCGTGCCGTCGCATGCGGGCTCGTCGTTCACGCTGGCCCGCAAGCTTGACAATGGCGGGGCCGTCGGCGTTCTCGTCGATCAGAAGTTCAACAAGGGACTGAAGACGAAGTTCTTCGGCCGCGACGTCCAGACGAATCCGCTGCTCGCGAAGTTGGTCCGCCAGTTCGGCTGCGAGGTGTTCCCGGCCCGCTGCATCAGGCTTCCCGGTAACCGCTTCCGGCTCGAGCTCGAACCCGCCATCACCGTTCCGCGCAAGGAGGACGGGGCGGTGGATGTCGAAGCGACCGCTCAGATGCTGAACGACAAGGTGGAGCAGTGGGTGCGGGAATATCCGGGCCAATGGCTCTGGTATCATGACCGCTGGAACATCAAGCGCGGCCTGATCACCTGACGAGCGTCGATCGGGAACGCCCGCCGGCGCGTGGCGAGGTCACCTGTTCAAGCGGTCACTGCATCATTCTGAAATCGCGCAGGAGAAACTCCTGCTCGAAGGCGATGTGTCGCCGCATCGCCTCGAAGAAGGCGCGCAGCATGTAACCTGTCGCCTCGGCGTTGACCGTGGGATCGCTGCGGCCGAGGCGGAGCAGGGCATCGGTCAGTTCCTCGGCGAAACACTCGTCCTCGAAGTGCTCGAACTTCAACCGCGAGATCGTCGCTGACAACGAAGCTCGCCTGGTCACGCTGCGCGCGAGCATCGGGAAGAGCACCATCTCCTCATACCGGTGGACGCCATAGACGAGCGGCCCCAGCACTTTGGCTGCGTAGATGCATTTCTGCCGGTTCACATTCGAGGGCAGGCTGTCCGCGATTTCCTCGAGGGCCTGGCAGAGGCGCAGCTGTTCCGCGTGGGCCTCGTCGAGCCATGCGAGAGAGACGGCGTTCTCCGGTGCATCCGACAGCAGCCGTCCAACATTTTCCTGACACAGATCACTGTCCGTCATTGGCGTATTTCCGTTGTTTCAGGGCAGCTGGCATCACCAAGGCATCTGCCTGCGTCAACCTGTCAATGTGATGCCTCCGCGCCAACGCAACCGCCTTGATTTAAGTCAAGGTGACGGTTGCGTGCATTTGCGAAGCCTCCAACAACTACGGATCCCGGATTCTCTGACGGGTTGCCGTGGCGGGTAACTTACGGTTGGGGGATGCCAACGATGAAATACGGAACCGAAACCGCGCTACTGGCCATTGGGGCCTTCGCGGCCTTGCTTGGGGCAGCCTTTGCCCATGACAGCCTGTTTCAGGCGCATATGTGGGTGCTGTTCTTCGTGCTGCTTGTGAGCACGGTGGTCATGGTGCGACGGATCTCCTTCGCCCCGGTCTCGGCGGGAAGAGCGTCCGATCCGGATCGCTCCGGCTACTTCGACGACGTGGTGAAGTACGGCGTGATCGCAACGGTGTTCTGGGGTGTCGTCGGCTTTCTCGTCGGCGTCGTCGTGGCGCTGCAGCTTGCCTTTCCCGACCTGAATATCGAACCTTGGTTCAATTTCGGTCGCGTGCGGCCGCTTCATACCTCGGCGGTCATTTTCGCCTTCGGCGGCAATGCGCTGATCGCGACCTCCTTCTACGTGGTCCAGCGCACGTCGCGGGTGCGGCTCTTCGGCGGCAATCTCGGCTGGTTCGTGTTCTGGGGCTACCAGCTGTTCATCGTCATGGCCGCGACGGGCTATCTGCTCGGGATCACGCAGGGGCGCGAGTATGCCGAACCGGAATGGTACGTCGACCTCTGGCTGACGGTGGTCTGGGTTGCCTATCTCGTGGCATTCCTCGGCACGATCCTGACCCGCAAGGAACCGCACATCTACGTAGCGAATTGGTTCTACCTGTCCTTCATCGTGACGATCGCGATGCTGCACGTGGTCAACAACCTTGCAATCCCCGTCTCGTTCCTCGGAGTGAAGAGCTACTCGGCATTCTCGGGCGTGCAGGATGCGCTGACCCAGTGGTGGTACGGCCATAATGCGGTGGGCTTCTTCCTGACGGCCGGCTTCCTCGGCATGCTCTACTACTTCATTCCGAAGCAGGCCAATCGCCCCGTCTATTCCTACCGGCTGTCGATCATCCACTTCTGGGCGCTGATCTTCATGTACATCTGGGCGGGTCCGCACCACCTGCACTACACAGCTCTTCCCGACTGGGCACAGACGCTGGGGATGGTGTTTTCGATCATGCTCTGGATGCCCTCGTGGGGCGGCATGATCAACGGCCTGATGACGCTCTCGGGCGCCTGGGACAAGATCCGCACCGACCCGATCATGCGCATGATGGTGATGGCCGTTGCCTTCTACGGCATGGCCACCTTCGAGGGACCGATGATGTCAATCAAGACCGTCAACTCGCTCAGCCACTACACCGACTGGACGATCGGCCACGTGCATTCGGGCGCTCTCGGCTGGAACGGTCTCATCAGCTTCGGTGCTGTCTACTATCTGACGCCGAAGCTGTGGGGCAGGGAGCGGCTCTACAGTCTGCGCCTCGTCAACTGGCACTTCTGGCTCGCCACCCTCGGCATCGTGGTCTACGCGGCTGTCATGTGGGTCGCCGGCATCCAGCAGGGCCTCATGTGGCGCGAGTACGACGACCAGGGCTTCCTCGTCTATTCCTTCGCCGAAACGGTCTCCGCCATGTTCCCCTACTACGTCCTCAGGGCGGTCGGCGGAGCCATGTACCTGACCGGTGCGCTGATCATGGCTTGGAACATCACCATGACGATCCTTGGGTACCAGCGTGACGAGGCCCGCATGCCGGGCACCGTTCCTGCGCTGCAGCCCGCTGAATAGGAGGTGGACCGATGTCCATACTTGATAAGCACGTACTGCTCGAACGAAACGCGACCCTGCTGCTCGCCGGCTCGCTGCTGGTGGTGACCATCGGCGGTATCGTCGAGATCGCGCCGCTCTTCTACCTCGAGAACACCATCGAGAAGGTCGAGGGCATGCGGCCTTACTCGCCGCTGGAGCTCGCCGGACGCGACATCTACATCCGCGAGGGCTGCTACGTCTGTCACAGCCAGATGATCCGGCCCTTCCGAGACGAGGTGGAGCGCTACGGTCACTACTCGCTGGCGGCAGAGTCGATGTACGACCATCCCTTCCAGTGGGGTTCCAAGCGAACCGGCCCCGATCTCGCACGCGTCGGTGACCGCTACTCGAACGAGTGGCACGTACAGCATCTCGTCGAGCCGCGCTCGGTGGTGCCGGAATCGGTCATGCCGAGCTATGCCTTCCTCAAGGAGACGCGGCTGGACGTGCGGGATGTCGCAATGAATCTCAAGGCGAGCCGGACGGTCGGCGTGCCCTACGACGACGCGATGATCGAGAATGCCGAGGCCGACCTGAAGGCGCAGGCCGATCCGAATGCGGATACATCCGGCCTTGAGGCCCGCTATCCGAAGGCGAAGATCGGCGATTTCGACGGCGACCCTCAGAAGCTCACCGAAATGGATGCGCTGGTCGCCTATCTGCAGATGCTCGGCACTCTGGTGGACTTCTCCACCTATGACGACGCAAGCGGCTATCGCTGAGGAGGGCACGATGGAAACCTATACCGCCATGCGCCACTTCGCGGACAGCTGGGGCCTTCTGGCCATGACGCTGTTCTTCCTCGCCGTCGTCGTATTCCTGTTCCGGCCGGGTGCCCGCAAGGCAGCGGAGAACGCCGCCGCAATTCCCCTCAAAGAGGACTGATCATGGCTGACAAGCACATCGACGAAATTTCGGGTGTCGAAACCACCGGCCATGAATGGGATGGTATCCGGGAACTGAACAATCCGATGCCCCGGTGGTGGGTCTGGACCTTCTATGCGACGATCGTCTGGGCGCTCGGATACATGATCGCCTATCCGGCACTGCCGATGCTCACGGATGCGACGAAGGGCGTCCTCGGATTCTCGAGCCGGGCCGACGTCGCGGTGGAACTCGCGGAGGCCAAGGCTGCGCAGACCGGTTCCCTCGACCGTATCGCATCCTCGTCGCTCCAGGACATCCTTGCGGATCCCCAGCTCGCGCAGTTCGCCGTCTCGGCGGGCGCCTCCGCTTTCAAGGTCAACTGCGCACAGTGCCACGGCTCCGGTGCGGCCGGTTCGCAGGGCTTTCCGAACCTCAACGACGACGACTGGATCTGGGGCGGCACGGTCGACGACATCTACCAGACGATTGCACACGGCATCCGCCATCCCGGCGATGAGGAGACCCGGATTTCCGAAATGCCCGCATTCGGGGACATGCTGAAGCCGGAGGAAATAAGAGAGGTTTCCGCCTATGTCGTGAGCCTCACCGGGACGCCCTCCGATGTCGGCATGGTTGAACCGGGCAAGGCGATCTTCGCCGAGAACTGTGCGGCCTGCCATGGTGACGACGCAAAGGGCAATCGCGAGCTCGGCGCGCCCAATCTCGCCGATGCAATCTGGCTCAAGGGAGAGGGCGAGCAGGCCGTGGCCAACCAGATGCGTTCGCCGAAGCATGGCGTCATGCCTGCCTGGCTCCCGCGCCTCGGGGAGCCCACGGTCAAGGAACTGGCGATCTTCGTCCACTCGCTGGGAGGTGGAGAGTAAGAGAGCCTGAGGCCGGGGGCCTGCCGCTCACAGTGCGTAGGCCCCCGGATCTATACTGTTGGGGCCGCCGGTTCCAGGAACGGGCGGCCCCTTCATTGTTCCGGGAGAATCGCAACGGCGATGCGGGGAGCTTCCGGCCGGCTCAGCGGGAGCGACGGTCTATCGATCCGACCACACCGCCAGTTCATAACCGTCGGGATCTCCAAAATGAAATCGGCGGCCGCCCGGAAACGAGTAGATCGCCTTGACGATGCTGCCGCCGGCCTGTTCGACGCGGGCGACGGCGTCTTCGAGATCGTCGGCAAAGAGGATGACCAGCGGACCGCCGGCGGCGTTCACCGGCGCAAGCGTCGTGAAGCCGCCGGTAAGGCGGCCATCCTGAAACTCGCAATATTGCGGGCCGTAGTCAGTAAAGGTCCACCCGAAGGCGCTGCCGTAGAACGTCTTCGAGCGGGCGATGTCCGCGACGTTGAACTCGATATAGTCGATCCGGCGGTCGTTGCCTTGCGTTCCCATCACACAGTTCCCTTCTCCATCAGCGCCTTCAGGGCTTCGAGGTCGCGGGCGACATGGGCGGCGTCCGCCTCGAAGGCGGCATCATCGATGCCAGGCAGGCGCAGCAGGGTGAACATGACCTCGGCCCCGTCGCCGTTCGGCACCACACGCAGCGCGTTGTGAACGCTCAGGCCATCGGAGAGCGTCACCCTGTGGTCGATGACACCGAATTCATTTGGGGCGGCGAAGCGGACGCGTACGTTGCCGATCGGCCCGCCGTCGGCGATCCATTCATCGCCGTCCGGCACAAGCCCCGAGGCGAGGCCCGAGGCCCATTGCGGCATGTTCTGCGGTCTGGAGGCAAAAGCATAGACCTCCCGCCAGTCACGCGCGATCGACCGGTGGATGATGCGGGCTGGCATCGTTGCCATGTCTTCGCTCCCTTCTCCCCATGCTGGCCGATTTGTCGCATCCGGGCAGAGGGCAGGCAAGCGCCGTTATTGACTTAAGTCAAGGAGCGAGGGGAGGCCGACGGGCATGACAGACGGGAAAGACGGTGCCTCGCCATGAACATCTACGATGCCTTACAGTCCAGCAACGGCTCCCCGGTCGAGCGGCTCGAAGCCGAGCCGGTCAATTCGGCACGGATGCGCAAGCCCCTCTATGAAAAGCGGAAGAAGATCTTTCCGAAGCGTGCCGAGGGCCAGTTTCGCCGCTTCAAATGGATCGTCATGTTCATCACGCTCGGGATCTACTACCTGACGCCGTGGATGCGCTGGGACCGAGGCGCGCATGCGCCCGACCAGGCGGTACTGATCGATCTCGCGGGACGGCGGTTCTATTTCTTCTTCATCGAGATCTGGCCGCAGGAGTTCTTCTTCGTCGCCGGCCTCCTCGTCATGGCCGGTTTCGGCCTCTTTCTCGTCACTTCTGCCGTCGGGCGCGCCTGGTGCGGCTACGCCTGTCCCCAGACGGTCTGGGTGGATCTTTTCCTCGTCGTCGAAAGGGCAATCGAGGGCGATCGAAATGCCCGCATGAAGCTAGATGCCGGGCCATGGAGCTTCGACAAGACAAGGAAGCGGGTGGCCAAGCACGCCGTCTGGCTTCTGATCGCGGTCGCGACAGGCGGCGCCTGGATATTCTATTTCGCGGATGCTCCGCGCCTCGTCGTCACTCTCTTCACGCTCGACGCGCCGTTCGTCGCCTATGCCACCGTGGCCATCCTCACGGCCACGACCTACGTGTTCGGCGGCCTGATGCGCGAACAGGTCTGCACCTACATGTGCCCGTGGCCTCGCATCCAGGCGGCGATGCTGGACGAAAATTCGCTGGTCGTCACCTACAACGACTGGCGTGGCGAGCCTCGTACGCGTCACGCGAAGAAGGCCGCTGCAGCCGGCGAAAGCGTCGGCGATTGCGTTGACTGCAATGCCTGTGTCGCCGTCTGTCCGATGGGTATCGACATCCGCGACGGCCAGCAGCTCGAATGCATCACCTGCGCGCTCTGCATCGACGCCTGCGATGGCGTCATGGACAAGCTCGGCAAGGAGCGGGGACTTATCGCCTATGCGACGCTCTCCGACTACGCCACCAACATGGCGCTGGCGACAGACGATGGCACGAAGGCGATCGATCCGCGGCGCGTGCGCCAGCCGGACGGCAAATTTTCCAAACAAGTGGGGCACTTCGACTGGCACGTCATCTTCCGCGCGCGCACGCTGATGTATTCGGCCGTCTGGATGCTCGCCGGCGTCGCACTGCTATATGCCCTCCTTACGCGCGACCGGTTGGAACTCAACGTCATCCATGATCGCAATCCGCAATACGTCATCGAATCCGACGGCTCGGTCCGGAACGGCTACACCATCAAGCTTCTCAACATGATCCCCGAGAACCGCGTGATCAATGTGTCGATGGAAGGGTTGGCGGGCGCCATGATGAAGATCTCGGGGCACGACAGCGGCGACGGCCGGCTGTTCGCGGTCCCCGCCGATGCCGACAAGGTTACGACCGTCAGGGTGTTCGTCACCCTTCCTCGGGAACTTGCCGCGAATGCCGGGGAAGGGTTCACCCTGGTTGCGGAAGACCCCGCAAGCCATGAGCGCGATGTCTACTCCGCCCGTTTCAACATGCCTGGAGCGAACTGATGCAAAATTCGGAACAACGCAGCGACGGATTCGTCTTCACGGGCTGGCACATGCTCGCCGTGATGGTGCTGTTCTTCGGCACGATCATATCGGTCAATCTCGTGATGGCATGGAATGCGATCAGCAGCTGGAGCGGCCTTGTGGTGCAGAACACCTATGTCGCCAGCCAACAGTTCAATGCCAAGGTCGCCGAGGCGAATGCGCTGGCGGCAAGCGGCAAACGCGGAGAGCTCATCATCTGGGGCGAGACGGTGACCTATCGCCTTTTCGACGGCACAGGAAGGCCGCTTGCCGCCGACAGCGTCACCGCGATCTTCAAGCGGCCTGTCGACGAGCGCGAAGACTTCAGCCTCGATCTTTCCGTCCGGGATCCGGGTGTGTTCGAGGCGGCGAGAAGGCTCGCGCCCGGACAATGGATAGCCGACATCGTGTCCATGAAGGACGGCCGGAAGGTCTTCCACCAGACGGTCAGAACCGTTGTCGCGGGGGCGTCAGATGAGTTGCTGCGCCCCGGGGACTGACACGGCGTTCAGTCCGGATGCGACTGCCTACGGCCTGCCATCTTCGGAAGAGATGCGTCTTGCGAGCCGCGACCTCGGTAACGGATTGCGGCAGATCGATCTCAGTGTGCCGGGGGTCCATTGCGGCGCGTGCATCGTCAAGATCGAGGGTGCGTTGCGCTCCCTCCCGGATGTGGAACGCGCGCGCGTCAACCTGTCGTCGCGCCGGGTAACCGTTGTGTGGAAGGAAGGCGACGGCGCGCGCGCCGTCGATCCTCAGGCGATTGCCGCCGCCATCCGCGCCTGTGGATACGATGCTCATCTCTTTTCACCGGCGGCCGCGGGTGAGGACGGCCTGCGCAACGACCTGATCCGCGCGGTCGCGGTCGCGGGGTTTGCGTCTGTCAACATCATGCTTCTGTCGGTTTCGGTATGGTCGGGAGCGGAGGCAGCGACGCGCGATCTGTTTCACTGGATCTCGGCACTGATTGCCGGGCCTGCGCTCGTTTATGCCGGCCGCTTCTTCTACCGGTCGGCGTGGAATGCGCTCCGGCATGGCCACACCAACATGGATGTGCCGATCTCGCTCGCGGTCACACTGTCTTACGGCGTATCCCTTTGGGAGACGATCCACCATGGCGAGCATGCGTGGTTCGATGCGACCGTGTCGCTGCTCTTCTTCCTCCTCATCGGCCGGACACTGGACCACGTCATGCGCGACCGGGCGCGGTCGGCGATCACCGGGCTGGCGCGGCTTTCGCCGCGCGGGGCGATGCTGGTGGGTGGTGACGGCAGCAGGGAGTACCGTCGCGTCGAGGAGATCTCGGTTGGCGACAGGCTTGCGATTGCCGCTGGCGAGCGCATCCCGGTCGATTGCAGGGTGGTGACGGGTACCAGCGATATCGATCGCTCGATCGTCAATGGCGAGAGCGCTCCGCTCGCCGTGGGGCCGGGGGAACAGCTCGAGGCGGGTGCAATGAACATCACCGGTTCTCTTGTCGTCGAGGCGATAGCGCTCGCCCGGGATTCGTTTCTTGCCGAAGTGATATCGTTGATGGAGGCCGCGGAAGGCGGGCGCGCGCGCTATCGCCGTATCGCCGATCGGGCTGCCCAGGTCTATTCACCGGTCGTGCATCTGCTTGCGCTCGCCTCGTTCCTCGCGTGGGGCGCCTATGACGGCGACTGGAAACACGCGATGCTGATCGCCGTCGCGGTCCTCATCATAACCTGCCCCTGCGCTTTGGGGCTCGCCGTGCCCGTCGTGCAGGTGGTGGCCGCGGGTCGGCTCTTCGCCGGCGGCGTCATGGTCAAGGATGGTTCGGCAATGGAAAGGCTCGCCGCCATCGATACGGCGGTGTTCGACAAGACGGGAACCCTCACGCTCGGCCAGCCTCGCCTTGTCGGCCGTTCGAATGGCGATCCCGGCCATCAGGCGATCGCGGTCGCGCTTGCCGGACATTCGCGCCACCCGCTTTCGCGTGCCCTCGTCGCAGGCCTGCCCGAACGAGGATATGATTTCGATGCTGTGACTGAGAGACCCGGAGAGGGGCTGGAGGCGACCGACGACAGCGGCACCTATCGTCTCGGCAGACGTGCATTCGCATGCCCGGCTGGCGCTTCACCGACCGACGAGACGCCCTACACGGAGGTGGTTCTGTCGCGCGACGGCGCCGAACTTGCCGCCTTCCGGTTCGAGGATGCGCCGAGGGCGGGCGCTAGCGCGGCACTCGACCGGCTGAGAAACGCCGGGTTGAAGCTCTCGATCCTCTCGGGGGACCGGGCGCCGGCGGTTGCGCGTCTTGCGGAAACGCTCGGCATTTCCAGGTGGCAGGCGGCGCTCTCGCCGCAGGGCAAGACCGAGGCGGTGGCCGCGCTTCAAACCGCGGGCGCCAAGGTCCTGATGGTCGGGGACGGGATCAACGATGCTCCGGCGCTTTCGGCCGCGCATGTCTCCATGGCGCCCGCCACGGCTGCCGACGTCGGCCGGCAGGCGGCGGATTTCGTGTTCCTGCACGAGAGCCTCGATGCCGTTCCATTCGCTCTCGATATCTCGCGTGGGGCAGGGAGGCTCATCCGGCAGAACTTCGCGCTCGCGATCGGATACAACGTCATTGCGGTTCCCGTAGCCATGCTCGGCCATGCAACGCCGCTCGTGGCGGCGATTGCGATGTCGACTTCGTCGATCATCGTCGTGGTCAATTCGCTGCGCCTTCGCCGTCCGGCTCCCCCTGCTCAGGAGACGGCCAAGGCACACTTGTCCGATCTGGGAGCGGTGCCTGCCACATGAATACGCTGGTGTTTCTCATCCCGATTGCACTCTTCCTCGGCGGACTAGGGCTTGCAGCCTTTCTGTGGGCACTCAGAAGCGGGCAGTACGAGGACATCGAAGGTGCGGCCTGGCGCGTGCTGGAGGACGATGACGGCGTCACGCAACAGGGGGCGCCGAAAACGGCCGATCGGCCAAACAATCACTTGTCGTAAATCGATTTGAGTGCCAAAACACCGGCTGCCGGAGTCGGGCGGCCCTCTACCGCCCGGCAGAGGTTCAATATTATGCGCAGCGATTTTCCCCGGATCTCCCACCGGATGTCTGCGCTTTTCCTTACGGAGGTACAGACGTGGCACAGGCGGAAATCGGGCTGATCGGTCTCGGTGTAATGGGATCGAATCTTGCGCTCAACATTGCCGAAAAAGGCAACAAGATTGCGGTGTTCAACCGCACCGTCGAACGGACCAAGGAGTTCTACGAGGAAGCGGGCGCGCTGAAGGACCAGGTGGTTCCATGCGAAACCATCGAGGAGTTCGTCGCCGCCATCCGCCCGCCGCGCCCGATCATCATCATGATCAAGGCAGGCGATGCCGTCGATCAGCAGATGGCGCTTCTCAAGCCCTACCTCGAGAAGAACGACATCATGATCGATGCCGGCAACGCAAACTTCCGCGACACCATGCGCCGCTTCGACCAGTTGAAGGACAGCGGCCTTACCTTCATCGGCATGGGCGTTTCCGGCGGCGAGGAGGGCGCACGCCATGGTCCGTCCATCATGGTCGGCGGCACCGAGGAGTCCTGGAAGCGCGTCGAGAAGGTGCTGACGTCGATTGCTGCCAAGTATGATGGCGTTCCCTGCGTCGACTGGCTCGGCGAGAACGGTGCCGGCCACTTCGTCAAGACGATCCACAACGGCATCGAGTATGCCGACATGCAGATGATCGCGGAAATCTACGGCATCCTGCGCGACGGACTGAAGATGAGCGCCGGCGAAATCGGCGAGGTCTTCAGCACCTGGAACAAGGGACGCCTCAATTCCTACCTCATCGAAATCACCGAAAAGGTGCTGAAGGCTGCTGATCCCATCTCCGGCAACCCGATCGTGGACATGATCCTCGACAAGGCCGGCCAGAAGGGCACCGGCAAGTGGTCGGTCATCGAAGCCCAGAACATGGGTATTCCGGCCACGGGCATCGAGGCTGCCGTCGCTGCCCGAAGCATCTCGTCCATGAAGGATGAGCGCGAAGCTGCGGAGAAGATCCTCGGTCTTCCTGAAGTCGGTGAATTCAAGGTCGCCGACAAGCAGGCCTTCATCAAGGACCTCGAGAGCGCGCTTCTCGCTTCGAAAATCGGCGCCTATGCGCAGGGCTTCGCTGTGATGTCCGCCGCATCAAAGGAATTCGGCTGGAACCTGCCGATGCCGACGATCGCCAAGATCTGGCGCGCAGGCTGCATCATCCGCTCGCAGTTCCTGGACGAAATCACCACCGCCTTCACCAAGGCTCCGGACTCCGCCAACCTGATCGTCACGCCCGCCTTTGCCGCGATGGTCAAGGAAACCGACGGGGCACTTCGCCGCGTCGTCTCGGCGGCCGTGCTCGGTGGTTTGCCCGTTCCCGCTCTCGCCTCGGCGCTCGGCTACTTCGACAGCTACCGTCGTGGTCGCGGCACGGCGAACGTCATCCAGGCCCAGCGCGATTTCTTCGGTGCACACGGCTTCGACCGCGTGGACGGCAAGGACAGCCACCATGGTCCGTGGGGAAGCGGCCTTAACGGTTGATACGGCTTCCCATAAACGTTTGGGATAAAATGCGAGGGCCCGGCACGCAGCCGGGCCTTTTTCACGTCTCGACTTGCGTGAGACCCACCGTGCCGGCGGCTTCGCCAGTGGTGATCGGATAGCTCAGGGTGCGAAGTTCGGACGCGGGCACGCCCTCGATCCGGGAGAGCACGGCCTTTGCAAGCTCGCGTCCCGCCAGCCTTATATCCTCACGCATGGTCATGATCTCGGGGCGCAGCCATTGCAGGAAGCTGCTCGGCTCCTTCGCGGCAACGTCCAGGTCGACTGCAAGCTTACGACCTGTTGCCTCGACGGCGGCCACAAGTGCAACCGCGCCGGAACCGCTGCCCGAGACGATCCCGTCCGGCGGGTTCGGCTGGCGCATCACTTCCTCGCAGGCGTCCCGGATCTGTTGCAGGCTGGAATCGAGGTCGACCTGGCCGAACGGAACCGCCGTTGCCCCAAAGTCGCGCAATCCCTTCTCGAAACCAGACCGCATGTGCCTGTGGAAGGTGAGGTAAGGCGGCGGCTGTAGAAGCATGAGCCGCCTGCGGCCTTTTTCCGTCAGCCGTCGGACTGCCTCATAGGCGAACCGTTCATTGTCGAAGTCATGATACGGGTGGGTGAAGCCCATCTCCGTGCGGCCATGGGTCACGAAGGGAAAGTTTCGCTCCATCATCAGCGCTACGCGCGGGTCCTTGGGTTCCGTGCGCGAGATGATGACGCCGTCTGCTGCACCCGTCTCCAGGACATAGCGGACTGGGTCCAGCGGATTGCCCGAGGCGCGGTAGGGCGTCACGACGAGGTGGTACTGGGTCGAGGCGAGAACCTCCGAAATACCGACCACGATCGGGCTCGTGAGCCCCATGATCTCCTCTTCGAGGCTGAGGATGAGGCTGATGACGTTGGTCTTGCCCGTTCTGAGGCGAACGCCGGCCCGGTTGGGCTGGTATCCGATCTGGCGGGCAACCAGCCGCACCCGTTCCTTCGTTTCGGCGCTGATGTCCGGTGCATCCTTCAGGGCGCGCGATACGGTCGTGATGCCGAGGCCTGTCATGAAGGCAATCGTTTTCAGCGTCGGCCGCTCATTGTTTGCGGGAGGCCCCCGGCGCGCCCCTCTCTTCCGCTGCTTTCCATCCCCGCCTGAACCTCTCCGCTTTGCTGCCGGTTATACATGCTCTGCGTCCGGCCGCTACTCCCCCCGCACATGGAGGTGAAAATCTGTAACGATACAGGTCATTTGTCGAGCGAATTCTCGCCTGCCACCTGGAAAAGCTTGCCGGAGTGAGTTTCCGGCGGATCGTGGAGGATTTTGTGCAGTTTTCGAGCGTTTTCCGTGTGGAATTTTTCTCATGAAGAAAAATAATATATAAAACAGGATGTTATACCGATGCGCTTGAAACGTCTCTGTCGAATTCTGCCAAATATTCCAGCCGAAACAGCCTGTTTTTAATGCAATTTCCGTGACTTGCAGGTGGCTGGGGAGAATTTTTGTGTGGGCGGTTGCGTGTTCAAAACCTTTGCTCTAAGTTTCGCCTGCAACGTTTCAGTGAGGGAGGAGACTCATGAAATTCCGTAATCTGGTGGCCGCGTTGGCCGCAACCGTGGCGCTTCCGTTCAGTGCTGCTCACGCAGTCGATCTGGAGGTCACCCATTGGTGGACGTCGGGCGGTGAGGCCGCTGCGGTGAAGGTGATGGCCGATGCCGTTAACGCGGCGGGCATCAACTGGGTGGATGGTGCGATCGCCGGCGGCAGCAATGCGCGACCGATCATCATCAGCCGCATCACCGGCGGCAATCCGATGGGCGCAACCCAGCTCAATACAGGTCGCGACGCGGAGGACCTGGTGAAGGCCGGGCTGATGACCGACCTGACCGCAATTGCCGAAAAGGAAGGGTGGAAGGATTTCATCCGGCCGGCCAAGCTTCTTGATGCCTGCACCTATGAAGGCAAGATTTATTGCGTTCCGGTGAACATCCACTCGTTCCAGTGGATGTGGCTGAACCGCGGTGTCTACGAGAGTAATGGGCTCAAGGTTCCCTCGAACTGGAACGAGTTCGTCGAAGAGGCGCCGAAGCTGAAGGAAAAGGGCGTGATCCCGCTTGCTGTGGGCGGCGAACCCTGGCAGCTCCTCGGTATGGCGAACGTGTTCCTCGTTGCGCTGAACGACGCCGATTTCTACAAGAAGATCAATGTAGACAAGGACGCCGAGGCGGCCGCCGGGCCACAGATGAAGAAGGTGTTCGACGCCATGGCGGCGGCGCGTAACTTCGTCGACGACGGCACCGTCGGGCGTTCGTGGAACGACGCGGCCAACATGGTGATCACCGGCAAGGCCGGCGCACAGATCATGGGCGACTGGGCGCAGGGCGAGTTCCAGGTGGCGGGCCAGACGGCGGGCAAGGAATATGATTGCCTTCCCGGCCTCGGCCTCAACCCGGTGCTTGATACCGGTGGCGATGCCTTCTATTTCCCCCGGCCGAAGGATGACAATCCGGACGTGGTGGATGCGCAGCTGAAGATGGCCTCTCTGCTTGTCTCCAAGGACCTGCAGGTTGCCTTCAATCTGAAGAAGGGCTCCCTGCCGATCCGCGGCGATATCGACATGTCGGCCGCGAACGCCTGCATGCAGAAGGGTATCAAGATCCTGGACGACCCGGCCAATATCCTGCCGGCCACGGAACAGGCATTCTCCTCCGATACCCAGGGGCAGCTCGAGGATCTGTGGGTCGAGTTCTTCAACAATCCCGACATGTCCGTCGAGGAAGGCCAGGAACGCTTCGTCGAAATCATCGAGGCCGCGAACTAGCTCGCATGCTTCGCACTGTGTCCGCCGGCGGGCGGGCACAGTGAAGCTCCACGCGGTCCCTGCGGCGGCCCTGGGCCTTGCAGGGACGGTGCGGGTGCGTGCGCCCGCGAAGCTTTGATTTTGAGGAGGAACCATGTCGGTTGCGCGAAAACCGTCGTCCTTGACGCGCAATGCCAGCGCCAAGATAGCGGCAATCCCCATGATCCTGACGACCCTTGTCGTCTTCGTCGGCTGCTCGCTCTGGACAGTCTACTATTCGTTCACGTCGTCGAGGGCGCTGCCCATCAACGACTTCGTCGGCCTTGACCAGTACAGGCGCCTCTTTCGCACGTCGCGGTGGATCATATCCCTGGAGAACATCGCTTTCTACGCCGTGTTCTGCCTGCTGTTCTCGTTCACGGTCGGGTTCATTCTCGCCTGTTTCATGGACCAGAAGATCCGGTTCGAGAACACGTTCCGCACCATCTATCTCTATCCGTTCGCGCTTTCCTTCATCGTCACGGGCGTTGTCTGGCAGTGGATCCTCAACCCGACGTTTGGCCTGCAGCAGGCGGTGCGCGACCTTGGCTGGGAAGGCTTCACCTTCGACATCATCGCAAACCGCAACACCGTTATGTATGCGCTTCTCATCGCCGGCGTCTGGCAGGGGACCGGCTTTGTCATGGCCTTGATGCTGGCGGGTTTGAGAACGATCGACGAGGATATCTGGAAGGCATCCCGCGTCGACGGCATACCGAAGTGGCGGACCTACGTATTCGTCGTGATCCCGATGATGCGGCCGACCTTCATCACGTCGCTCGTCATCGTCGCTGCGGGCATCGTCCGTCTCTATGACCTCGTCGTGGCGCTCACCAATGGCGGGCCTGGAATCTCGTCCGAGGTGCCGGCCAAGTACGTTTACGACTTCATGTTCGCACGCGGCAATATCGGCCAGGGCCTAGCCGCATCAACCATCATGCTCGTCACCGTGTTCATCATCCTCATTCCGTGG
Source organism: Sinorhizobium sp. BG8 (assembly GCF_016864555.1). NCBI lineage: Bacteria > Pseudomonadati > Pseudomonadota > Alphaproteobacteria > Hyphomicrobiales > Rhizobiaceae > Sinorhizobium > Sinorhizobium sp. BG8. Next base: position 3,270,952 of record NZ_CP044011.1, on the reverse strand, counting down.
ATGTATTACGAATATGGTCCGAAGAAGAAGGCTTGAGGGGGAAACATGGCCACCGTCGTCGAACCGTCCGGCAGCCGTCCGAAGCGCCTCCTCGATCCGACCCGGATCATGATCTACGGGGTGCTCGCATTCGCTGCCATCTACTATCTGCTTCCCTTGTACGTGATGGTGATTACGTCGCTGAAGGGCATGCCCGAAATCCGCCTCGGAAACATCTTCTCGCCACCCGTGGAGATCACCTTCGAACCCTGGGTCAAGGCATGGGATTCCGCCTGCACGGGCCTCTATTGTGAAGGGCTGAAGGTCGGCTTCCTCAATTCCGTGAAGATCACCGTTCCGAGCGTCATCGTTTCCATCCTGATCGCCTCGATCAACGGTTATGCGCTGTCCTACTGGCGCTTCAAGGGCGCGAACGTGTTCTTCACGATCCTGATCTTCGGCTCGTTCATTCCCTACCAGGTAATGCTCTACCCGCTGGTGATCCTCGCCCGCGAGGCTGGCGTCTTCGGCACGCTGACCGGCATCATCATCATCCACACCATCTTCGGCATGCCGATCCTGACGCTGGTCTTCCGCAACTACTTTGCCTCGCTCCCGCAGGAGCTTTTCAAGGCGGCGCGCGTAGACGGGGCGGGTTTCTGGCAGATCTTCTTCCGCATCATGCTGCCGATGTCCGTCCCGATCATGGTCGTGGCCGTGATCCTTCAGGTGACCGGCATCTGGAACGACTTCCTCTTCGGCGTGATCTTCGCCGGTACGCAGAACTTCCCGATGACCGTCCAGCTCAACAACATCGTCAACGCGACGCAGGGCGTGAAGGAATACAACGTGAACATGGCGGCAACCATCCTGACCGGGGCCGTGCCGCTCGCCATCTACTTCTTCTCCGGGAAATATTTCGTGCGCGGCATCGCCGCCGGCGCGGTGAAGGGATAAGCATGAACACTGCATCGACAAGCGTATCCGTCAAAGACCTCACACTCAGCTTCGGCGCCGTGACGGTGCTCGACCAGCTGAACCTCGATATCGGCGATGGCGAGTTCCTGGTGCTGCTCGGCTCGTCCGGTTGTGGGAAGTCTACGCTGCTCAACTGCATTGCGGGGCTTCTCGACGTCACCGACGGACAGATCTTCATCAACGGCAAGAACGTCACCTGGGAGGAGCCGAAGGACCGGGGCATCGGGATGGTGTTTCAGTCCTATGCGCTCTATCCGCAGATGACCGTGGAAAAGAACCTTTCCTTCGGCCTACACGTGGCCAAGGTGCCGCAAGCCGAGATCGACAAACGCGTGGCGCGTGCCGCCGAGATCCTGCAGATCCAGCCGCTCCTGAAGCGCAAGCCCTCGGAACTTTCCGGCGGACAGCGCCAGCGCGTGGCGATCGGGCGGGCGCTCGTGCGCGACGTCGACGTCTTCCTCTTCGACGAGCCTCTCTCGAACCTCGATGCGAAGCTCAGATCCGAGCTGCGCGTGGAGATCAAGCGTCTCCACCAGTCGCTCAAGAACACGATGATCTACGTGACGCACGACCAGATCGAGGCGCTGACGCTTGCAGACCGCATCGCGATCATGAAGAGCGGCGTCATCCAGCAGCTCGCCGATCCGAACACGATCTACAACGCGCCCAGGAATCTCTTCGTCGCGGGCTTCATCGGCTCGCCGTCGATGAACTTCCTGCGCGGCGAGCTTGTCGCTGGCGCTGACGGCAAGCCGGAATTCGTCACCCACGGCGTGTCCTTTCCGCTCGATGGGTATCGATCGGGCGCGCCTCTGGTGCCGGGTCGCGAGGTCGTCCTCGGCGTTCGTCCCGAACACGTCAGGGTCAACGAGGGTGCGGACCTGGAGCATGTCGCGGTGGTGGACATCGAAGAACCGATGGGCGCCGACAACCTGCTGTGGCTGAAGCATGCGGGGCACACCATGTCCGTGCGCATCGCGGGTTCGCGCCGGTTCCAGCCGGGTACTGCAGTGCGGCTCAGTTTCGACATGGGGCTTGCCTCGTTGTTTGACGCTAAGACCGAGGAACGCATCTAGTCGGCCCCCAAGATCACATCCCAGCGGTCGCCCGGCATCCCGCCGACGGGCGCTGGCAATGCGAGTGCCGCGGCAATGCAGACGGAACAAGACACGAAAATGACAGCAAGGACGGACATCACCACCATCGATCTTTCCGGGACCTGGCGTCTCAGCGCGGCGGATGGCAGCCACGCCGTCGCCATGTGCGTGCCGGGCGACGTTCACAGTGCGCTCGCGGCGGCCGCGGTGATCCCGGAACCCTATGCCGGGCGCAACGAGCGCGACGTGCAATGGGTGGCGGAGAAGGACTGGGCGATCGAGCGGACGTTCGAGGTTTCACCGGAAATGCTGGAGGATAGCTGGTATTTGGATATTGCCAGCATCGACACGGTGGCGACGGTCTATGTGAACGGCATCCTCGTGCAGGATACGGACAACTGCTTTCTGCGCTATCGCCCCGATGTCACCGAGGCGCTCCATGCGGGAGAGAACACGCTCCGGGTTCTCATCCATTCCAGCATCGCCGCCGGCGCGGCGCGTCAGGCCGAGCTGCCGTTCTTCGTACCCTGGCACGAGTTCAACTCACCCATTCCGAACGGCAACATGCTTCGCAAGCCGCAGTGCCACTTCGGCTGGGACTGGAACATCGCGCTGGCGCCTCTCGGCATCTACGAGGGGATCGCGCTCCGAAGGCTCGATGTCGCGCGCATCGAACACGTGACGACCCGGCAGTTCCACCATGCCGATGGCGCGGTTGATCTCTACGTGACCGCCATTCTCCATGCCGACGAACCCGGCGTGATGCCGGTCTACTTCTGCCTGGAGGACGAGCGGGTGCGGCTCGACATCGGCGTCAAGGCGGGGGAGACCGCCATCACGCATATGTTCCGGATCGACTCTCCCAAGCTCTGGTGGCCGTCGGGCAGCGGCGGGCAACCGCTCATGCATGTACGGGTGGAAACGACGACCGAGCGCGTCATCCGCCGGGTCGGGTTGCGACAAGTGGAGCTTCTGACAGATGCCGACGAGGCGGGCAGCCGGTTCGCGCTCCGCGTCAACGGCCGGGAGATCTTCTGCCGCGGGGCCAACTGGATACCTGCCGATGCGCTGGCGTCGCGCGTGACGAGGGATGGGGTCCGCGATCTCCTCCAGTCTGCCGTCGACGCCAACATGAACATGATCCGTGTCTGGGGCGGCGGCTTTTACGAGCCCGACTGGTTCTACGATCTCTGCGACGAGCTGGGCCTCATGGTCTGGCAGGACTTCATGTTCGCTTGCAACCTCTATCCGTCGACCCAGGCGTTCCTCGACAACGTTGCCGCCGAGGTGGACTACCAGGTCCGGCGTCTTTCCTCGCATCCCTCGATCGTCCTGTGGTGCGGGGACAACGAACTCGTCGGCGCGCTCACCTGGTTCGACATCAGCCGGCAGAACCGCGACCGCTACCTCGTCTCATACGACCGGCTCAACCGCACGATCGAGCTTGCGACGAGAAAGGCTGCTCCCGGTGCGATCTGGTGGCCGTCGAGCCCAGCCTCCGGCTATCTCGATTTCGGCGATGCATGGCATGCGGACGGCTCGGGCGACATGCACTACTGGTCCGTCTGGCACGAAAACAAGTCCTTCGACAATTACAGGTCCGTCCGGCCCCGGTTCTGCTCCGAGTTCGGTTTCCAGTCCTATACGTCGATGCCGGTGATGCGAACCTTCGCCGCTTCGAAGGACCTGAACATATCGTCGCCGGTCATCGAGTGGCATCAGAAGAATGCAGGTGGCAACGAGCGGATCGCCGGCACGATGTTCCGCTACTTCCGTTTCCCCAAGGATTTCGCAAGCTTCGTCTATCTGAGCCAGGTACAGCAGGGGCTGGCAATACGCACGGCGGTCGAATACTGGCGCTCGCTAAAGCCTCATTGCATGGGCACGCTCTACTGGCAGCTCAACGATACGTGGCCGGTTGCCTCGTGGTCGAGCCTGGACCATGGCGGGCGATGGAAGGCCATGCACTACATGGTCCGACGTTTCTTCCAGCCGGTGACCGTTGCCGCGATACCATCCGCAGACGGGGAGACGATCGGTTTTTCGATGGTCAACGACACTGCCGAGCAGGTGACTGTCAACCTCCAGTCCTGGCTCGTGACACTCGCCGGCGAGAAGCGCCCTTTCCGAGCGACCGAGGGCGTCTGCGGTCCGGACAGGGCCGAAGTACTTCTTTCCGTGCCCGCCAGCGATATCCCGGAAGGCGAGCTTCTGTTCTGGACCTTCGAAGCATCGAACGGGATGGCGGGCGAGGGGCACCACGTTGCGACCACCTACAAGACGCTCGACCTCATGCCATCGGGCATAGGGATAGAGGTTGCCGCACGGCCGGACGGCGCCTTCGACATCCTTGTCACCGCCGAGAGGCTTGCACTGCACGTCATGCTCGAGGCGGATGTCGAGGGGCGCTGGTCGGACAACGCTTTCGACCTGACAGCCGGTCAAGCCAGAAGGTTGGTCTTCCGTCCGAACGAACCCGGTCTAGAACCGAGGTTCACCTGGCTGGATCTTTTTTCCTGCCAGAGTGCCGAGGAGGAACCATCCAATGAAGCGCAGTGAAATCAATGCAATCATTGCCGAAGGCGATGCCTTCTTTCGCTCGTTCGGCTATCGCCTGCCGCCCTTCGCCCACTATTCGCCAGAGGAGATGCGCCGGCGCGTGAAGAGCGACAGCGCGGCAATCGCGTCCGGCAACCTCGGCTGGGACATCACGGATTTTGGTTCCGGGGACTTTAGCGGCTGCGGTCTCTTCCTTTTCACCGTCCGCAACGGTTCCGCCGAGGACCTGAAGAACGGCCGCGGCATGCTCTATGCCGAGAAGATCATGATCGTGCGGGAGAACCAGCTCACACCGATGCATCATCATATCGTCAAGGCCGAGGACATCATCAATCGCGGCGGCGGCACGCTCGTGCTTGAACTACGCAACGTGGCCGCGGACGGATCGGTCGACGAGCAGACGGACGTCACCGTCGACGTCGACGGCTGCAAGCGGCGGGTGGGAGTTGGGGAGCGGCTCAGGCTTTCGCCCGGAGAGAGCGTCACGCTGCTGCCACATCACTGGCACGCTTTCTGGGGCGAGGACGGCGACGTCCTCGTCGGGGAAGTCTCGACGGTGAACGACGACCGGACCGACAACATCTTTCGCGATTCCGTCGGCCGTTTCGCGGAGATCGAGGAAGACGGCCAGCCGGCTCGCCTGCTGGTCTCGGATTATGAAAAGTGGCTGGCCTAGGGAACGAATGCCCGGGCCGAAGGAGGTACTACATGCAGAACGTCAGTTTCCAGCTCTATAGCGCGCGCAATTTCCAGCCTTTCCCGGAGGTCTTCAAGATCATCTCCGAGGCTGGCTACAAGGAAGTCGAGGGCTACGGCGCTCTCTATGCCTCGCTGGACGACGCGACGGTCAAGGCCGTGCGCGCGGATCTCGACCGGAACGGCCTATCCATGCCGACCGCCCATTTCGGGCTGGACATGCTGGAGGCCGAACCTGAGCGCGTGCTTGAGATCGCCCGCACCTTCGGCATAAAGGCCATCTATTGCCCGTACATTCTGCCGGAACATCGCCCGAGCAACGCTGCAGGCTGGAAAGGCTTCGGTGAGCGGCTGCAGGCGGCATCGTCCCCCTATCGCAAGGCAGGGCTTACTTTCGGGTGGCACAATCATGACTTTGAGTTCTTCGCGCTTCCGGACGGAACCTATCCGCTCGACCATATCTTCGCCGGCGGCCCGGACCTCTCCTGGGAGGCCGACATTGCCTGGATTATCCGCGGCGGGGCGGATCCCTTCGCATGGATCCAGAAGTATGGCAGCCGCATCACCGCCGTTCACGTCAAGGACATCGCTCCGAAAGGTGAGAATGCGGATGAGGACGGCTGGGCCGATGTCGGTCACGGCGTTGCGCCCTGGCCCGACCTCGCGAAGGCGCTCAGCGGATCGCCGGTCGCCCACTACATCGTCGAGCACGACAATCCGAAGGATCTGAAGAGGCTCGCCACGCGCTCGATCGCGTCCATCAAGGCTTTTTGACACTCGCCTCCCGCCTGTGCGGGAGCATCATTGACACCGCGCGCCCTTCCTTCCCGTCCAACTGCAACGGAAAGGAAGGCTCGCCAAACGAAAGACGATAGAATGACCAGGGAACTCGGCGTCGGCATCATCGGATGCGGCAACATTTCCACCACCTATTTCTCGCTTGCGCCACTCTTCAAGGGAATCAAGGTCGTGGCCTGCAGCGACATCAACATGGCCGCCGCGGAGGCGCGTGCTGCCGAATACGCCGTGAAGGCGCAGTCGATCGAGGATCTGCTTGCCAATCCCGAAGTCGAGATTGTCGTCAACCTCACCATTCCCGACGCGCACTTCCCGGTCTCCAAGCGCATCCTGGAGGCCGGCAAGCACGTCTATTCCGAAAAGCCGCTGGTACTCTCCCTCGAAGAGGGCGAGGAGCTGCGCGCGCTCGCCAAGGCGAGGAACCTCCTGGTCGGTTGCGCACCCGATACCTTCCTCGGTGGCTCCCACCAGCTCGCCCGCAGCTATGTCGACGAGGGCAAGATCGGTCGGGTGACGTCCGGTACCTGCTACGTGATGAGCCCCGGCATGGAGATGTGGCACCCCAATCCCGACTTCTTCTTCCTGCCCGGCGGTGGGCCAGTCCTCGATATGGGACCCTACTACATCGCCGCGCTTGTGAACCTCATTGGCCCGGTCAAGCGAGTGGCTGCGCTGACCTCGATGGCATCGCCGACCCGCACAATCTCCAGCGCTCCTCGCAAGGGTGAAGTCATCCCCGTCCGGACGCCGACGAACATTCACGCGCTCCTGGAGTTCCACAATGGTGCGACGGTCACGCTCGGTGCGAGCTGGGATGTGTGGTCCCACCGCCACTCCAACATCGAGCTTTATGGTACGGACGGTTCGCTGTTCATTCCCGATCCCAACTTCTTCGGCGGTACCGTTGAGGCGAGCGGGCGGGACAAGGACATCAGTCATATCGATCCCTGGGAGCATCCTTTCAGCGTCGACAACCAGGAGCATCCCGGCGGACCGCGCGCCAACTACCGCACGGCCGGACTGGCCGATCTTGCGATGGCGATCATCGAGGGACGCGATGCGCGCTGCTCGCTCGATCGGGCGCTGCACGGGGTAGACGTCCTTGTCTCGATCCTGAAATCCGGTGCCGAAGGGCGGTTCGTCGAACTGACGACGACGTGCACGCAGCCCGCCGCGCTCGGCATCGAGGAAGCGAGAGCGCTGCTTCGGGAGTGAGGCAGTCGGCGGCACGCCCCTCCGTCCTCCACGGCTTCCCTCGCACGAGGGGGGAGATGTCGTGGCGCGACGGAGGGGGTAAAGTGCAGCCGATTCGATCTGACGCTACGAGAAGGAACATCACATGTCCTGGGTACCCGCGGAAAACCGCTACGAAACCATGAAGTACAACCGTGTCGGCCGCTCCGGGCTAAAGCTTCCGGCAGTCTCGCTCGGCCTCTGGCACAATTTCGGCGGCGATACGCCGCACGAGCGCAAGGTCGACATGTGCCGAACGGCCTTCGATCTCGGGATTACCCATTTCGATCTCGCCAACAACTATGGACCGCCTCCGGGTTCGGCCGAGACGGCCTTCGGCGAGATCCTGCGGACCGATTTCGCAGGCCTTCGCGACGAACTGATCGTCTCCTCCAAGGCAGGTTACGACATGTGGCCGGGACCCTATGGCGAATGGGGGAGCCGCAAGTATCTGATCGCCTCCTGCGACCAGAGCCTCAAGCGCATGGGGCTCGACTATGTCGACATCTTCTATTCGCACCGCTTCGATCCGGATACGCCGCTCGAGGAAACCTGCGGCGCGCTCGACTACATCGTGCGGTCGGGCAGGGCGCTCTATGTCGGCATTTCCTCCTACAACGCCCAGCGCACCCGGGAGGCGGCTGCGATCCTCAAGGACCTGGGCACGCCCTGCGTCATCCACCAGCCGAGCTATTCGATGCTCAACCGCTGGATCGAGACGGATCATCTGCTGGACACGCTCGATGAACTCGGTATCGGCTCGATCGTGTTCTCGCCGCTGGCGCAGGGCATGCTGACGACGAAGTATCTCGGCGGCATCCCCGCCGACAGCCGCGCGGCACAGAACCACTTCCTCAAGAAGGACTTCATCCGGCCGGCAATCATCGACAACATCCGCAAGCTGAACGACATCGCCGAACAGCGCGGTCAGACGCTTGCGCAGATGGCCATCGCCTGGGCGCTCCGCGGCGGCCGCGTCACGTCGGCACTGATCGGCGCAAGCCGGTCTCAGCAGATCATCGATTGCGTCGCCGCACTCGAAAGGCCGGACTTCACGGCGGAGGAGATCGCGGAAATCGATCTCTATGCCCGCGAGGCCGACATCAACCTTTGGACCAAGTCTGCCGAACTCAAGTGACGCAAAACGCCCGGGTTTCGGCCCGGGCGTTTTTCGGGAGGCACTTGATGTACGTACGGCAAATCGATTGTCGACATGGGAGGAATTGCATTGATCCGTAACCCCATCCTCAAGGGCTTCAATCCGGACCCGTCCATCTGCAGGGTCGGCGATGACTACTATATCGCCACGTCCACCTTCGAGTGGTATCCTGGTGTCCAGATCCATCACTCCCGGGACCTCGTGAACTGGCGATTGGTCCGCCGTCCGCTGGAGCGGGCGAGCCAACTCGACATGCGCGGCAATCCGGATAGCTGCGGCGTGTGGGCGCCGTGCCTTTCCCATGCAGACGGCCTGTTCTGGCTCGTCTTCACCGACGTCAAACGCTTCGACGGCAATTTCAAGGACGCGCACAACTACATCGTGACCGCACCCTCCGTGGAGGGCGACTGGTCCGATCCCGCCTATGTGAACTCGTCGGGGTTCGATCCCTCACTGTTCCATGACGACGACGGCCGCAAGTGGTTCCTCAACATGCAGTGGAACCACCGCACCGAAAGCTACGGTGGTGCGCCGAAATCGCCGGCCTTCGACGGCATCCTGCTGCAGGAGTGGGACCCTGCCGCCAGATCCCTCGTCGGGCCGGTTCGCAACATTTTCGCCGGCAGCCAGCTCGGCCTCGTAGAGGGGCCGCATCTGTTCAAGCGGAACGGCTGGTACTATCTGACGACCGCCGAGGGTGGGACCGGCTATGACCATGCCGTGACGATGGCGCGCTCCCGGACGATCGACGGTCCCTACGAGACGCATCCGGACACGCATCTGATCACCGCCAGGGATTATCCCGATGCACCTCTCCAGCGGGCGGGGCACGGCCAGTACGTGGAGACGCCGGACGGACAGGCCTATCATACGCACCTGTGCGGCAGGCCGCTGCCGCCGAAGAGACGATGCACGCTCGGCCGCGAGACGGCGCTGCAGAAATGCGTCTGGCGCGACGACGGCTGGCTCTATCTGGAGCACGGAACGCCCGTGCCCGCGCTTGAAGTGAGCGCGCCCTTTGGGGCCAGTCTGGCGGTGCAGCACTCCGGGCAACAGTACGATTTTGAGCAGGCAGAGCTGCCGGTCGATTTCCAGTGGCTGCGCACGCCAAAGCCGGAGCGGCTGTTCTCTCTTGCCGAGCGGCCGGGCCATCTGCGCCTCTTCGGCCGCGAGAGCATCGGCAGCTGGTTCGAGCAGTCGCTGGTGGCCAGGCGCCAGGAGCATCATGCATTTCGCGCAGAGACGGTCGTCGAATTCGCCCCGGACACCTATCAGCAGGCTGCCGGGCTGGCCCACTACTACAACCGCCACAAGTTCCATGCGGTGGCTGTCACGCTGCACGAAAGGCTTGGCACGGTCGTGACGATCTTTTCCTGCGCAGGCGACTATCCGGACAGCCGGCTGACCTTTCCGGCGGAAAGCGGTGTCCCGGTCGGAGAGGGGCCGATCGAGCTTCGTGCCGCGGTCGACGGAAACACTCTCCAGTTCTTCTGGCGCCACAGCGGCGATGATCGCTGGGCCGCCATCGGACCTGCCCTCGATGCGGGCGTTGTCTCCGACGAGGGCGGGCGCGGCGAGCATGGTTCCTTCACCGGAGCCTTCGTCGGAATGTTCGCCTTCGATACGTCCGGACGCGCAAGACCTGCGGATTTCGACTGGTTCACATATGTTGCGCAGGATGAATATTGAACATTAGAATATCATTTTAAGCTTCGGTAAAGGTTACGAAAAGGTAATATAAAATTCATTTTCCGTTCAGTTTCGCGGGCCTATTCCTCGGGCGTCCGAAAACGAATGGAGAATGGATGATGAAAACGTTCCTCGCAGCACTGGTAGCCGCCGGCGTCCTGAGCGCACCCGTGGCTGAGGCCAACGACCGGAACGGCGATAGGCATGGTGGCCATGTCACGATCGAGAAGACCGTCAAGACGGCTCCGGGCCAGAAGGTGGTGATCAAGAAGAAGCGTTGGGACCGCGGCCAGAAGATCACGTCCAACGAGCGCCGCCACTACGTCGACCAGCGTGACTACAAGCGCTACCGGCTGGCCAAGCCGCGTCACGACCAGCGCTGGGTCAAGGTTGACGACCAGTTCCTGCTGGTCAATTTTGCGACCGGCCTCATCGTCGGTCTTACGGCCGTCCGCTGATCTACCTCGCCGGGCGGAACAGGTCCGCCCGCTCTAACTGGGCAATGGCAGCGTTTCGCCGCCATTGCCCCGCCAATCAGCCTTCTGTCGCAAGGCACTCCTTGAGCGATCCCGCGAGCCCCTTCATCAGATCGAAATAGAGTTCCGGTCCCTCGGTCAGAGTCGCGGCTTCCGGATCGAGCGTTCCGGATCGCGCAGGGGTCCCCTCGATGACCACGTTGACCAGCTTGGGCTCGAACTGCGGTTCTGCGAAGACGCAGGTGGCGCCCAGATCCCCGATCTTCTTGTGGATCTCGGAGATGCGTTCGGCGCCCGGCATCGTTTCGGGGCTGACGGTAATCGAGCCGGCCACGCGCAAGCCGTAGCGGTGCTCGAAATACTGATAGGCATCGTGGAAGACGATAAAGGGCTTCTCCTTTATCGGGGCGACCGTCTCGGCAATCTCCGCATCCAGCGCGTCCAGCTTCGCATCAAGCGTGGCCAGGTTAGCCTTGTAGGTCGCGGCGTTGGCGGCGTCCGCCGCGCTCAGCTTTCTCTCGATCTCCGCAGCCATCGCCTTGGCATTGGCCGGGTCCAGCCACAGATGCATGTCGAACCCGCCATGGTCGTGATCGTGCCCGTCCTCCTGTTCATGCGCATGCTCGCCTTCTTCGTGATGGGCCTCCTGCGCCTCGTGATCGCCGTGGTCGTGGGCCTCAAAGGCACCGCCTTCGCGGAATTTCAGCTTTTCGAGACCTGGCGCGTCTTCGAGTTCCACGACAACTGCCGATGCTCCGAGCGATTGCAGAGGCTTGCCGAGAAACGCCTCGAGCCCTGGGCCGACCCAGAAGACCATGTTCGCGTCCTGCAGCAGGGCGGCCTTGGAGGGCTTCATGCTGTAGGTGTGGGGCGAGGCGGCTCCATCGACGATGAGGGCTGGTTCGCCGACGCCCTGCATGATTGCGGCGACCAGTGAATGCACCGGTTTGATGGAGGCAACGACGCTAGGAGATTGCGCCTGTACGCTGCCGGCGGCTGCGAAAAGCGTGGCAGCCGAGAGGAAAAGGCGGGCAATAGTCTTCATGGGTCAATCCCTTTTGGATGTAGTGTAATGTTATTACATATGTTGTGTTATGCTGTAACGTATGTCATAGCAAGGGGCAATCGTCGTCTCGGAAAAATCTGATGCTGCAATCCAATCCCAACGGTCCGCCACCCCTCGTGTCGCTCTCCGGTGTCGGCGTACACCGGCAAGGGCGATGGCTGGTGCGTGGCGTGGACTTCTCCATCGCGCCCGGCGAGATCGTGACGCTCATAGGCCCGAATGGTTCGGGCAAATCGACGACTGCCAAGACGGCGATCGGCGTGACGAAGCCGGACGAAGGGATCGTGGTACGCAAACCCGGCCTGAAGGTCGGCTACGTTCCCCAGAAGCTTGCAGTCGACTGGACGCTGCCGCTTTCAGTCGACCGGTTGATGACGTTGACGGGGCCGCTCAAGGGGCGTGAGGTGGACGCCGCTCTCGAAGCCGTCGGCATTCGGCATCTGGCGCGGGCGGAAGTCCAGCATTTGTCGGGCGGAGAGTTCCAGCGCGCGCTCCTGGCCCGTGCCATAGCCCGTAATCCGGACCTCCTCGTCCTCGACGAACCTGTCCAGGGTGTCGATTTTTCCGGGGAGATCGCGCTTTACGATCTCATCAAGACCATCCGGAACACCACGGGTTGCGGAATACTGCTGATATCGCACGACCTGCATGTGGTCATGGCCGAGACCGATACCGTGGTTTGCCTGAACGGCCATGTATGTTGTCGGGGAACACCGGCGGCCGTCAGCCAGAGCCCGGAATATCTTCGGCTCTTCGGCACCCGAGCCGCGCAGACGCTTGCCCTTTACAGCCACCATCACGACCACACCCACCTTCCGGATGGCCGCGTCCTGCATGCCGACGGTTCGGTGACGGATCATTGCCATCCGGACGACGGCCACCATCACGCCGCTGCCGATGGCGGCGTTACCCGTGCCGGGCCCATGCGAATCGTCCATACACATGGTCCTGACTGCGGTTGCGGGCACGATCATTCCACTGCAGGTCAAAAGGGCGGGGAAAATCTGGAAGGGCAGCGCGATGCTTGACGACTTCTTCATTCGGGCGCTGCTCGCCGGCACGGGGCTGGCACTCACGACTGGGCCGCTCGGCTGCTTCGTCGTCTGGCGGCGCATGGCGTACTTCGGCGACACGATGGCCCATTCGGCACTTCTCGGCGTGGCGCTGTCCCTCCTGCTTGATTTCAACCTTATGATCAGCGTCTTCGTGGTCGCGGCGGTCGTTTCGCTGCTGCTGCTCCTGCTCCAGAAGCGGGGCTCGCTTTCGACGGACGCTCTACTCGGCATTCTCTCTCATGCGACGCTTGCGATCGGCCTTGTCATGGTCTCCTTCATGACCTGGGTGCGGATCGACCTGGTCGGGTTCCTGTTCGGTGATATCCTTGCCGTAAGCGAAGCCGACGTGGACCTCGTCTGGGGCGGCGGGATTCTCGTGCTGTTCGCTATCGTGTATCTCTGGAGGCCTCTGCTGGCCTCGACGGTGAATCCAGAGCTCGCCGAGGCCGAGGGCCTGCAGCCGGAGAGGGCACGCCTCTGGTTCATGCTGCTCATGGCACTTGTCATCGCGATCGCCATGAAGATCGTCGGCATCCTCCTGATCACATCGCTGCTGATCATCCCTGCCGCGACGGCGCGGCGTTTCTCGTCGAGCCCGGAGGTCATGGCGATACTTGCGTCCCTGCTCGGCATTCTGGCGGTGGTGGGCGGTCTGTTCGGCTCGCTCCACTTCGATACGCCTTCCGGTCCGTCGATCGTCGTTGCGGCGCTCGGGCTGTTCATGCTTAGCCTCTTGCCGTGGGGGCGCCGGAGTGCCCACTTGACCATCGACGGCCGGGCAGGAGGGGCGTCCCGATGATTGCGGAACAGCAACTCACAAAGAACCAGGGTCTGGTGCTGGGCGTCCTTTCCCACGCGGAAGCGCCGCTCAGCGCCTATACGATTCTCGATAAATTGCGCGACGACGGCATGCGGGCACCCTTGCAGGTCTACCGGGCGCTCGACAAGCTGGTCGACCTCGGGCTTGTGCACCGGCTCGAGAGCATCAACGCCTTTGTCGCCTGTGCCCACCAGCACGAGGGCTGCTGCTCGCACGGTCATGGACTGACCGCCTTCACGATCTGCGAGACTTGCGGCAAGGTGACCGAGTTCCATGATCCGGTGATCGAGGAACGGCTCAAGAACTTCGCACGCGACAGCAACTTCCTGAGCGGCAAGACGACAATCGAGATCCGCGGACACTGCAGCGGCTGCGCGTGAGGCGTGGGTCAGGCTGTGCCGCTTGCGCTCAGTCCAGGCGCTTCAGCCCGGTCTTGAAGCGCTTCCAGTTCCTGACGTAATTCTCGGCCGAAGCCCTGAGGCGTTCGACCGCTTCGTCATCGAGGACGCGAATTGCCTTCGCTGGCGATCCGACAATCAGGGAATTGTCGGGAAACTCCCTGCCTTCCGTCACCAGCGCATTCGCACCCACGAGGCAGTTCCTGCCGATGACCGCGCCGTTCAGAACTGTCGCGCCCATGCCGATCAGCGAGTTGTCGCCTATGGTGCAGCCGTGGATGATGGCGCTGTGGCCGATCGTGCACCCTTCGCCGATCGTCACCGGCTTTCCGGGGTCCGTGTGAATGACGACACCTTCCTGGATGTTCGTGCGGGCACCGAGACGGATCGGCTCATTGTCGCCGCGCAGGGCGGCGCCGAACCAGATACCGACATCCTCGCCGATGATCACCTGCCCGATGACGGCCGCGTCCGGGGCGATCCAGTACCGGTCGTCGGCGGGAAGGGTCGGAGAGAGATCGTCGAGTGCATAGAGCGGCATGGTCGGGTCCTGTCGTTGGCGCAACGCTGCCATCCGCCCACGCGGCCGGCTTTCACATGCCACTTATAGTATCTCCCGCAATCAAGTGAAGCCTGTGAGATGGCCATCCGGACACTGCCTCCGACTACATGATTTTTCCAGAGGCGACTTGCGATCCTTGAGACGACAACCTGGTGCTCTTCAGAAGGGGACGAAGGCCTTTTTCATCGATTATCCCCTGAACAACACAACAGGGAATTTTCAGTTCAGCGAAGAATTCGCTGAAGACGCCCGAGGATGCGGAGAGGGCCGATGCGATGCTCTGACCGACATCAATAAGCTTACTCGCTGACAGGCCAGTCGACCGACATCCTGTTTACTTCCTCGGGTGTCTGGGCGTTTGGAGCAACCATGGCAACGATGAAGGCCAGGAGCCCGCCCAACACGATCAACTCGATTGTGCGCTTCATGATTCCCTCCGTTAGGAAAGCCTAACGCTGAGGGCTGAGGTATCGCCAGTCACAACACTGCGATTATGGTGGCCATCTTCGGGGTGAACGGTTCGCTGTCCGTCGCCTGAACTTTCTCTCCCAACCTTCAATTCAGAAGTGCTTTGCTATGAATTGTCGCGCCGTATCGCCTTATGCGGATCCGTGCAGTATAAGCCTTTGATCCACCGCGCCGCCTCGGCTCAGATATCGTTCCCTTTCTATCCGGCCCTTGTGGTCTGCTCCTTGTGGCAAAAGAACAGCTGGAACAGGCCCAAAGGAGCGGAGCGGGTAGCAAATCGAACACGTTGAAGAATGAACAAGTGGCTGAAATGTATAAAGAAGCTCTGAGTACCGGGACGAAGATCTTCGCCACGGCGCCGATGATCGACTGGTCGGATCGGCACTTTCGCTTCTTCGCGCGCCAGCTTTCGCGCAGTGCGTTGCTCTATACCGAAATGATCGTCGCGGACGCTATCCTGCGTGGCAACCGCGAGAAGCTGCTTGGTTTCGACGATGTCGAGCATCCTGTTGCGCTGCAGCTCGGCGGAAACGACCCGCAGAAGCTTGCGGAGGCGGCGCGGATCGGCGAGGCGTTCGGATACGACGAGATCAACATGAACGTCGGCTGCCCGTCCGACAGGGTGCAGTCCGGCACTTTTGGAGCGTGCCTTATGCGCGAGCCGCAGCTGGTTGCCGATTGCGTGTCGGCGATGAAGGCGGCGGTGAAGATCCCCGTCACGGTGAAGTGCCGCATCGGCGTCGATGACCAGGACCCCGAGGTGGCGTTGCGGGATCTCGTCTCCCGCGTTCGGGCCGCCGGCGTGGATGCGGTCTGGGTTCATGCGCGAAAGGCTTGGCTCCAGGGTCTGAGCCCCAAGGAAAACCGCGACATTCCTCCGCTCGACTATGATCTCGTGCGCCGGCTCAAGGCGGAAAACGCGAATCTCTTCATTGGTTTGAATGGTGGACTTCATGCGTTGAGTCAGGCGCTTGAGGAAATGAATCGGGGTGCCGTATCTGCGGAACCTGCCGTCGGGCAGGTGTCGCACGACCTTTCGAACGCGGGCCCTTCGCTCGACGGCGTCATGCTCGGTCGTGCGGCCTATCACGACAGCGGCATGCTGACCGGCGTCGATGCGCTCTTCCCGATTCCGGTCCATGGCAGCCGCACCGAACAGGAAGATGGCGTCGCGGGCGTTTCCAGCGGGTCGAGGGATCCTGCCCACTGGGACGGGGTGCGCGACGCTATGATGGCCTATGCAGAACGCGTGATGGCGGGCGGAGGCCGGCTCAATCATGTCACGCGCCACATGGTCGGCCTGTTCCAGGGATATCCCGGGGCAAGGCGCTACCGGCAGATCCTTTCCTCAGAGGCGACGCGGCCGGGCGCCGGCAGCGAAGTGATCGCCAATGCCTTCGCGGCAATCCAGGAAGCCGGAACGGCAAGACAGGCGGCAGAGTAGGGCGCGGGCAAGCTCCTTCCGGGGAAGGGGTTACGCTCTCAAAAAGCACCGTGGTCGCTCCTGAAGCACGTTTAGGCCTGCTTGCTTCATCCTCTTCCGCGTCTTCGTCGTTCTCATGTGCCGGTTGGACCTCGTTGCAGGATACTTACCCTGTGCTTGTTCGGATGCGGAACATTGTAGTCGCCACGGAACCGGCGGGGAAAATGCATGGAGGAGCAGCGCGAACCGGGCGAATGGCAGCGTTGCGGCGCTGGTTCGCATGAGACAGTCCGGGCGTCAGTTGCGGCCTGGGGCGCGGGGAAAGCGTGGACAGTCGAATTCCGTCCACAATTTCGTCCCCTCTGCGGTCGAACATGGCGCCGCCGCCCGGTGCTTCGGGGTTGATGACAGCCCGGCAAGCCTTTACTTCGGGGGGCGGGACAGGTGTTGGAATGCGAGAAGAACAGGTGGCTGCGTGATCGATCCCTATGCAATGCTCGGAGTTGACCGCGATGCCGATGACCAGGCCGTCAAGACGGCCTACCGCAAGGCGGTGAAGGGTGCTCATCCCGATTCGGGCGGCGACGCGGAACAGTTCGCGAGGCTGCAGACCGCCTACGATCTCCTGAAAGATCCGGTGCGCCGCCGCGTCTACGACGACACCGGCTACGATCCGCAGCTCGCCGATCCGCGCGACCTGCAGGGGCTGATGATGCTGGAGCCGCTGGTCAACGACTTCATTCTCGACGAACGCGAGCCCGGCAGCTTCGATCCCGTCGCGGCGATGCGCCGCAAGCTCACCGACGACATCGTGCGCAGCCGCGTCCACATTCTCGAGCTGGAGCGCCATCGTGCACGCGTGCGCCAGCACATGGACCGGCTCGGCCGGCGGCCGGGGACGGATGTCCTCGGCTCGATGCTGCGCGCCCGCAGCCACTCCATCGCCGAGGCGATCCGCAACGCCGAGACCCAGATCGAGGCGATCGAGCAGGCCTACACGATGCTGGAAGGCTACTCCTACGAGCTGGAAGCCCAGATTTCGAAGAGCGAGGCGGCGGAATAGGCGCAAGGATCAGCCTTCCGTCAGCGCGCGGGCGGTGAGCAGCTTGGCCCCGGCGGCGGCGAAGGCCGCATTGTGCCGGTCGATGACCGTTGCAGCGCCTTCGCCGGGACCATCTACTGTGCTGTGGGTGTCCGACACCACCGTTACGCCAAGGCCGGCATCGATCGCGCCGCGGACCGTCGCTGCCACGCAGAAATCTGTCTGCGCACCGAGGAGCACAATCTCCCGAGCGCCCTGATCCGCCACCCAGGCAGCAAAGGCTGGATTGCTGAAGGCGTTCCCCTCGGACTTCGAAAAGACAGGCTCGTCGTCCCGCTGGCCGAGCGCCGGCCATAGGGACCAACCGGGGGCACCCGGCTCCAGCGGATCGCCCTGCGGCCCGTCATGACGGATGAAAGCAACCTCGCGGCCAGAAAGCCGCGCCCATTCGATGACCGCTCGGGCGCGGGCGACAAGTGCGTCTGCTCCATGCAGGGGAGGCTCGGCAACACCATCGAACATCCCTGTCTGCAGGTCTATCACGACGACGGGAGCGGGCGGAAACGTGTCGGGGTTTGTCATGAGTTGAGACCTAGCGCATAGGACCGCGATGGCAAGGTCATAATGGCATGCCGGGCTGCGCGCAGGTGCCGGGCAACGGTCTTGACTTCGGCCAGGATGAGCCGATGATTCCCGGTGTTTCCGGGGTGTGTCATGACGCTGCGCAGCAATCCGAAAATCGGAGCGCGACCCACACAGCCTTGCGTCGTTTGTCGCGAAGCAATCGCACTCGGCGCGAAGAAGTGCACGCATTGCGGCTCCCACCAGAACTGGATGCACGGCGTAACCACCTGGATCTCCCTTCTTGCGGCGCCCGCGGCGCTCCTGCCGCTCGTGACCATCGCGGGATCGATGCTGGCGCTGGTGACTGTGGGCAATGCAGGGAGGATCGAAATGGAACTGGCCCAGTGCACGCGCGACAGGATCGAGGCGGTGTTCATCAATTCCGGCAAGCGTCCGGCAATGGTGGTCGGCCATGCCTTTGAACTCCTGAGTGACGGCCAGCCGCAAAAGGTGGACTATGAGACCCGTCCCGAGGCAGGGCCGGTCAGGGCGATCAATCCGGGAGACGCGGCGCAGACGATCGTCTATCACGCCCATTACCAGGGCTCGGCGTGGTTCTTCCTGCCGATGGGCAGCAAGGTGAAAGCCTGCAAATACAGGCTGACCGCGACCTGGAGGAATTTCTCGGGAGAGACCATTCCGATCGTGCGGGAGTGTCCATGTCCAGAGCGTTGACATTCCTATTCATCCTCGCCGGGATCGCAACCGCCACGGGACCGGCCAGGCTCGGCGCCGCCGAGATTGCGTTGTTCGACTATCGCGGCGACAGGACGCAATTCGATATCCTGCGCGGGGTTCTCGACCAGCGCGTGGCCAATCTTGCGGCCCAGGTCTTCGATGGTACGGCACCCATGCCCGCCGACGGGAGCCATCTCTCCAGCTTCAAGATCACCGCCTACGGCGCGGATACGCTGGCCAATCCGAACCAGGCGATCCGCTGGATCGACAACCACGGCGACATCGTCAGCGTGTTGCAGGGAACGATCTTCCCCGGCAGCGGGCCCGAGTTCACCGCGTTCAGCCGGTTCACGCTTGCGGGCGAGATCCCGAACGGCAATCCGCAGGTCGTCACGATAGAGGCGCTTATCGGTCCGCAGGAGTTCGCCAACAACCGGGACAGCCACACGCTGATGATCCTCTATTGCCTGGCCAAGGATGCCAAGCGCCGAGGATTGAGCCCGGACTACATTTCCGCCTTGCTGAAGACAGCGAAGGGCCTGCTTGACGACATTGCCCGAAGGTCCAACGGACCGATGGCACCGGCGCTTCAGGCGATCCAGGCCGATGTCGTTTCCGGCCTCGGGACGAGGGCCCCTAGATGCGAAACGCCCTGCGTGCGCCTATACTCGCGGTTCTTGCCCTGCTGCTGTCCTGGAGCGGCGCACGGTGCGAGCCTCTGCGCGTCCTGGTCGGCCAGTTCGCGGGTCCGGGCAGCGTTGGCGACAGCATGATGACCACGCTCTATTTCGAGCTCATCAAGGCCTTCGACCGCCCGGGCGAAAAGGGGGTGTGGGTTCTCTACGGGGCAGACCCGCTCGAGGGCGGCAGCTACGAGTCGGCGACTGCACGGGCGATGCGGCCCTCGACGCGGGCCGACGTGGTGATCTGGGGCAGCGTCACGCCCTACGGCACCGGTTACGTCGTGCAGTCCTACCTTGCAGTCACGCGACTGGCCGAGCGGCGAAGCGTACGCCCGGAGTTCTGGCGGGTGGCGCGCAATCTCAGCGATGGCGCGCGCATCGAGATCGGGCTCGGCCTGCCGGGGCACTTCTACGATTTCGAACCCTTCCGGGTGTCTGATGATCTCGTGCAGAAGTTCAGCAGCCCGGATGGCATGCCGCTCTACGGTAGCGCCAAAGGCGGTGAAGTCGTCGGACATGTCGACGGAACCTTCACCTTCGGTACCATCCTGCGGGACAGCATACGGATCCGGCTGGACAAAAACGGGCTTTCGGGCTGGATCCACCTGACCGACTTCGACCGCGAGAACATCCAGGCGAACCAATTCTGCCAGGCACTGCTGCGCTACCTCCGCGGCGACTGGCAGGGTGCGCGAACCGCCTTGCTCGGGATCGTGGAGCGGCCGGACCTGCCCAGCAGCATCCTCGTCGACAGCCTGATCCTCCTCGGCGTGACCGAGGAAAAAATGGGGCAATCCGGCCTTCAACGCTTCGAGCGGGCCTTTGAAATCAACTCCTACAACCGTACGGGCGCGCAATTTCTCATCCTCGGCAGGCTCAGCGAAATGCAGCGCCGCGGTCCGGGGGAGGAGGCGTCTGCCATTGGCCGCTCCGTCCTCGATTTCATCCGGGACACGGCGGCGCTGTATCCGCCGGGAGATCCCTGGATCGAAAGAGCCCGGCAGTTCGCCGCGGCGGAGCAGAGACCCTGAGGGAGAAAGCCATGCGCCATACTCGTACTCTTCGCACGGCCGTTGCGATCCTCGTCGCGTTTCACGCCAGCGCGGCCCTGGCCGGCGGGCCGGCGGGTGCGGTCAAGGCCCTGCCGCCGGATGCCAAGGCATACCTGATCTCAGGGCTTCGAGAAGCGGACGTCCTCACGGAGGCTGCGAGCAAAGACGACGAGGGCATTGCCGCGGCCGTCATGGACTACTACTTCGAGCACCAAGACGAGATCACTCGGGGCGGCAGTGAATCCGAGACGGTCGATATCGTCGTGTGTCTGCTCGACCGTCATTTCCGCCCCGCCGGTCCGGACATCATGGAACCGAAGGAGCCGATCTGCATAAACCATCTCGTGCCGGCGGACCATTGAGATCCGCGGTCGGCCTCATGTGCTACACGATGCTCGGCGTGGCGGCGCACGTCCGCTTCCACCGCTTCATCACGCGGCGCACCTGCGGCCCCCAGTCGCCATCGGCCAGCATCAACCAGGCGGCAATCGCCAGTACCGCTTCCTCCGTCCGGCGCTTCTCGGAATCGAACGCGGGAAAGACGACGGGGAAGTCGCTCGCGAGAATACCGATCGCCCTTTCGACGGCCTGCAGAAGGTCGTCATAGGCCGCGCGCGGCTCGTCCACCAGCATCTCGTGGCAGGGCGCGCGCTCAAGCCGCATCGGGCGCTCCGCCACAAGGCATCGGCGGGCGCGCCGGCAATCACGGTGCGGGCAGCAGGAGAGCGGCAGCCAGAGCGCGTTTGCGACGGCGGCCATGACATGGGGGCGGAATTCGGGAGGTATCTGCTTGTCGGCCATACTGAGCAATACGGTGTGCATGATGCTCTCCTTTCGCGCGGTCAGGGAAACGACGCGCCTTTCGCCACGGCGCGCGGCCCCGCGCTGGCGATTGCCAGCCGGGCTGCGACGAGGACTCGGACGGGGCGCCGGAAGCTGCCACATCTGAAAATTCAATTACGGCACCTTGCGGCGCCCCGTTCGGCGGTTTGTGCCCGCAACTGCGGTCCCTCTGCTGCCGCCCATGGCCGTTGCCGGGCTCGGACGGGGATGTGTGCACCACAGGCACGTCCGGAGCGAAAGTGGGTCACGCTGGCGACCCGTGTCTCCGGAGGAGGACCATTTTCTGCGAACCCCGGACGAGAGAGCATGCGTCGTTCCCGCTCGGCCGGCGCCGATCCCGTCTCGCCGCGACGCCTCGCGGTGTATCCGTGACGGAATGGACAGCATTGTAGGCAAGGGGTGCCAGGCGGGGATGAGGCGGGCCGACGTTTTTTCATTGCGGCGGATGACGGATAAGCGAATTCAGTGGCTTACGGGCGCTACCGCGACCAGAATATCAGGAGAGGCGGATTGAAAATCCGCGCCTTTCGCCCGTGTCCGGGTCCTTTTCCCGGGAAGTGACATTCGCCGGACCCTGGGTTTTCGCTCTTCCAGGCATCGCGGCGTGATCCTTACCGCCGCCGCGCAAGCGCGGACGCAGGACAGCCCCACACTTCCGCCGGAACGGCGTCGTGGCGTATCGCAGCTCTCCGGATTTTCCATCCGTGCTTCGGAGTGTCCTGTCTTTTGCGCATGTGTCCGTCACGGGGCCAGAGACCCCTTCCGGGAGAGATGCCTTAGCGCGCCGGGCTGCCTTCAAGCCGCTGGCGGACGAGCTCGACGCTGCCGCGCACATAGAGCGCGAACGGCTTGCCGCCGGCGCTGGTGATCGCCAAGGCGATGATGGTGACGCCTTCCTCGAAGGTCGAGATGTAGAGCACCTGATCGGTATTGACGTAGACGTCCTGGTTGTGGGTGGACTTGAAACCGATCATTGCCATGCATCACTCCTTTCATGCCGTTGGGGCGAGGTATCATGGATTCGTTGCTGGAAGGTTGAGGGCGGGGCGTTTAGGCGTGCTGCCATCTTCCCACACCAAAAGCGCCGCAAACAGAAGCCGCAAGCTGGGCCTGTTGCTCTATGCTGTTTCGGCGTATTCGCCTGCGAAATAAGTACATTTGACCCTTCACAATCTGGAAGGCCTCCGAGCCTTTCGGCGTGCTCGGTTCATTCGTCGGGCTGGAGCAGAATTGTGTGTAGTGGTAGGTTAATGCATGAACGTATTGGCACTTATAAGTTACATTCTTTTACCACGATTGGTCATCTGCAATTTCATTGCGTCGATCACTAACTAGGCTGACCAGGGCCCTCAACGACTCTGTTAGCTCTATGTGTCCATCAGCTGAGCTATACGGAATAATGTTAATGCCCCGGGTTTCCTTCATTAGTGAAATTTGCATTTCGTTGATCGGTTTAGGAACACACATGAAATGATTTCTTAAGTTATACCGATATCGATAGTTCTCAAACAAGAGCTGGACGTCTGGGTCGTTCATGCCGCACCCAAGTATTAAAAACGAATGAGTGGCAATTAACGCATCAAGAATTCCGTAAAATGCTGAATATTTATTTCTCGCTCCAGCGTAGTCGCTAGTCGAAAATATCAATTTATCTGGGCTGTCTATCGATCCATGAAGCTTTAGTAGATATCTTTCTGGTCCGCTTGTTACTGCGCCAATATCGTCGTCCCAGTAATTCTTTACAATGTAAGTCCCTTGACTCTTGGTGATGGCAAACGTGTCGTAAATTCTATCAAAATTCACAGAGCAAACGATTCTACTGTCTAAATCAAAGATTAGTTGGTGAATATCTGCCGGTTTATAATTTGGTCGTTGAAAGTCGTTTTTTACCAAATCTATCCATTGGTCATCGTAAATTTTCTTGAGATATTCGCAGGCCTCCAAGTAGCGGTACTGATTGATTGCTTTTGTCAGGTGGGTCGGAGCGGTATCTAAACCCGCTTTTGCTGCTTGAAGGAAGGTGTGCCATGTGGGTGGCCTGTAGCCATTATTGTCAGTAGAATTCGCTGACACTCCGGAGCCAATAAGGATAACAACCGAGCGGCGAGCGATCCGGTCAATGAGTGATGGATTCCACTTGATCATGCGTTCAGAACTCGGGCGTTGGCTTCGATTTTGCTAGCAATGCCATCAAACAAATTCTTGGCGTCTTCAACCTTACTAAAATGCGCTCCCCTGACGCCATCCTTCGACTTGAGTAGAAAAATGGGTTTCCGTGCTGTTTGTGACATGGGGACTAGACTGTGCAGATTCGGTATTGTTCCTAGTCGATATTCTATATCTGTTTTCTTTGCGGATAGTTTTTCAACAAAATTCTTAGATACCACTTTGGGAATCTGTTTCATTATTCTCTCGTAAGAATGAACTACTCTAGATTCTCCATCGACGGTCTTCTGTGTGTATTGTTGCGCAACATATCCAAGAAATTGCAAATTGAAGTTCAATTTCTTTGGAAGTTCATCAAGCTCTTCTTTGTCCACTTGAGAAATTCCAATTTCTAAGCGCTTCCTCCACTCATTTATTGCAATCGAAATGTTCTCGATTGCTCGCAGACTAAATATGTCGATGGACATGGGGCTTATGAAATAGTCACTAGCTAATAGGACCGCCCGATTGATTGAGCCGAGGGAGGGGCCAACATCAAATAGGACATAGTCGTAGTCGCCGCAGCGTTCGAGAACATCTTGGAATAAAAACGATGTTCTAAGGCCTCGAATGCTACCAGAAATCGAATCCTGCCAATCCTTTGACAGAAGATCCTCTTTCAATGAGAGTCTTGGATCTCCGCAAATTAGGTCAACTGCATACGATGGGACGGAGATTGGTTTCAGTTGTTCGTTATAACCCTTACCTAGTGAAAGTGGATGAATAATGTTGTGTATAGTGTAACTATTTCTATCCTCATAAATATTTAGAATTTCCTCATCGCTAAGCATTAGTTGAGTGGCGTTACATTGTGGATCCGCATCTATTACCAGTACTTTTTTATTCAGATTATTTCCTAGGTATGCGGCGACATTGCACAAAAGTGTAGTTTTCCCCACTCCGCCTTTGTTATTGAAGAAAGCGATGGATTTCATTTATTTTTAGCCCTTCGAAATTGGCTGATACTATCTGCTGTATAATACCGAGATGTTCTCAATATTCATTGGTTTGGAGATCATCCGGAATAGCCATGGTTTCGATCGTGATCGTACCCAATTTTATCTTATAGGCGAATCATGAAAGACTCGTATGACGAAAGTTGAGGTAGCAAGAAAGCAACACCGCTCACCGCCCCGGCCGTCCCGTCTTGCCCTTCGTCCGGCCCTTGCGCTTCTGTTCGCCCGGGTCCTCGTAGGAACCGGCGCCGATCTTGCCGCGGACGAGCGGGCGGGGGTCATTCTTTTCGCTCACGCTGTCGGCGCTGCCCGGGGACGCCGAACGATCGGCGGCGGACGCTTGTCCGCTGCGCTGCGCTCTGGTGTCCGCATCCGGCTTCTGAGGGATGTGTCCGGTCACCGGTTTCTCGGTCCGCCCGACGGTCATTTCGTCGAGGGAATTCCTGCGGAACAGCGACTTCCCTGATGGGACTTCCGTGTCTGTGCCGGGACCCATGTCGTCGAGGGAGGGTTTCTGGAACAGGGAACCTGACGGGGCCTTGTCGCCGCCTTCGGCATTGCGCGCCGCATCGGCCTTGCTCCCCGTCGTGCCTTCGGCACTCCGCGCCTCTTGCCGTGCCATGGGGTCGTCCATCGTGGCGAGTTCGGCCGCCTTGAGGCGCTTGATCTCGTCGCGGATGCGGGCGGCCTTCTCGAAGTCGAGGTCGGCGGCGGCGTCGCGCATCTGCTTCTCCAGCGCCTCGAGGTGAGCCTTGAGGTTGTTGCCGACAAGGTGGCCGGCCTCGGCAAATCCCTTGCCGCCGACGCCTGATATGTCGGCGCGAACGTGGTCGCGCTCGTAGACGCTGTCGAGGATGTCGGAGATCTTCGCCTTCACCGATTCCGGAGTGATGCCGTTCGCCTCGTTGTAGGCCACCTGTTTCTCACGGCGGCGGCCGGTCTCGTCCATGGCGCGCTGCATGGACCCGGTGATCTGGTCGGCATAGAGGATGACCTTGCCATCGACGTTTCGCGCCGCGCGGCCGATGGTCTGGATGAGGGACGTTTCCGAGCGCAGGAAGCCTTCCTTGTCGGCGTCGAGGATGGCGACGAAGCCGCATTCGGGAATGTCGAGGCCTTCGCGCAGGAGGTTGATGCCGACCAGCACGTCGAAGGCGCCGAGGCGCAGATCGCGGATGATCTCGATGCGCTCCAGCGTGTCGATGTCGGAGTGCATGTAGCGCACGCGAACACCCTGCTCGTGCAGGTATTCGGTCAGGTCCTCGGCCATGCGCTTGGTGAGCACGGTGACGAGGGTACGGTAGCCGGCGGCGGCGGTCTCGCGGATTTCGCCGAGGACGTCGTCCACCTGGGTTTTTGCCGAGCGGACCTCGACGGGCGGGTCGATCAGGCCGGTCGGGCGGATGACCTGCTCGGCGAAGACGCCGCCGGACTGCTCCATCTCCCAGCCGCCCGGCGTCGCGGACACGGCGATGGTATCGGGGCGCATGGCGTCCCATTCCTCGAAGCGGAGTGGCCGGTTGTCCATGCAGGAGGGCAGGCGGAAGCCGTATTCGGCGAGCGTCGCCTTGCGGCGGAAGTCGCCACGGTACATGCCGCCGATCTGCGGGATGGTGACGTGGCTCTCGTCGATGAAGATCAGCGCGTTGTCCGGGATGTATTCGAAGAGGGTCGGCGGCGGCTCGCCGGGCCTGCGGCCCGTCAGGTAGCGCGAATAGTTCTCGATGCCCTGGCAGGAGCCGGTGGCCTCCAGCATTTCCAGGTCGTAGCGGGTGCGCTGCTCCAGGCGCTGCGCCTCCAGCAGGCGGCCGGCCTTCTCCAGCTCCGCGAGCCGCAGCTTGAGTTCCTCGCGGATCGACTTGATGGCGCCGTTGAGCGTCGGGCGCGGGGTGACGTAGTGCGAATTGGCGTAGATCTTCACCGACTTCAGGTCGCCGGTCTTCTGGCCGGTCAAGGGGTCGAACTCGGTGATCGCGTCGATCTCGTCGCCGAACATCGAGATGCGCCAGGCGGCATCCTCAAGGTGGGCCGGGAAGATCTCGATGGTGTCGCCGCGCACCCGGAACGAGCCGCGCTGGAAATCCATGTCGCGGCGCTTGTATTGCTGGGCCACGAGGTCGGCCAGCAGCTGGCGCTGGTCGAGCCGGTCGCCGACCTGCATCTGGAAGGTCATGGCGGTGTAGGTCTCGACCGAACCGATACCGTAGATGCAGGAGACGGAGGCGACGATGATGCAGTCGTCGCGTTCGAGCAGCGAGCGGGTCGCCGAGTGGCGCATGCGGTCGATCTGCTCGTTGATCGAGGATTCCTTCTCGATGTAGGTGTCGGAGCGCGGAACGTAGGCCTCGGGCTGGTAGTAGTCGTAGTAGGAGACGAAGTACTCGACCGCGTTTTCCGGGAAGAAGTTCCTGAACTCCGAATAGAGCTGGGCGGCGAGCGTCTTGTTCGGCGCGAGGATGACGGCGGGGCGCTGCGTCGCCTCGATCACCTTGGCCATGGTGAAGGTCTTGCCCGAGCCGGTGACGCCGAGGAGGACCTGCGAGCGCTCGCCATTGTCCAGGCCCTCGACGAGGTCCTTGATGGCGGTCGGCTGGTCGCCGGCCGGCTGGTATTCGCTCATCATGCGTATCGGCACGCCGCCTTCCGACTTTTCCGGCCGGGCAGGGCGGTGCGGCGTCCAGAGCTTGCCGTCCTTGAAAAGCGGGTTGCCGGACTCGATCAGCTTCGACAGGGCCTCGACCGTCGCGGTGACGCCGGATCCGGACGTGAGCTTGTCGGCCTCCTCCAGCGAGACGTCGAGACCGGCGACGGGGTTGAGACCGGCCGCGGTGCGCGTCTTCGGGTCCGTCGAACCGCCGATCGAGACGCCCCGGGATGTCTTGGAGGCCGATATCTCGACCTTCTTGCGGTGCTTTCCGGCCTTGGAGGCGATCTGGCGCTGCGTCTCGATGGAGGAGGCCTCCGCCTCGGCTTCAAGCTGCTTCACCCAGTCGGACACGCTGCCGGAGAGGGGAGCGCCTTCAAAGGACGCTTGCGGGGCTTCCTCGAAGCCTGGGCTCGAGGGCGACGGTTTTTTCGGTGATCTGGCCATGGCGGGAATATGGAGAGAGTCAGGACGAAAGGAAAGAGGCAAAGAGTACAAAAGGGAAACGGATTGCACGCCGCGCGCGGTTCTCCCGGCACCGGAACAGGGGCGGACGCGGCCGGGCACGTTCGGCATGCGGGATCCGGGACCAGAGGCTCACGAGGACCGGGCCCGGCGGTGGCGCGCGATCAGGGCGCGGGCCGGGGAGCCGGGCTGCGCGCTCCCCCGACCTCCGGGAGGCCTCCGCTCACAGACGGGCTGAGCCCGTCCGTGCCGTCGCCGGTCACGGGACCACGACGCCCTGGGCGTCTCCGCAGGAGCAGATCGAGCCGAGGATGGCCGGCGGTATCTGGCACACGCCCTGCTGAGTGGAGCAATGATACCCCAGGGCCTGCGCCATTTCGCGTCCGACGATCGCCTGTGAATGCTGGGCGGCGCTGACGATCAGCGTCGCCAGAACGAGGGCTGTGGATGCTTTCAGGTTCATGGCGTTCCTCTCATCCGTTTGCGTTGTTTCCATAAGCATGCGCCCGGGAGATCCGGACGTCGCGTCATTTCGGCGTTGCGACTTCGGCCTGCACCGTGGAAGGCGGCGATTCCGCCTGCCTGATCTCGACTGCCGGCTGGTCGACGATGGTGACGGCATCGTCGATCGCGTCCATGCCCTCGCTGGTCCAGACCCGGAGCGGCAGCTTGTAGCTGCACCGCCTGAGCGTCGGCCCGACGGGTTCCGTGGCGGCGACCTGGGGAGCCGAGCTTCCGACGGGGACGTCCTTGCAGGCGCTCTGCTCGTCGTAATTGCTCTCGATGATGTTGAAGGTGGCGATCACGCCCTTCATGTCCGGAAGCACGAAGATCTCGTCGGCCTTCTGGCTGCCGAGAGTGACGACGGTGCTTCGCCAGAGCCGGATGCCCGGAATGATCACGGAGCCCTTGCGGCCCGTGTGCAGGACGACGTTCCTGTCGAAAAGCTGCTCGTCGATGTTCGGCCGCCTGTAGACCTCGCCGTCGGCGAGAAACGCATCGAAGATCTCGTAGTCGGGCGGCACGGGAATCGGGTATTTCTTGGAAGGCAGCGAGAAGGCTTCCTCGCCGCTCTCGTCGATCCAGCTCGGCGTGACTTCCGCGACGATCTCGTCGGCCCAAGCGGGCACGGACAGAAGGGCCGTCTGGGAAAAGCCTTCGGGCCTTGCGTGGGCGGGCTTGCCGGCGGAAATCCAGCCGAACTCGATCGCATCGCTCCCGCCGCCCGTTCCGAAGGTGACGATCTCCGGCTCCGTGTCGAAGACCTGTTCCTGCGTCTCATGACCGAGAAGGCCGGAAAGGCCGGCGGCCCCGCCGGGATCGGGTGTCTGGATGTTGAGCCTCAGACTTGCGGACTTCGACAGGATGCGCGCGGTCGATGAACCGTTGGGGATGAGCGAATAGAGATAGGAGTCGGACTTCTCCACCCGCTTCAGGAAACTGAAGTATCCGGCCGGAAAATAGATGGACGTCAGGTTTCCTTTTTTCGGGAAGAAGTCGTCGGGCTTGCATTCCCTTCCCAACTGGACCGGCATGGCGGCTCGCTCCTCGAGATCGCGGTTGCCGGTCGGCGCGGCGATCGGTGGGATGCACAACGGCTCGGCCGGCGTCAGGGAGAAGATGTCCCGGGCGTCCTTCTTGTCGAACAGGTCGTAGAACTCCGGCGACAGGCCGTAGACCGATCCCGGAAGGGGCAGGGCGGTCGAAGAGGTGATCCGCCGCGGGGTGAAGTAGATGCGGTGCCTGACGTCGTCGCGGGTGATCGGCGCGAATTTCGACGTCGGCAGCGCGATGCGGCTGAAGACCTCGTCGAGTTCCGCCGGGTCGTCCGACTCGAGCGTGTAGATCGAGGCATCGACGGGGAAGACGGTGAGCTTGACCTCGGAGCAGAGCCCCTCCGCCGCCATTGCGTTCTTGTACTGGAGAACGAGCACCCCGGACCACGGCTCCGGAAGCGGCACGAAGCCCTGGATCGTCTCGGGAAAATCGAAGTCGCTGTGGACGGAGAGAACCTTGTAGAGGCTCTCCCGGAACATTTCGCGCACACCGCCCTCGCTGAAGCTCACGCCTTCGACGGGCATCCGGATGCCGGCTTCGTCCAGCTTTCGCTGGCAGGCGCGCACGAGCTGAACGTTCAGCCTGTATTCGAGATTGGCCAGCCAGCGGCCATACTGGATGTAGGAGCGATGCAGGCTGTGCGTCTCGTCCTCGAGGAGATTGGCGGGCGTCAGGTAGTAGGCGTTGATGAACTTGGACTCCACCGACGACGTTTCGTTTTCCGTGGCGGGCAGCATCTTCTCCGCTGTCACCTTGACGGTGACCTTGGCGTTGTAACGGGCCCCTGACCGTTTGAGGACGGTGGTGTCGAACTTCAGCGCGACCAGCGAGTTGCCGGTCAGATCGTGGCGGTCATCGAGCATGTTCTCGATGATGTCCTGGCGGATCTTGTCGCGCATCGCCGCCCGCAGATCGTAGTCGATGTCGTAGGGGAAGTCGGTCCTTTGCGGTTGCGCGGACTCTCCGCCCTGTTGGGCGGCGGTGCTCCCGGCGCCAGCCGCAGTCGCGGGCTTCCCGGCGCTGGCGGCCGTTGCGGTCTTCGCCACGGGCGCCGCCGCCGCTTCCTGCGTTTCGCTTCCCGCCGAAATCGAGAGCGACGACCTGGCGATGTCTGCGCCGAAGGTCGCTCCGTCGAGGTCCTGCAGCTTCCTGTTCAGCCAGGCCGCCTGCAGGTAGCGGTCGTTGACCAGACGCTCACGCGTGTAGACCTCGGGGCTCTCGACATAGATCTGTCCCGGGGCTTTCCAGAACTGAAAATCCGGGAGTCCGAAGACATAGAAGAGGTAAAAGAGAACCAGCGCCCCGATGCCAAGCGCGCCGAAGCCGAGAAACTTCCGCAATCCTGCCATAAGGCCCGAGCGTTGCGCGGGTGGCTCTTCGGGGGCGGGTGTGGGATGCAGAACTTCCGCCATGATTGAGCGCTCCCCTCAGGGATTCCCTTCGGTGCGCGCCGGCGGGGTCTTTCCACCGGCACCACCCTTCGTTTCGGTCGAACCGCTCTTCTTGTTGACGGGGGTCTCCACTGTTCTATTCGTTTTCTTGTTGCTGGCGACGCAGGAGACGAAAACGTCCGGGCCGTTGGAACATTGAAGGAAGCGCGCGAGACCGCTGCCGCAGGTCGTGGACGGCTGATTGACAGGCGCTCCGGCACTGCCGTCCGCGCAGGATTGAGCCTGGGCGCCCGCCACATACAGGAACACTGCGCCCGACACCGCAGCGGCGCGGGCAACACGTGCAAGCATCTTTACCGACTGCCGCATTGACAAGCTCCCTGTCCGGTCTGTCAACTTCGCGTCTGCTAAGAACTGCAACTCTTCAAATGGAGATGAGACCAACTGGCAGCTGTTGCTTCAATGCGCCGCGGAGGGTCGAACAGAGTCGATAAAAACCTGGTCTCTCGACAATACTTACAGCACATTGCCGAAAAAAATGAAGTCAATCAAGAGTATTGCCGTCTGCGCGATGCGAAACGCCTCCGACGGCGATGCGGCGCGTCTCGGCGGCGAGAGGGCTGCGCCCGGAAATTGCCATATCACCCTGCTTGACGCATCGCGAGAACTCGCCTAGCCGGAAAAATCTTCCCGCACCAAGGATTCGCCATGCTTTCCAGCCTCAGCTCCGCCGCAATCAGGCCCATCATCATGCTGTGCCTGTCCAACATCTTCATGACCTTCGCCTGGTACGGGCATCTGAAATTCAAGTCGGCGCCGCTCTACGTGGTGGTACTGGCGAGCTGGGGCATCGCCTTCTTCGAGTATTGCCTCGCCGTGCCGGCCAACCGGATCGGCCACGAGTTCTATTCGGCGGCCCAGCTGAAGACCATCCAGGAGGTCATCACGCTGCTGGTCTTCGCAGGCTTCTCGGTGTTCTGGCTCAAAGAAAGCCTGACCTGGAACCACCTCATCGGCTTCGCGCTGATCGCGGCCGGTGCCGCGTTCGTGTTCAAGGCCTGAGGATCGCGCCCACTGCCGTCAAACGGCCGCGCGAGGGTCAATCGAGGATGTCGAAGGCCCTGAAGATCCAGCTCACCTGATGTATCAGGCCCAGCGTGACGAAGGCCGCGTGGAACCGGCGATTGGCGGTCCATGCGGCGATACATGCGAGGACGATGTAGGCGAGGTTGCGGGCCGGATACTCATATCCGAAGGATCCGAAATAGGCGGTGCCCTTGAGCGCCGTATCCAGCAGATCGACCGCATAGGTGAGGGCGAGCAACAGGAAGAACCATTTCCGCCTGGACATGAAATACTGCTCGTAGCTGCCGTATTCCTCGATCGAGGCAGGAAATAGCAGCACGCAGAGAAAAAAGAACAGGCAGCAATAGCAGATGAGGAAGAGGTAGACGCCGAAGCCGATGACCGTCAGCGTCGGCAGCCGATACTCCCACCACCAGAAATGCAGGATGAACAGGAACATGGACAGCACCCAGGCGAGGTGGATCCAGTAGGGCCTGTCCTTTCCCGGATGCTGGACGAAGGTGGCAAGCCCCGTCAGCAGGCGCGCCATGCTGAGGCTGATCACCATGCCGATGACAACACGGATATGGCCGAAGAGGGCGGGATCCGGTGCGTGGGGCTCCATTCGTCCTCCGTTCAGTCCGCCGGGACGGGGGTTGGGTGACCTTCCTTGTCGAGGGCGACCATCACGAAAGTCGCGGCTGTTACCTTTTCGGGCTTTCCGGTGAGATAGCGTTGGACCCAGGCTTCGACGAGGAGCGTGATCGAGGTGCGGCCGACCCTGTCTATGTGCGTGTAGACGCTGAGCGTGTCGCCGATCTTCACTGGCAGCTTGAAGGCCATTTCCTTGACGCCCGCCGTAACGACACGTCCGCCGGCGCGCTCGGCCGCGCGGATACCGGAGGCGAGGTCCATCTGCGACATGACCCAGCCGCCGAAGATGTCGCCGGCCGCATTGGCATCGGCCGGCATGGCGAGGGTTCTCAGCGTCAGTTCGCCGACGGGACGGGTGGAATCGGGCATCGCATGTTACTCCGTGCTGCGTCAGAATCCTCTTTAGCGGATCCGGACGAGGAGAAGAAGACGATCCCGCGCTCCACAAAATCCTTAGCCCCGCCCGGGCAGCCTGCCTCTTCCGGGGATAGCGTATTCCGGGGGCCTCCTACGCGGCCATCTTTCCGACCGCTCTCTCTTTTGGCCAGGTGAGGGGCCACGGATGCGCGGTCGGGCGGCACATCGGCAACCAGACACTCGTCTGCAAGACCTGAGCGGCGTAGAATATGGCCTATCGGCCCGCCCACACGGAGCCGACGGGGGTGCCACATGGAAGAACGGGCGCGCCGTCTGGTGGCGATATTGGCCGCCGACATTGTAGGGTATTCGCGTTTGATGGAAGCCGACGAGGCGGCCACATTGGCTGCGTTGCGCTCGCTTCGCAGCGAAGTGTTCGATCCGCTTCTCTCAAAGCATGGTGGCCATATCGTCAAGCTTATGGGGGATGGCGCCATCATCGAGTTTGCCTCGGTGGTCCAAGCCGTGGCTTGCGCGGTGGATGTCCAAGCAGCTCTCGCGGCGCAGCAGCTCGAGGTTCCCGCAGATCGGCAAGTGGTCCTTCGCATCGGGATCAATCTCGGAGATGTGGTCGCCGAGGGCGACGACCTTTTCGGCGACGGGGTCAACGTCGCGGCTCGCCTGGAACAGCTCTGCGAACCCGGAGGAATACTGGTTTCCGGTACGGCCTATGACCAGTTGCAGGGTAAGCTGGAGTTTCCGATCGACTACGTCGGGGCCCAGCAAGTCAAGAACATCGCACGACCGGTCCGAACATACCGATTGCGCCTTCCAGGCTCGGGACCACCGTGGCGTTTGCGACTGCGGCCGCACCTCGGGCATGCCGGTTGGGGAGCGGCGGCTTTTGTGGCGCTCTTCTCATTGCTGGGCCTTGGCTGGTGGCTTTGGTCTTCCGATGATCAGCCAAACGCGAAACGCACGATCGCCGTCCTTCGGTTCGATGCACTCGACGGCGACGCGCGTTGGGGGAGGTTCGCGACCGGCCTGAGCGAGGACATCATTACCGATCTGGCGAGACATCCAGAAATCTTCGTGACCGCGCGACAATCCAGCTTCGGGTACGAGGATGAGGGGGACGTGAGGAAAATCGGACGCGAGCTCGGTGTTCGCTATGTCCTCGAGGGCAGCGTACAGAATCGTGGCGACGATCTCCGGGTCACCACTCAACTGATCGACGCTGCCACCGGGTCGCACGTGTGGGCAGAGCGATATGACCGTTCGAGTAGCGACCTGTTCGCGGTTCAGGATGAGATCACCGCCAGGGTCGTGGGCAGCCTGGCGTCACCACGGACCGGTGAAATCGCCAAAAGCGACAGGGAGATCGCCCGACGGAAACCGCCTGCAAGCCTTGATGCGTACGATCTCTATCTGCTCGGCACCGACAGCCTCCAACTCGGCACCAAGGAAGGCGTATTTGCGAGCATCGACTATCTGGAAAAAGCAGTGAAAATCGATCCTGAGTTTGCGCGGGCCTGGAGCGAACTCGGGATTGCGTACTCGATGGCCGGAACACTCGGGTTCACCGACGACGTGAAAGGGGCCATGGGGATGTTTCGCCAGGACACACTGCGTGCTCTTCAACTGGACCCAAACGATTGGGTAGCCCTCGGACAACGCGCTACGCTCCGAGCAGCGGATGGCGACATGACAGGCGCCCAAGACGACTTCGAGCGGGCCATCGATCTGGCTCCAAATGATGCGGACAACCTGGCGCTTATCGCATACAACCTCCCACTGGTGGTCGGGGACCCTGTTCGGTCCGTGGAACTGGCGAAGCACGCCCTGCGCCTTAACCCGAGCGCACCATCCTGGTACCATGCGGCCTTGGCCGTCGCTGAATATGTCGCAGGACACGACCAGGACGCCATCAACGCCGCCATGAAGGCTCCGGTCCATGGCGAGTCACTGATGATCCGGGCGATGGCGAACGCGAGGCTCGGGCGAACGGATCAATCAACGGCACTGGTCGGGCGCATCCGCAGCGAGTTTCCGAACTTCTCGGTCGAAGCCTACATCCAAAACTGGCCCGTAACGTCAGACGAGGCGCTCACCACATTTCGTGACGGAGCAAGCAAGGCCGGCTTGCTGGGCGGGTCGACGGCCGACACGCAATGACCGCGGAGAGGCCGCAAGGGGCGTGTTGTGAGAATGCCTCAAGCCTAGCGCAGCCCCATCACCTTTCCGAATGCCGATTTCCGACTTTCGAGGCGGACGATTTCGAGCCGCTGTTCGTCCATCTTGCCGTCACTCCCGGGAGATAGTTTCAGCCTTCATCGGCATCTCTTGTGGCACTTGCTCCACAACGCCGAATATTTTCGCCGAGCGGCCGCCGTCTGCAATTTTAATAGATGCAAATTTAGTGGAATTTAACGGAATTTCCTGACGATCGTCAGTTGAGTGGGCGCCCGCCCAGCTGTGCTGGAGTTCGTTGTGAAAAGTCTGAGAATCTCGACCCGTCTTTATCTGCTCGTTGGGCTTGCGCTGGCGGTGTTCGCCGGTGCGCTCGCCTTCTCGCTCTATCAACACCAGGATGCGATGGTGGCCGAACGCAAGGCCAAGCTTCGGGCGATGGACGAAAACCTCGTCGCCATGTTCGCCTACTACCAAGGCCTCGAGGCGAAGGGGGAACTCACCCGCGAAGAGGCCCAGGCCCGCGCGATGAATGCCGTTCGCGCCCTGCGCTACGAGGGTAACGGCTATTTCTGGATCAACGACTTCGACGCCCGCGTGATCATGCATCCGCTGAAGCCCGAGATGGACGGCAAGGACCAGTCGGGCATGAAAGACCCGACCGGCAAGCACATCTTCCAGGAATTCGCCCGCGTGGCGAAGGCCGAAGGCAACGGCTTCGTCGACTACTACTGGCCGAAGCCGGGCTTCGAGGAGCCGGTGCTGAAATACTCGCACGTGGCCGGGTTCGCTCCCTGGGGCTGGGTCGTGGGCACCGGCGTCTATGCGGACGATCTGTCAGCGCTCTTCCGTGCGAATGCGATCCAGGCCGGGCTGATCCTCGCCATCGGCGCCGTCGCCATCATCCTGCTCGCCTATGCCATCGTGCGCAGCGTGGTGCTGCCGATCAACCGCCTGAAGAACACCATGCGGGCGATCTCGGAGGAAGACGTCTCGGGAGAGGTACCGGAGACCGACCGCCGCGACGAGATCGGCGAGATGGCACAGGTCGTGTCCGTGTTGAAGGACTCGGTGCGCGAGCGCACTGCACTAAGGCTGCGCGAGGGCGAGCAGCAGGCCCGGCTCGATGCGCAGCGGCTCGATGGCGAGCGCCGCCAGCAGGCCGTCAGCGACAGCCAGGCGAATGCCATGCACACCATCGGCGAAGCGCTGGAGCGCCTTGCCGGCGGGGATCTTACGGCTTCGATCGACACGATCGCGCCTGAATATGCCAAGCTTCGCGACGACTTCAATCGCGCAGTCGCATCGTTGAGCAGCGTCATCGACGCGATCGCGCATTCGACCGAGATCGTGCACGGCAGCGCCGGCGGCATTGCCGAGGCCGCGAACAACCTCTCGCACCGCACTGAGCAGCAGGCGGCCTCCCTGGAGGAGACGGCGGCGGCGCTGGACGAGATCACGGCCACCGTGCGCAGCGCCTCCGAGCGCGCCGCCGAGGCGAGCCGCATGGTCGCGGTGACCAAGGACAGCGCGGGCAAGTCCGGCGCGATCGTGCGCGACGCGGTTTCGGCGATGAGCCGGATCGAGGAGGCATCGAACCGCATCAGCCAGATCATCGGGGTGATCGACGAAATCGCCTTCCAGACCAACCTGCTCGCCCTCAACGCGGGCGTGGAGGCCGCCCGTGCGGGCGAGGCGGGTCGCGGCTTCGCGGTGGTCGCACAGGAAGTCCGCGAGCTCGCCCAGCGTTCAGCCAACGCAGCCAAGGAGATCAAGGGGCTGATCAGCAACTCGGCGATCGAGGTGAACACCGGCGTGTCGCTCGTGCGTTCGACGGGCGATGCGCTGAGCGAGATCGAGGTGCTGGTCAACAAGGTGAACGACCAGGTGAACTCGATCGCCACGGCGGCCCGCGAACAGGCGGTCGGCCTGCAGGAGATCAACACCGCCGTCAACCAGATGGACCAGATGACGCAGCAGAACGCGGCCATGGTGGAAGAGACCAACGCCGCCGGACAGACGCTGACCCAGGAAAGCAACCAGCTCAAGACGCTCCTGCAGAACTTCCGGCTGAACCGGACGCGAAGCCAGAGCTCCATGCGCCGCGCGGCATGACACCATAATCGCCGGATATTCCTGCCTCACCCGGCGCCGCCAGCGCCGGGTTTTTTGTTGGCAGGAAGAAGGCGGGACGGCGCGCCACGGCATCAGGAATTGGCTGCAGCCCCGAAAGCGGGGATCGCGGCGAAACCCTTCATTTACCCTGTTGCGGTAAATTTTCATTGTCTTGCAAGCGCGTAGCCTTGCGACCACGCGCCCGGCGCGTGCGGACCCGAAGCGGACACATCGCGGCTTCACCATCGCGGAGGACAAGGCCGCGCAATCCCGCAATGGGGTACACGGCACGGATGGTCGCGGAGCGAAAGGGACGGTTGGTATGGCGTTAGTTACTTCCCTTCGCAGGCCGATCGGGCTTTTCATGAGCGCGACGATG
Source organism: Sinorhizobium sp. BG8 (assembly GCF_016864555.1). Classification (NCBI taxonomy): domain Bacteria; kingdom Pseudomonadati; phylum Pseudomonadota; class Alphaproteobacteria; order Hyphomicrobiales; family Rhizobiaceae; genus Sinorhizobium; species Sinorhizobium sp. BG8. Next base: position 3,233,596 of record NZ_CP044011.1, on the reverse strand, counting down.
CTCGCCGCCTGCACCGCCGGCGGACTGGTGCCGCCCGACGAGATCGACGGGCAGAACACCGTGAACGCGATTACGCCCGCCGCTCAGGTGCAGATGTCGAACGATGCGTCGGCCTATCCGAGCGCCGGGACGCCCGTTGCCTCCGCGCGGCGGAACGCCGGTTCCCTCGGAACGTCCGGCCTGGCAGAAATGCCTTCAGATGACGGCATGCAGCCGATCGGGAATGCGGGTGCGCAGGCGTCGGCAGGTGGCGGACAGCTGCCGCGGATCGACAGCGACGAGGCGCTGGGGCGCACGCAGCAGGCTTCGATGGATGCAGGCAGCCTCGAAATTCCGGAAAACGGCGTCAACATGGACGCGGCGCTCGGCGTCGAGCCGGTCCAGGGGCTGGCGCAGGCACAGGCGGAGGAGATTGCCGAGGGCAATGCGACGGCGGTCACGGTGGACGGGATCGGGACAGACAACCCGCAGCAGGTGGGAGAACCCGTGAGCGTTCCCATGCCCGAAGCCGGCGAGGAGATGGGGCTTTCCGGCGAGGATGCCGGCCGCATCGTCGTGCCGCGCAAGGGCAGCATGGCCGCACCCGCGCAGGAGCAGCAGGTCGCCTTCCTGCCACGGCTCAGCAACCCCATGTCGGTACCCGAAACCATGGGGGGCATGTCGGCATCAGAGAAATCCTGCCGCCAGCGGCTGCAGCGGCTCGGCGTTCAGTTCCGCGACGTCCCGCCGATCTCGAAGGGACGTTCCTGCGGGATCGACCATCCGATCGAGGTCTCGGGGCTTTCCGGCGGGATCCAGATCAAGCCGGCGGCAACGGTCAACTGCCAGATCACCGAAGCGTTCGCGCAGTGGGTCAGGAACGAACTCGTGCCGGCCGCGCGGATGCGCTACCTCTCCGGCATCAAGTCGATCCACCAGATGTCGTCCTATTCGTGCCGGACGATGAATTCCCAGCCCGGCAATCCGATGTCGGAGCATGCGCGCGGCAACGCGATCGACCTCGGCAGCATCACGCTGAAGACCGGCAAGGAAATCGACGTGCGCAAGAAGAGCTTCTTCGCCTTCCGCGAGAAGGGGCTGCTGAAGGCGGTGCGCAGCGACAGCTGCAAATACTTCAACACCGTGCTCGGTCCCGGCGACCGCTATCACGGCGACCACTTCCACTTCGACCTCCGGTCGCGCAAGTCCGGTCGCAGGCACTGCTCGCTGTAGGGCAGCGGCCGGTCGCCAAAAAAAGACCGGCGCGAGGCCGGTCGAGGTGTTTGCGGCGAAGGGGTATGTTGCCGCGCGTATTCACTCAATAGGCATTCTCTGAACCCTCCACTGGGGCGTGGAGGGCATGCGACAGCTTCCCGGGGCGGGAAGCGTGCGGTGGACGGATCATCCGTCAGCCTTCGCCCGGACATTGGCGAAGCAGAGGCGATATCCGCGTATCCGCGGATGAGGAGACGCCTGGGTGGGGCAGGGCGGCGGCGGCATTCTCCTCGCCTCGCGGAGAGATTGATTGAAAAGCATCACGGTTTCATGACAGTTGAAGGGGAAAACCGATCCTTCCGGTTGCATGCCGATTCGGCCGCCGCCTGCCAGGAGACCGCATGCCGCCCGTCATCGATCTTGCCGTTTTCACTTTCGCCCTCCTTGCCGCAGGCGTCGTCTCGGGGCTGCTGGCGGGCATCTTCGGAATTGGCGGCGGGGCGATCCTCGTGCCGATCTTCTACCAGGTGTTCGGCTACCTCGACGTGCCAGAGGCGGTGCGGATGCACCTCTCGGTCGGTTCCTCCCTCGCCATCATCGTGCCGACGTCGCTGCGCTCCTTCCTTGCCCATCGCAAACGGGCGGCCGTCGACATGACGCTTCTGAGGGGCTGGATCGTGGCGGTTCCGCTCGGCGCCATCCTCGCCTCCGTGATCGCTGCGTCCGCCTCCAGCCGGGAGCTCCGGTTGATCTTCGCGGTGATCGCCTTTGCCGTGGCGTTGCGCATGCTGTTCAACAGGCCCGGCTGGCACATCGCCGAGGACCTGCCGCGCAATCCCTGGAAATGGCTGGTGGGCGTTCTGATCGGCGTGCTCTCGGGGTTGATGGGCATCGGCGGCGGCGTGCTCAACAATACCTTCATGTCGCTCTTCGGCCGGCCGATGCACCAGGCGGTGGCAACCTCGGCGGGCGTGGGCGTGCTCATCTCCATCCCCGGCCTTTTCGGCTATGCCTTTGCAGGCTGGGGAGAAGCGGGCCTGCCGCCGTTCTCGACCGGTTTCATCAACTGGATCGCCGTGCTTCTCATCATTCCCGTGACCTGGTTCGTGACCCCATACGGCGTGCGGATTGCGCATGCGATGACCAAGCGCCAGCTCGAGATCGGCTTCGGCGTGTTCCTGATCTTCGTCTCGGCACGATTCCTCTACAGCATCTTCGGGTGAGGGGGCGGGCCGGCGCAGTCCGTGATCTCCCGACGGCAGGGTTGCGCTCCGACGAGATTTTTACCGGGCGGGGTGAAAAATTCGGCAAAACGCGCCATATAGGTGGTCCCTTCAACAGATTCCCTCCGCAGCGGACCGTTTCATGGCGCCTATCGTCTCCATTCGCGATCTTCGAAAAAGCTATGCCGGCGGCTTCGAGGCGCTGAAAGGCGTGAGCCTCGACATAGAGGAGGGCGAGATCCTCGCGCTGCTCGGACCGAACGGCGCCGGCAAGACGACGATGATCTCGATCATCTGCGGCATCGTCAACGCCACCAGCGGCAGCGTGACGGTCGCGGGCCACGACGTGGTGAAGGACTTTCGCAAGACCCGCGAGATCATCGGGCTCGTGCCGCAGGAGCTGACGCTCGACGCTTTCGAGACGGTCCGCAACACGGTCGCATTCTCGCGCGGCCTCCATGGCAAGGCGGCCAATCCGGCGCTGATCGACAGGATCCTGAAAGACCTGTCACTCTGGGACAAGCGTGACACGATGCTGCGCCAGCTTTCGGGCGGCATGCGACGGCGGGTCCTGATCGCCAAGGCGCTCTCCTACGAGCCGAGAGTGCTCTTCCTCGACGAGCCGACGGCAGGCGTCGACGTGAGCCTGCGCAAGGACATGTGGGCGCTCGTCGAGCGCCTGCGCGCCTCCGGCGTCACGATCATCCTGACGACGCACTACATAGAAGAGGCCGAGGAGATCGCCGACCGCGTCGGCGTGATCAACAAGGGACAGTTGCTGCTGATCGACGACAAGTCGGCGCTGATGCACAAGCTCGGGCGCAAGCGGCTGACGATCGAACTTTCGGAGCCGGTGGTGGGCATTCCCGTGGCGCTCGATCCCTACGGGCTTTCGATCTCGGACGACGGGCGCCGCCTCGTCTACGACTACGACCCGACCGGCGAGCGCGCGGGGATTGCGGAACTGCTGGGCTCGCTTTCTGCGGCAAGCCTCAGTGTCAAAGACGTGGCGACGGACCAGAGCTCACTCGAGGACATCTTCGTCGAACTCGTGGGGGAGAAGCGATGAACATCGAGGCAATCCGCTCGATCTATGCATTCGAGATGGCACGGACACGGCGCACGCTGCTGCAGAGCGTCGTATCGCCTGTTATCTCCACCTCGCTCTATTTCATCGTCTTCGGCGCGGCGATCGGCTCGCGCGTGCAGGAGGTCGAGGGCGTGCCCTACGGCGCCTTCATAGCGCCGGGACTGATCATGCTGACGCTTCTCAACCAGTGCATAGGCAACGGTTCCTTCGGCATCTATTTCCCGAAGTTCACCGGGACGATCTACGAGATCCTCTCGGCGCCGATCTCGATGATCGAGATCGTCATCGGCTATGTGGGGGCGGCCGCGACAAAGGGGCTGATCGTCGGCACGATCATTCTCGCCACCGCGTCGCTTTTCGTCGACATCACCATCGCGCATCCGCTGATGATGATCCTCTTCTTCGTGCTGACGGCGGTGACGTTCAGCCTGTTCGGCTTCATGATCGGCATATGGGCCAAGGATTTCGAGCAGCTCAACCTGATCCCGATGCTGGTTGTCCCGCCGCTCGTCTTTCTCGGCGGCAGCTTCTACTCGGTCAACATGCTTCCGCCCTTCTGGCAGACCGTCAGCCATTTCAATCCGGTGCTCTACCTCGTGTCCGGCTTCCGCTGGAGCTTCTTCGAGATAGCCGATGTCAACCCGGCGATCAGCCTTGCCATGGTGGTGGCGTTCCTGCTGGCCTGCCTCGCGGTGACGGCCTGGATCTTCAAGACGGGCTACAAGCTCAAGAACTGAGGATCGCGGGACGCCCCGTGGCGCCGACGCTGGAGCCTGCCCGCGCGATCGCCTGACGCAGGAAATCGAACAGCCGGTCGTCCAGCGACTGGGCGACATTGAAGCGCAGGTAGTTTCCGGCCGTTTGCGAGACGCTGAAGGCATTGCCAGGTGCGAGCACGATGCCCTCCGCGAGTGCCTGGCGGGCAATGTCGGCGGCGTCGATGCCATCAGGAAGGCGACACCAGAGGAACATGCCGGACTGCGGTTCCAGCCATGGCTCAATCCCGATGGCCTTCAGCCGCGTTCCGACCTCCGTCATGGCGCGGGAAAGCTTCAGGCGAAGCCCCTCCATGTGCTTGCGATAGCTGCCGTCCCTGAGGGCACCCAGCACCACCTCGGCCGCGAGCCTTCCGCCGCCGAAGGATGTGGCGATCTTCAGATCGACCAAACCGTCTATCCAGTCGGTTCTGGCGGCTATGAAGCCGCAGCGCACCGAGGCCGACAAAGTCTTGGAGAAACTGCCGATATGGATCACGCGATCAAGGCCGTCGAATGCGGCGAGCCTCGGAGAGGGCGTGTGTTCGAAATCGGCGAAGATGTCGTCCTCGACGATCGTCAGGGAGAACTGTTCGGCGAGCTTGAGGATGCGGTGGGCGACGACGGGGGAGAGGACGGCGCCGGTCGGGTTGTGGATCGCGGAGTTGGTGATGTAGAGGCGCGGACGATGTTCGCGGAGGACCTCGGCGAAACGGTCGAGATCCGGGCCGACGGGCGTATAGGGTACGCCGACGACCGTCGCCCTGTGGGCGCGCAGCAGGGCCTGGAAGTTGAAGTAGCAGGGATCGTCCACCAGCACCGTATCGCCCGGCTCGATCAGGAAGCGACACAGTAGGTCGATCGCCTGGGTGCCGGACTCGGTGAGCACGATCTGGTCGGCGGAAACCTCGATGCCGCGATCTCCGCTTCGCCGTGCGATGAGGTGGCGCAGCGCAGGCAGCCCGAGCGGAGTGCCATAGTCGGCGAGGGTGGAACTGTCCGTCCGCGCCAGCGTGCGAAGCGCGCGCCGCATCGCGGCTTCGGGCAGCCAGGACGGGGGCAGCCAGCCGCAGCCCGGCTTGAGGGCGTTGTCGTCGCTTTCGAGCGACTGACGGGAGATCCAGAACGGATCGATGGCGCGATCAAGCTTCGGTCCGACCTCGGCAAGGGAGAGGGGGCGAGCTGGCCGGCAACATAGAAGCCTGAGCCGGGTCGGGACTGGATGGCGCCATCGGCCACCAGGCGCTCGTAGGCCTCGACCACCGTCGAGGTCGACACCTGCATCGCGCCTGCAAGAGCACGGACGGAGGGCAGCTTGTCGCCCGGCGTCAGATTGCGGCCCGCGATCCGCTGGCGTATCGCCGTCATGACTGCGGCCACGCGGGTGCCCCCGGTCCTGCCTGCAGGGTGATCCATATCCGATCCGTACTGGTTTTTGTTTCATAACAGTTTCGTTCGACTGTACACTTCCGTGCCTGGAACTGCGAGGGGTTCATCCGATAAAACTCCCGAAAATCTCAGGAGCATGCGATGGACAGGACGGCGAGCGGCTGGATTAACGGATTTGTCGGAGTGCTGATCTTCAGCGGATCGCTGCCCGCAACCCGCGTGGCGGTGATGCAGTTCGATCCCGTCTTCCTGACGGCGGCGCGGGCGGCGATCGCGGGCCTGCTCGCGCTCATGGTGCTGCTGGCGTTCGGGGAGAAGCGTCCTTCCCGCGCGGTGATCCGTCCGCTCGCGATCGTAGCGCTCGGCGTGGTCGTCGGCTTCCCGCTTCTGACGGCGCTCGCGCTCAGGCACGTCACCTCGGCGCACTCCATCGTCTTCATCGGCCTGCTGCCGCTGGCGACGGCGATCTTCGGCGTGCTGCGGGGCGGCGAGAGGCCGCGTCCGGCCTTCTGGCTCTTCTCGGGTCTCGGCAGTGCGCTCGTCGCGGGCTTCGCGCTCTTCCAGGGCATGTCCGCATCGCCCCTCGGTGATGCGCTGATGCTGGCCGCCGTGATCGTGTGCGGGCTCGGTTATGCGGAAGGGGCGAAGCTTTCACGAAGCCTCGGCGGATTGCAGGTGATCTGCTACGCGCTCGTGCTCTCTCTCCCAGTCATGGCTCCACTCGCACTCCTGCTGCTGCCGTCCTCCTTCGAGGGGTGGGCGCGCCGGCATGGACGGGGCTCGCCTATGTCTCGCTGTTCAGCATGCTGATCGGGTTCGTGTTCTGGTATCGCGGCCTGGCACAGGGCGGCATCGCCTCGGTGGGGCAGCTGCAATTGCTGCAACCCTTCTTCGGTCTTGCGCTTGCCGCGACGTTCCTCGGGGAGCATGTGACGGGAGCGATGCTGGCGGTAACCGTGGCCGTCATCCTGTGCGTGGCCGGTGCGAAGCAATTCGCCCGCTGAGCGACGGGCGCTCGAATTGCCGCCAGCGTCGAGCGTCACGTGTGGCAGCCGCGCATCCGGTGATTACACGTCGAGTTTACGGCCGAAGAAGGTGCGGCCGCCCGATGTCATCGTTTCGGATGCGCGCACGAGATCGGTCAGCTCGCCGGTGCTCTTCGGTCTTGCCTGGCGGATGGCGGCTATTTCCACCACGCCATTGCGGGCGCGGATCGTGAAGACCAGCGGGGGGATGGTGACCTTGCGCGTGCCGGGCAGGACACCCCGTTCGGTGGACAGGACATCGCGCAGCCTCTGCATATGCGCCACCAACTGGCGGGCCGCATGAGGATCCTTTTCGGCGACGGACGCGACGCCCTGGAGAAACCATCTCTCGGCGCTCTTGGAAAGGTGCTTCAGGGCCATCAGCGATCCCGGCTCGCATTGCGGGACGCGGCGGCATCGATGATGGACGACGCCTTGTCCAGCATCTCGTCGAAATCGGCGGCTTCGCCCCGATCAAGCTCGGAAAGCCCCTGGGCGTCCTGCAGAAGTTCGGCCCCTTCCTGCTCCAGATACTGCTTCATCGCGCGGAGCATGACCCATGTCCGGTCGCGCTCGAGGACCTGGGCGATCTGGTCGAACTGGGCTATCACCTTCGTGGGAAGGCGCAGGGATATCTGAGACTTGTCGTTCTCTGCCATCGGATCCCTCTGTCGTTCGGCGTATTACACGGTAACCCACGGGTTGTGGATGTCAACGCCCGGACAGAGGCAGGAAGGTGCGTCCTGCAGCGCTCCTCTTTGCGCCGCAGGACGCGCGCTCATCGGCGTGTTCAGACCGAGAGCGATTCCGTCAGATCGGCCTCCACGCTCGAGAGGGATTCCTGGTAGGCGGCGATGGCGGCCTGAAGCTTCTCAAGGATCTCGCTGGCCGTTGTCGCTGCCAGCGATGCGGCCTCGATCGCGCTTTCGGTCTCATCCTCGGAGCTCTCCTCGGACGGCGGTGCACCGCCCGGGGGCGGGCCGGCCGGCCGGTTCGCTTCCAGGCCTTCCACGAACTGTTCCTCGGTCAGGCTGCCCGTGCCCTCGCTGTCCAGGCTGTCGAAGAGCGAGGTTGCGTCTTCCTCGCTGACGTTCTCGGGACGTGCGTTCACGAACTCCGCCCTTGTGATCGTGCCGTCGCCATCGGCATCGATGGACGAGAACAGATCCTCGGAAGACGGTGGCTGATCGCTGACCCCGGTATCGGTTCCCTGCTGCATGGACAGCATCATCGCCATCATCTCGCCGCCGAACTTCTCCTCGGCGGTCTTGCGTTCCGCCTCCAGCCCTTCGTTCAGCTGGTCTTCGGTCAGCCCATCGGACGAGTCGCCGGCGATCTTCGAATAGAGGCTGCTGGCCTGGCTCTCGCTGACGTCACTCGGACGCGCGGCGACGAACTCCTCGGACGTGACCTTGCCGTCGCCATTCTTGTCAGAGCGGGAAAATACGGACTGGTATTGGTAAGTACTGGTGGAAGTCGAACTGATGCTGGTCATGAACCCTCCTGGCGTGGCGCCTTGCGTTAAGTCCCATCCACTAAGCCAAACAGGAGGATGCGATGTGCAATGGGTAGGGCTGTTCGCAGGATTCGTCAAAATTACTATTGAATGACAAGGAGTTATATTTTGGTTAACCAATTTGTCCTTGTTTCGACTTCCGTGTCTGAATGAGTCTGATCGTGAATGAATGTAAACGCCGGCGGGTGTGCATCCCGCATCAATCCCGCAGGCGAAGTTCGTCCCGGCTGATTTCCACCGAGCCCAGCGTTTCGAGGAAGGTCATGCCCAGCAGGCTCTGGTCCAGCCGGCCCCTCTCGGTGACCATGGCCCGGACGTTGCGGCGCACGATCGCGCCGATAGCGACCTCGTCGAGGACGACGGGCGCGGCATTGGCGCGGCCATTCGCGGTCGATACCGCCAGCGAGAATGTCAGGCGCTCCGGATCGAGGCCGACTTCGAGCGCATCCTCGTAGGACAGCACCACGGCGCTCGCGCCGGTATCGACAACCATGGGGATGCTCTGGCCATTCACGCCGACCGTGGTCTCGAAATGTCCGCCTTCGGCCTTGTGTATGACGAGGATCCTCGTGCCGTCGGCGGAGGTGCTTTGGACCGCATATCCGGGGACGAGGCCGGCGGTCATGCGGCTCGCGACGGTCTGCAGGTCGTAGCGATAGATATAGGCGGCGGCCAGTGCCAGGAGGATGAGCAGCCACATGGCCCCGTAGCGCAGAGACTGGCCGATGTTGCGGCGGCTCGCCAGAATGCCGGTGGCGAGCAAGGTGCCAAAGCTTGCCAGCATGACGAGGCGCGCGAAATCGTCGTTCACGAGGCCGAGCGTCTCGCCGCTGCCGTGATTGACGAGGAGCACGACGAGCCCCACGGCGAGGATTGCCAGGAGGAGAAGAAGCCGCTTCATATCTCGCCTCGCTCCCGGGCCATGCGGGCACGACGGGTTTCACGGCGCGGCCTGCGCTCGACCGTGTCGAGGCGGGCGGGCAGCGAGGCCATGATCGAGCGGCGCTCCTCTGATGTATAGAGAGTCCATGCGCCGATTTCCTCGCGCGTGCGTCCGCAGCCGAAACAGTAGCCGGTGTTGTCGTCTATCGAGCAGACGAGGATGCAAGGCGATTCCATGGACGGTCCGATGTGGTTTCCGGTGGCAAAATATATCGTGCTCTCACAGGGCCAGCGCAAGGGCGAGAAACGCCGCGATCTCGGCGAACTGCTGGGTGGCGCCGATCGTGTCTCCGGTGTGGCCGCCGATCTTGCGGAGCGCGACCCGGCTGAACACGAGAACGGCGCCTGCAACGAAGGTGAGGAGCAAGAGTACGGCAATTACACCGGTGTCGGAGAAGAGAAGGAGTAGGACGGCAAGGATCGCGCCACTGACCAACGCGAAGGTGGCGGCGCTGCTCTCCGGCTGGCCGGCCGAGGCGGCGAGGCCATCGGGGCGCGCCGGCGGCAGGGATGACCAGTGCCAGACCATGGCGGCGCGGCTTATCGCTCCGACGGCGATGAGGACCATGGCGGCGGCGATCGACGACAAGGCGGGCAGGACGGCTGCGAGCGCGGAGGCGCGAAGGCCGAAGGACATCACGAGCGCGACGGCGCCGAAGGAGCCCACGCGGCTATCCTTCATGATGGCGAGTGCGCGCTCACGATCGCGACCGCCGCCGATTCCGTCGGCGCTGTCGCAGAGCCCGTCCTCGTGGAGGGCGCCGGTCAGAAGCGTCTGCAGGGCGAGCGCCACGAACGCCGCCGCAAGGGAATCCAGTCCGAGGGCGAGGACGAGAGCGAGGCAAAGGGCTGCGGGAAAGACGATAAGGACGCCGGCAACGGGAAAGGCGCGGACGGCGCGGGCGAGCGATCCGTCATAGCCCTCGAAATACTTCTCCGGCATCGGAATGCGGGAGAGGAATGCGACGGACCGGGCGGTATCGTCGATGAAGTCGCGCATGGTCATGACGGTTCCCCCGGAATGAGCCGGCGTGTCGTCTGGTCACGCGGGCGAGCGATGGCAGGGAGAGGACACCGACCGGCGCAAATGCGGTTGTCGGACTCATCTCCGGTCTCTATTAGAAGGCACCGACGACTGCTTTTGAAAGCCGAAAACAAGGAATTCCCCAAGATGAGTGCGAGCGGCCTGCCATTCGATGACTTTCGTGAATTGCTGCGCAATCTGCCGGGGCCGGATTCGGCGGCGCTCGTGGCGGCGCGCGAACGAGACGCGCAGCTGACGAAGCCCGCGGGTGCCCTCGGAAGGCTCGAGGAAATCGCGTTCTGGCTCGCGGCCTGGACGGGCAGGGCTCCGGCGGTGACGCGGCCGCTCGTGGCGATCTTCGCCGGCAACCACGGCGTCACGAAACAGGGCATCACGCCGTTCCCGTCCTCGGTCACGGCGCAGATGGTCGAGAACTTCGCCGCCGGCGGTGCGGCGATCAACCAGATCTGCGTGACGCACGACCTTGGCCTCAAGGTCTTCGACCTGGCGCTCGACTATCCGACCGCCGACATCACGGAAGAGCCGGCGCTGTCCGAGCGGGACTGCGCGGCGACAATGGCCTTCGGCATGGAGGCGGTTGCCGGCGGCACCGACCTCCTGTGCATCGGCGAGATGGGGATCGGCAACACGACGATCGCAGCGGCGATCAACCTCGCGCTCTATGGCGGCACGGCCGCCGAATGGGTGGGGCCGGGCACGGGATCCGAGGGCGAGGTGCTGCGCCGCAAGATCGCCGCAGTCGAGAAGGCCGTGGCACTGCATCGCGATCACCTCGGCGATCCTCTCGAGGTATTACGCCGCCTCGGCGGGCGCGAGATCGCCGCGATGGCCGGCGCCATCCTTGCCGCGCGCATGCAGAAGATCCCCGTGATCATCGACGGCTACGTGGCGACAGCTGCGGGCGCGATCCTTCGCGCCGCCAATCCGTCCGCCCTCGATCACTGCCTGATCGGGCACGTCTCGGGCGAGCCGGGGCATCTGAAGTCGATCGAGAAGCTCGGGAAGACCCCGCTCCTGGCGCTCGGCATGCGGCTCGGCGAGGGAACCGGCGCGGCGCTTGCCGCCGGCATCGTCAAGGCTGCGGCCGCCTGCCATTCGGGCATGGCGACCTTCGGCCAGGCGGGCGTCAGCAACCGGGAAGCGTAAGGCTCGCGACCGGAGCATCGCGCGCCCCGCGCGCTTTCGCCCCCTTGCTCCGGTCCATCATCTGCAATATCTGATGGCCGCTGCCGCCGGATGGCGGCGCAGCAGCACCGGGCGCCTTCGCGCGGTCGCTGTGCACGATGTTCCGCGAACCGGCGCCCGACGCATTCGGGCCATGCCGAGGCGGCTTGTAAGCCACAATGGCGTGACGGGAAGCGAATGGACAAACAAGGGCCGATCAAGAAGCACAAGGGGCTGCGCCATCTCTATGCAGCCGCGACATACTCCTATGGCGGAGCCCGGCGTCTGCTCGGCGAGGCGGCGTTCCGCCACGAGGTGCTGGCGTTCGCAGTCGCGATGGTCGCGTTCGCGATCTCGGGTGCAACCTTCTTCCAGTACGTCGCGATGGCGATCCTGTTCCTGCTGATGATGGCCTTCGAAGCCATCAACACGGCGATCGAGGAAATCGTCGACCGGGTTTCACCGGAGATCTCCGAGATGGGCAAGAACGCCAAGGATCTCGGTTCCTTCGCCTGCTTCTGCCTCATCGTCGCCAACGCGGGATACGCGCTCTACGTGGTGTTCTTCTCGCACTTCCTGTGAGTGCCGGCGGCGCCCGACGTCAGGCGAAGCTCCGGCGGCGGGGTGCGATCGCCTGGATCTCCTCAACAGCGGGCAGGCTCTGAAGCACGCGCTTGGCGGGGAGAATTGCGATCGCCTCGGTTCCCTCGCGCAGCTTCGAGCGCAGGATGAACTCGCCGTTGTGCTTGGCGAGAATGGCCTGGACGATGGGCAGGCCAAGCCCCGTTCCCTGTTCCGCACTCTTGATGGCTATCGAACCCTGGCCGAAGGCGGAGAGCACGATCGGGATTTCCTCCTCGGGGATGCCGGGGCCGTTGTCCTTGATCGACACATACTGACCGCCGCCTGCCGTCCAGCCTGACTTCACGTGGATCTCGCCGCCCTGTGGCGTGAACTTCACGGCATTGGAGAGGAGGTTGAGGATGACCTGGCGCATCGACTTCTCGTCGGCCCAGAGCGCGGGCATCTCGCTTTCGAACTGTTCCGAGATGGTGATCTTCTTGGCGCGGGCGCGAAGCTGCACCATGCCGATGCAGTCCTCGGTGATCTCGACCAGGTGGACGGCTTCCTCGGAGAGATCGTATTTGCCCGCCTCGATCCGCGACAGATCGAGGATCTCGTTGATGAGGTTCAGCAGGTGCTGGCCCGAGCGGTGGATGTCGGAGGTGTATTCCTTGTAGATCGCATTGTTCAACGGGCCCATGACTTCCGTCGACATGACTTCCGAGAAGCCGAGGATGGCGTTGAGCGGCGTGCGCAGTTCGTGCGACATCGAAGCGAGGAAGCGGGACTTGGCGAGGTTGGCCTCCTCGGCGCGGCGCCGTGCCTCGTCGGACATGGATTTCGCGACCTCGAGCTCGGCAATGAGATCATCCTTCTCCGACTGAGAGGACAGGAGCTGGGCGCTCGTCTGGCGCAGGCGGTGTGTGATGAAGACGATGAAGACGAGTGCCGCCGACAGGATCGCCGTCATGCCGATGAGAACGGGGTCCGGCGTGCGGATCGCGGCGATGGCAAGCGCCACCACGGTCGGCACGAAGGCATACATCACGGCCTTGCGCAGCATCAGCGTGCCCATGGCCGTGACCGCCAGCGCAACGAGGAGGCTCGCGCCCTTGTAGAATTCGAAGGAGGAACCGCCACACTCACCGCAGGGCTGGAAGGCAAACACCGTCCAGGCAAGCCCCATCAACAGCTGGACAAGCAGAAGGCGCCGCTGCCAGCGCCTCGTGTTGGCGACGGTGATATGCCTGTTGCGCGCCCAGCGCACGACAATGAGCCCGAGTGCGTGCAGGCTGAGCGCAAGGATCGCCCATCCGATCAGCGAGGCTTCCTTGGACAGGTAGATGCCGATCCCCGTAACGAGCACGATCAGCACAGGCATGGCCATGGCGCTGTTGAGAGCCGAGGCAATATGCAGGAGCAGCATTTCGCGTTCGAAGCCGGTGGGGACGCCCGTTGCGATCTGCAGGCGTTCGCGAGTGGCGCGCACGGTCTTTGACACAGCCTTGTTGCGATGGCTGCGCGATTTGTCGACGATAATCTTGTCGGTCGATGTGCTGGCGCCGGTCGTCATCTCAAGCACGGGTGTTGTGAAATCCGTTGAAGTCTAGAGGCGAAACCTTAAGAAGATGCTGCCGCGCATTAGTGATTTACGAACCATTCAATGCTTTCTCGTCAGTTTGGTTCGATGGGACAAGGTGAGGGCAGGGCGTGGGGAAAGCATGGAGCAGGGGGCGCGACATAGTCACGGCCGGCGCGATCTTGGGTCTCGTCCTTTTGATCGTCATGCGGGTCGGAGGCGAGGAGGCCGTGTCGGTGACCGGCACCGCGCGCGCGGCCGATGGCGACACGCTCACGCTGAACGGCGTGCGCATCCGGCTGACCGGATTCGATGCGCCCGAGCTGGCGCAGATCTGCACGCGCGGCGACGGCGAATGGAAGTGCGGGCTTTCGGCGCGTGCCCGGCTCGCGGAGTTGCTGCGAACCGGCACGGTATCCTGCGAGACCCGCGGGACCGACCGCTACGGGCGAACGCTCGGGGCCTGCTCCTCCGGCGAAGGCGACATCGGCGCGATCATGGTGCGCGAGGGGCTCGCCGTTTCCTATGGGGACTATGGAGCGGAGGAGGACGTGGCCCGCGCGGAGCACCGCGGACTTTGGAGCGGGACGTTCGAACAGCCGCAGGCCTGGCGGCAGCTTCACGGACGCCCGCAGGAGGATCCTCATATTACGCAGCGCGGCTGGCTGGGTTTCATTCTCGGAGTCGTCGGGATCGAGTGATGGGGCTATGAACGAAGACCTTGCGGACAGGGTGCGGCAGATCGAGAGCCTCGGCGCTGCGATCGCGCTCTGTCGCATCTGCCGGGACAAGCCGGCGGGAGGACTGGTGAAGCGGCTTCCGCACGAACCGAACCCGGTCGCCGTGCTTTCGGCGACAGCGCGGGTGCTGATCGCCGGACAGGCGCCGGGACTGCGGGTTCACGAGACGAGCCTGCCGTTCAACGATGCCTCGGGCGACCGGCTGCGCGCATGGCTCGACGTCGGGCGCGATGATTTCTACGACCGCACGAAGTTCGCCATCATCCCCATGGGCTTCTGCTTTCCGGGCTACGACGCGAAGGGGAGCGACCTGCCGCCAAGGCGGGAGTGCGCCCCGCACTGGCGGGCAAGAGTACTGGAGGCAATGCCGCAGATCGAGCTCGTTCTCGCCATCGGCCAGTATGCGCAGGCCTGGCATCTCGGTTCTCGGCGTAGCGCGAGTATGACGGAGACCGTGAGGGAGTGGCGCCGCCACCTCGACAGGAACGAAAGGCCTGCCGTCCTGCCGCTGCCGCATCCGAGCTGGCGCAACACCGGCTGGCTGAAGCGCAATCCATGGTTTTCGCAGGAGTTGCTGCCTGAATTGCAGAGACGTGTGAAAAGTCTTGTGACTTGAAATATCTTTCTTCCATCTCTGCCAAATATAGGTATAGAAAGAAAATTCGTTTCCAAGGGGGAGTTTATGGATCGTCTGGACCGCAAAATCCTGCGCCTGCTGCAGGAGGATTCAACACTTGCCGTGGCAGATCTCGCCAAGAAGGTGGGACTATCGACCACGCCGTGCTGGCGGCGCATCCAGAAGATGGAAGAGGAAGGCGTCATCCGCCGCCGCGTGGCTCTTCTCGATCCGGTCAAGATCAATACGAAGGTCACTGTCTTCGTTTCCATCCGCACCAGTTCGCATTCGACCGAATGGCTGAAGCGCTTCTCCGAGGTCGTGGTCGAATTTCCTGAAGTGGTCGAGTTCTACCGCATGAGCGGCGACATCGACTATCTGCTGCGCGTGGTGGTTCCCGACATCGCTGCCTACGACGCCTTCTACAAGCGGATGATCGCCCGCATCGAGATCCGCGACGTTTCCTCCTCGTTCGCGATGGAGCAGATCAAGTACACGACGGAACTGCCGCTCGACTACATGATCGTCGAAAACCAGAAGAGTAGCGACGACTGAGCGGCCGACGGCGCTCGTCTCACCGCGACGCGCGGCTTTCGAGCCGCTCGCGAACCTTTTCCGACTGAAGTTCCCGCACGGCATCCTTGCCGATCCAGCGTTCGCTGCTGCGGGAACCGGCCGCGAGCCGCTCGGCAAGAGCGAGGGCGGCCGCATGGCAGCGCTGATTGCGCTTGCCGATGTTGCGCAGCGCCCAGTTGACCGCCTTGCGCACGAAGTTGCGTTCGTCGCCGGCATGTTGCTCGATCAGGGGCAGCCAGGCGAGGAAGGTTTCGTCCGGCTCCTTCTTGAGATGAACGGCCGCACCGGCGATCATCGCGAACGCCGTACGGCGGACAAACTCGCGCTCGTCAGCGGCGAACTCCCGCACGAGTACTCCTTCCAGGCGCGCCTCGACGAAGAGATCGGCCGCCGTGTCGACGATTTCCCAGGAATTGAAATCCGCAGCCCAGAGGCGCGCAAGGTCGGCGGTCAGCCGCTGAGGCTCGGCCGTGTAGAGCGCGAGCATGCGTGCCTCGCGAAGACCACCCCTCCAGAGGACTTCCGCCCGCTGCTGGTCCTTCTTAACGAGGCGCGCGATCTTCTGCAGGTCGGGATTGGAAAGGCCGACGGCATCGTCCGTGACAATGCCGAAGCGGGCCATGCCGGCGATGTTCTCCTCCGAGCGCAGGCCTTTGAGATGTGCAACGATCTCTTCCGCGGCGGAGGAGGGGCCAATCATTTGCGCTCGAGCCTGGCGAGAAGCGAGGACGTATCCCAGCGATTGCCGCCCATGTCCTGCACGTCGCCGTAGAACTGGTCGACGAGCGCCGTCACCGGCAATTTCGCGCCGTTGCGGCGGGCCTCGGAGAGAACGATGTCCAGGTCCTTGCGCATCCAGTCGATGGCGAAGCCAAAATCATACTTGCCGGCGTTCATCGTCTTGTGACGGTTCTCCATTTGCCAGGAACCGGCGGCGCCCTTGGAGATGACCTCGATGACCTTCTCGATGTCGAGGCCAGCCTTCTTGCCGAAGTGGATGCCTTCGGCGAGCCCCTGCACGAGGCCGGCGATGCAGATCTGGTTGACCATCTTGGTGAGCTGGCCGCTGCCGACCGGCCCCATGAGCCCGACCATGCGGGCGTAGGCGTCGATTATGGGCCTTGCCTGTTCGAAGACATCGGGGTCGCCGCCGCACATCACGGTCAGCACACCGTTTTCCGCACCTGCCTGGCCGCCCGAGACGGGCGCGTCGACGAAGCGGCAGCCCTTGGCCCTGGCCGCGTCGGCGAGTTCACGTGCGACCTCTGCCGAGGCGGTCGTATTGTCAATCAGGATCGCGCCGGGCTTCATGCCTTCGAGCACGCCGCCAGCGCCTGTTGTGACCGAGCGCAGGTCGTCGTCGTTGCCGACGCAGGTAAAGACGAACTCGGCATCTTCTGCCGCTTCGGCGGGCGTTGCCGCGGCCTTGCCGCCGAACGTTTCAACCCACCTCTCCGCCCTGGCGGAGGTACGGTTGTAGACCGTGACGTCATGCCCACCCTTCACCTTGAGGTGACCGGCCATGGGATAGCCCATGACACCGAGGCCGATGAACGCAACTTTTGCCATGCTTCGTCTCCTGATGCTGTATCCGCCGAGGTTTATCGAAAACACCTGCGGGGTGGAAGGGAAAAGCCGGGGTGGGGCTCAGGTCGCACGCCACCATCCTTTGCGACTGCCAGCTTCCCGACGACGGCTGATGTGGCGTGGGGCGAAGGCACAGGTTCCGCGACGATGGCGGTGACGCCGACTGTCTCTTCCTCATGGGCCTTCCGACCGGCAACCCGAATGCGGGTGCCGTGTCATGGCGCCGGACTGCTTCGACAATACGCATCGCCGAAGCGGGCACCGGGTCGCTTCGTGCAAGATGAAATGGAAGGTCGTGCGGTCCGAAGACCCCGCTGACGGTGGTCCCGTCGCTCACCCGGACCTCTCTTCGGGCGATGCTTCCTGTTGGGCTTTGACAGGAATGGAATTCTGTTTCCGGAAGATGGTGTCTTTTGAAATGGATTTTCAATTGGGTCGGAAACCATACAATCTATATTGTCGATTAAATTCATGTATAATGACAGTATCGACCCATAGCCGCTGTATGAAGCAGGCCGCACTACAGAAAACAGAAAAGGGGACACGACCATGCTCTCGAGAAGACAGACACTTTCGCTCATCGGTGCTTCGGCAGCCGCCGCCGCCCTGACCGGTCCGGGTGCACGCCTTGCCGCTGCCGCCGACCCCACGACGATCCGCATCGGTTGGCAGAAGTTCGGCGTGCTGGCGCTCGCCAAGCAGCAGGGCGTTCTCGAGAAACGCTTCGCCGACCGCGGCATCTCCATCGCATGGTCGGAATTCACGTCCGGGCCACCGCTGCTCGAAGCTCTCGGCGCGGGCGCTCTCGACTTCGGCCCGACCGGCGACGTGCCCCCGCTCTTCGCCCAGGCTGCCGGCGGCAATCTGCTTTACGTCGGGACCTACCGGCCCCCGGCCGCCTTCCACGGCATCCTCGTCAAGAAGGACTCCAAGATCCAGTCGCTCGAGGATCTGAAGGGCGTGAAGCTTGCCTACAAGCGCGGATCAAGTGCGCACAATTTCGCCTTCAAGGCGCTCGCAAAGGCCGGCCTGCAGCCGAGCGATATCCAGGAAGTGGACCTGCCGCCACCGGATGCACTGGCCGCCTTCAAGAATGGCAGCATTGACGCCTGGGTGATCTGGGACCCGTATTTCGCGATCGGCGAGGCGGACGCAGAAGCGCGGCTGCTGACCACATCCGAAGGGATCGTAGAGGCCTGGGGCTACTTCCTCGGCAACGGCGAATTCACCGCCGCGCATCCCGAGGTCGTGAGCGAAATCCTGGACGAGCTCGCCAAGGTCGGCGCTGCCGCGCAGGCGAACCTCGACGACACCACCAAGGCGCTCGCCGCCATCACAGGCGTTCCCGAGGCCATCACCAAAGTGACGCTCACGCGCGCAGGAGCCGATCTCGGCAGCGTCGGTCCCGTGCCGGAGGCGGCGGTCGCCTACCAGCAGGCGCTCGCCGATGACTTCTTCGCCTTCGGCGTGCTGCCGAAGAAGCTCACCATCTCCGACATCGTCTGGCACCCCAAGGCGAGCTGACGCTTTCCAAGGATCCTCCCACACGAAAGGGCAAGGGCATGATTACCCGCAGACAGACACTTGGTCTCATCGGCGCGGCCGCAGGTGCGCTCGCTCTTCCCGGCTTGCGTCCCGCGCGGGCGCAAGCGGCGACCGTGCTTCGCATCGGATGGCAGAAGAACGGCGTGTTGGCGCTCGCCAAGCGCACCGGGGCGCTGGAAAAACGGCTGGCGCCGCGCGGCGTATCCGTGACTTGGGCCGAATTCACCTCCGGGCCACCGCTGCTGGAGGCGCTCGGCGCGGGGTCGCTCGACTTCGGCCCCACGGGGGACGTGCCTCCGCTCTTCGCGCAGGCGGCCGGCGGGAACCTGCTCTATGTGGGCAGCTACCGCGGACCTTCGACCGGATCGGCGATCCTCGTCCACAAGGACTCGCCGCTCCAGTCGCTGGAGGACCTCAAGGGAAAGCGTGTCGCCTTCAAGCGCGGCTCGAGCGCCCACAATTTCACGGTGAAGGCGCTGCGCAAGGCAGGCCTGACCACCGACGACGTCGAGGCGATCGATCTTGCGCCGCCGGACGCGGCAGCCGCCTTCAAGACCGGAAGCATCGACGCCTGGGCGATCTGGGATCCCTATTTCGCCGTGGCTGAAGCCGACCCTGCGAGCCGCGTGCTGACGACGGCGGACGGCATTGTCGACAGCTGGAGCTTCTATTTCGGCAATGGCGACTTCACCGCCGCCAACCCCGAGGTCATCACCGACGTGATCGACGAGCTGAAGAAGGTCGGCGTCTGGGCCCAGGCGCACCTCGACGAGACCGTACCGGCCCTTTCCGAGATCACCGGCGTGCCGCTCGAGGTGACCCGGACAGTGCTGACGCGCAAGGGCAGCGATCTCGGCCGGGTCTTCCCCATCACCGACGAGGCGCTCGCCTACCAGCAGGCGCTCGCGGACGAATTCTTCGATCTCAAGATCCTGCCCAAGAAGCTCACCATTTCCGACATCGTCTGGCGGCCGAAGGCGAGCTGACCTCATTTTCCGGAAGGAACGACATATGACAAAAACCGACAAGCCGATCGACTTTCTCTGGTTCATACCGACTGCCGGGGATGGAACCTACCTCGGCTCGAACGAGCTCACCCGCGCACCCGATCATCGTTATCTCCGCGAGATCGCAAGTGCGGTCGATCGGCTCGGCTACCAGGGCGTCCTGCTGCCGACCGGCGTTGCCTGCGAGGAGTCGTTCGTGACTGCGGCCTCGCTTGCCGCCCATACCGAGAAACTGAAGTTCCTCGTCGCCATCCGGCCCGGAACGGCATCGCCCGCCTACTACGCGCGCCTTGCGACGGCCCTCGACCGGGTGTCGAACGGTCGCGTGCTCATGAACATCGTGGTCGGCGGAAGCCCGAGCGAGCTTGCAGGCGACGGTATCTTCGTCAGCCATGACGAACGCTACGAGCATGCAGAGGAGTTCTTCACCGTCTGGGAGAAGCTCCTTGCCACCGGTGAGGCTGATCTCGACGGCAAGCACATCCGCGCCAAGGGCGCGCGTCTCGGCTTCCCGCCGGTACAGGCGCCGCGCATGCCGCTCTATTTCGGAGGATCCTCCGAGGCCGGCATCGAATTCGCGGCAGGACGCGTGGACAAGTATCTGACCTGGGGCGAGCCGCCCGAACAGGTGAAGGAAAAGGTCGAGGCCGTGCGCGCGGCGGCAGCCCGCAAGGGGAGGGAGGTGAGCTTCGGCATTCGTCTCCACTTCATCGTTCGCGAGACCGACGACGAGGCATGGGCTGCAGCGGACAAGCTCATTTCCAAGCTTTCCGACGAGACCATCCGCGAGACCCAATCCCGTTTCGCGCGCGAATCCGACTCCGTCGGTCAGCGCCGGATGACGCAGCTGCACAACGGAAGCCGCGACAAGCTCGAAGTTTCACCCAACCTCTGGGCGGGCGTGGGGCTGGTGCGCGCCGGCGCCGGGACCGCCCTCGTCGGCTCGCCGGAGACGGTTGCCGCGCGGCTGCGTGAGTACCAGGAGATCGGCATCGACACCGTGATTGGCTCGGGCTACCCGCATCTCGAGGAGGCATACAGGGTGGCGGAACTCCTCTTCCCGAAGCTCGGCCTTGCCGGGGCGTCGGGCAACGACAACGAACGCAGCGAGTTCGCCGATTCCCGCGTTTTCGCGGGTGGCGGGCATTCCGGAGGCTTCCGCGCGGTTTCCGCGTCCTAGGCGGCGGACATCGCCGTCGCGCTCGCAACCTGTCAAACACCGAAAGGGGAACCCGCCATGTCGATCGTCGTCTCGCAGGGTCGCGCTGCGGCCAGGCCGAAAACGGAGAAAACAGGACCGATCCTGTCCTTGCCCGGCCGGCGGGCCCTGCTGCCTTACCTGATCCCTGTCGGCGGCATCGCGCTCTGGCAGGTGGCTTCCTCCCTGGGGTTCATCTCGGGGCGGATCATGCCTTCTCCGGCGGATGTGTTTCTCGCCTTCATCGACCAGACGCTCTCCGGTGCACTGGCTCACAATGTGCTCGTCAGCGGCGCGCGTGCGGTGGCCGGGCTTCTGGTCGGCGGAACGATCGGCTTCCTGCTCGGGATCGCCAACGGGGTTTCCAGGCTTTCCGAAGAGCTGACGGACACGACGCTGCAAATGCTGCGCACCATCCCGCATCTCGCGATGATCCCGCTTGTCATCCTGTGGTTCGGGATCGGAGAGGAATCGAAGCTGTTCCTGACCTCGCTCGGTGTCCTGTTCCCGATCTACCTCAACACCTTCCACGGAGTTCGGAACGTCGACCGCGACCTTCTCGAGATGGGGCGGGTCTACGGGATGAGCGGGTGGACGCTGTTTCGCAAGATCATCCTGCCCGGCGCCTTGCCGTCGATCTTCGTGGGACTGCGCTATGCGCTCGGGATCATGTGGCTGACGCTCATCGTTTCGGAATCGATTGCCGCTTCGTCCGGCATCGGCCACATGGCCAACAATGCCCGCGAATTCATGATGACCGACGTCGTGGTGCTGGCACTCCTGATCTACGCCGCGCTCGGCAAGCTCGCCGACGTGATCGCGAAGGCACTGGAACGCCGGGCACTCGCCTGGAACCCGGTCTACCAGAGATAAGGACAGGCAGATGGACCAGTCTCACCTTTTCATCGAAGTCGAACATGCCCGCCTCAGGGAATTCGCCGAAGGCGCGGGCGGCGATGCCCAGCCGACGGAGAAGACGCATGCCGGCCCCGTTTCGCTCCGCCTGCGGGGCGTGGAGAAGACATTCGGCGACAACCACGTGCTGCGCGGCATCGACCTCGACGTTCCGGCGGGACAGTTCATCGCCATCGTCGGCAAGAGCGGCTGCGGCAAGAGCACCCTGCTGCGCACGCTGGTCGGGCTGGACCAGCAAACGGCCGGCACCGTCGCGTTCACGGACGAGGACGGCGAGGACGTGGCGCCGAATGCGCGCATCGTGTTCCAGGAACCGCGGCTGCTTCCCTGGGCGACGGTCGAGGCCAATGTCGAAGTCGGTCTCGGCGAAGGCGTGGACCTGACCACCGCACGGCGCGAGGCGCAACAGGCGTTGCGCGAGGTGCAGCTTTCGGACAAGGCGGACCAGTGGCCGTCAAAACTTTCGGGCGGACAGAGACAGCGCGTGGCGCTTGCCCGAGCCCTTGTCAGCAAGCCCGGCCTGCTCGTCCTCGACGAACCGCTGGGGGCGCTCGACGCGCTGACCCGCATCACCATGCAGAAGCTCTTGAGCCGCGTGTGGCGGGAGCTCGGTTTCACCGCGGTCCTCGTCACCCACGACGTCAGCGAGGCCGTCAACCTGGCAGACCGCGTGATCGTGCTCCAGGAGGGACGCGTCGCGCTCGACCTGACCGTCAGCCACCCGCACCCACGCGCCCACGGCAATCCGCAGCTCGCCGAACTCGAAGGTCAGTTGCTAGAGGCTATTCTCGGGCAGGGGTGACGGTCCCGGGCACGGGTTCGGAGGCAGTGGGTTGCTCAGCAGCCGCAGCCTCGGCGGCCGCGCCGGTTGCCTCCTGACCGCTTTCGCCTGCATTCTCCGCGCCCGTTTTCCCAGCTTCCTCCGTCTCGGTGGAGGCGGGGAGCTTCCCAGCCTCATCTTCCTTGCCGTTCCCAACGACCTGTTGCTGTTCGTCGCCTGTTTCCGGACAGGCGCCATTGATCTCTTCCTGCTTCTTGCAACATCTTTCCCGGCAGTGGGCGTTGGGCTCGTCCTTGTCGTTGTCAAGCCGGGTGGTGCGCTCGCCCAAATCGTCCGAGATCTCCTGCCAGATCGCCCGCAGTCGCCGGACGTGTAGATCGTCGGCAAGCCACCCCATCATGTGTTCGACGCATTCCTTGGTTTTCGTCATATCGGTCGTGATCAGCTGGAGCGCCCATTTGCAATACTCCTCGACAGTCGCGGGCGACGCGACCTTGTCGGTAATGGTGAAAGGCTTGAGGTTGCCGAGACGGGCTACCTCGACGAGGAAACCGGTGGGCGCGAAGAGGATGGCGGCATAGATCAGGTCGAATTCATCAGGTCCGTCCACCTTGGGGCCGCACTTGTCCCTGGCTCTCCGGCTCTGGTAGTCAATTGCGCGCTCCAGGTCGAAGATCGTTCGGATGTTGTAGTGGCGCAGGAACAGGAACTTCTCGATGCCGATCATGTGGCAAAGCTGGGCCTGGGCCACCCAGTCGATCGTTTCGTAGATCAGATAGGGCGTCTCCACGTGGAGAAGGATGGGATTGTAGGTGGCGAGATTCTGGACGTCGAATATGCCGGCCTCCTCCAGGCGGAAGCGCGTGCCATAGTCGATGCCGTCAATGACGTCGAGCGTGACCACGCGCGTCACGGAAGTAAAGCGATCATCGTCCATCTTCACCCAGGCAATGAGCGACTGCAGGCGCACCAGAACGAACTTGGTGGCGCTCTGCGGCAGCAATCCGAATACGGGCGCCAGCACCAGCCACACCCAGCTGACCTCCGCGGCCTGTACCGTCGAAGATGGCTTGCCGCCCGCCACCACATTGGTGATCTGCGTCCAGGGGTCCGGGAATGCCCTGAAGAGAAAGATCGCAAAAAGGACAGAGGCGATCATCTCGGTCGTCTGGCGCAGGAACATGAAGGCAGACAGATCGAAGACGGCGAGCCCGCCGATGAATGTCCTGAGCGCAACGACATAGGCGCCGGCGAAGGCCAGCGCACCGATCAACTGGATCTGGTCGAAACTGACCGGGGACTTCGGTTCAATGGCTGTGGCTTCAGGGAGCGATATTCCCGAGGCGAGAATGATGTCCAGGTTCTTGAAGCCGTAGTAGGTAGCAATGACGAAGCCGATTGATGCTACCAGCAATCGCGGTTCGACAAGGGCCCGGAAGGTCTGTGAAACACTGATCGCCCTGTCCACCACCTGTCTGGGTTCGCGAAGGAATGCATGATCTTCAGGCTCGAGTTCGAGCGGAAGATCCGCGATGTATTTCGCCTTCACCAGTTCGAACGACGGGTTCGTGTCTCTGTCAGAACTTCTCGATCGCTTGTAGATCGTCGGATAGGACACCATCAGATGTTTCAGTCGGTGAAGCCGGCGGTGCCGCGTTTCGCGGCGGCCGTACAAGAGGAGCAGGGGGGTCAGAAGGGCTATCGCGAGGGCGATCTTGTCGGCATCAGCAAACTGCTGGAGAACCAGGTCCATCAGCCCCAGAAGTCCGCGCTCCTCCCATACGGCGTGAAGATGTTCCATTCTTCGCCCTCCGGTTTAACCGAAAAGCATACGCCATCTTATGGTTGCTTCAAGATGAATCTGCACGTCACGCGTGATTAATTTCAATAATACACGCATAGGTATAGGATCGGATGCAACGTTTCCGCAGCATGGAAAGTCAGGAGGGAACGGCCGCCGCCGGGAAGGCGGCGGGAGGCAAGGTCACTTCAGCCGGGCGACCACGAGGTGGCCGGCGATCGGTTCGCCTTCTTCCATGCGCACCGTAATCTCCGAGAAGTCGAGAATCTCGAAGCCCGTGGCGGCAAGCCTGTCACGCACATAGGCTTCGGAATGGGCGAAGCGCTGGTGCGGGCCGACCATGAAATTGCGGCCGGCGAAAGTTTCGTCGGGGAGCGTCTCGGACGAGAAGACGAGGAATCCGCCCGGCTCCATGTTGTCCACGGCGCCGAAGAACAGCGGTTCCAGTGCGCCCATGTAGGGCAGGACGTCGGTCGCGGTGACGAGGTCGAAAGGCTCGTCCTCGTTGTCGTCGAGAAAGTCTACGGCTTCGGCGACGTAGAGGGTCTCGTAGAGGTCCTTCTCGTGGGCTATCTCGACCATGTTCTCCGAGAGATCGACGCCGGTGAAGTCCTCGGCCATGTCCCTGAGTGCGCCGCCCGTCAGGCCCGTGCCGCATCCGAGATCGAGGACACGCTTGAAGGGACCGAGCTCGAGTGCCTGCAGGCGCTGGCGCACCAAGAGCGGCACGCAGTAGCCGAGCTGGTCCACCAGCACATCGTCGAACACTTCGGCGTGCTGGTCGAAGAGCGTCGTGACGTAAGCGTCGGGTGCCTTTTCAGGTGTGTCGCCCCGGCCCATGGAGGCCAGCCGCACCGCAGCGCCGCCGTGGTCCTCTGGATCGAGCGCCAGCACCTCCGCATAGGCATCGGCCGCGGCGTCGAAATGCCCGGACTTCTCCAGGGACAGCGCGCGATTGTAGGCCCGCGCAAGCGCTTCTTCGTCGATCTTCTTCATGGGGCGCCTTCATAGGTCCCTGCCGACCCTTTGGCAATGGCGCAGCCACGCCAGGGGAGCGCTTCCGATCACTTTTGCAGTTTATCAATTTTGAGAACGGGCGCATCATCAGGGCCGCAAAAACAAGAAAAAAGTCCGGAGAAACGCCGATGTCGGGAGAAATATCTGCCTTCCCATCCGCAATGGATAAGAGCGGGCGATCGGGACCCGCATTGCCGGCAAGCCCGATCGAGGCAATGAACGCGATGGTGCATTACTATCGCGGGGAGCTCGCGCGCATGGCCGGGTGGCGCGACCGGATCGACCGCACCAGCAACTGGGCGATCACCGTCGTGGCGGCGCTCCTATCCGTTTCGCTGTCGACGCCCAATTCTCACCACGGCGTGCTTCTCTTCGCCATGCTGCTCGTCACCCTGCTGCTGTTGATCGAGGCGCGGCGCTACCGCTTCTTCGACGTCTACCGCATGCGGGTCCGGCAGATGGAGCGCAACTATTTCGCGGAATTCTTCGGTCCCGGCGGCGTGGTCAATCCGGAATGGGCGAACACGATTGCAGCCAGCCTCAGGCGGCCCGCCTTCCATATCAGCTATCGCGCGGCGGCCTGTCGCCGGCTGAGACGCAACTACGGCTGGATGTACCTGATCCTGCTTCTCGCCTGGGCGCTCAAGATCTCCTCTTCGACGATGCAATCGGGTGGCCAGAACGACGAGGCGGGACTTTCCATCGAGCGCGTGCTCGCAAATGCCACGCTCGGGCCGATCAACGGGGGCGTGGTGATCGGCGCGGTCGCGATCGCCTATGTTCTCATCCTGTATGGCGCGCTCGTCGTCGGGCGGTCTGAGAAGGATGGCGACGAGGGCGACGTCCACGTCTGATGCAGGCGGCTCAGTTGATGATGAACTCACCCTTCAGCGCGCGCCACTCCGTGGCAGAGATCAGCTTGCGATGAATGTAGCGCACCGAATGAAGGGGACCGTCCAGCTTCTCCTGCCAGAACTTCAGGAAGCTGCGCATTTCCGGAAACTCCGGAGCGAGATCGTATTGCTGCCAGATGTAGGTTTGGAGAAACGCGGGATGGTCGGGCATCCGGTAGAGGATCTGCGCGGTCGTGATCCCGTAACCCTTGAGTTGCATTTCCATGTCTGTCGTCATTCGAGACCTCATTTCCAGGTGAATGATGGTCCCTATGATTGGAGCACCTGATCGGTAAATCAATCCTTGATTTTTATCGATCAAAACAGATAATTCTGAAAATACAGATGCTTAGCAGCAGTGTCCGGTGAGTGCTGCCAGAGCGGACGCCTGTTGGCGACCGCGTCGGTACGACCGCGCCTTCAGCGCTTGAGATGGCGCGTCAGCCTTGCATCGAGAACCGCCCACAGGTTTCTCAAGAGCTCCACGATGACCAGATAGATCAGCGCCGCCCAGAGGTAGGTCTGGTAGTCGAAGGTGCGCGAGAAGGCGCGCCGGGTCTCGCCCATCAGGTCGAAGACGGTGACGATCGCCACGATGGCGGACCCCTTTATCATCAGGATGATCTCGTTGCCGTAGGGCCTCAGCGCGACGATCATCGCCTGGGGAAGGATCACCTTGAAGAAGGCGATCCTGGAGGGCAGGCCGAGGGCGGAGGCACCTTCGCGCTGGCCGCGCGGCACGCTTTCGATGGCGCCCCTGAGGATCTCCGCCTGGTAGGCGGCGGTGTTGAGCGTGAAGGTGAGCAGGGCACAGTTCCAGGCGTCCCGGAAGAACCACCACAGCCCCGCAGCCTTCAGTTCCGCGGAGAAACTTCCGAGGCCGTAATAGACGAGGAAGAGCTGGGTCAGGAGCGGCGTGCCGCGGAAGAAATAGACATAGATGTAGGCGATCCAGGACAGGACCTTGTTCTTCGACATCCGCGCGAAGGCGAGCGGCAGGGAAAGAATGCCGCCAAGCACGATCGACAGGAAGACGAGGGACAGCGTGACACCGAGGCCGGAGAGGTAGCTCGGCCCGTACTTGGCGAACTTTTCCGGATCCCAGCCGTCAACGACGGTGAGGAAGATGCCGATGGCGAGGGCCAGCCACACACCCATGGCGACCGTGCCCACGAAGCGGGAGACCGTATAGCGCGGGGGCGGGGCGGGCGGCGGCGCCTGCGGCGGGATCAGGGTTGTCACGTGCGTCATCGGCCGGCCTCCGAACGCTTGGCCCAACCCTCGATGCTCGAGAACACGAGCGAGGACAGGAAGGCGAGGACCAGGAAGAGCACACAGGCAAGCCCGTAGAAGAGGAAGGCCTCCTTGGTCACGCGGGCGGCGACGCCGGTCTGGCGCAGGATGTCCGGCAGCCCGATGACGGAGACGAGCGCGGTATCCTTGAGGAGGGCCATCCACAGGTTCCCGAGCCCCGGCAGCGCGACGCGTACCAGTTGCGGCAGGATGATGAGCCGCATGGTGCGGCCATGGTGCAGGCCGAGTGCATAGCCGGCCTCGTACTGGCCGCGCGAAATCGCCTTGAATGCGGACAGCAGCACCTCGGAGCAGTAGGCCGAGAAGACGACACCGAGCGCGATCATGCCCGCGAAGAAGGCGTTGATTTCGATCGCCTGCTCGTAGCCGATTGCGGTGAGAAAGTTCTGAACGACGATCTGGAGCCCGTAATAGACGATGAAGAGGGTCAAGAGTTCGGGCAGGCCACGGAAGATGGTGGTGTAGACATTGGCCGCAAGCCGAAGGGACTTTTCCTCGGACTGCTTGGCGAGCGCGATGAAGAAGCCGAAGAACAGGCCGACGGGAAGGGTTGCGATTGCAAGCGTCGCCGTGACGAGGAAGCCCAGCGCAATCTCGTCTCCCCAGCCCGCGTCGCCGCAGGCAAGCAGCGTCTCTCCAGCGAATATCCGGAGCAGACCGATAGGCCCGCAGAAAGGATCGACCATCCCCAGAAAGGCGGAAACGGCATCCACGATGGCGGCAATCAATCCGCTCATGCCAATTGAACCCCCTGCGCTTCGCGCTTGTTATTGCTCGGCACTTTTGCGCGCCGCTCTTGTGATGTTCTCAGACAAAAAGAACGGGAGAGCAAGCCCTCCCGTCCGTTCATTATCCTCATGGGATGATAAAATCCGCGAATGAGGAGGGGATACTGCCCTTAGTCGGAATCGCCATAGACGTCGAAGGGGAAATACTTGGCGTTGATTTCCTGGTACTTGCCGTTTGCACGGATCGCGGCGATCGCGGCGCTGAACCTGTCGGCCAGCGCGGTCTCGCCCTTGCGCACCGCGATGCCTGCGCCTTCACCGTTGATGACGGGATCGACGGGCAGGGTGCCGAGAAGCTTGCAGCACGTGCCGTCGTCCGACTTCAGCCATTCGGAGAGGACCACGACGTCATCGATGACGGCATCGATGCGGCCGTTGGCGATGTCGAGCTTGTACTCGTCGGAGGTCGGGTAGAGCTTGAGCTCCGAGTCCTTCATGTGGGCTTCGGCATAGTTCGAATGGGTGGTGGACGACTGCGCGCCCAGCAACTTGCCGGCAAGTGCCGCGGCCGTCGCCTCGGTGATTTCCGAATCCTTGGGAACGACGATCGCCGGGGGCGTGTTGTAGTACTTCTTGGAGAAGTCGACCTTCTCCTTGCGCTCTGCGGTGATCGACATGGAGGCGACGATCGCGTCGAACTTCTTGGCGATCAGAGCCGGGATGATGCCGTCCCAGTCCTGCGTCACGAAGGTGCATTCGACCTTCATCTCTTCGCACAGGGCCTTGGCGATATCGACGTCGAAGCCAGTGAGCGTTCCATCCGCCTCGAGATTGTTGAAGGGCGGGTAGGCGCCCTCGGTGCCGATGACCAGTTTCTCGCCATCTGCCATCGCCACGCCAGCAAAAAGGCTGAACACGGCGGCGGACGCCAGAACGGCAAGACGTTTTGAAATTTGCATAATGATCCTCTCTGTTGGCCGCGCCCGGCTTGTTCTTGTATCGGGCGGCCGGGTGACAGTGGACGACCCCGTCCACTTGCCGCGATATTCGTCCGCTTCCACTAAAAAAATCAACTGCTAATCCATGGCGGCGGGTTGATGTGAGGAACATCCTGCGCAGCAGCGCATTTCGTGCCATGGCGACCTGAACCCAACGAAAACGCTTCGTTCATCATGAGTTAAGGCAGAAATGGATACTGCTTCGACAAAGGCCGGCGAAGCGTTCGTACGTGCGTGACGGCGAACACAAAAAGGCCCCGAACGGCTGGTCAAGGCTTCGCCGAAACACGGAATCGATGGAACACGAGGGAAGAGACATGGGTAATCGAACGAAACTCCTGGCCACGGTGGCGCTGCCGCTCGTCTCGCTGGTGTGGCAGCCGAGTCAGGCCGCTACCATGCATGTGACGATGGATCCCGCAGTCGCGTCGCAGGTGATCACTGTCCAGGCCGATCCGGACATGTCGCCGGAGGAGTTGCGCAAGCTGCGCCGCCAGCAGAACCAGGAGCGCCAGCAGCAGAAGGAACAACAGGGCGAGCGCCAGAAGCAGCGCGAGGAGCGCCGCAAGGAATCCCAGCAGCAGGAGCAGAATCAGGGCACCTGGAAGACGCAGCAGGAAGAACGCCGCAAGAAGCAGCAGCAGGAAGAGCGCCAGCAGCAGAAGGAGCAGCAGGGCGAACGCCAGAAGCAGCGCGAGCAGCGCCAGCAGGAAGAGCAGAGGCAGAGCGAGCGCTCCAAGCAGCAGCAGGAAGAGCGCCGCAAAAAGTCCCAGCAGGCCGAGGAACAGCAGCAGCAGGAACGCAAGCAGCAGCGGCAGGAAGAGCAGCAGCAGGGCGAACGCCAGAAGCAGCGTGAAGAGCGCAGCAAGTCCGAGCAGCGCCAGCAGGAAGAGCAGAAGAGCGACCGCCAGAAGCAGCGCGAGGAGCGTAGCAGGGAAGCCGAGCGCCAGCAGGAAGAACAGAATCAGGAAACCTGGAAAACCCGTCAGGAAGAGCGCAGGAAGGCCCAGCAGGCCGAAGAGCGCCGCCAGGAAGAAGAGCAGCAGAGCGACCGCCGCAAGAAGCAGGACGCCGAGCGCCAGCAGTCTGACAAGCAGGATGCAGCGGGCGAGCGTCCGCGGCGCAAGAAGGATCCCGAGCGTGAGAAAATCGCGCGCGATCCGTCCCGCACGACCGAGACGGTCGATCTGCCGATCGAGGGCGGCGCGGCCGTGCTCGACAGCGACAAGGATGCCGACCGCCAGAAGGGGCTTTCCCGTGCAGAGCAGCGCAAGAAGCGGGCAGAGGAACGCCAGAACGTGAAGGTTCGGGTGCCGAAATCGGATGCAGACTCGCAGGTGGACCGCGACGGAAATCGCCGTCGTCCGGTGAAGATCGAATCGGCCGAGCGTGAAAAGGGCCGCCGTTTCGACCGTCGCCCCGAGTACAATGACCGCGAGGGCATGCGCGTCGAACGCCGCTACGACAATCGCACGGTGTACTACGTCGACAACCGCGTCATCGTTCGCTCGGACGATCGCGTTCGTCTCGCCCGCAACTCCCAGCACGTCTACTACGAAGGCCTGGAATACGGTCGGGTCCGCGAGGTGATCGAGCGTCCGAACGGGGAGCGGATCGTGACGATCCGCGACCGCTACGGCGACATCATCCAGCGCTCGAGGATCAACAACTACGGCCAGGAATTCGTTATGTTCTATGCGCCGGAGATCGATCGCATGGAGAGCCGCCCGCCGTTCCGCGATCCGGGCCTCTACCTGCCGCCGATGCGTCTCAGCGTCCCCGTCGAGGATTACATCATCGACACGTCGACGGATGTGAACCGCGACTACGAGGCCTTCCTCGACGCCCCGCCGGTCGAGCCGGTCGAAAGGGTCTATTCGCTGGACGAAGTGAAGTACTCGGCCCGTATTCGCGACAAGGTGCGCCGCATCGATCTCGATACGATCACCTTTGCGACCGGCAGCGCGGAGATCTCGATGTCGCAGGCGTCGTCGCTGCGCAGGGTCGCAGATGCGATCAACGAGATCCTCGAAAAGGATCCGAGCGAGACCTTCCTGGTCGAAGGGCATACGGATGCCGTCGGATCGGACGAGTCGAACCTCGTGCTCTCGGACGAGCGCGCGGAAGCCGTGGCAAACGTCCTGACGGACGTCTACGGCATTCAGCCGGAGAACCTCGCGACCCAGGGGTACGGCGAGCGCTTCCTGAAGGTCGAGACCGATGGTCCGGAGCAGCTCAACCGCCGCGTGACGATCCGCCGTGTCACGCCGCTGGTGAAGCCGGTCGCTTCGGCCGAGTAAGAAGCATCACAAGTACGAGAAAGGGCCGCCCGGACATGCCGGGCGGCCTTTTCTGTTTTGGGGCTGCGGAAATTCGCGTCCCGCTCGCCGCGGCAGTGGGGCAGACGCAGGGATGTTGCGTGAGGCGCATTCGTCCGAGCGTAGTGGCGATAGGCCGACTGGCAAATTCTGGGCTGGTCCGATCAGGGGCGGGGGCGCTCAAGTCCGACCGTTTTTTCGATGAAGTCCGCGATGGCGTCCGTATCGTCGAGATCGAAGACCGGCAGGGTTGTGTCCTCCACCTGGTGGTCGGCCGCAATGGCGGCGATGTGGGGGTCCAGTGGAGCAAGCGGCGTGCGGTTGGCCGCCTCGGTCCGTCGTGCCTCGATCTTCGGGACGGGCTCGAACTTGTAGCCCTCGATGAGGACCAGATCGCAAGGAGCAAGGCGGGCGAGGATTTCGGCGAGCGTCGGCTCCGGGTCGCCGCGCAGCTCGTGCATGATGGCGAAACGCGTGCCGGAGACGATGGTGACCTCATGGGCGCCCGCCTGCCGGTGGCGAAAGCTGTCGGCTCCGACCTTGTCGATATCGAAATCGTGATGGGCGTGCTTGATCGTGGACACGCGGTAGCCACGAGCGGTCAGTTCGGTGACCAGCCGGACGGCCAGTCCGGTCTTTCCGGAGTTCTTCCAGCCGGCGATGCCGAAAATCCTTGATGGTGCGGGTGCTGTGGTCATCTTTCCAGGGTCCACAACCAGTTCTCGGCTTCGTCGAGATCATCGGGCGTGTTGATGTTGAAGAAGGGATCGAAGGGGCCGCGCGGCGTATCGAGCGGGGCAAACAGTACCTCGCGGGCCTGGTGCCGCTCGAGGAAGCTGCGCACGCGCAGGGCACCGCCGCCATCGAGCCAGCTCTTCAGGTCACCGGCCAGGGCGACGGGCCAGAGCGCGAAGACCGGATGCATGCCCGCCTGCGAGCGGGCGACGACAATTCTATCGGCATCATCGATCGCGCCATGCAGCCGCCTGACGAGATCGGTGGGAAAAAGGGGCTGTCGGTCGGAACGGTCGCAACATGCGTCGCGGTCGCGTCCGCGCTGCGGGTCCGCTCGAGCGCGGCGAGGATACCGCCGAGCGGCCCCACGCGCGAGGGACCGGCATCGGCGAAGACCGGCATATTATCTGCGTGGTCGATCAGGATCGGCCCGTTCGCATTGATCGAAACGGTGGAGACCTGCGGCGAAAGCCGCCTGACGGCACGATCGAGAAGGCTCATGCCGCCGAGCCGGATGCGCGCCTTGTCCTGTCCCATGCGCGAGGACATTCCGCCTGCCAGAACGACGCCTGGGATCTTGCACTGCCGCGGGTCGGACACGTCTTGAGACATCTGCCATTCCTTCTCGTGGACAGCGATATCGCGGGGCATCCGCGACGGATGCAAGGCGATCGGAACTGTCCGCTTCCAGCTTCCCCTTCTCAGGGCGTTTCCGCAACCGATTCCTTAGCATAGGCGGGACCCTTGCGGTTGCTTTCGCGGTAGAATGCATAGAGGCCGGAACCGACGATAATGGCAATACCCAGGCACATCCAGGCATCGGGAATATCGCCGAAGACGAAGATGCCGATGGCGATCGCCCAGATCAGTCCTGTGTAGCGGAAGGGGGCGACGAAGGAGATTTCGCCCGTGCGCATGGCCAGCACGATGCATTGGTAGCCGACGAGAAGGAGCGAACTGGCAAGAACGATCTGGACTATCAGGGAGCCTCCCATCGGCTGCCAGCCACCCATCGGAACGATCAGCAGCCCACCGACGACCGTGATCGAGGCGGCAGTGGTTGCCGTGATGGTGAGGGCGGGAACGGCGAGGTCGATACGGCGCGTGCACAGGTCACGGATGGCGGCACAGACGACGGAGGCGACGACGTAGCCCGCGGCGGTCGAAAAGCCCTCCGGGCCCGGCCGGATCACGATCATGACCCCGACGAACCCGGCAAGGATCGCAAGCCATCGGCGCCAGCCGACGGGTTCGGAGAGAAACAGGGCGGCCCCGAGCGTGACGGCCAGCGGCAGGGCCTGCAGGATCGCCGAGGTGTTGGCGATGGGCATTGCGCCGAGGGCGGAAATATAGGTGACAGAGGCTCCGATCTCGGCGGCCATCCGCAGGGCGACCGCCGGCTGCAGCATGACGCCTAGCGAGCCGATGGCGCGCGTCCGCCAGGCGATTGCCGCGACGAGGAGCGTGGTCACCAGCCCTCGCACGAACATGATCTGGCCTGTGTTCAGTTCGCTTGCCAGAGACTTGACCAGTGCGTCGTTGCAAGTAAAGGCGGCCATGGCGATCGCCATGTAGAGCGCGCCCCTGAAATTCCCCGTGGCATCCATTCCGCGAATTCTCGTGATTCCCCTCGACCCTTCCGGTTTAGAGCGGCAGGTCCGCAATTGGAATGACTGCCGCTGGAATAAAGGGCGATCTGTGCAATGGACGTCGCGATCCCGGATGCTCGCCGTCCATGCCTTGGCTCCCCGTTTTCGCAAAGGGCGTTGACCCGAAACCGGCGACCTCCTCCGGCGTGTCACGCCGGGGTAGGTGGTGAGCGGAGGCCCCGGTTCACAGGGCTTGCGGCGCGCGGAGTGCGATTTGCTGCCGCGTTCTCTTGAGCATTCCTTAAGTTTCGCTGCCTATCGTAACGTTACCCCAATGATCTCTCGCATGAGGCGAGGGTGGCAGAGCCCTGTCCGCTAGAAGACAGCCGCCGAGCGAACCGCTTGCCCGCGAAAGGACCAACCACGGCCCTTCGCGGCATTCCTGCGTTTGCATCGCGCCACCTCGGGTATGACGTCACATATGGACGCCGGGGAACTTCATGTCTTTCATCGACCGCCTACTGCAGCGCCGACGTATCGTCACCAAGGTGCTGCTCTTCGTCATTCCGCTCGTCGTGCTGATCGCCGGCATCGGGCTTGTCGGATACTTCACCGCCAGAACGCTTAACGGTCACATGACCGTCACCCGCGAAACGATCAACAGCCTCTCCGATTTCCAGCGCCTGAGGACGAGCCTGCAGGACTTCATCGACGCGCCCGACAATTCGCGGCGCGCGGCCCTGACGATGCATATCGACGAGCAAGCGGCGGGGATCGCAACGCTCAACGGCCTTCTGGGGGATCAGGCCGACAAGGACAAGATCGCGCCCGTGGTGCTGCTCTCGGAGACGATGCGGGGCCAGGTCGATACGCTCTGGGCGATCAACGCCGAGCGCGACCAGGTGACGGCCTCGCTCGAGCAGGCGCTGGCCCAGATGGCGGCCGACGGCGAGTTTGCAGAAAAGCAGATCGGCGTCATCCGCTCTGAATCGGGCGAGAAGGAACAATTCGCCAAGACACTGCTCTTCGATGCCGCGGCCTACCAGGGGCTCGCCGAGCGCATCGGCAAGTTCCGCAAGCCGGTGGCACTTGCCGTCAAGCCAGAGGACAAGATCAAGGCGACGGAAACCTATCTTCCCCATCTTCTGAAGCAGCTTGCGCAATCGGATGCCATTGCCTCCGAGAAGACGCGCCAGCAGTTCGAGGGACTGAAAGCCGAGATCGCCAAGGTGGAGGCGATCGTCGCCAGCAACGACGACCTGGAAACCAAGAAGAGCCAGTTCATGCCGGTTCTGAGCAAGCTCGCGAAATACGAGGCCGACTTCCTGAAGGAAGCAGGCAAGAACTCCGACACCGCCGCCAAGCGGTTCGTCGTCATGGACGGCGAGATTGCGCTTCTGAAGAACCTGATTGCATTGATGGGCGACACCTTCAATGAGATCGACAACGCCCGGCTCCACATCAGCGAGCTGCACCGCAAACTTGATCCGGAGAGCCGTGACCTGGTGCTTTCGGACCTGAAGGCGGTCGCCGCGAGCTCAGCCGAACTCTCGAAGCTCGGCGCGAAAAATGCAGCGCTCCGGGACCTTTCGACGACGCTTTCGCCGTCGCTGGCTGCCATCGAGAAGGAAACGCAGGATCTCCTGTCGGTCAGCACGAAGTGGCAGGCAAGCACGGCGGAGGCACGTTCGTATGTTACCGACGCCAGCCAGACGCTTGAACGCTTCGTCAGCAGCGCACAGGAAGCCGGCAAGAAGGACAGCCAGCGCTCCGCCGACGTATCGATCATCGCGATGGTCGCCGGAACGATCCTCGCGATCATCGGCGGTCTCATGCTGGTGGAAACGCTGAGGGCTCCGCTGAAGCGGATCACGGAAACCATGTCCAGGCTCGCCGGCGGCGAGCTCGACATCGTGATCGAGGGACGCAACCGCGGGGACGAGATCGGAGACATGGTCCGATCGGTGGCGGTCTTCCGCGATGCGGCGGTCGAGAACGTGCGGCTCGAACGGGAGGCCGAGGCGCAACGCATGCTGTCGGCCGAGGAGCAGGAGCGTCGGGCGGCCGAACAGGCCCGCATCGAGGCCGAACAGATGGAGGCGCTCAACGCGCTGTCGGGCGTGCTCGGCAAACTTGCCGAGGGTGACCTCGAGGAAAGCATGACGGAAGCGCTTGCCGCCGAGTACGTGGTGATGGCGCGGACCTACAACAACGCCGTCGAGGCTCTCCGGGCGACCCTTTCCGACGTCCGCGCGACCACGCTCGAAATCAGCGGCGGGGCCGGCAATCTCGCCGCATCGGCCGACGATCTCGCCCAGCGCACCGAGCAGCAGGCCTCGGCGCTCGAGGAAAGTTCGCGGGCACTCCGCCAGCTGACCGACATCGTCCGTTCGACGTCGGAGAACGCCCAGAAGACGGCGGTTTCCGTCGAAGAGGCTCACAGCTACGCCCAGCGCTCGGAGCAGGTGGTTGCAAAGGCTGTGGACGCAATGGCGGCGATCAACCGTTCGTCGGAGAAGATCAACACCATCATCGGTGTCATCGACGAGATCGCCTTCCAGACGAACCTTCTCGCCCTCAACGCCGGTGTCGAGGCGGCGCGCGCAGGGGAGGCCGGCCGCGGCTTCGCAGTGGTGGCACAGGAAGTGCGCGAGCTTGCCCAGCGATGCGCGGGCGCCGCCCGCGAGATCAAGGGGCTGATCTCGGACAGTTCCAGCCAGGTACGCAACGGCGTTTCGCTGGTGACCGAGACGGGCGAGGCCCTGACGGTGATCAACAGCCACATTTCCTCGATCCACCAGCTGGTGAGCACGATCGAGGCCTCCGCGGTCGCGCAGTACGAGGGATTGAACGAGGTCAACAGGGCCGTGAACGAGGTCGAGCTGATCACGCAGAAGAACGCGACGATGGTCGAGGAGAACACAGCCGAGATCCACGGCCTTCGCCACCGGGTCGGTGTCCTCAACCAGAAGATCGACCACTTCAAGACCCGCGAGTTTGCGCGGTCCGCCGACCAAGGGTCGGGTCGCAACTACGCGGCCTGAACCGTAAGCCTGAAGCTACCAGACAGAAACGGCCGGGTTTCCCGGCCGTTTTCATTATCTCCTGGTGCGACCGGTCAGCCGCCGGTTACGCTCATGTGACGTGAGACGGCGGGCCGGTTGTTGCGGCCGATGATGAAATCGTGCCCCTTGGGCTTGCGGGTGATCGCTTCGTCGATGGCACGCGAAAGAAGCGCGTCGTCGTCGGAGGCGCGCAGAGGCGCCCGGAGATCGGCGGCGTCCTCCTGGCCGAGGCACATGTAGAGCGTGCCGGTGCAGGTGAGGCGGACGCGATTGCAGCTCTCGCAGAAATTATGCGTCATCGGCGTGATGAAGCCGAGCCTGCCGCCCGTTTCGGCAACCGTGACATAACGGGCCGGGCCACCGGTGCGGTAGGCGTTGTCCACGAGCGTGAATTCAGAGGAGAGACGCTCTCGCATTTCCGAGAGCGGCATGTAGCGGTCGGTGCGATCTTCCTCGATCTCGCCCATGGGCATGGTCTCGATGAGGGTCAGGTCCATGCCGCGACCATGCGCCCAGCGGATCATCTCCGGAACTTCGTGATCGTTGAAGTCCTTGAGCGCCACGGCATTCAGCTTGACCTTGATGCCCGCGGCCTGGGCGGCATCGATGCCCTCCATCACCTTGCCGATGTCGCCCCACCTTGTGATGGTGCGGAACTTGTCGGGGTCGAGGGTGTCGAGCGAGACGTTGATGCGCCGGACACCGCAGTCCGCAAGCTCGGCGGCGTGTTTGGCGAGCTGCGAGCCATTCGTCGTCAGCGTCAGCTCGTCCAGCCGCCCGGCCTCGACGTGGCGGCCGAGGGCGCGCACGAGGAACATGATGTTCTTGCGCACAAGAGGTTCGCCGCCCGTCAACCGAAGCTTACGGACACCCTTGGCAATGAAGGCGGAACAGAGCCGATCGAGCTCTTCCAGCGTCAACAGGTCCTTCTTCGGCAGGAAGGTCATGTTCTCGGCCATGCAATAGGTGCAGCGGAAGTCGCAGCGGTCCGTGACGGAGACGCGCAGATAGGTGACCGCACGACCGAAAGGATCGATCATGGGGTGATCGGAGGCGGTGAGTGCCTGAGCGTCAGATGTCGGACCGGGGCGCGTGTTCACGTAATAATCTCCACTGGCCCGGAATGTCGGATGCAAGTCACGCGACGTCAAGGCCATGGCGCCATTATCGCACCAAATCCGCACCTGCGCATGCCCTCTGACGATCAATGGAAAAGGCTCTCCGCCATCCGGCCGCTTCGTCCGGGGAGGGCGTGCAAAAGGCGTTCCCGTTTCGGGACTTATGGAGTAGTCGTAGCGCGATGCAGTGCAAACGGCTGCAAAGCAAGGAGATTGGATCATGACCGACGCCTGGCCCACGGAACTTCGGGTATCAAAGGACCGCCAGCGGCTTTCGGTGACCTTCAACGACGGCAAGCGCTACGACCTGTCCGCCGAGCTTCTGCGGGTGCTCTCGCCGTCTGCGGAAGTGCAGGGGCACGGGCCCGGACAGGCGGTAACCGTCCCGGGGAAACGTAACGTCGCCATCATCTCCATGACGCCGACGGGCAACTATGCGGTCAGAATTGGTTTCGACGATTTTCACGATACCGGCATCTACACCTGGACCTACCTGAAGGAACTCGGGGAAAAGGGCAGTGAACTCTTCGCGAAATACGAGGCGGAGCTTGCAGAGAAGGGCATGAGCCGCGACAAGTCGGAAAAACCTCGCTAAATCCGAATGATCAGCGCGAACCGGAGGACGACCCTTGGCTCTCGAAGAGAACGCACATGATCTGACCCAGGTGGTCGTGCTGCTGACGGCCGGTGTCGTCGCCGTGCCCCTCTTCAAGCGGGCGGGCCTCGGCTCGGTGCTCGGCTACATCGCCGCGGGGCTTGCGATCGGGCCGTTCGGGCTCGGCTTCTTCACCGACCCGAAGGCGATCCTCCACGTGGCCGAACTCGGCGTGGTGATGTTCCTGTTCATCATCGGGCTGGAGATGCAGCCCACCAAGCTGTGGAGCATGCGGAAGGATATCTTCGGCGTGGGCGCGACGCAGGTTCTTGCCTGTATTGCCGGGCTGACGGCGGTCGGCGTCGCTTTCGGCTTTCCGTTGGTTCCCTCCTTTGTCGCCGGGACCGGCTTCGTGCTCACCTCGACTGCGATCGTGATGCAGATGCTGGAGGAGCGAGGCGATATCTCGACACTGAAGGGGCAACGCATCATCGCGATCCTGCTCTTCGAGGATCTCGCGATCGTGCCGTTGCTCGCGATCGTCGCGCTGCTCGGCACAGGCGGAGCCGAAACGACCGTTGCCGACCGCTGGGCTTCGGTGGGCATCGCGATCGCGGCGCTCGGCGCGCTCATCGTCGCGGGGCGCTACCTGCTCAACCCGCTGTTTCTCATTCTCGCCCGGTCGAATGCGCGTGAAGTGATGACGGCTGCGGCGCTGCTGGTCGTCCTGGGGGCGGCGCTCGCCATGGAGATGAGCGGCCTCTCGATGGCGATGGGCGCCTTTCTCGCCGGCGTCCTCCTCTCTGAATCTTCCTTCCGCCATCAGCTCGAGGCCGATATCGAGCCGTTCCGCGGCATATTGCTCGGGCTTTTCTTCCTTGGCGCGGGCATGGCGCTCGACCTCGCCGTCATCGCCGAGAACTGGCACCTCGTCGCCATCAGCGTCGTCACGTACATGTGCGTGAAGGGCGCGCTTATCTACGGCGTCGCCCGCCTGCTCGGCACCTGCCACAACGAGAGCCTCGAGCGGGCGGTGCTGATGGCGCAGGGCGGCGAGTTCGCCTTCGTGCTCTATGCCGCTGCCGTCTCTGCAGGTCTGATCGAGGCAGAAACCAACGCCATACTGACTGCAACCATCATCATCTCGATGATCCTGACGCCGGTTGCGACCTTCCTGCATTCTCGCTTCGCCTCGAAGAAGGTGCCGGAAGTCGACGACCTGGAGTTGCCGGAGAACGTCGAGGGCACGGTGCTGATGATCGGCTTCGGACGTTTCGGCCAGATCGTCAGCCAGCCGCTGCTTGCGCGCGGCTATACGCTCTCGCTTATCGACAGGGACGCGGAGTTCGTGCGCGATGCATCCGAGTTCGGCTTCAAGGTCTACTACGGCGATGGTTCGCGCATCGAGATCCTGCATGCCGCGGGGGCGGCGACCGCCAAGGCGATTCTCATCTGCATCGACGACCGGCCTGCGGCGATCAAGATCGCCGAAATCGTCAAGCACGAATTCCCGCTCGTTCCGGTACTCGCCCGGGCCTTTGACCGCGGTCACGCCATCGACCTTCTCAAGACGGGGGTCGACTACCAGATCCGTGAAACCTTCGAATCGGCCCTGACGTTCGGGGAAAGGGCCCTGCATTTCCTCGGCGAGGATCTCGAAACGGCAGCCCGCGTGGTGGAGGAGTTCCGCGACCTGGACGACGAACGGTTCGCGCTGGAGATCGTCGGCGGTATCTATGCAGGGCGCCAGCTTATCCGGGGCATCGCCCAGCCGGCCGACATCGTGGCCGCCAGGACCGGCCGCAAGCGCGCCGAAGAGGAGGAGCGCGATCACGCCGACGAGGCGGAGGCGGAATGATCCCCGCGCCAGCGGCAAGGAAGCAGGAACTGTAGCGACGGCGGCGCAGGCACGACCGTGTACTTTTCGTCACGCGGCTGTCATGCAACGATGCGATGCGCATCGGCCTAGAGCGCGTTGCGGTTAATCAGCCTGATTCTGCTGGTCCAAACCGGGATGATCCGCCTGAAGAGGGGAGAAGGTCGTAGCCCTAGCTACGGCCAAACCCTTCGACGCCGCGGGCGCCCGGTTTCGACCAACCCTTCAAGCCGGATGAATTTGCGCCATTCTCGTCGGCTTTTGGCACAAATTCATCTAGCAGAATAAGGCTGACTAGCCGCAACGCGCTCTAGCTGCAATCACCCTCCGGAGAACAACATGACCGTCATCACGTCCGTCGAACAGCTGAATGCGCTCTATGGGGAGCCCGGCGAAGCCTCGCTCGTCAAGGTCACGAACACCCTTCTTCCGGAGTACCGGGCGATGATCGAGGCCTCGCCGTTCATGGCGCTGGCGACGGTCGGACCGGAGGGCCTCGACTGCTCGCCGCGGGGCGATGCGGATCGGGTGATCCACATCGAGGACGACCGCACGCTCATGCTGCCCGACTGGCGCGGCAACAACCGCGTCGATTCGCTTAGCAACATCGTTCGCGATCCGCGAGTAGGGCTCATGTTCCTCATCCCGGGATCCAACACGACCATGCGGATCAACGGGAAGGCGGTGGTCCGCATAGACGAGGCACTGACGAAGCGTTTCGAGATGGATGGCCGGCACCCGCGGTCGGTGGTCGTCATCACGATCGAGGAGGTCTACTCGCAGTGCGCCCGCGCCGTGCTGCGTGCGGATCTGTGGAATCCGGAAAAATTCAGGAATACGGATTGCCTGCCGACCGTCGGCCAGATGCTCGCTTCGGCAAAGGCCGGTTTCGACGGAGAGGCCTACGACCGCGAATGGCCGGGCCGGGCCGCCAAGACGATGTGGTAAACGACGGCGCCCGGCGAGTGCCGGGCGCGACTTGTATTTCCAGGACCGATTGGAAGGGACGGCGAAGCCGGAGCGTGATCGCCGTCCTCGGGAGATCGGGTCAGTCCCGCACGATGACTTTCGTGCCGACCGTAACCTGGGCATAGAGGTGCTCGACATCCTCGTTGGCCATGCGGATGCAGCCGGACGACATGGCCTTGCCGAGCGATGAAGGCTGGTTGGTGCCGTGGATGCGGTAGATGGTTGAGCCGAGGTACATGGCGCGGGATCCAAGAGGATTGTCGATGCCGCCCTTCATGGTCACCGGCAGGTTATGCCCCTTCTTGGCTTCGCGAGCGCGCATTTCCTCCGGCGGGTTCCAGGTCGGCCACTCAGCCTTGCGGCTGACCGTGTTGGACCCGGTCCAGATGAAGCCCTCGCGGCCGACGCTGACGGCGTATTTCATGGCGATGCCGTTGCCGAGTACGTGGTAAAGACGGCGCTCCGAGTTCACGACGATGATGGTGCCCGGCGCGACGCGCTCCTTGAATGCGACAAGTTCGCGGGCGATCGGCGCGGTGCTGACGGATTTCTTGCCGCGCTTCGCAGGCTTTCCTTCGGACAGGACCTGCAGCCAGCCCGTCTTCGACGTGCTCGACGACACCGAGGCGACGGTGATGTTGTCGACCTGCGGCTGCTTCTGGCCTGCTTGTGCAATGCCGGTAGTCAGAACGAGCGTTGCGACGACGGCGGCAACGAGCTTCTTCATTTTCGGTCTCCCCGTTTGTCGGGCGCCGGCTTGTGGCGGGGCCCGGTTCGTTTGATTTTCTTCGGACGAGGCGCGTTCACGCGGACGTCCCGGATGTTCTGGGCCGGGCTGAGTTCTGCGGCGCTGTGTCCGTCTGCATGGAAGGGTTGTAGAAGACGGCGAACCGCAACGCTGTTCCGTCGGGAACAAGCCTGCGGTGCCGGAAGGACGGCGCCGCGAAGCGACGTCCATGTTCATGCTGTGGTGGGGGTGGGGAGAGAGTTAAGTTGTGGAGAGGCTATCTGCGATAGATCAGCCAGTTCTTGCTGATATCCTTCTTCATGCCTTCCTCGAAGGGCACCGTGCGGTTGCGCCCTCCATTCTTCGCGCAGTACAGCGCAATATCCGCCTTGCTGTAGAGCTCGCCGGGGCCATCGGCTTCGGAAGCCATGCACAGGCCAAGTGAAATCGTGACCGGGCCATAGTTGACGCCGGTCTTGGAGTTCTTGAACGGCGTGTGCTCGAGGGCGACCCGGACCCTCTCGCAGATCATGATGGCCTCTTCGACCGTGTTGCCCTCGATGAGGAGCGCGAACTCCTCGCCACCCGTGCGGGCGAGGAAAATGTCCTTGCGCACGTTCGAGCGGATGACGCTGCCGACGGAGGCGAGGATCTTGTCGCCGACCGGATGGCCGTAGGTGTCGTTGATCTTCTTGAAATGGTCGATATCGGCCAGCACGAGCGCCGTGAGGTTCCGCCCCATCGTGTCGCTGTAGACGGTGGAGAGCTTGTCGTCGAAGGCGCGACGGTTGGACAGCTGGGTGAGCGAGTCCGTGTTGGCGATGCGTTTGTATTCGTCCAGCTCACGCCGGACCACGTCCATCTCGATCGATTTCTGGACGACGTTCTCGACCATCTCCTTGCCCTGGCTGATGGTGTCGCCGGTGGCTTCGGTCAGGATGCCGATTGCACTCTGGATGATCTCCGAGCTCGATGCGTGCTTGTTGCTGATCCGGGCGAAAGTCTCTCCGAGCAGCCTGTTGTAGCTCTCGAGCGAGGTCTGCTCCTGTCGCAGGATGCGAAGCAGGCCATCCAGCTGCGTCACAAGTTTCGAATGCGCGCCATCGATGGCCTGGGTGCGGTGGTGGTGGCCGAAATACTGGCTGCCGATCGCGTCGAGCTCCTCCTGGGAGGCCTTGCTGCCGAGCGCGGCGAGTTCACGGGTAAGTTTGGGGTTGGAGCCGATATAGGCTTCGTAGAAGAGCTCGTAGTTCCGCGGGATGGGGGAGACACCCATAATGCGCATCGCGTAGCTCACCTGTGCCGCGATATCGGGTACCTGCACCCTCTGCGCACCAGCCGTGTTCATCCGTCGCTCCTGATCCGAACGCTTGTTCCCCTTGGCTAAAATTATCGGCAAAAGATTTGGGAAGAATTAACACATCGTCGGAAAACGTCCTCCGGAAATTAAAAATGCCGCAAAAACAGACGTTTTGCGGCATCTTTTCAAAAGGAGAGTATGAGTGCCGCGTCAGCCGGGCATGATCATCTTCTCGGGGCGGACCACTTCGTCGAACTCCTCGTTCGTCACGTAGCCGCCACCCACTGCCTCCTCGCGCAACGTGGTGCCGTTCTTGTGCGCGGTCTTGGCGATCTTGGCAGCGTTGTCGTAGCCGATCTTCGGAGCCAAAGCGGTGACGAGCATCAGCGAGCGCTCGAGAGCGGCCTTGATGTTGTCCTCGCGGGCTTCGATGCCAACCACGCAATTGTCCGTGAACGAGACGCTAGCGTCGGCAAGCAGCTGGACCGACTGAAGGAAGTTGTAGGCCATCAGCGGATTGTAGACGTTGAGCTCGAAATGACCCTGGCTGCCGGCGAAGGTGAGGGAGGTGTTGTTGCCGAACACCTGGATGCAGACCTGCGTCAGCGCCTCGCACTGGGTCGGATTGACCTTGCCGGGCATGATCGACGAGCCGGGCTCGTTCTCGGGGAGCGACAGCTCGCCGAGGCCGGAGCGGGGGCCCGAGCCGAGGAGGCGTATGTCGTTTGCGATCTTGAAGAGGGCTGCTGCCGCCGAGTTGATCGCGCCGTGCGCGAAGACCATGGAATCGTGGGCTGCGAGTGCCTCGAACTTGTTCGGCGCGGTCTTGAATTCCATGCCGGTGATGTTCGAGATTTCCTCGGCTACCTTCTCGGCAAAGCCGACCGGCGCATTGAGGCCGGTACCGACGGCGGTGCCGCCCTGGGCGAGTTCGCAGAGGCCGGGCAGCGTCATCTCGATGCGCTTGATGGACGAGGCGAGCTGCGCGGAATAGCCCGAGAACTCCTGTCCGAGCGTCAGCGGGGTCGCATCCTGGGTGTGCGTGCGGCCGATCTTGATGATGTGGTCGAACTCCTTGACCTTCACCTCGAGGGCTGCATGCAGGTGCTTCAGCGAGGGCAGCAGGTGAT
Organism: Sinorhizobium sp. BG8; assembly: GCF_016864555.1. NCBI lineage: Bacteria > Pseudomonadati > Pseudomonadota > Alphaproteobacteria > Hyphomicrobiales > Rhizobiaceae > Sinorhizobium > Sinorhizobium sp. BG8. Next base: position 3,188,972 of record NZ_CP044011.1, on the reverse strand, counting down.
GGACGATCCGCTCGGCGCAGGCGATATGCATGGCCGTCGGATAGGTGTCGTTCGACGACTGGCTCATGTTGACGTGATCGTTCGGATGCACGGGCTTCTTGGAGCCCATCACGCCGCCGAGCATTTCAATCGCCCGGTTGGAGATGACCTCGTTGGCGTTCATGTTGGACTGGGTGCCGGAGCCCGTCTGCCAGACGACGAGCGGAAAGTGTTCGTCGAGCTTGCCGTCGATCACTTCCTGGGCGGCTGCGACGATCGTCTCGCCGACTTTCGGATCGAGGCGGCCGAGTGCCATATTGGCACGGGCGGCGGCCTGCTTGACGATGCCGAGTGCGCGGACGACCGACAGCGGCTGCTTTTCCCAACCGATCTTGAAATTGCCGAGAGAACGCTGTGCCTGGGCGCCCCAGTAGCGGCTGTTATCCACCTCGATGGGGCCGAAGGTATCTGTTTCCGTGCGCGTAGATGTCATGTGCTTTCCCGCTTTGCCCATGCGATAGCTTGTGCCGCACCGGTCGCATGGAGACGGAGCGGCCGGCGTCCGGTGCACAATGAGAATGCGCCGCGCGCCTGAAACCGGGCCTTTCTGTGGCCCAACTGGCGCCCGCTTGTAAAGTGCGGAAGTGGCGGGAGGCTATAGACTTCCGCCTAAAATCGATTAGCCCGCCATGGCGGACGTATCACGCCGGGCGGTATCGCGCGCCCGTTCCCGCACCTTCGCCGGCCGTGCGAATCCCTCCGGCGCGTGCCTCAAATCCAGACCGTCGGCACGCGCCTGGGCTGTCGTTTTTACAACACACCAGGTGGCAAATTTTGCTGGGCTACCGCGGCCTCAGCCTGGGCTGCAACCGCGCCGCGCGAAATTCACCGCGCAATTTCAAATTTTTAGCGCCTCCCAACCGTATCAGTGAGTAGGGTGCGGTTCACGCAATTTTGACGCGGGTCGGTGAGGTCGGGGGCATGGCGTTTCCTTTTCATTCACCATCCTTTCTTATAACTTACCGGCCTGCTGGTGCAGGCGCGACCAGAGAGCCGCAAGCCCTGCGGCTGTGCGGCGGAATGGGATTGCATTATGAAATTTATTAGAACTGCGGCGATGACCGCACTGGTGGTCTCTTGCGCCATGGCCACCCTGAACGCCAAGCCGGCCGAGGCGGCCGGTTTCACCCTGATGGACCTCTTGCGCGGCGGCAAGAAGAAGCAGCTGCCGCCGGCAGAAACGATGCCGGGTGTCAGGGGTGGTGCAATGTTCCCCTCCGAACAGGCGGAATCGAAGCCGTTGCCGAAGGTGACGGGCCCTCGCTACTACACGTACAAGGCGGACGCGCTGAAGCTCATCGCACTGGGCGGCCTGGCCGATCCGGTCGTGACGGGAGCCATCGCCAGCGTTGGGCAGACTTCGATCGCCGAAAGCCCGGAGACGGAAATACGCACCCACTTCGTCGAGGCGAACGTGAGCGCGCCAACCGACGCGGCAAAGGCCGTACAGGACTACTACGGGCGCAATCCACGGCTGATCTGGGTCACTGAAAGCGGCCTGACGGAACGCGCGCGCGCAGCGATCGGCGTGCTGGCGGATGCCGCTTCGGTCGGACTGGATCCGGCGGACTATGCGGTCGAACTGCCATCTGACAGTTATGACCCCGCGGACATGGCTTCGCGCTACAAGGCGCTCGCGACCTTCGAAATCCGTCTCTCGGCAGCCGTTGCCACCTATGTGCAGGACGCCGTGCGCGGCCGGATCGATCCGAACCGGATCTCGGGCTACCACGATTTCGCGCGCAAGAAAGTCAACCTGGGTGCAGTGCTCGACAATTCGTCGAGGAGCAATGATGTCGCGGCCTATCTGAAGAGCCGCTCGCCATCGAGCAGCCAGTTCCAGGCGCTGCAGGCCGAGTTGCAGAAGTTGCGGGCCGAGGCCGGAGAGTCCGAAAGGATCGTGATACCCGAAGGCACGCTGCTGAAGCCCGGCCAGAGCAATCCAGAGCTTGCCAATGTCGTCAAGGGCATCCTCAAGCATGGCTCCGAAACGTTGAAGGCAGAGCATTCGGCAACGATCGCCGCCTACCAGGGGACGCCGGACTACACGCCGGAGCTGGTCTCGCTGGTGGAGGCGTTCCAAAAGGAGCACGGGCTGAAGCCTGACGGTATCGTCGGCAAGGCCTCCATCCGTCTCCTGACCGGGGGCGACAGCACCGAGGCGAAGATCGCGAAGGTCGAGATCGCGATGGAACAGGCGCGCTGGCTGCCTGCTGATCTCGGCAGCCGCCATGTGTTCATCAACCAGCCTGCCTACACGGTCTACTACCACGACAACGGCGAGGAGAAGTTCTCGATGCCGGTCGTGGTCGGCTCGAAGTCGAACCAGACCTACTTCTTCCAGGACGAGATCCAGACCGTCGAGTTCAATCCCTACTGGGGCGTGCCGCAGTCGATCATCATCAACGAGATGCTGCCGAAGCTCAGGTCCGATCCGTCCTATCTCGACCGGATGGGCTATGAGGTCGAAATCGGCGGAAGAACGGTCTCCTCGTCCGCGGTCAACTGGTACGGCTCGACGAAATCGGTCGTCGTGCGCCAGCCGCCAAGCGACGATAATGCGCTGGGCGAACTGAAGATCCTGTTCCCGAACAGCCACGCGATCTACATGCACGACACGCCGTCCAAGAGCTTCTTCAAGCGCGACATGCGGGCGCTCAGCCACGGTTGCGTGCGGCTCAGCGATCCCAAGCGCATGGCGGCCGCCGTGCTCGGAACGAGCATCGACAAGGTGAACGCAGAGATTGCGCAGGGCCGCAACAAGGGCGTTTCCGTGCCGCAGCGGATCCCGATCTACATCTCCTACTTCACGGCCTGGCCGAACAAGGACGGAGTGGTGGAGTACTTCGACGACGTCTACGGACGCGACGACTACATGCGCAAGGCATTCGACGCCACGCGCTCGGCGCGGCACGCGCAGGGTTGACCTGAAGGCTCAGAGAACGAAGAAGGCGGCGCAAGCCGCCTTTTCATTTTACCGCAGCCGGCGTCTTCGCAAGCAGTTGCTCGACGAGAGCGGGGGTCAGCTGGTCGAAATGCGTGATCACCTGGGTCGGGCCCAGGGTCTCGATCGCGACATCCGAGTAGCCGAAGGGAACCCCGATCGACGGGACACCGGCATTGCGCGCTACCAGAACATCGTTGAGGCTGTCGCCGACCATGACGGTGCGCTCGGGATTGCCGCCTGCCAGCCGGACTGTCTCGAGAAGGTGGGCGGCGTCAGGCTTTCTGACAGTAAATGTGTCGCCGCCGGTGATCGCCGCGAAGCGGTCCCTCAGGCCAAGGCCATCGATCAGGCGCTTGGCGAGCATTTCCATCTTGTTGGTGCAGACGGCGAGCGCGTAGCCCGCCGAGGCGAGCCGGTCCATGGCTGCTGTCAGGCCCGGGTAGGGGACGGATGCGCCCGGCATTCCGGCTGCGTAGTGCTCGACAAAGGTCGCGAGCATCCGCTTCAGGTCCTCGGGAGAGAGTTTGCGCCCGCGCAGCAGGAAGGCCCGCTCGATCATCACCTGGCCGCCATGGCCTACCAGATAGGTCAGATCCGAGTAGCCCACCGGCTCCAGGCCATCGAGGCCGATAGTGTGGTTGAGGCTGGCAACGAGATCCGGTGCGGTGTCGACAAGGGTACCATCGAGATCGAATACGACGAGTGGAGCTGACACGCGAAACCTCTTGTAGTGGGGACGGCTTTGTTAACCACGTAAGGGAAGCGCTCCCGAATTGCAATCGCGCGGCGGGAAAACGGCCCGGTGCAAAAGCCGTGGAACGGCGATTTGGACTTTCGTTTGCGCGGGATGGCGTGTAAGTGTCTCACCGGAATTTTCGAGGAAAATCGTCAAGTGCGGCTATGCGCTGACGAGGACATATCGGGGAGCTGGTGGCGCATGGACGCCCGCGAAATGAAGATAAAGGCCGCCGAAGCGGCTCTCGCCCATGTCGATGACGGTATGCGGCTGGGGATCGGGACCGGTTCCACGGCCGAGGAGTTCGTTCGGCTCCTGGCGGAGAAAGTGGCAGCCGGCCTAAGGGTTCAAGGCGTGCCGACCTCCGAGAGGACGGCGAGGCTGTGCGTCGAACTCGGCGTTCCCCTGAAGTCGCTGGACGAGCTGCCGGAGCTGGATCTGACCATTGACGGGGCGGACGAGGTCGACGGCGAGCTTCGCCTGATCAAGGGCGGCGGCGGCGCGCTGCTTCGCGAAAAGATCGTCGCGGCAGCGTCGAAGACGATGATCGTCATTGCCGACGAGACCAAGGTCGTCGAAACGCTGGGTGCTTTCAAGCTGCCGATCGAGGTCAATCCATTCGGTCTCGTCGCCACCCGCATCGCCGTGGAAAAGGTCGCATCGCGGCTTGGTCTCAGCGGCGAAATCGCGGTGCGCAATTCGGGCGACGGCGCCTTCATGACGGATGGCGGGCATTACATTCTCGATGCATCTTTTGGCCGCATTCCTGATGCAGATGCGCTCGCCAACGCCTTGAACTATATACCCGGAGTCGTGGAGCACGGGCTTTTCATCAATCTGGCGTCGCTCGCCATCATTGCCGGTCCGGCGGGTGCGCGAACGCTTAAGTCGAAAAAACAGACAGGAGCATCGACCTCATGATCAAGTTTACTGGTTTCGGCCGGACCATCGCTTCGAGCCTCGTCGTGACGGCAGCGCTTCTGGGCGCCGCCCAGGCGCAGGAAGTCAGCGAGGAACAGGTTAAGGCCGCCCGCGCGACGATCGACGCGCTCGGCGTCACCGCCAACTTCGACAACATCCTGCCCTCGGTCGCCGAGCGACTGAAGGGGACGCTCATCCAGTCGTCGCCGAACTACGAGAGCGCGATTGCCTCGATCGTCGACGGCCAGGCGCTGGCTCTGGCCCCGCGCCGTGCCGACCTGGAGCGCGAAGCAGCGAACATCTATGCCAAGACGTTCACCACGGACGAGCTGAAGGCGATTGCCGAATTCTACAATTCGCCGGCCGGCAAGAAGCTCCTGAAGGACGGCCCGATCGCCGCCCGCGAGCTGATCAAGGCCGCCGATATCTGGGGCGCCGGGATCTCGCGCGATCTGGCCGTCGAGAGCGACAAGAAGCTCCAGGAACAGATCAAGGCTGAAGGCGGCGCGCAGCCAGCCGCGACCCAGCAGTAAGATATTCCTTATCGATGCAATGCCTTGAGCCCGGACACGTTCCGGGCTCTCGAATTTTGGGGATAGTGTTCCCATATCGGGATGAATCCCGTAAGGAATCCGCAAAACCATTCCCGTGCAATGACAGCAAAGCCTGGAGATACTCTCATGCCGCAGTTTGACTACGATCTCTTCGTGATCGGCGGCGGTTCAGGAGGCGTGCGAAGCGCACGGCTTGCATCTTCGCTTGGAAAGCGCGTCGCAATCGCGGAGGAGTTCCGTTACGGCGGTACCTGCGTGATCCGGGGATGCGTCCCGAAGAAGCTCTATGTCTACGCGTCGCAGTTCCACGAGCATTTCGAGGACGCCGCGGGCTTCGGCTGGCATGTCGGCGAGACCCGATTCGACTGGCGCAGCCTCGTCGAGGCCAAGGAGAAAGAGATCACCCGGCTGGAAGGTCTCTACCGCAAGGGTCTCGAGAACGCCGGCGTCGAACTGCTTTCGACCCGCGCCGTGCTGGTGGGCCCGAATTCGATCCGCCTGACGGCAACGGACAAGGTCGTGACCGCGGAGCGCATCGTGATTGCCGTCGGCGGGCATCCGACGCCGCATTCAGACCTTCCCGGACGTGACCTCTGCATCACCTCGAACGAAGCCTTCGACCTTCCCGAGCTTCCGAAGTCGATCCTGATCGCCGGCGGCGGCTATATTGCGGTCGAGTTCGCCAACATTTTCCACGGGCTCGGTGTCGAGACCACCTTGATCTATCGCGGCAAGGAGATCCTGTCGCGCTTCGACAACGACCTAAGGCGCGGCCTTCACGCAGCGATGGAAGCGAAGGGCATCCGGATTCTTTGCGAAGACCTGATGCAGTCGGTGAAACAAGCCGAGGATGGGCGTCGGGAGGTCTCCACGCGCAGCCATGGCACAATCCTTGTGGATCAGGTGATGCTGGCGCTCGGCCGCGTCCCGAACACGACCGGACTGGGACTGGAGGCCGCGGGCGTCGCCATCGACGAAAAGGGCGCGATCATCGTGGACGAATACTCCCGCACCAACGTGCCTGGCATCTTTGCGCTCGGCGACGTGACCGATCGCGTCCAGCTTACTCCCGTCGCCATCCATGAAGCGATGTGCTTCATCGAAACCGAATACAAGGGGCGCACGGTCTCCCCGGATCACGACCTCATCGCGACCGCGGTGTTCTCGCAGCCCGAAATCGGCACTGTTGGCATGACCGAGGAGGCGGCCGCAAAGCGCTTCGAGGAACTGGAGGTCTACCGCGCCGAGTTCCGACCGATGAAGGCCACGCTTTCCGGACGGGCGGAGAGGATGATCATGAAACTCGTCGTCAACGCCGCGGACCGAAAGGTCGTCGGTGCCCACGTGCTGGGACACGATGCCGGCGAGATGGCGCAGCTTCTCGGCATTTCGCTGAAGGCCGGAAGCACCAAGGATGATTTCGACCGCACGATGGCCGTTCACCCAACGGCCGCCGAGGAGCTGGTGACCATGTACCAGCCGAGCTACCGGATCAAAAACGGCGAGCGCATATAGAAGTCGCGCGGCGCGTCCGCGGATTTTGAGCGTTTTCCATTGTGCTGCGAGGGTTTCCTCAGGTTGGATCTGAGGGAGCTGTGACACCAGGCTGCTATCCTGATCACTTGTTCGTGCTTGTCAGCGCGTTCGAACGTTCCTGCCGGGAGTGCCCGGGGCTCGATAAAAACGTTCTCTCGGGAAGCTGGAAGAGCGGCTATGCAAGACCCATCTAACGGTTTATAAGCCCGCAACCACAAGAACGACGGGGCATCCGACATCATTCGGGTGCAGGACGACAGGTGAGTACGATGGCACAGAATTGGACTCCAAGCAGCTGGAGGCAGAAGCCGATCCAGCAGGTTCCGGACTACCCGGATCAGGAAGCGCTTTCCCAGACGGAAGAGCGTCTTGCGAAATTTCCTCCGCTCGTCTTCGCCGGCGAGGCACGGCGGCTGAAGAGCGCGCTTGCCAGCGTGTCGGAAGGCAAGGGATTCCTTCTTCAGGGCGGTGATTGCGCAGAGAGCTTTGCCGAGCACGGTGCGGATACGATCCGTGACTTCTTCCGTGCCTTCCTGCAGATGGCGGTCGTGCTGACGTTCGGCGCCCAGCAGCCGGTCGTCAAGGTCGGCCGCATCGCGGGCCAGTTCGCCAAGCCGCGCTCCTCCAACGTGGAGAAGCAGGGTGACGTGACGCTGCCTTCCTACCGCGGCGACATCATCAACGGCATCGAGTTCAACGAGGAGTCCCGGATTCCCAATCCGGAACGGCAGATCATGGCCTATCGCCAGTCGGCCGCGACGCTGAACCTGCTGCGCGCCTTCGCGATGGGTGGCTATGCCAACCTCGAGAACGTGCACCAGTGGATGCTCGGCTTCGTCAAGGATTCCCCGCAGGCCGAGCGCTACCGCAAGCTTGCCGACCGGATTTCCGAGACGATGGACTTCATGAAGGCCATCGGCATCAGCTCGGAAAACCATCCGAGCCTGCGCGAGACGGATTTCTTCACCAGCCACGAGGCGCTGCTGCTCGGCTACGAGCAGGCGCTGACGCGCGTGGATTCGACGTCCGGCGACTGGTACGCCACCTCCGGTCACATGATCTGGATCGGCGACCGCACGCGCCAGGCCGATCATGCGCACATCGAGTACTGCCGCGGCATCAAGAACCCGATCGGCCTCAAGTGCGGTCCTTCGCTGACCGGCGACGGCCTGCTCGAACTGATCGACTTGCTCAATCCGCAGAACGAGGCCGGACGCCTGACGCTGATCTGCCGCTTCGGCCACGACAAGGTTGCCGAAAACCTGCCGCGGCTGATCCGTGCCGTCGAGCGTGAAGGCAAGAAGGTCGTCTGGTCCTGCGATCCGATGCACGGCAACACGATCACGCTCAACAACTACAAGACCCGCCCCTTCGAGCGGATCCTGTCGGAAGTCGAAAGCTTCTTCCAGATCCACCGCGCCGAGGGCACGCATCCGGGCGGCATCCATATCGAGATGACCGGCAACGACGTGACAGAGTGCACGGGCGGTGCGCGGGCACTGTCCGGCGACGATCTCGCCGACCGGTACCACACGCACTGCGATCCGCGGCTCAACGCCGACCAGGCGCTCGAGCTTGCCTTCCTGCTCGCCGAGCGGATGAAGGGCGGACGTGACGAGAAGCGGCTGGTCGTCAACGGCTGATCGCGGATCACCCTCATCCGTTCAGCAGCGCTGATCGTGAGGTTGCACATTCTGAAATTGACAGAACCGGGCCGGCTGCCGAAGCTGGCCCGGTTTTTCTATGTCTGGAGATTGTGATGGAAGAAGTCCTCCACACCGGTCACTGCCTTTGCGGTGCTGTCCGTTTTCGCACGCGCGGGCCATTGCGCGAGGTCATCGCTTGCCATTGCAGCCAGTGCCGGCGGCAGACCGGTCACTTCTATGCGGCGACCAACGCCCGGGACGACCACCTGGAGGTGGAGGGAAGCGACAACGTGACATGGTACCGGGCAAGCGAGATGGCGGCGCGGGGCTTCTGCAAGACCTGTGGGTCAGCCCTGTTCTGGAAGGGCGATGGCAGCGACACCACCTCGATCATGGCTGGCGCTTTCGACAAGCCGACCGGTTTCGAGATCAGCCTCCATATCTACTGCGCCGACAAGGGCGACTACTACGATCTCGACGACGGGCTACCCCAGTACGAGGGAAACTATCGCTGACTGGGCCCGGCCACGTGCGCCGGACATGCAAGGAAGCGCGGTAGCCTGAAAGCAAAAGGGCCTCGCTATCCGCGAAGCCCTTGTGAATGATCGTATGCGAGCCCTTGGTGGGCCGGTCAGGAACCGGCGGCCAGCAGGTCGGCATGGGACTGGAAGAAGCGTTCCAGACCGTACTGCTTCCCGAACATGATGTCGTGCTGCAGGAACCGGTAGTCGCGGATCACGGGATCGATGTTCTTCTTGCGTGCCCAGTCGGGGCGGCCCTTGCCCTTCGCATCGACCAGCATGTAGCGGTCGATGACGTCGTAGCGCTCATGCACCCGGCCGAGGAAGCCGGTGTAGTAGGGGTGCTCGAAGCCCGAGGCCTTCAGGATATGATAGGAGAGGAAGGCCGGGCTGATGGTGCCGATGTCCTTCACTGCGCCGGTCTTGTTGGACCAGATCATCAGCGGGGTTTCGTGCTCCTTCTTCATCTGCTCGGTCGTGCCTTTGCGCGACGCGGTGATGTCGTTCATGTAGCCGGTCGAGGTGTAGACGGTGTTGAGCGGCGGCAGGTGGTCGCCGAAGATCACGATGATCGTCTCGCGGTCGCGCTGGCTTGCCCAGTCCATCAGCATCTTCAGGCTGTCGTCGGCTTCCTTGACACCCTGGGCATAGGTTGAGAGCACCTGGCGATCCGCAAAGGGCAGGTTGCCGTCGATGCCGATCGTGTTCTTCGCGTAGCGGTTCGCTTCATAGGGGCCGTGGCCCTGCAGCGTCACGGTAAAGAAGAAGAAGGGATTCTCCTGCTGGTCGGCCTCGCGGATGATCTCCTTGGTGAGCGCCTCGTCCGCGGTGAAGATGCCGCGCTTCGGCATGACCGGCATGTCCGGCTCCGCCTTGAACGTCTCGAAGCCGAATGCCTTGTAGACGGCGGTGCGGTTCCAGAACCAGCCCTGGAAAGGATGGATGGCACGCGAGGTATAGCCTTCGCCACGGAAGAAGGTGGCAAGCGAGGGGATCGGATTGCGGACGTACTGCTGGTAGGGAATGCTGCCGGTCGGCAGGAAGGCGTTGGAGAAGCCGGTAAGCGCCTCGAACTCGATGTTTGCGGTCAGGCCGCCGAATTCCGGCGAGAAGACCGAGCCGGACTGGTTGGAGCGGATTACCGGCATCGGGTCGGGATTGAGCTTCAGGTTGGTCAGCTTCGTCGGATCCCAGAGCGACTCGCTCATGAGCACGATCACATCCGGCTTGGTGCGGTGGGACGTGCCGGCCGGCAGGGGATCGGAGCCGATGCGGTCGATTGCATCCGTCATGTAGCCTGCGGGCGCATGGATGTTGGCCATCGGCAGGTTGATCAGGAAGGCCATGACGAAGCCGTTGTGCAGGTAGTTCTCCGTCTGGTCCCACATGATCGGGATGACCTGCAGCCGGTCCCTGATCGTGGAGAACTGGTTGTAGTCCATGATCGAGCCGAATCCGGCAAGCAGCGGAAGGGCGATGGCGAGGCGCGCAGCACGCGCCTTCAGCGTCAGGCGCGGGAAACTGCGCCATGCATAGACCCACACCCCAATCAACGCACACACGGCGACGATGACGCCAACGGCGAGCAACACGGCGGTCCAGGGGCGATCCTTGACCAGCACGGGCATGAGTTCGAGGATCTGGCGGCCGAAGAAGACGTCGGTCGGATAGAGGGGGTCAGTCAGGTAGATCTGCTTCTGCTGGGAGATGAAGGCTGTCAGAAGCGTGAGCGGCGCAACGATGAGAACGGCCTTGTGCTTGCGGCCGATGAGGGCGTCGACGGTCAGGTAGACAAGCAGAAACAGGGTGCAGGTCGTCCATGCCGGGCGGGAAACACTCGTAAAGAAGCCGAATGTCTGCTCGAAGGATTCCCGTGTGATCAGTTCAACTGCGACGACTGTCAGGATCGCGAGAAGCGACGTCGCGGCGACGGACCGGAGGATGGCCAGTGCTCGTGTATAGCGGCCCGAAAGACCGGAAGAGACGACAAGTGTGTCGTCTGCAGGTGCCACCACGGCAGCGGAATTAAAGAGGACCAAGGCCATCTCCACATTTCATAAAAGTTTCGCACACCTGTCATATCGACGTCATGTTGAACAGGGGATGAACGCTGCCCACAACGCCGGTTCAACAGCATTGTTCCGGGAGCCTGAGGCTCTCAATCGTGTGCAGGCAGCGAACCGGCCGACATGCGATAAGCTTTTGTTTCCAAAATCGTCCGGCATGCTCTAAACAGCTTGCGAAAGCCCCGCCTCGTGCAGCGAGGCGGCATGACCTGGTGCATTCGAAGGAAACAGGCTGCCGAGATGAGCGACAGACACGACACGACCACTCTGAGAATTGCCGTCGCGCAGCTCAATCCTACCGTCGGCGACGTCACGGGCAATCTTGCCAAGGCGCGCGAGGCGAGGGCAGACGCTGCCCGCCAGGGCGCCGATCTGCTGCTTCTGACCGAACTCTTCATCTCCGGCTATCCTCCCGAGGATCTGGTGCTGAAACCAGCCTTCCTGAAGGCGTGCCGGCGCGCTGTGGAAGCACTGGCGCAAGACACCGCCGACGGCGGTCCCGGTGTCATCATCGGTTTTCCCCGCCAGGACGAGACGGGTCGCTATAACGCGGTCGCCGTCCTCGACGGCGGCGCCATCCAGGCCGTGCGTGACAAGGTGGACCTGCCGAACTATGGCGAGTTCGACGAAAAGAGGGTGTTCGACCAGGGCGCGATGCCGGGTCCGGTCAATTTCCGCGGCATCCGGCTCGGAATCCCGATCTGCGAGGATATCTGGGGTGATCTCGGCGTCTGCGAGACGCTCGCCGAAAGCGGGGCGGAAATCCTGCTTTCGCCGAACGGCTCGCCCTACTATCGCGGGAAGGTGGACGTGCGCCACCAGATGGCACTCAAGCAGGTGATCGAGACCGGTCTTCCGCTTCTTTATGCCAACCAGCTCGGCGGACAGGATGAACTCGTGTTCGACGGGGCGAGTTTTGCCATCAATGCGGACAAATCGCTCGCCTTCCAGATGAGCCAGTTTGAAGAGGCGGTTTCAGTCACCACCTGGAAGAAGAACGGCCGGAACGGCACGGGGACACAGGATGGAGACGGCGAGGGCTGGCGTTGCATCGACGGGCCGATGTCGCTCATTCCGGAGAGGGAGGAAGCGGACTACCGCGCATGCCTTCTCGGCTTCCGGGACTACGTGAACAAGAACAGCTTCCGCAACGTCGTTCTCGGCCTTTCCGGCGGCATCGATTCGGCGCTCTGCGCGGCAATCGCGGTCGACGCGCTGGGCGAGGAGCGAGTCCGGTGCGTCATGCTGCCCTACCGGTACACGTCGCAGGATTCGCTGACCGATGCGGCGGCCTGCGCGAAGGCGCTAGGCTGCCACTACGATATCGTTCCCATCGAAGATCCGGTGCGCGGCTTCATGACCGCGCTGTCGGAAATGTTCGAGGGCACGGAGGAGGGTATCACCGAGGAGAACCTCCAGAGCCGTACGCGCGGCACGATCCTGATGGCGATCTCCAACAAGTTCGGCTCCATGGTCGTGACGACAGGCAACAAGTCGGAGATGTCGGTCGGTTATGCCACCCTCTACGGCGACATGAACGGAGGCTTCAATCCGATCAAGGACCTCTACAAGATGCAGGTCTACGCGCTCTCGCGCTGGCGCAACGCCAATGTGCCGGCGGGCGCGCTTGGACCATCGGGAGAGGTGATCCCGGTCAACATCATCGACAAGGCGCCGTCCGCCGAACTGCGGCCCAACCAGACGGACCAGGATTCGCTGCCGCCTTACCCCGCGCTCGACGATATTCTCGAATGCCTGGTCGAGCTGGAGATGGGAACGGAGGAGATTGTCGCGCGCGGTCATGACGTGGCGACGGTTCACCGGATCGAGCACCTGCTCTACATCGCCGAGTACAAGCGCCGCCAGTCGGCGCCGGGGGTGAAGATAACCAAGAAGAACTTCGGGCGCGACCGGCGCTATCCGATCACCAACCGGTTCCGCGACCGGTAGAAGGCGGGGTGGCATGCGCAGCTCGGTCGAGATCTATTCGCTCACAACGGGCAGCAGCCGCGTGGTGCTGCAGACGGACAGGCTGGTCGAGGCGCCCAACTATTCGCGGGACGGGCAGTTCCTGATCGTCAACGGCGATGGCCTTCTCTACCGCATTCCCGTCTCCGGGGGCGAGCTCGAGCGGATCGACACCGGCTTTGCCGTTACCTGCAACAACGACCATGGTCTGTCGCCGGACGGCGGGCTGCTTGCGATCACCGACAAGACGGAATTCGGCAAGGCCGCCATCTACGTTTTGCGGGCCGAAGGCGGAGCGCCGCGGCTCGTCACCCGAAATCTTCCCTCCTACTGGCACGGCTGGTCGCCGGACGGATCGACGCTCGCCTATTGCGGCATCCGAAACGACGTCTTCGATATCTACACGATCCCTGCCGATGGCGGCGAAGAGCGCCGGATGACGAACGGGGAGGGCCGGAACGACGGTCCCGACTGGTCGGCCGATGGTTCCTGGATCTATTTCAATTCGAGCCGCACCGGGCGCATGCAGATTTTCCGGGTCCGCCCGGACGGATCGGACGTGACGCGGATCACCGACAGTCTCTACGGGGACTGGTTCCCGCATCCTTCGCCCGACGGCAGGCATCTGCTGGTTCTGTCGTATGACGGTGACGTGTTCGATCATCCCCGCGACCTTGATGTGCGGCTCCGCCTGATGGATCCCGACGGCAACGACGCGCGCATCCTGTTCGAGCTCTTCGGCGGGCAGGGGAGCGTGAACGTGCCGAACTGGTCACCGGACGGTACTGCGTTCGCCTACGTGCGCTACGCCCGCCCGGCTTGAAGGATTCGCGCTAGCCTCAAAAAGCGGTGCTGAATTTAAGTCTTTGCTCACCAACGAATTTAAGCGAATTTTCCCGCCTTTCCCTCCATACCCCTGGGAATGAAGAATGCGTGGTGCGGCGCCGCGCAGAGACCGGGGTTTTTCATGGTCGAGGTTACCGGGAAGGCTGCACTTGCCCAGAGCGGCAGGATGAAGGGAATTATCGGAATGGCGGCGGTCTTCATCGTCGTGCTTTTCGCCTTCGCGAACTTCATCGTGCTCGACTATGCCGTGCGCAAGACGAACCAGTTCACCGGGGACATCGAGAAGAGGCTCGTCAGGAACGAGTTCAGCCACCAGATGGAGCAGGTCGTGCTCTATCAGAGTTCCATGTCCTTCTGGGACAGGAGCTACGAGGAACTGTCGAAGGGCTATTTCACCGACGACTTCATCCGCACCCACATGCGCGACTGGCTGTGGGCCGACTTCGGGTTCTCGTGGATGGTTTTCGTGCGGTCGGACGGCGAGACGGTCCTGTCGATGCATCAGGGCATCGTCGAGCGAAACAGCAAGGCGCGCAACCTGCTGCAATGGGTCAGCGACCTGACCGCCCGCGCCACAAGCGCCTACTATGCCGCGCTCATCCCCAGCGAAAGCGGCTGGCAGATCGCACGGGACGCAAGCCACCACAATTTCCTGTCGCCGGCCCTTCCCAACATTCACGTTGCGGGGCTGAGGATGATCGACGGCGCCATGAGCATCGTCGTGGTGCAGGCAGTGGTGCCGCGGTCGCTGATCATTCCGGCGGTCAGGAACGAACCCGTGCTGATGGTGACCGTGAAGCCGATTTCGGGAGAAATGCTCGAAAGCGCCTCGACCAGGCTCGGGCTCTCCGAACTGGGCTTCTCCGCGATCGTTGATCCCGACCCCGAACTGTTGCTTACGGCCGTCGGCGGGGACGACTACAACCCCATGGTCGCCTCGTGGCGGCCCACACGGCCCGGCACGCATGTGTGGGGCCTGGCGACCCCGCTGATCGGCGTCCTTGTCCTTGCCTTCATCGCTGTCATGACGTTCATCGCCCACGGATTCTCCAAGCTCGTGAAGGCGCTGCAGGAAAGCGAGGCGCGCCATTCGTACCTGGCGGTCCACGACCCACTGACGGGGCTCCAGAACCGTGCGGGGTTCGACAAGACCATCAGGAAGGCGCTCGGTACCACGCCGGGCAAGCCCTTTGCGATCTTCGCCATGGACCTCGACATGTTCAAGGCCGTCAACGACCGCCACGGCCATGCGGCCGGCGATGAGGTGCTGCGGACGGTCTCGGCGCGTTTCCGCGAGCGCATCGGAATGATGGGAACGGTCGCGCGCCTTGGCGGCGATGAGTTTGCCGTGTGGTTGCCTGGGGACATCGGGCGCGAGACGCTGCTGGCAATCGCCGAGGGGCTCGTGCGCGACGCACAGGTGCCGGTCGCCTTCGAGGGGCAGATGCTGTGTGTCGGAAGTAGTGCCGGGATTGCCTGCTATCCGGCGCACGGGCAGAGCGCCCACGAAATCGCGGTGACGGCCGATGCTGCGCTCTATGCGGCCAAGAATGCGGGCCGCAATCGGGCGATCCTTGCAGGGGCGGCCGAGCAGGCTGCGGCCAAGAGCGCAAGAGCCGCCTGAAAGCGCGTTGCGATTCTCCCGATTTGCCGCGGGTCTTCTCCCGAAGCAGGTGTCGACTTTCGAGAGACACTCACGAACCGACGCCTGCGGCGTCCGGATTGTCGCTTCTTACCCGCCGAAACGACATCCGGACGCCGCTTCCGAGGCTTGAGCCGGAATTGGACCCGTGTAGATATTCCGCCGTCAGGTGCCTGCCGAAAGGCGGGAGAATCGGGAATCCGGTGCGGTGCTTCGGTGCCAGGTCCGGAGCGCGCCCAGCGCTGTGACGGGGACGGCTGTACCGCATGAAGGGACTTGCTCCTTCATGGCACGCCACTGGTCTTTTGACCGGGAAGGCAGGTTCAGTCGGTCGATCCGAAGCCAGAAGACCGGCCGGACAATATGGACCGAACCCACGCGGACGGTGGGAGGTCGTGCATTGTTGGGGAGAAGACGATGCGACCTCATCCGGAGGACCAGATGGTCCGTGCGGGAGCCTTTTCGGCTGCCGACAGAAGTGCCGTCTATCGCGCGATCGAAACGCGGCGGGACGTGCGCGACCAGTTCCTGCCCGATCCGCTGCCTGACGACCTCTTGCGCCGCCTGCTTGGCGCTGCCCACAGCGCGCCGTCGGTGGGCTTCATGCAGCCGTGGAACTTCATTGTCGTTCGCAGCCGCGACGTGCTTGCCGAGGCCCACCGCGCCTTCGAGCGCGCCAACGCCGAGGCGGCCGCGATGTTCACCGGCAAGCAGCGCGACCGCTATCGGGCATTGAAGCTCGAGGGTATCCTGAAAGCACCGCTCAGCATCTGCGTCACCTGCGATACGACGCGCGGCGGCAAGGTCATCCTCGGCCGCACCCACAATCCGCGCATGGACGTCTATTCCACCGTGTGTGCGGTGCAGAACCTGTGGCTCGCGGCCCGTGTGGAAGGGATCGGGGTCGGATGGGTCAGTATCTTCAACGACGCCGACATCCGCTCGCTCCTCGGCATCCCGCCGCACGTCGAGATCGTCGCCTGGCTTTGCGTCGGGTATGTGAACGAGCTCTACCGGGAGCCGGAGCTTGCGGTGAAGGGCTGGCGCCAGCGCCTGCAACTCGATGAACTCATCTACGAGGATCGCTGGCAGGGGTAGAGCGTCCGGCGCTGCGGAAGATCAGTGTACGCCCGGCTCGGCGGGATTCCTGAGGTCGATGGCCGATTCGTTTTCGGGGAGGAAGGTCGGACCGACGGTCCTTACCTTTCGCGACGCGGGATCATAGGGGCGCTCGATGATTTCCTTCTTGGCCTCGGCGGGCTTCGGCACGGGTTTCGAGCGGATGGTGGTGACGGACCCCGTTCCCTCTTCCACGAGATGACCCGTGGCTGTCGCCTGGTCCTGGTTCCTGCCGGCAAGGGCGTTTTCCTGCTGGAGGACCTTGCGATAGTAGGCAGACAGGTCGCAGCCGCAGGACCCGGGCTTGGACAGATCCCGCGTCCGGTAGGCGAAGGCCGCAGGAAGCGTCGAGTAGGGCTTGCCGGTCACCGTCGAAACCATATCCCCTGATTCCGGTGAGGAAAGCGCGTGGTAGTAGAGTTCCGTCTCGGTTTCGGGGCACATCATCGCGCAGACCCTCTGGTCGCGACGGAAATCGAGCGGTGAGGCGCCGGTGGAAATCGGGAAGAAACCGCCGTCGCAGGTCCTGACACAGACAGTGCGCAGCCCGCCTTCGACCGACGGATCGCCGAAATGCCGCAATCCCGGGAAGGCCGCGCCCTCAGGCATGTCCTCCGTGGGGAGGGAGTCGTCCATCGGCATCGAAAGCGTGAGTTCCGGATCCGTATCGCCGAAGTCATCCGTGGCCGCTGTCGGCATGAAATCCCGGCCGGCGTCATTGCAGCCGTTGGAATCGAGTGCCGCGAGAAGCCGCCTGCGCACATTCTGGGTGCCACCCGAAATCGCATACTCGCGGCGCTTCTTGTCCAGGATCTGGAGGTTGCGCTCCATCCTTTCGACGGTCGAGACCAGCGCATCGCACTGATCGGCGTTCTCACCGCCGTAAACCGCCACGCTATCCGAACTGCAGCCGAGGCGACGCATGTCGCTCTTCACCTTCCTGAGCTCGATGTTCTGGCGGGCAACGGCACCGGCATAGCTGCGGACGTCATCACTGGCGGGAACGGCTTCCGGAACAGCCGAGAGGTGCGCGAGCAGCCGATCGCAGACGGGGGACGCAGCCGCGGTGCCGGCAGAAAGGCAAAGCGGCAGACCCATCGCGACAACGACCAGCAAGCGATAGCGCATGTTCACGGCTAAGTATCCCGGTGATTTTCGATTGTCCGACGGCCCCAAGCTGCAATCCACCGCGTGTGGCGACGATCATAAGATCTTGGCGGTGAAGAGCAATATGCTCCCGATTTTGTGATTAACGAACAACGCGGAGATCGAGGAATGGAAAAACTGGAGTTGACAATTCATGTTGATGGATGGCCGCAGAATTGATCTCTTTCGGGCTGTAGTGTAGCAGGAATGTCGAGCCCGAGATGCCTCGTCATCCGGCAGAAGGCGCCCCGAAGTGGCGCGGCATTCATTTGAACCATTGGCAGGTAGGCATGCGAATTTCTTCCGTCCTCATGAGCCCGCTCTACGCGCTGCAGCTTGCATCGGGCGCCAAATCCTTCGCCGACAATCCCATCATCGGCAGCAAGCGGCTGAACCGCATGGGACTGCACGAAAAGCGCGTCTCGATCGCGATGAAGATGGCGGACTGGCGCCGCAAGTCGCTGGCAGGGAGTGTATCGGCCGACCACCGCCGGCAATACGAAGAGAATGGCTTCGTCAAAATCGAGAACTTTCTGTCGCCGGAGGTTTTCGCGCAGGTCCAGAAGGAACTCGATACGAGCGATTTCGACCGCTTCGACATGTTGCAGGGCTCGACGGTAACGCGGCGCGCTCTGATCGACGACGCGGATCTGGAAAGCCGGCCGGGCTTCAAGGCGGCCCGCAACGATCCGCGGATCAAGAACCTGCTGCGCTACGTTTCCTCGCATGCCGGCGAACCGCTGCTTGTTGTCCAGGTGGTGATGGCCCTGCCGTCGGCGGTCACGCACTCGGGCGTCGACCCGCAAACCGCGCTGCACAGCGACACGTTCCAGCCGACCGCCAAGGCATGGCTGTTTCTGAAGGATGTTGGCGACGAGGACGGCCCGTTTTCGTATGTGCCCGGTTCGCACAAGGTCACCGATCAGCGGATGGCCTGGGAGCGGCGTATCAGCGAGAATTCGGATACGATCGAAAACAAGTATTCGGCGCGCGGTTCGTTGCGGATCATGCCCGACGAGCTGGGCGCACTCGGCTACGGCCAGCCGGTTAGGATGGTGGTGAAGGCGAACACGCTGATCGTCGCCGACACGCACGGTTTCCATGCCCGTTGCCCGAGCTACAAGACCACGACGCGGATCGAGATCTATGGATCGCTTCGCCGCAATCCCTTCCTGCCGTTCACCGGAATGCATGTTGCATCGCTTCCGGCCATCAGGACGCGCATGAATCGCCTGATCATCAACGCCATGGGACTGCGCGAGAGGCTGGGGCTGAAGGGTTCGCCCTGGAAGGCCGCCGGCGCCGGCAAGGCGGAAGAGTGGTCGGACAGGCTCCGAAACCTCTGAAGATTGCTCACCAAAATCGAAAGGCCGGACAGGTGATGTCCGGCCTTTTGCATTTTCTGATGCCGCAGACCGGCAAATTCGCTCTGCCTAAACCCGGTGTGCCCGGTCGCGCTCTGGCGAACTTACCGGACACAGTCGGCGGCGCCCCGCGCTAGGCGGGGAACGAAGCCTCGACCACGGCAAGTGCCGCCATGTTGACCACGCCGCGCGAGGTTACAGATGGCGACAGGATATGGGCCGGCATGGCGGTGCCGAGCAGGATCGGCCCGACGTGCAGACCGTCGGTCATCGTCTTGAGGACACCCAGCGTGATGTTGGCGGCATCGAGGTTCGGGAAGACGAGCAGGTTGGCCTCGCCTGAAAGGGTGCTGTTCGGCATGACGCGCTGGCGAAGCGACTCCGAGATGGCGGAATCACCATGCATTTCGCCGTCGACCTCTAGTTCCGGAGCCATTTCCCTGAGGATATCGAGAGCCCTGCGCATCTTCGAGGCGCTGACGGAATCGCGTGAGCCGAAGTTCGAGTGCGAGACGAGAGCGGCACGCGGCGTGATCCCGAAGCGGCGGATTTCCTGCGCCGCCATTATGGTCATCTCGGCGACTTCCTCGGCCGACGGGTCGAACGTGACGTAGGTATCGGTGAAGAAGGTCGCGCCGCGCTGGGAGATCAGGAGGCTGAGGCCGGAGAAGTCGATAACGCCCGCCTTCTTGCCGATGATCTGCGAGACATCGCGAAGGTGGCGGCTATAGCGTCCCTCGACGCCGCAGATCAGCGCGTCCGCATCCCCGCGTCGCACCGCGAGCGCGCCGATGACGGTCTGGTTCGTACGCACGATCGTGCGCGCGGCTTCCGGGATCACTCCCAGGCGGCCGACGAGGCCGAAGTACTCGTCGACATAGTCGCGGTAGCGCGGATCGTCTTCCGGGTTGACGACCTCGAAGTCGGTTCCCGGGCGAATGCGCAGGCCATAGCGTCTGAGGCGCGTCTCGATGATCTGGGGGCGTCCGATGAGGATCGGCTTGGCGGTCGCCTCTTCGAGAAGGACCTGGGCGGCACGAAGCACGCGCTCGTCCTCGCCCTCGGCGAAGATCACTCGCTTCTTCTCCGCCGCCTTCGCTGCCGCGAAGATAGGCTTCATGATGAAGCCGGAGCGGAACACGAAGCGGTTCAGCTGGTCCATATAGGCATCGAAATCCGTGATCGGACGCGCAGCGACGCCCGATTCAGCTGCTGCGCGCGCCACCGCGGGCGCAATGCGCAGGATGAGCCGCTGGTCGAACGGCGAGGGGATCAGGTAGTCGGGGCCGAAGACGGGCGTATCACCGGAATAGGCGCGTGCGGCGACGTCGGAGGGCTCCTCGCGGGCAAGCGCGGCAATCGCCCTGACCGCCGCCATCTTCATCTCCTCGTTGATCGTGCGGGCGCCGCAATCAAGCGCGCCGCGGAAGATGTAGGGGAAGCACAGAACGTTGTTCACCTGGTTCGGGAAATCGGAGCGTCCCGTGCATATCATCGCATCGGGACGGGCTGCACGCGCTTCCTCGGGCATGATTTCCGGCGTCGGATTGGCGAGCGCCATGATCAGCGGCTTTTCGGCCATGCGCGCCAGCAGCTCGGGCTTGAGCACGCCTGCGGCGGAAAGGCCGAGGAAGACGTCCGCACCGTCGATCGTCTCGGAAAGCTGGCGCTTGTCGCTCTCCTGCGCATAGACGGACTTCCAGGGATCCATCAGGACTTCGCGGCCCTTGTAGACGAGCCCCTCGAGGTCGTGGACCCAGATGTTTTCCAGTTGCGCGCCGAGAGTGACAAGCAGGTTCAGACAGGCAAGCGCGGCAGCGCCCGCGCCGGAGGCCACGATCTTCGCCTTGGCGATATCCTTGCCTGCGAGCTCGAGGCCGTTGAGGATCGCGGCCGCGACGATGATCGCCGTTCCATGCTGGTCGTCGTGGAAGACCGGAATATCCATCTTCTCGCGCAGGCGACGTTCCACGTCAAAGCATTCGGGTGCCTTGATGTCCTCAAGGTTTATGCCGCCGAACGTCGGCTCCAGCGCGGAGATGACATTGACCATCTCGTCCACGGTTGGCGCGTCGATCTCGATGTCGAAGACGTCCACGCCGGCAAACTTCTTGAACAGGACCGCCTTGCCTTCCATGACCGGCTTGGAAGCAAGCGGGCCGATGTTGCCGAGACCGAGAACGGCGGTTCCGTTGGAAATGACGGCGACGAGGTTGGCGCGCGCGGTGTACTCCGCGGCCGTCTCGGCGTTGTCGCGGATCGCCAGGCAGGGCGCGGCGACGCCGGGAGAGTAGGCGAGTGCGAGGTCGCGCTGGTTGCCGAGAGGCTTGGTCGGCTGGATCTCGAGCTTGCCGGGGCGCGGGTGACGGTGAAAGAACAGTGCCTGCTGGTCGATATCGCCGCTTGCCGGTGTTGGCTTCTTCGTCTTGTCACCCGTCGTCATCGTGCTCTCTTCCAGTTCCGCGCCACTTCGCCGCGAGATGTCCGGAGCCGTCTCCAGCGTGCCGTGAATCCCGTTGACGCCATAAAGCCTCAAATGACCGGGCTTGCAAGAAACAATATCAGCGGGCGCTCCGGTCACGGAGGGCCTGTCATTTTCCTGATACACGAGTCTGGTTTTACCCGGACTAAGGGCCGGCGCGCTTTCACGCCCAAGTCAGTACCCGGAGAGATCAAGGATGTCCCCCATCAAGGCAGAGCCGCATGTCAGGCATGTTCGTACCCTCTTCCTGTCCGACATCCACCTGGGTTCCAAGGCGGCAAAGGCCGATTTCCTCCTCGACTTCCTCCGCCACCATGAGGCCGCCACGATCGTGCTGGTCGGGGACATCATCGACGGGTGGCGGCTGAAGCGAAACTGGTACTGGCCGCAGAGCTGCAACGACGTCGTCCAGAAGCTCCTGCGCAAGGCGCGCAAGGGGACGCGCATCGTCTATATTCCGGGCAATCACGACGAGTTTCTCCGCGATTTTCCGGGAACACATTTCGGCGGCATCGAAGTGGTACCGCAGATGCTGCACGAGGCTGCCGACGGGCGGCGATATCTCGTCCTTCACGGCGACGAATTCGATGTCGTCGTGCGCAACGCCCGCATGCTCGCCTATCTCGGCGACTGGGCCTACGACGCGGCCATGGCGATCAACATCGCGCTTGCTGCGGTGCGCCGGCGGATCGGCCTGCCGTACTGGTCATTCTCGGCCTGGGCCAAGCTTCAGGTGAAGCATGCCGTGAACTTCATCGGCGAATTCCAGCGGGTCGTGGCGGAAGAGGCGCGCAAGCATGCGGCCGACGGGGTGATCTGCGGGCACATCCATCACGCGACCATCGAGGACATTGACGGGATCCGCTACATCAACACCGGAGACTGGGTCGAAAGCTGCACGGCGATCGTCGAGAATTTCGACGGTCGCATGGAACTCGTGACGTGGCGACACTTCGGCGCGACCGGCAGCCTGACCGCCCCCGAACAGGTCACCCTGCCGATCGGGATCGACCTTCCCGCCGGAAGGCAGCCCGAAGCGGCCTGATCCTTGCGTCTGTGCGTCGCATCACAGCAATGATGAGCAATACACATTCACGGATTGGCGTACGTACCTCGTCGTGGTAGATCGAGAGTCTCTCTCGCTTCAGGTTCCTCACATGAACGCCCAGCAGGGTACGACGCCAACGTCAGGCGCGCCGCGGTTTTTCGCCGAGCGGATCGCGCTCGTTTTCTCAGCGCCGATGCTGGTCAATGGCATCGGCCTCCCGTTTTTTCCCCTGTGGCTCTCCTCACTGGCGTTTGACGACTTCCAGATCGGCATCGTGCTCGCGGTGCCGATGGTCGTCCGGGTGTTTACGGCGCCGCTTGCCGGGGTCCTTGCCGATCGTATCGGCGAGCGCGCGCATGTGCTGGTCTGGTCGGCGGTATTGTCGCTGATGACCGCCTGCGCGCTGTTCCTCAGCAACAGCTTCTGGCCGGTTCTTCTCATCTACACGCTGCAGGGTGCTGTCTATGCCCCGTTCGTGCCGATTACCGAGGCGATTGCGCTCAGCGGCGTGCGGCGCTGGAACTTCGACTACGGGAAGATGCGATACTGGGGGTCTTTGGCCTTCATCGCCGCCACGATGGTCGGCGGATGGCTTTCGGGGCTGTACGGTGGAGCGATGGTTCTGCCGTCGATGGCGACCGGTTTCGTTTCGATGGTGCTTGTGGCGCTCATGGCGCCGCGAATCGGCAAGCCGCGCCGACCGTCGCCCATCTCGGCGCTCGCCGTCGGCCCGGCGAGCTCACTGCGCCAGAAGGACGTGCAGTTCATGCTTGTCGGGGCGGCGCTGGTGAATGCCAGCCACGCACTGCTCTTCGCGTTTTCAGTGATCTACTGGGAAACGCTCGGCTTCACCGGGACGCAGATCGGCCTGCTGTGGAGCGCGGGCGTCTTCGCCGAAGTGCTGGTTTTCGTATTCGCCGTGCAGCTGAGGCGCCGCTTCAGCCTGTGGTCGATGATCATCTTCGGCTGCGCCGTAGCCGTTGCGCGCTGGCTCTTCTACCCGCAGGACGTCGGCCTCGAAGGCTATTTCGCCCTGCAATGTCTGCACGCCTTTACCTATGCGAGCATCCATATCGGTGTCCAGAACCGCATCGTGCAGAGGGTTTCCGAGGACCGGGAAGCCTCGGCCCAGGGGGTCTACTTTCTTTACAACGGCATATTCATGGCGATCGCGACGTTCGTTTCCGGCTATGCCTACGCCTGGTACGGCGTGAAGGCCTTCTACCTGATGTCCGTGGTGGCCGCGACCGGCTTCGCCTTCGTGCTCCTGGCGCGAAAATGTCAGCCCCAGAGCCTGCCTTCGGGCGGGAAGACCTCCGAGGCTTCATAGTGCAAACCCGGTACGCGGTCACGCGCCAGGAGCAGCGGGCCGTCGAGATCGACGAATTCCGCGCCCTGGGCAAGAAGCACGCCCGGCGCCATGCCGAGAGACGTGCCGACCATGCAGCCGACCATGACCTTCAGCCCGAGCGCACGGGCTGTGTCGCGCATGGCGAGGGCCTCGGTGAGGCCTCCGGCCTTGTCGAGTTTTATGTTGATCGCATCGTACCGGTCGCACAGTGCTGCAAGATCGCCCGACAGGTGGACGCTCTCGTCTGCGCAAACGGGTACAGGGCGGGCCATATGCCGAAGCGCTTCGTCCTTGCCGGCCGGAAGCGGCTGTTCGACAAGCGCAATGCCTGCCTCGGCGCATGCGTTGAAATGGCGGGCGAGAGAGTCGGCAGTCCAGCCTTCGTTCGCATCGACGATAATGTCGCTCTGAGGGGCGGCGGCCCGCACCGCACGGATTCGGCTCACGTCGTCGCTGGTGCCCAACTTGACCTTCAGCAGGCGCCGATGGGCATGCTCGGCGGCAGCCTTCGCCATAACGTCCGGTTCGCCGAGGGAGATGGTATAGGCGGTGACGAGCGGCGAGGGCTCGTCCCGGCCGATCATGGACCAGACCGGCCGGCCGGCAGTCTTGGCCTCGAGGTCCCAAAGGGCGCAGTCGAGCGCATTTCGGGCGGCACCGGCGGAAATCAGGCTCTGCAGATCCACGCGGTTTGCGCCTGCCTCGATCTCGGCGGCGACAGCGCTTATCTGGTCCAGCACCGAAGCGACCGTTTCGCCATAGCGGCCATAGGGAACGCACTCGCCCCAACCCACATGGGCGCCTGCGGAGATCCGGCATGTCACGACCTCCGCAGTCGTCTTGGCACCGCGGGAAATGGTGAATGTACCGGCGATCGGGAAGCTTTCGCTTGTGGTCGTGAGGGTGCGTGACATATCTGTTTCCCGTAGCATGGAATTTCGGCGTCCGGCATCACTGAACGAAGGTTCTGTCGGTGACAGATTGCAACCGAGCCGGTATGAGTGACGCATATTTCCTGACCCTAAGCACCGGAAGATGCAAGAGACTTGAACCCGCCATCGGACGCCCCCGCACAAATCAGGACCGACAGTCTACCCGATGGCAACGGCGAAGTCTGGCGGCTGTCCGGCGACTGGACGCACCAGACGGCCGTGGCCGCGCAAAGACGGCTTGCCGATCTCGAGAAGTCCAACCGCGGGGGGCGGCTGCAGATCGATCTCAGCGAAGTCGAGGGGCTGGACACGGCGGGGGCATGGCTGATTCGCAAGGCGATGTCCGACCGTCAGGCTGCGGGCATCGAGGTCCAGCTGACTGACGACGGCGCGCGCTATGCGGATCTCGTCTCGGCACTGCCGGAGCAACTCCCGCAACCCAAGGCCGAGGAGGAGGATACGCGACTGTTCGTGCGCATATTCGCGCCGATCGGCGAGACGATGGCCGAGATCTGGAGCGATGTCGTCGCTGCCCTGTTCATTCTCGGATCTGCAGTCAGGGGAGCGCAACTGAAGCTCGGACGCAAGGGCGGCCTCTCGCCCGCTGCCGTCGTGCACCAGATCGACCATATGGGCGTACGGGCGGTGCCGATCATCACGCTGATGTCCTTCCTCATCGGTGCAATCATCGCCCAGCAGGGGGCCTTCCAGCTAC
This sequence comes from Sinorhizobium sp. BG8, assembly GCF_016864555.1. Lineage (NCBI taxonomy): Bacteria > Pseudomonadati > Pseudomonadota > Alphaproteobacteria > Hyphomicrobiales > Rhizobiaceae > Sinorhizobium > Sinorhizobium sp. BG8. The sequence goes on along the minus strand of NZ_CP044011.1, from coordinate 3,163,393 downwards.
GCTACTTCGGCGCGGAAGTCTTCGTGGTCGATCTCGTCGGTATCCTGCAGCTTCGCGAAATCGGCGTGCTCCTGACCGCGATCATGATCGCTGGACGTTCAGGAAGTGCGATCACCGCCGAAATCGGCTCGATGAAGATGCGCGAGGAAGTCGACGCGCTGAAGGTGATGGGCCTCAGCCCCATCGGCGTGCTGGTTTTTCCGCGGCTTGTGGCGCTCACCGTGGCGTTGCCGCTTCTGACAATCATTGCAAACTTCGCTGCGCTGTTCGGCGCGGCCGTCGTCGCCGACCTTTATTCCGGCGTCACCTATGACACGTTCCTGTCGCGGCTGAAGGAGGCGATCGACCTGTCCACCATCGTCTCCGGTATGATCAAGGCGCCATTCATGGCCCTCATCATCGGTATCGTCGCATCGGTGGAGGGGCTGAAGGTCGGCGGAAGCGCCGAATCGCTCGGCCGGAGGGTGACGGCGTCCGTCGTGAAGTCGATCTTCGTCGTCATCCTGGTCGACGGCCTTTTCGCGGTTTTCTACGCCGCCATAGATTTCTGATCGGCAGGTGTGAGATGAACAGCGCCCATTCGCTCAAGACCCCGGAAGTGGTGCTCTCCGTCAAGGATTTGACGGTGGGCTTCGGTGACAATCTCGTGCTCGACCGGCTGAACCTCGACATATACCGGGGCGAGATCCTCGGTTTCGTCGGCGCATCGGGGGCGGGCAAGTCCGTGCTGATGCGCACCGTGCTCCGGCTTCTGCCGCGCCGCGGGGGATCGATCCATATCCTGGGTGCCGACTTCGACAAGGCCACCGACGAGGAACGCATCGCACTCGACATGCGGCTTGGGGTTCTGTTCCAGCACGGGGCGCTCTTCTCGTCACTCACGGTTCTGGAGAACATCCAGGTGCCGATGCGGGAGTATCTCGATCTGCCGCAGCCGATGATGGATGAACTGGCGCGGCTGAAGATCGAACTCGTGGGCCTCGCCCCGGAAGCTGCCTCCAAGTTTCCTTCCGAACTTTCGGGCGGGATGATCAAGCGCGCGGCACTTGCCCGCGCGCTCGCCCTCGATCCCGACCTGGTCTTCCTGGACGAACCGACATCGGGGCTCGACCCGATCGGGGCGTCCGAATTCGACGACCTGATCGCCAAACTGCGCGACACTCTCGGATTGACCGTGTATATGGTAACCCACGACCTCGACAGCCTCTTTTCGGTCTGCGACCGGATCGCGGTGCTCGGTCAGAAGCGGGTGCTCGTCGAGGGAACGGTCGACGATATGCTCGGTTGCGACGACCCCTGGGTGAAATCATACTTCAGGGGCAAGCGCGCCCGCTCCATTCCCCGGCACGAGTAGTCAGGACGCAGAACGGATGCCAACCAAAGACGGGAACGCATGATACATGGAAACTAAGGCCAACTACGCCCTCGTCGGCTTATTCACTGTTCTCGTCATGGCCGCGGCCTTCGGATTTGTCTACTGGATGTCGCAATACGGCCGGGGCGGCGAGATGGCGCCGCTGGCGATCCGCATTCCGGGGTCCGCCAATGGCCTCAGCGTCGGCTCACCGGTGCGGTTCAACGGCATTCCCGTCGGTACGGTGCGCAGCCTCGCAATCGATTCGGACGATCCGCGCTTCTCCATTGCGCTGACCGAGGTTCAGACGGCCGCGCCGGTCAAGAAGTCGACCAAGGCCGTGCTTGAGGTGCAGGGCCTGACAGGCGCCGCCTATATCGAGCTCGGCGGTGGTGCGGTCAACGATCCCAATATCCTGCGCGACGCGCTCGACAACAACGGCACGGCGATCCTGACGGCCGAGCAGTCGAGCGTCACCAACCTTCTGGCGACGGCGGACAAGATCCTGAAACGCGCCGATTCGGCGATCGCGGATGTCCAGGGGTTCGTTTCCGACGCCCGTGGCCCGCTGACCACCACGATCCGCAATGCGGAACGCTTCTCCGACGCGCTCACCCGCAACTCGGACAATATCGACGCCTTCCTGCAGAGCATCGGCGGGCTTTCCGAGACCTTCAAGGGCATGTCAGGTCGGCTCGACGAGACGATGGCGTCCATCGACGCACTGATCAAGGCGGTCGATCCCAAGAAGGTCGACCATGTCGTCAGCAACGTGGACAAGGTGACGACCGACATCGCATCTGCTTCGGGGGACATCAAGGCAACGGTCGACAGCTTCAAAAATGCGGCCGAGACGTTCCGGGTTCTCGGCCAGAACGCAACCGCCTCGCTCGACCGGCTGGACAAGCTTGTTCTGAGCGTCGATCCGCAAAAGGTCGGAAACGTCGTCAACGACGTCTCCGCCGCGAGCGCCGACGCACGCAAGGCCATCGCTTCGTTCAGCGGAGTGGCCGAGAAGATCGGCTCGCGCCAGGAGGATATCGACCAGACGATCACCGACGTCAGGGAGATGGCGGGCAAGCTCAATGCCGCTTCGACGCGCGTCGACGGCATTCTCGCCAAGCTCGACGGCGTGCTGGGCGAGGGGAACACGCAATCGCTGTTCGCCGAGGCGCGCGAAACGCTGCAATCCTTCCGGAATGTTGCCGATTCGCTGAACGGCCGTATCGGACCGATTGCCGACAACCTGCAACGCTTCACCAGCACCGGCCTCAGGGACGTACAGACGCTCGTGAGCGATACGCGCCGCACCGTGGACAACCTCGACAGCACGATCTCCGACTTCAATCGCAATCCCCAGCGCCTGCTGTTCGGCGGCGAAACCGTGAAGCAGTTCGACGGGCGCACGCGCCGCTGAACCCGGGCGGGTGTGGCGGGACTTCCACACCCGCGAACGCATGCAACGACACGGCCAATTTGTATGCGCGCCTGCCGGTGACACCCAGCCGGGGGACTGCTAGACATTGTTAACGCTTGGATTCGCGGCGAATCCAACCTTGGTGTGCAGAGCCGGAACGACTGATGGTTGTTTCTTCTGCCGGTCACCTCTTCGCCGCTCGGCAATGCGCTAAGAGGTACGTGTGCAGATGAGGGTATCGGGTAGGGGGCGCCCACTTGGCGGAGCAGCGGCAAGATTGGCGCTGGTTTCCGTACTGGCGGCGACGCTTACGGCCTGCGGCAGCGGGAAGGCAAAGAACGATACCTACGGACTGTCTGCCGTACCGCTCGTCGAAGGACCTTCCGCCCGCAACAGGCAGATCCTCGTTCCGGAACCGTCCGCGCTCAAGGCGCTCGACAGCCAGCAGGTCGTCGTCAGGACGTCGAGCACGGAGATACAGAACCTCGCGAATTCGCAGTGGAGCGACCGCCTGCCGAAAATCGTCCAGGCGAAGCTGATTCAGGCCTTCGAGAATTCCGGTCGCGTCGGCGGGGTCGGAAGGCCCGGCGAAGGGCTTGCGATCGACTACCAGGTCGTCACCAACATCCGCTCCTTCGAAATCCAGACGTCCGGCGCCGATACGGCCGTCGTGGAGATCTATGCCAAGATCCTCAACGATCGCAACGGCACGGTCCGCGCTCAGAAGTCGTTCCGGACAACGGCTCCGGTCTCGGGCGCCGCCAATCCCGACTTCGTCGCAGCACTCGACGCCGCGTCGGCTTCGGCCACCGCGGAAATCGTCGCCTGGACGCTTTCGTCCATCTGACGTAGCTCCTGACCGCTCTACCCATTTTCCAACCATTGCACGAGCGCTTCGCCATAGGGCGATGAAATGCCGTGTCTTTTTCGCGCGCGTATAGGGATCGGGCACGGCGGCGGCAGTCGGCTGATCGCGACGGTCCGTCACCGAGGAGCCACGACGCCAGACGCAAACCGGCGACATGAAAAAGGCCGCTCGCGCGGCCTTTTCTCAATTCTATCGCGTTTCCGATGTCCCGATCTCTCGGGCGGTGTCCGTCAGCTGAGACGGCCAGCCGCGTGAGCGAGCATGGTGTAGACCTTGCCGGTGTCGGAGGTCAGGTAGGTCTGGGTCAGCGTCTTGTCACGGTCGTTGCGGGCAACGTCGGCCAGAAGCTTCTCGAAATCGCTGATGTAGCGATCGACCGCCGTGCGGAACTCCTGCTCGCGATCGTACTTGCGCTTGATCTCGTCGAAGGTCTGCTGGCCCTTCAGTGTGTAGAGGCGACGCGTGAAGACGTCGCGCTCGCCGCGCTGATAGCGGCGCCAGAGGTCCACCGAGGCGTCATGGTCTATGGCGCGGGCGATATCGACCGAGAGCGAGTTGAGGGACTCGACCACGTGCCGGGGATTGCGCGTGTCGGCTGCCCGGGTCATCTGGTTGTCGCCGCGCTGCTGCGTGCCGAACTGGGATTCCTCGCGGGATGCCCCACGCAGGAGATCGCGGACCCAGCCGCCTTCGCCGTTCTGGCTTGCCACCGGCTGGGAACGGGCGGGCTCGCTGCGCGTCGCCTGGGGAGCTGCACGCTCGATGCCGAGGCTTCCGCGGAGCGCAGGGGTTTCCTCCCGCCGCTCGGTGCGAGCGGGCTGCTGGACCGGCTGGGTGACGGCCGGCTGCTGGACGACCTGTGCGGGCGGCGCCTGAACGACCACGGCGGGCTGGGCAACAGGCGTCTGGACGACTGGCGCCTGGGCGACGGGCCGCGAGATTTCGAGCGTGCTGGCAGACTTGCCGATGATGTCGGACAGGTCCTGCAGCGCCTTGATCTGCTCGCTGACTGCCCGGCGCATCTGGGCGGCGTTCTCCTTGGCTTCCTCGGGAAGGTCGAAGGCGCCGCGCTTCAGCTCGCCGCGCGTCTGATCCAGTTCCTTGCGGATTTCCGTGGCAGCGCGGCGGATTTCGTCGGTTGCGCCGGAGAACTTGCCCATAGCTTCCTCGACAGCGCCCCGCAGTGCTTCGCGCATCTGGGCTGCGGCGGCATCCGACTTCTTGCCGGATTCGCCGAGCAGGCGGTCGACGTCCGCGAGCGTCGTGCTGACGCTGCCGCGCAGACGCTCGGCAACTTCCTTGGTGCGTGCCTCGGCGCCCGAGAAGGCACCCTCGACGGAGCGGCCAGCTTCCTCACCGGCCCGCGCGAGCGTCTCGCGCAGCGAAATAGCGGCATTCTCTGCGCGCTTTTCCGTTTCTCCGAGAATGCGTCCAACGTCGCTGAACGAGCCCTGGATGCCGGTCTTCAGATTGTTTGCGATCTCGCCCGAGCGAGCCTCGGCGCGCGAGAAGACGCCTTCCACCATGCCTTCGAGCGAACGCATGGTCTGCTCTATTTCCTCGGACCGCTGAACGAGACCGACGGAGAGGGCACGCAGCGCATCCTGGCGCTCTTCGAGCGTCGTGACGAGGTTGGACTGGGCGGCCGACAGCAGGTCAGATGCCTGACCGAGGATCTTCGAATGATCCTCGAAGCGGCTCACGATGCCACCGATCTGCGAAAGGGTGCCGGACGAAATGTTCGAGAGGCGGTCGACCTTGCCCTCGAGCAGGCGAGTCGTGGTGGATACCATGTCTGCTGCCCGTTCGGCGGAGGACGAGAAGCGCTCGGACGTTCCGACGAGGCGTTCGTCTACCTGGGCGAGCGTGGTGCCCGCCTGTTCGATCAGCTCCGAGATCGCGCCGTTGCTCTGGGAGAGACGGCCGATCAGTGCGAGCACGCTGCCCTGCAGGCTGTTCTCGGCGGCGTTCAGCGTCTGGGCTGCTTCCTCCGTGCGGGCCGTGATGGCGCTCAGCGTGTCGGCTGTGCGCGAGCTGATCGCATTGATGAGGGCCGCGTTCTCCGCCTTCAGGCGATCTGCGCTTTCCTGCGCGACAGCCGACAGGCGCTCGGCGGCCTCGCGACCGGTCGCAGCGTACTGGTCAATGACGGGACGTGCCTGTTCCTCGATGAGCTTGGACAGTTCCGCCGAGCGGCTGGCCAGCATGGAGTTGAGTTCGCGCGTACGGTCGTCGAGGGTGGCGCGGATTGCGGCGCCGCGTGCCTCGAGTGCCTTCTCGACGTCCGAAAGGCCCTGGCGGATGGCGCTGCTCTGGTTCTCGATGCGGCCCTCCGTTTCGGCGAAACGCTCTGCGGCGGCAACCGTGCTCTGCTCGACAGAGCGCGTGAAGGCTTCGCTGCGGGCGGCAAGAGCGCTTGCGAACTCGTCGCCGCTCTTTGCGATCGTTTCGGTGGCCCGCAATGCTTCGGCGCCCATTTCCTGGGCCGCCCTGGACATGGCTCCGCGAAGCGAGTTGCCAAGGGTCACGAACTCTTCGCCGGTCTTGGCGATGGACTGTGCCGAACGAACGGCCTGGGCATCCATCTCCTCGGTCGCATTGGTCACGGCTTCGCGCAGGGTCTGCGCAAGTCCGGCGGCCTTGCCATCGATGGTGCGGTTGACGTTGTCGAGGCCGATCGTGAGGGCCTTGTCCATGGTGGACAGGCGTTCCTCGATGCGCCCGGTGCGCTCGTCGATCGTCCCGCCGATGCGGTTGGCGGCTTCGTCGCTGACGCGATCGATGTCCGAAATCTTCTCGCCGAGAGTCTCGGAAAGTCGGAAGGAAGCCTCGCTGGCGATACGGTCGATCTCGGAGATCGGGCCGGAGAGGGCGCCGGCAAGGCGACCGGAGATCTCGTTACCGACGCGCTCCAGTTCCTCGGCGTGGCCGGAGATGCCTTCGGAGACGCGCGTAACGGCGGCTGTGCTGATGCGATCCAGCTCGGAAGCGCCGGTGGACAGCGTCTCGCCGATCCGGGCAGAGGCCGCAGCACTCGCGCGGTCGAGCTCGGACGTCCCCGCGGTGAGGCTATCGGCGATACGGGTGGCCACGGTAGAGGTCACGCGATCGAGCTCGGACGTCCCTGCAGTGAGGCTCTCGGTAATCCGGCTGGCGACGGTAGACGTCACGCGATCGAATTCGGAGGAACTATTGGCCAGCGTCTCGGCGATCCGCGCTGCCGCAGTTTCACTCGCCCGGTCGAGTTCCGAAGTTCCGCCGGCGAGGCTCTCGGAAATCCGCGAGGCAACTGTCGTGCTGAGGCGGTCGAGTTCCGAGGAGGTGCCGGACAGGGCATCGGTGATGCGGGCCGCGGCCGTGGAGCTCACACGATCGATTTCCGCAGTTCCGCCCGTCAGGCTCTCAGCAAGGCGGGTGGTGACGGTGGAGGCGACGCGGTCGAGTTCGGCAGAACTGCCGGAAAGCGTCTCGGAAATGCGAGCGGCAGCCTCGGAGCTGATCCGGTCGAGATCGCTGACCTGACCCGCAAGCGTGTCCGAAATCCGGTTGCCGACCGTGTCGACCAGGCCGGAAACGCTTTCGACGCTGCTCTGGAGACGGGATTCGAGGGCACCGAGATTGCTCTCCATGCGGCCTTCGACGTCTGTGAAGCGGGTCGTGACATTGTCGAGGGTGGACTCCATGCGGTTGCCGAAAGCTTCGGCCGCCTGCGAAATCTGCTGTGAAGTTTCACCGAGGCGGGTGGCGATGGCGCCGGCACTGCCGCGAACGCGCTCGTCGAGAACGCTCGCGCTGTTGTCGATGGTGCGGCGGATGTTCTCCTCGTGTTGCTCGAGCGTCATTTCGAGCATGCCGGTGCTGGTGGCAATCGAGGTCCCGAGCGCGGTCACCTGATCGTTAAGCGTTTCGGCGAGCTGGTTGCGGCCTTCGGAGATCACGACGTTGATCGCGTTGACGCGGTCATCGAGCGTGGCACGGATCTGCTCGTGAGTTGAAACGAGGGAGCCGGCGAGTTCCGCGGCGCGGCCCGAAAGGGTTTCGGCGATTTCGGCTGCGCGACCGGAGAAGGCGTTTGCGAACTCGCTCGCCTGGCCCGAGAGGACGCCACCGATCTGCTGACTGCCCTCGGAGAGAACCGTCTCGACGCGCGAGGCCGCGGCGTCGATTGCCGCCTGCATGGTGTCAGTGGTCCGGGTCAGTACGCCGGAGAGGGTAGAGGTGCGGCCGGCAAGGACATCATCGATCTGGCCGGCAGCGCCGGAAAGTGCGTTTTCGACGCGATTTGCTGCCCCGGTGACGGCAGTTTCGAGCGCTCCGCCGCTTTCGTTCAGCATGCTGGAAAGCGCGGCGGTGCGTTCTGACAGCGCGTGGTCGATTCGATTGTGGCTTGCAGCAATGGAGGACGTGATCTCGTCGGCGCGGGCGCCGAGCGCTTCTTCCATGCGTTCCTGCGCGGCCTGGATATCGGAGGCAAGCGTCGAGCCGCGCGAATCAAGCGCCTGGCTCAGACGCTTCTCGCTGCCGGCGATGACGTCGGCAAGGGTGTCGGCACGGGCGCCGAAGCCGTTCTCGATCCGTGCCTGCGCGTCCGCGAGCCCCGAAAGGAGGATCGTTGAGCGGTCGGTGAGCACGGCGCCCATCTTCTCGTGTGCGCCGCTTACGGCCGCGCCGATACGGTCAGCGTGGTCGCCGATAGCGCTCTCGAATACTTCCTGGCCCGTTGCAAGTGCGGTCGCCAGTGCGAAGGACTGATCGGTCAGCGTCGAGCCGAGGCGATCGATGCTGCTGGAAAGCAGGCCCTCGAGCGAATCGGAGCCGCCCGCGATGGTTTCGTTGATGCGGGCGAGGCTCTCCATGAGCTTGGAATCGAGCGAGCCGGCGCGCGAATCGAAGGCTGCGGCAAAATCGGCCACGCGGTTGTCGAAGGCGCTGGCGATATGCCCCACCGTCGCCTGCATCTTCTCGTCGAAGAAGCCGGAGCGCAGATCGAGATCCATGATCGTGTCGTCGGCGGCGTTCTTGAGGCTCTGGCGGAACTGGGCGCCCTTGTCGTCGAGCGTGGCGTTCATCGACTGGATGACGTCGTCGAGGCCGGACGTCACCGCCTGCTGCCCGATCGTCAGGCTTTCGTTGATTTCGCGGGTGCGGGCGATCAGCGTCTCATTGAGCTGGCGCGCCCGCTCGTTGAGTGCCGCGTTGAGTTTTTCCGTGTTCGCGTCGAGCGAAGACGCGCGGGTCTCGAACTGGTGGAGCAGCACCTGGCCCTGCCGCTCAAGCGACTCGGCCAGCTGCTCGATGCGCGAATCGAATTCGTTGGTGAGCGCCACGCCCGAGGAGCTGAGCGTCGACAGCAATGTATCGGTGCGGGCCGAGAGCATCGCGCCGATGGTCTGGGTCGCGCTGTCGGACTTTTCCATCAGCATGGCCGCACGGGTGTCGATCATCGAGGCAAACGCCTCGCCGGAGGTGCCGATCCGCTGCGTGATGTTTTCAAGCGCCGTGGACAGTTCGTCCTTCAGATGCTCGTGCGCGCCGGAGATCGACGAGCGCAAGCGCTCGGAGTGGCTGACGATCGCCTCGCGTTCGGCGCCGAGTTCCTGAACGAGGGTGCGCACGCGCATCTCGTTGTCGGCGTAGCTGCGTTCCAGCGCATTGACTTCGGAGTGGACGAGCGTCTCGAGTTCGGTCGCCCTTGCGATCGTGCGCTCGATACCCTCGTTCATTGCCGAGACTTCACGGCGTACGGCCTGACCGACGGACATGATGCGATCCGAGGCCACGGTTTCCGGATCCGACAGGCGCAGGGCGACTTCGGCCATCGAGCGGGCGGCGCTGCGCAATTCGTGAGCGCGGGAGATCATGATCGCAAATGCGAAGAAGAGCATGATCGGCATCACGGTTGCGACGATCATGCCGATGGCGCCGGGGAGGGCGAGGAGATCGGCGACCGAGTTGATCTGCCAGATCTGCGGTGCATAAAGCAGGTTGGCGACGCCGAGCGCCCCGATCACCCAAAGGACCGAGACGAGAATCGCCATCCGGATGGAAGCGCGGTTGGAGCGCATGTCCAGCGACTTGAGAATCGCGGCCGGCGATTTGCGGGAAGCGTCGTTTGCGGGCGCGAAGACCGGAGCCTTGGGGGCCGGTTCGGGGTTCAACGCTTTCGCAGGCTGTTCGGCCTTTGCCGTCGAAACCTTTTCCTGTGCAGGCTTTGCTGCGCGGTTCGCAGGTTCGGGCACACGGGCTTCCGCGGTTTCCTTCTTGGGAGAAGGCGGGGTTTCCGCTACGAGATCGTCAAAGTCGATCTTCAGGGCCTCCTCCAACGCCTGGAAGGCCTTGTCGTCAATCGACTCGTTGGTCTTGTTCGTCGCCATGCGGATACGCCTCGCTACATTCCGCGGGAGTTCCGGTTTTTCCCTGCCGCCAGCACGGGGAAATGCCCGGGATCCCGGTAGTGACGGGTCAGACGACAAGCCCTCATGGCCTGCCAAACCCTTTACCACTCTTCATTCCAAATTCGCTGGATATTCGCAATTCCGCAAGGCGGGTACCCCGAGAAAGCGGTTATCCACCAGGACTGTCCCGACCTTTGGGGCCTAGACAGATCCGAACCGTATCGTAGTGACACATTAGCCCGTATCGCACAATTGATTGCCATCTCCCTTCGCTTGAATCTTAACAGAAACTTAAGCGCTTGGAGCGTTGTATCATAATGGAAAACCGAGAAAACAACGAGGTTTAGCAGTCGTTAACCATAGTTTGCGAAATCCGGCCGGGCTGGGTGCCGATTCAGGTCGTCCGTGTCGTCTGCGTCCAAGATTGCCTTACGGGCGCCATGCGGACGAAGCAAGATGGCAAGCATCAGCGGAGGATCGGCGCGTGCCGGCCGCCGCCAACTAACAAACTAGAGTATAAAGGGAATTTGGCAATGGCAGCTCTCAGTATCGCTTTCGAGGCGCCGGACAATACAGGCAGCGTCTGCCCCTCCAAGACGCGTCCGATAGACCTGGTGCAACTTGCCAGACAGACGATGGGCGACAAGGCGCTCGAACAGGAAGTGCTCCACATCTTCGCTCGCCAGGCCCGGCAGAGCATGAAGGAAATCGCCGAAGCCGATGCGCAGGGGCGTCTCGCCGTCGCCCACCGGCTGAAGGGGGCCGCGCAGGCGGTTGGCGCGACCGGCGTCGCCCATGCAGCCGAAGTGCTCGAAGGTGATGCCACGAACGCCAGCGCGGTTGCGGCTATCATCGAAGCCGTGGTCGAGGCCGAAAACTTCATATTGAAGCTGACGCGCTAAAAGGGGCGGCGATCCCAGGGAGCGCTATCCGAGCCTGGCGCATGGGCTTTGACGCATGCGTTCACGCCTCTCGTGCCATGACGCAGCCGGAAATGCCGGTGGCGTACGCGGCCACGCCCGTCCCTCGGCGTTGCGCCATGTTGACTGCATCCGGGATTTGTTGGAAGAAACCGCCGGGATTTCGGCGGTTTCCTTTTTCCACGAGGCCGCCCCAAGCGATGCGGGACACAAAATGACAAAGCTTACGATTGTTGCCTTCGACGGCACGCCCCACGAACTGGACGTCGCAAACGGCTCCACGGTCATGGAAAATGCCGTGCGCAACTCCGTGCCCGGTATCGAGGCGGAATGTGGCGGGGCCTGTGCCTGTGCCACCTGTCATGTCTATGTCGACGACGCCTGGAGCGAAACCGTCGGCCCGCCGGAAGCCATGGAAGAGGACATGCTGGACTTCGCCTTCGAAGTCCGCCCGACCTCCCGTCTTTCCTGTCAAATCAAGATGTCCGACGCGCTCGACGGGCTCGTCGTGCACGTGCCCGAGCGGCAGGCCTGAAACCGGGAAAGGGGGCGCGCGGCATGAAAGCCGAGGCGCGCACGGACGTCGTCATCGTCGGCGCGGGGCCCGCGGCCCTCTTTGCCGTTTTTCAGCTTGGTCTCTACGGGTTGCGCTGCACGCTGATCGACAGCCTCGATCGAGCAGGGGGGCAGTGCGCCGTTCTCTATCCGGACAAGCCGATTTATGACATCCCCGCACTTCCCGCCGTAGACGGTCTCGAGCTGACTGCCCGCCTATTGGCACAGGCGGCACCGTTCGATCCAGCCTTTCTCTTTTCGAAGACAGTCACCTCGATCGATCCATGCGGTGATGAGGGCTTTGTCACCACCATGCGAGACGGTGCGACGATCGCCTCGCGCGTCGTGGTGATCGCGACCGGACTTGGTACCTTCGTTCCCGCCGACGGAGGGGAGCCGAGTCTTACTGCAGGGCCGGCGGGCGAGTGGCCGCTTCAACGCCAGAGCGGCGGTCTGTCGGTGGATACGGAACGGTTCGAGACGTCGAGACCGGGTATCTTCGCGATCGGGGATGCCTGCTTCTATCCCGGCAAGGTGCGGCTCATCCTCTCCGCGTTCCATGAGGCGGCGCTGATGACGCAAGCGGTCCGCCGTCTTTGCACGCCGGGCGGCAGAACGGGTCTCAACTATACGACTTCATCTTCGGTAACGAAGAATAAGATCGTGAATCAGTCGGTGATCAAAGAATAAAAAAAAGCCTCGCTTGTCTCTTGGACGAGCGAGGCCAGGAGGGCGCATCGCAAGCAGGAGAGGGAGGAGAACACCTGCTGCAAATTTAGACGCGCCAGGAGAACCTGAAAAATCGTACTATTGACCTGTGATGAGGCAACTACACCCTCTTCATCAATCAGTGTTGCACTAAAAATAGTCTGAATTGCGCCCGCGCGCTATCGCTAGAATTCACCAGTGATTTAGTGGGGCCAAGCGGCCGATTTGGCATCCCGCAAGGCTTATATTAACTGGATTGAAGGAAATACATTGAGGCGCGTTGCGGTTGTTCTGCAATACCCCGAATCAGCTAGCTGCACCTAACGTAACGGAACCGCGTTGCTGGAAATTCCATTTCAACTTTTGGGCGAGACCGTACGGCACGCCGACTCAGCCGCGACTCGCCGCAACGCCTGAGTATCGGGGGCGGGCTACTGCTGGCCGCTTTTCAGGCGGTAAGACAGAAGCCTGATCATCCGTTCGTTAAAGTTGCGCGATTCCACGAGGTCGAAGCGGGCCTGATCACGATCATGCGCTGCCACTGCATCTGCCGTGACGCGGTCGACGCGAGCCTGCATGCGCTCGCAATCAGACTCGGGTCTCAGCGCCATCAGGGTCTTTTCCAGGCCCTTGGCATGGTTGCGGGCGATCTCCGCGTGGCGTTCCTCATGGCGCTTGATATCGGCAGAAAGGGTGTCCCAAATCAGGGCAAGAGACGGTGTGGCCGTGCGCCGGTGCTTCCAGCGCGGCAGAATGATTCGGGTGGAAAGCGTGACCTTGGCCTCGCCGACCGCGCACTTGTTGCCGCGCTTTACGTAGGTGACGGAACCGCCCCACTTGATCTTGGTCGCGCCCGGATGGCGCGTGCCGCCCTTCATCGTCGGTCCGCGGATCGCCAATTCCTCATCGAGCTCCGTGGCCGTGCGGCCGCCGATGGCGAAGTAGGAAAAGCTCTTGGAGGTTATGGTTTCACCGGCGGAAGGCCATGCCGGAAGACTGAGGGCGGCGGCGATCACGATGGTACGAACAAAACTGGCGTGCGCCTGCATCAGCGATTTTCTATTCCTTTTTGAGAGTACCGGCGTACTCGCCTGCGGTATATTGGCCTTCTTTCGACCTGCGCGGTCGCACAGGTTGAACTCGATCAAAGCTTGAGGCATAGCCACGTCAAGCGCAACACTATTTTCCGGCTTCGTTCGTGAAGTCGTCGGATGGTCCCATGTTTTCTCCCTTCGAAACTTTCCGTTGGTCGCTTGCTCACGGACGCAGCCTGGAGCTCGGACCGCGCGGAATGATCATGGCGATCGTCAACGTGACGCCGGATTCCTTCTCGGATGGCGGGCGCTACGCGAGTGCGGATCAGGCCGTGAAACAGGCGCTGAAATGCGTCGAACTCGGCGCCGAGATCATCGATATCGGGGGGAATCCACCAGGCCGGGCGCCGCGCAGGTCACGCTGCAAGAGGAGCAGGATCGCATCCTGCCCGTGATCGAGGCGATTGCCAAAGCGAGCGATGTGATCATCTCGGTCGATACATATCGCGCGCCCACGGCACGGCTCGCGGTCGAGGCCGGCGCGCACATTGTCAACGACGTCTACGGGCTGCAGCGCGATCTCGAAATGGCTACCGTTGCCGCCACGAGCGGCGCCGGGCTCTGCATTATGCATACGGGCAGGGATCGCGAGAAGCTTCCTGATGTCGTGGAGGACCAGTACGCCTTTCTTGAGCGCTCGCTCGAGATTGCGCGCGATGCCGGGATCGCCGCGGACAAGATCGTTCTCGATCCGGGATTCGGCTTTGCCAAGAACACCGAGGAAAATCTCGAACTCATGGCCCGTTTCGGGGAACTGCTCGGACTTGGTGCGCCTATTCTCGCCGGGACCTCGCGCAAGCGCTTCATCGGCTCGGCTACCGGTCGCGAGACGGCAGATGAACGCGACGTGGGCACGGCGGCCACGACCGTGCTGCTACGCGAGGCCGGGGCGGCGGTATTTCGCGTGCACGATGTCGCAATCAACCGGGACGCGCTGCTCATGACGGATGCTATGCTGGCCGCCCGGCGGCGTGTTTCGCATCGCGATGCATGAGGCGGCGGACCGGACGCGAGGGGCACTTCCGGGTAGCTCCAACGCGATTTCATATCGGCCGTTCTGCGGGCAGGCCGGCTAGGGCAAGGGACGGACGATGACGACCTACACGATCACACTCAAGAACTGTGCCTTCTTTGCCCGTCATGGTCTCCACGACGCGGAGGAATTCCTCGGCCAGCGCTTTTTCGTGGATGCGGAGCTCGAGGTGGTGCCGACGCAACCGCTGACGGATGATTCGATCGAATCAACAGTCGATTACGGAGTTGCCTTCAAGGAGATCGAGAAGATCGTGACCGGCAAGCGACGCTATCTGATAGAGGCGCTTGCCCAAGAGATCGCCGTCGTGCTCTGTTCGCGCTTTCCCCTGATCAAGAAGGCGAAAGTCTCCGTCCGCAAGCCCAATGCGCCCGTCGCCGGCGTTCTCGACTATGTCGAAGTCACGGTCGAGCATGTCGTCTGAGCCGGTCTTTCACCAAGCCGCGCTCGGTCTCGGCGGCAATGTCGGCGATCCCGCGCAGTCCATGGCACGGGCCCTTGTCGCCCTCGCGGAGCGACCGGACTGCCGCGTGCTCTCGGTCTCGCGCCTTTTTCGCACACCCCCCTGGGGCAAGACCGACCAGGACTGGTTCTTCAATGCCTGCGCCCTGATCTCGAGCAGCCTTTCGCCCGAAAACCTTCTGGATGCGTGCCTGTCGATCGAGAAGGACATGAAACGGGAGCGGGTGGAGCGCTGGGGACCGCGCACGCTGGATATCGATGTCCTGACCTACGGGGACGTGGTTCAGTCAGGCGGCAGGCTGGAGCTACCCCATCCGCGCATGACGTCGCGTGGCTTCGTGCTGATGCCGCTGGCGGACGTTGCGCCGTCCCTCGTCGTCGAGGGGCGCGCGGTGTCCGACTGGCTTGGGGATGCGGACCTTGCAGGCATAGAGGTTGCCAGTGCCGACGGAAACTGGTGGCACGCGCTTGCCGGAAAAGAGTAGGGCGGAGCCCCGAAAGAAGCCCCGCCCGACGGATTTCCCGATTTTCCCGGGATTGACTACTTGATCGAGCCGACCGCTACGTTGTCGACAGCGCGGTTCAACGACATGCCGATGACGGGCACCATCTGCTCGCCGACCTTGACCGATATCGTGATGTTCATGGTGTTGTCGTCCAGCAGCCGGGCAACCATGGCACCGTTGAGCTTCTGGCGGTTGATGCCGACGACAATCTTGTTGCCGGAGACGGTTCCGGACGTCACGTCAAGGCCCTTGCCGTCCGCGCCGTCGAGGAACTTGCCCTTGTAGGTCGCCCCGGTCTTGGTGATGAGGGCAGACATGGGCTGCTTGAAGACGCCGACGCGGCAATGACCGTCGAGCTGGATACCGGCGCCCTTGGCGGGGCCGGTGTCGCCACTCAGATTGCAGTTGAATTTCGTGCCCTTGTACTTGCCGGCGACGATCTCGCCTGGTCCCTGCCAGTCGCCCGTGACCTGTTCGAAGAACGCTTTGTCACGCTGAGCCGCGTGAGCAGGGGCGGCGAGGGCCGCGGAGGCGGCGAGAAGCGCTGCTGCTGCCCCACGGGCAATCAAAGAAGTGCGCGAGTACATGAACGATCCTTGATAAGGCTTGGTCTCGATATGGGTTCACATTTGCGCTGAAATGGTTAATGGACGGTTTCCATCCGCCATTTGCGGAAGCGGTTTTCCGGGCAAAACCAATGGATATCGGGGCCTTGCGCCTCACACGTCCTTGTCGCGACCGGCCGACAGAGCGGAGGGGGCGAGATCGCCGATGAAGTCGCCGATGCCGGGGCGTTTCAGTGCCCGGAAGGGCATCGGACGGCAGAGATCCATGGCCGCGATGCCGATGCGGGCGGTCATCAATCCGTTGATCACACCTTCGCCAAGACGTGCGGACAGCTTCGAAGCCAGCCCGTGGCCCAGAACCTGCTGGACGAGGCTGTCTCCGACGGCGATGGAACCGGTCACGGCAAGATGCGCCAGGACATCGCGCATCAGCCTCAGCAGGCCGAGGCTTCCCGGGCGCCCGCCATAGAGCTCCGCGAGCGCGCGTATCAGGCGGCTGCTTTCGTAGACGACGTAACCGATATCGACGAGCGCACGCGGGCTGACGGCGGTGACGATGGAAACCCGCTTGGCAGCGGAAAGGATGAGTGCGCGCGCCTCCCGGTCGAGGGGCGCCATGAGTTCCCTCTCGGCGAGTTCGACGAGATGCGATGCGTCGATCACCTCTCCCTTGGTTTCGCCCAGCCTGCGCCTTCCGCGGGCGGTCTGGGGGCGGGTCGCGAGCAGGTCGACGAGGTGGTCGACGACCTTGCGGGCATCTGTCGGCCGCTCGGCCGCCGTGGCCTCCGCAACCTCGCGCTTCAGATCCTGCACGGCGTTCAGCCGGTGCAGGCCGACAAGCTCACGAAGAGCGATAGCGACCACCGCCAGGACCGCGATGGCGGTTGCGGCCATGGCGGCATAGCCGAGCCAGTCGTTGCGGGTGAAAAGGGCTCTGATCAGGTCATCCAGCCAGAGGCCGATTGCGAGGGATGCCAGAAAGCCGAAGGCGCCAATCGCAAGGCGACCAAAGGTCAGGCGCCGCCGGCGGGGTTTCGCCTCCGGCGTTGCGCCAAGGTCGGGCAGGTCTGCCGTCGTGGCGATAAATGGATCCTCGGTGTCCGGGGTGAGGACGACCCGGGTGTCGAAGTGCCGCGGTGTGCGGGGTACGGCGGGTTCGCGCCGTTCCGGCTTCGGATCGTCATCCCCCAGGGAAAAGGCGGCCGGGGGACGAGGCCGTTTGGCGGGCGGCAAGGTCATGCCAGGCGGTCTCCGATCAGATATTGCAGGGCGCGGTCCAGGCGGATGTGCGGCACGGACAACTTCAGCCCGCCTCCGGTCTCCTCGATGTGCGGTGGCCGGAAGCGCACGAAGTTCAGGTGCACGTCGGATCCATCCGGATTACCGGAACGCATCTGCTCAAACAATGCTTCGGGATTTTCCGGCAAATCACCGGGGAATATCGCTGTTTTCTTCTCGCCGTCGAATCTTTCCCCGTTGATCGTCTCTCCCTCCATGGGCGTGCCGACGATGACGGGAAGATCGGCGCCGTCATGGCGGACCGTGGCTTCCCGGGTCGCGCGAACGGAGGCAAGTGCCATGACTTCGATACCGGCACCGCTAAGGCCGATCCGGTCGATGGCACGATCCACGAGCCGCCGCGTCACCGCCTCCAGGCGAGGATGACTTTCATGGTGGAGATGATCCGCCTTGGTGGCGGCAACCACCACGCGGTCGATGCGGCGGGTCAGGAATGACGAGATCAAGTTGTTGCGCCCGGGACGGAAGCAGGCAAGGACATCGGCCATGGCCCGTTCGAGATCGTGAACGGCCTCAGGCCCGCGATTGATCGCCTGGAGGGCGTCGATCAGAACGATCTGGCGGTCGAGCCTGGCGAAGTGCTCCCGGAAGAACGGCTTCACGACGTGGGATTTGTAAGCCTCGTAGCGACGCTCCATCATTGCCCAGAGGGAATCTTTTGGAGGCTTGGCCGCGGCTGGCAGGTCGGGAAGGGGGGAGAAGGTCAGTGCCGGCGAACCTTCGAGGTCACCCGGCATGAGAAAACGGCCGGGGGCAGGGTGGAGAGCGAACGCTCGTCCGACTTGCAGGCCCTGAGATAGGCGGTGAACTCCGCCGCAAGCTGGCGCACGCCGGTCTCGTCCGCCATCGCCTGCGTGTCCATTGTCCGGGCGAGCGCGAGCCAGCGTTCCGACAGGGGTGCACGCACGCCCTCCCTTGCCAGCGCAACGGTGTTTTCGCTGAAGGTACGGAAGTCCTGCGCGAGCAGGGGCAGATCGAGAAGCCATTCTCCCGGATAGTCGACGATATCGAGGGACAGGCGCCCCGGAGACAGGAGCCGGCCCCAGCCGCTGGCGCTCTCATAGTCCAGGGTGATCCGAAGCTGCGAGATTGCGCGCGTCGAATCGGGCCATATGCGCTCGCGAACCAGGGCCGCGATGTGGTCCTCGTACTGGAAGCGCGGCACGGCATCGTCAGGCTGCGGCTGAAGCCGGATTTTCGAGACGCGGCCGGAGCGCACGGCTTCGAACAGTGGCAGCCTGCCGCCGTTCAGGAGATTGTGCACCAGGGAGGAGATGAAAACGGTCTTGCCGGCGCGCGACAATCCGGTGACGCCGAGGCGCAGCGACGGATCGACAAGCCCGAACGCACGGTCGGCGAGATTGTCCAGGGCAATGCGGGCGTCGTCCGTGAAACTGGTAAGGGTCGGGGGCAAGAACTTCTTTCCCGCAGGATATGCAGCGATTTCGTTCGGTCAGGTTGTCGTTCGGTCTGGCGGATTGCGATATAGGTACCGGAGCGGGCGGAAAAAAGACGCGCGCCAGATCAAACGCTGAGGCGCGGCGCGAGGAAACCCGCGAGCCTTCCACCACTCAGTATGTTGCCGTCGGGCCTGGCGTCGAAATCGAGAACGGCGAGACCGGCCGTCGGAAAGCCCGAAGGGGCTGCGGCTTCGGCGATAGCCTGTCCGACGAGCTGACGGAAAAACTCCTCCATGGTCGGGTTGTGGCCGACAAGCATGAGCGACGCCTGCGGACGGGGCGCGAAGGCAATCTCCTCATAGGTGTCGGCAGTCGCCGCATACAGGGAGTCAATGTACTGGATCTCCAGTTCCTCGCCGAGCGTGCGCCGGAGGGGCTCGGCCGTCTCCCTGCAGCGGACCGCCGTGGAGGAAACGACGATCTCGGGCGCATAGCCCTGGTCGGCAAGTTCTTCCGCAATGATCTCGGCTTCGGCGTAGCCCTGTTCATCGAGGGCCCGGTCGAAATCGGTCTGTCCAGGGAGCGCCCAAGCGGCGCGGGCATGGCGCAATAGGTACAGCCGGAAAGCGGGGGGATCTTGCGTGGTCAATTCTGCTCTCCTGAAACCGAACCGAAGCGGTGCCGATCAATGTCACGCGAACTTCTCTCCCCGCAAGACAAAGATCAACCGCTTTTCGCAGCCGGTCCTCCGAAAGGACGAAGGTAGGCTGCCAACGTTCTCCTGTCGGAGAGCAATTGTCGTGATTCGCTTTTCTGTCGAATACTGTGGTGACTATATTTTAGACAGATTGGGGGCGTGTCGTCGACCTATCGGGGCCTCTTGCGCGTGTTTGTCCATACACTGTGAAGCAGATCGAACATCTCATTGTTATCTTGATGAAATATTAGTCGGCTAGAGTTAATATTGGGCAGGCGCAAAAAACCGTGGGTAAGGTTTGGCAGGCTTGAAACAGTCTTACCATGGGGATATACAGCGCCCCTTGAGATGTTCTTCAGGAGAATCGCGTTGAGTGAGAAGATCGATCTTAGTACCTTTGTCCTCTCCGAGGATGAGGAATTCATGAATGCAAACCAGCGGGCTTACTTTCGAGCGAAGCTGAATGCCTGGAAGAATGACATTCTGCGCGAAGCGCGCGAAACCCTCGATCATCTGGCAGAAGAAAGCGCAAATCATCCAGACCTCGCAGATCGGGCATCTTCGGAAACCGATCGTGCCATCGAACTGAGAGCCCGGGATCGTCAGCGCAAGCTGATCTCCAAGATCGACGCCGCCCTGCAGCGGCTCGAGGAAGGGACCTACGGCTACTGCGAGGAAACGGGTGAACCTATCGGACTCAAGCGTCTCGACGCCCGTCCGATCGCCACTCTGTCCATCGAGGCGCAGGAGCGTCACGAGCGCCGTGAAAAGGTTTACCGCGACGAGTGACGTTTGAGAAAGCTCCGGCTTTCACTGACGTCACTCAGGTTCGCCGAACCGCCCGTTTCCGGGCGAGGGAAGTCGTTGTGTCGCCGAGGAGGCGGTAGACGCAACAGCAGGAACCAGATCAGTCAAAACTTTGATCCGTTCGGCCAAGCCGGACGGATTTTTCTTTGCCGGCGACACGGCATGAAGCAGCGCGCCGCGTCCAGCGGCACCCCGCTCGGTGCGTTTCGATCACCGGATCGGTTCGAGTGAACGAAGCCTGCCTTGTCGGTAGCTTTCTCCCCTGGGACTGCCTCGTCCCAAGGGCGCTCGGGTCATCGCCGCAAGGATTCAAGCCTTACGATTGGCCGAGATTTCACCGAGAAGCCGCGCCATTTCCGCCTCTGTTTCCTCACGGCTCTTCGGGGCGGCCTGCGGGTTTGCGAAGGTTACGGCTTCCGGCCGGTCGGCGGCGGGAAGCTGCGGTGTGGCGCCAGTACGAGTGCCAGAGGCCATTTCCGCTTCCAGCATGCGTTCGAACTCACTGACGACGGTCGGATTGTCCGCAACGGCCGAGGCCTGCGCAGGCGAGACGCGCGCCGGTTCGGACGTCCCGGCGACGGCCGGCGTATTGAACTGGGCGGCCTGGCCCGGAGTGGCGAGCACACGCTGGCGTGCGAGGTCGAGAGCCTGCTCGGCAGCGCGCTCGGTGGTACGTACTGGCGTTGCCACGACCGGAATGGATGTGGGGTTCGTAACCGGCTTCTGTTCGGCGACAGCCTGCACGGGCGTCTGTGCGACCCGCACGGAAGACGCGGGCACTTCGTCGTCGCCGTAGAGCACCTTGGACATGCTCGAAACGTCCGCTGGCTGCGACGGACGGGCGCGTCCGGCGACAGCGGCAGGCTGTACGGCGGGCGTCGGCCGAGCGGGCGCGGCGGGCGGCTGGGGAGCAGGTACCCTGATCTCCTGGGTTTCGAGGGGCACCCGCGCTGCTGCTGCTTCCTGCACAGGTTGCGCCTGGTCCTCGTCCACCTTCTGTCCGACGATCCGGCTCTCGATCACGATGTCCGTCGGTCCGCCGATCATGATCAGGTGCTCGACGTCATCGCGCCTGACAAGAACCAGACGCCGGCGCGTATCCACCGCTGCCGCATCCATGACCGCAAGCCGCGGCTGGCGGTTGCGCCCACCCCGGATGAACGGCGACGAGCGGCGGTTCCTGATGACCCAGAGAACGACGGCAAAGCAGATCAGCCCGACGGCTACAGCTGCCCCGGCAATGAGGAGCTTTGTGCCGTTCTGGGCGACAATGTCTTCGAACATGATGCGGACACTCCTTTTCGGCACTTTCAGCACATTTGACGGCTTTTTTCGGGCGCTTACAAGGACTGGCATGCCGTTGTCCAGCAGAACCTTGCCGGTGGCGCTACGGTGACGACGGCGGCTTTCGGGCAATCCTACGCCATATGGGGGAGGAGGAGAGCGGCGAGAGCCGGGCCGATCCATTGACCACCGGCGATGCCGCGGCGCACGGAGGGGCGATATTCCCTGTGAATTGGCTCCGCGGCTTTCATTCCAAGGCTTTTTGCGCTTCTCTCGCGGGGCTACACATGATTCCCGAGGCGTTGCCGGCATTTGATGCGCCGGCTCGATCGGCAAGCGAGGGGTTGATGACGAAAGTACGGCAGGCGGGCGAGTATCACACGCCGATCGTGGACCGGGGAACCCGTCCGGGCGTGGTCCTGCGCATCATCCTGCTGGCCATCGTCCTGACGCTATCGGCCGGTGGCTTCATCTTCTTCAAGAACCAGCTCGAAAACGAGATCGTTCTCGGCGTTCTGGGCGTGCTCGCGATGACCGGGATATTCTTCCTGGTTTCGGCGATCATCGGATTCATCGAGTTCATGCCGGAGTACCGTTCCGACGAACTGTCCCGGACCTTCATCGATTCGCATCCGGATGGAACGCTGATCACGGATCGCAAGGGTCGGATCGTTTATGCGAACGCTGCCTATGCGGCGCTCACGGGCGCATCGGGAGAGGCGGACGTGCAGACGCTCGAAGCGCTGCTCTCGCGCAACCGCGAATCGACCGAGGCTGTCTACCGGCTGACGAACGGCCTGCATGAAGGCAAGGAAGGCTCGGAGGAGTTCCGGCTGCTGAAGCCGCTGAACACGCTTTCCGGCGGTGGGGTAGGCGCGCACTGGTATCGCCTGAAAGCACGCGTTCTACCGAACCGGGAACATGGCGGCCAGCCACTCTACATCTGGCAGATCTCCGATATCACCCACGAACGGGACGAGCAGGAACGGTTTTTCAAGGAACTCCAGAACGCGATCGACTATCTCGACCACGCGCCGGTGGGCTTCCTCTCGGCCGGTCGCAAGGGCGAGATCTTCTACATCAACGCGACCCTTGCCGAATGGCTCGGCATCGATCTCACCAAGTTCCATTCGGGAACGACGACGATCGCCGATCTCGTGGCCGGCGAGGGGCTTGCGCTCGTACAGTCGGTCCAGGCCGAGCCGGGGTCGAAGAAGACAGAAATTCTCGACCTCGACCTGCGCAAGAGCAACGGGCAGAGCCTGCCCGTGCGGCTCGTGCACCGCGTTTCCTCGATGCGTGACGGTGCGCCCGGGGAAAGCCGGACGATCGTTCTTGCGCGCGACAACGCAGACGAGAGCGATCAGTCCGCCTCGATCGCGGCGATGCGCTTCACGCGCTTCTTCAACAACACCCCGATGGCCATTGCTTCCGTTGACGGAAACGGACGCATCCTTCGAACCAACGCGCCGTTCCTCAAGCTGTTTTCGGGTGTTGTTTCGCGCGACGACATCGGCAAGGGCGCCAAACTCGAAGCGATCGTGCACGAGACGGACCGGCTGCGCATGCAGGGGGCGCTGGAATCGGCCAAGGATCGCCAGAGCGACATACCGCCGATCGATTCGCTGCACCCCGCCGACGACGGGCGGCACTTCCGCTTCTACGTCAATGCCGTGATCGACCAGAGCGAACAGGCGCCGGAAGAGGCAGCCATCGTCTATGCCGTCGAGATCACCGAGCAGAAGGCGCTCGAGACGCAGATGGCCCAGACGCAGAAGATGAATGCGGTCGGAACGCTCGCGGGCGGTATCGCGCACGACTTCAACAACGTCCTGACGGCGATCCTGCTGTCGTCCGATCACCTGCTGCTTTCGGCGCGACCCTCCGATTCGAGTTTTGCGGATCTGATGGAGATCAAGCGCAACGCCAACCGCGCTGCGGTGCTGGTGCGCCAGCTGCTCGCCTTCTCGCGCAAGCAGACGATGCGACCGACCGTGCTCAACATGACCGATGTTATCGGCGACCTGCGCATGCTGGTCGACCGCATGACCGGGACCAATGTGAGGATCGAGGCGGACTATGGCCGCGACCTCTGGCCCGTGAAGACGGATCTCGGCCAGTTCGAGCAGGTATTGATCAACCTTGCAGTCAACGCCCGCGACGCGATGCCCGACGGAGGGGTCATCACCTTCCGCACCCGCAATCTGCCGGCGGAGGAGGCGGTGCAGCTGAACCACCGTGAACTGCCGGAGGGCGACTATGTGCAGATCGAGGTTACAGACCAGGGAACGGGCATACCGCCGGAAATAGTCGACAAGATCTTCGAGCCCTTCTTCACCACCAAGGAGGTGGGCAAGGGAACGGGCCTCGGACTTTCCATGGTCTATGGCATCGTCAAGCAATCCGGTGGCTACATCTTCCTCGATTCGGAAGTGGGCAGGGGGACGACCTTCAGGATCCTGATGCCGCGATACATCGAGGAGGCCGTGCCTCTGGTCGAGCAGGCGGAGGCCGCCCGCAGTGCGGTTGCGCCCACGGCCTCGGTGCAGCCAGCGACCCAGGAGCCCAAGGACCTCACGGGCGATTCTGCCGTCGTGCTTCTCGTCGAGGACGAGGAGGCGGTGCGGCGTGGCGGAAAGCGGATGCTGGAGACCCGCGGCTACACGGTCTACGAGGCCGGATCGGGCGTCGAGGCACTCGATATTATGGACGAGTTGAACGGTGCGGTCGACATCGTGGTGTCGGACGTGGTCATGCCGGAAATGGACGGGCCGTCATTGTTGCGCGAACTGCGCAAGAGTTATCCCGATCTCAAGTTCATCTTCGTTTCCGGCTATGCGGAAGACGCCTTCGCCCGCAATCTGCCGGCGGATGCGAAATTCGGCTTCCTGCCGAAGCCGTTTTCGCTGAAGCAACTTGCCGAAGCCGTGCGGGACATGCTCGATTCGTAAATCTCGCACCGCCGCTGGCGGTAGCGAGGAGGGGCGGCACCGAGCAGGTGGGCTTTTTCAGTGAAAGCCGGTGCACTTCCCTCGTGTCAGGGGCTCGAATGCAAACCGGACGCACGATAGCGCGCGTCCGGCAGAACCTGGGCTATGCCTCAATCGGCGAGCGCGACGGCGATCTCAGCTGCGAGGCGTGCATTGTTTTCCACGAGCGCGATGTTGGTCGCGAGGCTGCGGCCGTCCGTCAGTCGGAAAAGCGTATCGAGCAGGTAGGGCGTGACCTCCTTGCCGATGATCTCATCGCGTTCCGCATTGTCGAGCGCGCGATTGATGTAGATTTCCATCTCCTCGCGCGGGATCTCGTTTTCCTCCGGCACGGGGTTCGCGATGAGCATGCCGCCGTCCACGCCGAGCTGGTCGCGCACCAGCTGGAAATTCGCGATGGCCGCGGGGCTGTTCAGCGTGAGCGGGCTTGGCAGGCCAGAATCGCGCGACCAGAAGGCCGGGAACTTGGCGCTATCGTAGGTTACGACCGGCACGCCGCGCGTCTCCAGCACCTCGAGTGTCTTCGGGATGTCGAGGATCGCCTTGGCGCCGGCACAGACGACGATGACGCTGGTGCGCGCCAGTTCATCGAGGTCGGCGGAGATGTCGAAGCTCTCCTCCGCCTTGCGATGCACGCCGCCGATGCCGCCCGTGGCGAAGACCCTGATTCCTGCGCGGGCGGCAGCGATCATCGTCGCGGCCACCGTCGTTGCGCCCGTGCGCCGCTCGGCAATGGCGAAGGCGAGATCCGCGCGCGAAAGCTTCATCGCCCCCTCGGTTTTCGAGAGTGCTTCAAGCTCCGCATTCTCCAGGCCGATTTTCAGAACGCCGTTCACGACTGCGATCGTTGCGGGAATCGCACCCTCGGCGCGTATGATCGCCTCGACGCTGCGAGCCATTTCCAGATTGCCGGGGTAGGGCATGCCGTGGGTGATGATGGTCGATTCGAGCGCAACGATGGGCGCGTTGCGGGCCTTGGCGGCCGCGACCTCTTGCGAATATTCCATCGGCAGCAAGGGGGAAACGGTTCTGGTCATTGGTTTATCCTTACGTACGGCCCTGCGGCCGGGCAGTTGACGGCGAGCGATCTCATGACAGGATTTCGGCCTCTGGCACAAGGGTAAGCGCCGCCGATAGCGACGCCTCGCTCATATTTTCCGAGACGGCGAGCGGCGAGGATACCGCGATCACGGCCGCGGCGACACCACGGCGCAGCGATTCGGCAAGGTCGTGGCCGCTCGCCCGGGCGGAGAGAAAGCCGGCCGCAAGGGCGTCGCCGGCACCGGTAACGTCGCCGACCCTATCGATCGCCGGTGGCTTGACGCGGACTGCTCCACTCTGGTCGAAGGCGATGGCGGCTGCGCCGCCGCGTGTGATCGCGCCCCCTTCAGCCCGGCGGCACGAAGGGTCTCGGGCCAGTGTTCAGGCGCGGTGGGCGCGGCACCGGTCAACGCGCGCGCCTCGGCTTCGTTCATGAACAGATAGTCGAGGCCCTCAAGGCATGCGGCAAAGCGCACGACCTTGGCCGGAGAAATCGCGATCGCCGCGAGCGGTCTTGAAGCTTTCACGGCCGACGCGGCGATCGCCTCCAGCGTCTCTGCGGGCAGATTTCCGTCGCAGAGCAGGCCATCGCTTGCCGCTATTGCCTCCCGCACGGCCCGCTGCTGCAGCCGGCGCGGCGAGAACAGCCGGTAGAGTTCCATGTCCGCCAGCGCGATCACCAGGTTGCCGTCCCGCTCCAGAATGGCGGTGTAGCTAGGGGTGGCGCGGTCGAGAAATGTGAAGGGCGTGTCCTCCACGCCAGAATCGGCGGCGGCCGCAGCCACAAGTGCGCCGTCACTGTCTCCGCCGCGAGGCGAGATCAGCCGGACCGCATGGCCGAGCCGGGCGAGGTTGCGCGCGGCATTGAAGACGCCGCCGCCGGCCTCGACGAACCATTCGCCGGGATTCGAGGCTCCCGGGGCCGTCTCGCCGCTGATGCGTCCGCGGCGATCAACATGGGCGCCACCGAGAGCGAGAATACGTAGCTTTTTCATAGTCTTCCTTGACGCTTTCGGTCTTCCCGGGAATGCCGGCGCCGGCCGAAGTGCCTTTGCACGAAGCCGTTTATCCACGCCGAAACGAAAATAGAACACTCCCCGATTGGGCAATTTTATCAGTTGGATAAATGGTGGTTGCGAAATGAGAACAAAGAGTGTACATAGCTTTCATCGACGGCTTCATTGCCTGTGTCGCTTCAATAACCTAAAGGTGGACCCAATGGCACAAAACTCTTTGCGGCTCGTAGAGGATAAATCGGTGGATAAAAGCAAGGCACTCGAAGCGGCACTTTCCCAGATCGAGCGCTCTTTCGGCAAGGGCTCTATCATGAAGCTCGGCTCGAAGGACAGCGTGGTCGAGATCGAAACGATCCCGACCGGCTCACTCGGTCTCGACATTGCGCTCGGCGTCGGCGGACTGCCGAAGGGACGCATCATCGAGATCTATGGTCCCGAAAGCTCGGGCAAGACGACGCTTGCGCTGCAGACCATCGCGGAAGCCCAGAAGAAGGGCGGTATCTGCGGCTTCGTCGACGCGGAACATGCGCTCGATCCGGTCTATGCCCGCAAGCTGGGCGTCGATCTTGAAAACCTTCTGATCTCGCAGCCGGACACCGGCGAGCAGGCGCTGGAGATCACCGATACGCTGGTGCGTTCGGGGGCGATCGACGTGCTCGTCATCGACTCGGTCGCGGCGCTCACGCCGAGGGCTGAAATCGAGGGCGAAATGGGCGACAGCCTGCCGGGCCTTCAGGCCCGCCTGATGAGCCAGGCGCTTCGCAAGCTTACGGCCTCCATCTCGAAGTCGAACTGCATGGTGATCTTCATCAACCAGATCCGCATGAAGATCGGCGTCATGTTCGGCTCGCCGGAGACGACCACCGGCGGCAACGCACTGAAGTTCTATGCCTCCGTCCGCCTCGACATTCGCCGCATCGGTTCGGTCAAGGAGCGCGACGAGGTGATCGGCAACCAGACCCGCGTGAAGGTCGTCAAGAACAAGATGGCGCCTCCCTTCAAGCAGGTCGAATTCGACATCATGTATGGCGAAGGCGTTTCGAAGACGGGCGAGCTGATCGATCTCGGCGTCAAGGCGGGGATCGTCGAGAAATCCGGCGCCTGGTTCTCCTACAACAGCCAGCGCCTGGGGCAGGGCAGGGAGAACGCCAAGGTGTTCCTGCGCGACAATCCGGACACGGCCCGCGAGATCGAGATGGCCCTGCGGCAGAACGCCGGACTGATCGCCGACAAGTTCCTCGAGAACGGCGGCCCGGAGGCCGACGACGGGAATGATGCCGCCGAGATGTGAGCGGCATTTGAATTTGGGTTCGAGAGCCGGCCTCCCGACGCGGAGAGCCGGCTTTTTCGTGGCTGGACAGGGACGGGAGTGGGCGATAAAAGCCATCAGTTCTTGCAGTTCGGGAGGGGACCGGCAGTCTTTGGCGACGGTCGGTCGAACCAGTATGTGCAGGGGCCGACCCGATAGGCGAAGGCGAAAATGCCTGTCGCATTGACGTGGTTCGGTCCGTGCAAAGCTCCGCCTGCGGCAGACAGAGGGATTGATGCGCGGACGGGCTCCCGGGCCCGGCATTTGCGCGATGCAGAGATAAAGGGCGCAAGATGAGTGGCGTTAATGAGATCCGGTCGGCATTTCTCGACTATTTCCGCAAGAACGGACATGAGGTCGTGTCGTCGAGCCCGCTGGTTCCGCGCAACGATCCGACCCTGATGTTCACCAACGCCGGGATGGTTCAGTTCAAGAACGTCTTCACCGGCCTGGAACAGCGCTCCTACTCCACTGCCGCGACTGCCCAGAAGTGCGTGCGCGCCGGCGGCAAGCACAACGACCTCGACAATGTCGGCTACACCGCGCGCCACCACACGTTCTTTGAAATGCTCGGCAACTTCTCTTTCGGCGACTATTTCAAGGAGCGCGCGATCGAGCTGGCCTGGGGTCTGATTACCAAGGAATTCGGCATCGACGCCAAGCGGCTGCTCGTGACCGTGTACCATACGGATGACGAGGCTTTCGGCCTCTGGAAGAAGATCGCGGGCCTGTCCGACGACCGCATCATCCGCATCCCGACCAGCGACAATTTCTGGGCAATGGGTGACACCGGGCCCTGCGGCCCCTGTTCCGAGATCTTCTACGATCATGGCGACCATATCTGGGGCGGCCCTCCGGGCTCGCCGGAGGAGGATGGCGACCGGTTCATCGAGATCTGGAACCTCGTCTTCATGCAGTTCGAGCAGCTGACCAAGGAAGAGCGGGTGGACCTGCCGCGTCCCTCGATCGACACCGGCATGGGCCTCGAGCGCATCGCGGCGTTGCTTCAGGGCAAGCATGACAACTACGACATCGACCTGTTCCAGGCGCTGATTGCAGCATCCGTCGAGGCGACCGGCGTTCCGGCCGAAGGTGACCGCCGGGCAAGCCATCGCGTGATCGCCGATCACCTGCGCTCGGCGTCCTTCCTGATCGCCGACGGCGTGCTGCCCTCCAACGAAGGTCGCGGCTATGTTCTGAGGCGCATCATGCGTCGTGCCATGCGCCATGCACAGCTCCTCGGGGCGAAGGATCCGCTGATGTGGAAGCTCCTGCCGGCGCTGGTCGGCCAGATGGGCCGTGCCTATCCGGAGCTGCAGCGGGCCGAAGCGCTCATTTCGGAGACGCTGAAGCTCGAGGAAACCCGCTTCCGCAAGACGCTCGAACGCGGACTTGGGCTGCTTTCGGATGCAACTGCAGGCCTCGACAAGGGCGATACGCTCGACGGCGAGACCGCGTTCAAGCTCTACGATACCTATGGCTTCCCGCTCGACCTGACGCAGGACGCGCTGCGCGGCCGCGGCATTGGCGTCGATCTGTCGAGCTTCACAGACGCGATGGAGAGGCAGAAGGCAGAGGCCCGCAAGAGCTGGGCCGGGTCCGGCGATGCGGCGGCAGAGACGATCTGGTTCGAGCTCAAGGAAAAGGCCGGCGCGACAGAGTTCCTGGGTTATGACACCGAGGGTGCGGAAGGCGAGGTCCAGGCGATCGTGCGCGACGGTTCCGCAGTCGAGAGCGCGGCTGCCGGCGAAAAGGTCCAGCTGGTAATCAACCAGACGCCATTCTATGGCGAATCCGGTGGCCAGATGGGCGATACCGGCACGATCACCACCGATCATGCCCGCCTGACCGTCACCGATACGCAGAAGAAGGCCGACGGCCTCTTCGTCCACAATTGCGTCGTTGACGAGGGAACGATCAAGACGGGTGATGCCGTTGCCCTTTCGGTCGATCACGGCCGCCGTTTCCGGCTCCGCTCGAACCATTCCGCGACCCACCTGCTGCACGAGGCGCTGCGTGAGGTGCTTGGGACCCACGTCGCGCAGAAGGGATCGCTGGTGGCACCCGAACGCCTTCGCTTCGACGTGTCGCATCCGAAGCCGATGTCCGCGGAAGAGCTCAAGGTGGTCGAGGAGATGGCGAACGAGATCATCCTTCAGAATTCCCCTGTCACCACGCGGCTGATGACGGTCGATGATGCGATTGCCGAGGGCGCAATGGCGCTCTTCGGCGAGAAGTACGGCGACGAGGTTCGCGTCGTGTCGATGGGGCAGGGAGTTCGCGGCGCCAAGGCCGGCAAGCCTTACTCCGTCGAGCTCTGCGGCGGCACGCACGTATCGGCGACGGGCGAGATCGGTCTGGTCCGGATTCTCGGAGAAAGCGCTGTAGGCGCCGGCGTTCGCCGTCTCGAGGCGGTTACCGGCGAGGCGGCCCGTGCCTATCTCGCGGAACAGGACGAGCGGGTGAAGACGCTCGCCACGACCCTCAAGGTCCAGCCTGCCGATGTCCTCTCACGCGTCGAAGCGCTGATGGACGAGCGCCGCAAGCTGGAGCGCGAGCTCGCTGACGCCAAGAAGAAGCTGGCGCTTGGCGGTGGCGGGGCAGGTGACGGTGCAGACGCCGTACGCGATGTCGCCGGACTGAAATTCCTCGGCAAGGTCGTTACCGGCGTCGAACCCAAGGACCTCAAGGGGCTCGCCGACGAAGGCAAGAAGAGCCTCGGTTCGGGTGTGGTCGCCTTTGTCGGCGTCTCTCCTGATGGCAAGGCAAGCGCGGTCGTTGCAGTCACCGACGATCTTACCAATCGTGTCAGCGCCGTTGACCTGGTGCGGGTCGCTTCCGCCGCGCTCGGCGGCAAAGGTGGCGGTGGACGTCCAGACATGGCCCAGGCCGGCGGCCCTGATGGCGGCAAGGCTGGCGAAGCGGTCGAAGCTGTCGCGATCGCAATCGCCGGCTAAGGCGCTTCAACCGCGGGTGGCTTGCAATCCCCGAGTTCGGTTCGGCGGGTTCCAGGTGTTCATCCTGCAGAAGCCGGTTTGGTTATTCAGTCAGGTTCTGGCGGCCCCGAAGATTTCGGGGCCGTTTTGCGTATATGGCGCCTGGTAACCTTGGGACGCGGCAGGCTTCCATTGGACATTAGACGCGTCGGATGCGTGTGGCGCGTCCCATGGGGAGAGGCGTCGTAGGATCCCCGCCTTCATCCGGAGTCGCCTCCTTATCCATCTTCTTTCCCTGGTCGGGCATCACCCGGAATTCATTTGCAAAGTCTTCAATCTTGGCTGGTACTTTCAGGCTGCCGTAGGGGTAAGATTCTTGCTTGAAGTCCTGATAAGTCTGCCGACCCTGTTGGTCTGCACGTTCCTGTCGACACTCGTCGTCGGGATATTTCTGCTTCTCCACCTGTATTCCGGGCGCAGGACCGCAGCGGCGGTATACTGGTGCGTCTCGATGTGGGTCGGGTCGGTGGCGAGCGTTCTGCTCGGCCTGCGTACCGTAATTGCACCGGAACTGTCGATCGGCGTCGGCA
Source organism: Sinorhizobium sp. BG8 (assembly GCF_016864555.1). NCBI lineage: Bacteria > Pseudomonadati > Pseudomonadota > Alphaproteobacteria > Hyphomicrobiales > Rhizobiaceae > Sinorhizobium > Sinorhizobium sp. BG8. Next base: position 3,132,146 of record NZ_CP044011.1, on the reverse strand, counting down.
ATGCGCTGGCTGCCCTCGGCTACAGCCTCACCTGGGCGGGCTTCCGCTCCTTCGACCACAAGCCTGTCTCGCGGATTGCCGTCGCGGCGGGGCCGGCGGCATGGACGGCCGCCTACCTGTTCTCCGATACTTTCGCTGCGGACATGAGCCTTCGCATCATTCTCATGTCGGTGGTCACCACGGCCTATTCGCTGGCGATGGCCCGCGAACTCCTGGCCGGGCACAGGCGCGAGGCTTTGCCGTCGCGCCGGGTCATCGCAATCCTGCTCGCCAGCCATGCGGTGATCTACGCGTTGCGTATTCCCTTCGCGATCCTTTCGCCCGTTTCCGACGGCAGCAGAGCTTTCGTCTCTCCATGGTTCGCGGTCTTCGCGCTGGAGATCTTCCTTCACACGCTGATCGTGGCTGTCTCCGTCCTGATCCTGTTGAAGGAGCGCAGTGAGTTCGTCTACCGGCATGCCGCGCGCACCGACGCCCTGACCGGGGTCCTCAACCGGAGTGCCTTCATGGAAGAGGCGACATCGCAGCTCCGCCGCCGTCTGCAGACCGGCGTGCTCATGTTGCTGGACCTCGATCATTTCAAGGCGATCAATGACACTTACGGCCACCAGGCGGGCGACCAGGTGCTGCGCGGCTTCGCCGCGGCCATATCTGCGCGGCTGGCGGCAGGAATGGTGTTTGCCCGCTTCGGTGGAGAAGAGTTCGTGCTGTTTGCGCCCGACCATGACCTCGATCAGGCCATGGAATTCGCCGACGGGCTTCGGAGGGAAACCCAGGCACTGTCGGTCAGCCACTACGGCACGCCAATATCGGTGAGCGTCAGCATCGGGGCGGCGTCCGTGCTGCTGTGCGGAGGGGATCTCGACGACCTGATTACGGCGGCCGATTGCGCGCTCTACCGGGCCAAGGCGGAAGGCCGCAACCGCGTCTCCATTGCCGGGCCGGCCGAAAGCCTGATGCAGGTGGCGGAACGGATGCGTGAAATGGACATCGCCGAACCTCTTGCCGCCGTAGCTCGATAGCGCGGAGCCCGAAAGGCCTCGAAGTCTCGTTCCAGATGTTTCCCCCGGTCTTCCCCTATGCCGGCGTGTGATGCGTCATCACGCCGAAATGCTGCAGACCCTCGATCACGCCGTCGGCACAGGAGCGCTGCGCCATGTAGTGCCGGTCCTCGTGGCTCGTGAGGCTTCGAAGCTCCTCCAGTGCGTTGGCGACGACAATGCCGCGCACGTCCGCCAGCAGGAACATGTCGCTGTCGTTTCCCGTGTCTCCAGCGACAACGGTATCGGAGAGGTCCACGTCCAGTTCCCGGCAGAGCCAGGTTAGCGCCGCGCCCTTGCTCGCGGAACGCGGCAGGACATCGAGATCTCGGCTGCTCGAATAGACGAGACGCGCGGGAAGTCCCGCATCCGCAAGGCTTCGCTCCAGCTCGGTAATCGTCTCCTCGTCGGCGTCGTGCAGGTGCCAGCTCGACTTGTGGGCATGCTGGACCGCCTCGTCCTGCAGGCTGATACCGTCGATGCGCCGCATGATGCGCATCAGCGCTTCACGCTCGAAGGGCTGACCCAGCGTCTGGCCGAAACGCTGTCTGCCGGTCACGTCCAGCCGGCCGCCGATCATCGTGCCGACGCCGCCGATCGTGTAGTCGGGTTCCGGCAGGTCGGAAACCGAGAGCAACGCCTCTATGTCGTCGATCAGCCGGCCGCTATTGTAGACGAGTATCGGACGGGTGGCCGGGTTGAGCGCTTCCCAGAAGGCGCGGAAGCGCTGGGTGGCGTGGCGGTCGCCAAGCAGTGTGCCGTCCAGGTCAGAGGAAAGAAGCCGGATCATCTCAATCCCCGTCGTTCCATGGTTCCGCCCAGTCATCCGCGTCGAGCGCCTGGCGCATCGGCCGTCCCTCGATGAGGGCGATCAGTTGTTGCGCGATGCCGGTCCAGGTGAAGAGGCTGCGTGCCTTGTGTGCGCCCATGCGCGACAACCTGCCATAGAGGCGTGCGTGCTTCAGGGGCTTCATCATGGTGATGCCGAGATCATATTTGTCGAAGGGATCGGCGAAGAGCGCGTGACGTCCGTAGCTGACGGCGCGGAAAAGGCCACCATGGACCGTAATGATCGTCGGCGTACCGCTCGCCATCGCCTCGATGGCAGTCATGCCGAAGGGCTCGTAGCGGCTGGACAGGACAAACAGATCGGCGGCGCGGTAGTAGTCGGCGAGATCCTCGTCGGCGACGAACCCTGCGAACTGGACGCGATCCTCGAGCCCGATTTCTGCGACGCGCTGCTTAAGCTGGGTGAGAAGCGTGCGCTCCTGCTCGTCCAGCTGCTCGCCGCCAAGGGCGAGATGGAGCACCGCTTCGGGTTCGCGTTCGGCCAGGACGGCAAACGCATCGATCAGCAGGTCGTATCCCTTGTTGGTGGCAAGCCGGCCAAGGGCCAGAACCGTCTTTCCGTGGAATCCAAAGCGCTGGCGCGCCATCTCGCGCGAAGCGGACGAGACCGGGAAGAAGCGGTTGTCGTCGTAACCCGGCGGGATCATGTGGACCCGGTCCGGCTTGAGGCCATAGTCGCCGGTCAGAACGTCGAGCTGGATCGGTGTGGTCGCGACCACCGTGTCGCAGCTTCGGTAGACGATCAGTTCGTGCTTGATGCGCTCGGAGAAATTGAACTCGGCCTCGAAGCTTGCGGCCTTGTCCGGATAGTCGGTCTCCATCTGGCGCTTCTTCCAGATGCCGAGGGAGTGCGGGGTGTGGATGTGCGGAACGGCGAGGGCTTCGGACAGGCGCTGGCCCGCCACGCCCGCGTCCCAGTAGTGGCTGTTGATGAAGATGTAGTTCAGATCGTTGCGCTTGATGAACCTGAGGGCGGTTTCGCACCATTCCATCAGGTAGCGGTGAAGGTATTCCTTCGGAATGAAATCACGCCCGCCACAGGGAATGCGGACGACCCGCACGCGGTCCTCGACCTGATCTTCCGGCGGCTGGTTTTCAAATTGTCTGGTGAATATGTCTACGCTGTAGCCGAGTTTGGCAAGTTTCTTGGCGAGTTCAAGGACATATACCACCTGCCCACCGGTATCGGCTGCGCCGAGCGGTGGATTAGCTGCAACATATCCGTGGGTGGAGACCAAGGCGATCCTTGGAAATCTTTCGTGATCACTGTCATTTGTCATGGCGTTACGAAAGCTAGGGCGATGGAACCTTGGGTCAACCCCACTTCATCGAATTCGTTCCAACGCATCCGCGTAATCGACACGCTGGGCTCGGCACCTCGGTCGAACTCCAAACGAAAAAACCCGGCACGAGGCCGGGTTTTCTATGAGTGCGGGATGCGAACGCCTGATTAGGCGGCCATCGCCTTGCGCAGGTTCTCGTCGATCTTGTCGAGGAAGCCGGTGGTGGAGAGCCACGGCTGATCCGGACCGATGAGCAGCGCGAGGTCCTTGGTCATGAAGCCGGCCTCGACGGTGTCGACGCAGACCTTTTCGAGGGTGTCGGCGAACTTCGCCAGTTCGGAGTTGCCGTCGAGCTTGGCGCGGTGCGCGAGGCCGCGGGTCCAGGCGAAGATCGAGGCGATCGAGTTGGTGGACGTTTCCTCGCCCTTCTGGTGCTGGCGGTAGTGACGGGTGACCGTGCCGTGAGCGGCTTCGGCTTCGACTGTCTTGCCATCCGGCGTCATCAGAACCGAGGTCATCAGGCCGAGCGAGCCGAAGCCCTGCGCGACGATGTCCGACTGCACGTCGCCGTCGTAGTTCTTGCAGGCCCAGACATAGCCGCCGGACCACTTGAGGGCGGAGGCCACCATGTCGTCGATCAGGCGATGCTCGTACCAGATCTTGGCTTCCTTGAACTTCTCGGCGAATTCGGCGTCGAAGACCTGCTGGAAGATGTCTTTGAAGCGGCCGTCATAAACCTTGAGGATGGTGTTCTTGGTCGAGAGATAGACCGGTACCTTGCGCTGCAGGCCGTAGTTGAACGAAGCGCGGGCGAATTCGGTGATCGAATCGTCGAGGTTGTACATTCCCATGGCCACACCAGCCGAGGGCGCGTCAAACACGTCGTACTCGATTTCCTTGCCGTCCTCGCCGACGAACTTCATCGTCAGCTTGCCCTTGCCGGGGAACTTGAAATCGGTGGCGCGGTACTGGTCACCGAAAGCGTGGCGGCCGACGATGATCGGCTTGGTCCAGCCGGGGACGAGGCGCGGCACGTTCTTGCAGATGATCGGCTCGCGGAAGATCACGCCGCCGAGGATGTTGCGGATCGTGCCGTTCGGCGACTTCCACATCTTCTTCAGCTTGAATTCCTCGACGCGTGCCTCATCGGGAGTGATGGTCGCGCACTTGACGCCGACACCATGCTTCTTGATCGCGTTTGCCGCGTCGATCGTCACCTGGTCGTCGGTCGCGTCGCGGTTTTCCATCCCGAGGTCGTAGTATTCGAGGTCGATGTCGAGATAGGGGTGGATCAACTTGTCCTTGATGAACTGCCAGATGATGCGCGTCATCTCGTCGCCGTCGAGTTCGACGACAGGGTTGGCGACCTTAATCTTCTTCATGGATTGCCTCGTAGCCTTGTGGGGCTGGAGAGCCCCGTTCGTGAACTGAAACCGAATGGGGCTATAGCATTGTGAGCCCGGAAGGCAAAGCCGACGGCGCGCCCCGGTGCTTTATTTTGCGCCCGCTCTGCTTATGGTCCGCGGCCGGGTTGGCCGCCACGCGACAACCACAATCCTGTCGCCATATGCGGGCGCAATACTCCAGGAGAATACTCATGAAACGCCCAAGCCTCGTTGCACTCGTCACCCTCCTGCCGTGCCTGGCCTTCGCCCAGGACGCTACGGCTCCGGTGAACGAGGTCATGAACGCCGTGACCGAGAACTGGAAGGAACTCGGATCCGACGAGGACGCACCGCAGAACTACGTCGACTACTACAGCGAGGACTTCCTGAAGCGCCTCTACAGCAAGGATTTCGCGGCGAAGTACCACGAAGCCGCCAAGTATCCGGCCTATGAGGAGGGTGAATCGCCCTTCGACTACGATACGATCGCCATGGGGCAGGACGGTTGCCCGATCAAGGACCTCAAGATCGAAGCCGCGCCCGCCGCCAACGGAGTTACCGACGTCAAGACGACGTTCGACAATACCCATTGCTTTGGAGAGCGGGCTCCCGACTGGAAGCCGGCCGAAGTCCATTTCAGCGTGATCGAGGAAGACGGAAGACCCGTCATCGACGATATCCTGCGGGTCATCGACGGCACGCCCGATTCGCTGAAGAAGGAGATGGACGAAATCGCGGCCGACGGAGCCAAGGGCGGTGTCGCGCCGACGCAGGAGGAGGACCCGGAGTAAGGCCAGCGCCTCCTGTCCTTTCATTTCAATTCCTTTTGTGCGAGTGAAACCCGCAAGAGAAAAGGCTGGACCGGAATGGCAGGAACGAATAGCGAGCGCGAACTGATAGCGGAAGGACCGGCGATCATCCTGGTCCATCCGCAACTCGGGGAAAACATCGGCATGGTGGCGCGCGCCATGGCGAACTTCGGGCTGGCCGAGCTCAGGCTCGTCAATCCCCGCGATGGCTGGCCGAGCGAAAAGGCAATCTCGGCGGCCAGCAAGGCGGACCACGTCATCAACGCGGCCCGCGTGTTCGCCTCCCTGGAGGAGGCGGTTGCCGACCTCAACTTCGTCTATGCAACGACCGCGCGCGACCGCTACGGCTATAAGGAAGTGCGCTCGCCGGTCTATGCGGCCGAAACGCTGCGCACGCGCTTTCGGGCGGGCGAGACGACGGGCATTCTTTTCGGGCGCGAGCGCACCGGTCTTACCAACGAGGAAATCGCCCTTGCCGACGAACTCGTGACCTTTCCGGTGAATCCGGCCTTCGCCTCGCTCAATCTCGCGCAGGCCGTTCTGCTCATGAGCTACGAATGGATGAAGACGGGCGTGACGTCGCCGAACGCCACCGCCTTCCAGGCCTTGCCGCAACGGCCGGCCGAGAAGAACGAACTCCAAGGCTTGTTCGATCATGTGGAGGAGGCGCTCGATTCACGAGGCTACTTCCGCCCCGCCGCCAAAAAGCCGAAATTGATCGAAAACCTTCGCTCCGCACTTACCCGCCCCTCCTTCACCGGTTCGGAAATCCAGGTCTTGCGCGGCATCATTTCCTGTCTTGATCGTTTCACGCGCGAATCCCCTCGCGGCGCCGGCGCACCTGCCGTCAACCGCACGCGCAACCGACGGCCGAAGGTCGCCCGTGACGAACAGTAAGGCAAAGCCCGTTCTGGTCTTCGACAGCGGCATCGGCGGATTGACGGTGCTCAGGGAAGCGCGCGTCCTGATGCCGGAGCGGCACTTCACCTATGTCGCCGACGATGCGGGATTTCCCTATGGCGGGTGGCAGGAGGAGGCACTGAAGGAGCGCGTGGTCACGCTGTTCGACAGGCTTCTGACGGAGCATGACCCCGAGGTCTGCGTGATCGCCTGCAACACGGCGTTCACGCTCGTTGGCGCGGACCTTCGGGCCGCATTCCCGAACATGCGCTTTGTCGGCACCGTGCCGGCGATCAAGCCCGCGGCAGAACGTACGCGTTCCGGGCTCGTGTCCGTATTGGCGACCCCTGGCACTGTTAAGCGTGCCTATACGCGCGATCTGATCCAGTCCTTCGCCAGCCAGTGCCATGTGCGTCTTGTCGGTTCGGAAAACCTTGCGCGGATGGCCGAAGCCTATATTCGCGGCGAGGCGCTCAGCGACGAAGCGGTGAAGGCGGAAATCGATCAGTGCTTCATCGAAAAGGACGGCCGCAAGACGGACATCGTCGTGCTTGCCTGCACGCACTATCCCTTCATGGCCAATGTTTTCCGTCGTCTTGCTCCCTGGCCGGTCGACTGGCTGGATCCAGCGGAGGCGATCGCGCGCCAGGCCCGCCGTCTTGTGCCTGCCATCGCGGAGTTCATCCCTGATGACGGCGAGGACATTGCCATCTTCACCTCGGGAGCACCGGACTTTTCGACCCGGCGGCTCCTGCAGGGATTCGGATTGAAGGTGAACCGGACCGGCGACGACGGAAAATCGTCGTCGTAAGCGATACGTGCATTCCCTGTGGGTTATCGCAATCGACGCCACGATTGCCCGTAAAACCGTGGTAGAGCCTTTCAGGGTCCCTAACACAAGATAAACCATGTTCACGGCCGATGCGGCTGTACGAACAGGCCTGACGAAGAACGAGGAACGAATGAAGGTCGGCATCGACATGGGAACGGCGCAGGGCGGCGCGCCGGCCACGCTCGATATCGAGGAACTGCTGGCAACGCGCCTTCTGGTGCAGGGCAATTCCGGTTCCGGGAAATCACATCTGCTGCGCCGCCTGCTCGAGCAGTCCGCGCCGTGGGTGCAGCAATGCATCATCGATCCGGAGGGGGATTTCGTCACGCTCGCCGACAAGTTCGGCCATGTGGTGATCGATGGCGAGCGGACCGAAGCCGAACTCGTCGGCATTGCAAATCGCATCCGTCAGTATCGCGTCTCCTGTGTCCTGTCTCTCGAGGGACTTGAGGTCGAGCAGCAGATGCGCGCGGCAGGCATCTTTCTCAATGCCATGTTCGACGCCGACCGGGACTATTGGTATCCGGTCCTGGTGGTGGTCGACGAGGCGCAGATGTTTGCGCCTTCGGTGGCAGGCGACGTGGGCGAAGAGGCGCGCAAGGTTTCCCTCGGCGCCATGACCAATCTGATGTGCCGCGGCCGAAAGCGAGGTCTGGCGGGCGTGATCGCCACGCAGCGCCTTGCCAAGCTTGCGAAGAACGTTGCGGCGGAAGCCTCCAACTTCCTGATGGGGCGTACATTCCTTGATATCGACATGGCCCGTGCAGCCGACCTGCTCGGCATGGACAGGCGGCAGGCGGAAATGTTCCGCGACCTCAAGCGTGGTTCGTTCGTGGCGCTCGGGCCGGCCCTCTCGCGCCGCCCGTTGCCGGTGACGATCGGCACGGTGGAGACTTCCGCACGCTCCACGAGCCCGAAGCTGATGCCGCTGCCCGAGGCGCCGGCGGATGTCGAAGACCTGATCTTCACGCCCGATGCGGAGGAATTCTCCCGCCCGATCGTCCGCCGGATTCCGCCCCAGCCGCGGCCGACCACGGACATACTCGCGGAACTCTCACGTGCGCGGCCGGAGCCCGTCTCCGTCGAGCCGCGCGCTGCCGCGCCCGAGATGCCGGAGGCGGAACGGGAGGCCTTGCTCGATCATGTGCTTGCCGAGATCCTCGGCAATCCCGGTGCGGCCTTTCGCCCGGATGCCGAACTGTTCCAGGATTTTCTCGTGCGTTGCCGAATCCGCCGCGTACCCGGTGCGCCGCTGTCTTTGCCGGCCTTCCGCCGCAAGATGGCGGTGGCGCGCTCCGGCGTTGATGCCGAAACGGCGGCCTCCGAGATCTGGCAGACGGCCCTCGATCTTTCCCGTCAGGTGACGGAAGACCTTCAGGGCGTGTTCCTGCTGGTCGCGCAGTCAGCCGTGCGCGGGCTTGCCTGCCCATCGGATGCGATGATCGCACGCGCCTACGGAACGCATTCGGCTCGCCGTGCGCGCCGGCTGCTCGGCTATTTCGAGGAGCAGGGGCTTGTCGTCGTCCACAGCGATCTTGCGGGTCACCGCATCGTCGCCTTTCCTGATCTTTCCTGCGAAACGGCGCCGGGCGATCCGAACGCGTCGGACCCCGGCGCCGACTCCCGCGACGCTGCGGAGTAAGGCTTACGCCTCTTCCGTCACCTGCTTGACCTCGTCGTTGCGGGTCGCCCAGAGCGAGCCGAGTATGCCGGCTGCGAGGATCGCGATCGTCACCCCAAGCGAGATCATCGGCGGGATCTTGGCGAGCCCCAGCATGTCTGCCACGAAGATCTTCGAACCGATGAAGACCAGAACCGTCGCCAGCGCATACTTCAGGTAGGCGAAGCGATGGATCAGTGCGGAAAGCGCGAAGTAGAGTGCGCGCAGGCCGAGGATCGCGAATATGTTGGAGGTGTAGACGATAAAGGGATCGGTGGTGATGGCGAAGATTGCCGGTATCGAATCGACCGCGAAAACGAGGTCCGCGAACTCGACCAGCACCAGCGCCAGCAGCAGCGGCGTGACGAAGGTGCGCATGCGGCCGGTCTTTTCGTCCTTTTCACGCACCAGGAAGCGATCGCCATGCAGCCTGTCGGTGACGGGCAGGCGGCGGCGCAGGAACTTCAACAGCGGATTTCCTGCGACGTCATATTCCTCGTCGGCGGAGAACAGCATCTTGATGCCGGTGAAGACGAGGAAGGCGGCGAACAGGTAGAGGACCCAGTCGTAGTTCTCGACGATGGCGGCGCCCGCGCCAATCATGAGTCCGCGCAGGACGATGACGCCGAGGATACCGTAGAGCAGCACGCGATGCTGATAGTGCCTCGGAATGGCGAAGTAGCCGAAGATCATGGCGATGACGAAGATGTTGTCCATCGCCAGGCTTTTCTCGACGACGAAGCCCGTGAGATACTCGATGCCTGCCTGCTGTCCGGCCTGGAGCCAGACGAAACCGCCGAAGGCGAGGCCGAGCGTTATGTAGAAGGCGGAGAGGAGAAGGCTTTCGCGAATGCCGATCTCCTTGTTTTCCTTGTGAAGAACGCCGAGGTCGAGGGCGAGGAGGGCAAGGACGATCGCGATGAAGGAGAGCCACAGCCATACTGCGGTCCCCTGGAAGTCGTGCATAAGAAAATCCATATAGGGTTTCCTACGCCGGATACGTTGATGTTTGCAGCTCCGACATCACGGGTCATCCGGCTTCACACGTCAGAGGGGCCCGGTGCTGCGTGGGGCGGCATGTGGGTACAGGAACGCCGATCCGCAAGGTGCGTTGACATTCTTGTGAAAACGCCTTAGAGACCCCGCCAACGCCGGGCAGAAATGTCCGGTGTTTCATTTGACATGTCCCGTGGTTCCTCCGGTCGCGTATCGTGAGAAACCTGTCAGAAGGCCTGAAACGGCATTCAAAGGAGGGCGTGTTTCCTTGATCCGGTCTGGCAACGGACCGGTGTAACTGTTCGAAAGGAAATGCGATGAGCAAGCGCGCTGCATCGAAGTACAAAATTGATCGCCGTATGGGCGAAAACATCTGGGGCCGTCCGAAGTCCCCGGTCAACCGCCGCGAATACGGCCCGGGCCAGCACGGCCAGCGCCGCAAGTCCAAGCTCTCCGACTTCGGCGTGCAGCTGCGCGCCAAGCAGAAGCTCAAGGGCTACTACGGCGACATCCGCGAGAAGCAGTTCCGCGCGATCTACGACGAAGCCAACCGCCGCAAGGGTGACACCTCGGAGAACCTGATCGGCCTGCTCGAATCGCGTCTGGACGCGATCGTCTACCGCGCCAAGTTCGTTCCGACCGTTTTTGCTGCCCGTCAGTTCGTCAACCACGGCCACGTGAAGGTGAACGGCGTTCGCGTCAACATCGGTTCCTACCGCTGCAAGGCTGGCGACGTCATCGAAGTTCGCGAAAAGTCCAAGCAGCTCGTGACGGTTCTAGAATCGATCGGTCTCGCCGAGCGTGACGTTCCGGACTACATCGAAGTCGATCACAACAAGATGGTTGCGACCTTCGCACGCGTTCCGGGCCTCACCGACGTGCCGTACCCGGTCGTCATGGAGCCCAACCTGGTCGTCGAATTCTATTCGCGTTAATCCAGGCCTCGGCCCATCATCTTTCGAAGAAGCCGCCCCGTCAGGGCGGCTTTTTTGTTTTCAGGGCAGGGTGCACGCGGCGGACGGGCAATCACACATTGTGCTTTCCCTCATCAATGCCTTGCGTTATCGCTTGCTGCACCAATCCACCCCATGTGAGCCCGACCGATACGGTCTTCCGGGACGAAAGTCGCCGGCCAGAGGGAATAGTGATGACCGACTTGCAATCCATAGTCGAAGAGATCGCGCGCGAACTGGAGCCCCGCTTCGGCGAGGGACGGGTTGCCGACTACATACCGCAGCTCGCACGCGTGAATCCCCGGCAGTTCGGCATTGCGGTGACGACGGTCGATGGCGACATGTTTCTTGGTGGAGACGCGGAGGTGCCGTTTTCCATCCAGAGCATTTCCAAGGTTTTCACGCTCACTATCGCGCTCGGCAAGCACGGCGAATCGATCTGGTCGCGCGTCGGCCGCGAGCCTTCGGGGTCGGCCTTCAATTCCATCGTGCAGCTCGAACGTGAAAACGGCATACCCCGCAATCCCTTCATCAATGCGGGCGCGATTGCGATAACGGACCTCGTGCTCGCCGGCCATACGCCGAAGGAGGCCATCGGCGAGATCGTCCGTTTCGTCAGGTATCTTGCAGACGAGGATGGCATCGTCGTCGATCACGAAGTGGCGAAATCCGAAGCCGCGACCGGGTTCCGCAATCACGCGCTTGCCAATTTCATGCGCTCCTTCGGGAAGCTGGATCATCCCGTGGACCATGTGCTCGGCGTGTACTTCCACCAGTGCGCGCTTTCGATGAGCTGCCGGCAGCTTGCGAAGGCCGGCCTCTATCTGGCAGGTGGTGGCCGCAATCCGACGACGGGACATCGCGTCGTTTCCCACCTGAGGGCACGGCGGATCAATGCGCTGATGCTGACCTGCGGTCACTATGACGGCTCCGGCGAGTTCGCCTACCGGGTGGGGCTTCCGGGCAAGAGCGGCGTCGGCGGCGGCATACTCGCGATTGCGCCCGGCAAGGCTTCGATCGCCGTCTGGTCGCCGGGTCTGAACGACAACGGAAATTCGCTGCTCGGTTCGACGGCGCTCGAGATGCTGGCTGAGCGGACTGGCTGGTCGATATTCGGCTACTGAGCGCGTTTTTTCCGCGCTTGGCGGGGTGCGACCAGAAAGCGCTTGATATTGCGGCCTGTAGCGGGCATTGGCTGCGACAACGCCAATGAAGCACCCCGCGTGGATGGCGCCCGCGGAGATTGCGGTACAGGACGATGACTCTGACAGCCAATCCGGACAGTATGGAATTCTCGGAGGCCGAGCCCGCCGACGAGGGCTTCGATCATCCGCTCTTCACCCATATGCCGTCGTCGGTCTCGTTCAACAAGCTGCGCAAGAGACTGCTTCGCCAGGTGAGGCAGGCTATCGACGACTTCGGCATGCTCAACGGACAGAAACGCTGGCTTGTGGGACTTTCTGGGGGGAAGGACAGCTACGGCCTGCTTGCCCTGCTGCTGGATCTCAAGTGGCGCGGCCTGCTCCCCGTCGAACTGATCGCCTGCAATCTCGACCAGGGGCAGCCGAACTTTCCCAAGCACATCCTGCCGGAATACCTGAAGTCGATTGGAGTGGCGCACAGGATCGAGTATCGCGACACCTATTCGATCGTGAAGGAGAAGGTTCCGGAAGGCGCCACCTATTGCTCGTTGTGCTCGAGGCTCCGGCGCGGAAACCTCTACCGAATCGCGCGCGAGGAGGGATGCGACGCGCTGGTGCTTGGCCATCACCGGGAAGATATCCTTGAGACGTTCTTCATGAACTTCTTCCATGGCGGACGACTAGCGGCAATGCCCGCGAAGCTTCTCAACGATGAGGGCGACCTCATGGTGCTGCGCCCGCTCGCCTATGCAGCGGAGGACGATCTTGCGAAATTCGCAGCCGCCATGCGCTTCCCGATCATTCCTTGCGATCTCTGTGGTTCGCAGGACGGCCTGCAGCGAAATGCCATGAAGGCCATGCTCGCGGACATCGAGAGCCGCATGCCGGGCCGAAAGGACGCGATGCTGCGCGCACTCGGCCATGTGAATCCCTCCCACCTTCTCGATTCCAAGCTTTTTGATTTCTCCTCCCTCACAGCGGTATCCAAGGAATGACGACACAGTTTGACATCAATGCGCTGGCCTATCTCCTGAGCGAGGCGGCCGAGGCCGAAATCCGGCCGCGTTTCCGCTCGCTCGCCCAGGGCGACATCCGAACGAAGACCGACGCCACCGATCTCGTGACCGAGGCTGACGAAGCCGCCGAGCGGTTCATCAAGGCGCGGATCGGCGGAATCGTGCCGGGTGCGGTATTCATCGGGGAAGAAACGGTCGCGGCCGATCCTGCACTCCTTGCCAAACTCGGCGATGCCGATCTGGCCGTCGTCATCGATCCGATCGACGGCACGTTCAATTTCGCCTCCGGCGTACCGCTTTTCGGCGTGATGGCTTCGGTGGTCGCCGGCGGGGAAACGATCGCAGGCATCATCTACGACCCGATGGGCGACGACTACGTGATGGCCGAGAAGGGCTCGGGAGCGTGGCAGACGGGTGGGCACAGCCCAGCGAAACGGCTGAAGGTTGCCGAGAGCGTGCCGCTCGAACGGATGACCGGGATGGCGTCGACCGGGTTTCTGGCGCGCGATAGGCGGGCAAGGGTTCTGACCAATCTCGCAAAGGTCGCCTTCGTCGCAAACTACCGCTGCGCAGCGCATGAATACCGGACGTTTGCGGCGGGCAACGTTCACTATCTCATGTACAACAAGCTGATGCCCTGGGATCACCTCGCCGGCACCTTGATCAGCCAGGAGGCCGGCGCCTATGCGGCTCGCTTCGACGGTTCTCCATACAAGCCGCACCACGTGGAAGGCGGCCTCATGCTCGCGCCGGACAAGGAAAGCTGGGAGATGATGCGCCGCGAGGTCTTCGTCGACTGATCCGCCAAATGGCGCCCAGAATCAAACGGCCCGGTCGATGAGACCGGGCCGTTTGCATTGAGGCGTATGAGAACGTTCAGACCGGCTTGTTGTGCGGCTGGAACAGCTTTCCGCGTTCCGCGATCAGCACGAAGGCCAGACCGATGATCGAAAGCGAGAAGAAACCGAGGACCAGCGGCAGTGCGGTTCCATTGAACGATTGTCCGATGAACCCGCCGATGATCGTCCCGCCTGCCGTTCCCATGAAGCCGAGCACGGAGGAGGCGGTGCCTGCGACGTGGCCGAGGGGTTCCATCGCCAGCGAGTTGAAGTTGGAGCCGATCCAGCCGAACTGGAACATAGCGAGCGCAAAGAGCGTGATGAACAGCGGGAAGGGCAGGTGGCCCGGCCAGGCGAGCGTCAGGACCAGCCAGATCGTGTTCACCGTCAGGAAGCCGAGCAGGGCCCCGTGCGAGAGGGGGCGCATGCCGAAACGGCCGACCAGGCGCGCATTGACGAAGGACGACAGCGCCATGAAGGTCGCGACACCAGCGAAAGCCACGGGAAACCAGACGCCGAGCCCGTAGATGCCGACATAGATCTGCTGGGCTGAGTTGATGAAGCCGAACAGCGCCCCGAAGACGAACGTGCTCGCGAGCGTGTAGCACAGCGCAACACGGTTGGTGAGAACGATCTTGAAGCCCGCGAGCACGGATTTCAGCGTGAATGGCCTGACGTCTTCAGGGGCAAGCGTCTCGGGAAGCCGGACGTACATCCAGGTGCCGACCGCCGCCGCGACGACGCCCATGAAGATGAAGATCAGGTGCCAGTCGCCGAAGATCATGACGGTCTGACCTATGCCGGGCGCCATCACCGGGATGACCATGAACACCATCATGATGAGCGACATGACTTCCGCCATGGCGCGCCCGCCGAAGATGTCGCGAACGATGGAGACCGTGATCACGCGCATCGCCGCGGATCCGATCCCCTGCACGAAGCGAAGCGCAAGCATCGCGGCGAAGCTCGGAACCAATACGGCAGAGAGAGAGGCCACAATGTAGATGCCTATCCCGACGAACATCGGAATCCGGCGGCCGAGACGATCGGAAACGGGGCCGTAGAAAAGCTGGGCGCAGGCAAAGCCGATCAGATAGGCCGAGATGACATACTGGCGGTGGTTCTCGTTTTCCACGCCAAGGCTCGCACCGATCTGCTGCAAGCCCGGCAGCATGATGTCGATGGCAAGAGCATTGAGCGCCATGAGAAACGCCATGAGCGCAATGAACTCGACCTTGCCCATGCCTTTCAGGCGTTGGGCTGATTCAGGGGAGAGTGCAGACATTGTAAAAATCCATCAAAAAGGAATGAGGCGCCGCATGACTGCGGCGCCTCGAATTCGCAGGGCCTGGAAGGAACCTGTCAGGCCTATGCGGCGCCCTTGACCGATACACCCTGATTTTGAAGGTGGGATTGCAGTTCGCCGGATTGGAACATCTCGCGCACGATGTCGCAACCGCCGAGGAATTCGCCCTTCACGTAGAGCTGAGGGATCGTCGGCCAGTTGGAATAGTCCTTGATCCCCTGGCGGAGATCGGCATCGGCGAGAACGTTGATGCCCTTGTAGTCAACACCGACGTAATCGAGAATCTGGACCACCTGTCCGGAGAACCCACACTGCGGGAACTGCGGCGTGCCCTTCATGAAGAGAACGACGTCGTTGCTCTTCACCTCGTTGTCGATGAAATCGTGAATTCCACTCATGTCCAATCCTTTTCTATCCGGGTTAAAGGTCCGGATCGCTGTCAGCCTTAAATATCATGTAAGAGCCGATTTTCCAGCATCAATGCCCATCCGTTCCATCAAAATGCATGATGGGACCGATCAGGGTGTTTCCACCGCAGAAAGCCGGAAATGGGGGCCGGACGGCCGGCGCTCGCGCCTAGCGCGTGCGCTGCCTGCTCCGCGAGGCGGCCGACTTGCGGCGGCTCACCTGCTTGCGTGGCGGCTTCTTCGTCTTCACGAGAGCCGCCTCGACGATATCGGCCAGAAGGCCTCCGGACTTCGACTTGGTCGATTTGCGCCGGGTGCGGTTCGTCCGGGTCTTGCGGACGCCGGACTTCCTCAGGATCTCCTTGAGTGCGCTGTCGACCACGCCGGAGACGAGTTCATCAAGCAGTCCCGCCATGCGGACCTCAATCCGGAGCTGACGTCTGAAGGGCAAGCGCATGAAGCACGCCGCCCATGTTGCCCTTCAACGCGTTGTACACCATCTGGTGCTGCTGCACGCGCGTCTTGCCCCGAAAGGCTTCCGCGACGACTTCTGCCGCGTAGTGATCGCCGTCGCCGGCAAGATCGCGAATCGTGACCTGCGCTCCCGGAATGCCGGATTTGATCATGTCTTCGATGTCGCCTGGACTCATTGGCATGGATACTGGCTCCTCACATTATTCCGCAGCGGCAGCAGCGTTGCTGCTGCCATCCATGAATTCAGGGAACCACGATTCATGGGTGTCGCGCAATTGCTCAATCGAGAGGGAGAGGAGACCGTCGATCACGAGATCGACGCCCTGCACGGTTCCGAGACGACGGAAGGGTACGCCCGCACCTTCCGCGTTGGCACAGACGAAGTTTGCCAGATCTGCCGGGACCGCAATGACGTATCGCGCCTGGTCTTCGCCGAAAAGCAGCGCATGCGCCGGCCCGGAGCACTCCGACAGGTCAATGTGCAGACCCTTGGAGGAGGCGATGGTCATCTCCGCCAGCGTAATGGCCAGACCTCCAGACGAGATGTCGTGGCAGGCGGTCACTTGGCCGTTGCGGATCGCCGAGCGAACAAATTCACCGTTGCGGCGCTCGGCATAGAGGTCGACCTCGGGAGCCGGTCCGTCGATGATGCCCAGAATGTCGCGCAGGTAGACGGAACTGCCGAGATGGCTGCCGTCGGTACCGATCATGATGAGGTGATCGCCTTCCTGCGCGCCGCCGATCTTCGCCATGGCCGACCAATCCGGAAGGAGGCCCACGCCTGCAATCGTCGGTGTTGGAAGGATGGCTACGCCATTGGTCTCGTTGTAGAGCGAGACGTTTCCGGACACGATCGGGAAATCGAGGGCACGGCAGGCTTCGCCGATGCCTTCGATGGCCTTGACGAACTTGCCCATGACTTCCGGCTTCTCGGGATTGCCGAAATTGAGGTTGTCGGTTGCCGCGAGCGGTTCTGCGCCCGTCGCCGTGATGTTGCGCCAGCACTCGGCCACCGCCTGCTTGCCGCCTTCGAAGGGATCCGCCTCGACATAGCGCGGGGTCACGTCCGAGGAGAAGGCGAGTGCCTTCGTCGGATGACCCTCGACGCGCACGACGCCTGCGTCGCCGCCCGGTACCTGCAGCGAATTGCCCTGGATGAGCGTGTCATACTGCTCATAGACCCAGCGGCGGCTCGACTGGTTCGGCGAACCGACAAGCTTTAGAAGCGCGAGGCCGTAATCGTTCGGCTCCGTGACGAGCGAAGCGGGCAGCGGCGAAAGCTTCGCCGGTTCGCGCCACGGACGGTCGTACTCGGGAGCCTCGTCGCCGAGTTCCTTGATCGGCAGGTTTGCGACTTCGTCGCCCTGGTGCAGGATGCGGAAGCGCAGGTCGTCCGTCGTCTTGCCGACGATCGCGAAGTCGAGGCCCCACTTGACGAAGATGGCCTTGGCTTCTTCTTCCTTCTCTGGCCTCAGCACCATGAGCATACGCTCCTGGCTCTCTGACAGCATCATCTCGTAGGCGGTCATGCGCTCTTCGCGGACGGGCACGAGGTCGAGATTGAGCTCGATGCCGAGGTCGCCCTTGGCGCCCATTTCCACGGCCGAGCAGGTGAGGCCCGCCGCGCCCATGTCCTGGATGGCGATGACGGCGCCGGTCTGCATCAGTTCGAGGCAGGCTTCCAGCAGGCACTTCTCGGTGAAGGGGTCACCGACCTGGACGGTCGGGCGCTTCTCTTCGATCGATTCATCAAATTCGGCTGAAGCCATTGTCGCGCCGCCGACCCCGTCACGGCCCGTCTTCGCGCCGAGATAGACCACCGGCAGGCCGACGCCTTCGGCCTTCGAGTAGAAGATCGCATCGGATTTCGCCAGTCCGGCCGCGAAGGCGTTGACCAGGATGTTGCCGTTGTAGCGGGGATCGAACTCGACCTCGCCGCCGACGGTCGGTACGCCGAAGGAATTGCCATAGCCGCCGACGCCTGCAACGACGCCGGAGACGAGGTGACGGGTCTTCGCATGTTCCGGCTCGCCGAAGCGAAGCGCGTTCATCGCGGCGATCGGTCGTGCACCCATGGTGAATACGTCACGAAGAATGCCGCCGACGCCGGTGGCCGCGCCCTGGTAGGGCTCGATATAGGACGGGTGGTTGTGGCTCTCCATCTTGAAGACCACGCAGTCGCCGTCGTCGATGTCCACGACACCAGCATTTTCACCCGGTCCCTGGATGACCCGCGGCCCCTTGGTGGGCAGCGTGCGCAGCCATCTCTTCGAGGACTTGTACGAGCAGTGCTCGTTCCACATGGCCGAAAAGATCCCGAGTTCGGTAAAGGTCGGCTCGCGCCCGATCAGCGAGAGGATCCGTTCATATTCGTCCGGCTTGAGGCCGTGCGATGCGATGAGGTCGGGGGTGATGGGGCGGGTGTTGGAAATGGTCATCGGTCTCACAAACTGGTGGGAGGCGCTTTGCCGGGGATATAGCGCATCGACGGTGATAGCGCGACTGGAAAATGAGCGTTCCTTAGCGACGAAGGACTATCAGGCGTGCCGGACGGGCGGTCCGCATTTGCGGCAGGGTAATCCGATCACAGGATTTCAAGAAGCCTTTCCTTGGGACGGCACAGGCGGGCGCCGGTCTTGGTGAGCACGATCGGGCGTTCGATCAGCACAGGATGCTCCAACATTGCGGTCAGGAGTTCGAAATCGGTGCGTGCCGGATCGTCGAGACCCAGCTCCTTGACGAGAGGCTCCTTGCGTCTCAGCACATCGCGCGGCGAAAGATCAAGCGCGACGAGAAGCGCTACCATCTCCTCACGGGACGGCGGCGCCTTCAGATACTCGATGATATCCGGCTCGTGGCCGGCTTCACGGATCATCGCGAGGACCGAGCGCGATGTCGAGCATCGCGGGTTGTGCAGGATCTGGATCGTGGTCATGCCCGAAATCGTCCGTAGCGCCGGCTCAGCAGCCGCTCGCGCCGGAGACCCAGCGCTTGACGTCGGTCGCGATCCGCGTTGCCAGAGGTTCGTTCATCAGCGGGCCGAACGCCGCCATCTTGGCGGGATTGCCCTCTGCCTGAACGACGAGAAGCGGGCGCGATTCCGGCGAGTGACGATGGACGAGAAGGATACGCGGGCGACCGGTGAAAGAGTTCAGTTCAGGTGCGAGACGATAGGGCTTGAAGGCCGGGTCGCCCGACTTGAACCAGCAGGCGTTCGCGCCGAGCGCGACACGCTCCATGGTCGGAAGGGCGGCGGTGCTCGCCTTCGGCGCCGGTGGTGCCGACTGGCAAGCGGCGACAAGCAGGGCGGTTGCTGCAAGGGCAGGTGCAGCGAGGGCGCGCAGGGAAGGGAAAGGGCGCATTGCCGTCCTCATGTTTCGACGCCATGCGCCGCGATGACAGGGTGGGATTAAGCGGCGACGACGTCGAGTACTGAAGCGAAAAGCCCGCGGCCGTCAGAACCGCCGTGCGCTGCCTCGATGAGGTTTTCCGGGTGCGGCATCAGGCCGAGCACGTTGCCGTTCGTGTTCATCACTCCGGCAATATCGTGAAGCGATCCGTTGGGGTTCGTACCTTCCGCATAGCGGAACACGACCTGCCCGTTGCCCTCGATGCGCCTCAGCGTCTCGGTGTCGGCGAAGTAGTTGCCATCGTGGTGGGCGACCGGGCAGCGGATGACCTGGCCCTTTGCGTAGGCGCGGGTGAAGGCCGTGTCGGCATTGGCGACTTCGAGCCTGACTTCCCGGCAGACGAACTTGAGCGAGGCATTGCGCATCAGGGCGCCGGGCAGAAGACCTGCCTCCAATAGGATCTGGAAGCCGTTGCAGACCCCGAGGACCTTCACGCCGGCTTCCGCCTTGGCCTTGATCGCCTGCATGACCGGCATGCGCGCGGCGATCGCTCCGCAGCGCAGGTAGTCGCCGTAGGAGAACCCGCCAGGAATGACGATCAGGTCGACATCCGGGATCTCGGTTTCGGTCTGCCAGACGGTGACCGGTTCCTTGCCGGAAATCTTGGTGAGTGCCGCGATCATGTCGCGGTCACGGTTCAGGCCTGGGAGTTGGACGACGGCGGATTTCATGGGTGTGCTTCAAACCTTGTTTGTGCTTCTGCCACTTCGCGGAATTCGGGGCGGTCGTCTATGCGGTCGAGGCGAGCCGCGTTCCACCGCCGTGTCGTTCCCGAGGTCCTTAAACCAGAGCGATAGTGTAGTTCTCGATCACCGTGTTCGCCAACAGCTTCTCGCACATGGCCTTGATGTCAGCTTCGGCCTGGAGGCGGTCGGCGGTGTCAACTTCAAGGTCGAAGACCTTGCCCTGACGAACCTGCCCTATGCCACCAAAACCCAGCGCGCCAAGCGCACCCTCGATGGCCTTGCCCTGAGGGTCGAGAACGCCGTTCTTGAGCGTTACCGTTACGCGTGCCTTGATCATGTCTTCCTCTTCAAACTCATGTAACCGGGCGGCGGTCGATACGACTGTCCGCCTCTCAAGACTACTTCACGAGAACCGGGCCGGTTCCGCGTGGCGGTTCGTTCTCGTTGATGATGCCGAGACGGCGCGCGACTTCCTGATAGGCTTCGACCAGACCGCCGAGGTCGCGGCGGAAACGGTCCTTGTCCATCTTTTCCTGGGTGGCGATGTCCCACAGACGGCAGGAGTCCGGCGAGATCTCGTCGGCGATGATGATGCGCATCATGTCGCCTTCGTAGAGCCTGCCGCACTCGATCTTGAAATCGACCAGCTGGATGCCGACGCCGAGGAAGAGGCCCGAGAGGAAGTCATTGACGCGGATTGCCAGCGCCATGATGTCGTCGAGCTCCTGCGGGCTTGCCCAGCCGAAGGCGGTGATGTGCTCTTCCGAGACCATCGGGTCGTCGAGATTGTCGGCCTTGAAGTAGAACTCGATGATCGAACGAGGCAGTACCGTGCCTTCCTCGATGCCGAGGCGCTTCGACAGCGAGCCGGCGGCAACGTTGCGCACGACGACCTCAAGCGGAATGATTTCCACTTCCTTGATCAGCTGCTCGCGCATGTTGAGCCGGCGGATGAAGTGGGTCGGGATGCCGATCTTGTTCAGATGCGTGAAGATGTACTCGGAAATCCGGTTGTTCAACACGCCCTTGCCGTCAATGACATCATGCTTCTTCTTGTTGAAGGCGGTGGCGTCATCCTTGAAGAACTGGATTAGCGTGCCTGGCTCGGGACCCTCATAGAGAATCTTGGCCTTGCCTTCGTAAATACGGCGGCGACGGTTCATTGGATTTTATCTCGTTTGTGGCGCTCTTGGGTAGCGCAGGTGTGAGTACTTTTCCGGCTGCATAAACGAATTGCGATCATTTCACAATCACGCTGACGCCCGATCCCCTGTTTTACGAGGCTGCGGAGGTGTTGGCCATGCTTCGGCCAAACTTCGCATTGCACTTTTGCCGGGCTTTTGGTTTATGGGAAGAAGGCCAAGCGGTCTTATGAATCTATGGGAGTTCGCACATGATTAGTCTAAAGGATCGGGAACAGGCCTTCGAAGCCAAGTTCGCCTTCGACGAGGAACTGAAGTTCAAGGCGGAGGCACGCCGCAACAGGCTCGTCGGCCTGTGGGCTGCCGGTCTTCTGAACAAGAGCGACCCGGATGCGTACGCCCGGGAAGTCGTCGCTGCCGATTTCGAGGAAGTCGGACACGAGGACGTCGTGCGCAAGATCAAGGCGGACTTCGATGCGGCCGGCATCGTACGCAGCGAAGACGACATTCGGCTGCAGATGGTTGAGCTGCTCGCCGTAGCGATCACCCAGATCCAGCAAAGCTGATCAGCAAGCGAAAACCGAATATCAGGCCCGCTTCGATTCGTTGGAGCGGGCTTTTTCTTGCGATCAACGTCGCATGGAGCGGCGAAGATCTTCCTGCAGCTCGTGGGCTGACGCCATGTTCCGCCGCCATTCCTGTGCGGCCACGAACGGCTCGACTGCGCTCGCGGGCATGGGGCGCGCCAGACCGTACCCCTGTAGAATATCGCAACCGAGATCGCGCAGGATTTGCGCGTGCGCCGTCGTTTCGATCCCTTCGCCGATCACCTCGATACCAAGCGAACGCCCGATCTCGATGATGGTGGCGACAAGGCGACGCTGCTCCGCCGAGCGACTGATCGGCCGTATGAGCTGCCTGTCGATCTTCAGGCGCCGGGGTTTCAGCTTGAGCAGGCTGACGATCGACGCGTGGCCGGTTCCGAAATCGTCGATCTCGATGTCGATGCCCTGGCGCCGGATTTCTGCGAGGTTCTCGACCACCACACGGTCGCAGTCGTCGAGGAAGATCGACTCCAGCAATTCGAACGATACGGTCGACGGCTGTATCGCCAGCCCCCGAAGCGTGAGTCCAAGATCCGGATCGTGGAGCCGGCGGGAAGAGACGTTCACCGACAGTCTCGGTATGCCGATGCCTGCGTGCGACCAGCGGGAGAAATCTGCGAGGGAAGCTTCCAGAACGATCCGGTCGATGGTGGCGACGACGTTGATGTCCTCGGCAATCTTGAGGAAGCTGTCCGGGCTGAGAATGCCCCGCAGCGGGTGGTCCCATCGGGCGAGTGTCTCGACACCGACGATGTCGAGCGTTTTTGCGCAGAACTGCGGCTGGTAGAACGGCAGGAAGCGGTTTTGCTCAATTCCGCTGAGGATCTCGTCCGCCGTCTGCTTGTTGACGATGATCTGGGTCTGAATCTCCGCGGTGAAGAATTCGTGCCGGCTGCGCCCCTTGTTCTTCGCCCTGTAGAGGGCAAGGTCCGCGTTGATCAGGAGCTGACGTGCGTCGATCGCCGGTCCGATGCCGCTGGCAATCCCTATGCTTGCCCCGAAGCGACAGACATGCCCGTCGAAGATGACCGGCTGGCGCATGGCGGCGACGATCCCGTCGGCGAGTGTCGCAAGGTTCCGGCCGGCCGTATCGGAGGAGAGGAAGATGAATTCGTCTCCACCCACGCGGGCAACGAAATCGCCGGGGCCGGCGTGCTCCTTCAGGACCTCGGCGGCGTGCATCAGCATGCGATCGCCGGCCTGGTGCCCGAGCGTATCGTTGATCTCCTTGAAGCGATCGAGATCTATGTGGAGGATAGCGATGCGCGCGCCACTCGTGGCCGCGCGCTTCGCACATTCGTCGATCCTCGCATCGAGGAAGCGACGGTTCGGAAGCCCTGTGAGGTGGTCGTGCAGCGCGGTGTATTCGATGCGGACCCGTGCGAGTTCCAGCTCCTCGTTTCGCGCTTCGGCAAGCGTCTTCGCGCGCTGCAGCTCTTCCTGCAGACGCACGTCGTCGGTCACGTCCCAGTTCGCGCCGATCAGCTTCGGTACCCCGTTCGGATCAACAAAGGGCGCGCCGCGCGAGCGAATGTAGCGGACCTCGCCATCGCCGCGGACGATGCGGAATTCGTTGCTGTAGGCTTCCCACTTCGCCACCGCGTCTTCGACGACGGCGATCGCACGCTGGCGGTCCGCGGGGTGGAGGCTTCGATGCCAATCCAGCGCACTCGCGACGTCGCCCTGCTTGCCGTACATCTGCAGCAGGCGATCGTCCCAGGTCAGGAGACCGGTCGTGAGGTTGGCTTCGAAGACGCCGATGCGCGATATCTCCAGGGCGAGTTCCAGCCGGCGGGAGACGTGGGCAAGGAATTCCTCGGCTTCCTTTCTCTCCGTGATGTCCGTATCAGTACCGGCAATGCGCGACGGCACGCCCTTTTCGTCATACTCCACCACGGCGCCGCGGCATTCAATCCATATCCAACGGCCGTCCCTGTGGCGTTCGCGATAGGAGAAGACGTTGAAGGCTGTCTCGGCGCGTTCCTGCTTACGGATCTCCGCGACAACGCGCTCGCGATCTTCGGGATGAACAGTGTTGATCCAATTGTCCAGCGAGCCGTCGATTTCCTCGTCAGGGCCGATGCCCCGCATCGCACGCCACTGCCTGGAGTAGAACAGCCTGTTGCGTGAAAAGTCGTGATCCCAGACACCCTGGCCGGCACTCTCAAGGGCGTCGTTCCAACGCGCCTCGCGCTCGGATAGCTCGAGTTCACGGCGTCGGTACGCATCGATCTCGGCGCATTGGGCTACGAGCAGATCGTCGTCACCATCGGGAGATACCATTCGCGTGAACGACAGCAGGACCCAGCGTTCGACCCCCTCCGAGGAGATGAGCCGGATTTCGCAAGGCGTTGAGACGGGTCTTGTCTCGAGCGCATTTGCGACGGCAAGGACCGCGACGGGCCGATCCTTCGTGGCAATAGACTCCAGCAAGCTCCTGGAAAAGCTTGTATCTTCCTGGCCGAAAAGGCGTCTCAGTTCGCAATTTGCCCCAAGAATACGGGCTTCGCGATCGATGATTGCCATCCCGAAGGCGGAATGCTCGAAACATTGGAGGAAGAGTGCCGCTTGCCCCGCCCGGGTGCGCTGCGTGCTGTGCGTAGCGTATGAATTGACCATGGGCGAGGGTGCCTGCGTTTGCCGAACTGCAGGATAGTCGAAAATCTTCGTGAAGTTCCCATTAACGCCGTGTCCGGCGGGGCACCCGGGGCCACGCCAAGGATTGCCGTGGCCTGCTACTGCCCCGACTTCAACCGGCTGACAAACTGGGCAAACACCATCGTGCCCTCGGGCCACGGACCGTGACCGGACTCGGCATTGATGTGCCCGGACTCGCCCGCATCGACCAGGAAGGAGCCCCAGGCGTTGGCAATGTCATCGGCATGCTCGTAGCTTCCGAACGGATCGTTGCGGCTTGCCACCATCAGCGACGGGAAGGGCAGCGGATCGCGCGGATAGGGGCCGAAGGTCATCAGGTGCTTCGGACGGATCTCGGGATTGGCCACATCGGGGGGCGCGACAAGGAAGGCGCCTGATACCTTGTGACCTATGCGCGGGACGGCATGGATGAGGGTCGCCACCCCAAGCGAATGGGCGACGATCACGACAGGGCGGGTGCAAGCCTCGACTTCCTCGACGAGCCGCTCGACCCAATCTTCCCGGACCGGCTTCGACCACTCCTTCTGCTCGACGCGCCGTGCTGTCGCGAGCTTGGATTGCCAACGCGTCTGCCAGTGGTCCGGGCCGGAGTTCGTGTAGCCGGGGACGATGAGAATATCTGCTTCCGATGCTTTCATGATGGGCGCATGTGCGTTCGCGTTCGGCCGAAGTCAAGAGGGGAGGACAATTGCGCGCAGCGATGCTAGAATTTCTGCGTGCCAGTCACGGTCAATCCGTGGCGGCGATGCGCTCGTCGTCTGCGGATGACGCCGTGACGGTTCCAACCCGGATGGAGGAATGGTCATGACGGCATTTCATGTGATGGCAGGTCCAAACGCCGAGGTCGCACACCCCGTGGTGCGCAAGATCTCCGTGGCAGACGTGTGGGATGCGCTCGCGAAGGGTCTCGACGACTTCCGCGAGAAGCCCTCGCACTATGTCTTCCTATGTCTGATCTATCCGATTTCGGGCGTCGTCCTGATGACGTGGAGTTCCGGCGCGAACCTGCTTCCGCTCATGTTTCCGCTGATGGCCGGCTTTGCGCTGCTCGGTCCGTTCTTCGCCCTTGGCCTTTACGAAATCAGCCGCCGGCGCGAGATCGGCATGGACACGTCATGGCAACATGCATTGAGGGTCCGCCACTCTCCGGCACTTCCGGCGATTTTGACGATCGGCTTCATGCTGGTTGTGCTGTTCATCGCCTGGCTGCTCGTCGCCCAGGGGGTCTACACCCATTTCTTCGGTGAGGAAGCTCCGCGGTCGCTTGGGACGTTCCTGAACCAGGTTCTGCACACGGAAGCAGGCTGGATGATGATGATCGCCGGCAATGCCATCGGATTCTGCTTCGCCGTCGTGGTCCTTGCCACCACCGTCGTGGCCTTCCCGTTGCTTCTCGATCGCGACGTCGGCGTTGTCTCTGCCCTCGACACGTCCCTGCGCGCGACCTTTACAAACCCGGTCCCGATTGCCGTCTGGGGCCTGATCGTGACTGCAGGACTTGTTATCGGAACAATCCCGATCTTTGCCGGGCTCGCCGTGATCATGCCGATCCTCGGGCATGCCACTTGGCACCTCTATCGTAAGCTGGTGGTCGTCCCACTCAAGCGCTGAACGGGCCGCCGACCGCGCGCGACCAACATTCGCGCTCCGAATGAATACCCGCGTACAGACTGTCAGTTAAATGTAAGGCGATGGTGCCGTTGGCTCCATCGCCTATTTTACGATCTACATTTCCGTGGCCGGCCGAGTGCCGGCATGTCGGCTCAGGCCTTGCCGAACACCCGCCCGAAGATCGTGTCCACGTGCTTGGTGTGGTAGCCGAGGTCGAACTTCTCGCGGATATCTTCCTCGGAAAGTGCTGCCCGCACTTCTGGGTCGGCCAGCAGCTCCTCCAGGAAGTCCTTGCCCTGTTCCCAGACCTTCATCGCATTGCGCTGCACGAGGCGATAGCTGTCCTCGCGGGAAACGCCCGCCTGGGTGAGGGCGAGAAGCACACGTTGTGAATGAACAAGTCCACGGAACTTGTTCATATTCTTCAACATATTCTCCGGGTAGACCAGAAGCTTGTCGATTACGCCGGTCAGCCGTGCCAGCGCGAAGTCGAGCGTGATGGTGGCGTCGGGGCCGATCATCCGTTCGACGGACGAGTGGGAAATATCGCGTTCGTGCCAGAGCGCCACGTTCTCCATGGCGGGGATCGCGTAGGAGCGCACCATGCGCGCAAGACCGGTCAGGTTTTCCGTCAGGACCGGATTGCGCTTGTGCGGCATGGCCGAGGAGCCCTTCTGACCCGGCGAGAAATACTCCTCCGCTTCCAGGACCTCCGTGCGCTGAAGGTGACGGATTTCCGTCGCCAGGCGCTCGACCGACGAGGCGATGACGCCGAGGGTCGAGAAGTACATGGCGTGCCGGTCACGGGGGATGACCTGCGTCGAGACCGGCTCGGCGGCAAGGCCCATGGCCTTTGCGACATGTTCCTCGACACGCGGGTCGATGTTGGCGAAGGTGCCGACCGCGCCCGAGATGGCGCAGGTCGCGACTTCCTCGCGTGCAGCCACGAGACGCTGGCGGCACCGCTCGAATTCGGCATAGGCGAGGGCGAGCTTGACCCCGAACGTGGTCGGCTCGGCGTGAATTCCGTGAGAACGGCCGATCGTCACCGTGTCCTTGTGCTCGAAGGCGCGGCGCTTGAGGGCCTCGAGGAGCTTGTCCATATCGGCGAGGAGGATATCCGTGGCGCGCACGAGCTGGACGTTGAAGCAGGTGTCAAGGACGTCGGACGAGGTCATGCCCTGGTGGACGAAGCGTGCGTCCGGACCGACGATCTCGGCGAGGTGCGTCAGGAAGGCGATGACGTCGTGCTTGGTAACGGCTTCGATCTCGTCGATGCGGGCAACATCGAACGTCGCCTTGCCGCCCTTGTCCCAAATCGTCTTCGCCGCCTCCTTGGGGATCACGCCGAGCTCTGCAAGCGCATCGCAGGCGTGAGCCTCGATCTCGAACCAGATGCGGAATTTCGTTTCGGGCGACCAGATGGCGACCATGTCCGGGCGGGAGTAGCGGGGGATCATCGGCTTTCTGCTTTCTCTGGGGAAAAGTGTTGGCGCCCCTGTAGCAAAGATGGCCGCGAAGCTCAACGCATGGCTTTTGCAAGCCACAGGCTCGCAGCGGCCAGAATGGGGAGGCCGACAGGAAGATAGAGGCTCATTCCCATGACGGCAAACTGATAGGCGGCGCCGAGCGACGTCGCGATGAACTGATAGAGCCATATCCGCGTGCCGAAGGGCTCATGCCACTGGGCGTAGAAATAGCGATAGTTCAGGGCGAAAAGCAGCGCCGTCATCCCGATCGTACCGATCGAAAGCAGGACGAAGCAGGCCGCAAAGCGGGTTTCGAGGCGCCGGTAGCGCACAAGCTTACGTGCGAGCAGTACGACGACGGGCCAGGCAAGCGCACCGCCGCCGAAGAATACAAGCATCAGCGCCGCGAGATGGAACGTCTGCAGGCCATTGCGCAGATAGAGCGAGGCCAGCGCCGAGAAAACCATGAGCGCGCCCCAGGCAATGCTGCAGCCCAACTGCCAGGGAAGGGAGGTCAGGGCAACGGAAGGGGTCGACTGTGCATGCGCATCGCGAGAATTTACGGAAGCAATCTTCTCCACCGTCATGTGCCAGGCCTGACCGGAACTGCGATCCATCGGCCGTCAGAGCCCTCGAAGCCAAGGCTCAGGACCATGATCATCGCCACATGAACCGGGTTGCCGAGATGGTTGCCCGTCACGACGCCCGCCATCCGATAGCCAGTCGGGCATCTCCGGCTGTCCGGGACTCGCGTATCCTCGTGCACAACCTCCGAGGTCGGAGTACCGGAGCGTTCCGTCAGCTCCAGGCGGAAACCGACACCCTTGTCGAGAAAGGGCTTGCAGCGCTCGGGGGCGGGAAGGGTGATGGTGCTCAGCGCGAGCGTGTACGGCTTGCCGACTCTCGGCTCCATGGGGAATGCATAGTACCGGATGCTGTTGGGTGCCGGGCCAAGTTCGGTATAGGGATTGAGCGCGACCACCTGGCCCGGATGATCGCGCATTTCGAATTCTTCCACGAGCGGTCGAGCCTGCTCCGCCGTTTTCGAGCGCGCCTGCGCCAATCCGCCATGGCCTTCCTCGAGGCGGACGCGAAGGGGGGTGTCCGGCAGATAGGCATCCTTGACGGTGTCGACGAAATAGACCGTCGAGTAGGCGGAACCCGATCCGTCTTCTATGCCGAACTCCTCGTAGGCGAAGACCTTGCCATCGGCGGAAAATCCGATCGGCTGGAAGTGGGCGAAGTCGCCCGCGTGACCCTGGCCTGCGAGCGGCAGTGCCAGAAGGGTCGCAGCCAATGCGATTTTCCTGCGATGGGTCACATGCGTCCTCGTTCCGCAGCACTGCGAAGACTGTCGATGGTTTTGCGGTAGGCGTCAACATGGCCGCCGCTGAAGATCGCCGAACCGGCGACGAAGACATTGGCGCCGGCACTGGCCGGCAGCGCGATCGTATCGATCGTGATGCCGCCGTCGACCTGCAGTTCGATGGGGCGATCGCCGATCATTGCCCTGACCCGGCGGATCTTCTCCTCCATGGCCGGAATGAACTTCTGGCCGCCAAACCCGGGATTGACCGTCATGACGAGAACGAGGTCGATCTTGTCGAGCAGGTAGTCGAGAACGCTCTCGGGTGTCGCCGGATTGATCGATACGCCGGCCTTCTTTCCAAGCGCCTTGATGGCCTGGATCGAGCGATCGAGATGGGGCCCGGCTTCCGCGTGCACCGTTATGCTGTCGCAGCCGGCCTTGGCGAAGGCTTCGAGATAGGGATCCGCCGGGGCGATCATCAGATGGCAGTCGAAGAAGGCGTCGGTATGCGGGCGCAGCGCCTTGATGACATCGGGACCGAAGGAAATGTTCGGGACGAAATGGCCGTCCATGATGTCGAGGTGGATCCAGTCTGCGCCAGCGGCGACGACATCGCGGACTTCCTGGCCAAGTTTCGCATAGTCGGCGGCGAGGATCGACGGGGCGATGCGGATCGGTCGGGTCATGTTCGGGCTCCGAAAGGCTGGGACGAGGTGGCCAGCCCATAGCATCGCGGGCGAAGCGCTACAATGATCGATTCCCGATGGCACCAATCAGGATGCGTTCCAGCTTGGCAGCAGGTCCCCCGGCGCCGGTGATGCGTCGTGAATGCCCCGCGCGACGGCGCGGGCCATGGTTGCGGCGGCGGCCGAGCAAAGGTCGATGAAATCCTCCGTTTCCAGCAGGCCCCCGGTCTTCGCCGTGGCGAGCGCGAAGACGAGGTCACCGTCCAGCGGCGTATGCGATGGCCAGAGCGCACGCGAGAAGCCGTCATGTGCGGAGACCGCAAGCCGTTTTGCTTCGGATTTCGTGAGCCTTGCGTCGGTCGCGATGACGGCGATGGTCGTGTTCTCGGTGCTGGTACGCGCGCCGAGTTTCGTGCGCACGTCGCGACCATCTCCGGGAAAGGGGGAAGGCATGCCCATCCCACCAAATTCGCTTCCTTCCTCGAACGGGGCCGCCCAGAAGTGCCGGGTCCTGCCGATCGTGGCCGAACCAAGCGCATTGACGGCAACGAGGGCGCCGACGGTAATGCCGTTCGCGAGCACGGTCGACGCCGAGCCGAGCCCGCCCTTGAACGTCGCGGTCGTCGCACCCGTGCCCGCACCTGCCGTGCCGGTGGCAAAGTGGCGTGCGGCAGACCGCGCGGCCTCGTATCCCAGCTCACGATAGGGGGAATATTGCCCCCAGTTCTTGTCCCCGCCGTTCAGGAGGTCGAACAGGATCGCTGCCGGCACGATTGGAATCCGGAGCGGCCCGATCGAGAACCCGCGCCCCATTTCTCTCAGCGCAGCCTGCGCTCCGCCGGCCGCATCGAGCCCGAAGGCGGATCCGCCGGACAGAACAAGCGCGTCGATGGTCTGCACCGTGTTGTGCGGCTCCAGCAGATCCGTCTCGCGGGTTCCTGGAGCGCCGCCCAGCACCTGCACTGCCGCGATCGTCGGTTCCTCGCACAGGACGCAGGTCGCGCCGGATTTCAGGAGAGCATCGGAAGCATTCCCGACCAGGATGCCGGGGACGTCGGTTATGAGATTGTTGGGGCCCGCAGCCATGTCACAAGCGTCTCAATCGTTGGCAGAGGCGGGAGGAACGGGAACGAAACCGCCTTCGCGCCATTCGAGCAGCCGGTAAGGATTGTCGCGCAACTCATGCTGGGCGGTGAAACCGACCGGTCCGATCACGGTCTGGAAGCTGTGGTCGATCAAGGCCTCGGCGACCGGACGATTCTCGCTCTCGGCCGTCTTCAACGCCTCGGCGGCGATCGTTACGGCCGCGTAGGCGGGCAGGGCATACCCTTCCGCCACGATATCGTTCTCCCGCATCTGCGCGGCGACTGCGGTACCTTCCTGCAATGTCTCATAGTCAGGGATCGCAATCGCCTGGACGCCCTGAGGCATGGGGACGGGCTCGTCAGCAGCTATCATGGCCTCTCCACCAAGGACTGCCAGCGGCACTTCTTCCGCCTTGGCGTCGCGGGCAATGATCGCCGTATCGGTGCGGTCGCCGCCGACGAAGACGTGGGTCGCGCCCGACTTTGCCAGCCGCCGCACCAGCGCGATCTGCT
This sequence comes from Sinorhizobium sp. BG8, assembly GCF_016864555.1. Classification (NCBI taxonomy): domain Bacteria; kingdom Pseudomonadati; phylum Pseudomonadota; class Alphaproteobacteria; order Hyphomicrobiales; family Rhizobiaceae; genus Sinorhizobium; species Sinorhizobium sp. BG8. Next base: position 3,101,081 of record NZ_CP044011.1, on the reverse strand, counting down.
GTTCCTGGGCCGGACGGAAGGTATCGACGAAGATGGGCTTCATGCCCACAAGCTCCAGTTTCCCGCGGATCGCTTCAACGAGTTCCCGGGCGCGGATCGTCCCGTCATCGATGAGGGCGAAGGGCTCGGCCTTCCAGTCGCGGGTCATGACCTCGACAGCCTTCTCAGCTTCCGCATTCGGGCCAGGGGCAAGACGGAAGAGAGGCCATTTCTTTTTCAGGGCATCTTCCATGACGATACCGGAGCGCACCGACAGCGTCAGCGCGGGAATGCCGGCCTCAGCGAACTGGGGAAGCGCTTTCTCCAAGCCTTCGGTGCAGAGAAAACCGATCACCGCGCGGGCGTTTGCCTCCTTTACGGCCGCTGCAATGCCTTCGTCTCCGTCTTCCTCGCAACTCTCGCCGATCTCGACAACTTCGATGCCCGATGCCATTGCCGCGAAGCGCGCGCCGTCGAAGACCTGGCGGCCGATGATTGAGAGCGGTCCGTCCTTCGGCGCGACCACTGCGATCGTCGCCGTCTCGGCTGCCGCAGGAGGGGCCGCAAGCAGCATGGCAAAGAGAAGCGTGATGATGGGCTTGCGTGGCATCATGTTTTCCTGCACTCGATGGCGGAAGGCTTTCCTCTTGGCTCCAGATCCTTTTACGAGCGGATCTTACAACGTCAAAGAGAAAGTTGGAGATTTGGCAGTTGCCCCGAAGGGGCCGGGCCCTGATGAAAGCTGTCGCTGCGGACGACTGTCAGGGATTGGCGAGACGATGGCAGGGATACAGCGCCACGCTTTAATGCTTGGTATTTTGGATTTTTTCATTATCTCAATGTATTCGGTGCGGAGAGAGGAGACTGACGTGTTGGACAGGTTGATGATGGACCCGTCGCTCTATCGCGATGCCATGAGCCGCTACGCAGGTCATGTGCAGGTCATTACGGCTGCGCATGAGGGCGAGCGGCGCGGCGTCACCATCACGGCCGCCTGCTCCGTCTCTGACAATCCGGCAACCGTTCTTGCCTGCCTCAACGCGCGCAATCCGAGCAATTCGATCTTTGAAAAAAGCGGCAGCTTCGCGCTGAACACGCTTTCTGCCGACCAGGAGGACGTCGCCAATGTCTTCTCCGGGCGGGAGCCGCTGACACCTGCGGAACGGTTCGCGCGTTTTTCCTGGGGCGAGCTTGTCACCGGTGCGCCAGCGCTTTCCGACGCACTCGCCGTTTTCGACTGCCGCCTGATAGAGGTGAAGGTCATGGCGACCCATATGATCCTCTTCGGCGAGGTCGTCGCCGTGAACTTCGGGACGCAAAAACCGCCGCTCCTCTATATGGACCGGGGATATCGGACGATATAAGTTCCTGACGCTGGGGCCTTGACCCCGGGGCGGAGGAAGCAGTTTGGCCTACAAGAGCGGAACGTTGCCGCAGTCGATCGACGAAACGCTCGAAATGCTTGCGAGCGGGAACTATCTCGCAGGGCGCTCACTCGCAACCGTGCTCTTCCTTTCACTTCGGATGAAACGGCCGCTGTTTCTCGAAGGCGAAGCAGGCGTCGGCAAGACCGAAATCGCCAAGGTGCTGGCCAAGGCTCTCAATCGTCCGCTCATCCGCCTCCAGTGCTACGAAGGGCTCGACGTCGCGTCTGCCGTCTATGAATGGAACTATCCGGCGCAGATGCTGGAGATCCGCCTGGCGGAGGCCGCCGGAACGACGGACAGGGAACGCATCGAGTCCGACATCTTCTCCGACCGCTACCTCATCCGCCGCCCGGTGATGCAGGCACTTTCGTCGCCTGACGGACGGGCGCCGGTCTTCCTCATCGACGAACTCGACAGGACCGACGAAGCCTTCGAGGCTTTTCTGCTCGAGGTGCTTTCCGATTTCCAGGTAACGGTGCCGGAACTCGGAACCATACGCGCCGAAGAGCCGCCGATCGTGATCATCACCACCAACCGCACCCGCGAGGTTCACGACGCGCTCAAGCGCCGCTGCCTCTATCATTGGGTTGACTATCCGAAGGCGGATCAGGAGCTGGAAATCATCCGCAGGAAGGTGCCCAACTGCAACGAGACACTGTCGCGCCAGGTCGTTGCCTATGTGCAGAAGCTGCGTACTCTCGATCTCTTCAAGAACCCCGGTGTCGCCGAGACCATAGACTGGGCCACGGCGCTGACGGAGCTCAATCGGATGGCGCTTGATCCCGAGACGCTTTCGGACACGCTCGGCACACTCCTCAAGTACCAGGATGACATCGCCCGCATCGATTCCGGCGAAGGCCGGAAACTTCTCGAAGAGGTGAAGTCCGGCCTGGCAGTGGCGGGGTGAGCGATGTCCGGTCCGGCGACCGACGGTCTGTTGGTCTCTGCGCCACCAAGCGGTGACGGAAGGCTCGCGGACAATATCCTGTTCTTCGCGCGCGCCCTGCGCAAGGCAGGCTTGCGGATCGGCCCAGGAGCGGTCGCAGACGCCATCGAGGCCGTGGAAGCGATTGGAATTGGCGAGCGCGAGGAGTTCTACACCGCGCTTCAATGCATCTTCGTCAAGCGCCATGAGGACCAGGCCGTCTTCGACGAGGCTTTCCGTCTGTTCTGGCGTTCCCGCGACCTTGTGAAGAAGATGATCGCGATGATGTCGCCTGTCGTTGCCCGCCATGAGGAGCGGGAGAAACGGAAGGCCGGAGAGACGCGCGTCTCCGATGCGCTGTTCGGCGGCAAGCAGGACAATGTGCGGGAACGCGACGAGCCGGACGTCGAGATCGACGCGCGATTCACCAGTTCCGTGAGCGAGATCTTCAGGCGTACCGATTTCGCCCAGATGACGAGCCGGGAACTTTCCGAGGCCAAGCGGGCGATCGCTTCCCTCGTGCTGCCGCTCGATGAGGTAAGGACGCGGCGGTTCCGCCCGAGCAGCCGCGCGCTTGCCATCGACCCACGGTCGACCATGCGACAGGCGATGAAGACCGGCGGCGCGCTGATCCTGCCTCGCCACCGCGAGCCGAAGATGGTGCATCCGCCGCTGGTCGTGCTTGCAGACATTTCCGGTTCCATGAGCCAGTACACGCGGATCTTCCTGCATTTCCTCCATGCGCTGAGTGAGCAGCGACGGCGGGTTCACACTTTCCTGTTCGGTACGCGGCTTACCAACGTCACGCGCCAGATGCGGCATCGCGATCCCGACCAGGCGGTGGACGAGTGCGTTCAGACGGTAAGGGACTGGTCGGGAGGAACCCGGATTGGAGAAACACTTCGCGAGTTCAACCGGATGTGGTCGCGCAGGGTTCTCGGGCAGGGGGCGGTCGTGCTCCTGATCACCGATGGACTTGAGCGTGAAGGTATCGACGTGCTGGAGCGGGAGATCGATCGGCTCCACCGCTCCTGCCGCCGCCTTATATGGCTCAACCCGCTTCTGCGGTTCGAGGGTTTCGAGGCTCGCGCCCGCGGCGTCCGCGCCATGCTGCCGCATGTTGACGAATTCCGATCGGTGCACAATCTTGAGGCGATGACCGATCTTGTCGCCGCCCTCTCGGGTAGCCGCTCGCCGGATGCAGATCCGCGGCGGTACATGGCACTTCATTCCATTGGGAGGAATTGATGGAACAGGTTGCAGCCGATGCGCTCGATCCGCTGGCTATCGCGGAGCGGTGGATGGACGATGGCCGAGAAGTGGCATTGGCGACCGTAGTCGAAACCTGGGGCTCCGCACCGCGTCCGGTCGGAAGCCATCTCGTGATCGACGGCGAGGGCAACTTTCACGGATCCGTTTCCGGAGGATGCGTGGAGGGAGCGGTGATCGCGGAGGCCGCGGACGTCATAGCCGGCGGCCAGCCGCGCATGCTGGAGTTCGGGGTCGCTGACGAGACGGCCTGGCGGGTGGGGCTCTCCTGCGGCGGGCGCATCCGCGTCTATGTGGAGCGTGTTGGCTGATGGATCCTTCATTGCTGCGCAAGCTCAATGCGGAACGGCACGCCCGGCGTGCGGTGGTTCACCTCACCGATCTTGGCGATGGCCGCGACCGGGTGATCCGCGAGAGCGATCCCGTCGCCGGCGCATTGGGGGAGGCGATCGCCTCCGCCTTCCGGTCGGGCAAGTCCGGAATGGTCGAGATCGAGGGCCGCACCTTCTTCCTCAACGTTCACCTGCCGCCCGCGCGGATCGTCGTCATCGGCGCCGTGCACATCAGCCAGGCCCTTGCGGTCATGGCGAAGGTTGCAGGCTTCGACCTGACGATCATCGATCCACGCACGGCCTTTGCCACGCCCGAGCGTTTCCCGGACGTAGAGCTGATCGCGGACTGGCCTCAGGACGTCCTGCCCGAGCGTCCGCTGGACGCCTATACGGCGCTGGTCGCAGTGACGCACGATCCCAAGATCGACGACTTTCCGCTGAAGGAGGCGCTCGCGTCCGGCTGCTTCTATGTCGGCGCTCTCGGAAGCCGCAAGACGCATGCGAACAGAGTGGAGCGGCTGAAGGCCGAGGGCGTCGAAGAGGACGTCATGGCACGCATATCTGCGCCCATCGGCCTCGACATCGGCGCCGCCAACCCCGCCGAGATCGCGGTTGCCGTGCTTGCCGATATCATACAGTCATTCCGCAGGCGCGACCTCGGCACGGAGCTTCGGCCATGATTTTCGGAGAGGTGCCGGTGGAGGAGGCCAGAGGCGCCATCCTCGCCCATAGTGTTCGCGCCAACGGCGTGTCGCTCTCCAAGGGGCATGTGATTGACGAGGCTGACTGTCGGGCGCTTGCCGCCGCCGGTATTGCAAAGGTCATTGCAGCACGGCTGGAAGCGGGAGACATTGACGAGAACGAGGCCGCGCGCCTCATCTCGGATGCAATCGCGCCGGATCATCTGCGGTTCAGCGTGCCGGCCACAGGTCGGGTCAACATCTATTCCGAGGTCGACGGCCTGTTTGTCGCCCGGCGCGACATTGTTGACCGGTTCAACAGGATCGATCCTGCCATCACGATCGCGACCCTTCCCGACCACGTGCCGGTGCAGTCAGGCGATATGGTCGCGACGGTGAAGATCATACCGCTTGCCGTCTCAGGGCGCCTCGCGGAGAAGGCAGCGGCGATCCTGCGAGATGATGAAGCCTTGCTGGTCAAGCCGTTCAAGCCGCTCGATGTCGCGTTGATCGCGACGCAACTGCCTTCGCTGAAGACATCAGTCATGGACAAGACGCGCCGGCTGCTTGAGCACCGCCTGTCGGTGTCCGGCAGTCGCGTAGTCTCGGAAGTCCGCGTTCCCCATGAGGCGGCGGCACTTGCGGAGGCACTTGCTCCCCTGGCGCGCGCAAACGGCATGGTGGTCGTGTTCGGCGCTTCGGCGGTCGCAGACGAGGACGACGTCATTCCGGCTGCGATCCGTGCTGCAGGCGGCAACATCGAGCACGTCGGCATGCCGGTCGATCCCGGAAACCTCCTGGTCCTTGGCAGTATCGGCGGCGTGCCGGTACTCGGTGCTCCCGGCTGCGCGCGCAGCCCGAAGGAGAACGGCTTCGACTGGATATTGAACCGCATTCTCGCCGGCGAGCGGCCGGGCAGGGAAGAGATCACCGGGCTCGGCGTCGGGGGACTGCTTGCAGAGATCCAGACGCGACCGCGCCCCCGCGATCTGCACGAGCCGGCCGTCAGGCCGCTCTCCGTTGCGGTCGTCGTTCTCGCGGCGGGAAAGGCGAGCCGCATGGGCAGCGACGGGCGGCACAAGCTGCTCGCGGAGTTCGATGGCGAGCCCCTGGTGCGCCGCTCGGTCGAGGCTGCCCTGCGTGCGCGGCCTGCAAGGGTCGTCATTGTGACCGGTCATCGGGCTTCCGATGTCGAGGCCGCGCTTGCCGGTCTTCCCGTCGAGGTCGCACGCAACCCCGACTACGCCCAGGGCATGTCGACGTCCCTTCAATGCGGGCTCGGCCTGGCGGGCGGGACGGCGGACGGCATCCTTGTTCTACTGGCTGACATGCCGCATGTGACAGACAGTGATCTGCGCGCGTTGATGGACGCGTTCGAGCAGGCGGGAGGCAGCGCGATCGTCAGGGCAGTCTCCGGTGGAAAACGCGGCAATCCCGTCATTCTCCCGCGTTCCACCTTTCCGGCGATCAATCGCCTGGAGGGCGAAGTCGGAGCACGCAACATCATCGAGGCCTCGGGCGTGGACGTGATAGACGTGGAGATCGGCGAAGCCGCCCAGGTCGATGTCGACACGCCCGAAGCGGTGCTTGCGGCCGGCGGTGTGCTGAAGGGATAGGGCATGGACAACGACGCGATCGAGGAGATGTTCGAGGGGCTCGGACCGGTGACCATCCGCCGGATGTTCGGCGGCAAGGGAATTTATCACCACGGCCGCATCCTGGCGCTGGAAGTCGATGACGAAATCCTTCTGAAGGCCGATGGCGAGACTGCGCCTGCCTTCGAAGAGGCCGGAGGCCGCCAGTGGACCTACGTGGGCAGAAAGGGCAGCAAGCCCGTGCGGATGCCCTACTGGTCGATACCCGAGGACGCGTATGACGATCCCGACATCATGGCCAAGTGGGTTCGCCTCGCCTATGAGGCGGCGTTGCGCGCGTGAGGAGTGACAACCAGCCATAGTCATGAAATCTTTGGACATGGTCGACGAATTTTTGCCGCAATTAAACTTGACTTAAAATATCATGTTGTCCAATACGGAATGCGTGGCCGCAGTCAGTGGCCGGCGCCGTCCGGTTTCGGACCTGGCCATCCCCGGTCGGTCTACGGATGTCGTTCCCGCATTTGCCGTGAGGACTTCCGTGAAGACGAAAAGCCGATGCCTGCCGATCCTGTTGGCCAGTACAGCGACCGTGTTTGTTTTCACGGGAGATGTCGTGAACGCACAGTCGGTCGAGACAAACACGGCGTCTGGCGGCACGACGAACCTTGAGCAGATCACGGTCGAAGGCGAGCGCGGGGAGGACGAAGGCATCGCTAACGTTCCGGCAGCCATCTCGTCCGAAGGTGTCGAAGTCATCCAGGATCGCTATGCGGGAGACGTCAACCAGGTGTTGCGTTCGATGCCCGGCACCTTTACGCGCGAACCCGCCGACCAGGCCGGCATCAACGTCAATATCCGCGGCCTTCAGGGCATGGGGCGGGTTAACAGCATGATCGACGGCGTGCCGCAGACGTTTCGCAATCTTTCCGGTCATGGCGGCACCTTTGACGACATGCTGTATGTCGAGCAGAACCTGCTTGTCGGCGTCGACGTGACCAGGGGCGCCGTCTCGGGTGCGCAGGGCATGGGCACGCTTGCCGGCGCCGCGAATTTCCGCACCCTCGAGATCGACGACGTCCTGCTGCCCGGCAAGGACTTCGGCATGCTGACGACGGTGCGGGCCGGCACCAACGGTTTCGACTATTCAAGACTGGTGGCTACGGGTGCGCGTGGCAACTACGAGGGTGAGGGCGAGGCGAGCGTCGTTGCGGCGATCAGCGATACCAAGAAGAGCCCCTTCGATAACGGTGACGGGATCCTGTATCCCTTTGGCGGCGCACAGCATCCGAAGGGTGGCCTGTTCAAGGTTGGGCTGTCGCCCAACCCGGATCATAATCTGCTCCTGGGTGGCGTCTGGTACGACAACGAGTTCCTGCCGGGAAGTTCCGGCTACAACTGGTCCATCCAGAACCAGACCTATACCGCCAAGTACCTCTACCAGCCGGGCGACAATCTGTTCGATGTGAGCGCCAACGCCTATGTCAATATCACTGACATGGCCTTCAAGGGCACGAACGGGAACGTCAGCACCTTCGACGGCCGGCAAGGCCGCAACACCACGACCGGCTTCGACGTCAGCAACCGCATGCTCTTCGACCTTGGAGAGGACACAGAGCTCAAGCTCTTCTATGGCGCGGCGGTCAACCGCGACGACTACAAGGGCAACGAGAAGCGGGGCGCGAATCCGGACGGGACGCTCCTCAAGGCGGGCGTCTTCAACGAGGCAACGTTGTCCCGCGGGATCTTCGATCTCACGGGCGGCATCCGCTACGACTACTGGTCCCTCGATGGGCTGGACGGCTATCTCGCGCCGGGAGAGGGCGATTGCCCCGCAACCGGCGGCCTGTGCGACGGAACCAAGATCGAGCGGTCCGGGGGCGACTGGAACCCAAGGGTGACGGTTTCGGCACATCCCCTGGACTGGCTCCAGCCTTACGTGACCTACGCCCACACCTCGCGGCCCCCGACGGCCTCGGAAATGTTCTATCCGGGCGGTCACAGCTTCGACGGAACCGGGGATCCGATCAACAACAATCCCAATCTCGTGCCGGAGCAGAGCCGGGGCTGGGACATCGGCGTGAACCTGACCGGCAGCGATCTCCTCCAGGGCGGAGATAACGCATGGCTGAAGGTCGGTTACTTCCACAACAAGATCAAGAACTACATCACCTATGACATCGACACGGACGGCGTCGCGCGATGGGTGAACCTCGACGGCACAACCGTCATGCAGGGCGTCGAGATCGAGGGCGGCTACGATGCCGGGCGCTACTACGCCAATCTGTCGCTGACAATCGCAGATACGGATCAGCCGACCGGTGCCGCCGCCGGCGTGGGCTCGGATGTCGGAACGCTGCCGGACGACTTCTTCACGATCGATGCCGGGGCGCGCTTCCTCGACGAGCAGGTCGTCGTGGGCGGCCGCATGCGCTATGTCGGCAAGAGCACGCAGATGTACATCAACGAGGCGAACGCTTTTCACCTCGGCGCCTACACGCTCTTCGACGCCTACGCCTCCTGGCAGCTCAACGAGAACGCCAAGATCTTCGTCAACGTCGAGAACATCTTCAACAAGAGCTACATGCAGGCGAATTCCGGCCTTGCGGACAGCTATTCCGGGATCGACAACGGGCGCGGGCGCACGATCATATTCGGGGCAACCGCGCGGTTCTAACGCTGAGAGGGGCGTGGCGGGGAGCGTTGGCTTGCGGGTTATTCCACACGTCAGCCGCGCGAGATACGCCGCAATGCCTGGCGACCCGGCGTTCGTGTTATTTCGGCGTGCCGGAGCGAAGGGCCTTGACGGCATCCATCGCGAATTTCGACAATGGTACAGGCAGTGCATCGAGCGGAAACCAGCCGAACTCCGGCAGCTTTTCCGGCTCCATCACCCGAGGCTCTCCGGAAAATTCGCGCACCGCATAGATGACCGACAGCCAGTGCTGCCTGTCGTCCGCGATGCGTTGTTCTGAGAGACACAGGTAGTCGAGCGCACCAAAAGAGAGGCCGGTTTCTTCCTCGGCCTCGCGTCGCGCCGCATCGATGGCGGCTTCCATGTGGTCAATCTTGCCGCCGACGATGTTCCAGTGGCCAGCCTCGGGCGCCTTCAGTCTCCTGTAGAGAAGGAGGCTTTCGCCACGAAGAATCGCAAGCCCACAGCCTACGCCGGGGAAGTCGATGCCAGGCAGACCCATTTGGAAAGGCTTCAGGCCTTGCCCGCGATCAGCATGAACGCAGGAATCTCATCGCCGAAGCCGAGCGGCGTCGGACCATCGTCCTCGTCGCGGCGATAGCGGTTGCGACGATCGCGATTGTCATCGTTCGCCGGGTAGGGCGCGTGAGGCTGGCGCTGGTTACGGACGGTGTTCTGGGGCCGGCCTTCGTTCTTGCGTTCAGCTTTCACAGTTTCAACCCTCTTCTCCTGGTCAATCGTATCGCTGCGATCATCGGCCTTCCGCGTGTCGGCCTTATGACTATCCTGACGATCACGGCCACGGCCGCGCTCACGGTCCTTGTCGCGGCCGCCCTTGCGTGGGCGCTCGCGCTCATCGCTTTCAGCTGCCGGCGGCAAGGCGGAAAGATCGCCGTTGTGCCATTCGATCTTCTTGTCGATCAGCTTCTCGATTGCGTCGGAGAATTTGGTGTCACGCTTGGTGACGAGGGTGAACGATGCGCCGGAACGACCGGCACGTCCCGTACGGCCGATGCGGTGAACATAGTCTTCCGCATGGATGGGGACATCGAAGTTGAACACGTGGCTGACATCGGGAATGTCGAGGCCACGGGCGGCCACGTCCGATGCGACGAGAAGCTTGATGTTCCCGTCCTTGAAATTCGCAAGCATCGTCATGCGCGAACGCTGGTCCATGTCACCATGCAGCGCGCCGACCGAGAAGCCATGCCGGTCGAGGGAACGGAAGAGATCGGCCACGTCCTTCTTGCGATTGCAGAAGATGATGGCGTTCTTCAATTCGTCCTGCGAGCGGATGAGATCGCGCAGAACCGCGCGCTTCTCGTAATCCTTGGAATGGCTTGCCACCAGTCGCTGGGTAACGGTCGTCGCCGTGGACGACCGGGCGGAGACCTCTACGCGTTCCGGATTCTGGAGGAACCGATCGGCGAGCTTCTGGATTTCCGGCGGCATGGTGGCCGAGAAAAACAGTGTCTGGCGCGTGAAGGGGATGAGCTTCGCGATACGCTCGATGTCCGGGATGAAGCCCATGTCGAGCATGCGGTCCGCTTCGTCGATGACGAAAACCTCTACGCCCGTCATCAGCAGCTTGCCGCGCTCGAAATGATCGAGCAGGCGGCCAGGGGTGCAGATCAGCACGTCTGCCCCGCGCTCGAGCTTGCGGTCCTGGTCCTCGAATGAAACCCCGCCGATCAGAAGCGCGATGTTGAGCTTGTGATTCTTGCCGTACTTCTCGAAGTTCTCCGCCACCTGCGCAGCCAGTTCGCGCGTCGGCTCCAGGATGAGCGTTCGCGGCATGCGCGCCCGTGCCCGACCCTTTTCGAGGAGCGTCAGCATCGGCAACACGAAGGATGCTGTCTTGCCCGTGCCCGTCTGTGCGATCCCAAGAATATCGCGCCGCTGGAGGGCCGGAGGTATCGCACCCGCCTGGATCGGGGTGGGAGTGACGTAACCCGCGTCCGTAACGGCGGATAGAACTTTTTGGCTCAGGCCAAGGTCAGAAAAAGTGGTCAAAGGGAAATCAGTTTCCGTTCCGGTTCTCGCGAACACATGAGGTTTCAGCAGGACGTACATCGCTGGATGCAGCGCACATATGCTGAAAGTGCCGCAAAGTCAAGGAAATCGGAATTTCCCGGCGATTCGCAAGCAAAACGAATATGATCCGAGGCGGTTTTGCATCACCGTTCCAAAATGGTTCACTTTGCGTCAGTCCATGAAAGTCGATAATTTCAACCCTGCCGTCAGGAAGCGCATGGGGTCGATCGCCTTGCCGTTGCGGCGGACCTCATAGTGAAGATGGGGGCCGGTGGAGCGGCCGGTCGTACCTGACAGACCGACCGGGTCGCCGGCCTCGACCTTGTCCCCGGCCTTTACAAGGACACGGGAGAGGTGGGCATAGCGGGTCGTCACGCCGTTGCCGTGGCTAATCTCGACCATGTTGCCGTAACCGCCCGTGGCGCCGGCCGTCAGGACCGTTCCTGCGCCGGTCGCGTGGATTTCCGTTCCCACGCGGGCGCGAAAATCGATGCCGGCGTGAAGCGCCAGCCGGCCGAGGAAGGGATCCGTCCGATTACCGAAACGGCTGGTGACGTCGCTGCTGGGCGAGGGATTGCCGAATGGAAGTTGCTTGGCGGCCTTGCGAGCGTCATCCAGGCGATTGAGGGCAAGGTCCAGTTCGCCCATCGAGCCTTCGAACGCGTCAGTGGTTTCCGGTTCGACGAAAGGGCCGCCGATCGCAAGGTCCGAACCGCCTGCCTCTGCCGTATCCTGCGAAACGTCCGAGGTGTCGAAGCCCGTGCGGCGGAGGATCGTCTGGATGGCTTCGGCAGTCTGGGAGGCGCCGGCCGTCAAGGACTGGATACGGTCCAGCTGCCTGCGCTCGATGTCCTTCAGGGAAAGTGTCACCTTCGAGAACATACGGTCCGCGCGGTCAGCCGCCGTTTCGCCGGTTGCATAGGATTGGCGCAGCGTCTCCGCGGGGTCGGCATTGAGCGACTGCCTCGGCGACATCAGGGCTTCGATAGCCTTGACGCCCGCAGCGTCCGCGCGGCGCTCATAGGCGAGAGGCTTGGCTTCCGGCCGTTCCTCGCGCTCGGTGGGAATGGGTGCCTGCTGCAGCCCGGCGTCCTGTGCCCTCGTCAGGAGGTCATCGAGCTTGCCGTGCCGGGCCGAAAGCGCGATCTGCTGCTGCAGAAGCCGTTCAACCTTTTCCTCGACGACCTGCTGGTCCAGGAGCTGACGGCTGGTGACGCGATCCACCTGTGCCCGGAGCGACGAAATCCTGTCCTCGTAGTCGTGCTGCATGCGGGCCTGGCGCGCCATCGTGGCGCCAATCAGGTCGTCTCTCAGCACCAGATAGGAGGTCGCCGCCAGATAGCCCACGGTGAACATCGCGGCGAAGCAGAAGGTAACGGCGACCATCCACGGCCTGATCGACATGTGGCGGATACGGTCGCCGCTGGCGAGGATGATGATGTGCTGCTTTTCGCGTTTCCCAAAAACGCGGTTCTCAGGACGTTCGGACACCAACGACTCCCCAGCGGATGCAAATCCACATTTGATTTCGTTGGGAATTACACAATGTTAAGGTTAATAAACCATTTCGGCCGCCTGCCGCATGATGAGGCCCGTCAGCTCTGGCTCACGGAGGTGAGCGAACGGTAGAAAGACGGCGTCAATCCGGCCTCCGCACGGGCGACGTCGTTGAACGGCGCCTTGAGGGGACCCCGGAAATTGGCGCGTACGAGCGCCTTGAACGTCTCCGACGGATCCTTTCGTTCACGCGCGCAGAGGAACCGAAACCATTTGGCACCGACCGCAACATGGCCCTTCTCGTCGTTGTAGATGATGTCGAGAATGTCCGCGCTTTCGATATCGCCGGTTTCCCGCATCTTGGCCTGCAATGCAGGGGTGACGTCGAGCCCGCGGGCCTCGAGAATCAGTGGCACCACGGCGAGGCGCGCCGAGAGGCTGTTGCGCGTGTCCTGCGCGGCCTGCCACAGTCCGTCATGGGCAGGGAGATCGCCATAATCGGCACCGAGGCTGCGCAAGCGCTCCCTTATGAGCTTGAAATGCTTGGCCTCTTCGAAGGCCACCTGCATCCATCCGTCGAAGAAGGAGTTCGGAACCGGCTCGCTCGCGAATCGGGCGACGATATCAAGCGCAAGATCGACGGCGTTCAGTTCGATATGGGCCAGCGCGTGGAGCAGGGCGATCCGCCCCTTCGGCGTATGGAGAGAGCGCTTCTTCATGTGCTTGGGCGGAATGAGCTCGGGCCGTGCCGGCCGTCCTGGTCTGTCGGGGATAGGCGGATCGAGCGGCGAGCGGAGCGAAAGCGTGCGGTTAAACCAGCGCCGCGCCGTTTCCTGGGCAAGGGAGGTCTTGATGTCGAGATCAGCCGAGGCAATGGCGCGCGTGGCTCCTGACCTCAAGCTATCAACTTGGATGGTTTGTTCTTTAATTTCCATGGTATGGGCTATTTTGCTAAAGCGATTTTGCCGCTGTCAGGACGGCTTCGGCATGCCCTGCAACCTTTACCTTTTCCCAGATCTGCACGATCTTGCCTTCCCTGTCGAGCAGAATGGTCGTCCGTTCCACGCCCATATAGGCCCGGCCGTACATCTTCTTCTCTTTCCACACGCCGTAGAGTTCCAGGACCTCATGGGTTTCGTCCGAGAGGAGGGTGACCGTCAAATCGTGCTTCTTGACGAACCTGTCATGCTTGCGCACCGGATCAGGAGAGATGCCGACCACCGCACATCCCGCCGCCTCGAATTCCGGAAGCAGGGCCGAAAATGCGATCGATTCGGCCGTGCAGGCCTGCGTGTCGTCCTTCGGGTAGAAGAAGAGAACCACGGATCTGTCGCGCACGGAGGACAGTGAAAGCACACCGCCGCCGTCACGCGGGAGAGTAAAATCGGGCGCATGCTGGCCCGGCAGCAATTCTGCCATGAGATTTCCTTTCTTTGGTCGGGATTTTGGGGCATCGGGTGGCGTTCACCGATATATAGTGGAAAGTTGTATCGTCCAGCGACTTATGGGCGACATGGTCCTATTCGGGCTGATAGGGCTTTTACGGGCTGGCAGGGGCAACGGTTCTCGAGACATGGGTGAAATCCGCGGCGAGAAGGTGGTTTTCAAGAAGACAGACATCGTCTGCCTTCACGAACTGCCGTCGGCACAGGCGGAGGATCCGATGGTCCTCAAATCCACCAGCGGTCCCTCCAAAACCGGCCTTGCCTGCAAGGTTATCGCCTGGGTGACGGCATCCGCCGTTGTTCTCGTGGGGCTGATTGCCGCCGCCGTCGAAAGCGGCATCGCCGATGGCCCGCTCAACGCTCAGGCAGTCGCCGCACTCAACCGGGCGCTCGGTCCCGACTATCGCGCCGATGTCGAACACACCGTGCTGCGTCTTTCCGGCTGGGGTGGTCTGGCGCTGAAGGCCGAGGATGTGTCTCTTGCGGAAGCAGGTTCCGGGCAGAAGATCGTCACGACCAAGGCTATCTCGCTCGTCATGGATCCGCTCTCGCTGCTTTCGGGACGCGTTTCGGTCTCGAAACTCGATATCGACGGCGCGATGCTCGATCCGTCTCTGCTGCCGCAAGGCGGCGCGTTCGACGCGAGCGCTCTGCGAATCAGTGATGTCCCTGATTACGCGGAGACTGCCTTTACGGCGCTCGACGACATAAGCCGCCTCATCGTGAACAACGGCCTCGAGAAGGTGCGCGTCTCCGACATGGGCGTTTCGCTCAAGGGGTCCGGAGACACGCCGGTGGCGCTGTCCATCCAGAAGCTCGAATTCGTGCGTGCCGAGCAGAGCCAGATGCAGATCCGCGGTGATTTCGCGATCGACGATCGCGCAGGCAGCGTAGACCTGACGGCGACCGGCGAAGGCGGCGTGGTCAAGAACGTGGCCGGTACCCTCAAGGGCGTGGGGCTGAGCCCGTTCCTCTTGAAGAAGAACGAAGGGTTGCCGCACTCCGGCATCAATGCGGCGGCGGATCTCCGTATCGACGCGACTCGCGGGACCACAACGGCGAGCCCTGTTCTCACCGTCGGATTGTCCACCAGCGAAGGAGAGATCTATGCCGATGGCATCTCGGCCGATCTCCTCGCATCGAATGTCGCCGCCTCCTACAATTTCGACAAGGGAACCATTGAAATCTCGCCCTCGAACATCCGGATCGGGGCATCGTCCTTCCCATTCACGGGCGGTCTGATCGACCTCGACCGCTTGCCCAACCAGACGCAGAAGGGATTCGCGATCGATCTTCTCGTCCGGGACGGCACGATGGCGCCATCGGACACCGGCGAAGTGCCGACACGCTTCGATGCCAAGGCACGCGGACAGTTCCTGCCGGCGAGCCGCGAGCTGACATTCCCGGAAATGGCGATTACGAGCGAGCGGGGATCGCTGGCCGGCTCGCTTTCGGTCCTGTTCGGCCAGCCGGCCCCCGAGATCAGCTTCGTGGCTCTCGCCAACCAGCTGGAATCGGCCGCGGTAAAGCAGTTCTGGCCCTTCTGGATGGCAAAGAACGCCCGACGCTGGGTCATCGGCAATATTTTCGGCGGAACTGTCACCAACGGCCGCATAGAGGCGTTCATTTCAGGCGATCGGAAGATTGTACCCGGCAAGAAACTCGAATTGCGCGGCGACGACCTCAAGATCTCCTTCGACATCGCCGGCGCGCGCATGAACGTGGCGGGAGACATTCCACCCTTGCGGGACACGTCCGGGCGTTTCGAACTCACCGGCGAGCGCGCGGTCATTACCATCAACGGCGGCGCCGCCTATTTCCAGTCCGGGCGTTCGGTGACGCTGACCGGCGGTACGTTCATCCTGCCGGACACCTATGCCAAACCGCTGATGGCGGACATGGACATCAACGTTGCAGGAAACGCCGATGCCATCGCCGAGCTGGTGACCTACAGGCCGATCGGCGCGCTTCAGCGTACCGGTTTCATGGTCGACGACTTCACGGGCTCCGTGAGTGCCAATGTGAAGGCGCGTTTCGGCCTCGTGAAGAACCAGAATCCGCCGGCGCCCGTATGGACCGCCGACATGGCGCTCACGGACGTCACGGTCAAGAAGCCGATCGCCAACCGCAACGTTTCGGATCTCACCGGTTCGCTCGTCGTCACACCCAGCCGGGCTGACCTCGACGCGAAGGCCGATATCGACGGCGTGCCAATGCAGGTCGTGCTGGTGGAGCCGGTGGACAAGTCAACGGGAACGAAGCGCGAGGTCAAGATAACGGGTACGCTCGACAATGCGGCCCGCCGCAAGCTCCTTCCCGGTTTCGACGATCTGCTGGAGGGGCCGGTCGGCATCGAGGTGACCTCCGCAGACGAGGGCGGGTATCGGGTCGTTGCCGATCTCGATCGGACGGCGGTCTCGATTCCGTGGATCGGCTGGACGAAGGGCGCCGGTATTGGCGCGACGGCAAAGTTCGTCGTCAGGTCGGAGAACAACAGTACCAGCGTCAGCGATTTTACCTTTGGCGGCGAGGGTTTCGCCGTGGAGGGGGCTCTTGCCTTCGACAACTCGACGTTTACATCGGCAAAGTTCTCGCGGGTCAGCCTGTCGCCGCAGGACCGCTACCGGATATCGGTAGAGCGCAAGGGGGGCAGCTACGCCATCAATGTCGACGGCGAGTTCGCCGACGTCCGGCCGCTTCTGGCAAAACTCAAGAGCGGGAGTTCCGGCCAGGGCGACGGCGGCGAGTCAAGCGGCAACAAGGGAGCGACCGTCCGCGCCAAGCTCGGTTCGATGGGAGGGTTCAACGGGGAGACGCTGACGAATGTAAGCCTGACCTATGCGTTTTCCGGTCAGAAGATTACGGCGCTGGACCTGGCGGCCGTTACCGCTGGCGGCTCGCCGGTCGTTGCCAAACTTGGTGCCGGTGACCGCTCGAACGTCGTCGAATTCACCAGCGGGGACGCGGGTGCGATCGCCCGTTTCGCCGACATCTATCGGCATATGCAGGGCGGGTTGCTGAATGTGCGCATGCGGGCCGGCAAGAACGAAAGCTGGCGCGGCAGCGTTGATATCCGGAAGTTCTCTCTGGTCGGCGAGGACCGGCTGAAATCGATCGTCTCCACCCCGACGGGTGAAAACGGCCGCAGCCTGAACGATGCGGTGCGCCGTGACATAGACGTCAGCACCGTGCGTTTCGACCGCGGCTTTGCCAGGGTCGAAATGGGCGGCGGAGCGCTCAGCGTCGAGAATGGTGTCGTGCGCGGTGAAATGGTCGGGGCGACGTTCCAGGGCATGGTGCGCGACGCCAGCGGACGCATGGAGATGACGGGTACGTTCATGCCGGCCTATGGGCTGAACCGCCTGTTTGCGGAACTGCCGCTGATCGGCGTCATCCTCGGCAACGGTCGCGACCGCGGGCTGATCGGCATAACGTTCAAGCTCAGCGGAAACTTCGACAAGCCTCAGCTGACGATAAATCCGCTGTCGATCATCGCGCCAGGCGTGTTCCGGAACATCTTCGAATTTCAGTAAGAAACGCTCGGCCCTGCAGAGAGGGCGCGGGACGCGCCGGTCGCGCGTCCCCGTATTCTGGTTTGCCAGAAGTCCGTCAGAGCGGACGGACGAGGATGTGCTTCTTCTTTCCCAGCGAGAGCTTGATCACCCCGTCCGGGGTCACTTCGCCGCTGCCGATCAACTTGCGCTCGTCATTGACGGCGGCATCGTTGATCCGGACCGCACCGCCCTGGACGTGACGGCGGGCCTCGCCGTTCGAGGCGGCAAGTCCGGCACGGACGATGAGCGTCAGCAGTCCTATACCGGAGTCAAGCTCGCCAGCCGGCACTTCGATCGTCGGAAGGTTTTCGGCGAGGGCGCCCTCCTCGAAGGTCTTGCGCGCCGTTTCAGCTGCCTGCTCGGCCGCGCTGCGTCCATGGAGCATTGCCGTGATCTCGGTCGCGAGGATTTTCTTCACCTCGTTGATTTCCGAGCCTCCCAGCGCCGAAAGACGGGTGATCTCGTCGAGCGGCAAGGTCGTGTAGAGCTTCAGGAAGCGCGACACGTCGGCATCCTCCGTGTTGCGCCAGTACTGCCAGAAGTCATAGGCCGAGAGCATTTCCGGGTTGAGCCAGACGGCGCCGTTGACCGACTTGCCCATCTTGGCGCCGGATGCGGTGGTCAGGAGCGGCGATGTCAGCGCGTAGAGCTGCGGCGTACCCATGCGGTGGCCGAGGTCGATACCGTTGATGATGTTCCCCCACTGGTCGGAGCCACCCATCTGCAGGCGGGTGTCGTAGCGCTTGTTGAGCTCCACGAAGTCGTAGGCCTGCAGGATCATGTAGTTGAATTCGAGGAACGACAAAGACTGCTCGCGATCGAGGCGCATCTTCACGCTATCGAAGGAGAGCATGCGGTTCACTGAGAAGTGGCGCCCGACGTCCCGCAGGAATTCGAGATAGTTGATGCCGAGCAACCAGTCGGCATTGTTGATCATCAGCGCATCCTTGGGGCCTTCGCCATAGGTCAGGTAGTTGGAGAAGACCTTCTTGATGGAGGCGATGTTGGAGGCGATCGTTTCCGGCGTCATGAGCTGGCGTGCCTCGTCCTTGAAGGATGGGTCGCCGACCATTCCCGTGCCGCCACCCATGAGCGAGATTGCGCGATGGCCGGTCGCCTGAAGCCAATGCAGCATCATGATCTGGATCAGGCCGCCTGCGTGCAGGCTCGGCGCCGTCGGGTCGAAGCCGATATAGGCGGTCACGGTTTCCTTGGCGAGGAGTTCGTCGAGGCCGGTTTCATCGGAGATCTGGTGGATGAAGCCGCGCTCCTTGAGCGTGCGAAGAAAATCTGACTTGAATTCGGACATGACCTGTTTCTCTTGCGGGCAAGTTTTCTGAGCGAGTGGCCGGGCGTTTATCACTGTTTTTGCGCATAATCACTTCAAAAGTGATTCTGGAATTTTTCGCGATGAGACAGGTAAGAACCGCAGTCGGGCTTATGAGCGGTACCAGCATGGACGGTATCGACGTTGCGTTGCTGCGGACCGATGGAGAGAACATCGTGGAGCGCGGTCCTGCCCTTGGGGTGGCCTATGACCACGCGTTCCGGCGCCGGCTTCAATCCGCGCTGGTTACCGCCAAGTCGATCATCCGGCGCGAGGAGCGCCCTGGCGATCTTGCGGACGTCGAACGCGAACTCACGTTGCGTCATGCGGATGCTGTCAGACAATTTCTGAACAAGAACAACATTATGCCTGATGATATTGATGTCGTCGGTTTTCATGGGCAAACGGTCCTGCATCGGCCCGACCAGGCCCTCACGGTCCAACTCGGCGATGGACCGTTGCTGGCACGCGAGCTCGGGATCGAGGTGGTCTATGACATGCGCGCCAACGACATGGTTCACGGCGGGCAGGGCGCTCCGCTCATCCCCGTCTACCACGCGGCACTGGCGCGCAACCTTTCCACCAGAAGCGTCTTCCCCGTTGTCCTCGTGAACATCGGCGGGATTTCCAACCTGACCTTCATCGGCACGGGCGGCGAGATCATCGCGTTCGATAGCGGGCCGGGGAACACGCTGATCGATCAATGGGTGGAGACGCATGCAGGCATACCATTTGACCAGGGCGGGATGATCGCCAGCGAGGGGCGGGTGGTTTCCAGCCTTGTCGAGCGCTACCTCGCCAATCCGTTCTTCCATGCGCAGAACCGCCGCTCCCTTGACCGCAACGATTTCCTGCCGCCGTCCGGGGCGGAGGCGTCGCTCGAGGATGGCGCACGGACGCTCGCCCATCTCACGGCCGCGGCGATCCTGAAATCGGCCGGGCACCTTCCGCAGAAGCCGAGCATGTATGTCATCTGCGGGGGCGGGCGGCTCAACGGCGTCATCATGAAGGACCTCACGGAACTCGCTGCCAATGAAGGGAGCAGTGTCATGACAGCCGAGGTGGCCGGTCTTGACGGCGACAGCATGGAGGCGGAGGCCTGGGCCTATCTCGCGGTGCGCTGCCTGCGCGGTCTGCCATTGACCTATCCGGGCACCACCGGCGTACGAGAGCCGGTGAGCGGGGGAATCGCTGTTCGCCCTCCGTCCGGCAACTAAGAGCACCTTTCCACTCAGACAAAGAACCGAACGAAGGCGATGTCGTCCGCTTCGTATCCGGCCCTGCTCATCCCTATTTCGCGCCCCGTGGGAGGATCCAGCGGTTAAGTCTTTGTTTGGTCGGTTTTGCTAGTCTATATGCGGATCCCGTGGGAAGGGTGCTCAGCAAAACACGGCGGAGGCAACGCCGATTTGGACGGTAACGATGAGCGGAGCGATTTCTCTGCTGGCGGTTAACTTCTGTGTCGCCCTGATTTTTTCTGGCCTGTTCTTCTTGCTGGCGGCGAGGAGCCCGTCGCGTCGGGCAGCCTTGTGCTTCGGGGCAGGGTTCGCCGTGGCCTCCCTTGCGGCAGTCGGAGAAGCGATGCTTCTCGTCAGCGACTTCAAGAGACTATTCGCCATCGGCGCCTTTGCGGCAATGCTTGGTGGACTTTGCCTGCTCGCGCTTGGTGTCGGTGCGTTCTACCGGTCGCGCGTCAATCCGTGGCTGCTTGCGGGAATTTTCGGCGCGGGCGTCGTTACCGATATGCTCATCTTCGACCTGCCTCGCGGGACGCCCGGCCATTCGATACCCTATCAACTGCCGTTCCTGCTCGTGCAGGCGCTTGCCTGCAACATTGTCTACCAGAGCCGCCGGCGCGGGCTTTCCGACCGCACCCTGTTGACGTTGCTGTTGTTGACGGTCGGCTACTATGCCCTCAAGGCGTTCGCTGCCGGCGCGGTCGGCGCGGGGGTAGGAGCGGCGGACTATCTGTTCAGTCAGTTCGCGCTCGTATCCCAGGGGCTCGGTGCCGTCCTGATCGTTTCGGTCGGCCTTGGTCTCGTGGCGGTCCTCGTTCGCGAACTGATCGATGACGCGGTGGCGAGTTCCGACATCGATCCCTTGTCCGGTCTCCTCAACCGGAGAGGTTTCGCCCGGCTCGTCGCGCCCCAGCTCCAGCGGTCCGGAACCTTTCCCGGAGTTCTCGTTCTTGCCGACATAGACTATTTCAAGCGCATCAACGACAAGTTCGGGCACCATGCCGGGGACGAGGTGATCCACACCTTCGCGCAGGTATTGCGATCCCATGCGCCGAGCGAGGCGTCGGTTGCGCGCATAGGAGGCGAGGAATTCGCCGTCTACCTCCCAGTTGCCGATTGCGAGTGCGCGCGCATGTTTGCGATGAGCGTCCGCGCAACGATGGCGGAGCGCGAGTTCGGCGCGGGTCGCGCGAAATTCCGGATAACAGCGAGTTTCGGGATTGCCGTGGCGAAGCGTGGCGGCACGCTTGAAGGCACCATGAGGGAGGCAGACACCGCGCTTTACGCGGCCAAGGCCGCCGGTCGCGACCAGGTCATGATTGCCGATGTGGCGCCGACGGTCGTCAGAGGTGACTGGAATCGCGCGGCGGCCGGGTAACGGCCGCCGCGCGGAAAAACCTTGAAGCGTTCAGCGGATGCGCTTCGCTGCCGGCTCGGGCGTGAGTTCCCCGGCAAGCCGGCGATCGAGATAATCCTCGCACTCGGCGATCAGCGTCTCGACCTGGCCGTTGAAGAAGTGGTTGGCACCCGGCACGGTCCTGTGGGTGATCAGGATACCCTTCTGTGCCTTCAGCTTTTCGACGAGGCCGTTGACATCCTTTTCCGGCGCGACCTTGTCGGCGTCGCCGTTGATGATCAGGCCGGACGAAGGGCAGGGCGCGAGGAACGAGAAGTCGTAGATGTTCGGCTGCGGTGCCACCGAAATGAAACCTTCGATCTCCGGCCGACGCATCAGAAGCTGCATGCCGATCCATGCACCGAAGGAGTATCCGGCAACCCAGCAGCTCTTGGAGTCCGGATGAAGGCTCTGGACCCAGTCGAGCGCGGACGCCGCATCCGAAAGCTCTCCCGCTCCATGGTCGAACTCGCCCTGGCTCCGGCCGATGCCACGGAAATTGAAGCGAAGCGTAGTGAAGCCGCGCTTCTGGAACATGTAGAACAGCTGATAGACGATCTGATTGTTCATCGTCCCACCAAACTGCGGATGCGGGTGCAGGATGATGGCGATGGGGGCATTCTTCTGCTTGGACGGCTGATACCGCCCTTCGAGGCGACCTGCGGGTCCGTTGAAGATCACTTCAGGCATTCTTACTCCGGCAAGTTTTCGGGCCGCAAACCGATTCATTCGCTCTGGATGTCTTGACGAAACCAGTCAGCTTTCTTAGAACCTAGTTTAGAACCGTTCGAAACTGAATGTGCGCTGTCTGCGCTGCGAGTTTCGTGTCATAAGGCAAGCCCGGCGGAAATTTCAAGAAAAATGCACGCCGCCCTGACGGAAGCATGATCGGACGTATGGATCCCATGTCGAGAAAGGCTCGGACATACCTGGATTGGAACGCGACGGCACCGATTTTGCCGGTGGCGCGCGAAGCCATACTTGCCGCTCTCGATCTAGTCGGAAACCCGTCGTCGGTTCACGGCGAAGGCCGTGCGGCTCGGACGATCATCGAGGCCGCGCGCAGGGATGTTGCGGCCCTTGTCCAGGCGGAGCCGGCGAACGTCGTCTTCACCAGTGGCGCGACCGAGGCGGCGAACCTGGTGCTGACCCCCGATTTCCGCATGGGCCGGACGCCTTTGAAGATGTCGCTGCTCTACGTGTCGGCGATCGAGCATCCGGCTGTGCGCGAGGGCGGCCGATTTGCGAAGGGCGATGTTTCCGAGATTCCGGTCACATCGGATGGAGTGCTTGACGTCGCGGCCCTCTCGCGTGCACTCGAAGTCCACGACCGGGAAACCGGACTGCCGCTGGTGGCGGTGATGCTGGCGAACAACGAAACCGGTATCGTGCAGCCCGTGCGGGACGTGGCGGAACTGGTTCACCGTCACGGTGGCCTGCTGCTGGTCGACGCCGTTCAGGCCGCCGGCCGCATGAAGCTGTCGATTGCCGAACTCGGTGCCGACTTCCTGATCCTGTCCGCACACAAGCTCGGCGGACCGAAGGGTGCCGGTGCCCTGGTATCGCGCGGGGAGGTGCTGATGCCCGCGCCCCTGATCCGAGGTGGCGGCCAAGAGAAAGGCCATCGCTCGGGGACGGAAAACCTACCTGCGATCGCCGGTTTCGGAGCGGCGGCAAAATTCGCTTGCGCCGACATCGAAATGCGAAGCGAGCGCCTGGAGACGTTG
This sequence comes from Sinorhizobium sp. BG8, assembly GCF_016864555.1. Classification (NCBI taxonomy): domain Bacteria; kingdom Pseudomonadati; phylum Pseudomonadota; class Alphaproteobacteria; order Hyphomicrobiales; family Rhizobiaceae; genus Sinorhizobium; species Sinorhizobium sp. BG8. The sequence continues at coordinate 3,077,961 of NZ_CP044011.1, read as the reverse complement.
CGCGCCCGCATGGAGGAGCGCATGGTTGAGCTGGCGCCCGGAATGACGATCCATGGCCGGGCACAGGAGCGACTGGCGAACACCTGCTTCTTCAGCCTCCCGGGTCTCAAATCCGAGACCGGGCAGATCGCGTTCGATCTGGAAGGTGTCGCGATCTCCGCGGGATCGGCCTGCTCCTCGGGTAAGGTCGGCGAAAGCCATGTACTGACGGCAATGGGGTTCGATGCGGGCCTCGGCGGCCTTCGCGTTTCGCTTGGCACGGACACCGCTGAAGCGGATATCGACCATTTCCTCTCTGCCTTCGAACGCGTGGTTTCGAGGCGGCGGCAGGGCGTCGCGGCGGCCTGATCGGAAAATTGCGGAAACACAAGTTTTCGCTTGCCAAGAGGTGTGAAAATGCGCCTTTGGCGCCTACATAACCGGCGGAGCAACCCGCCATTACGTTGACAAGCTGTCGGACCTTGGATCCGGCGAGATTGGAGAACGACATGCCTGCGGTGCAGGAAACGATCGATCAGGTCCGTCAGATTGACGTGGACCAGTACAAGTACGGCTTCGAAACCACCATCGAGATGGACAAGGCGCCCAAAGGCCTTTCCGAAGATATCATCCGCTTCATCTCCGCCAAGAAGAACGAACCGGAATGGATGCTTGAGTGGCGTCTGGAAGCCTATCGCCGTTGGCTGACCCTCGAGGAGCCGACCTGGGCACGCGTGGAGTATCCGAAGATCGACTTCAACGATCTCTACTACTACGCGGCTCCGAAGAACCAGACCGGCCCCAAGTCGATCGACGAGGTCGACCCGGAGCTGTTGCGTACCTATGAGAAGCTCGGGATTCCGCTGCGCGAGCAAGAGATCCTTGCGGGCGTGCAGACGTCCAAGATCGCTGTCGACGCGGTCTTCGACAGCGTCTCGGTTGTCACGACCTTCAAGGAAGAACTGAAGAAGGTCGGCGTGATCTTCATGTCGATTTCAGAGGCGATCCGCGAATATCCCGATCTCGTTAAGAAGTATCTCGGCACCGTGGTGCCGACGACCGACAACTTCTATGCGACGCTCAACTCCGCGGTCTTTACCGACGGTTCCTTCGTCTTCGTGCCGAAGGGTGTTCGCTGCCCGATGGAGCTGTCGACCTATTTCCGCATCAACGAGAAGAACACCGGCCAGTTCGAGCGCACGCTCATCATCGCCGAGGAAGGCGCCTACGTCTCCTACCTCGAAGGCTGCACCGCGCCGCAGCGCGACGAGAATCAGCTTCACGCTGCCGTGGTCGAGCTCGTGGCCCTCGATGATGCCGAGATCAAGTATTCCACCGTCCAGAACTGGTATCCGGGCGACAAGGAAGGCAAGGGCGGCATCTACAACTTCGTTACCAAGCGTGGCGATTGCCGCGGCAAGAACTCGAAGATCTCATGGACGCAGGTCGAGACGGGCTCGGCCATCACCTGGAAGTATCCCTCCTGCATCCTGCGTGGTGACAATTCGCGCGGCGAATTCTACTCGATCGCCGTCTCGAACGGCCATCAGCAGATCGACAGCGGCACGAAGATGATCCACCTCGGCAAGAACACTTCGAGCCGCATCATCTCCAAGGGCATCGCCGCGGGCTTTTCGCAGAATACCTACCGTGGCCAGGTCTCGACGCACCGCAGGGCGGAGAATGCACGCAACTTCACCCAGTGCGATTCGCTGCTGATCGGTGACAAGTGCGGGGCGCACACGGTGCCTTACATCGAGGCGAGGAACGCGACCGCGCAGTTCGAGCACGAGGCGACCACTTCGAAAATTTCGGAAGACCAGCTGTTCTACTGCCTGCAGCGCGGCATTCCAGAGGAAGCGGCGATCGCGCTGATCGTCAACGGCTTCGTCAAGGAAGTGATCCAGGAACTGCCGATGGAATTCGCCGTGGAGGCGCAGAAGCTGATCGGCATCTCGCTGGAAGGCTCGGTCGGCTGAACCCGTTTTGAAACACCGCAGCGCGGCCATGTTCCGCGCGCCATGTCCCATTCGATCCTGTTGAGGATGAAATTATCATGCTTGAAATCAAGAACCTGCACGCACGTATCGCCGAAGACGGCACCGAAATCATCCGCGGCCTGAACCTGACCGTGAAGGCAGGCGAGGTCGCCGCCATCATGGGCCCGAACGGCTCCGGCAAGTCGACGCTTTCCTACATCCTGTCCGGACGCGAGGACTACGAAGTCACCGACGGCGACATCCTCTACAACGGCGAGAGCATTCTCGAGCTCGACCCGTCCGAGCGTGCCGCCAAGGGCATCTTCCTTGCCTTCCAGTACCCGGTCGAGATCCCGGGCGTTGCCACCATGCAGTTTCTCAAGGTCGCGATGAACGAGCAGCGCAAGGCGCGCGGCGAGGACGAACTGACGACGCCGGACTTCATGCGCCGCGTCAAGGAAGCTGCCGCCGAGCTCAAGATCGAACCAGAAATGCTGCGCCGCCCGCTCAACGTCGGCTTCTCCGGCGGCGAAAAGAAGCGTGCGGAAATCCTGCAGATGTCACTGCTCGAGCCCAAGCTCTGCATTCTCGATGAAACCGATTCTGGCCTGGACATCGATGCGCTGAAGATCGTTGCCGACGGAGTGAACGCGTTGCGTTCGCCGGATCGTGCGATCATCGTCATCACACACTACCAGCGGCTGCTCGACTACATCGTGCCGGACACGGTTCATGTCCTCTACAAGGGGCAGGTCATCAAGTCCGGCGACAAGACGCTCGCCCATGACCTCGAAGCCAACGGCTATGCCGATATCATCGACGCGGCCGCCTGAGGCATCGAGAAGGAGACGCCTCCATGAATATGCAAGCAGGGATCAAACTGACGGCCGCCGAGGCGGCGCTGGTTGAAGCCTACAACGAGAAGATCGGCGACCTTCCCGGCGACGGTGCAGTCATTGCCGCGCGGGACGTGCTGCTGAGCGATCTGAAGTCCACCGGGTTGCCGACGCGCCGTAACGAGGCCTGGCACTACACGGATCTGAAAACGCTTATGCGGACGGTTCCGGAAACGAACCCGACCACCGGTGCCGTGCGGATGCCGGCGCTCGTCGATGGATCCGCGGTTCTTGCGGTTGTCAACGGGACGTCCGATCCGAAGGTCTCCTATCCGGGCTTTGACGTCCGCCCCTTCAAGGATGCGCTCGGCGACGGATCTGCGGCTCCGTTGCTCCTGGCGCATGGTGCTGACGACGCGATCGGGCGGATCAACGGCGCCTTCGTGCATGATGGCTATACGGTGGTCTTCCCGGCGGGCACGGAGCGTGACACGCCGGTCGAAATCCAGGCCGTGCAGGATTCAGGCCAGACCCACACGCGTTTTCCCGTCCACTTCGGCGCGGGCAGCAAGCTGACGGTGATCGAGCGGCACCTCGCCGCGGGCGAGTCGGCAGGGCTGGTCACGTCCGTCAGCGACATCAAGCTGGAGGATGGCGCGGAGATCACGTGGATCATCGTGCAGCAGCAGAGCAGCGCCGATACGCATCTTGGCCAGTTCAAGGTGGAACTCGGAGCCAACACCAAGCTCCGGCTTTTCATCGTCAACGCCGGCGGCAAGCTGGTGCGCCAGGAAGCGCATGTGGTCGTCTCGGGCGAAGGGTCCGACCTGACGCTTCGTGGCATCAATCTTCTCGGCGGCGAGTCCCATACGGATGTCACCTTCACGGTGGGCCACGACGTTCCTCACACGACGTCGACCGAAATCATCCGCAATGTGGTCTTCGATCGTGCCAAGGGCGTGTTCCAGGGCCAGATCCGTGTGGCGCCCGACGCGCAGAAGACTGACGCAAAGATGTCGTGCAACACGTTGCTTCTGTCGGACGAGGCGGAATTCTCGTCCAAGCCGGAACTGGAAATCTTCGCCGACGACGTTCAGTGCGGTCATGGTGCCACGGTGATCGATATCGATCACACGCAGCTCTTCTACCTCCAGGCCCGCGGAATTCCGGAAAACATCGCAAGGGCCATGCTGGTCAATGCGTTCGTTGCGGAAATCGTCGAGGAACTGGAAGACGAGCCGCTCGTCGAAGTGCTGGAAGCGCTGATTTCGGCCTGGCTGGAAAGGCATGCCTGAGATGGATACGACGCCGGCCGCGAAGGGTTATGACGTGGAAGCGATCCGGCGGGATTTTCCAATCCTGTCGCGCACTGTCTACGGCAAACCGCTTGTGTACCTCGACAACGGCGCATCGGCGCAGAAGCCGAAAGTGGTGATCGACGCGATCTCCAACGCCTATTCCAACGAGTACGCGAACGTCCATCGCGGCCTGCACTTCCTCTCGAATGCCGCGACCGAGGCCTATGAAGGGGCGCGCGAAAAGGTGCGCCGCTTCCTGAACGCGCCCTCGGTCGACAACATCGTCTTCACCAAGTCCTCCACCGAGGCGATCAATACGGTCGCCCACGGGTACGGCATGCCCAAGATCGGCGAAGGCGACGAGATCGTGATCTCAATCATGGAGCACCACTCGAACATCGTGCCATGGCATTTCATCCGCGAACGCCAAGGCGCCAAGCTCGTTTGGGCACCAATTGACGATCAGGGCGCCTTCCATGTCGAAGACTTCGTAAAATGCCTCACTGATCGGACCAAGCTGATCGCCATCACCCACATGTCGAACGCGCTCGGCACTATCGTTCCCGTCAAGGAGATATGCCGGATCGCACGCGAGCGCGGCATTCCGGTCTTGGTTGATGGTTCGCAGGGCGCCGTGCACATGCCGGTCGATGTCCAGGACATCGATTGCGACTGGTATGTGATGACCGGCCACAAGCTCTATGGTCCCTCGGGTATCGGTGTGCTCTACGGCAAGAGCGATCGGCTCAAGGAGATGCGACCCTTCCAAGGCGGCGGAGAGATGATCTTCGAGGTCACGGAAGACATCGTCACGTATAACGATCCCCCGCACCGCTTCGAGGCGGGTACGCCGCCGATCGTCCAGGCGATCGGGCTCGGCTACGCGCTTGATTACATGGAGTCGGTCGGCCGGGCGGCGATCGCTGCGCATGAGGCAGATCTCGCTTCCTATGCCCATGAGCGACTGTCGTCGATCAACTCCCTGCGCATCTTCGGTACTGCGCCGGGCAAGGGCTCGATCTTCGCATTCGAACTCGAGGGCATTCACGCCCACGACGTCTCGATGGTGATCGACCGGGCAGGGGTCGCGGTGCGTGCCGGCACCCATTGCGCTCAGCCGCTCTTGAAACGCTTCGGCGTCACCTCCACATGCCGGGCATCGTTCGGTATGTACAATACGCGAGCCGAGATCGACGTCCTGGCCGACGCACTCGACCATGCCCGCAAGTTCTTCGCCTGAGGAGTAGCCCCATGTCACTCGAAGCCACGGAAGAGAAGGTCGACGCCCGCGAAGGCATCGTCAATTCCGCGATTCCCGCCGAGGAACTGGCACGTCTCAGCGACGACATCATCGGCGCGTTGAAGACGGTGTACGATCCGGAAATCCCGGCGGACATCTTCGAGCTCGGCCTGATCTACAAGATCGACATTGAAGACGATCGCATGGTCAAGATCGACATGACGCTGACGGCTCCCGGTTGCCCGGTTGCGGGCGAGATGCCGGGCTGGGTGGAAAACGCCGTCGGTGCCGTAGAAGGTGTCTCGGGCGTCGAGGTCAGGATGGTTTTCGATCCGCCGTGGACGCCTGACCGTATGTCGGAAGAGGCCCAGGTCGCCGTCGGGTGGTATTGATCCCTTAAGGTCGCCTTATTACATTCTGATTCATGAACCATCGGGCCTTGAACCCGCCTGGCGAAGGAGAATGCCCAGTGGGCTTTGCAGTCATGTCACTTACCGCGGCGGCCGCAGACCGCGTCAACGCGATCGTGGAGAACGCCGGCCCGGGCGCGGCGGGCATCCGCGTCGGAATCAAGAAGGGCGGATGCGCAGGCATGGAATACTCCGTGGACCTCGTAACCGAACCGAACCCCAAGGATGACCTGATCGAGCGCGACGGTGCCAAGGTCTGGGTAGCGCCGGAAGCTGTCCTCTACCTGCTCGGGACTGAGATGGACTTCGAGGTGACGACGCTTCGCTCCGGCTTCACGTTCCAGAACCCGAACCAGACGTCGGCTTGTGGTTGCGGCGAATCCGTCGAGCTGAAGCCTGCCGATCTCGCCGCGCTTGCCGCTCGTGGCGATGCCGTGGTGCGCGCCGAGTAGGAATGCCGCGCTCCAGACGTGCTTCATCAGCACTTTCCGGCCCTCGCTTGACCGACGCCTGCAATGCGGGTCGAGTTATCAACATATCTGTTACGATTGCATGTTTCCCTGTAAGACTATTGTCGTAAGCGCATGCGAAAACACGTCATGTGCAGGCGAGGGAGCATGGCGTTTCTCCAGGAACATTTCGTCAGGGCGCTTTTCGAGGATTTCCCCGGCGCCGTCTTTCTCGTTGACTCTTCCAAGCTGATCCGTGGGGCGAACACCGCCGCCACGCGCATGTTTCTGCATTCGGCGGAGGAGATGACCGGCCAGCCTGCACGGCTCTTGTTTGCGACGGACGAGGAATATCAGTCCTGCATCACCAAGCGGGCGCGTGAGAACATAACGGCCGCCTCTGTCGATTCCGTCTATCGGTTCCTGCGCCGGGATGGCAGCACCTTCACCGGGCAGATGCGATCGACGCTCGTCACCGATGCCCGCGAGGGCATGACGGCTTTATCGGCGTCATCAACGACATGTCGGGCGTTCTCGAACTCGAACGCGAACGCCAGGAAGCGCGCGACATGCTCCATGCCGCGCTGGAGACGATCTCGGAGGGTTTCGCCATCTTCGACAGGGAGGAGCGACTGATCCTGTTCAATTCAGCGTACCGGGAGCTAAGCGGCAAGGCCGGCGCTACGCTGAGGAAGGGGATGACCGCGCAGGACATCTTCCAGCTGGCCTACGAGACAGGCGGATACCGCGATATCGCTCCAGGCTCCGAGGAGGCAGCAGCCTGGCTGGCGCAACGACTTGCCGATTTTCGCAACCCCGCCAGTCATACCCGGATATTTCCTTATGGAGAGACCCGTTGGATTCGCGCCGAGGATCGCAGGGCAAGCGACGGGAATATCGTGTCGCTCCGGGTCGACGTGACTGAACTGCAGCAGGCGGCCATAGCGCTGGAGCGCCAGCGTCGGGAGTATCATGCGCTCCTGCAGAACGTGCCGGACCTGGTCTGCCGTCTCAGCCCCGACCGAACGGTACTGTTCGTCAATGACAAATATGCCAGCTTCTTCGGAACGACCGCCGATGCACTCATAGGCGCTGACGTGCTCGATCATGTCCCCGAGGAAATCCGCCAGAAGACAATCGATGATCTCGCAGGCTTGACGCCGGATGAGCCGATCAGGACGAACGAGACGCCGCACGTGCAGCGTGACGGGTCGATATGCTGGATACACTGGACGTTGGTCGCTGTGTTCGACGGTCGGAAGGTGGCGGAGGTCGTCTCTGTCGGGCGGGATATATCCGATATCAAGAAGCAGCAAAGGCGCGTCGAAGAACAGACAATCGAACTGCAGCGCAAGAACGAGGCTCTCAACCAGTTCACGGCTACCGTTTCCCATGACCTCAAGGCACCGTTGCGGCACATCGCGATGTTCTCAGACATGATTGCCGAGGACATTCTCAGCGGGGAGACGGACGAGCTGCAGCAGCATGCCGACTATGTACGGAAGAGTGCGCTTCGGATGCAGCGCCTGGTAGACAGTCTCCTGGAGTACTCGCAGATCGCCTATCAGATTGCCAACAGGCAGGGCGTCGAGCTTCGCAACGTCGTAGACGAGGCTCTGCAGTTGCTCGACGGGCACATAAGGGATGCGGACGCTCAGATCGAGATCGGTGAGCTGCCCAAGGTGGTCGGCGATCCGGAGCTCCTGAAGCGCCTTGCCCAGAACCTGATCGGCAATGCAATCAAGTATCGCAAGACCGGCGCTCCCGCCAAGGTCCGTATCTACGGCAGGCAGGCCAGCGACATAGCCGACCTCGTCATCGAGGACGAGGGCATCGGCGTCGATCCGAAATTCGAACGCAAGATCTTCGACGTTTTTCAAAGACTTCACCCCGACGAGAGCGTGTACAAAGGCACGGGAATCGGACTGGCATTGGCCAAACGCATTGCCGAAAGCCATGGCGGCACGATCAGTCTTGACACCGAGTATGGTCCCGGCGCACGTTTCGTTGTGACGTTTCCGATATCTCCCGCAAGTCCGAGGAACCAGTCTTGGGCGACTCACCAAAAAAGCTGATGGTTGTCGATGACGATGCGGTTGATGCGCGGTTCGTGCGGAGGGCGTTCTATGAAACGGGCAGCACGGTGGACATTGTCCATGTCGCCGATTCCGAGACCGCCAGCGACCGTCTGAAGTCCGAAAAGTTCGACTACATCCTGCTCGACATAAACATGCCCGGGACCGACGGCGTGGAGCTCCTGCGGCGTATCCGGGCGAGCAAGCACACCGCTGTTATCCCCGTGATCATGCTTTCATCGTCCTCGAACATGGCCGACGTGCACCGCGCCTATGCCAACGGCGCCAACGCCTATACGGTCAAGCCGTCGTCGCTGAAGGGCTACCGCAGCTTTGCGGAAGGATTTGCACGGTTCTGGATCGACGTTGCGGTCCTGCCCGAACCGCGCAACGCCTGAGACAGACTGTCAGTTTGCGGAAATGGCGACTGATGCCCCTCGGGCCGGCGCCTCGTCCGATCGTCTTGCAAACAATCGAATAGCGTAGCCTGACGAGAGAGAATGGAACCGCCCCCGGCGCGCATGTCCAGGGGCGGGCGTTGGATCATTCCGCCGCTTCGGCGTAGTCTTCCAGTGGCGGGCAGGAGCACACGAGGTTGCGGTCGCCATACACGTTGTCGACGCGGTTGACCGGGGACCAGTACTTGTCCACGCGGAACGCACCCGGCGGATAGCAGGCCTGCTCACGGCTATAGGGCCGGTCCCATTCTCCAACGAGGTCCTCCACCGTGTGGGGAGCATTCTTCAGCGGATTGTTGGTCTTGTCCATCCGCCCGTCCTCGATGGCGCGGGCCTCCTCGCGGATTGCCAGCATGGCCTCGCAGAAGCGGTCGAGCTCGGCCTTGGTTTCCGACTCCGTCGGCTCGATCATCAGCGTGCCTGCGACCGGCCAGCTCATGGTCGGCGCATGGAAACCGCAGTCGATCAGCCGCTTGGCGACGTCATCCACGGTGACCCCGGCGCTCTCGGCTAGAGGGCGCGTATCGATGATGCACTCGTGGGCAACCCGGCCCTTCGGCGACTTGTAGAGCACCCCATAGGCGCCGCTCAGCCGCGCGGCGATATAGTTGGCATTCAGAATCGCCACCTTTGTTGCCTGGGTCAGGCCTTCGCCGCCCATCATGAGGCAGTAGCTCCACGAGATCGGCAGGATTGACGCCGATCCGAACGGGGCCGCGGAGACGGCACCAGTTCCGCCAAGTCCCGGCACTTCCGGGTGGCTCGGCAGGTAGGGAGCAAGATGCGCCTTGACGCCGATCGGGCCCATGCCCGGACCGCCGCCGCCGTGAGGGATGCAGAAGGTCTTGTGCAGGTTGAGGTGGCTGACGTCCGAGCCGATGTCGCCGGGACGGGCAAGCCCGACCATCGCATTCATGTTGGCGCCGTCCATGTAGACCTGACCGCCATTGGCGTGGACGATCGCGCAGACCTCGCGGACGTTTTCCTCGAAAACGCCATGGGTCGACGGGTAGGTGATCATGCAGCAGGACAGCGTGTCGGCGTACTGTTCCGCCTTGGCACGGAAGTCGTCCATGTCGATATCGCCGTTGTCGCTCACCTTCACGACCACCACCTTCATCCCGGCCATCTGGGCGGAAGCGGGATTGGTACCGTGCGCCGAGGTCGGGATAAGGCAGACATCGCGGTGAGACTGGCCGTTGGCCAGATGGTAGGCGCGGATCGTCAGGAGACCGGCATACTCGCCCTGTGCTCCGGAGTTGGGCTGCATGGACACCGCGTCGTAGCCGGTGATGTCGCAGAGCTTCTGGGACAGATCCTGGATGAGGTGCCGGTAGCCTTCGGCTTGGTCGGCAGGAACGAACGGATGGATCTCGGAGAACTCCGGCCATGTGATCGGCAGCATTTCCGCGGTCGCATTCAGCTTCATCGTGCACGATCCCAAGGGAATCATCGCACGATCGAGGGCGAGGTCGCGGTCCGACAGACGTCGGATGTAGCGGACCATTTCGCTCTCGGCGCGGTTCATGTGGAAGATCGGATGGGTGAGGTACTCACTGGTGCGAAGCAGGTTCTCCGGCAAGCGATAGCCTGGCTCGAACTCGCCCACCTCAAACTCACCCCCGAAGGCCCGCCAGACGGCTTCGAGCGTCACAGGGCGTGACCGTTCGTCGAGGCTGATGCCGATGCGGTCATCGCCTATCTTGCGCAGATTGACCTCTTCGGCGACGGCCGTCTTCAGGATGATCCCCTGCAACTTGCCGACGTCGACGGTAATCGTATCGAAGAAGACCTCCGGTTCGACCTTGTAGCCGAGCTTCTCGAGGCCCATCGCGAGCCTGACCGTTTTCTGGTGCACGCTCTGTGAAATCGCCTTCAGGCCCTGAGGCCCGTGGAAGACGGCGTACATCGAGGCCATGACGGCGAGCAGGACCTGGGCGGTGCAGATGTTGGACGTCGCCTTTTCGCGCCGGATGTGCTGTTCGCGGGTCTGAAGAGACAGCCGGTAGGCACGATTGCCGCGACTGTCGACCGAGACGCCAACCAGGCGGCCGGGCATGGACCGCTTATACGCATCCTTTACGGCCATGTAAGCCGCGTGCGGTCCGCCGTAGCCGACGGGAACGCCGAAGCGCTGGGTCGAGCCGATGGCGATATCCGCGTCCATGTCGCCCGGTGACTTCAACAGCGCAAGTGCCAGCGGGTCAGCAGCGATAACCGCAATCGCACCCGCCGCATGGAGCGCGGCGATCACGTCCGTGAAGTCGTGAACATGCCCGTAGGTTCCGGGATACTGGAAGATCGCGCCGAAGACGGCGGACGGGTCGAGGTCCGCGAGCGGATCGCCGATGATGACGGACCAGCCGAGCGGTTCGGCACGGGTCTTCAGGAGCGCGATCGTCTGCGGATGGCAGTTCTCGTCCACGAAGAACGCGGTCGCCTTGGATTTCGCCACGCGCTCCGCCATGGCCATCGCTTCGGCGGCGGCGGTTGCCTCGTCCAGAAGGGAGGAATTGGCGATGTCGAGGCCGGTCAGGTCGCAGACCATCGTCTGATAGTTCAGCAGCGCTTCCAGTCGGCCCTGGCTGATTTCGGGCTGGTAAGGCGTATAGGCCGTGTACCACGCAGGGTTCTCGAGGATGTTGCGCTGGATCACCGGCGGAGTGATCGTGCCGTAGTAGCCCTGGCCGATGAGGGAAACGAGCTTCTTGTTGCGGTTCGCCGTCTCGCGCAGTTTGTCGAGGGCCTCGCGCTCGGTCATCGGCGCACCCCATTCCAAGGCCTTGCTTTGGCGGATCGACGGAGGAACGGTGTCATCGATCAGGGCGTCCAGGCTTTCGTAGCCGATTACCTTCAGCATCGCCTCCATCTCCTTCGGCGACGGGCCGATATGGCGGCGGTTGGCGAAGTCGTAGGGTTTGTAATCGGTGAAGGTGAAGTCCTTTGGCATGCTCATCAGCCGACAAGCTCCTTGTAGGCGGTTTCATCCAGAAGGGCGTTTGCATCGGCGGGATTGGCGAGCTTCAGCTTGAAGAACCAGCCGGCGCCCTGGGGGTCGCTGTTGACGAGGGAGGGGTCATCGACGATCGACTGGTTTACTTCGAGCACCTCGCCATCGAGTGGGCTGTACACGTCGGAGGCGGCCTTCACGGACTCGACCGTTGCTGCGTCGCCGCCCTTGGTGAAGGTCGCGCCGACTTCAGGAAGTTCCACGAACACGAGATCGCCGAGCTGCTCGGCAGCGTGAGTGGTGATACCGACCGTGGCGACGCCGTCCTCGATCTTCAGCCACTCGTGTTCTTCGGTAAATTTGAGCATGACGAACCTTTCTGGTCAGCGTTTGAAGGTGTTCGGTACGAAGGGGAGGGTCGCGACGGTGACCGGGAGGAACTTGCCTCTTACGCCTGCGTAGAGCTGCGTTCCCGGGGCCGATGCCGACATCGACACGTAGCCCATGGCCACGGGGGCATCGAGACTGGGGCCGAAGCCGCCCGAAGTCACGGTCCCGACCACATCCTCGCCTTCAATGTCGGATGCAAGGACCGCACCTGCGCGCACCGGTGCGCGCCCCATCGGCTTCAGACCGACGCGGCGTCTGTGCGCGCCGTTTTCAAGCTGCGACAGGATGATGTCGGCACCCGGGAAGCCGCCGGCCCGATCTCCACCCGAACGCCGCGCCTTCTGGATTGCCCATTCGAGGGCGGCCTCGACCGGAGTCGTGCCGATGTCTATGTCGTTACCGTAGAGACAGAGGCCGGCCTCCAGCCGCAACGAATCGCGCGCGCCGAGGCCAATTGGAAGGACATCGGGATGGTCGAGAAGCCGACGGCAAACGCCTTCGGCCAGTTCCGATGGTATCGAGATTTCAAAGCCGTCTTCGCCTGTGTATCCGGATCGGGAGACGATACAGTCCGCATCGTGCAGATCGCAGGCGCGCACATCCATGAACCGCATGGCGGAAATGTCGGCCCATAGTTCCGCGAGAACGGCCTCGGCGCGCGGTCCCTGCAATGCGATCAGCGCGCGATCCGTGAGCAACGACAGATGGCAGCTATCTCCGATGTGCTTCTGCAGATGTGCGAAATCCGCGTTCTTGCAAGCGGCATTGACGACCACGAAGAAGTGGTCGCCGAGATTGGTGATCATGAGATCGTCGAGAATGCCGCCTTCGTCATTGGTGAAGACGGCATAGCGCTGGCGGCCTTCCGCCAGGCCGAGAACATCGACCGGAACGACGGTTTCCAGCGCACGCGCCGCATCGGCTCCGATGCCGGATTTCGGTCGGACGATGATCTGTCCCATGTGGGACACGTCGAAGAGCCCGGCGGCCACGCGGGTCTGCAGGTGCTCCTTCATCACTCCGGCTGGAAACTGCACCGGCATCTCGTAGCCGGCGAAGGGTACCATGCGGGCGCCAAGCGAGATGTTCAGCTCATGCAGTGGGGTTTTTTCGAGGTCAGACGATACGTCCAAAAGGCGCCCTCCAGTCCGTTGGCGCCTCGGCGCCGGCTCACAAATGTCGGCACGCTGACGCGCCGCGCTCCTGAGCCCCCTCTGTCCCTTTGCCTGAGATTGTTATCCCTTCGGCGAGCGTACTACGCTTCTCTCCAGAGTCCTGTCGGCACCTTGCTGGTCCTTTTGCCTGAGAGTTTCCGGGGCGGTTGCTCCTTCGGCACCGGATCGAACCGGTTTCTCCCAGCGAGGTTGATGCCAGATAACGGCCTTGTCCGGAGTTTGGCAAGAGCGAAGTGTCGCTGCTGAACAATTATTTGTCGCGTGGTGCCGGGCACCCGAAAACCGGTGACGCCGCGGATTAGGAGTGCGCTGGTGGGCGGCTACCGCTCAGGCGACCCGCGTCGGGATCAGGCGGCGCCTTCGTTGCGGCCTTCTTCGTCCTTGACGGCGGAGACCTCGGCAATATCCGCCGGGCCATTCTCGGCATAGGCGAGGGCGGCAGTCGTCGCGGAAACTTCGGGTTGGCGGCCGGCCGTAAGGAAGGCTAGTGCCAGGGCAGGAGGCTGGACATATGTGAGGAAGCCCCGGAGCTGGAAATCCGTTCCATGCTTGGCATCGCTGCTCCACACCTCGATGTTCTTCTCGAAGTTCGTGCCGCCATTTGCACGGACCGTCGCTCCGTGTCCTTGCGCGACATACCCCGCAGTGGTCGCCGAGACCGTGAGGACCTGTGTCATTCCATCAGCCGTTTCTTATCGTTTGTCGTTGCAAAGTTTTAACAGTTGCAACTTTCCGGTCCGTTATTTCTCAGGGTTGTATTTTAATCGAAATTTAAGGACTGGTGCTCCGTCCGTGTGTGCGAACTCGGGAGGAAACAGAGCCTTCACCACTTGCGCCGCGGGCTGATGATCCGTCATAAGGTGCCGGATAGGTGCCCGACGTCGGGCGACGGACAACATGAACGCCATCGGCGGCGGAGAATGGACGATGAAACCGATTTTCGTGCAGTTGCAATGCGCTCCGGGAAAGACCTACGACGTGGCCGACGCGCTCTATGCGACCGAACTCATATCCGAGCTGTATTCCACCAGCGGCGACTATGATCTCCTGCTCAAGATCTACGTCGAAAGCGAGGAGGACATCGGCAAGTTCATCAATGACAACATTGCCGTGATTCCGGGAATTGTACGTTCGTTGACGACCCTGACGTTCCGCGCCTTCTGATCCGCACAATCGGCCGTTCGCAATATTCCCCTCGGTCGGAACATGCGCTATGAGCGCCCGAGAGAAAGAAGGCGACAATGGCAGGTATTGAACACAGGCAGGTGGATAGCGACGAGGCGGGTATGCGGCTCGACCGTTGGTTCAAGGTCCACTATCCCGGGCTCGGTTTCGGACAGCTCCAGAAGCTCCTCCGGTCCGGGCAGATCCGCGTGGATGGCGGCCGTGCCAAGACCGACATGCGGGTGCAGCCGGGCCAGACGGTCCGCGTTCCACCGATGGGTGTGGACGCCAAGGACCAGAAGAGCGGCCCCATCGCCGGTCATGACCTCAGGCATTCCCCGGACGGCGAACTGCTTTCGCGCATGTTGCTGCACGAGGACGACAAGGTCTTCGTCCTGAACAAACCTGCCGGGATCGCGGTTCAGGGTGGATCCGGCGTGACGCGGCACATCGACAAGATGCTGGAAGCCTGGACCAGCCAGAAGGGCGAAAAGCCGCGGCTGGTGCACCGGCTGGATCGCGATACCTCCGGCGTGCTGGTGGTTGCCCGCACACGTGGTGCCGCCCAGAAACTGACGGCAGCCTTCCGGGAACGTGACACCAAGAAGACCTACTGGTCGCTGGTCAAGGGCGTTCCGCGCAAGCGCGAGGACCGTATCTCGACATGGCTCGTCAAGGAGCAGACACCCGACGGCGACCGGATGCGGATCGCAAAGCACGGCGAAGACGGGGCTGACCACGCCATCTCCTATTACCGGATCGTGGAGCAGGTCGGCCAGAATTTCGCCTGGCTGGAAATGGAACCCTATACCGGCCGGACGCATCAGCTGCGCGTTCATGCCGCTCACATGGGGCATCCGATCCTCGGAGACCCGAAGTACTTCGAGGCGGACGTGAACTGGGTGTTTCCGGGAGGAGTGCAGAACCGGCTGCATCTCCACGCCCGCCATATCGACATCCCGCATCCGTCGGGCGGACGCCTCAAGGTCACCGCTCCCTTGCCTCCGCACATGGTCCAGACATGGAACCTCTTCGGCTTCGATCAGAACGCTGCTGACGAGGAAGAATGATGAGACTGGTACTTTTCGATTGTGACGGCACGCTGGTGGACAGTGCCGCGCTGATCCACGAGGTCATGAGCCGCAGTTTTGCCGCCTTCGGCCACGCGCTGCCGACCTACGAGGGGACGAAGTCCATCATCGGGCTCACGCTGGATATCGCGATCGCCCGCCTCCAGGGCAAGGCGCATGTCGATTCCGAGGCCCAGGCGATGGCAGCCCACTACAAGTCGATCTATACCGACGTCCGGGCCGACACCGGATTTCAGGAACCGCTCTTCGGCGGCATTTCCGAGATGATGCGGAGGCTCGAGGGCGACGACGGACTGATCCTCGGCGCAGTCACTGGAAAGTCCCGGCGCGGCCTCAATCTCATTCGCACGACCCATGGCTTCGACAAGACGTTCTTCGTTTCGCGCACGGCGGACGATTGTCCCTCGAAACCGCACCCAGCGATGGTGACCGAGTGCTGCTCGGAGGCCGGCATCGATGCCGATCGCACTCTTGTGGTCGGAGATGCCATCTACGACATGCAGATGGCTAAGGCAGCCGGTGCCACGGCAATCGGCGTTTCCTGGGGTTATGCAAGCGTTGACGATCTGGTCGCGGCCGGCGCCGACCATATATTGGATGTGCCAGCCGATTTGCTGGCATGGCTGGAGGTTTCCGATGTCTGACATCCGTTCCGATCTTTTCGATGCACTGAGTGATCCGGATCCCGTCAAGCGCGCGCAGATTCAGATGAAGCGTCCCTTGCCGAAGCGTTTCTATTCGGAGGTGACGACCGGAGTGACGGAAGAGGGCGTTGGGATCTTCCTCGACGGCCGGCCTGTCCGCACGCCGCAGAAGAAGCTTCTTGCCGTCGCTTCCGATATCGTGGCGAACCGGCTGAAAGCGGAATGGGATGCGCAGGTCGAGGTGATCGACCCCGCGCTGATGCCAGTCACGCGCCTGGTCAACACGGCAATTGACGGCGTCGCCTCCAACTTCGACGCGGTCCTCGACGAAATCGTGCGCTTCGCGGGCAATGACCAGTTGTGCTATCGCGCCGGCAACCCGGAAAGGCTTGTGGAGCGCCAGCGTCAGAACTGGGACCCGGTGCTGCAATGGGTGGCGGAGCGTCATGGCGCCCGCTTCATCCTCATCGAGGGCGTCATTCACCAGGAACAGCCACAACAGGCCATGGACGCGTTCCGAACCGCGCTCTCGGCGTTCGGAACACCTCTCGAGCTCGCCTGCCTGCACACGGTGACCACGCTCACGGGATCGGCAGTCCTTGCTCTCGCACTCGCCGAGAAGCGGCTGGAACCCGCCGAGGTCTGGAGACTGGCCCATATCGACGAGGACTGGCAAACCGAGCAGTGGGGCGCGGACGAGGAAGCCTCTCACCGGCGCGAACTGCGCTGGCGGGAGATGGAGGTCGCCGCGACAGTGCTTTCGGCCCTTCATTCCTGAGTGCTGGCGCCCTGCAAGTGGCAAACATAGCCGACATCAACAGGAAGCTGCGGCGCCAGTCTTGATTCGATTGCGATTTCGGGGATTATGTCCGACCTGAAACGAATGGACGGCGCGTGCGTCGTCGTGAGCAGATACCCTCCGGAAACTCTTCCATGAAAACAGCATTCCTTCGCGTCGTCGCCACGGCGATTACTCTTCTGGCGGCAGTCGTTCTGCCTGCCCATAGCAAGGACGCCGCTGGTGCCCTCAAAGACATCCGCAAGGTCGAGGTGAGCGGGGACGCGAGTGTGTCGGCGGGTGTCGTGAAGGCGGCCGCAAGGCAATTGAAGCAATCTGTTCGTTCAACCCGCCGTCCGGTTGCGCTGGAAAAAGTGGCGATGGACGTCCAGCTTTCATCGATGAGGCGGAGCGGCGGTGGTCGGAATTCCGCGCAGGTGACGGTCCGGCTCATCGACCTCGGCGGCAGGCCGGTGGCGCGCGAGACAATGACGGTGAACAGTTTCATGCCGGATCCCAAGGCGGCCGATCGCGCCCTGGCGCAGGCAGTCGCGCAACGGGTGGCCCTCGCATACCGGCTGACGCAGCCGCAAGCGGACGTGAATTCCGTGCGATCCAAGGGGACGAAGGGTAAGTATGTCCGCAAGACAAGAAGCACCAACGTCGCCCAGCAGACGCAGGCCTACCAGGCGAACACCCAGGTCGACGACATCATCATTCCGACGGAAGCAGCCCTGACCGTCCGTTCCCGTGCCCGGCCCGTCGAGAAGGCAGCCGGCCCATGCGTCGTGACGGCGGAGAAGGATTGCAAGTAGGAGCCGGGCTCGGGTAAGCTCGAACCAATCGTTTCGAGCGTGGAGTTCCGGTCATGAGCCCGGCATCGCGTATCGCAGAGTATCAGCCACTTGCGCTGGCCGCCTTGCGGATCATGACGGCGCTGCAGTTCATCGAACACGGAACGCAGAAGTTCTTCAATTTTCCACCGGCCGATCCGCCCTTCGACAACCTGATGAACATCCTCGGCGTCGCGGGCTTTCTCGAGGTGGTAGGCGGCTTGCTCATCCTCGTCGGTCTGTTCACGAGGCCTACCGCCTTCGTGCTCTGTGGCTTCATGGCGGTCGCCTATTTCATGGCACACTTCCCGGTGAGCTTCTGGCCGGTGAACAACCGTGGCGACGCCGCGATCTCCTTCTGCTTCATCTTCCTTTATCTGGTCTTCGCAGGACCGGGCGCATTTGCACTCGACAACAGGAGGACGTGAGAAGGTCTGGCTGCCGCCGAAGGTTCTTGAGCCTCCGACGGCGCGGATGTCCGTCCGTTATCGATTGAGACGCTCCGCATGCCAATTCAGATGCTCGTCCATGAAGGTCGAGATGAAGTAGTAGGAGTGGTCATAGCGCTCGTGCATGCGCAGCGTGAGATCGATACCGGTGTCCTTGACCGCTTCCTCGAACAGCCAGGGGCGCAGTCCGCTGTCGAGGAACCCGTCGGCTTTGCCCTGGTCGATCAGGAACTCGGGAAAACGGGCGCCGTCTTCAACGAGTGCACAGGCATCGTACTCCCGCCATGCCGAGGTATCGGCGCCGAGGTACTTCTCGAAGGATTGCGACGACCAGTCGGCGGTCATCGGTTGAACGATCGGCGCAAAGGCCGAGCAGCTCCGGAAGCGATCAGGGTTCTTGAGGGCGATCGTCATGGCGCCATGCCCACCCATGGAGTGGCCAAAGATGCCCTGTCGCGTCATGTCCATGCGGAAGTGTTGGCCGACGAAGGCAGGGAGTTCCTCGGTGATGTAAGTGTACATCTGGTAGTGCTCGGCCCAGGGCTTCTCCGTCGCGTCGAGGTAGAAGCCCGCACCCTTGCCCATCTGCCAATTGGTCAGTTCGTCCGGCACGTCGTTGCCGCGCGGGCTGGTGTCCGGGCAGACGATGATCAGACCCAGCTCGGCGGCCATGCGCCGATACTCGCCCTTTTCCATGACATTGGCATGGGTGCACGTCAGGCCCGAAAGATACCACAGGACCGGGCAGGGTTCCGTGATCGCCTTCGGAGGGACGAAGACCGCGAAGGTCATCTCGCAATTGCAGGCAAGCGAATCGTGGGCGAAGACGCCCTGCATGCCGCCGAAGGCCTGATTCTGGGACAGTACTTTCATGCTAGCTCCATTGGATAGTTGCCGTTCACGAGGCGAGCGTCACCGCCGCATTGACGGCGGCCGCGACCAGGACGGTGTTGAAGAAGAAGGAGACGATCGCGTGGAGGAGGTTAAGCTTCCGCATCTCCGTGGTGGTGACTGCGACGTCCGACGTCTGCGCCGTCATCCCGACGACGAAGGCGAAATAGAGGAAATCATAGATGCCGGGTGCCGCGGTCTGCGGAAAGTCGAGCCCGCGCTCCTGGGCGCTCAGCGCCTTGCCGCCATGGGGGCGCCAGTACACATGCGCATAGTGCACCGCCGCCATGGTGTGGATGGTAAACCAGCCGAGGATCACCGAGGCAAAGGACAGCACAAGGTCGAGCTGCACGACATCCTCGCCCTCCTGCAGAACGATGAAAAGCGAGGCGAGCGACAGGACGAATGCGCCGACGGTGACGATGAGGATGATGGGTGCCGGCGCGTCGGAGTCCGTCGCGTGGTTTTTCAGATAACTACCGCTGAGTTGGGGCAGGCGCCGGCCGATCAGCAGGAGATAAATGAGGAAGAAGGCAATTCCGGTCAGTTGCGCGGCCAGCTGCACCTTCGCGTAAACTGCTACCGGCAGAATGACGAGCGAGATGAGAGCGGCGATATAGAAAGGGCGATGGCGGGCGGTTGCGATTGCCTTGTGCGATCGTACAGTCATCGCTACGGGCTGCCTTCCCGGGCAGACTTCGCCCTTCGGCAAAGGCGCTCCAGCGTTTCAAGGAAGGCGGAACGGTCGCGCGCCGAGAAGGCGGCGTTGTAACCCTTGCTTTCTCCGGTTTCTCGCAGATGCGCACCGAGATCGCGCATCGCGCTCGCCATGCCGATGTTCGCCTTGTCGAAGACGCGCCCAGTGGGGCCGGTGACGAATGCATCCTTCCCGACGCATCGACCCGCAAGAGGCACGTCCGCGGTAACTACGATGTCGCCCTGTGAAACGTGATCGACGATCCAGTCGTCCGCAGCATCGAAGCTGCCGGAGACGATGATGTTGCGCACCAGCGGGTCGCGGGACGGGCGCAAGCCGGAATTGGCCACGAAGGTGACGCGGAACCCGTGGCGTTCCGCCACTTTCTGCACCTCGGCCTTCACCGGGCACGCATCCGCATCAACAAAGATATCGATCGTGTCCTCAGTCATGGTCTAGCCGGCCGCGTCGATGATCTGAACGAGCCGGTGCGTGACAAGCGCGCCGCGTGCGATCAATGTCTTGCGTATCGTTTGGTCCATCGTTCTCAATGCTTCGGTGTTCTCGCGGTTTTCGGCATTGCCGCATGAGTGGGCACACTATCACCTCACGTATCGCCCGGCCACCGAGGGGTGTCATCGGGCGGGAGAGGATTGGGACGCGGGCAACCCGCCGCCGTGACTACCCGCCCGCACCTTCATTCGGCAAGTTACCGCCTGTCGGGAGACACGCCGAGAGCGTTTTCCGCCGATGCCTGCGCATTGTCGCTGCCAGCGTCCGTATCGATCATGACGACATTCGGGTACGACGGTTCGCCGGTGAGCAATTGCGGGGCGCCAAGCGTAGACCGGCCGGCCAACAAACCATCCAGGTGAGGGGCCTGCAGTCCTTGGTCATACCCAGTGCCGTACGCTCCAACTGCCGTCGCCATGTCTTCCGTGGGCGCGTTCGAACCGCTCCCGATCGTCGCGCTTCCACTCGCGATGGCCGCAACGCCGACGCCGGCCGTCATCTTGGTGGAAGGTTTCCAGCGGCTGACATGGTTCGCATCGAAATTGGCGGCGGCCACCGGAAGAACGAGTATTGCGGCGGCCAGAACGGCACGTTGAATGGGCATGGAAGGGCTCCGGTGAAAAATCTCGCCGGAACCCTAGTGGCTCTGCCTTAATAAACCACGACGCTGCGGATGGATTTGCCTTCGTGCATCAGGTCAAAGCCCTTGTTGATGTCTTCGAGCGGCATCGTGTGCGTGATCATCGGATCGATCTGGATCTTGCCCTCCATGTACCAGTCGACGATCTTCGGAACGTCGGTCCGGCCGCGGGCGCCGCCAAAAGCCGTACCCATCCAGGAACGGCCGGTCACGAGCTGGAACGGACGGGTGGAGATTTCCTGCCCGGCACCGGCGACGCCGATCACGACCGACTTGCCCCAGCCGCGGTGCGAGGCTTCGAGTGCCTGGCGCATCACTTTGGTGTTGCCGGTGCAGTCGAATGTATAGTCAGCCCCACCGATCTGGTCCGCACCGCGCTTGGTCAGGTTGACGAGGTAGGGGACGATATCGCCATCAACTTCCTTCGGATTGACAAAGTGTGTCATTCCAAAGCGTTCGCCCCATTCCTTCTTGTCGTTGTTGAGGTCTACGCCGATGATCATGTCGGCACCGGCGAGGCGAAGTCCCTGGATCACGTTGAGGCCGATGCCGCCGAGACCGAACACGATTGCCGTGGAGCCGATTTCGACTTTGGCCGTGTTGATGACAGCGCCTATGCCCGTCGTGACACCGCAGCCGATGTAGCAGATCTTGTCGAACGGGGCGTCCGGATTGACCTTGGCGACAGCGATTTCCGGCAGAACCGTATAATTGGCGAAGGTCGAGCAACCCATGTAGTGGAAGATCTTGTCCTTGCCGATCGAGAAGCGGGAGGTGCCGTCCGGCATGAGGCCCTGGCCTTGGGTGGCGCGGATGGCGGTGCACAGATTGGTCTTGCGCGAGAGGCAGGAGGGGCAGGAGCGGCATTCCGGCGTATAGAGCGGGATGACATGGTCGCCCTTCTTGACCGAGGTCACGCCCGGGCCGACGTCGACCACGATACCGGCGCCTTCATGGCCGAGAATCGCCGGGAAAATGCCTTCCGGATCGGCCCCGGAGAGGGTGAACTCGTCGGTATGGCAGATGCCCGTGGCCTTGATTTCCACGAGCACCTCGCCCGCGCGCGGTCCCTCGAGTTGAACGGTCATGACTTCGAGTGGTTTGCCGGCTTGAACGGCGACTGCGGCGCGTACGTCCATCGTCTCTTACTCCATATGCCTGATGTGAGTCTTCGGGGCGGACCATTGCAGAGAGCGACCGTGGCCTCAACCCCGCCTGGGGAAAAACGTCAATCGCGGTCGCGCAACGTCAGTTTCGCGATCTCTGCCTCAAGCGCGGCTATCGCCGTACCCGTCTGTTCGTGCAGGGCTCTGATGTGATGGAGCTGCCGCATGATCGGATGGAGTTCGCTGTGGTGATTGGCGTCCTCGGGAGACTGGCCAATTCCCGCGATAAGCCAGGATGGGGAAACGCCCAGCACACCGGCGAGGAGATAGAGTGCATTCGTCCGCGGCTCGGCGTGGTCCCGTTCCCAGTCCGAGACCGTCTCCTGCGGAAGGCCCATCCGCGCGGCCAGATCGTCCAGCGACATGTTCAGGGCATCGCGCGCCCGCCAGATGCGGCCGCCGAGCGTGTCGCCATCCATGTGGCCGGAGCGAAAGGGAATAGTGTTGTCGTCTTCAGTATCTGTCATCGCGGTCCTCTGGAACGCCCCGGCCGCCGCGAAAAGGCATGAAGTGCATCCTCGCGTCGGTCTTACGCACGCCGTGCCCAGAGATGGGCAGAACGAAATCCGACGTGCTGCTTCGACAGGCAAGACTACAGACCCGTGCATGCGCTCGGCTATCCGGCTACGGCACAAATAGCTCCATCCGCGCCGCCGCCCTAGTTTGGCTCCCTCGAAACGTCCGTGAAATCTCGCGAATCCGGTTTCTGGGTTTTCGCACGTTGCCTCCCGCGCCGGATGCGGTAAGACAGGCTACGAACGGAATTTTCGATGGCCAGCATCCCGCAGCAAGCTCTCAATCGCCAAACAGACCCCCGCCGTGGGCTGGCTCTCATGGCCTCCGCCATGATGATCCTGCCGGTCATGGACGCGATCGCCAAGTACATGGCGACGATCCAGGACATGTCGCCGGCACAGGTCACCTTCTATCGTTTCTTCTTCCAGCTCGTCTGTACGCTTCCCTTGCTGTTCTTCCTCAAGGGCGCCACCTGGCGGGCGAAGCGGCCATGGATGAACCTCTTCAGAGGAATGATCCACGGGGCCGCCAGCCTGCTCTTCTTCGTTGCCGTCAAGTACATGCCGCTGGTCGACGTCCTGGCGATCTACTTCGTCGAGCCCTTCATCCTCACCGCCATGTCCGCGGTGCTGCTCGGCGAGAGAGTGGGATGGCGCCGCTGGCTTGCGATCGCCATCGGCTTCGGCGGCGCCTTGCTCGTGATCCAGCCGAGCTTCGCACTCTTTGGTCTCAAGTCTCTGCTGCCGTTCGGTTGCGCGGTGCTGTTCTCGATCTATCTCTTCCTGAACCGCGCCGCCGGGGATGCAGATGAACCGCTGACCATGCAGACCATCGCCGGGGTAGGCGGCTCGCTGTTCATGGGGGGCGCACTTCTTGCCGGCACCGCCGGCGGCATCGGCGATTTCGAGATGTCGCTGCCGCAGTCGCTCTGGACGCTTTTCCTGCTCCTCGTGCTCGGCGCCCTCTCGGGTTACGGGCATCTTCTCGTCGTCAGGGCATTCCGACTGGCGCCGCTCTCGGTGCTCGCTCCGTTCCAGTATCTGGAGATCATATCGGCGACCATCCTGGGCTATGCTCTGTTCGGCGAGTTCCCGACTCTTTCCAGGTGGCTGGGTATCGCGATCATCGTCGGATCGGGACTGTTCATCATCTGGCGCGAAAGGAAGAGCGGCATGCAGGAGGTGGCCACACCTGCTCCATAAGGAGACGAGGTCCTGTCTGCTCAGTTGTTGTTTTTCTTAAGAATTTGACCCTAGCATCCCCCGTCGGGCCACAATGGCCCGCGGAACAGGCTGTTGTCGACACTGCAATCCGTCATCGTCCTGCTGACGATCAATCTGGGCCTCATCTGGCTGCTGCTCGCAGCGCCGGTCGGCAAGCGGACACTTACGGTCCGGCGCTCATTTCGGGCGGGTGTCGATTCGATCCGGCCCGCGCTGGACCCGCGCGGTGAAAATTCCAATTGGTACCATGCGGTGCTGTCCAGCGATCGACTCGATGGCGGGCTGGTGCGCCAGCGCCTCACCCATCCCGACCGCAAGGGAGAACCCATCGTCAGGGTCCTGGAGGTTGCCGACGCGTCGAAGCCGGGCGAGGGGATCTTCACATACAGATCGCGCATCATCGAGGACAGCGCGCTCGATCCGTCCTTCTGGCAGCATTTCCGCGAAGTGCGCCGGCTCATGGCGACCAGCGGCGGGGCAATCGTCGAAGTGGAGCAGACGGATCGCTACCGGGGCCTCGCCTTCCTGCTCTACCGCTATTTCGCATTGTCGCGCGAACTGAAGGCGCTGGACGGCTGGCTGAAGACGGGGACCAGCAAACGAATCGCGACCTTCGAGCACCCTGTGACGCAAACCGGTTTGGCCGCGCTCTCGACCTTGCTCCTATGGCCGTTCTTCGGCCTGACCACGCATGGTTTGCTGCTGTCTACGATGCTGACCAT
Organism: Sinorhizobium sp. BG8; assembly: GCF_016864555.1. Taxonomy (NCBI): domain Bacteria; kingdom Pseudomonadati; phylum Pseudomonadota; class Alphaproteobacteria; order Hyphomicrobiales; family Rhizobiaceae; genus Sinorhizobium; species Sinorhizobium sp. BG8. The sequence goes on along the minus strand of NZ_CP044011.1, from coordinate 3,053,395 downwards.
TGTCATCGTGCTGCACGAGCTTGGTCATATGGCAGCCTATCGCGCCTTCGGCCACCAGCGGGTGCGCATGATCTTCGTGCCCTTCCTTGGCGGAATCGCGATCGGCGGCAGGCCCTATAATTCCCTGTTCGAGGTAGCGAGTTGCGCCCTGATGGGGCGGGGATCTCCGCATTCATGGTTCCCGTGACAATCGGCGCCCATGCGTTTGGTGCGTCCATGGTCAGTTCCATCGCATTGATCTTCCTGCTGATTCTCGGGGCGTTCAACCTGCTGAACCTGCTTCCGATGCACCGATTCGACGGCGGGCAGGTCTTGCGGCAAATCCTTCCAACCAGGAACGGGCTCGCAGCCGGGACCTTTGCGGTGACGCTCGCGATTCTCTGGGTCGGCTGGAGAATCGGTTTGCCCCCTGTGGCGTTGATCGCCGGGCTCGCCGTCTTCACGATTCTGAGTCTTTTCGCGCGCGGCCGAGCGATCAAGCCGCGCAGCGCATTGGAGCCAATCACCAGCCGCCAGCGGCTTGCGGTTTCGCTGGGACTTGCGGCCACGCTGTCCCTGCACGCCTATGCGATCGTTTTCGCCTGCGACCGGCTGTTCGGCTGACCCCACGAATCTCCGCAGGCCGGTTCGGCCCTCAGGCGCCATCCCTTTTGAGGTTGTCGTCGGCCACAGGCCCGAATACCTCTTCGAATGCGGAACGGATGCGCATGTCGACATCACTCATCATGACCGGGAGACCGAGGTCTACGAGGCTCGTGACACCGTAGCCGCGAATTCCGCAGGGGACGATGCCGTCGAAATGGCCGAGGTCGGGATCGACGTTGAGAGAAAATCCGTGGAAGCTCACCCAGCGTCTAAGTCTGATGCCGATCGCCGCGACCTTGTCCTCCGCCGGTGACCCGTCCGGCAGTGCGGGCCGTTCCGGACGGCGCACCCATACGCCCACGCGGTCCTCGCGCCGCTCCCCGCGGATATTCATGCGATCGAGCGTCTGGATGATCACTTCCTCGAGCGCGGCGACAAAGGCGCGTACGTCCTGCTTTCGGCGCTTCAGATCGAGCATGACGTAAACCACGCGCTGGCCGGGGCCGTGATAGGTGTACTCACCGCCGCGTCCGGTGGCGAATACCGGAAAGCGATCAGGCTCCACGAGATCGGTTTCGCTTGCGCTCGTTCCGGCGGTGTAGAGCGGAGGGTGTTCGACCAGCCAGACAAGCTCGTCCGCTTCGCCGTTGGCGATTGCGGCTGCCTCGCGCTCCATGGTTGCCACGGCCACATCATAGGGCGTGAGGCCGGGCTCGATTCTCCACCGTACGGGAGGGGAGCCGGGAGCCGTCAGCATGGAGGATCGTATGTCTGCGCGTTGCATTGGATATCCGTTCTTCTTGGCTGTCGCCCATATAGGGCCTTTTGCAAGAGATTTTGAGTGGCGAAACAGTGTCACGCACGAGCCTGTTGAAATTGTTTCGTTCGACGTCAAATTTCTGTCGTGATGGCCTTGTGCACCCCAGATGCTTTTGCTACATGCAGCCCCGCCGGAGCAATTCGGCACCTACCACGATGCGGTCGTGGCGGAATTGGTAGACGCGCAGCGTTGAGGTCGCTGTGGGGCAACCCGTGGAAGTTCGAGTCTTCTCGACCGCACCAAAAATCCCCAGCTTATCAATAGGTTCGCCTGTTTGATACGCGGGGATTTTTTGATTCTGGACTTGGCTTTCGATCTTCATGGCCTGCTGCTCGCGCATTGTCCGGACTGTGCCGATCTCCACGCGAAATCCACGCACCCTCGAGTTCACGACAGTCGAATTGGGCGGCAACCTTTTTACCCGCAATGGCGAATCGCAGCCGTCGAGAGGCGCAATTTGCTGACGATCGCGATGCGTTGCGATTCGTCGATTCCCGATCTGCATGGCTCCACAGGGGCAGTTGCGTGATTCAACCTTTTGAGTTGCTTTCCACATCGTTTGTGAACGACGAGCGAGGATGCGGGCGCGCGTCTGCGCGAGGAGGCCAGCGCATTGCGGGTCGCTGGGGCAGAGAAGATCTCGCAAGTCATTTCGCAGAGCCTGGCTGTCGAGCGCCATGGTCAAGGCTTTGTTAAGAAATATAGTTAAAACTTTAAATATCCCGCATCCGGGCCGGAACGAAACGATTTCGCTTGCCGTTTGAAGGGCAGGAAGGACCTCGTACGATGTTGAACTTGCTTATTGCCCAATTCACCACGAACCGCAGCGATGATACCGGCACGTTCGCGGACGGCATTGCCAATGTCCCGGATGTCGTGCTTGCCAGGCCCAGGCGCAAGGAGCGCACTTTTGCCCGGCATGAGGCAGACTACGGTGTGAGCCGTGTGGTCTCCGGAGCGCCGGTTCTCGGAATGGTCTGACCCGGCTCTCAACCCGGCGGCATTTCCGTTGGTGGCGACGGGCTTCAGTTTTCTCCGGCAGGTGCAAGGTCGCGTGGGGCGGGGCAGTCGGGCATGAGTCACACCCGCCAGACCTTCAGGCGGGTTTGTCATGGCAGTCTTGTTGTGCCCTATGGGAAGGTGCAGGGCAAGGCGCACCATTCTCCCTCTCTCTTTTTCTTTTTTTCTTGCTTCTTTGGTCTCGCGGCAGCGGAATCTAAGGGCTGACGGCATGGCGCAGCGGACATCCTGAGAAGTGCTCGGCGGGACTGTTGGGCGGGGGCAACGGCGATCTGCGACGCTCTTGGCGCAACATTCGGCCGCCGATCTCGGAAGTCTTGATGGACTTCGCCGACCGAACGACTACCATGGTGCGAGGTGAGTGGAGGATCACCGGCATTGTAAGGATCACCGAACATTTTGAGGTCGCTGGCAACATTTACGCCAGCGGCGTGGTCACAGACGAACTCGGCAATACAACCCACCAAGTAGTGCACTGAGGATTCGCATGGGCAAGATCAAATCATTGAGGACCAACGTCCATTGGACGAAGCCGGATTGCCGGTGGTCCTGCCCTGATGTTCTGGGAATTGTGCCTCTGGCCGGCGACCTGTGGATCGCTGGCATGATGAAGATCACCGGCACCATTGCTATGAGCGACGTTATTGCTCTGAGCGATGTTCCTGCGGGGCTCCGCCAGGAGGCGTCCGATCCTTCCCGCTGAGGCTATGAACGCTTCGAGTTACTCAACTGGACGACGGTGAGAACGATCGCTCGCCTGACCGCGGTTGGGACGGCATCGGAGGCCGCCTCTCGACCAATAGGCCTCACGCATTCGACGCCACAGGGCGAATTTCGGGTGTGTACAGCTTCGCGGGCTGCCTCAAGAAACCAGAATCGTCTTGCGAACCGAAGCGCATTGCATTGCTCACAATCGCCTCGGTGGCTGCGATCACTGAACGTAATGCGCCAAGAGCGATCCTGCGAATGCGGCCGTCAGCAAACTCAACATGAGTGCAACTCGAAGCCACCATCTTACGCGCGTGCGGCGTCCATCCCAATCATAGGCCATGACTGCTCTCCAACCCAGCAGCCCCCGCAGACACTGAACACCTCAGTCGTTGATGAATAGTTAACGACGCGTTTCGCCAAACGTTTCAATGCATCATTCTCGCCGCCAATTTGGGCGCGTTGAACAACGCCACTAAACTGAAAGAGGCTGCAAGGCCCCTGATTGCTTGCGTCAATGCTGTCGATGCCAACGTCGGGTGACTGGTCCCGTGAACCTTGAGCGGCCAAGGTGTTTCAAGTTGCGCGGCACAGGAACGGTCACCGGTGTGACAGATCGCTTCTTCTGCGAGCGGGAGCTCCTGTTCAGCCCGAGCGAGCATGCTGTGCGACCGTCACGCCGCTCCAGCCGGGTCGTCGATAGGGAGAAGGGCAGGGTCAAGCGGTTTGGGTTCATCCATGTCGCTATCGTCTTTAGGCTTTGCCGAATCGGGCTTGGTATCGGGCTCCGCGGGCTTTTCACGCGCAGGTCGAGGAAATGGATGGGCCATGGTTTCTCTCCTATGTCGTGACAACGAGCATCAACGGTTCACAGAGCCCCGCCGGTAACAGGGTTTACCGTCGGCTGTTCACTTTCGTCGCGTCCGCCGGCAGGCTGCACGGCGGGAGGCGCCTTTGACTGGTCATCCGGTTTGTTGTTCGTGCGCCGTGACCGATCCACATCGCGTGGCGACATCTGCTCTGGTGTCGCGTTGGCATCATTGGTTCCCGCGGTCTTGGTCATGATCGTTCTCACAACGTCTGCGATTCTTGTCATTGTCGGCCTCCTTCGGGGAGAGTGGAAAGGACCATCGCGCGTTCCGCTCGCAGCGGAAGCTACCGAAACAGGAAGTGCACAACGTCCCTCGTCTTCGTCAAACCGGGCGGATCGGGCAAGCGCGCAGGGTCTATCGATTTCTTCTTTTGTTCGTCGGTCGGTTTCGACGCGAGATCTGGCCGTACGTCCGGCTGGGCGGGCACTTTGTCGGAGTTGGAATCTGACACACGCATCGCGATTCTCCTTTGAAGGAAAACGGGTACGAGAGGCATTGGTTCCACGCCACGCCACGCCACCAGCGCGGCTCTCCGCCCGGCGGCGCACCGAAACTCTTCGGTCAGTTGCTGGAGGTGGGCAGGTGCTGCGGTATCACGTTTCAAGCATGACCAAGGCGTCGTCCGGCAAGGAACGTTGAAGCGCCTTGGCTTCCTCCCATGGCGCGGTGAGCCATGTTTCGATTTCAGTTTGCGTCGCGAGAATGGCTGGCATTGCCTTCTGGTGGATCGGCTCGACGATGCCGTTCGGTTCAGTCGTCAGGAAGCCGAAGAGATCGGCCTTGATCAGCCCGTCCTTGACCTTTCGTACGCTTTCCCATTGCGGCACCCAGATCCCGGCGAAGAACATCAGCGGTTCATCGTGATTGGCCGCGAACCATGCATTCGGCGTGCGGCCTCCCTCGGTCTTGCTTGCAGGGTCCGGCTCGGCGAAACGGGTGAACGGCACCACGCATCGGTTCTCTGGGCCGAGCCAACGCGTCCAGTGCTTGCTTGCGGTATTGCGAACGTTCGTCGTGCCAGCGTCCGGCTCCATCTTTAGCAACTCGTCGAAGTCGACGTCCTTGCCCTTGGCACGAAGCTTGTCGGCGCGCTTCGATGCGGCTTGATAGAGGGCTTGCCGGGAGGAGGGTAGGCCCCAGCGCACCATTGCCGCTTCGCGCCCCACGGGCGTGTTGCGTACGATCGGTGCGAAGCGGTCGGGATAGATGTCCATCGACGGTTCGAGGTTGCCGAGGTTGTCGACCATCGCGCGCGTCATCTCGCGGATCGCGAGCTGGTTCGTCGTGATGTTGTACAGGTTGCACATGTGCGGCCCTCCCAAAGGCATGCTGGCGGGTCAACACGCGGCGTGTCAATTGTGGGGCGTGATCAATGGCTGAAGTGTCCAAAGCGATTGCCGTTTCGATCTCCTCAATTTGCGGTCGGGGGGTCATGGTTGTAAGTTATGCTCCATGCAAATTGCTGTTCTCGCCGATATTCATGGGAACATATCCGCCCTTGAAGCTGTGCTTGATGACGTCGGCCGGCGCGGGGTCGATTTGATCGTCAACCTTGGTGATTGCGTTTCCGGCCCCCTGTGGCCGCGCGAGACATTTGAACGCCTGGAGCGGCTTGGTGCGCCGACGGTGAGAGGCAATCACGACCGTCAGGTTGCTGCGTTCGATTCAACCAAGGCCAATGCTTCCGATCGGTTCGCGTTCCAGGAGCTCAGCGAGGCTCAGCGCGCAGTTCTGGGACAGTTCCCTTTCAGTCGCAAGTTTGCCCCCGGCATTGTCGGTTTCCATGCGACGCCCGCCTACGATGACCGATATGTTCTGGACGAGATTGCATCAGGCGTCCTGGTGCGCGCTCCGATGGGGAAAATCGTCAGACGCTTGGGAGACATTGCGGAAAAGCTCGTTATTCTCGGCCATAGTCATCGACCAGATCTTGTCCGGCTTCCTAGCGGAACAATTGTCATGAACCCCGGGAGCGTTGGGTGTCCTGCTTATTTTGATCCCACCGGGCAAGCTCATGCTTCCGAGTCCGGCACGCCACACGCGCGCTATGCCATCGTTGATACGGTCGACGGTGGAGATCCTTCGATAGAGTTTGTGGCTCTTGCTTATGACTACGAAGCCGCCGCATGCCGAGCCGAAACGAATGACCGGCCTGACTGGGCGCACGCACTGCGCACGGGATTCATGCCTCACGCGGGGATTTAGCGAGGATGGCGGACCAAGCCACAAAGGCTCGAAATCTGCGATGAGCAGAAGCGCCAGTTGAGGTCGAAGGTAACCGGCTATGGGCGGAGAATTGATTGAGGATGATTACTTCCGCTTTTTACTTTCCGAGAATTGTTCATTTACAAAAATGAAATGCTGGTATGGCAACTAGGGAAGAACTATACGGCTGATTTGCAAATGAAATACGCGCGGTGCGCGAGTGTACACGCGTAGGTTTTGTGGCAGGGCCGTGTCGCTGGGAAACGTGGGAAAGTGAATACTTGTTTACGCAGCAGCAATTGACGTCAATCCTTTCCTCCCTTCCAGACCCGGCATTCATCCTCACCCGCAGTGGCCGATATGCCGCCATATTCGGCGGCAAGGACGTCAGGCACTATCACGACGGTAGCGGTCTCGTCGGGAAAAGCATGTTTGAAGTTTTGAAAGAGGAGAAGGCACGGTGGTTCGCTGCCGAAATCGAGAAGGCGCTGGAAAGTGGTGTCCTCCATATCGTCGAATACGAACTCAGCGGTAGCGATGTCAAAGGAGCCGGCGAAGGCCCGACCGATTCCATATGGTTTGAAGGGCGTGTTCAGGCGCTGAGCTTTCTGGTGGAGGGCGAGGCTGCCGTCGTCTGGGTGGCCAGCAACATCACCGAGAAGAATGAGGTGCAGCACAAACTGCGCCAACTGAGCGAAACGGACGCCCTGACGGGGCTATACAATCGACGGAAGCTGATTGAGACCCTGGATCAGCGGTTGGCGGTGTTTGAGCGTGAGAGGACTCAGACTTCGGTGCTCGTTTTCGATCTCGACAATTTCAAGCGGCTGAATGACGAGATGGGGCACCATGCGGGCGACGCGGCCCTCGTGGAAATTGCCCAATTGTGCCGCCAACATCTGCGCCAGAGCGACGTGATTGCCCGTTTCGGGGGGACGAGTTCGTGGTTGTGATGCCCGGCACCTCTCGTGGCGATGCGTTCGAAATCGCGGAGCGACTGCGCGAGCACGTGCCGCTCGCCCTCAGGGAAAACTTGCGTTACGAATCGACGATCAGCGGCGGTGTGAGCGAATTCGATTCGCCGGATCGCTTTTCCAGCGACATACTGAAACGCGCTGACGAGGGGCTGTATCTGTCGAAGCGGGCCGGCCGCAATCGCGTGTCGGCTCTGTAAATGCCCGTGCAGGCGATATTCTGGTTACGCTAAATTTGTTCAGGCGTTCAATTCGGACATTCGGCACCCGTCGCCACCCAGGCGGCGATCAGCGCGGCAAAGGTTTCCTGTGAGCCGGGTGGGATACTGCGTCCTTCACCGGGATGCCACGCCCAGCCGACCAGATGATCCTCTCCCATGTGTTTTATAAGATCGGCATGGGAGCGGTTGCCGTTCCGCTCCGTATCCTTCACCTGCTCGCAGATCTGTCCCACCGTCAGACCCTGCCAGGCCATGCTCGCCGGCGCCAATGACCAGTGCGCATTGCCCGGGATGGATTTTATGCGACTGCCGACGATTGGCCGATTTTCGTCCCCGTGACATGTGCTGCAGACAAGTCCGGCCGGACCAAGCGAGCTCTCCTCGGCGATAATCAAGGGCACATGCGGATGCATTTCTTCGCCCTGCGTCGGGCTGCGGGTTGCCGGATGGCAGTTGATGCAGCGCGGGTGCGTCATGACGCGGCTCGCCTCTGCAAAGATGGCCTTCGAGCGCTCGGTGGCATTCGAAATTGCATCGAAGTCCGAGACGGCCTTGAGCTGGCCGCCACCCGATGTTTGGGCATGGCCCATCAAAGGCCCAATGCCGGCAAGGGTACCGCTCACGGCCAGAACCGTAACGAGCGGCAGAACGCCAATCCGCCTGGTCACGGTCACACCCTCCGAAGTTCGTTCTGGTCGATCGGAAGCGACCGCAATCGCTTGCCGGTTGCCGCGAAGATCGCATTGAGAAGCGATGGTGCGACACCAGGAGTGCCTACCTCGCCGATGCCGCCCGGCGGCTCGGAGCTTGGAACGATGTGCACCTCGATTTTCGGCATCTCGTGCATCCTGACGACGGGGGAATCGTCGAAGTTGCCCTCGACGACGGCGCCGTTCTCAACCGTGATGCGGCCATAGAGAGCAGCGCTGAGACCGTAGACGATACCGCTCTCGATCTGCGCCTCGACAGTGTCCGGATTGATCGCCTGGCCGCAGTCGACGGCGCATACGATGCGCTGCGTGCTGAGGCTCCCGTCATCCGTCACGCTTACCTCGGAAATCATTGCAGCAAAGCTCCCGAAGTCTTCCAGGATGGCGATTCCTCTACCCTTGCCGCTTGCAAGTGCGGTGGTCCAGCCGACCTTTTCCGCCGCAAGGTTGAGGACCCCGAGGAGACGCGGCTTATGACCAAGCAGCCGCTTGCGATACTCGAGCGGATCGGCGCCGGCGAGATGGGCCAGTTCATCGATGGCTCCCTCGATCGGCGGGATGTTGCGCGTGGCGCCGACGCCGCGCCAGTTTCCCGTCAGCATGCCGTCGGGAGCTTCGTGGCGGACGAATTCCGTGTGCCTGTTGGGGATTGCGTAGGGCGACTCGGCGCCCGTCATGATGTCGAGATCTATGCCCTCACGCGTGAATGCGGGCATCCAGCGCGCCATCACCGATGGCCCGATGACCTGGTGCCGCCAGGAGAGGGGCGTGCCGTCCGTATTCAGCGTCGCGGTTACCTTGCTGTAGTTGAGATAGCGGTAGCAGTCGTGCCGGATGTCCTCCTCGCGGCTCCAGGTGATCTTGACCGGACCGTCGACCTGTTTTGCGATCTTCGCCGCCACGATCACGCCGTCGACATCAAGCCTGCGTCCAAATCCGCCGCCGAGCAGGTGATTGTGCACAACGACCTTTTCCACCGGCAGGCCCGTGACTTCGGCAACCGCCTGCCTGGCGCGCCCCATCACCTGCGTGCCCACCCATACCTCGCAGCCATCGTTTCTGACGTGAAGGGTGCAGTTCATCGGCTCCATGGCCGTGTGCGTAAGGATCGGAAGCCGGTAGACGAATTCGTGAGCAGGCCCGTGTTCGGCCTCAGCCTTCGTGACGTCGCCTTCATTGATGGCTTGCAGACCTTTGGAACCGATTGCCTCGTCCGCCCGCCTTTCCAGTTCTGACAGCGAAAGACCGGCGCTCGGGCCAGGATCCCATGCGACGGTGAGCGCTGCGAGGCCCTTCCGGGCAGCGCCGGTATTGTCGGCCACGACAGCGACGGCATCGTCAGTCCGGACGACCTGCTTGACGCCCTTGACCGCCATTGCAGGTCCTTCCTCCACCGAGCGCAGTTTTCCGCCGAAGTGGGGACAGATCGTGATCGCCGCGTAGGACACGCCTTCCGGGCGGGCGTCGATGCCGAATTTTGCCGTTCCGTTGACCTTTTCCGGACTGTCGAGGCGACGGACGGACTGACCGATCAGCCTGAAATCGGACGCCGGTTTCAGCGGGACTTCCTCCGGCACCGTTTCCGAGGCCGCAGCCTCGATCAGGCTGCCGTAAGCCGCGCTGCGGCCGCTTGCGCCGTGGACGACTTTTCCGGCCTCGGCCTTGCATGTGTCCGGTGCGACGTTCCAGCCACGCGCGGCCGTATTGATCAACATGACGCGTGCGGTGGCACCTGCCTTGCGCATCTGTTCGTAGATGGCGCGGATGGATAGCGACCCGCCGGTGATCTGGTCGCCCAGGAACGGGTTCGCGTAGCGTGAAGGATCTGCCGGTGCGTGCTCCAGCTCCACCTGATCGAGGGTAACTTCCAGCTCTTCGGCCAACAGCATCGCGACAGCGGTATAGATGCCTTGCCCCATCTCCACGGACGGCATGACAAAGACGATCTTTCCTTCGGCAGGGATGCGAATGAAGGGGTTGGGCTCAAGCATTGCAGCGGCAGCGGACGAGGGCGAAGGCCTCAAGCCTATGACGAGGCCCGCACCTGTCAGAGTTGCGCCGATCAGAAAGTGTCGGCGGGAAACAGCGAGATTGGCTCTATCGTGGATGGACATCGCACTTACCTCGCCTCCGCAGCCAGCTTGATGGCGGCGCGAATCCGCTGATACGTGCCGCATCGACAGATATTTCCGGCCATGACCGCATCGATATCATCGTCGGTCGGCGACGAATTGGCGGCGAGGAGGGCTGCGGCGGACATGATCTGTCCTGACTGACAGTAACCGCACTGGACGACATCGATGTCCAGCCACGCTTTCTGTATCCGAGCGCCTTCCTCGGTTTCGCCGATCGCTTCGATCGTGGTAACCGGCTTGTCCACCGCATCGGCAACCGGCATGACGCACGATCGCACGGGCAGCCCATCGACATGGACCGTGCAGGCGCCGCACATGGCGATCCCACAGCCGAATTTCGTTCCGGTGAGACCAATGGTGTCGCGCAGTACCCACAAGAGAGGAATGTCGCCATCCACATCGATGGCATACTTCTTGCCATTGACTAAAAGGTCATAAGCCATGTGATTTTTCGGCTGAAAGCCGTTCCCCGAACGTTCATGCAGCGGCTCTACGCTAACAGCAGGGCCGGGGAGCCAGCCAATTACTTTTTTGTGAAGGCAGGCTGCGGGCTAATCCAGATCGCCCATCTTGACGGTTGGATTGCGTCCTGAATCGGCGACCGCTCCGCTCGTCGAAGCCGCTCCCGGCGGCCCCCTTGACCTTTGGCGAGGTGCAACGGCCAGACACCACATCGTCGCCCCTGCCGGCACCTTGTGATGCCGTTCTCAGACACGTTGAAACCCGGTGCACGGATGCGACCGGGTTTCCAGCAATCTCGCTCTTCGTTTGATCTGAAGCCGGGCGATGGGCCCCGTTCCTGTCCGAGGTCCGTACGCCTAGCGGCAAACCGTTGTCTTCTTCACCACTTCGCGGTCATCCGTTTCCCGCTTGACCGTCTTGGTCACACAACGCTGGCTATCGTCGTATGTTCGCACTGCGATCCCTCGATCGGTGATGACAAGACCCGGCTGTACTTCCCGATGTTCGACCACTCTTTTCTTGGTGACCACTACCGTTTCGGCCATTGCGGGCATGCTGAAGGAGACCATCACAGCCAACCCCAGTGCAGACGTAGCAATGAGCTTTTTCATTGTGTTACCTCCGTTAGTTCTCATGGAGGGGTAACGTATTCGTGCCACAGTTGTTCCATCGCGATTTCGCGAACGGGGTGACGATCACTCCTTGATCTCTTCCGTTACCACTTCAAATCGGGCAAGCGTCGTGGGGCCGAAGTTCGTGGAGAGTGCGACATCCGTTGCGTCGCGGCCCGTGCCCATAAGGATCCGGCCGATCCGCGGCGTATTGTGGCGGGCATCCACGGTGTGCCAGTGGCCACCGAGAAACACCTCGAACCAGGCGCTGAAATCCATGGGTGCGGGGTCCGGCGGCACGCCTATGTCCCCGAGGTATCCCGTACAGTAGCGGGCGGGGATGTTCATGCAGCGGCAGAGCGTAATCGCGAGATGCGCGAAGTCCCGGCATACGCCCATCCTCTCGGTAAAGCCGCCATAGGCCGTGCGCGTTGCGTCGGCCTTCTGATAGTCGAAACGGATGTGGCCGTGAACGAAGTCGGCTATGGCCTGGACGCGTGGCCAGCCGGATTGGGTGGTCGCAAATCGTGACCAAGCGAAATCACCAAGACGGTCGGTGTCGCAGTATCGGCTGCCGAGAAGGAAGACCAGAACCTCGTCGGGGAGGTCCTGGATCTCGTGCTGGATGGCGTCGTACGGAACGACGTCCGGCTGGCCGCTGTCGTAAATTTCGAAATCCGTCGAGATAAGCGTGAGACCCGCCGGGGCGACGATGCGCGTGCACGCGTTACCGAACGCATCCACATAGCCCCACGCCTCGATCGGTTGATTGAAGGACAAGACCTGATCAGTCAGAAGGTCGACCCGGCGGGAGGGATGTATGTCGAGGGCAAGCAGCATCGGGGTAGGCTTGGGGCATTCGTAACCCAGGATGAAACCGGCATGTATCCTCATCTGCTTGCCTCGCGTTCGATCCGTAACCTCACCGGTCGGGAGGCGTGTCAGGGAACGCGGGCGGCGGCCATCGGTTCCACTGTTCAGGCGGTCGTCTGCCTTCCGGAGGACGAGACTGGTTCTGTCGTCACATTCACTTGCACCGACATATCATTGAAATCGCTAGATTCTCCGTCGTAGCTTCCCGACAGCGGGATTGCCTGACGGGGGTCGCGCGCCACGCCGACGCGGATAAGGTCGCGGTTGCCCACGATGCCGTTTGTCGGATCGAACTCCACCCATCCGGCACCGGGCAGGTAGATCTGGCACCAGGCGTGCGTCGAGCCGCCGCCAAGCGTAGTCGTTCCATCGCGATCGGGGACATAGATGTAGCCTGTGACGAAGCGGGCAGCGAGGCCCAGCGCCCGCGCGGCTTCCATCATCAACAGGGCGAAGTCGCGACAGGTTCCCCGGCGAAGCTCCAGTGTCAGCTGGGGCGGCTGCGTTCCATGCTCGGAGCGTCGCGCGTAGGAAAAGCTCTGGTGGATTGCGTAACAGAGCGTCATCAGGAGGTGCCCGGTTTCCGTCGCGTGCCCGACGCGTATGAACTGGCGAGCCCAGCGTCCTACCTCGTCGCTCGTATCCGGATAGTGGCGGGCGATCGTGCATTCGAGGTCCGTAAGCTCGTCGGAATCATAGGAAAACGGGTAGGTCAGGGCTTCGTCGTCTATTCGAAGATCGAGGGCGACTTGCGGGGTGTGATCCAGCCGGATCCGGGATTCGAAGACGAGTTCGTTCGATGGGCGGCTGAAGTTGATCATGGCGACGCAATTGCCGAAGACATCGTGAATCCAGCGGATTTCATTTGGTCCCGGAGAGACGATGAGGTTGGCATCGAGCAGCCTCTGGTCAAAGCTGTCGCGGGGGCGGAACATCATCCGGTGCTGGCCGAACTCGACCGGTCGCCAGTAGCTGTAACGGGTGATGTGCCGTACGGCAAAAATCGTCATGGCTGGTGCCCCACTTCCGGCCGGCTTGGCGCCAGGATACGAACCTGCGGCATTCTGCCTGACAGGGGCGATCTTGTCGTGCTGGATTTGAGTTCAGGCTTGCACGGGCATTCCACCCGGTTTCCCCCGGTGGGGCATTTCGTCATGCGCGGATCAGCCTCGCTCCCTAAAGAAGTTGTGGCTGGTCGGCAGTCACCAAGGCAGTGGCAGTGTCACGCCGTCAGTTTCCGGTATTTCTTGATGACGCGTTCGCGCTTCAGCCGCGACAGGCGTTCTATCCAGAACATGCCGTCCAACTGGTCGATTTCATGCTGCAGGCAGACGGCAAGGAGGCCCGAAGCTTCTGCGCTGTGATGCATGCCTTCGATGTCCTGATACGTGACCCTTATCCGGGCCGGCCGCTCCACGTCCTCGCTTACGCCGGGCATGGAAACGCTGCCTTCAGCATGCCGCACCAAGTCCGCGGAGACCCACACCAGGACCGGATTGACATAGACCTGGCCCGATCCCGGGCCTTCCAGTTCGATGAACACCACGCGCAGGAGTTCGCCGATATGAGCCGTCGTGATGCCGATGCCGGGGGCAGCCCGCATGGTTTCGGCAAGGTCCGCTACGAGTGCTGCAAGGTCGGAATCGAACTGTTCGACGGGCCAGCAGGGCGTGCGTAGCTTTGGATCCGGAAATTTGAGGATCGGGCGAATGGTCATGCTTGAGGTCCGCTTGAAGTGCATCGCTCCGTTGGGTCAACGGTGTTTTCATGCCTAGCGCCAATGCGCGGGGAAGGGAACCGGCATCGCTTTTCGACGCCTTTCTCCCGCGCTTCCGACGAGATGCCAAAGGCATTCGATTCTTGAGAAATTGCAACAGCTTGCGCAATTCTCCGCAAAGCGTGCCAATTTCGCTTCGCTCCTCTGTAGACCGCCACCGCGCTTTCGGTTAGCAGGAGGGCAGGGAGCGGATCCCGGCTAGCCGCGGCCGCCTTCTCTGAATCGGCAAAGCAATTCATTCTCATGTTGGGCGAGCGCTCCGGCGACTTGCCGGAAATTGCGTTTCGAGGAGCGGTCCAATGGCGGACACCGGCGAAGACGATCGCGACCTGCGCGCACCGGCGGACGCGGGAGCCTACGAAGGCGAGGATATCTACGCCGAGGATGGCTCCATCCGTTCCGACTTTCTCATGCATGTCGGCGCCGCGATCGCCGATCGCGACCTGCTGTTTCTGAAAAAGCATGTCGCGCGGCTTCACGAATCTGAAATGGGCGACCTTCTCGAGGCGATCCAGCCGGACCAGCGGCGCGCGCTGGTATCGCTGCTCGGCGACGAGTTCGATCTTGCGGCCCTTACCGAAGTCGACGAGGCGATCCGCCTTGATATCGTCGAGCACCTGCCCAACGACCAGATCGCCGCGGCAATCGGCGAGATGGACTCCGACGATGCCGTCTACATCCTCGAGGACCTCGATCAGGCCGACCAGGAGGAGATTCTCTCCAAGCTGCCGTTCACCGAACGGATCCGGCTGCGCCGCTCGCTCGACTATCCGGAAAGCACGGCGGGCCGCCGCATGCAGACCGAATTCGTCGCCGTGCCGCCGTTCTGGACGGTGGGCCAGACGATCGACTACATGCGCGAGGAAGAGGAGTTACCGGACAGCTTCACCCAGATCTTCGTCATCGACCCGACGTTCCGCCTGCTCGGCATAGTCGATCTCGACCGGATCCTGCGCACCAAGCGCGGCACCAAGGTCGAGGCGATCATGCGCGAGACCAACCATCCGATTCCGGCGGAGATGGACCAGGAAGAGGCCGCGCAGCTGTTCGAACAGTACGACCTTCTGTCGGCTGCCGTCGTCGATGACAACGGGCGGCTGGTCGGGGTGCTGACGATCGACGACGTGGTCGACGTGATCCAGGAGGAAGCCGAAGAAGACCTCATGCGCCTCGGCGGCGTTGGCGACGAAGAACTCTCGGACACCATTGCCGAAACGTCTCGCTCGCGCGTGCCATGGCTTCTGGTCAATCTGCTGACGGCTTTTCTTGCTGCGTCGGTGATCTCACTCTTCGAGGCGACGATCGAGGAGATCGTGGCACTCGCCGTCCTCATGCCGATCGTCGCTGGCATGGGGGGAACGCGGGTTCGCAGACCATGACGGTGACCGTGCGTGCGCTTGCGACGCGCAATCTCGATATTCACAATGCCTGGCGGGTCGTGCGCCGCGAGGCCGGTGTCGGGCTGTTGAACGGCATGATCTTCGGATTGCTGATCGGCTGTGTCGCCGGCTTCTGGTTCGAGGACGCCAATATCGGCGGAATCATCGCGACGGCCATGATCATCAACATGCTGGCCGCGGCAATCGCCGGGATCATGATCCCGCTTCTGCTCGACAGGGTGGGGGCGGATCCGGCCGTGTCGTCCGCAGTGTTCGTCACCGCGGTGACCGACATAACCGGTTTTTTCGCGTTCCTCGGTCTTGCGACCTGGTGGTTTTCCATCCACTAAAACAGCGAAATTGACTTTGACGTAAAAGTAAATATTATTGATCGCAATTGAATGATTGGGATCCGGCGTGGACAAATATTATAGCATTACGGAACTGACCCGGGAATTCGGGGTGTCGACGCGAACCCTGCGGTTCTACGAGGACGAGGGCCTGATCCACCCTGAACGCCGCGGACGTACACGGCTTTTCCGCCCAGCCGATCGGCGCCTGATCCAGGAAATTTTGAGAGGCCGGCGCATCGGCTTCACCATCGCCGAGATCAGAGAGATCATTCAGGTCTACAAGGACCCGCCCGGCGAGGTCGGCCAGTTGCAGCTACTGATGCGGAAGGTCAACGAGAAGCGTGAAGACCTCAGGCAGAAGCGCCGCGACATCGACGAAACCCTTGGAGAACTCGACAATGTCGAGGAAGCCTGCCTGACGCGGCTGGCCGAGATCGGGGTAGGGACCTAGCGGGCTCCTGCCTTCCGGGCGCGCTTGGATCATCTTCCCGTGCTTCGGTGAAACCATGATACCGCCGACGCGGGCGGGCGAGTGCGCTTCGCGAATTGCCAGCGACAAAGGAACCCGGAGACTGCGGGGTCCCCGGGCCCTCATCGATCAGAAAAACGGAGAGTGTTGCCGGCGCCCCGTCCGCCTCTCTGCAAGCTGCAGCGCAATCCGAGTGGAGGGCGTTGCATCTGAAAATTAGCATGGCCCGCAATACGCCGACAATTTCAACACGCGTACCGATTCAGGATGTCCTTTCGTGTATCCGGGTAGGCTCTGGGCGAAATCCATCGAATTGCGCCGATATCGGCTGTGTCCTGAGACGATAGGGCAAACCCATTTTGCCAAACTCTCGCGCTGCAGTACCAGCCTGGCGCACCGGAACAGAGGTGCCTCCCATGATCGGCACAGGTAGCCAGCTTAGTGGCGCCGCCACTCCTCAGAAGAGTTCGAAACATTGGCCGTCGGGCATGGCAATCGTGGACGCGGTCCGCGTGACGGGCAGGTTATTCTGGCTCTTACCGTGATCGTCGCCCCCGGGGATGATCCAAGCCCTGTCTGCGCAGTAGGCTTGCGGCACCTTGGGCATTGTTGACTGTTTGTACCACGAGCACATAATGCAACCGACCCCATGCGTAAGGGGTCGGTGCTGCGCAAAGTGGTCCATGAAGCAACCAACTTCGCGCTGTGCTCGAAATCCAGAGAGGTTTGGCGAGGCGAACTCGATCTAACAAGGAGGTTTCAATGGGCTGCGTTTTGCAGAAAACAACATTGCCGCCACGCATGCTTGGGGCACTGGTTGCCCTGGTGCTGGCAGGTGACGCTGCATCAATGGCTTATGCACAAGTTGACCCATTTAAAACCTTTCCGTTCGCGATCACCTGCAAAAACAAAGAAACCAATCTTGTGTTCTATCTATCCAAGGTAGCCGATAGTGGAACCGCCACGTACGTAGCGTCGGATGGAATCGCTGGTACGATCACCTTAGACGGCAAAGCGAAGGCGATTGGTGACGAAGGCGGAGGAAGTTGTGTCGGCAAGACGCTGCAAGAGTTGCGAACCTCTGGTCAAGCGCTCGACATCAAGCCGTAGCAGATCGGAGAGGGCGACGTGGGCAGCCGTAGGGCAGGGTGCCCGGCGGTTTGAGCTCAGGGGAAGCGCGCAAAATAGCCTCTCAATGGTGTCCGCGTCTCGAACGGCCTGACTATAGTGGACCAGAATTGCATGAGCGAGGTTGCAAGCACCGTCACTCTCACCCAACCGTGCTTGTCGCAGAGTTTCTGGAAAACTCGCTGAATTTCCACCAAATTTCGCGAAGAAATGTACTCATCTCTTCAGGGCTATCTCATTGTGGATGCCAGTTCTGGCCAAGCAGTAACGAGTGCCGGGAAGAACGGGTTATCGCCAGGCGATCATGCTGAAACTATGCAATATGACCTGCAGGCCCAAGGCAGCTTGTGTAACGCCAAGCACGACAGCCAAGACCTGCAGTGAAGTGCCGATCCATCTCAGAATGCCCTCTGCGAAAATCATTGCCAGCCAGTCCAGCGTCAGGATCAGCAATACAATGCCCGCCACGGTTAGCCCTTCCGTTTGGCGGCCGCCTGCCAACGTGGCAAAGACGATCACAGCGGCAATGCCGTAAGGCGTCACGATTGTTGGAAACGCCAGCGGTGTCAGGGCCAGTCCCAGATCCGTTTGACCCCGATCTGTTGATCGTACCTGGAAATCCGAAGTCGGTTGCAGGATGGTTCGCAAGGCCACAACGAACAAGATAATCCCCCCGGTCATCGCCAGCACCGGCAACGAGATGTCTAAATTCTCAAGCATAGTGCGCCCGAGCAAACCGGCGATCGCCAGCGCTGCCGCCGAGAACAGGATCGCCCTGGTGGCTATTCGTCGCCGCAAGATGGGGCCGTAGCCGTCCGTAATGACTTTAAAGGGCACGAGTATTTTGATCGGGCCAAGCATCAGGAATAGCATCAGGAATATCTTGCGTGCTCCGAACTCTACATCGGGCATGTCTGCACCGAGCGGCGATTGCGCATAGCACTGTGAGGGAAAACATGCGGTCCCAATCGTAGCCAGAACGGAAACCAGTTGCCGCTGACCCGCCCAACGCAAATACGAATATGCTTCTGCAACTTTGTCCTGCAGAGATGTCATGGTTGACCGGTCTCCAACCAAGAAAGCGCCATTGTCCGTTGCTGGAAGTCGAAAGTTCGAATCTTGGGGTGTACGAAGTAGCGAGCAAGGGTGGGAACGATCCGGAGAAGCTTGCTGCTGGTAAGAACAGCGATCCGTTCGATCTGTCGATGATGACTGGAGATAAATTTCAGATGAGCAGCCACGGCCCCGAAACTCTTCCATCCGGGGAAGTTCTCAATAACAAGCATTAAGCCGGCGAGTTCTCCGTGCGAGCGTACGGCGAGCTCAACCTCACGCGCGATCGTCTCGAAGTTGGCCTGTTCCAGGGGACCTTGGGGTGTAACGATCAGGATGTTTTCGTCGCGCACGGGCTCTATGGCAATCACGGGCCTCCCCCTTGTCCTCGATGCCAGCCGGCTGCCGATTGCCCTGCATTCGCCCTCAATGGGCGTCTGCCTCATCGTTAAATCAGTGCCGGTGGAACCGATGCTCCATGATCGCCGCAATTTCAGCCGAGTCGCGAACACCGCCCTGATAGAGACGGATGAGTTGTTTCGCCACTTCGTCAGCGAGCGCCGATCGGTGATCGACTCGCTGTTGCAAGCACGTGTCGTCGAAGACCCGTTGCAATTGCGTGAGCTCTTCTGGTGATAAAAACTCTGTGCAGTTAAGGTAGGCAGATAGCATCGCACGTCACCTTCTTTATTTGCGAGACGCGGTACGAGCTACGCAGACAACAAAACCAGCAAGGATAATTCATGGGTAGGCGCCGACATTCTTCTTGATGCATGTCGAGTGTCGAAAAATTCGACCTAAAAACTGCCATAAAATCGGCAGGCCAGCGATCCGGTCGTTGCCGGAACTCGGGCGGGCAGCTGGACGACAGTTAGAAATCGGTCTGTGTCCAATCAAAGTATCCGCCAGTATTTTACTCCGTCGCCTCCATGCTTTCAACGCGTCCTGCAGCCGCGCACAGTGGGGCTCCCTTTGCGGTATCCGAGGGCTACACTGTCTGCGAGATAGACGTTGCGGGGGCGATGGCTAGGGTATCCAGGAGTTGCGATGGACGACGAGGCAACGCCGATTGTTCCCACCTCAGATCAGTTAAGACCAGTAGTTGAGTTAATGATGTGATTTCAATGGGTTGAAGATAGTGGCGACCCCTGCAGGACTCGAACCTGCGACAACCTGCTTAGAAGGCAGGTGCTCTATCCAGCTGAGCTAAGGGGCCCCGGTCCGGCTTTTCTCCGGAAGACTGAAGACCCTCAGTGGGTCCAGGGCTGCATGCGATTGAAGCGAAAATTGTCCGGATAGGCGACGCGCTTGCGGGTCGCTTCCTTCGGCTCGATCAAACGGTATTCTATTCCGTTGCGCTCGGCGTAGGCCACCGCCAGTTCCGCCGTTTCGAAGAAAAGCTTAACCTGCTGGCGCGTGTCGCGCGAGCTCGTATACCCCATGACGGGGTCGATGGTGCGCGGCGATTCCTGATCGAACTCCAGAACCCAAAGATGGGTCTTGGCCTTGCCCGACTGCATTGCCGTCTTTGCGGGACGATAGATTTTTGCGGACATGTCTCGATCTGGCTCCACCTTGGTTCCGTCCGTGCCTCCACTCTGCCTCGAGGCACTGCGGATGCCATAGCGCAGATTGGATTAAAACGGAATGACCCTTGTTGGAAATTGAATCGTTTTTGCGGGCCGCATGTCTGGGCGGACGCATCGAGGTGCTTCCTCTCATCGCATTCCACCGGACCGTCAGGCAGGAATGACGTTGCGCATTTCGAAATGCCGGCATCTATGAGATAGTTCTCATCAATCGGTGGTTTCGGCAGGCTCGCACGTTATGGATCTGCGGGGACATCTGCAGCAGGTGGAACCGATGGCGGCAGGAAGACTTTAGGGTCAGGACCCGGGCTCGATCGAGCGGGAGGAGCGGTAATGTCATCGGATCTGCCAATGTTCATTCTTCAGTGCCTCGTAGTGGTTGGCTTAACGGGAGTTCTGTTCATCCGGGCTTGAAAGGGCTTGCGATAGCCGACCACCAGGATCCGTAGCGTACGATCCTTTGCGCACGCATGGCGTGGTAGGGTTCTCATCAGGTGTCTGGTGCGACCAAGACGCCGCGCCCGGGGCGTTTGTAACTGTAACCTACTTTCATTTGCGGCCCCGTTCGCGAAGCATGAGTGCGCTGGCCACCCAGGGGGCCGGGCATTATCATCCATGACGCCCGTGATGATTGACTCTGAACCCATTTCCAGGATCGGACCCACCATGCGGAAGAGATTTGCCGTTCTTGCCGGGGCGCTATCCATCGCCTGTCTCGCTTTCGTCGCCAACAGTCGGGCAGATACGATCAGCTATGCGGATGCGGTTTCGCTGCTTGCCAAGGAGTGCGGCGCCGACATCAGGAAATTCTGCCGGGGGCTTAACCTCGGTGGAGGGCGGATCCAGAGCTGCCTGAACGACCATGCGGGAAAGGTCAGTCCGACCTGCACCACGACACTTGCCAATGTGACCGCCTCGATCCAACAGCGCCAGGCGGCCCAATTGGCCTACAAGAGCATCTGCGAGCACGACATGGCTCAGTTCTGCCACGGCGTGAAGGGAGACGGAAACATCCTTTCCTGCCTCCTCAAGGCTCGACGCGTCGAGAACAGCAAGTGCGGCCAGGCGATAACAGACGCCGGCTGGCGGTAAGGGCCTCGTTGGAATCGGAGAGCAGACAATGGCAAACATTCGACAACGCGCGTTCTTGGTGCTGGGCCTGCTGCTGGTTCCCGGCCTGGCCTGTGCACAGGAGCTGAGCGATAAGCAGCTCGTAACAACGCTTGGACGGGTCGAGCGGGCCGCTCCCGCAATCGATATCGCCCTCCTGGTCGAGGAGGCGGCTAACAGTGCGGGCAAAGGCGTATCTGGCCTCCCGAACTGGTCGCAGCTCGCGAACCTTTCGCAGCTGATTGTCGATATAGAGTTCGAGAACGATTCCATTGCGATCGAGCCGAAATCCTACCGCACCGTCGGCCTCATCGCCGATGCCCTGCATCACCCGAACCTCAGCCGGTACAAGTTTCTCGTCGTTGGACATACCAGCAGCACCGGAGATGCCGGGCACAATCTCAAACTGAGCCAGGAGCGTGCGGACGCGATAACCCAAGCCCTTTCCACGACATTCGCAATTGCACCGGACCGCCTCTATTCGATCGGGGTGGGACAGGAGTGGCCGATTGACGCCGCCAATCCGAAGTCGGCCGTCAATCGGCGGGTACAGCTCATCAACCTGGGGCTTTTGAAGTAGCGGGCTCGTTGCCCAGATTTCATGGCAGCGTGGGCGTGGCCGGCACAGCTCGCTGGAGACCTCGAAGAGCATCGTTGGGCGTTCACGGAGACCTTCGCCAATTGTGCTCTAGGTCCTCCGGATGGGGCAGGCCGCGCCTCCTGACTTCGCACGGGGTTGGGTGGGGATCAAGCCATGGCGTGGGTCCCTCGCAGACTGCCCCTTCGAACCATCTGGATCACTCTTGCCCTCGTGATGAGCTTCGCTCCGATAGCTTCTTCGCCCTACCGAGAACTCGCGACCAAGATCTCCCAAGCGTTTGCTGCAAACGCAGGCCCATCTCTCGCAGAGGCTTCAACGGGAGACGAGACCCGCCGCCCAGGACGGCCAACGGCGCCAGGCCAGCTGCTTTTCTCCCCTAGGTGAAAATGAAGTCGCCCGCGGCAACCGACGTACCGCGGCCCAAGCTTGCAAACGCTACCGCATTGTCCTCGCCCGAGCCGTCCGGATCGAAGAACAGGAGGCCGGAGAATTTGTGATAGATGATGCGGTCGTCTTCATCCCTGGCGACTATCCCTTTCACGAACGCATTGGGATCCAGTACGCCAGCCGCTACGCCGGAAAATACGGAAGTGTCGAGCTGGAACTCATCCTTGCCGGAGGAGAAGTCCACGATTTTGTCCCAGTTCCGCCAACCGGGCTTCGTGTCGAACACGAAGGTGTCGCTGCCAGCGCCACCGATCAGTTTGTCGTGGCCGGTTCCTCCGTTGAGAGTGTCGTCGCCCTCGCCACCGCGCAGGCGGTCCTTGCCCGCGCCTCCATCAAGGGAGTCGTCGAACCGGCTGCCTGTGATGCGGTCATGGCCCGCCATCGCAGCGACCACGACCGCATGGTCGTAGTTCCTGTAGCTGACGACATCCTTCGTGCCGGTCAGGGTGATGTGCTCGGCTGGTGTCGCCACAGTGATCGTGATGGTCGCCAAATTGCTGTTTCCCTGTCCGTCGGTCGCATAGACCGTGAAGGAGTCGGTGCCGGTGAAGCCAGCCTCGGGCGAATAGTCGAAGAGGTTACCTTTCAGGTAGTCCTGATGATAGTGCAGGCTGCCGGCATACTGGCCTTGGGGAACGGGTAGTAACCGGCTTCGTAGCGCGTCTCCTGCACCATCGTCCCGTGGTCCGGTCCATCCACGACGACAAAGGTCAGCAGGTCATAGTCGAGATCGACCGCACTGAACGCGATATCGTCGAGCGACTGACCCGGCGCAAGCGTGAGGTTGAGGTCGGTGACTGTCGGGGCGTGATTTATGAAGGTGTCCGGTTGCAGCGTGCCGTTCTGCAGAATGATTTCATGCTTGCCGTACTGGGTGTTCTGGCCGCCGAAATACTCGTTGGCGCCTTGCCAGGCCACCGTAATGTCGTCGGGACTGGTGGCGCTCACGGAGAGTATCTGCGTCGAACGATATGCCGCCTGATCCGAAAGGGTTCGGATGTAGTTGCCTTGATTGTCGAACACCATGGTTTCCACCGTCGTGAAAACCTGGGTCCTGCCATCGTTCGTAAAAGTGGTGACGGTGAAGAAGCCATCGAAGACATCGACCGATGCCAGGTCGACCGAGCCGAACGGGAAATCAGTATGAGCACCATTCGGTCCAAGGACATTTCCGTTGGTTTCCGTGATGCTGAACAGAATTGCATCGGGGCTTACGTTGTCTACATCTTCCCAGACGTCAAGCTGACTGCCATTGCTCAAGGTAGGCATCGTATTTCTCCTCCGTTTCAAGGGAAATGGGCAGCGAAACCCCTAGCCAGGTAGGCAACATAGCTCGGCGCCTGAGTTGTTCAAGATCGGACGCTGGATTCGATGTTTTCGTCAGCCTGGAATATGCCGCGAACGGAACAGGAATACATCCGTTCTACATATCCTGCCGGGCGGCACTATTGACGAGTGAATGAAACGTGCAGCGACCCAAGTACGACCGCGGGCGCCAATACGCAGTTTTGCAACAGATCGGGCTAACTGGCCGGTGAGGGGATGGACTACCGGGCTTCGGGCCGTCCCCATCCAGAGGGGCAGACCCAGACGGTGCAACTCGCACTGGGCGTGGCGCCTGTGCAAGAGAGCCGGCTTCCGCCGCGGTGCGCTCACACGCGCATCGCCTTCAGAGAAGTCTGAATTTGAACCCGCGCTCTAGAGAGGATTGTCTGCCGATGGTCGGAGTGGAGAGATTCGAACTCCCGACCCTCTGGTCCCAAACCAGATGCGCTACCAGGCTGCGCTACACTCCGTCCGTTTCGGCGAATGGGGAGATACACGTATCTTCGGGCGCCCGCAACAGCAAAAGCGCGAAACCCTGTGAGTCTCCACTACCGGGGAAAAAAAGACGGGTTGGTCCACCTTGCGGCTCGCCAACCCGTTTCGACAATTTTGGATGGGGCGTAGGGGTACAGGATTCCGCCCTCGATCCGGCTGCAACTACAGAGTTCCTGCGACCGTCATCATGCCGGAATCGCGGTTCGCGGATTGACACGGTGCGCAATATTTTCGACATTTTGCGCATGGTATCCGAACCCAGAATGCGAACGCCCTTGAGCGTGACGGTCGTGCTTCTGCCCGAGTCTTCGATCATGTCGCTCGCTTCCACCCTCGATCCAATGCGCGCGGCAAATCGTGTGGCGCCGGAGCCGATCTTCAGCTGGAAAATCGTCTCACCGGACGGGCTGCCGGTTGCGCTCACCTGCGGTGTCGAAATCGCCGTGGACGGAAGTTTCGCAGATGTGGTTTCAGGGGACGTCCTCCTCGTCATCGCCGGCTTCAACCAGGACCGCTACGGGGATCGCGCGTTCATCGGAAAACTGACGAAGGTTTCGCGCCACTTCGCGATGGTCGCGGGTATCGAATCGGGCTGCTGGCTGCTTGCCCGCTCGGGGCTCCTCGACGGATCTGCGGCTACGGCGCACTGGGAGGAACTGGAGGACTTCGCTGTCGCATTCCCGACACTCGACGTGCGCGCGGATCGCTTCGTCACATCGGGCCGATTCTGGACCTCGGGCGGGGCTTCGCCGACATTCGACATGATGCTGCACCTGATCCGGGAGCGGTTCGGTTCGGCGATCGCGCTCGATGTCGCAAGCGTCTTCGTCTACGACGTCACCCACGCGGCGACCGATGCCCAGCCGCTTGTGTCGCTCGGACGCCTGGGAGAGGAACGCCCCGAACTTGCCCGTGCGATCGGCCTGATGGAGCGCACGATCGATCGACCGTTGACGATAGGCGCGCTCTCCCGTCGCCTGGGAATGTCCACACGGAAACTCGAAATGCTGTTTGCCCGCGACCTCGAGATCAGCCCTGGCCGATATTACCTGAGGCTTCGGCTGTCGGCGGCGCAGCGGATGGTACGCGATACGCGATTGAGCATGCGCGAGGTGGCGCTCAGATGCGGTTTCGACAGTCTTTCGGCCTTCTCGCGGTCGTTTCGCAACCACTTTGGGGCAAGCCCGCTCAACTTTCGATCGGAGACTGGTGGCCGGAGGCCGGCATGAGAAAAGGCGGGAAGCCCCGCCTTTTCAGTTTCGATTGCCCGCAACCGATCAATGAAGGATCTGGCTGAGGAACAGGCGCGTGCGCTCGTGCTGCGGATTGTCGAAGAAGCTCGCGGGATCGTTCTGTTCGACGATCTGCCCCTGGTCCATGAAGATGACGCGGTTTGCGACCTGACGCGCAAAGCCCATTTCATGGGTGACGCAGAGCATGGTCATGCCTTCTTCGGCAAGGCCGACCATGGTGTCGAGCACTTCCTTGACCATTTCCGGGTCGAGCGCCGAGGTGGGTTCGTCGAAGAGCATGATCTTCGGCTTCATGCAAAGCGAGCGGGCAATCGCCACGCGCTGCTGCTGGCCGCCCGAGAGCTGGCCCGGGTACTTGTGTGCCTGCTCCGGGATCTTGACGCGCTTCAGATAGTGCATCGCCACTTCTTCCGCTTCCTTCTTCGGCATCTTGCGCACCCAGATCGGTGCGAGCGTGCAGTTCTCCAAGATGGTCAGATGAGGGAACAGGTTGAAATGCTGAAACACCATGCCGACCTCGCGGCGAACCTCGTCGATCTTTTTCAGATCGTTGGTGAGCTCGATGCCGTCGACGATGATCTGGCCCTTCTGGTGTTCCTCGAGCCGGTTGATGCAGCGGATCATCGTCGACTTGCCGGATCCCGAGGGACCGGCGATGACGATCCGTTCGCCGCGCATCACTTTCAGGTTGACGTCGCGCAGCACGTGGAAATCGCCGTACCATTTGTTCATGTTGATGATCTCGACCGCCACGTCCGTGTCGGAAACGGTCATTGCTTGCGTATGGGCCTGGTTTGCCATTGATCTTTCCCTTTATCTCTTGTGGCCCTTGTCCAACTGCCGCTCCACGAAGGCAGAGTAGCGGGACATGCCGAAGCAGAACAGCCAGAATACGAAGCCTGCGAATATGAGGCCGGTGAGGGGCGTCACGGGCGAAGCCCATGTCGCGTCCGTAAAGTTCTGCCGGATGATGCCGAGCAGGTCGAACATGCCGATGATGGAGACCAGCGAGGTATCCTTGAACATCCCGATGAAGGTGTTGACGATGCCGGGAACGACGATCTTGATCGCCTGCGGCAGCACCACGAGCCGCATTTTCTGCCAATAGCTGAGGCCGAGCGAATCGGCGCCTTCATACTGGCCTTTAGGAATGGCCTGGAGGCCACCGCGGATGACTTCCGCCATGTATGCCGAGGCGAAAACCGAGAAGCCGACAAGGGCGCGCAGAAATTTGTCGACGGTCACCCCCTGCGGCATGAAGAGCGGCAACATGACGCTCGCCATGAAGAGGACTGTGATGAGCGGAACCCCACGTATTACTTCGATGAACGTCACGCAGAGGGTCTTGATCACCGGAAGCGTCGAGCGCCGACCCAGCGCCAGGAGAATTCCGAACGGAAGCGACACGGCCATGCCGACGAAAGACAGGATGAGCGTGACCATGAGGCCGCCCCAGAGGGACGTCTCGACGTGCGGAAGCCCGAACACACCGCCCAGCAGCAGGAAGAAGGAAACGACCGGCAGGACCCGAAGAGCGCAATTGCATTGTAGCCCTTATGAGGAACCTTCGGGATGAGCAGCGGCACGAGCAGTGCGACGAAGAGGATGCCGACGAGAATCGGTCTCCAGCGTTCGGCGATCGGGTAGCGCCCGAAAATGAACTGATCGAAGCGTGAAGCGACGAAGGCCCAGCATGCGCCGCTCCAGCCTTCCGGCTGCGCACCGCCACTCTGCACGACGGTGGCGCATGCGGTCCGGTCGGCACCCAGCCACTGGGCGTTGAAGAACAGCCAGTTCAGCATCTGCGGCACGTACCAGGCGAGCAGCAGGGCTGCCACGATCGTCAGAACTGCATCCTTCGGCGTGGCGAACAGGTTGGTGCGGAGCCAATGGATCGGGCCCGCGACGCTTGCCGGAGGAACCTCCGGATCCAGCATCTTGGTTCGAACGAAAACGGTATCGACGTTTGCCATGTCTTATCGCTCCACCAGGGCCATTTTCGCGTTGAACCAATTCATGAACAGCGATGTGACAAGGCTGATCGACAAGTAGACTGCCATCCAGATCGCCACGATTTCAACGGCGTGGCCGCTCTGGTTGAGGATCGTACCGCCGACGGAGACGAGGTCGGCATAGCCGATCGCAATGGCCAGCGTCGAGTTCTTGGTCAGGTTGAGATACTGGCTCGTGAGCGGCGGAATGATGATCCGCATGGCCTGCGGCACCACCACGAGCCGGGTCGTGTAGCCAGAGCGGAGCCCCAGCGCCTCGGCAGCTTCGGTCTGTCCCTTGGGAACGGCCCGGATGCCACCGCGCACGATCTCCGCGATGAAGGACGCCGTGTAGAAGGACAACGCCAGATAGAGGGAGATGAACTCGGGACCGATAACCGATCCGCCGGTCAGATTGAACTTTCCGGCAACCGGGAAGTCAAAGCTCAACGGCATTCCCCGGACGAGAAAGGCCAGAAGCGGCAGACCGACGATCAACCCGACCGACGGCCAGAGGACGGGAAAGCCGCGTCCGGTCGCCATGCGCTTCTGGTAGGATTGGCGTTGAAGAACCAGCGATACAATAATTGCGATCGCAAGCGCTGCCGGAACGAGCCAGAAGCCTTCGCCGAAGACCGGTTTGGGAAAGGCAAGGCCGCGATTGTTGAGGAAGCTGCCGAACGGAAGGGCGATCGATTCCCGTGCACCCGGCAGAACCGAGAGCACGCCGCTGTACCAGAAGAAGATGACGAGCAGCGGCGGGATATTGCGGAATATCTCGACGTACACCGTGCACAGCTTGGCGATCAGCCAATTCTTGGAAAGGCGGCCGATACCGACAAGGAAGCCGATGATCGTCGCGGTGATGATGCCGGTAAAGGCGATCAACAGCGTGTTGAGAAAGCCGACATACAGCGCCCGGGCATAAGTGGAATCGCTGCTATAGGCGATCAATGACTGCCCGACGTCGAAGCCGGCACGACCGTTTAGAAAGCCGAAACCGGAAGCGATATTCGCCCGGCGCAGGTTTTCGAGCGTGTTGGTCCAGATGAAAAAGATGAGCGCGACGAAGATGACCGCGGTGACGACCTGATAGATCATTCCCCGTACATCAGGATCGTTCAACCACGATCCTTGCGGCCGGTCGAGCTTGGTAGCCGGAAGTGTAGCGTGAGCCATGGTCTGTTCCCCTGATTGTCCTTTGTTGGACAATTCTCGTTTTGAGGAGGGGGAAGGCGAGTTTACCCGCCTTCCCGGGGCCTTTCAGACGCCTAGCGGATCGGCGGAGCGTACTGCAGACCGCCCTTGTTCCAGAGCGCGTTGAGGCCGCGCTCGATCTTCAGCGGGCTCGATGCGCCGATGTTGCGGTCGAAGACCTCGCCATAGTTGCCGACGGCCTTAATGACGTTGACGGCCCATTCGTTGGTCAGGCCCAGGTCCGTGCCGATCGTGCTGTCGGCCTCGGCGCCGAGGAAGCGCTTGATGTCCGGGTTGGGCGAGTTCTTCATCTCTTCGACATTGGCCTGCGTGACGCCGAACTCTTCAGCCGTCACCAGCGCGTAGTGAACCCAGCTGACGATATCGAACCACTTGTCGTCGCCCTGACGGACGGCCGGAGCGAGCGGCTCCTTGGAGATGATCTCGGGCAGGACCATGTGATCGT
Source organism: Sinorhizobium sp. BG8 (assembly GCF_016864555.1). Taxonomy (NCBI): domain Bacteria; kingdom Pseudomonadati; phylum Pseudomonadota; class Alphaproteobacteria; order Hyphomicrobiales; family Rhizobiaceae; genus Sinorhizobium; species Sinorhizobium sp. BG8. The sequence goes on along the minus strand of NZ_CP044011.1, from coordinate 3,024,565 downwards.
CCGGAGCCGAGAGCGTCAGGCGGGTTGCATAGAGACCGGACTGGTCGGTCGTGTAGACGTCGCACCGGCCAGCGTCGTACGCAGCGTTCACTTCCTCGAGCTTCTCGAAGACGACCGGATTGTACTGGAGGTTGTTGGCCTTGAAATAGTCGGCGAGGTTGAGTTCGGTGGTGGTGCCGGTCTGGACGCAGACGGCCGCACCGGAGAGTTCGAGCGCCGACTTAACGTTCAGGCTCTTGCGAACCATGAAGCCCTGACCGTCGTAATAGTTGATCGGACGAAAGTTGAAACCCAGCGCGGTGTCGCGGTTGATCGTCCAGGTCGTGTTGCGTGCCAGCACGTCGACTTCACCGGACTGCAGAGCCGGAAAACGCTCCTTTGCAGTGGTAGGCGTATACTTCACCTTGGAACCGTCGCCGAAGACAGCGGCCGCGATGGCCTTGCAATAATCGACGTCGAAGCCGGACCAGTTGCCCTGTGCGTCAGGCGAGGCGAAGCCAGCGAGACCGCTGTTGACGCCGCACTGTACAAAGCCCTTTGCCTTCACGTCGGAAAGCGTATCCGCATTGGCAGCCTGTGCGCCAATCCCAACGACGGCGGCAGTGACGAGAGCTGTCACGATTGTTTTAGCCATACTGAAAACCCTTTTTCTGTTGTTTTTATCTCGTCCGCGGGTGACATGCGGCTCGCACGGGCTCCCGGCGGCGCTCGCTGCACTCCCGGAGCGAGTAACCTATCACATGCTTAAATCGATCAAGGGTCAAGAGATCGCGCTTAATTTCCAGTCATCAAACAACAATCCGGTTTCGGCGATGGTTTTTTGGGCAGTTGAACAGCGGTTGCGATGAAGGATCGCTCAAAAAAAGCTCTGTTTCCCTTGAACTTTTCGAGGCGAGGCGACAATCGAGGCAACTCGGCGTGCGTTTTGGTCTTGACCCCTCAGGCACTGAGGCAGAAAAGTCGCCGCTTCGGTCCCACATGTTCCTCCTGGGTATAGAATGAACGACAAGAATCCATTTCCGGCCGATGCCGGTATCAACACTCGACTTGCCCATGCAGGCAACGATCCGCGTGAATTCCACGGTTTCGTAAATCCTCCGGTCGTGCACGCCTCAACGGTCCTCTTTCCCAACGCGGCAACGATGGAAAAGCGTGCGCAGAAATACACTTACGGCACGCGCGGGACGCCGACCACCGATGCGCTCTGTGTCGCGATCGACGAACTCGAGGGTTCGGCGGGGACGATTCTCGTTCCCTCGGGGCTTGCTGCAGTCACGGTTCCCTTCCTCGCCTTTCTGGCCGCGGGAGATCACGCGCTCATCGTCGATTCGGTCTACTTTCCGACGCGCCACTTCTGCGACACGATGCTGAAGCGCCTGGGCGTCTCTGTCGACTATTACGATCCGATGATCGGAGCCGGTATCGAGGCTTTGATCCGGCCGAACACGAAGCTCGTCCACACGGAAGCGCCGGGTTCCAATACCTTCGAGATGCAGGACATCCGGGCCATCAGTGAAGTCGCGCACCGGCATGGCGCAGTCGTCACCATGGACAATACCTGGGCTACCCCCGTTTACTTCAAGCCGCTGGCGCACGGTGTCGACATCTCGATCCATGCATCCACCAAGTATCCGTCGGGTCATTCCGACATTTTGATGGGCACGGTCTCGGCGAACGCCCAACATTGGGAACAACTGAAGGAAGCCAATATCACGCTCGGCATCTGCGGTGCTCCTGATGACGCATACCAGATCCTGAGAGGTCTGCGCACGATGGGCGTGCGTCTCGAACGGCACCAGGAGAGCGCGCTGAAGATCGCGCAATGGCTTGAGCAGCGTGAAGACGTGGCGCGCGTCCTGCATCCGGCCCTGCCGAGTTTCCCCGGACACGAACTCTGGAAGCGCGACTTCACGGGCGCGAGCGGTATCTTTTCCTTCGTACTCAAGGGCGGTTCGCCGGAAAGGCACAAGGCCAAGGCCCATGCCTTCCTCGACGCACTTGCGATTTTCGGTCTTGGCTATTCCTGGGGCGGATTCGAGTCCCTTGCCGTGCATGTGGGTCTCGGCGACCGCAAGATCTGCAAGGCACCGGCCGAAGGACCGGTGCTGCGTCTTCAGATCGGACTGGAGGACGTGGCCGACATTCGCGCCGACGTCGAACGCGGGCTCGAGGCAGCGAGCAAGGTCTGATCCGTAGCTCCCCTAGTCGGGGCTGCGGTATCCATAGAGCCAGTCGAAATCGGCCGCGAGAGCGGCCGGTTTTCGCATGGCGAGGGCAAAGTCCCGGCCAAAGGCTATTGGGCCCCGCGCATGATAGACAAAGCGGTTGAAGGCAGCGCGCCGCCGCACGCGCGCGGTCCTTTCCCGACGATGCTGTTCGAAGCGCCTCAATGCGGACTTCGGCTCGCTTGAGCCGGCGAGGGCGCTGCCGAGCTCCCAGGCATCCTCGATCGCCATTGCGGCCCCTTGCGCGGCAAACGGGGTCGTTGCGTGAGCGGCATCGCCAATGAGCAACAGTGCGTCGTCGTCGTACCAGCGGCCGTCAGCGCAACCGAAGAGTGGCCAGATCATCGGCGAGGAAGCGCCACCCAGCACGTCGAGAATGTCTGCATGCCAGCCTTCGAAGGCACGAAGAAGAGAGACATTGCCGCCCGCACCCACTGGCCGCGACCAACTCTGCTCCAGGGCGTTCCCCTGATGAAGGGCCACCAGGTTGAATGCCTTCGCGTCGTTGAGGGGATAGGCGATCAGGTGCGCCCGCGGACCCACGAACGCCGAAACCGATCGGCGTGCAAGGAAGGAAGGAGCGCGGTCGAACGGGACGAGGAAGCGCCAGGCTACGTTGCCGGTGAAGCGCGCGGGGGCTGAGCCGGGAACGGACTTGCGATGTGTCGACCATACCCCATCGGCTGCGACGGTGAGCATGGGCTTTGATCCGCGCGACGAGCCTGATGCGGTTGCTGCTTCGGGTTCGATCCGGCTGCCAAGATGCAGGGAACACAGGGGTTGCCTGCCCACGGCTTCGAGAAGGGTTTTCTGGAGCGTTGCCCGGTGAAGGACGCCATAGGGCGCACCCCAGCGACTGCGGGCGACGCCTCCCACGGGGACCGACGCGAGCGGCCGCAGCGTGGCGCCGGAAGCGAGCATGATCGATTCCGGTTCCGTCCAGCAGGATTCCAGCGTTCGAAGGATTCCCAGGCGGTCCAGGATCGAAGTGGCGTTTGGCGAAAGCTGCAATCCTGCGCCGACTTCCTGAAGCAGTTCTGACTGCTCAAATATATCGGTGTGGATGCCGCGTCGGGCGAGGCAGAGCGCCGCCGTCAAGCCGGCGATACCCGCCCCGATGATCGCGACGGAGCGAGTTGCCATTCGAGTCTATGCTCCGAGAAACATGCTCAGGCGGCGTGGCTGGCAAACGTGCAGCCAACGGGATTGGTCTGCGTCGCCTTGAAGGAGGAATTGTAGCGATAGAGCGTCGAGCAATAGGGGCACACCTTCTCGTTGTCGTCACCCATGTCGAGGAAGACATGAGGATGATCGAAGGGCACAGAGGCTCCGACGCACATGAACTCCTTGACGCCGATCTCAACCACGGGGTGGCCACCGTCGTTCTGAAAATGGGGAATGCTGTGCCCAGCCATGTCATGCTCCGATGCAGTCAATTCGATTTTGCGGCGGACCATACCGTCCTTCGTTCCAAATGTGTAGACGCAAATCCGCTGCCGAAGTGGAAGAAAATGCAGGTTCGGCGTTCCGCTTCCTGCTGATCCAAGGTAAGACCCCGCCAACACGAAAGAACGTTTCGCTCCCCAGAAGGTCGCAGATGAATCTCAATGCTCCTGCTTTCTCTCGTTTCTCCCACGACGGTCTGGAACTCGCGTACTTTGACGAGGGCGATCCCGCGGGTGCACCGGTTCTGCTGATCCACGGTTTTGCGTCGAGCGCCAACGTCAACTGGGTCTATCCCGGTTGGCTCAAGACGTTGGGCGACGCGGGCTACCGGGTGATCGCGATCGATAATCGCGGGCACGGCCAAAGCAGCAAGCCGCATGACCCGGAGGCCTACCGTGTGCCGCTGATGGCAGGTGATGCGGTGGCGCTGCTGGATCACCTCGGCATTCCCGAGGCCCACGTATTTGGTTATTCCATGGGCGCCCGTATCACTGCCGTGACCGCGATCCGTTATCCGCACAGGGTACGCTCGGTCGTCTTCGGCGGGTTGGGTATCGGCATGGTCGACGGGGTAGGCGAGTGGGATCCGATCGCCGACGCGCTGCTCGCCCCCTCGCTGGATAGTGTCGAGGATCCCCGCGGTCGCATGTTTCGCGCCTTCGCGGAGCAGACAAAGTCGGATCGCATTGCCCTTGCCGCCTGCATCATGACATCGCGAGATCTGATTGCACCCGAGGATCTCGGAAGGATCGACGTGCCGGCGCTGATCGCCGTCGGCACGACGGACGACATCGCCGGGGAACCGCAAGCGCTTGCTGCCCTGATGCCTGACGCGCGGGCGCTTGACATTCCGAACCGCGATCACATGCTCGCCGTTGGCGATAGAGTGTTCAAGAAGGCGGTTCTGGGCTTCTACGAGGAAATCGACAGGCAGTGAATTTTTAACGGTTCCTGCCTTCATTTTGCGTGGCCATTCTTTGCGCTATATACTGGCCGCAACAGACATGTAAGGAGAGCGCGATGGTCGCCATGAATGACATCCGGGCAGGCGATAAGCTCAAGGTGATGGACCCGATCTGGGACAGTTTGCGCGAGGAGGCCCGCCATGCGGCCGAAGCGGATCCCTTGCTCGCAGCCTTCCTCTATTCGACGGTGATCAATCATCATTCGCTTGAGGAAAGCGTCATCCATCGCATCTGCGGAAGGCTCGACCATCCGGACCTGCAAGCGAACCTTCTCAGGCAGACGTTCGAGGAGATGCTGGACGACTGGCCGGAGTGGGGCGCCATCCTTCGTGTCGACATACAGGCCGTTTACGACCGCGACCCGGCATGCACGCGCTTCATCGAACCGGTGCTCTATTTCAAGGGGTTCCACGCCATCCAGACGCACCGCCTGGCACACTGGCTGCACCGGCGCGGCCGGCGCGATTTTGCGTTCTACCTGCAGAGCCGCTCATCGGGCGTCTTCCAGACGGACATCAATCCGGCAGCGCGCATCGGAAAGGGCATTTTCCTCGATCACGCCACCGGGCTCGTCGTCGGTGAGACGGCCGTCATCGGCGACAACGTCTCCATCCTTCATGGCGTAACCCTCGGGGGAACGGGCAAGGAGAGCGGAGACCGGCACCCCAAGATCGACAACGGGGTGCTGCTCGGCGCGGGCGCGAAAATACTCGGAAACATCCGCATCGGCCATTGTTCGCGCGTCGCGGCCGGCTCAGTGGTCCTCAAGGACATGCCGCCGAACTCGACCGTTGCGGGCGTTCCCGCCAGGGTCGTTGGGGAGGCCGGTTGCTCGGAACCTTCGCGTGCCATGGACCAGTTGCTCGCCTCGGCCGACTACGATCTGTGATGGGAAAACTCGCCGGGCAGCCCCTTGCGAGGGTTTACACGGGCGGGTGCAGGTGCGAGAAGCGCGACAAAGAACCGTCTACGGAGAGAAATCGTGAAACCGGAAGAAGTCAGGAAGCTCGAGGCATACCTCAAGCGCAACCTCAACAAGGATCTGGTCGTGAAGGCGCGGCCGCGCAAGGACGAGTCCGCGGAGGTCTACCTCGCCGACGAATTTCTCGGCGTGATTTTCCGCGACGACGAGGACGGCGAACTCTCCTACAATTTCACCATGGCGATCCTCGATATCGATCTCTGATCTGTTTCCTGAGATTGTGCTGATTGTAACCCGGAGCTGCGTTGCAGCTTCGGGTTTTTCTTTGCTTCGGCACCGGGATCGCGGTCCCTTCTTCAGAAGAAACTTGCGAAAAATCACATTTATTCATCAAGTTGTTGCATTTCCATGAGAATATTGCGTCGCACCATTCAATTGACTTTTGTTGTGCGCCGCATATAATCCAGAACTGTTCCGGGTGGAGTGAAAGGAAATCTGATGTTCAACTTCGAAGACGCAAGCAAGAAGAGCAAGGAAGCAATGGATACGGTAATGAAGAACTACTCGTCCTTTGCGAAGGGCATCCAGGCAATCGCGACAGAGACAGCAGACTATTCCAAGAAGTCCTTTGAAACCGGGCTTGCACATGTGGAAAAGCTGCAGGGCGCAAAGAGCCTTGAGGCTGCGTTTGAACTGCAGACGTCTTACCTGAAGTCTTCTTACGAGAGCTATGTGGCAGAAGCGACCAAGCTCGGCGAAATGTACGCCGACCTGGCCAAGGACACCTACAAGTCTTACGAGGCCCCCGTCGCCAAGGCGACTGCGGCTGCGAAGGCTGCCGTGGCCGCCTAAGCGGAACGAAGATCTACCGTTTCGAGCCGGCCGCGGGAAACCGCTGCCGGCTTTGTCGTTTTTTCGGCGCCCCGGAGGGGCTCAGCACGCGTCGTGCACAGCATATTTCTCTATTTCATTTGCGAGGGACGCGTTTATGATTGCAGCATTAGGCGAGGGGCTTAAAATCATGGAAGGAATGATTAGATAATTGCAGTCCAAGACGGCAGCCATCGCCGCAGCGATCCGATGTTCGGACAAGGGTCGCAATCAAGGGAATGAACACGAATGAGAGTGAGACCGGTCCGATTGCAGGGCAACGAAGGCAACGGCGACACGCCTAGTCGCGGTACTTCCGTTATCACCCGCACGAAGCCGAAGACGAAAAAGCCGAGCCTGTATCGCGTCCTGCTTCTCAATGACGACTATACGCCTATGGAGTTCGTGATTCATATTCTGGAACGCTTTTTTCAGAAGGACCGCGAAGCGGCCACAAGGATCATGTTGCATGTGCACAATCATGGCGTAGGCGAGTGTGGTGTGTTCACCTACGAGGTTGCCGAAACGAAAGTGACACAGGTGATGGATTTCTCCCGCCAGCACCAGCATCCGTTGCAATGTGTCATGGAAAAGAAATGAGGAACGAACGTGCCAACATTTTCGACCAGCCTTGAGAAGGCGCTGCATCAGGCCCTGACTTTTGCCAACGAGCGCCACCACGAATATGCAACACTCGAGCACCTGCTCCTCGCCCTGATCGACGACGCCGATGCGGCAGCCGTGATGGGCGCGTGCAACGTCAATCTCGATGTCCTCCGCAAGACCGTGACCGACTATGTCGACAACGACCTGGCCAACCTCGTCACCGGATATGAAGAGGATTCAAAGCCGACATCGGGCTTCCAGCGCGTCATTCAGCGCGCGGTGATCCATGTGCAGTCTTCGGGCCGCGAGGAGGTCACGGGCGCCAACGTTCTCGTCGCCATCTTCGCCGAGCGCGAGAGCCATGCCGCCTATTTCCTGCAGGAGCAGGAGATGACGCGCTACGATGCCGTCAATTTCATTTCGCACGGGATCGGCAAGCGCCCCGGAAGTTCGGAGGCGCGGACGGTCCGCGGAGCGGAAGACCAGGAGAACGAGCAGAAGCCGACCCGCGGCGGCAACGAGGAAGACGGTGCCAAGAAGCAGCAGGATGCTCTTACGGCCTATTGCGTCAATCTCAATGAGAAAGCCAAGAACGGCAAGATCGATCCGTTGATCGGCCGTCATGCGGAAGTCAGCCGGACCATCCAGGTGTTGTGCCGCCGCTCCAAGAACAATCCGCTCTACGTGGGTGACCCGGGCGTCGGCAAGACCGCCATCGCGGAAGGCCTCGCCAAGCGCATCGTCGAGGGCAAGGTTCCCGAGGCGCTGCAGGACGCGACCATCTTCTCGCTGGACATGGGAACGCTGCTTGCGGGTACCCGCTATCGCGGCGATTTCGAGGAACGCCTGAAGCAGGTGGTCAAGGAACTCGAGGACTATCCGGGTGCCGTGCTGTTCATCGACGAGATCCACACGGTCATCGGTGCCGGCGCGACCTCCGGCGGTGCCATGGACGCGTCGAACCTCCTGAAGCCTGCATTGTCCTCGGGTGCGATCCGCTGCATCGGCTCGACCACCTACAAGGAGTATCGCCAGTTCTTCGAGAAGGACCGCGCTCTCGTACGCCGGTTCCAGAAGATCGACGTCAATGAGCCGACGATCGACGATGCGATCGAGATCATGCGGGGGCTCAAGCCCTATTTCGAGGAGTATCACAAGCTCAAGTACTCCAATGAAGCCATCAAGTCGGCCGTGGAGCTTTCGGCGCGCTACATCAACGACCGCAAGCTGCCGGACAAGGCGATCGACGTCATCGACGAGACCGGTGCGGCGCAGATGCTGCTGCCTGTCAGCAAGCGTCGCAAGCTGATCACCGAGAAGGAGATCGAAGCCACGATCGCCACGATGGCGCGCATTCCGCCGAAGACCGTTTCCAAGGATGACGAGACAGTTCTCGCCAACCTCGAAAAGGAACTGCGCTCGGTGGTCTATGGCCAGGATCTCGCGATCGAGGCGCTCGCCTCCGCGATCAAGCTGGCACGTGCGGGCCTTCGGGAACCGAACAAGCCGATCGGGTGCTACCTGTTCTCTGGTCCGACGGGCGTCGGCAAGACCGAAGTCGCCAAGCAGCTTGCGGCATCGCTGGGCGTCGAGCTCCTGCGCTTCGACATGTCGGAGTATATGGAGAGGCACACGGTCTCGCGCCTGCTCGGAGCACCTCCCGGCTATGTCGGCTTCGACCAGGGCGGCCTTCTGACCGACGGCGTAGACCAGCATCCGCATTGCGTGCTGCTGCTCGACGAAATCGAGAAGGCGCATCCGGACCTCTACAACATCCTGCTGCAGGTCATGGATCATGGCTCGCTGACGGACCATAACGGCAAGAAGATCGACTTCCGCAATGTCATCCTGATCATGACGACCAATGCGGGCGCGTCCGACATGGCGAAGGCGGCGATCGGCTTCGGCTCGTCCAAGCGCGAGGGCGACGACATGGAGGCGATCAACCGCCTGTTCACGCCGGAGTTCCGCAATCGTCTCGACGCGATCATTCCGTTCGGGTCGCTGCCGACGCCTGTCATCCACCAGGTCGTGCAGAAGTTCGTCATGCAGTTGGAGACCCAGCTGTCCGAGCGCAACGTCACCTTCGAACTTCAGCCCGAGGCGATCTCCTGGCTGGCCGAGAAGGGTTACGACGAGAAGATGGGCGCAAGGCCGCTTGCTCGAGTAATCCAGGAGAACATCAAGAAGAAGCTTGCGGATGAAATACTCTTCGGCAAGCTGAAGAAGGGCGGCGTCGTTCGCGTCTCCGTCGGGCCGAAGGAGGACGGAACCAAGGGCATCGTGCTCGATGCGGTTCCCGAGACCGCTCCGATCAAGCCGAAGGCGGAGATTTCAACGCCGGCCCAGAAGCAGGCCAAGCCCAAGAAGGTGAAGGAACCTGCCGTTGCTTCGGCTTCGCCGCGATCACGATCACGCAAGGCGGCGGAGAGCGAAGCGCAGGCGGAACAAAAGGCTCCCCGCAAGGGCAGCACGGTTCCAAAGGTGCCGCGCAAGAAATAGCGCCAATCATCCAAACATCGCGCCGGGCAGGAAACTGCCCGGCAATTTCATGTCGTTTCCTGGAAAGTCCCGATGCATTCTGAGGCAACCCGAATGTCGTCGCACTACTGGTTCGTGCGGGGCATGCAGGGCATGTTCAGCGTGCCGGCGATCATCCTCATGCTTTCCTTCGTCGGGTTCGCGGCCTTTACGGCCGAATCCGGGGTGCCTGTCGAGCAGGTGATGTTCATGACGGGAATCGTCTGGGCGCTGCCAGCGAAGGTGATCCTGGTCGGAAGCATGCTATCGGGAGCACATCTCGTAACCGCGTTTGTCGCCGTTACGCTTTCGTCGGTCCGCATGGCTCCGATGGTGGCGGCGCTCATCCCGGAACTGCGCGGACCGCGAACGCCGACCTGGTTGCTGCTGCTGCTGTCACACTTCATTGCCATCACCGCATGGGTCTTCGCGATGGAACGGGTGCGGGAGGTGCCGCGCGACCAGCGACTTACCTTCTTCGCGGGTTTTTCGATCACGCTGACAGTCGCCAACATCCTCCTGGTCGGGCTCGCTTATGGGCTGGTTTCGGAGTTCCCGCCGCTCGTTTCGGGGTGCCTTTTCTTCCTCACGCCGGTCTACTTCCTGACTTCCATCTGGATCTCGGCCCGGCACAGGGTGATCTACTGGGCGCTGGGCACGGGGCTCGTCTTCGGTGCGGTTTTCCATGCCATTGCCCCGGAGTACGACATCGTCCTTGCAGGCCTCGTCGGCGGAACACTTGCGTGGGCGGGGGAGCGTCAACTTCGGCGGGGCACGGAGCGCGCGAAATGAGTTTCGAAGGCGTTTGGCCCTATGTTTTCATTGCCGTCGCGGGTTGGCTCGCGACGGACATCTGGCGCTGGATCGGCGTTCTTGCCGGCAACCGTATCGATGAAAGCTCGGAACTGCTGAATTGGGTGAGGGCGGTCGCGACGGCGCTCGTCGCCGCGGTCATCGCCAAACTTATCCTCTACCCTAACGGCGTCCTGGAGCACTCGCCGCTGTGGTTGCGCCTGGGATCCGTCGCGTTCGGGGCGGCGGTCTTCTTCGCGACGGGCAAGCGACAGATCCCGACGATCGCCGCCGCCATTGGGATGCTGGCGGCGGGACTGCTGGTGCTTGGTACCTGAGGGACTGTCAGCCGGCCAGGGCGGCCCGCAACTTCTCTGCGTTGCCGGCAAGCACCGCCGGGTCTTCCATCGTGCCGGAGTGCGGGCGCAAGGGAACGCCATCGACGCGAGGAATGACGTGGAAATGCAGATGGAATACCGTCTGCCCGGCCGCCGGCTCGTTGAACTGGATAACCGTGACGCCATCTGCGTCGAAGGCTTCCTTGACAGCCACGGCAATCTTCTGGACCACCGGGATCAACCGCGACAGGGTCTGCGGATCGGCGTCGAGAAGGTTGCGCGAAGGGACTTTGGGTACGATGAGCGTATGTCCCTTGGCCTGAGGCATCACATCCATGAACGCTATTGCGTCATCGTCCTCGTAAACCCTGTGGGACGGAATTTCGCCGCGCAGGATCTTGGCGAAGATGTTGTTCGGATCGTAGGCGCCAGCGCTCATTGATGTCTCCTCGTGGTGTGCTCCCCAAGTCCGCTCGGATCCGGCTCCTCGTCGATCCGGTCGTCGTCGCCCTTGCGGAAGGGGGTGTGGTCGTTGAGATATTCTCCCATTGCCTCCACGTCCAGCCTCTCTCGTTCGAGGTAGTCCGCGACGGCTCGCCTGAGGCCGGGATGCAGGATGAAATGGGCCGAATGGGTGGTAATCGGCCGATAACCGCGCGCAAGCTTGTGTTCCCCCTGCGCACCGGCTTCGACCCGCTTCAACCCCCTGGCGATCGCGAAGTCGATCGCCTGGTGGTAGCACACTTCGAAGTGCAGGAAGGGGTGGTCTTCCACGCATCCCCAGTGCCGGCCAAAGAGGGTGTCGCTTCCGATGAAGTTGATCGCCCCGGCGATGTAGCGGCCGTTGCGCTTGGCCATGACGAGGAGGACATCCTCGGCCATGCGTTCGCCGATCAGCGAGTAGAACTGCCGCGTGAGATAGGGGCGCCCCCACTTCCTGCTGCCGGTATCCATGTAAAAGGCGAAGAACTGGTCCCAGATCGATTCGGTCAGGTCCTTGCCGGTCAGCCAATCGATCGTGATGCCGTGTTCCAGTGCGGCACGGCGTTCCTTCTTCAGCGCCTTGCGCTTGCGCGAAGCGAGCGTCGCCAAGAATTCGCCGTGCGACGCATAGCCCTCGTTCAGAAAATGGAACTGCTGGTCGGTTCGGTGCAGATAGCCCGCCGCCTCGAAGACCCGCATCTCGCCTTCGGGCACGAAGGTGACATGAGCCGATGAGATCGAGTGTTGCCGCGCCAGTTCCTTCAGCCCCTCCGCCAATCCCCGCCGCACTTCGTCGGCGTTGCTGCCGATCCTGTGCAGAAGTCGCGGCCCGGTTGCCGGGGTGAACGGAATTGAGGACTGGAGTTTCGGATAGTAGCGGCCACCGGCGCGTTCAAAGGCATCCGCCCAGCCGTGGTCGAAGACATACTCGCCCTGGCTGTTGTTTTTCAGGTAGGCGGGCAGGGCGCCCAGAAGCGCCCCCTCCCGGTCTTTCAGTAGCAGATGCTGTCCCAGCCAGCCGGTACGGGCGGTAGCCGATCCGGACTGTTCCAGCGACGAGAGGAAGGCGTGGCTTATGAAGGGGTTGTACTCGGCGTCGCCCTCGCGACGGGCCGCACCCGCCAGCCTGTTCCATTCATCGCGCGGAATGTCGCTGAAACTCGTCTCGATCCTTATCTCCAAGGAATCCGCCATCGTCAGGAAATCAGCGCCTCCCGTGGGTCGAAGCCTTCAAACGTCATCTGATCGGCCTCGGCACGGGTCTTCTCGACGCCTTGGGCGTCGCGGACCGTCCAGGTGATGACCGGAATGCCGGCCTTGCGTTCCTTCGAGATGAAGGGATTGGGCAGGTCGCCATAGAAGTAGGAGATGAAATCGAGCCCGAGATGCATGGCCTCCTCGTGGACAAAGAAGGTCTCCGAATCGATCCCGCCTGCGGTAAGCCCCACAGGACGCGGCGAACCGAGTTCCTTTGCCTCCTTCAGCAACCAATGATCGAAGCTCATCAGGGCAATCGATCCCTTGTAGTCCTCGATGATCTCAAGGACGCTCGCGACGAAACCCTCGTCGTCGTCCTTGCGCCCCTTCAGTTCGATGACGAGCGGTACGCGGCCGTCGACGAGCTTGAGGAGTTGGGAGAGTGTCGGCACCTTGTCCTGCGTGCCGCCAACCGAAAGCATGCCGAGCTCGACCGACGTCTTCGCCCTGACGTCGCCGGGGATAGAGCAGAGGCGATCCAGCTTGTCGTCATGGAAGACCACGGGGACGCCGTCTGCGGCGTACTGCAGATCGCACTCGATCGTAAAACCAGCTTCAACCGCCCGGGTGAAAGCGGACAGAGTGTTTTCCCACACGGTCCGGTTCTGGTCGTGATAGCCGCGATGGGCGATCGGCTGCGCGGTCAGCCATTCGATCGCGGGCATCAGGCAATCTCCATGATCGCATCCACCTCGACGGCGGCGTTCATGGGAAGGCTTGCGACACCGACCGCGGCGCGGGCATGCTTGGCGACTTCGCCGAGCGCCGACACGAACAGGTTCGAGGCGCCGTTGATGACAAGGTGCTGCTCGACAAATTCGGGGGCGGACGCAACGTAGCCGTTTATTTTCACGAGCCTGCGGATCCGGGACAGGTCGCCGCCGAGCGCTGCCTTTGCCTGCGCAAGAATGTTGATTGCGCAAAGTTCCGCGGCCTTCTGCGCCGTCGCGACATCTACACCCTTGCCGAGATGGCCGGTAACCGCGACCTTGCCGTCCGCCATGGGCAGTTGCCCGGAGATATGCAGGATGTTGCCGCTAATGACATAGGCGACGTAGTTGGCGACGGGAGCGGCAGCTACCGGGAGCGTGTAGCCAAGGTCCTTGATGCGGTTTTCGATTTCGACTGACATATCGTTCTCCATTGCGTTTCCGGCAGCCGACCGTTGAAACCGGCGGCTTTGGTCCCTTTTTCCTCATGCGGCTCAGCGTATCGGACGTCCTTCGACATCCACTCCCGCGGCCCTGGGATTTCCTCGCGAATTCAACAGGCGAACGAGACATATGCCTCGCTTTTGCCGGATGTCTTCATATAACATGAGGCACGAGTCCAACAGGAGAAAACGAATGCTTCGTTCAACCTTTGCCGCGGCAGGTACGGCCGCTGCATTCCTTGCCGGGGTGTCTGCCACCAGCGCCTACGCTGCGCCGGCAATTGGACTTGCTCCCCATCGCGCGGTCTACGATCTCCAGCTGAAGAATGCCACCGAGCGCTCGGGCATAGCCGGAATGTATGGCCGGATGGTCTATGAATTCAACGGAAGTCCTTGCGAGGGTTACACGGTGAGCTTCCGTTTCGTGACGCAGGTCAACACCGGCGAGGATACACGGCTCACCGACCAGCAGACCACGACCTACGAAGACCTGAAGAACCGCAACTTCCGTTTCCTCACGCGCTCCTTCACCGACCAGAAGCTCGACAAGGAGGTTCGCGGTTCCGCACACGACGTTTCGAAAGGGGTCAGCGTCGCTCTGACGGCGCCGGACACCAAGAATTTCGAACTTGCAGAAAGCCGGTTTCCGACGGAGCACATGATCGAGGTCATCGACAGGGCGCGAAAAGGTGACAAGTTCTTCGAGGCGCGCATTTTCGACGGCTCGGATTCGGGCGACAAGACGCTGATGACGACCACAGTTCTCGGAAAGCGTGAAATGCCGCGGGCAGGGGACGTCGACGCCGACAAGGCCGGTACATTTTCCAAGCAAGCCTTCTGGCCCGTCACGATCGCCTACTACAACGACAGCAAGGATGGCGATGCGCTGCCGGTCTATCGCATGTCGTTCAAGCTCTATGAGAATGGAATCACGCGCGACCTGACGATGGACTATGGCGAGTTCGTGCTTTCCGGAAAGCTTGCGAAACTTGAACTCTTCAAGGCGGATGAGTGCAAATAGCCTCGATATGAGGCGCACTCCAGGCGACGCCGCACGCTTTTTACTTGATTTAACGACGCGGTGAAGCTAAGGGCACCGCATTCCACACGTGAGGCATGGGATGTTCCGGGAGAAATCCGGATCGTTCCGCCCGGTGGCAGGGCCGTATGGGTTCTGCTGTTCGCCTTGCGGAGGTTCAACCGGAAAAGGAGAAAAAGGCATGGCATTGCCTGATTTCAGCATGCGCCAGCTTCTGGAAGCTGGTGTTCACTTCGGTCACCAGACTCATCGCTGGAACCCGAAAATGAAGCCGTATATCTTCGGCGATCGCAGCAACGTTCACATCATCGACCTCGCACAGACCGTGCCGATGCTGCACCGTGCGCTGCAGGTCGTCAGCGACACCGTAGCTGGTGGCGGTCGCGTTCTCTTCGTCGGCACGAAGCGCCAGGCATCCGAGATCATCGCCGATGCTGCCAAGCGTTCGGCCCAGTACTACGTCAATGCTCGCTGGCTCGGCGGCATGATGACCAACTGGAAGACGATCTCCAACTCGATCCAGCGTCTGCGCAAGCTCGACGAGATCCTCTCTTCGGAAGCTTCGGGCTTCACCAAGAAGGAGCGCCTGAACCTTGAGCGCGAACGCGAGAAGCTCGAGAAGGCTCTCGGCGGTATCCGCGACATGGGCGGCACGCCGGACCTGATGTTCATCATCGACACCAACAAGGAATCGATCGCGATCCAGGAAGCCAAGCGTCTCGGCATCCCGGTCGTCGCCATCATCGACTCCAACTGCGATCCGGATCCGATCGACTTCCCGATCCCGGGCAACGACGACGCTTCGCGCGCCATCGCACTTTACTGCGACCTGATCGCTCGTGCGGCCATCGACGGCATCGCACGCCAGCAGGGCGCATCCGGCCGTGATATCGGCGCTTCCTCGGAAGCCCCGATCGAGCCGGCTCTGGCAGAAGCAGAAGCAGAAGCCGAAGCCTGATAGGCCGGGACGCGAAGCGCGATCCGCTTCCGTCCGCATGACAATCGGGACAAGGCCGTTCTTCACCGAAAGGTCGAACGGCCTTGTCATTTTTTCCGGGGCGAACCTGGTGCGCTCGCGCAGGACCTGCCCTCGGGACGATGCCAGTCATCAAACTGTTACAAGCAGGGGGCATCCCCTGCCTAAACCGGGAGCCGTGCAGCGGCGTAAAGTCTGCGCACGCACCCCTTCGAGAACTGTGAAGAGGCGAGACGATGGAAATCACTGCAGCAATGGTGAAGGAACTGCGCGAAAAGAGCGGCGCAGGCATGATGGATTGCAAAAAGGCGCTCAACGAAACCAATGGCGACATGGAAGCGGCGATCGACTGGCTGCGCGCCAAGGGTATCGCCAAGGCTGACAAGAAGTCCGGCCGCACGGCTGCAGAAGGCCTCGTCGGCATCGTCAGCGGCGGCGTCAAGGCTGTTGCGATCGAACTCAACTCCGAGACCGACTTCGTCGCTCGTAACGAAGCTTTCCAGGAACTCGTTCGCGGCATCGCAAACGTTGCTCTTGGCACCGACGGCAGCGTCGAAGCCATCTCGAAGGCGATCTACCCGGCAACCGGCAAGACCGTCGATGAGTCGATCAAGGATGCCGTCGCAACGATCGGCGAAAACATGACCCTTCGTCGCGCTGCCCTGCTCAAGGTCGAAGACGGCGTCGTTGCCACCTATATCCACAACGCTGCCGGCGACGGCATCGGTAAGCTCGGTGTTCTGGTCGCACTGAAGTCGATCGGCGACAAGGAAGTGCTCTTCTCGGTTGGCCGTCAGGTCGCGATGCACATTGCTGCCACCAACCCGCTCGCCATCCGCGCCGAAGAGGTCGATGCTGCTGTCGCAGAACGCGAGCGCAACGTCTTCATCGAGCAGTCGCGCGCTTCCGGCAAGCCGGACAACATCATCGAGAAGATGGTTGAAGGCCGCATGCGCAAGTTCTTCGAAGAAGTCGCGCTGCTGTCGCAGGCATTCGTCATCAACCCGGAAGTGACTGTCGGCCAGGCACTCAAGGACGCCGAGAAGCTCGCAGGCGCTCCGATCGAGGTTGTCGGCATGGCCCGACTGCTGCTCGGCGAGGGCGTCGAAAAGGAAGAATCGGACTTCGCTGCGGAAGTTGCTGCAGTCGCCAAGGGCTGATTTTTCTTAACCCGGATTGGGAAAACAACGGGGCATCGCGTGACAACGCGGTGCCCTTCGTGTATCCGGCAGGCAGATCACATTTGCCGGCCAATCCTCAGGCGGCTCTGTCACAAGGCAGAGTTCGGTCCTCTGACGAGAAACGCCAGGCCGGCGCCATTCGCACAGTCCACAGTTCAGGAGCAACAATGTCCGCCAAGCCTCTCTACAAGCGTGTCCTTCTGAAAGCCTCCGGCGAGGCCTTGATGGGATCACAGGGGTTCGGGATAGACGTGGCCGTCGCTGACCGGATTGCCGGCGACATCGCAGAGGCGCGGGCGCTTGGCGTCGAAGTGGGTGTTGTCGTCGGCGGAGGCAACATCTTCCGCGGCGTGGCCGTCGCCTCGAAGGGTGGCGACCGGGTGACCGGTGATCACATGGGCATGCTCGCGACGGTGATCAACGCGCTAGCGCTTGCCACCTCGCTCCGCAAGCTGGATATCGACACGGTGGTCCTGTCGGCAATCGCCATGCCGGAGATCTGCGAAAGCTTCTCGCAGCGCGCCACGCTCTTTCACCTGTCCCAGGGCCGCGTGGTAATTTTTGCCGGCGGCACCGGGAATCCGTTCTTCACGACTGACTCGGCTGCCGCACTGCGCGCCGCCGAAATGGGGCCGAGGCGATATTCAAGGGGACACAGGTCGACGGCATCTACTCGGCCGACCCGAAGAAATTCCCCGATGCTACGCGCTTCGACCGCCTTACGCACAGCGAAGTGCTCGAAAAGGGCCTTATGGTGATGGATGTTGCAGCCGTTGCATTGGCGCGGGAAAATGCGATTCCGATCATCGTGTTCTCCATCCACGAAGCGGGCGGGTTTGCCGAAATATTGACCGGCGGCGGACATGGGACCATCGTAACCGACAATTGAGTTTGAGGGTGCTGCACGTTCGGTGCGGCTTGGAATTGGCAAACAGGAGTTTTGAACAATGAGTGAAGGCGTTGATCTTAAGGAACTGAAGCGACGCATGGACGGCGCTATTTCCGCGTTCAAGAGCGACATTGCCTCGCTGCGCACGGGCCGTGCATCTGCAAACGTGCTCGATCCGGTGACCGTCGAGGCCTATGGCTCGCGGGTGCCGTTGAACCAGGTCGCCAACATCTCCGTGCCGGAGCCGCGCATGCTGTCGGTATCGGTTTGGGACAAGTCCATGGTCGGAGCTGCGGAGCGCGCAATCCGGGAGTCGAACCTTGGCCTGAACCCGATCGTCGATGGTCAGAATCTTCGTATCCCTCTGCCGGAACTCAACGAGGAGCGTCGTCGTTCACTCGTCAAGGTCGCCCACGACTATGCCGAGAAGAGCAAGGTCGCGATTCGCCACGTGCGCCGCGACGGGATGGATGACCTGAAGAAGGCAGAGAAAGACGGAACGATCGGCCAGGATGTGAGCCGCAGCCAGTCGGAAAAGGTCCAAAAAATGACCGATGAGACTATTTCCGAAGTTGATCGCTTGCTTGCCGACAAGGAAAAGGAAATCATGCACGTCTGATGTTCAGACCTCGCGTGTTTAACCCGGATCGTTGATGACAAACCTCGCGTCTCGCAATGTACCGACCCATGTCGCCATCATCATGGACGGAAATGGGCGTTGGGCAAAAAGCCGGGGTCTTCCGCGCAGCATGGGACACCGCAAGGGCGTCGAAGCGGTGCGAGAAGCCGTTCGCACCGCCGGCTCCGTCGGCATAGGCTATCTCACGCTGTTTGCCTTCTCCTCGGAGAACTGGAGCCGGCCGGAGAGCGAGGTGTCGGATCTGATGGGTCTCCTGAAGATCTTCATCCGCCGCGACCTTGCGGTTCTCCACAAGGAACACGTGCGCATCCGGGTCATTGGCGACAGGTCCAACCTCAGGGACGACATTCTTCCTCTGCTGATCGAAGCAGAGGAGACCACGAAGCAGAATACCGGCATCACGCTGGTAATTGCCTTCAACTACGGCTCCAGGGACGAGATGGCGCGTGCTGCGCGCGCCATGGCGGCCGATGCCATGGCGGGCCGGATTCGTCCAGACGAAATAACGCCGGAACGGATCTCATCCTACCTCGATACGGCCGGAATACCCGACCCCGACCTCATAATCCGCACGAGCGGCGAGGAGAGGCTGTCAAACTTCCTTCTGTGGCAGGCTGCCTATTCGGAGTTCGTGTTCATTCCGGATTTCTGGCCGGATTTCAAACGCGAGACTTTTCTCGCGGCTCTCGAAACATATGCCGGTCGCGAGCGCCGCTTCGGCCGCGTTTCCGCACCGCCCCTCGCCGTAGGTTCCTGATGCAAAAAGAACTTCGACTGCGTATCGGCTCAGGGATCGTCCTGGCCATCGTGGTTCTCGTCGCAACATGGTTCGGCGGATTAGCCTTCAAGGCGCTTGCCGTGGCGATATCGCTGCTCGTGTACCACGAATGGTCGAGCATGACCCGCCTGGCGGAAACGGATTTTCGCGGAAACGCCTTCGGGTGGGCGAGCGTGGCGGCAGCCGGTTTGTCGGTTCTGCTTGATTCTGGCGAGTGGGGGCTCGGCATCGTGCTGGTCTCCGTGGCGACATCCACGGTCTATTCCATCGTGAACGGGAAGGACGGGTGGCTTCCCGGAGGCGTTGCCTATGCCGGGCTGACAGCACTATCGCTTGCCGAAATACGCGGCAACGACATGACCGGGCTCATCGCGATGCTCTTTGTCTTCGCCGTCGTCTGGGGTACCGACATTCTCGCCTACTTCGTCGGTCGCGCGGTCGGCGGTCCCAAGCTCGCCCCACGCATCTCTCCGGGCAAAACCTGGTCGGGGGCGATTGGCGGCCTGGTATCGGCAGTGATTGCAGGCACTGCCCTCTACAGTGTGTTTTTCCCGCTCACCGGACTGTGGGTGCCCTTCATGGCCGTCGTCCTCTCCGCGTTCAGCCAGATCGGGGATCTGTTCGAATCCTTCGTGAAGCGCCGCTGCGGCGTGAAGGATTCTGGCCGTCTCATTCCGGGACACGGCGGCGTCATGGACAGGGTCGATGGCCTCGTTTTCGCCTGCTTTGCAGCTTTCATGCTTGGGCTTGCCCAAGCTCTTCTCACGGACAACGGGGCAAGCTCCATTGCCGCATTCGTTCTTGGGCTGTGACTGTTCTGAACCGATAGGGTTCGCTACAGTCCGCGGGCGAATGGCGTCAGGTTGCAGGCGCGTCAAAGCGTCACGTTCGCAAGAAGGCTTGCCGCATGAGCGGGATCATTTTGTAACCGTGCTTAGTCATTTCACGAAAACGATTCCGGTTTTCGGAGTTTTGCAGTAGGAAATCGGGTTATGGATATGCTTTTGAACGCTGCCAGTCTGCTCACTGGCTACATTGTTCCATTTCTCATCGTGCTGACGCTCATCGTCTTCGTCCACGAGATGGGCCATTACCTTGCCGGGCGCTGGTGCGGAATCGGCGTCACGGCCTTCTCGGTCGGGTTCGGTCCGGAACTGATCGGCTTCAACGACCGGCACGGTACGCGTTGGAAGCTCTGCGCCATCCCGCTCGGGGGCTATGTCAAGTTCAACGGCGACGACGATGCGGCATCCACGCCCGACTATGGCAAGTTCACGACCCTGTCGGAGCAGGAAAAGGCACGGACTTTTCTCGGTGCTTCGCTCTGGAGACGCGCAGTCACTGTAGCGGCCGGGCCGTTCGCCAACTTCATCCTCGCGATCGCGATTTTCGCTGTCATGTTCTCCCTGTACGGACGTCAGGTCGCCGATCCGATCGTGTCCGAAGTCCGGCCCGACAGTGCCGCCGCGGCGGCCGGTGTGAAGCCGGGAGATCTTCTCGTTGCCCTCGACGGCACCCCCGTAAACACGTTCGACGACGTGCGGCGGTATGTGAGCGTGCGACCGGAGATGCAGGTCGTCGTCACGATCCGCCGGGATGGCGCCACTCTCGATCTTCCGATGATCCCCCAGCGTACCGAGCTCACCGACCAGTTCGGCAACAAGATGGAACTTGGCGTCATCGGCATTGTGACCACGCAGGAAAGCGGCAACTTCCGTGTCATTGAATATGGTCCGCTCGCAGCCGTGGGGCAGGGCGTGGTGCAATCCTGGCATATCGTGACAGGGACCTTCGACTACCTGTCGAACCTCGTCGTGGGGCGAATGAAGGCCGATCAGCTCGGTGGTCCGATCCGTGTCGCCCAGGCGTCCGGCCAGATGGCGACGCTCGGTGTTGCAGCAGTGCTTCAGCTTGCAGCCGTTCTGTCTGTTTCCATTGGACTTTTGAACCTAATGCCCGTTCCGGTACTTGATGGCGGCCATTTGATGTTTTATGCGGTTGAGGCTGTCCGGGGAAAACCGGTCGGCCCTGGTGCGCAGGAAATCGCTTTCAGGATCGGGATGATGCTCGTTCTGATGCTTATGGTTTTCGCCACGTGGAATGATATTTCGCGACTTCTGGGCTGAGACCGAAAGGTTCGCGCAGAGAAGAATTGAGGGAGTTTTTTCCGCTGATGCGGCGGTCGCAATAAGAGTCTGTTTACCCTGATTTCAGTCCGTAGTGACCAATGGGCCACGGTTTGAATCGAAGTAAACAGAAATTAACGGGCGACCTTGCTTGTATGGCAAAAGCGGTTAAAACGGCAAACGTGACCGGAGTCGGGGCGCAAGCCCCTGTTTCGTGACGTTGAAACAAAGGTAAGTTGTGAAGATGAAAGCTGGTTCAAGATTTTTGAACGCTGTGTCCGCCGTTGCGCTGTCTGCGAGTTTGGTGACCACCGGGGGTACTGCTGTCACCCTTGTTTCCGCTACTTCTGCACAAGCTGCCGTGATTCAGCGCGTCGAGGTTCGTGGGGCGACGCGCGTAAGCGCTGAGACGGTCCGCGCCAACATCACGATCGTGCCCGGCAAGACTTTCAGCAACACAGATATCGATGCGTCGATCCAACGTCTCTTCGCGACCGGCTACTTCTCGGACGTGCAGATGGGCGTATCCGGCGGAACGCTGGTCGTCACCGTTTCCGAGAATCAGCTGATCAACCAGGTCGTCTTCAACGGCAACCGGAAGATCAAGGACGAGAAGCTCAAGACGGTTGTTCGCTCCGAATCGCTCGGACCGTACAGCGAGACCACCGTCCAGTCCGACATCCAGGCGATTCGCGATGCCTACGCCGCAATCGGCCGTAGCGATGCCACTGTGACCACGCAGGTCGTTCCTGTCGGTGAAGGGCGCGTCAACCTTGCTTTCGTCATCAACGAAGGTGATCGCACGAAGATCGCCCAGATCAATTTCGTCGGCAATCAGGCCTACAGCAATTCGCGGCTCCAGTCGGTCATCAATACCAAGGAATCCGGTATCCTGACCTTCCTGTCGCGCAAGGACGTTTACAACGAGGACAAGCTGCGCGCTGACGAAGAAGCGCTGCGCCAGTTCTACTTCAATAACGGCTACGCCGACTTCCGGGTCATCTCTTCGGAAGCTGTTCTTGATGAGGCGACCAACAAGTACACGGTAACGTTCACCGTTGAAGAGGGCGAGCGCTACAAGTTCGGCGACGTTAATGTCGAATCGACCGTCGAAGGCATTGACCCCGAAGAATTGAGGGGTCTGCTTGAGACGAAGCCCGGCCGCACCTACAGTGCCCGTGACGTTCAGGACTCCATGTCGGAGATCTCCCGGCGCGTGGCTGCCAAGGGTTATCCGTTCGCGCGCGTTACCCCGCGCGGCAACCGTGACTTCGGCACCGGCACCATCGCGGTCGACTACCTCGTCGACCAGGGCGAGCGTGCCTATGTCGAGCGCATTGAGATCCGCGGCAACACCCGTACCCGTGACTATGTCATTCGTCGCGAGTTCGACATCAGCGAAGGTGACGCTTTCAACCAGGAAGTGATCACTCGCGCGAAGCGTCGCCTGGAGGCGCTCGGCTTCTTTGCTGCCGTCAACATTTCCACGACGCAGGGCAGCCAGCCCGATCGTGTCGTCCTCGTCGTCGACGTTCAGGATCAGTCGACCGGTTCGTTCGGCATCGGCGCCGGCTACGAGACTGGCAACGACGGCGGCTTCAAGGTTGAAGCCTCGATCGAAGAAAAGAACTTCCTCGGCCGTGGTCAGTACATCCGGGTTGCTGCAGGTGCAGGCGCCGATTCGCGCGACTACAGCCTGTCCTTCACCGAGCCGTACTTCCTCGGCTACCGTCTGGCGGCTGGTTTCGACCTCTTCCGCAACGAGGACGACTCCGAGGACAACTACTCGGTCAACACGCAGGGCTTCAGCCTTCGCGTGACCGCTCCGATCACCGAAGAACTGTCGACGACGTTCCGCTACAACTATACGGAATTCGACTACAACTCGGGTGATCTTGACGATCTGTCCGTGCCTTACCGTCGAGTGGTGACGCAGGGTCCGTGGGTGCGTTCGTCTGTATCGAACGTGATTACCTATGATTCGCTCGATGACCGCATTCTTCCGAGGGAGGGTATCTATGCTACCCTGACCAACGAATTCGCGGGTATCGGCGGCGATTCGGACTACTACAAGATCTACGGTAAGGGCCGTTACTATCAGACGCTGATGCGCGACGCCGACATCATCGGCTCGCTTGCGCTCGGCGCCGGTTACATGACGCCCACGAACGGAAATGTTCAGGTCTTCGACCAGTTCACGCTCGGCTCCAGCGATATTCGCGGCTTCGAGAGCGCCGGTATCGGCCCGCGCATGACCAACGGCGATTCGCTCGGCGGTACGACCTATTTCACCGCGTCGGCGGAAGCATCCTTCCCGCTTCCGGGCGTATCGCGTGACGCCGGTTTCCGCGGTGCGGTATTCGCTGATGCGGGTACGCTCTACGGCAATAAGGTCAAGCTGGGTGGCGATACGGCCGAAGGCACGGATGCCTCTCTGCGGGCCTCCGTCGGTGCAAGCTTGATCTGGGCGTCTCCGTTCGGCCCGCTGCGGTTCGACTACGCGATCCCGATCAAGAAAGAAGACTTCGACGAGACCCAGCGCTTCAAGTTCGGCATCTCTTCGCAGTTCTGATCCTGGCAGTCCAGAACTGCGAAACGTGAACTGTTCTGGAGCTATAGCGGATGGAACATAATTGGTTTTTTCCGTCCCACGACGGTGTTCGCCTGGGCGACCTGGCGACCCGCCTTGGGGCGGAGCTCGTTGATGCGTCGGCAGCCGACAAGCTGATCCACAGGGTTTCTCCCGTCTATCGGGCCAAGACCGGGGATCTATGCTACATGTTATCGCGCAAGAGCAAAGGTGAGCTCGACACCTGCGAAGCGTCCGCGATCCTGTGCGATCGCGCGCTCGCCCCGCTCGTGCCTTCCCACGTTGCTGTCCTCGTGACATCCCGCGCGCACACCGCATTCGCGCTTGCCGGTGAAATTCTTCATCCGCAGGCCATGAGACCGGCTGCGACCGTCTCGATGCCTGCTGAAATTTCTCCTTCAGCCTATGTCGACGCCAGCGCGCGGATCGAAGCCAACGTCGAGATCGAGCCTATGGCCGTCATCGGCAAGGACGCCGAGATCGGCGAGGGGACGCGGATCGGCGCAGGTACCATCATCGGTGCAGGGGTCAAGATCGGAAGAGACTGCACGATTGCGGCCGGCGTGACGGTGCAATGCGCCCTTGTCGGCAATGGAGTGATCCTCCACCCTGGTGCGCGTATCGGCCAGGATGGCTTCGGCTACGGACCAGGCCCCAAGGGGGCATGATCAAGATCGTGCAGGTTGGCCGCGTGATCATCCAGGACAACGTGGAAATCGGCTCGAACACGACGATCGACCGAGGCACGATGGACGACACTGTCATCGGTGAAGGAACGAAGATCGACAATCAGGTGCAGGTCGGCCATAACGTCCGCATCGGCCGCCACTGCGGTATCGTCAGTGGTGTGGGCATCGCGGGCAGCACGCGCATCGGAGATGGCGTGATGATCGGCGGCGCATCGGGAATCAACGGACATATCACGATCGGGGACGGAGTGCAGATCGCCGCGATGAGCGGTGTCGTCGCGGACATTCCGGCCGGCGAACGGTACGGCGGGATTCCGGCGCGTCCCATGCGCGATTTCCTTCGCGATATCGCCGAGATGTCCCTGAGGGCCAGCAAGAGAGACAAAAAGCAGGGAGCAAAAGATGAGTGATGAGCCGAAAGCAACTCTCGGCGTAGCAGAGTTGCGTGAGATTCTGACCCTTCTTCCCCATCGCTATCCGTTTCTGCTGGTGGACAAGATCATCGACATCGACGGAGACAATTCGGCGATCGGGATCAAGAACGTAACGGTCAACGAACCGCAATTCACCGGTCATTTCCCGGATCAGCCGATCATGCCAGGCGTGCTTCTGATCGAGGGCATGGCGCAGACTGCCGGTGCGATCTGCGCACGCAAGTCTGGTCGCGGCTCGAACCTGGTCTATTTCATGACCATCGACAATGCGCGTTTTCGCAAGCCGGTCGTGCCCGGCGATCGCGTCGAGTTCCACGTGTCCAAGCAGAAGCAGCGGGGCAATATCTGGAAGTTTCACTGTGATGCAAAAGTTGATGGGCAACTTGTCGCCGAAGCTGATATCGGCGCCATGATCGTCAACAAGGAAGAAGCCTGAAAATGATTGCAGCGAGTGCGAAGATCCATCCGCTATCCGTCGTGGAAGACGGTGCGGTGATCGGCGAGAACGTCGTGGTAGGACCCTTTTGCCATGTCGGGCCGAAGGTGGTGCTGGGCGATGCCGTGGAGCTTCTCACCCATGTCGTCGTCACGGGACGCACCACAATCGGCCGTGGCACCCGCATCTTCCCATCCGCAGTCATCGGCGGCGATCCGCAGAGCATCCATCACGCCGGCGAGGAGACGACGCTTTCAATTGGCGAGATGAATACCATCCGCGAAGGCGTCACGATGAACACCGGAACGACAGGTGGGGGCGGCAAGACGGTCGTCGGCGATCGCAACCTGTTTCTTGCCTATTCGCATGTGGCGCACGATTGCATCCTCGGCAACGACATCATCCTGTCGAACAACGTGATGCTTGCCGGTCATGTGACGGTCGAGGACCGTGCCATCCTTGGTGGCGGATCAGCTGTTCACCAATTCGCGCGCATCGGACGCCATGCCTTCGTTGGCGGGCTTTCGGGTGTTGCCTATGACGTCATCCCGTACGGCATGCTGAATGGAAACCCGGGCGTTCTCGGCGGCCTCAACGTGGTCGGCATGAGCCGGTCCGGTATCGAGAAGTCTGTGATCCACACTGTCCGCCGTGCCTTCAAGCAGATCTTCGAAGGCGAGGGCTCGATCAGGGCGAATGCCGCCGCGATCCGCGACGAATATGCGGGTTGCGCGCCGGTGATGGAGATCCTGGATTTCATTGCGGTAGACAGCGACCGTGCGCTTTCCTCGCCCAATCGAGGAAACAAGGGCTGAACCGGATGAGCATACGCCAGCCCGACAGTTCGAAGCGGCTGGCAATCATCGCCGGCGCAGGATTGCTTCCGCTCTATGTGGCGGAAGCGGCGCGCTCTCGGGGAGAAAGCCCCTATATTCTCGCCCTTGGCAACGAATCCGACCAGGACTGGTCTTCCTTCGATCACCAGACCGTCGGCGTCGGCGACTATGCGGGAATGAGCGAAGCCTTTCGCCGGGAAGGCATTGATCGGGCCGTTCTCTCGGGTGCGGTTCGCCGGCGCCCCGAATGGCGTGATATCCGCCCAACTCTCAAGACAATCATGCAGATGCCGGCCATCGTCCGGACCTTGATCACGGGCGGCGACGACAAAGTTCTCAAGATGGTCATCCGCCTGATCGAGGCCAACGGCGTAAGAGTGGTCGGCGTACAGGATATTGTGCCCGACCTGCTCGCCGTAGAGGGACCGATCGGACGCGTCCGGCCCGACGATGACGACCGGCACGACATCATTGCCGGTTCCGCGGCAGCCCTCGCACTCGGAGATCTCGATGTCGGGCAGGGGGCAGTCGCCGTCGGGGGCAGGGTGGTGGCGCTCGAAGGTGCCGAAGGCACCGATGCCATGCTTGAAAGGGTCAGCGAGCTTAGGCGGCAGGGTCGCATCTCCGCGCGACGCAAGGGCGTCCTGGTCAAGCTCTGCAAACCCAATCAGGATGTGCGTGCCGACCTGCCGTCAATCGGCATAGAGACATTGCGCCGCGCTGCCGATGCCGGCCTTGCCGGGATTGCAGTCGAAGCCGGGCGTTCGCTCGTCCTCGAGAGCGAAAGACTTGCGGACGAGGCAAATTCGAGGGGGCTCTTCGTGACCGGGATCCTTCCGCGCCAGAGGACACCCGCCACGTGACAGGAACGCCGCTCAAGATCGCAGTCATCGCCGGAGAGGTTTCGGGGGATCTTCTGGGCGGTGATCTGGTCGAAGCGCTCCGGCGGAGATTGCCCAATGGGGTGTCGCTGGTCGGCGTCGGCGGCGAGTCCCTTCACAGGCAGGGCCTCCAGTCTCTTTTCGACTATTCCGAACTGTCGATCATGGGACTTACGCAAGTGCTCGCCCGGCTGCCAAGCCTTGTCCGGCGCATTCGACAGACAGCCGATGCGATCGTCGCGGAAAAACCGGACGTTCTCATCATCATCGACAGTCCCGATTTCACGCACCGCGTTGCCCGGAAGGTGCGCAGGAAACTACCCGATCTTCCGATCGTGAACTACGTGTGTCCCAGCGTCTGGGCCTGGAAGGAAGAACGCGCGCGCCAGATGGTGCCCTATGTGGACCACGTCTTGGCGGTGCTGCCGTTCGAGCCGGAAGTCATGGCGAGGCTGGGCGGTCCGCCGACCACCTATGTAGGGCACAGGCTTTCTGCAGATGACAGGGTTCAGGCAATCCGGAGGCAGCAGCTTGCCAAGGAAGTGCTGCAAGATCCGGCGCAAACGACCTGCCTCCTCTTGCCCGGATCAAGATCGACCGAGATCGTCCGGTTGATGCCGCTCTTTGCGGAAACCGTCCAGATGCTCGCCACGCGAAATCCCGGCATGCGATTTCTCCTGCCGACGGTATCGACACAGGAAGCGTTGGTCAGGGAACTCACGGCGGATTGGGCGATCAAGCCGGTCATCACGGCGACAGTGGCCGACAAGTGGAAGGCCTTCTCGGAGGCAGACGTCGCGCTCGCCGCCTCGGGAACGGTTATTCTCGAGCTAGCACTCGCAGGTGTTCCAGCCATCTCCTGTTACAAGGTCGACTGGTTGGTCAAGCTGATGGCGAAACGCATTAAGACCTGGACTGCGGCGCTGCCCAACCTGATTGCTGATTACGTCATCGTGCCGGAATATCTGAACGAGGCAATTCGTCCCGCGGCCCTTGCGCGTGCGATCGAGAGGTTCTCCTGCGACACACTTCAGCGTCGCGCGGTCATGGAAGGCTACGCGCTTGTCCATCGACGGATGCAGACGGAAATGCCGCCTGGAGAACACGCCGCGGCGATCGTCCTCGAACTGCTGACAAAAAAAAAGCCCGGTCATTTCTGACCGGGCTTTGTCTTTTGAGGGCCTGCCTCAGGATTGACGCTTCGAAACCGGTACGTAGTCGCGCTTCGGTGCACCAACATAGAGCTGGCGCGGACGGCCGATGCGCTGTTCCGGATCCTCGATCATCTCGTTCCACTGCGCGATCCAGCCGACGGTGCGCGCAAGAGCGAAGAGCACGGTGAACATGGTCGTGGGGAAGCCCAGGGCCTTCAGCGTGATGCCGGAGTAGAAGTCGATGTTCGGATAAAGCTTCTTCTCGATGAAGTAGCTGTCGGTCAGCGCGATGCGCTCCAGTTCCATCGCCACTTCGAGAAGCGGATCGTCCTTGTGACCGAGTTCGGCCAGAACCTCATGCGTGGTCTTCTGCATGATCTTGGCGCGCGGGTCGTAGTTCTTGTAGACGCGATGTCCGAAGCCCATCAGGCGGAAGGGGTCGTTCTTGTCCTTGGCCCTTGCGACGAATTCCTGAATACGGTCGACCGAGCCGATTTCCGCGAGCATGTTCAACGCAGCCTCGTTCGCGCCACCATGGGCCGGACCCCACAGGCAGGCGATGCCGGCGGCGATGCAGGCGAACGGATTGGCGCCCGAGGAGCCGGCGAGGCGGACAGTCGAGGTCGATGCGTTCTGCTCGTGGTCGGCATGCAGGATGAAGATGCGGTCCATGGCGCGTGCCAGAACCGGGTTCACGACATACTCTTCGCACGGAACAGCAAAGCACATGCGCAGGAAGTTCGACGCGTAGTCGAGGTCGTTCTTCGGGTAAACGAAGGGCTGGCCGATATGGTACTTGTAGGCCATCGCGGCGAGCGTCGGCATCTTGGCGATCATGCGCAGGCTCGCGACCATGCGCTGGTGCGGATCCGTGATGTCCGTGGAGTCGTGATAGAAGGCCGAGAGGGCGCCGACACAGCCGCACATGACGGCCATCGGATGCGCATCGCGACGGAAGCCGGTGAAGAAGCGGCTCATCTGCTCGTGCACCATCGTGTGATGCGTTACGCGATAGTCGAAGTCGTCCTTCTGTGCCTTGGTCGGCAGTTCGCCGTAGAGAAGCAGGTAGCAGACTTCAAGGAAGTCGCCGTGCTCGGCGAGCTGCTCGATCGGGTAACCGCGGTGAAGCAGGACACCTTCGTCGCCGTCGATGTAGGTGATCTTGGATTCACATGAGGCCGTGGACGTAAAGCCCGGATCATAAGTGAACGAACCGGTCTGCTTGTAGAGCGTTCCGATATCGATAACGTCCGGACCAATCGACCCGGATCGTACCGGCAACTCGATGGACTTGCCACTTATCGATACATCCGCGCTTTTTCCTGTCATCACGACCTCCGTTTCTGCCACGTGGCACAGTTTTGTGCCAGACCTGTAGACTGCGGTGTTGCTATCCCATTTGCGCCCCCCTGCCAAGCATGACGAAGGGAGAATGGTGCGTTGCAATACGGCGTCCCGGCAACGCAATATCTACTCTTCCGCTGCAGTTGCAAGCAACTTCTGGGCGTGAAACTAAAATTAGGGAGGGGGCATATCTTCTGTCCTCTGACAGGCCGTTTTATCGACCGTAGATTGCAATGACGCGCAATTGACTGCATGATCCTCCGCGGTTTGCGGAGTTCGCCTTCGAATGCGGATAAGCGAGGACACGCATGATGCGCTGCAGGCTGACATCGAGGGTCAGGTTCCTCGGCTGCCGCATCCCAAGGTTGAAGTGCAGAAATCGTTTCCGAGGCAAGGGGCGGACATCCGCCACGGCGTCGGGCAAAGGCTCAGGAACGCCATTCACCGCGCCAACGGTCTAGGCGGACAGGCGCGCGAGGCAATCGCCACCGAGGGTGACCACGGGCATTTCTTCCTCTTTGTTCCCGTGCTGTTGGGGACGGGGTCCGGTTTGTGGTTCTTGCTTCCCCATGATCCGCCACTCGTCTTTGTCGCCCTTTCCTGCGCCGTATTCGCGTGGCCGGCCTTCCGCATGCGATACGCGCCGGACTGGAGAATGCCTGTCGCCGCCGCCGCTTTCCTGATGCCGCTTGGCATGCTCTTCGCGGCCTGGGAAAGCGAGAGAATGTCGACGATCCTGTTGGACTGCCCGGTGACGACGACTGTCGAGGGGCGCGTTCTGGCGAGGGAGGCGGACGCGGGCGGTCGTGTCCGATACACCCTGAGGCTCACCAGCACGCATGACCCTGCGCTCAGGCGTCCTCCGATGACCATCAACATTATCTCCCGAGGAAAGAGCGCCCCTTTTGATTTGGGGGACATCATCACGGGGCGAGCGAGACTGAGCCCTCCCTCGGGACCAGCCCTCCCTGGTCTCAATGACTTTTCCTTCGATGCCTACATGGCCGGCACGGGTGCCGTCGGTTTCTTCTACGGAAAACCCGAGCTCATTCAGACGCGCATGGAGGATGTCGAAGCGGTTGGTCTGCGCGAGGCCTTCTGGCAGAAAGTGGAGGGATGGAGAAACGGGATCTCGGATAGAATTCGGGACGCGATTCCGGGGGATTCCGGTGCGATCGCTGCGGCTCTCGTCACCGCCGAACAGCGCGCGATCAGCGACGAGACCGTCGAAGCACTGAGGCAGGCGGGACTTGCGCATGTGCTCGCAATCTCCGGCCTCAACATGGTGCTCGCGGCCGGTACCTTCCTGGTCGGCGCCCGGTCGGTGCTTGTGATCTTTCCGGGGCTTGCCGAGCGCTATCCCATCAGAAAGTTCGCAGCAGCCGGTGCGCTCGGGATGGTGACGCTCTACATCCTGATCTCCGGCGGCGCCGTTTCGGCAGTGCGGTCCTGGATCATGATCTCGATCATGCTCATAGCCGTGTTCTTCGACCGTGTTGCGATCAGCCTGCGCAACATCGCCCTTTCGGCGCTGGTCATCCTCGCCGTCACGCCGTCGGCGGTGACGGGACCGGGCTTCCAGATGTCCTACGCGGCTACGCTCGGACTGGTGGCCGCCTATGCTATCTGGCGTGATCGCCCGGTAAAACGCGCGACGGCCTCGCTCAGGACTACCCGGATCCTGCGACCGGTCACGGCCTTCATCAGCGGACTGGTTCTGTCGTCACTGGTTGGAAGCCTCGCCACCCTTATCTACTCCATGGCGCATTTCCATCGCATTCCGGCATTCGGGCTTGCCGGAAATCTCGTCGCCATGCCCGTCATCAGCCTAGTCGTCATGCCCGCAGGCATGATCGCAATGCTGCTCATGCCGTTCGGGATCGACCAACCTGCCCTCTATGTGATGGGCAAGGGGATAGGGTGGATGATCGACATGTCGCACTGGGTCGCGGGGTGGGGAGGGGAAATCGTCACTGGCCGCCTACCGCAGGAAAGCGTCTACCTGATCGCAGCGGGCGGCGGCTTGCTCTGCATCCTGCATACGAGACTGCGGCTTATCGGCCTTCCGCTCATCGCGGCTGGCATCCTGGCACTCCTCCCGGAAACGAGGCTGCCGGAGGTACTCGTTTCCGAGGATGCAAAACTCGTTGGCGTGGTCTCTGCAACAGGCGTGTCGATCAACAGGCAGAAACCGCCAGCCTTCGTCTATGATCAGTGGCGGCGAGCTCTGCGTCTCGGTCCCTACAGCCCCCCCCACATGGCCGCAGCGCGTGCCAGTACATTCGGCGAGACAGCAACCCGGCGTCAAACGCTGTCCGGTCGCGACCATAAAATGGAGGACGGCCCAGCCGTCCGCGCGGCGATGAAGGAGGCGTTTGGCGCGCAAGCCGAACCCTCGCGGTTCCTATGCCGCCCGAAACAATGGTGTGCCGTACGGTCGCCTTCCGGATGGCGCATCGTGGCAATCGAGGATCCGGCCTACCTTGCAGCGGCCTGCGGAACGGCAGATCTGGTGATCGCGCCGCAATTCCTGAAATCCGCGGCTTGCAGTGCCACCATCGTAACGGCACAGACGTTGAGGCGGACAGGAGCGCTCGAAATCTATGCTCTGGGCGGGCACGGGTCATTTCCCGCGAACGCCCGCATCGAGACGTCGATCACGTCATTGGACAGGCCATGGGCCATGCACCGTACATATGATTGGCGCAGCAATCAGTTCAAGGCGGAGTAGGCGTCAGGCGGACGCGTGCCTCAATGATAGCGGCGGATGAGCCCCACAAGCTTTCCCTGGATCTTCACGCGGTCAGGGCCGAAGATCCTTGTTTCGTATGCGGGGTTTGCCGCCTCGAGAGCGATGGACGCACCCTTGCGACGGAACCGCTTTAGCGTCGCTTCCTCGTCGTCCACGAGGGCTACTACGATTTCACCCGGATTGGCGTTGCTGGCATTCCGGATAATGACGGTGTCACCATCGAGAATGCCGGCCTCGATCATCGAGTCGCCCTTGACCTCAAGGGCATAGTGCTCGCCGCTGCCGATCATTTCGGCCGGAATGGTAATGTCGTGGGTGTTGTTCTGGATAGCGGAAATCGGCACACCGGCAGCGATCCGGCCCATGACGGGGATGGAGACCGACGAGGAGAAGTCGTCGCCTGCCGCCGCTTTCTGTGCTGGAGGCGGCTGTGTCTTGCCTCTGCTTCCCTCGATCACGCTCGGCGAGAAACCGCGCTTCGGCTGAAGGCTCGATGAATAGGAGTCCGGCAGCTTTATGACCTCGAGGGCGCGCGCCCTGTTCGGGAGGCGGCGGATGAAGCCTCTTTCCTCCAGCGCCGTGATGAGCCGGTGGATGCCGGACTTGGATGCCAGGTCGAGCGCATCCTTCATTTCATCAAAGGATGGCGGGATTCCCGACTCCTTCATCCGCTCGTGGATGAACAAGAGAAGTTCCTGTTGCTTGCGCGTCAGCATATCCTGCACCCCAGAATCATTAGTGAAACAAATCCAGAACAGACACTATATGTTCCATATGTGTTCCGCAAGTGGATAAGATTTCGTGAAGGTACGGCGCAGAATGCGAGATTATTCTCGACGAAGCAGCGAGAATCTCAGGCTGGCTCCCGCAGCATGAGGACATCGCATTGCGCGCCGGCTTCCAGTGCCGGGGCATGCGGCGGGCGGACGATCAGGCAGTCCGATCCGGCAAAAACCTTCATCATGGAGGAGTCCTGCTGGCCGAACGCACTCGCCGCGAGCGAGCCATCCTGCAAGCGGATGATGCGTGCGCGCAAATAGTCCTGGCGGCGATCGTTCTCGGCTAGAGCGGTCGCGGTCACCAGCGTGCGCAAACGATTCCTGGCCGGGGTTCGAGCGAGCCGGTGCACGAGGGGTTCCAGGAACAACAAACCGCAAACGAGGCTCGAAACCGGATTTCCGGGCAGGCCGAACACCTGTGCCTTACCCAATTTGCCGACCATCAAGGGTTTTCCCGGGCGCATTGCGATACGCCAGAAATCGAGCTGCATACCCGCTTCTCGCATCACGCCCTGGACGAGGTCATGGTCGCCGACGGACGCACCTCCGAGGGTCACGATCACGTCGGGGCTGTGGCGGCGGCGGCCTCAATGACCGCCCGCAGTGCGACGGGATCGTCCTTTACGATGCCGAAATCAACGATCTCCGCGCCAGCCTCCCGTCCAAGAGCCGCGACGCCGAAACCGTTGGACGCGACGATCTGGCTGGGGCCGGGCGGTGTTCCCGGTGCCACGAGTTCGTCGCCGGTGGCGATGAGGGCGATCCGCGGTCGGGCATAGACCGTGAGCTCCGGATAATTCATCGCAGCAGCGACCGTGAGGCGACCGGCGTCGAGGAGGTCACCGCTGTGCAGGACGACTTCGCCCTCGGTAAAGTCCTGGCCGCGTGGCCGGATGTGACGACCCTTTGCTGGCACGAAGGTCGTTCGCACCCTAAGCTCGTCCAGTCTCTCCGCGTCCTCCTGCAGAAGGACGGTATCCGCACCCGCTGGAAGAGGTGCGCCGGTGAAAATCCGTACCGCCTGACCGGGTTCTACCGTGCCTCCGAAAGCGTGCCCTGCAGCGGACGTTCCGACGACGGCCAGTACCGATCCGGGCTTCTCGATATCGGAGTGGCGAAGCGCATAGCCGTCCATTGCTGAATTATCGAAGGGCGGCTGGGTCAGGCGGGCTCGAACGTCTTGCGCAAGCACGCGGCCTGCGCCGTCGTGGAGGGGCACGATTTCCGTCCGCTCTGAAGGCACGGCAGCCGCCAGCAAACGGTCCAGGGCCTCGGCGACGGGTAGAAGGTTCATGTGCGTGCTGTCTCGTCGCGGCGATAGTCGCCGGAACGTCCCCCGGATTTCTCGACGAGCCGGACGCCGCCGATTTCCATTTCGCGGTCCGCGGCCTTGGCCATGTCGTAGATGGTGAGGCAGGCGACGCTGACTGCAGTGAGCGCTTCCATCTCGACGCCTGTCCGGCCGCTCAACTTTGCCATGGCCTCAACCCTGAGCCCGGGGAGGGCAGGGTCTTCCGAGATGTCGACGGCAACCTTCGTCAGCATGAGCGGGTGGCAGAGCGGAATGAGATCGGACGTGCGCTTGGCGGCCATGATTCCAGCCAGCCGTGCCGTGCCGATCACATCGCCTTTTTTGGCATTGCCGGAACGGATGAGGGAAAGCGTCTCCGGCGCCATGCGGACATAGCCTTCCGCGACAGCCACCCTGACCGTCTCGGTCTTGTCCCCCACGTCGACCATGTTCGCCGTCCCGGCGGCATCGATGTGAGTGAGACCGGACATTCGTTACTCCGCCGCCAACAGGGAAGCAGAACCTGTAAGGAGCTCCCGCGTGGCCGCTGCCACGTCCTCCTTGCGCATGAGGCTCTCTCCGACGAGGAACGTCGAGATCCCCGATAGCCGGAGACGCTGGCAGTCGGCGTGGGTGAAGATGCCACTCTCTCCGACCAGCAGCTTGTCCTCGGGCACCATCTTAGACAGGCGCTCGGAAACGGCGAGATCGACTTCGAAGGTGCGCAGGTTGCGGTTGTTGATGCCGATAAGCTTCGAACGGAGGCGCAATCCGCGTTCCATCTCGGCTTCGTCGTGTACCTCGACCAGAACGTCCATTCCGAGCGAGAATGCGGCGTCCTCGAGCATGCGCGCATCGTCGTCGGAGAGCGACGCCATGATGAGGAGGATACAATCGGCTCCCCAGGCACGCGCCTCGAGAACCTGGTAGCTGTCGAACATGAAGTCCTTGCGCAGGGCCGGCAGCGCACAGGCCGCGCGGGCTGCCGTGAGGAATTCCGGCGCACCCTGGAAGCTCGGAGCATCCGTCAGCACAGAAAGACAGGCGGCGCCGCCCTCCTCATATGCCTTGGCGAGCGCCGGCGGGTCGAAGTCCGGGCGGATCAGTCCCTTGGACGGGCTTGCCTTCTTGATCTCGGCGATCAGGCCGAACGCGCCCTCGGCCTGCTTCTGCCGCAAGCTGGCGTGAAATCCGCGCGGGGCCTCGCTATCCCTTGCCATGGCGCGGAGCTCTGCGACGGGGACCCGAGCCTTGGCGGCGGCGATCTCATCACGCTTGTAGATTTCGATCTTCTTCAGGATGTCGGTCATCGGGAAAGCCTACCTTCAATCTGCCGCGTTGGAAACGGCAATCAGCCGGTCGAGTGCTGCCCGCGCACTGCCGCTTGCCAACGAGCCGCGCGCAAGTTCCATGCCTTCCGCGAGGCTTCCCGCCTTGCCGGCGATCAGAAGCGCGGCGGCCGCATTGGCCAGAGAAACGTCGCGATAGGGCATGTCAGCCCCGTCGAGCACCGCACGCAGCGCCTGGGCATTATGGGCACCATCGCCCCCGCGGATGGCTTCGAGCTCGACCTGTTCAAGTCCGAAGTCGGCCGGCGACAGTTCGAAACTGCTGATCTGACCATCCTCGAGCGCAACGACCTGCGTCGTGCCCGTGGTGGTGATCTCGTCCAGCCCGGAGCCGTGCACGACCCAAACGCGCTTGGATCCAAGATCGCGAAGGACTTCTGCGAGTGGCCGCAGCCATTCCGGGGAGTAGACACCGAGCAGCTGCATGCCGACCCCACCGGGGTTGGAGAGCGGCCCGAGCAGGTTGAATATGGTCCGGGTGCCGAGTTCCACGCGGGACGGGCCTACGTGCTTCATGGCGGGATGATGCTGGCTTGCGAACATGAAGCCGAGACCAGCCTCCTGAATGCAGCGGGAGATCTGCTCCGGGCCGATATCGAGCTTGACCCCGAGGCAGGACAGGGCATCCGCCGTGCCGGCCTTGGAACTGAGAGCCCGGTTGCCGTGCTTGGCGACGGGTACCCCGGCGCCGGCGACGATGAGCGAGGCAAGCGTCGAGATATTGTAGGTGCCGGTGCCATCGCCCCCGTACCAACGATGTCGATGGCGTCCGAAGGCACGTTGACGGGCAGCATGCGCGCCCGCATCGAGCCGACAGCCCCGTAGATCTCGTCCACGGTCTCGCCGCGCACACGCAGCGCCATGAGGAAGCCGCCGATCTGCGATGGGGTCGCCGCACCCGACATGATGATCTCGAAGGCTTCGCGCGCTTCATCGCGGTTGAGCGGCGTGCGGCCGGCGACCTTGGCGATATAGGGTTTCAGGTCGGACATGTGCGCTTTGGCTTCCTCGTTGTCTGGCTACTGGCTGATCACCTGCTCGGCAAGCGTCCGATTGATCGAAACGCCGTAGGAGGCCTGGAGCGCGTTGACTATCTGATCCAGGATGTCGTCGCCGCTGGCACGGGCAACAGCCTCGATCTGCTGTTCGGCATTCGAAAGCGCGTCAGGCACGGCCTGGGAGTTGACGTCCGTCACCTGAAGGAGGATCTGACCTTCGCCATCGCCTCCGGCTGCGGCGGCCACATGCCCGACGGGACCACCGAAGGCGGCAGAGACGGCGGCCGGGCTCAATACCGGATCCTGGGTGCCGCGGGTCAAACCGGCCTTTGTTTCGACCGTGAGGCCCATTTCTCCGGCGATGTCGGCGAGCTTCGCGCCCTTGGTCACCCGCTCTACAAGCTCCTTGGCCTTGGCGGCAAGCGCAGTGCGCTGCTGTTCCGCCGTCCAGTCGGCAATGACGCGATCGCGAACTTCGTCGAGCGTACGATCCCGTTCGGGCTGGACATCCAGAACCTCGAACCAGATGTAGCCGTCGCGACCGAGATTGACCGTGGAGGCCTCCATGCCGACGTCCGTCTTGAACACTTCGGCGAGCAGTGCAGCCTCCTCGGGGATGCTTGCGACGTCCTCACCGGCCGGGTTCTTACCCGTGCTGTCGATGGCTTCGATTGTAACTGCCTTGAGCCTCAACTGGTCGGCAGCCTCTGCGACCGTGGCGCCGGTCGCCCGGGCGTCCTCGAACTTGTCGTGAACCGAGATGATGCCGTCACTTGCCTCGGAAAGGGCAAGCTCGTTGCGAAGATCGCCCTTGACTTCGTCCAGGGTCTTCGTCGTCTCGGGACGGATGTTGCTCACGCGCAGGATGACCGGCCCGAACGCGCCTTCCACAACCGGTGTCGTGGCACCTTCGGCCGCCACGGCGAAAGCCGGGTCGGCAAACTGCGGATCCGGAACGCGATCCTTCGTGAAGTCTCCGAGAAGGACGTCCGAGGAGGTCTTGCCCTCGGCCTTGACGATGTCATCGAAACTCGTGCCGGCGGCAAGCTTCGTCGCGGCCGCATCCGCAGCTGCGCGATCCTTGAAGGCAAGCTGCTCGATCGTGCGGGTCTCCGCCGTCCGATACTTGTCCTTCGTCCTCTCGTACTCCTCACGCACCATGTCGTCGGTGATGGCCGAAGGATCGGCGAGGTCCTTGTCTTCGAGGGTGACGTAGACAACCTTGCGAAACTCGGGCGCCCTGTACTTTGCCTTATTGGCTTCGAACCAGGGTGCAAGCACGTCGTCAGCCGGCGCCTTGACCGCGTCAATGTTGGCGTTGCTGAGGAGCAGGTAATCGACGGAGCGGGCTTCGTTTCGGTATTGGCGAAGCGCGTCGGTGAGGATTGCCGGCGCCTTGTAGCCGTCGGATACCGCCTCGACGATCTGGCTGCGGACCGCCACCTGGCTGCGGTTGGTGATGTAGTCGTTCTCGCGAAGACCGGCATTGCGCAGGGTGCTCGAGAAGGCGAGGCGGTCGAACTGACCGTTGACGCCGCGGAACGCCGGATCGTCGGCGATCAGCTGTGCCAGTCGGCCCTCGGAGAGGCCAAGGTTCATGTCCTGCGAAAGCTGGTCGAGCGTCGCCCCTGCAACGAGTTCAGCAAAGACCTGGTTCTCGACGCCGAATGCGCGAGCCTGTTCACGCGTCAGACGCGTCCCGAAACGCTGCGACAACGTGGCGACCTGACGCTCATAGGCAAGCCGGAAGTCCGTGGGGGACACACTGACATCGCCAACCGTCACGACGGAGTTCGACACAGCCGTCACGAGGGAACTCGATATGCCCCAGATGCCGAAGGAGACGACCAGAATGATCATCAGGGCTTTGGCGACCCAAGTCTGGGCGCCGCGTCTCAGGGTTTCGAGCATCTTCAAGCATTCCTTGGTTCAGCAGCCAGCGGCTGGGCGGAAACCGTCTCTTAACGGAAAGTCTATCGGAATTGAAGTATGCCGTTCGCACAAAGACAACCGGTTCGAGTGGGTCCCTAGCGATGCCCGGGAGGCCTGCTTTTCCCGCCCGATGACGAAGCCCTCGCATGCGATTCGCTGGACGTTGGCGCAAACTGGCCACGGCCTGACGGATTATTTCGTCGGCAAACAATTTTTTTCTGAAATAATTGAGAGATTCTGGCCGCATCGATGCCACTCAGCCTGTATCATGCCGCAAGAACACCGGAGCACGTCTGACCAAGGGCGGGCACTGGCTTCGATTTAAAGAGTATCGCGCTCGATGGAGCGGCAACAGGGTGGGACGGCAGTGAGTTCAACGATCGTCATGATCAACCTTTTCGGAGCCGTCGCATTGCTGCTGTTCGGGCTCGCTCAGGTGAAAGACGGTGTTACGAACGCCTTTGGCGCGAGGCTGCGTTCGGGCCTCGCTCTCGGCACCAAGGGACGCCTGCGCTCGTTCATCGCCGGCCTCGCTGCGACGCTCGCCCTGCAGAGCTCGACGGCCACAGCCCTCATGACGGCGTCATTCGTGGAGCGGGGCCTCGTCAGGCCACGCATGGCGCAGGTTGTGCTGCTCGGTGCCAACGTCGGCACGGCCGTGACGGCATGGATCGTCGCAACCGGCATCGAATGGTTGTCTCCGTTGTTCATCCTCTTGGGTGTTGCCATTTACAAGTCCGGACCTTCGACCGCACGGCACGGAGCGGGCAGGGCCATCACAGGCATCGGGCTCATGCTGCTCTCCCTGCATCTCCTGTCGCTTGCGACCGAGCCGATGCGGCAATCGCCGGCACTTGCTGCATTCCTTGGACTGCTTTCGGACGCATGGCCCGTGGCGCTCGCCTTTTCCACGGTTCTTGCCTTCATCTCCTCTTCAAGCCTTGCCGTGGTCGTCCTGATCCTTTCACTTTCGGGAACCGGCAATCTTGCGCCCGCGCTTACAGTGATCCTGGTTCTGGGAGCGAATCTCGGCGGCGCCATACCGCCGGTTGTCGCGACGATGCGTGCACCCGCTTCGGTGCGCCGCGTGACGATCGGCAACCTCGTCGTCAGAGCAATCGGATGTCTGCTCGTCCTGCCCCTGGCGGATCAATTCGCGGCGCTGCTGGGCGC
This sequence comes from Sinorhizobium sp. BG8, assembly GCF_016864555.1. Classification (NCBI taxonomy): domain Bacteria; kingdom Pseudomonadati; phylum Pseudomonadota; class Alphaproteobacteria; order Hyphomicrobiales; family Rhizobiaceae; genus Sinorhizobium; species Sinorhizobium sp. BG8. The sequence continues at coordinate 2,984,721 of NZ_CP044011.1, read as the reverse complement.
CTTGCCGATTCCGCAGGCGAAACTTCCGGTCGACGTGCATCTCGCCTTCAACGTTGGCGCCGCCATCCTCTTCTGGCCGCTGTCGTCGCCCCTGTCCAAATTGATGGAACGCCTCATTCCGAACGACACGAAAAACGACACCGGGCCACGCTACCTCGACGAGACGGCGTTCGCCAATCCAGTCGTGGCGCTCGCGGGGGCCACCCGAGAGGTGCTCCGTGTCGGCGATCTCATCGAATCGATGCTAGTGCGGACGATGAAGGCATTCACGTCCAACGACCTCAAGGAGCTCAAGGATGTGGTCTCCCTCGAAAAGCAGGTCGACCAGCTTCAGCAGGAGGTGAAGATCTACCTTTCCCGGCTCGGGAGGCACGGCCTAAGCGAGGAGAATTCGGCACGCTCGATCGTCATCATCGACTATGCGATCAACCTAGAGCACGCCGGGGATATCATCGAGAAGAGCCTCCAGGAACAGGTGCGCAAGAAGATCACCAACGGGCTGATGTTCTCCGTCGACGGCTACCAGGAGCTGAGCGGGCTCTTCAACCTCACGATCGAGAACCTGCGAATTGCCCAGACCATATTCGTTTCCCGCGACGGCGAGCTCGCGCGGCAGATGATGCAGGTGAAGGTCGACGTCCGGCGGATGGAGAAGATGTCTTCCGAAAGACATCTGGAGCGGCTGCGGGACGGGCGGCTCGACAGCCTGCAGACGAGCTCTCTTCATCTCGACATACTGCGCGACCTCAAGCGTATCAACGCCCATCTCGTCTCCGTTGCCCATCCCATCCTCGACGAAGGCGGGCAGCTTATCGAGAGCCGCCTGCGCCGGACGGAATAGGGTGCTTCACAAATCCCTTTGTCTCCCGGCAGTGCGAACTGCTATTGGTGCGTCACTTCGATTGCAGACAGGGGAATGGAATGCAGAATACCGAGACGAAGCGCAGTTGCCTGGCGGTCATCCTGGCCGCCGGTGAAAGCACGCGGATGAAGTCGTCGATGTCAAAAGTCCTGCATCCGATCGGCAACAAGCCCATGATTGCGCATGTCGTAGATGCCCTTGCGACCGCCGGAATCGACGATGTCGCACTGGTTCTCGGACGTGATGCCGAGAAAGTGGCCACCGCAGCCAAGAACCCGTCCATCAATGTTTCCACCTACATCCAGAAGGAGCGGCTCGGCACTGCGAACGCGGCTCTCGCCGCGCGCGAGGCGATCGCCAGCGGCTATGACGATGTGCTGGTCATCTTCGGAGATACACCGCTCATCACGGACGGACCGCTGAACGCTGCGCGTGAAAAACTGCGCGCGGGCAACGATGTCGTCGTCATCGGCTTCATGGCGCAGGATCCGAGCGGCTATGGGCGGCTTATCGTGGAGAACGGCGAGCTGGTGGCAATCCGCGAGCACAAGGATGCCACCGAAGCGGAGCGCGCCATCGCCTACTGCAATGGCGGTCTGATGGCGATCAACGGGCGCCGGGCGCTCGAATGGCTCGACAAGATCGGCAACGACAACGTGAAGGGCGAATACTACCTGACGGACCTCGTGGAAATCGTCCGGTCAGAGGGTGGCAAAGCCATCGCCGTGGAGGCTCCCGAGGAGGAGCTGACGGGCTGCAACACACGGGCTGAGCTCGCCTTCATCGAGCGGCTCTGGCAGGAGCGCAAACGGCTCGAACTCATGCTGGACGGCGTGTCGATGATTGCGCCGGAGACTGTCTTCCTGTCATTCGATACTCAGATCGGCCGTGACGTGACCATCGAGCCGAACGTCGTGTTCGGACCGGGTGTGATCGTGGAAAGCGGTGCGGTCGTGCATGCGTTCTCTCATCTGGAGGGCGCGATCGTGCGCAGCGGTGCGTCTGTCGGGCCTTATGCGCGCCTGCGGCCCGGTGCCGATCTCGGCGCCGGCTCGAAGGTAGGCAATTTCTGCGAGGTGAAGCAGGCGAGCATCGGAGAAGGGGCGAAGGTCAACCACCTGACCTATATCGGTGATGCCTTCATCGGCGCGAGAAGCAACATCGGGGCCGGAACCATCACCTGCAACTATGACGGCATAAACAAGCACATAACACGGATTGGAGAGGACGCGTTCATCGGCTCGAATTCCGCGCTGGTTGCTCCCGTCGAGATCGGGAATGGCGCCTATGTGGCTTCCGGAAGCGTGGTCACGGTCAACGTGCCCGATGATGCAGTGGCCTTCGGCCGTGCCCGGCAGGAGAACAAGGAGGGTCGGGCCAGGCTGATCCGCGAGCGCAGCCTTGCGATCAAGGCCGCCAAAAAGAAAGCCGCCGAATAGGTTAGGGCGGTTTGTTGACGCGTTAACGCGTGAAATCGAAAGTGACGGGCCGGATGATTGCGCTCCGGCCAAAAATCTCTACCAAAGGCCGAAAGAGGCTTGAGGAAGCGGGGCAGACATGTGCGGAATTGTGGGTATTGTCGGAAATCAGCCGGTGGCGCCGAGGCTTGTGGACGCCCTCCGGAGGCTGGAGTACCGCGGTTATGATTCGGCCGGTGTCGCCACGATCGTATCGGGCAAGCTCGAGCGGCGGCGTGCGGAAGGCAAACTCTTCAATCTGGAGAAGAGGCTCGACGAACAGCCGCTCGACGGGACGACCGGCATTGCACACACGCGCTGGGCCACGCATGGCGCGCCGACGGAAGCAAATGCCCACCCGCACTTCACTGATGGCGTAGCCGTCGTCCACAATGGCATCATCGAGAATTTTTCGGAGATCAAGGACGAGCTGCTCGCCGGCGGCGCGGAATTCCACACGCAGACCGATACCGAGGTTGTCGCGCAGCTGCTTGCCAAGCTCCGCCGCGACGGTCTTGGCCGACGCGAGGCGATGCACACCATGCTGCGGCGCGTCCGTGGGGCTTATGCGCTCGCCGTTATGTTCGAGGATGATCCCTCTACGATCATGGCCGCCCGCAGCGGACCGCCGCTTGCGATCGGCTACGGACGGGGCGAAATGTTCCTCGGTTCGGATGCGATCGCTCTTGCACCCTTCACCAACGAGATCAGCTACCTGACGGACGGCGACTGGGCGGTTATCGGCCGGGACGGGGCTTATGTCTTCGACCTGGAGGGAAATCGCGTCGAGCGACCCCGGCAGGTTTCGCAGGCGGCGGCCTACATGATCGACAAGGGCAACCACCGGCACTTCATGGAAAAGGAAATCTATGAGCAGCCGGAAGTGGTCTCGCACGCGCTCAGCCACTATGTCGACTTCATCGAGCACCGCGCGAAGGCTGGAACAGATGATATCGATTTTGCTACCGTTCCGAGCCTTGCGATTTCGGCCTGCGGCACGGCCTACCTTGCTGGCCTCGTAGGCAAGTACTGGTTCGAGCGCTACGCCCGCCTGCCGGTCGAGATCGATGTCGCCTCCGAGTTCCGCTACCGGGAGATTCCGTTGAATCCGGCGTCTGCTGCGCTCTTCATCTCGCAGTCCGGCGAGACGGCCGATACGCTCGCCTCGCTGCGCTACTGCCGCGAGAACGGCCTGAAGATTGGCGCAGTCGTAAACGTGCGCGAATCGACGATCGCCCGTGAATCCGACGCGGTCTTCCCCATCCTTGCGGGGCCCGAGATTGGCGTTGCCTCCACCAAGGCCTTTACCTGCCAGCTCTCCGTGCTGGCGGCGCTCGCCATTGCCGCGGGCAGGGCGCGGGGGACGGTCAGCCAGGCAGAAGAGCAGGAGCTTGTCCGCCAGCTTGCCGAGATGCCGCGCATCATGAGCTCGGTCCTGAACAGCATCCAGCCGACAATCGAGCATCTGGCCCGGGAACTCTCGAAGTGCCGCGATGTGCTCTACCTCGGCCGCGGGACAAGCTACCCGCTGGCGATGGAAGGGGCGCTCAAGCTCAAGGAAATTTCCTACATCCACGCCGAAGGCTATGCGGCCGGCGAGCTCAAGCATGGACCGATAGCGCTCATCGATGAAAACATGCCCGTGATCGTCATTGCGCCTTTCGACCGCTTCTATGAGAAGACGGTGTCGAACATGCAGGAAGTGGCGGCACGCGGCGGGCGGATCATCCTGATCACCGACGAGGACGGAGCAAGGGCATCCAAGCTTCCGACGATGGCGACCATCGTTCTGCCGAACGTAGGAGAGATCATCTCCCCGATGATATACTCGCTGCCCATCCAGCTTCTTGCCTATCACACGGCCGTTTTCATGGGGACCGACGTCGACCAACCGCGCAATCTCGCAAAGTCGGTCACCGTCGAATGATCATCCGTACGGAACGCCCGGCCGACATTGCCCCGATTCACGCATTGACGGCGGCTGCCTTCGCTGGCCATCCCTACAGCAGCGGCACCGAGCCTTTCATCATCGATCGCCTTCGCGAGGCCGATGCCCTGACGCTCTCGCTTGTGGCGGAAATCGACGGCGAAATCGTCGGGCATGTCGCGTTTTCGCCGGTCGCGATCGATGGAAAGCATCGCGGGTGGTACGGCCTCGGACCACTGTCGGTCGCCCCCGCACGGCAACGCCAGGGCATTGGCAGCGCCCTCGTCGAAGAAGGGCTTTCGAGACTGCGTGCAGACGGTGCCGAAGGCTGTGTATTGGCGGGCAATCCCGCCTATTACGAGCGCTTCGGGTTCGCGAATGACCCTGCCTTCACCTATCCGGGAGTGCCGCCACAGTATTTCATGCGTGTGGCGTTTTCACCAATTTACGAGGGGGGCGAGGTTTCCTATCATCCGGGTTTCGACGGCTGACGCCGCCGGCAACGGGATCCCCCATGACCGACACGACTCCTCGTCTTTCCGTTGCGATGCGGCTTCGCAACAACTTCCTGACCGGGTTGGTGATCTGCGCCCCGATCGCGATTACCATCTGGCTCACATGGACATTCATCCACTGGGCAGACAGCTGGGTGAAGCCCTACATTCCGAACCGCTACAACCCGGAAAGCTATCTCAAATTCGCAGTACCCGGTTTCGGTCTGCTGATCGCGATCGTCGTCATCACGATGATCGGTTTCCTCGGCAAGAACCTTATCGGCCGCTCGATCGTCAACTTCGGAGAATCGATCCTCAACCGCACGCCGCTGGTTCGCACGATCTACAAGAGCCTGAAGCAGATCTTCGAAACCGCATTGAAGGAAAAGAGCAGTTCCTTCAATCGTGCCGGCCTCATCGAGTATCCGAGCGCCGGCCTCTGGTCCGTCGTCTTCATCGCGACCGACGCCAAGGGTGAGGTGGCCTCGAAGTTCGATTCGATGGGGCGCGACATGGTCGCCTGCTTCCTGCCGCCGACACCGGTCCCGACTGCCGGATTTCTGGTCTTCGTGCCGCGGGAAAAGATCGTGTTTCTGGACATGTCCACGGAAGATGCGGCCAAGCTGATCATTTCCGTCGGTCTCGTGACACCGCCGGAGAGAACGGCGACACTGCTGTCGACCGTCGAGAAACAGAAGAAGAAATCGAAGAAGTAGCGTCGCAGCGACGTCCGCGGCTTCACCCGGCCCGCAGGAAGCGGATCGCTTCATCGCGCCGGTAGAGATAGAGCAGCGTTCGCAGCGCCATTCCACGCTCACCCGACAGCTCAGGGTCCCGCTCGACCACATAGGCCGCGTCCTTCCGCGCGATCTCCAGCAAATCGCCATGGGCCTCCAGGCTTGCAATCAGGAAGCCCGGCGTACCCGATTGCCGTGTTCCGAGCAGCTCTCCTTCTCCTCGAAGCTTCAGGTCTTCCTCTGCGATCCTGAATCCATCCTCCGTCTCGCGGAGGATCGACAGCCGCGCGCGGCCCGTCTCGCTGAGAGGCCCCTTGTACAGCAGGATGCAGGTCGATTTCTCCTCACCGCGTCCGACCCGCCCGCGAAGCTGGTGCAACTGCGCCAGCCCGAAACGCTCGGCATGTTCGATGACCATGATCGAAGCGTCCGGCACGTCCACGCCCACCTCCACGACGGTGGTCGCGACGAGGAGGCGCGTCACCCCGTTCTTGAATGCCAGCATGGCCGCGTCCTTGTCCGGGCCGGACATGCGCCCGTGGATGAGGCCGACATCAGGACCAAACACCGCCTGAAGTGTCGCATGGCGTTCCTCCACGGACATCAGGTCGGTTTCTTCCGATTCCTCCACGAGCGGGCAAATCCAGTAGGCCTTCTTCCCTTCTGCAAGCGCGGCCTTCAGCCTGTCGACAATCTCACCGGTGCGCTCCGAAGACACCGTGATTGTTTGTATCGGCTTCCTTCCCGCGGGCTTCTCCGTGAGCTTCGACACGTCCATGTCCCCGAATGCCGCAAGGACGAGGGTGCGCGGGATAGGGGTTGCCGTCATGACCAGCATATGCGGCGAGATTCCCTTTGCTGTCAGCCTCAGCCTCTGGTGGACGCCGAAGCGATGCTGTTCGTCGACGACCGCCAGGACGAGGTCCCGGTAGGCGACGGATTCCTGAAACAGGGCGTGAGTGCCGATGACGATCTGCGTTTCGCCCGAGGCGATCCGCTCCAGGATCGCTTCCCGCTCCCGACCCTTCGTGCGACCGGTCAGAACGTCGATCGTGATCCCGGCGGGTGCGGCCATTTTCGAGAGTGTCGCGAAGTGCTGACGGGCAAGTATCTCCGTCGGCGCCATGAGGACGGCCTGTCCTCCCGATTCCACCGCGGCCAGCATCGCCATGAGGGCGACCGCGGTCTTGCCGGCTCCGACGTCCCCCTGGAGCAGACGCAGCATGCGCTGGTCGTTCGCCATGTCTTTCAGGATTTCGTCGACCGCCACCGACTGGCTGTTGGTCAGGGAGAAAGGCATGGCACGGATGACCGGTCGCGTTAGCTCGCCAGTTGCACGCACGGGACGCCCGGCGACCTTGCGCAGGCGCTGGCGAACGAGCGCGAGCGAGATCTGCCCCGCCAGGAATTCGTCGTAGGCGAGCCTGCGGCGCGCGGGCGCCTGCGGGTCGAGGTCGGTCTCGTCGCGAGGATCGTGGAGCCTGCGGAATGCTGACGCGACCGCCTCGAATCCCTGTCGGTCGAGAAGCGCGGCGTCGATCCACTCGGGAAGTTCGGGCATGCGGGCGACGGCCGCCTCGATCGCCTTTCGCAGCACCCGTGGCGAGAGACCCGCCGTCAAACCGTACACCGGTTCGACCAGAGGCAGGTTTTCCGCCTCGTCCATGCGGACCATGTAATCCGGATGGACCATCGAGGGACGTCCGTTGAACCAGTCGACCTTGCCGCTCACGAGAATTTCCGCATCGATCGGGAGGGCCTTTTCCAGCCAGTTTCCCTTGGCCCGGAAAAAGGTGAGGGCGAGTTCTCCGGTCTCGTCATGGACGAACACCCGGTAGGGCACGCTAGCCTTGCCGCGCGGCGGAGGCTGATGACGGTCGACGCGCCCTTGATTGTGACGATCATGCCCTGCGGTGCATGGGCGATCCCGGGCTGGCGGCGGCGGTCGATGAGCCCGTGCGGCCGATGGAAAACAAGGTCCACGACACGGCAGTCCTCGATATCCTCCTGACCGAGAAGCTTGGCAAAAAGCTCTCCCAGCTTCGGACCGATTCCGGGAAGCGCGGACAGCGAGGCAAAAAGGGGGTCGAGAACGGCGGGACGCATGGATCGCAAAATGCGCCGGAGAATCGTGCTTTGGCAAGGCTGACAATGGACGTTCATCGGTCTATAGAAGCGGCAGTTTGCGCCGTATGCTCCACGTTCCACCCTATCGCCTTGAAAGGGAACCCGATTTACCGGCGCTGGGAAGGTAGTAGGCCATGACAGGTTCCAAGCGCTCGAGCGCCGAAATCGATCCGCGCCGCAAGCGGATACTTTTCCGCTGCTGGCACAGGGGCATAAGGGAGATGGATCTCGTGCTGGGCGCATTTGCCGATGCCGAGATCGCTTCACTGACAGACGCACAGCTCGACGAACTCGAATTGATCATGAGCGAGGAGGACGCGGACCTGATCAAATGGGTGACGGGCGAGAAGCCGGTCCCCGAACAGTTCCGCACGGGTCTCTTTCCGCGGATAGCGGCATACACGCCCGACTTCGGCCCCACTATTCTCAACCGGGAAGAGCGGCTGGCATGATTCCGGGGTTCGATCCTGCAAAGCTCGGCGGTGCGGACCGGCCGCTCACCGTCGGCTCAGTACCTTCCGGCCTCGAACCGTTCCTTCTTGCCGAGCTGGCACGCAAAGTGGGTCCGGTCGCCTACGTCATGTCTGACGGACAGCGCATTGCGGACATGGAGCAAATGCTCGGCTTTGCCGCACCCGAGATCCCGGTATTGACGCTGCCGGGTTGGGACTGCCTGCCATACGACCGGGTTTCTCCGAGCGCGGACACGTCCGCTCGGCGCCTTGCAGCACTTTCGGCGCTGATCGCTCACAGCCGCAAGCCGCATGCGGCGATCGTCCTCGTAACGGTCAATGCCATGCTGCAGAAACTGCCGCCCCGGCCGGTCATCGAGAGCCTCGCCTTCTCCGCAAGGCCCGGCAACCAGATACGGATGGATGACATCGCCTCGAGGCTGGAGCGCAACGGCTTCGACCGCGTTCCGACTGTTCGGGAAGTCGGTGAATATGCCGTGCGCGGCGGAATACTGGATGTCTTCGTCCCCGGCGGCCAGGAGCCGGTCCGTCTCGACTTTTTCGGCGATACGCTGGAAAGCATCCGCTACTTCGACCCTGCCAGCCAGAGGACGACCGGCCAGGCGCGCTCGCTCGACTTGAACCCGATGAGCGAGGTGAGCCTTACTCCTGATACAATCAGCCAGTTTCGCACGCGCTACCTCGCGCTCTTCGGCGCTGCCACGCGGGACGATGCGCTCTATCAGGCTGTCTCCGAAGGGCGACGCTATGCCGGCATGGAGCATTGGCTGCCTCTGTTCTACGACGACCTTGAAACAACCTTCGACTATCTGCAGGGCTTCAGGATCGTGACCGACCACACGGCGCGCGAAGCCGCCGCCGAACGTTCCAAGCTGGTTTCGGACTACTACGAGGCCCGACGGAGCGCGATGAACCCGACCAAGGGTCAGATGGCCCAGGCGGCCCCCTATAAGCCGGTCCCGCCCGGGCAACTCTACCTCGATGGCGAGCGTTTTGCGGCCATGCTCGAGCAGCACTCGGCGGTTCGGTTCTCGCCCTTCAACGAGCATGAGGGAGAGGCGCGACAGGTCGTTACCATCGAGGCCCGCCAGGGCACTCGCTGGGCGCGTTCCGCAGGTGAGGCAGAGAGCGGACAGGATCGCATCAACGTATTCGATCTCGCGGTCAAGCATATCGCCGACCGCCGCGCCCGCGGCGACAAGGTCCTCGTCAGCGGATGGTCGGAAGGCTCGCTCGACCGCCTGCTCCAGGTGCTCGCGGAACATGGCCTCGGCAATATCGTTCCGGTTGCCAAGCTTTCTGACCTTCTGAAGCTCAAGCCGGGTGAGGCGGGTTCTACAGTCCTCAGTCTCGAGAGCGGCTTCGAGACCGGCAACATCGTCGTCATCGGTGAGCAGGACATTCTCGGCGACCGCATGGTGAGGCGTTCGAAACGTCGCAAGCGCGGAGCCGATTTCATCACCGAGGTTGCCGGTCTTGATGAAGGGTCGATCGTCGTGCATGCGGAGCACGGTATCGGTCGTTTCGTGGGATTGCGCACCATCGAAGCCGCGGGAGCACCGCACGCCTGCCTAGAGCTCGTCTATGCCGACGATGCGAAGCTCTTCTTGCCGGTCGAAAACATCGACCTTCTGTCCCGGTACGGTTCCGAGGGCACGGACGCGATCCTCGACAAGCTCGGCGGCGTCGCCTGGCAGGCGCGCAAGGCAAAACTCAAGAAGCGCCTTCTGGACATGGCCAACGGTCTCATCCAGATCGCCGCCGCCCGACTGGTGCGGCATGCGCCCGTCCTGGCTGCCCCAGACGGCGTCTATGACGAATTTGCCGCGCGCTTTCCCTATGACGAGACCGAGGACCAGTCAAATGCCATCGACGCGGTCCGCGACGACCTTGGCGCGGGAAGGCCGATGGACCGTCTCGTCTGTGGTGACGTCGGCTTCGGGAAGACCGAGGTTGCCCTGCGTGCCGCCTTCATCGCCGCCATGAACGGCGTACAGGTCGCCGTGGTCGTTCCGACGACCTTGTTGTCCCGCCAGCATTTCAAGACCTTTTCGGATCGCTTCAGGGGACTTCCCATCCGTATCCAGCAGGCGTCCCGCCTGGTGGGGTCGAAAGACCTTGCCCTGACCAAGAAGGAAGTGTCCGACGGCAAGACCGACATCGTGGTCGGGACACATGCCCTTCTCGGAAGTTCGATCAAGTTCGCCAATCTCGGCCTATTGATCATCGACGAGGAGCAGCATTTCGGCGTGAAGCACAAGGAACGCCTCAAGGAACTGAAGAGCGACGTGCATGTGCTGACGCTGTCGGCGACGCCCATCCCGCGTACGCTGCAGCTCGCCATGACGGGCGTACGTGAACTCTCGCTGATCACGACGCCTCCTGTCGACCGCATGGCCGTGAGGACCTTCATCTCGCCGTTCGATCCGCTTGTCATCCGCGAAACCCTGATGCGCGAACATTATCGCGGCGGGCAGAGTTTCTATGTCTGCCCACGGCTCAGCGACCTTTCCGAAATTCATGATTTCCTGCGACAGGACGTACCGGAGCTGAAGGTCGCGGTCGCCCACGGGCAGATGCCGGCAACGGAACTCGAGGACATCATGAATGCCTTCTACGAAGGCCGCTATGACGTCCTGCTGTCGACCACCATCGTCGAATCCGGTCTCGACGTACCTACCGCCAATACGATGATCATCCATCGTGCCGACATGTTCGGCCTTGCCCAGCTCTACCAGCTGCGCGGACGAGTCGGGCGCTCGAAAGTCCGGGCCTTCGCGCTCTTCACCCTGCCTGTGAACAAGAAGCTCACCGGAACGGCGGAACGGCGCCTCAAGGTGCTGCAGTCGCTCGATACGCTTGGCGCCGGCTTCCAGCTCGCGAGCCATGACCTCGATATCCGAGGCGCCGGCAACCTTCTCGGCGAAGAGCAGTCAGGCCATATCAAGGAAGTGGGTTTCGAGCTCTACCAGCAGATGCTCGAGGAAGCCGTTGCGGAGATCAAGGGCGACGAGGAAATCGCCGATAGCGGCTGGTCACCGCAGATCGCGGTCGGCACGCCGGTGATGATTCCGGACGAGTATGTGCCGGACCTGCACCTTCGCCTCGGTCTCTACCGCAGGCTTGGCGAAATCACCGAACTCTCAGACATCGATGCCTTCGGCGCCGAGCTGATCGACCGATTCGGCCCGCTGCCGATCGAAGTTCAGCACCTCCTGAAGATCGTCTACATCAAGTCGCTCTGCCGCGTTGCCAACGTCGAGAAGCTCGATGCGGGGCCGAAGGGCGTCGTGGTCCAGTTTCGCAACAAGGAGTTCCCGAACCCGGCGGCTCTCGTCGGATACATCGCGAAGCAGGGTACGCTTGCCAAGATCAGGCCAGACCAGAGCCTATTCCTGGCCCGGGACTACCCGACGCCGGAAAAGCGCCTCTCCGGTGCGGCTGTGGTAATGACCCAGCTTGCGGCACTCGCAAAGCAAGCCAGCTGAGAGGGCCAGTTTAAGGGGAGAAGGGAGACTGCGGGGCCAGTTGGCGGCCAGGCAGCCTGTCACTCGACGGCGGAGTTTTCCTGCTGTTTCAGCGCGGCGATCTCGCGCAGGGCTCCCGTCAGAACGTCTACCGACTGGGCGCCGACAACGGCATACTTGTTATCGACAATGAAGCAGGGCACGCCGGTAACGCCCATGTCGCGGGCGAGCTTGATTTCCTCCTTCACCGAAGCGACATCGGCGCCGGCCGAAAAGAGTGCGCATACGACGGCGCGGTCCATGCCCGTCTGTTCCGAAATGTCGAGGAGCGTCGCGCGGTCCCCGATGTTGCGCCCCTCCTCGAAATAGGCCTTGAAGAGGGCCGAGGAGACCTTGCTCTGGACTTCCGGCCCCTCGATCATCGCCCAGCGCATGAGACGATGCGCATCCAGCGTATTGGGACTGATCGCAACCGCGTCGAAATCAAAGTCTATGCCGATTTCCTGTCCGAGTGCGGTCAGGTGGTCGTGCGCCCGGTCGACTGCCGTCTGGCCACCGAGCTTCGCGGCGAGGTGTCGCTTGTGGTCGACTCCCTGCGGCGGCAGATCGGGGTCTAGCTGGTATGGACGATATGTGACGGCAACAGACAGTTCGTCGGAGAGCGTGTCGAGCGCCTTGTCCAGCCTCTTCTTTCCGAGGTAGCACCAGGGGCACACCACGTCGGAAACAACATCGATCGTAAGGGTTTCCATATCGACCGTCCTCCATGTTGCCGGCCAAAGCCGACTATCCTCGCGACATAAGGGGGCCAAGGCTCCGCTTCAATAGGTGATGCCTGCCCATCACGGCTTTATGTTGGCGCCGTCTCCCTGGACGCGCTCATCCCACCAGACGGGCAGTTGATAACCATAGAGCGGAAGGGCGTCCGGGCGGCCGATGTGCTTCTGCCGGGCAATCCACTGTTCGCCCAGATGGTAAAGCGGTACGACGTAGCTCTGGGACCGCAGCATCCGATCGTGCGCCCTGACCGCAGCCCGGAAATCTTCAACGCTCCTCGATGCCATGATGGCATTGACGATCCTGTCGACATCGGGATCCGCAACGCCGGCAAAGTTGGAACTCCCCTCGCGGTCGCGCGTGCTCGTGCCCCAGAAATTCACCTGTTCTATGCCCGGCGAAAGCGAGGATGGGTACGCCTTGATGACGACGTCGTAGTCGAATGTCTGCGTCCGGCTCTGATACTGCGAATCATCGACCGTGCGGACCGAGACTCGAATCCCGAGCGCTGCCAGGAAACGCTGGTAGGCGAGCGCGAGTTTCTCCTGGTCCGCATTCTGCGTCATGATCTCGAATGCGAGCGGCTTGCCCGACGGGTCGAGCATCCGGCCGTCCTTGATGGCGAATCCAGCCTCACGCAACAGGTCAACGGATTGGCGCAAAACCTTGCGATCACGCCCCGAACCATCCGTGACCGGAAAACGATAGCTGCCGTCCAACAAGGGGGCGTCGATTCGTGAGATGGTGGGGCCGAGAACTGCCTTCTCGCGTTCGTCCGCAGGGATACCAAGCGACGACAGGTCGGAATTCTGCCAATAGCTCTCCGTCCGCTTGTAGGCGTTCTCGAACAGATTCCTGTTCACCCACTGGAAATCGAAGGCAAGGGTGAGCCCCTTGCGGACGCGAGGATCCCTGAACATGTCCCGGCGGGTATTGAAAACAAAACCCAGCATTCCCGATGGTACCTTCGGCTTGAAGGAATCCTTGATCACGGCGCCGGACATGACCGCCGGAAAATTGTAGCCGCGCGCCCATTTGGTGGGGTTGCCCTCCTGGTAGACATCGATTTCGCCCTTCTTGAAGGCCTCGAAGAGCGTGCTCTCCTGAAGGAAATACTCCACCGAGATCTCGTCGTAGTTGTCGAAGCCAATCTTGGAAGGGAGCTCCTTGCCCCAGTAATCCGGGTTGCGCTGGAAGACGATCCGTTCCCCCGGCTTGACCTCCTGGACCCGGTAGGGGCCCGAACCGACAGGCTGTTCAAGCGTGGTCCGGTCGAATTTCTCCGGATCTATCGCATGCTTTGGCAATACGGGAGACAGCGCCAGAAGCAGGGGAGTCTCCCGGTCTGCCTTGTCATTGAACGTGAAGCGGACGCTATTTGCTCCCACCTTCTCCATCGTTTCAACGACCTCCAGCCGCCGGCTGAAGGGGGCCCGGCCTTTGTCACGCAGGAGCGCGAAGGTAAAAATGACATCCTCGGCGGTCACAGGCTGGCCGTCCGCCCAGCGCGCCTTGGGATTGAGGTTGAACTGGATGAAGCTCCGTTCGTCGTCCCACTCGACCGTCTCCGCCAGCAGGCCGTACATCGAGAAGGGCTCGTCGCGCGAGCGCTGCATGAGTGATTCGTAGACGAGGTTGCCGAACTCCGGATCCCACATGCCGCGCGCGGTCGTGCGCATGCTTTTCAGAATGAAGGGATTGAGGTTGTCGAACGTTCCGACGACGCCATAGGCGATGCGTCCACCCTTGATCACGTCAGGATTCACGTAGGGAAAGTGCGCATAGTTCGAGGGAAGCGCGGGCTCGCCATGCATCGCGATGCCGTGAACGGGCGCCGACCAGGCCGGGAGGGCAGGAACGACGAGAAAGGCGGCCAGACAGGCCGGCAGAATCATCCGCAAGGCATCATCTCCTCAGACTTCGCATGATTCCCGTTGGTACCTTATGCTGATTGGAAAAACCAATGCCGGCAATCCGCAATAATGCGCGTCATGGTCGAAAACATGAAGGAAAGGCTGGATATCCGCCGCGCCCCATTGTAACAGGAGTACCCGAAGACGGGTCATGCAAATGCCTCAATTCGCCGACAGGAGAGCGCACGGCAGACCGAAACAATCCAGGGCGATGCAATCGCTCCGCCACCGGAATTCAGGAGACGGAACTCGTTATGATCTTCAAATCGAAATTTACCACGCGTGCAATGCTTTCCGCATTCACCCTTTCCGTGGCTGCCGGTGCAATGCCTACGGCTTCGTTCGCCCAGCAGGCAAACAGGGCACCACAGGGCTGGTTCAAGGTCTGCACCAAACAGGAAGACAATGACGTCTGCATCGTCCAGAACCTCATTACCGCGAACAGTGGTCAGCTGATCACCGCCGTTGGCCTCATCGTTGTCGAGGGCAAGGTGAACCGCAAGGTGATGCAGGTTTCGGTACCGAGCGCACGCCTCCTGCCTCCGGGCATCCAGATGCAGATCGATGGCGGCAAGGGCACGAAGCTCGACTACGCGATCTGCATGCCCGACAAGTGCGTTGCCGAAGTCGCGCTGAGCGACCAGATGATCGCAAGTCTCAAGAAGGGCAGCGAGGTCGTCTTCACGTCGGTCAACTTCCAGCGCGCGCCGAACCCGATCAAGATGTCGCTTGAAGGCTTCACCGGCGCATTCGACGGCGAGCCGATCGAGCAGTCGAAGCTGCAGGAGCGCCAGCGCCTGCTGCAGGAAGAAATGCAGAAGAAGGCAGAAGAAGCCCGCAAGAAGCTGGAAGAGGCCCAGAAGGCCGCCAAGCAGCAGTAAGCTTCAGCCATTCGACCAAAAAAGAAACCCGGCAGAAATGCCGGGTTTTTTGTTGCAGTTAGCTGCAGCTGCTTCTCAATGGAAAAAGTCCGCCTGCTGTTTCCAGTGGTAATGACCGGAGCCGCCGCGGTCCATCAGGGCATGGACCTGATGGTGGCGAAGCGGTTTGTCGCTGTCGTCGACCACGAGGTTCTGTTCCGAGACATAGGCCACGTACTCCATTTCGTCATTCTCGGCGAAGAGGTGGTAGAATGGCTGGTCCTTCGAGGGACGGATTTCCGCGGGAATGGCGTTCCACCATTCCTCTGTATTGGCGAATTCCGGATCGACGTCGAAGATCACGCCACGGAAGGGAAATACCCGGTGGCGGACTACATCGCCGATCGCAAACTTTGCGGTACGCATCTTCATTGTGTAGCCTTCCTTTCTAGCCATATGTGGGTAACTCCGACGAAACATCAATAGTTCGAGGCTTCGCGCCGAAAGGGTGCCGACCGCGCCGATTCGCACCCCATGGGTGCCTGGACATGGCCAGAACAAAAGAAACCCGGCATTGCTGCCGGGTTTCTCGCTTTTTCGAAGGTCCTTCCGCCCGGGCGAAAGGCCGACGGCCTTGTCAGGCGGAGTAGTACATGTCGAACTCGACCGGATGCGGGGTCATCTCGAACCGCATGACCTCGACCATCTTCAGTTCGATGTAGGCATCGATTTGGTCGTCGTCGAAAACGCCGCCGGCCGTCAGGAACTTGCGATCCTTGTCGAGGCTTTCGAGCGCTTCACGCAAGCTGCCGCAGACGGTCGGGATCTTCTTGAGCTCCTTCGGCGGCAGGTCGTAGAGGTCCTTGTCCATCGCCTTGCCGGGATGGATCTTGTTCTTGATGCCGTCGAGGCCGGCCATCAGCATGGCGGCGAAGCCGAGGTAGGGGTTCGCCAGCGGGTCGGGGAAGCGGACTTCGACGCGCTTGGACTTCGGACCGGAGCCGAACGGAATGCGGCACGAAGCGGAGCGGTTGCGGGCCGAGTAGGCGAGCAGAACCGGAGCCTCATAGCCCGGGACGAGACGCTTGTAGGAGTTCGTCGTCGGGTTGGTAAAGGCGTTGATCGCCTTGGCATGCTTGATGATGCCGCCGATGTAGAAGAGGCAGCTCTCGGACAGGCCGGCATACTCGTCACCAGCGAAGGTCGGCTTACCGTCCTTCCAGATGGACTGGTGCACGTGCATGCCCGAGCCGTTGTCGCCGAAGATCGGCTTCGGCATGAAGGTTGCCGTCTTGCCGTAGGCGTTGGCTACCTGATGGACAACGTACTTGTAGATCTGGATCTTGTCGGCGTTGCGGACCAGAGTGTCGAACTTGACGCCGAGCTCGTGCTGGGCGGCTGCCACTTCGTGGTGCTGCTTTTCGACGACCACGCCCATTTCGGTGAGAACCGTCAGCATTTCGGAGCGCATGTCCTGGCAGCTGTCGACCGGCGGAACCGGGAAGTAACCGCCCTTGACGCGCGGGCGGTGGCCGAGGTTGCCGGTTTCATAGTCGGTGTCGTCGTTCGACGGCAGCTCGGAGGAGTCGAGCTTGAAGCCGGTGTTGTACGGATCCGCCTTGTACTTGACGTCGTCGAACACGAAGAATTCCGGTTCCGGACCGACGAAAACGGTGTCACCGATGCCGGAGGCCTTGAGGTATGCCTCGGCCTTCTTTGCGGTGCCGCGCGGGTCGCGGTTGTAGGCTTCGCCCGAGATCGGGTCGAGAATGTCGCAGAAGATGACCATCGTCGACTGGGCGAAGAAGGGGTCCATGTGAACGGTTGCCGGATCGGGCATCAGGACCATGTCGGATTCGTTGATCGCCTTCCAACCGGCAATCGACGAGCCGTCGAACATGACGCCATCTGCGAACATGTCTTCGTCGACACAGGAAATATCCATCGTCACGTGCTGCAGCTTACCCTTCGGGTCGGTAAAGCGCAGGTCTACGAACTTGACGTCGTTTTCCTTGATTTGTTTGAGGATATCATTTGCAGTCGTCATTTTTGCATTCCCTGTGTGAGATGACGAATGGAAATACCTTGGCCGAACGGCTAGGCGGATTAGATGGCGTCGAGGCCCGTTTCACCGGTACGGATACGGATGACTTCTTCGATATTGGAAACGAAGATCTTGCCGTCCCCGATACGTCCGGTCTGCGCGGCGTTGCGGATCGCTTCAATGACAGCCTCCGCGTTCTCGTCCGCCAGTACGACTTCGACCTTCACCTTGGGAAGGAAGTCGACCACATACTCGGCTCCTCTGTAGAGTTCCGTGTGGCCCTTTTGGCGTCCGAAGCCTTTTGCTTCCGTGACGGTGATACCCTGCAGGCCGACTTCCTGAAGAGCTTCCTTCACTTCGTCCAGCTTGAAAGGCTTTATGATCGCTTCGATCTTTTTCATGAGAAAATGTCTCTCCGCTTCTCCCGTTTACGCAGGACTATGCCCGCTGCCCTCACTGATGCATTTTGCATGCCAAACTGGCGCGTCCGGGTCTTTCGACGTGTGGACACAGTGAGGTAGCATGCATCATGACGGTTTCCAAACCGAAAGCCAGTGAAAAATGCCTAAAAAATACCCCGCGAATGACTGTGCTGTGGAGGGAGCAGACCGCGTCGAGAGCTTTGTCGGCAACGGCATCATTTTTAAGCACTAAAACTATGCAAATGCATAATTTATGATCTTTTGGATGCCTCGATTTTCCTCTTGTTGCTCTACTGGCTTGAAGGCATTGTTCGGGGATGCGTCATCAGCTCGAAAATCTGGTCGTTACACCCGCCGAAATGGCTGCGATCGATCGCAGCGCCGCCGCGTCAGGCATCGACAGCTACGGGCTGATGCTGAAAGCGGGCAGCGCCGCGGGCGCCGCGGCCCTTCGCCACTACCCTGGGGCGCTGCGCTACGTCGTGCTTTGCGGGCCTGGCAACAACGGTGGCGACGGCTACATTGCCGCAGCGCTGTTGTATGAGGCGGGCGCGAGCGTCGATGTGTATTCGCTCGGTGATACGGCTGCCCTCACGGGCGACGCAGCGAGGGCCTTCTCCGACCTTGCGTATCCGACAAAGCCTCTCGCGACCTACGTGCCTCGACCGGGCGACGTCGTGATCGATGCGCTCTTCGGTGCCGGTCTTGCGCGAGATGTCCCGGCAGAAGTTCGTGATGTCGTCTCGGCCGTCACGGCCCGCGATTTGCCCGTCATCGCCGTCGACCTACCCTCCGGCCTATGCGGCCGAATGGGTACCGTCCGCGGAACGGCATTCACGGCGACGCATACCGTCACCTTCATGTGCCGCAAGCCGGGACATGTGTTGTTGCCCGGCAGGCTGCTGTGCGGTTCAATTGAAGTCTTCGACATCGGCATCCCACCTCGCGTCGTCATTGCCGAGTCGCATCATTTGAGGGTCAACTCACCCACGGTCTGGAGGATGGCGCTGCCGTCGTCGCAGCCGGAAGCCCATAAATACAATCGGGGTCATCTGGTGGTGTTTTCCGGCGGGGCCTTGACGACCGGAGCCGCCCGGCTCTCGGCGACGGCCGGATTGAGGGCAGGGGCCGGGCTCGTGACCATCTTTGCGCCCCGGGATGCTCTGGCAACCAATGCCGCGCATCTGACCGCCATCATGCTCAAGGAGGTCGGAGACGTAGCCGATGTGCAGGCGAAAGCCGCCGATCCCCGAATCTCGGCTTTCGTTCTCGGCCCGGGCTTCGGCGACCTGAAGAAAGCGCGGGCCCTGGTGCTGGCGCTGTCGGATCGGCCGCTCGTGCTCGACGCAGACGGCATAACGGCATTCCGGGAGGATCCGGATGTCCTGTTCTCCGCGTTCCGAGAGGGACCGGTGCGACTCGTGCTGACGCCGCACGACGGCGAATTCGCGCGACTGTTTCCCGATCTTGCTGCCGACACGGAGCTGTCCAAGGTAGAGCGCGCCAGGAAGGCGGCCGCGCGCAGCCATGCGGTCGTCGTGATGAAGGGAGCGGATACTGTGATCGCCGCGCCGGACGGGCGCGCCCTCGTCAACGAAAATGCTCCGCCCTGGCTCGCGACCGCAGGATCCGGCGACGTTTTGGCTGGCATCGTTGGCGCCCACCTCGCCAAGGGCATGCCTGCCTTCGAGGCGGCGGCTGCCGCCGTCTGGCGTCATGGAGAGGCAGGCGAACGGGCAGGCGAGGGGATGACGGCAGAGGATCTTGCGGCGTCAATCCGCCCTATCGGTCAAGCCGCCTCCTGAGGTGTTCCCGGCCTGCTCAGCCGGTCCTCTTCTTAAGTTCGCGCGCACCGTTCGGCGCGTTCACCTTTCCCTCGTGAATGAAGAAGGCGAAGACATCTCGCGGCTTGTTCGCGGGCGTGTGGTCGGGATCGATCCGAGGTAGATCGCCGGGCTCGCCGCCTTCGGCCCAGCGCGCCACCCTGTCGGCCCACCGGTCCAGCCTTCCGGGTTCGTAGCAGGTGAGCACATTGTCGTTTCCCTTCTGCAGCCGGGCGTAGACGAAATCCGTCGTCACATCGGCGATCTCGGGATAATCAGCGTGTTCAGCGTAAACGATGGCGACTTTGTGCTTGCGCGCGAGCTTCGCAAATTCCGGAACCATGAAGGAGGGATGGCGCACCTCCAGGGCGTGGCGCAGCGTCAGTCCGTCCTGCTTCTCCGGCAGCAACGCCAGAAAGGCGGTGAAATCTTCGGGCTCGAATTTCTTCGTCGGCGCGAACTGCCAGAGTATCGGCCCAAGATGCGGCCCGAGTTCGGTCAGTCCCTGTGTCAGAAAACGCTCCATCGACTCGCCCGCACTCGCCAGAACCTTGCGGTTTGTCACAAAGCGGCTTGCCTTGAGCGTGAAAATGAAGCCCTCCGGCACTTCGGAGGCCCATTTGGCGAATGTCTCGGGCTTCTGCGAGCTGTAATAGGTACCGTTGACCTCGATCGCCGTCAGCTCCCGGCTCGCATATTCGAGCTGTTTCTTCTTCGGCAGCTTCTCCGGATAGAACGTTCCTTCCCATGGATCGAAGGTCCACCCGCCTATGCCGGTGCGGATCGTGCCGGTTTTGGTCATGCTGTTCCCCATCGAAGTTAGCTGGAACCTTGGCCGGCCCACGTGAACCGGCCTCGAGAAGATCTGAACGCGTGTGACGGCAGAAGGTGACTGAGCTCCGGATCAGAGTCACGCAAATCTGACCGGCCGTTCGAGGGGAAGGATCATGGAGCACGACCATGAACCCTTCATGCAGTCTGCTCGCGACGCCGCCCCCAGAAGAACCCGTGACCGCCGGTCACGAGCTGTCCCTCACTCCGCGGCTTCGGCCTTTCGTTGTGGACGCCGCTCGAGCAATTCCTTGAGAAACTTTCCGGTGTAGGACCGATCCACCTTCACCACCTGTTCCGGCGTACCTTCGGCAATGACCTCGCCGCCGCCATCGCCGCCCTCGGGTCCGAAATCGATGACCCAGTCCGCCGTCTTGATGACTTCGAGGTTGTGTTCGATCACCACGACCGAATTGCCCTGGTTCACCAGCTCGTGCAGCACCTCGAGCAGCTTCGCAACGTCGTGGAAATGCAGGCCCGTTGTGGGTTCGTCCAGGATATAGAGCGTGCGACCAGTCGAGCGCTTTGACAGTTCCTTTGCCAGCTTGACGCGCTGCGCCTCGCCGCCCGAGAGCGTATTCGCCTGCTGGCCGACCTTGATGTAGCCGAGGCCCACCTGGTTCAGCGTCACCAGCTTGTCGCGCACGGCAGGCACGGCCGCGAAGAACTCGACGCCTTCCTCCACGGTCATGTCGAGCACATCGGCGATCGACTTGCCCTTGAAGTGCACGTCCAGCGTTTCCCGGTTGTACCGTTTGCCGTGGCAGACGTCGCAAGTGACATAGACGTCTGGCAGGAAGTGCATCTCGATCTTGATGACGCCGTCGCCCTGGCAGGCTTCGCAGCGCCCGCCCTTCACGTTGAAGGAGAAGCGCCCCGGCTGGTAGCCGCGCGCCTTTGCCTCCGGCAATCCGGCGAACCAGTCGCGGATCGGCGTGAAGGCCCCGGTGTATGTCGCCGGGTTCGAGCGCGGCGTCCGGCCGATCGGGGACTGGTCGATATCGATGACCTTGTCGATGAATTCGAAGCCGTCGATGCGATCGTGCTCGGCAGGGTTTTCGCGCGCGCCCATGATGCGGCGCGCCGCCGACTTGTAGAGCGTTTCGATGAGGAAGGTCGACTTGCCTCCGCCGGAAACGCCGGTGACAGCGGTAAAGACACCAAGCGGGATCGAAGCAGTCACGTTCTTTAGGTTGTTGGCTCGCGCGCCGACGACCGTGATCTCCCGCTTCTTCTTCGGCTTGCGGCGTTCGGCCGGCACCGCCACGGAAAGTTCGCCCGAAAGGTACTTGCCCGTAAGCGATTTCGGGTTCGCCATGATGTCGGCGGGCGCGCCCTGCGCAATCACTTCGCCACCATGGATGCCCGCCGCCGGGCCGATGTCGACGACATAGTCTGCGGTCAGGATCGCGTCTTCGTCATGCTCCACGACGATCACGGTATTGCCGATATCACGAAGATGGCGAAGCGTCTCCAGAAGGCGGGCATTGTCACGCTGATGAAGGCCGATCGACGGCTCGTCGAGGACGTAGAGCACGCCGGTGAGGCCGGAACCTATCTGCGAGGCGAGCCGGATGCGCTGGCTTTCGCCACCGGACAAAGTTCCGGAATTGCGCGAAAGGCTCAGATATTCCAGCCCGACATCGTTGAGGAAGCGCAGCCTCTCGCGGATTTCCTTGAGGATGCGGACCGCGATCTCGTTCTGCTTGGCGTTCATGTGGTCCGGCAGCTTGTCGAACCAGTCGCGTGCGACGCGGATCGACATCTCGGTCACTTCGCCGATATGCAACTTGTCGATCTTGACGGCGAGCGCCTCGGGTTTCAGGCGGTAGCCGTTGCAGGCCGGGCAGGGGGCCGCCGACATGTAACGCTCGATTTCCTCGCGCGCCCATGCAGAATCGGTTTCCTTCCAGCGTCGTTCGAGGTTCGTCACGATCCCCTCGAAAGACTTGGTCGTCTTGTAGGAGCGCGCGCCGTCCTGGTAATTGAACTCCACCTTCTCGCGGGTGCCGTGCAGGATCGCGTCCTGAGCCTCCTCGGAAAGGTCCGACCAGCGGTTCGAAAGCTTGAAGCCATAGGCGGCGCCGAGGGCTTCCAGCGTCTGATTGTAGTAGGGCGAGGACGACTTCGCCCATGGCGCGATGGCGCCATCCCGCAGGGTGCGCTGCGGTTCGGGAACGATGAGGTCTTCGTCGATCTTCTGCTGGCTTCCCAGACCGTCGCAGGTGGAGCATGCGCCGAAGGGATTGTTGAAGGAAAAGAGCCGGGGCTCGATCTCGGAAATGGTGAAGCCGGAAACAGGGCAGGCAAACTTCTCCGAGAACAGCACCCGTTCATGCGTCTCGTTGAGCGACTTGTTTGCACTTCCGCCTGCTGCCGTTTCTTCCGGTGGCAGGGGCTTGTCCGCGAATTCGGCGATCGCGAGACCGTCCGCAAGCGTCAGACATGTTTCGATGCTGTCGGCCAGGCGTGCGGCTAGGTCCGGCCGGACCACGATCCGATCGACCACGACGTCGATGTCGTGCTTGTATTTCTTGTCGAGGGCAGGCGCGTCTGCGATCTCGTAGAACTGGCCGTCGATCTTGACGCGCTGGAAGCCCTTTTTCATGAGCTCCGCCAGTTCCTTCTTGTATTCTCCCTTACGGCCTCTGACGACCGGCGCCAGGATATAGAGCCGCGTACCTTCGCCCATGTCGAGGACACGGTCGACCATCTGGCTGACGGTCTGGCTCTCGATCGGAAGTCCGGTCGCCGGAGAATAAGGCACGCCGACGCGGGCGAACAGCAGGCGCATGTAGTCGTAGATCTCGGTGACTGTCCCTACCGTCGATCGGGGATTGCGCGAAGTCGTCTTCTGCTCGATGGAGATCGCGGGAGACAGGCCATCGATCTGGTCGACATCGGGCTTTTGCATCATCTCGAGGAACTGGCGGGCATATGCCGACAGGCTCTCGACGTAGCGGCGCTGGCCCTCCGCATAGATCGTGTCGAAGGCAAGCGAGGACTTGCCCGAGCCGGAAAGTCCGGTCATCACGATCAGCTTGTTGCGGGGCAGATCCAGGTCGATGCCCTTGAGGTTATGTTCGCGCGCGCCGCGGATGGAGATGGTCTTTAGTTCGCTCATGGTGTCCAGCGTGAGGATCTCGTTTGCGCATCCTATGTAGGGACTGACGACAGCCTGTCCATGCGCTTCGGGATAAATCCGTGCCTGTTTCCGATTCGGTTGACAAGATACTAGGGATTTTCTAGAACAAAAAAAGAACAAATTGCAGGTGGAATTTCATCTGTGGATTACTGGCTTCGCGGGGCGGCGCCGGCGGTCGGCAATCGATAAGATGGATGGATTGCATTTTAACGAAACCGGGCTCGCCTGGTGCGGTGACAGGAACAAAAGCGATGGCTGGTAGCGTCAACAAGGTTATCTTGATCGGAAACGTCGGGGCGGACCCGGAAATCCGGCGCACGCAGGACGGCCGCCCGATCGCCAACCTGCGGATCGCGACGTCGGAGACGTGGCGGGACCGCAATTCCGGCGAACGCCGGGAAAAGACGGAATGGCACACGGTCGTGGTTTTCAACGAAGGCCTGTGCAAGGTCGTCGAACAGTACGTGAAGAAGGGCGCCAAGCTCTACATCGAGGGCGCGCTGCAGACGCGGAAGTGGCAGGATCAGAACGGCAACGACCGTTATTCGACGGAAGTCGTCCTGCAGGGCTTTGGCTCGACGCTGACGATGCTCGACGGTCGCGGCGAGGGCGGTGGCGACCGTCGCGGGGGGGCGGACTTCGGCGGTGCGCCGAGCTACGACGACTATGGATCCCAGCCGTCCTCCTCGTCCTCGAGCCGGTCGAGCAGCTCGGCCTCGTCATTCTCGCGCGACATGGACGACGACATCCCGTTCTGATCGCTTCGCAATAGCGATCCCGCCTTTCGGCTCATTGATGCCACCTCCTGCTGACCGCAAGGGGTGGCATGTTTGTTTGCGCTCCAACCCCGCAGCCAAAGCACGGAGCCTGACATGTGGAACGCTGCAGCGCCAACGCTGCTGTATCGACAAAGGCAGCTTTCGCGCGGCAGAGGTTGCGTGTCGTCGAGCTGATCAGGGGCCGGTGTAGACGGACAACGTAGCTCTCAGCCCGTCGATCACGAATTGCACCGCAAGGGCGGCGAGGATCACGCCAAGCAATCGGGTAAGGATCGCCCGGCCGGTAACCCCCAGGAACCGGTCGATGCGCTCCGCGACGACGAGCGCGAGAAAGAGCACGAGAAGGCAAATCGCGATAACCGCAATGAGGCCCGCCCGCTGCACCGGCGTGGGGAAGGATCCCGCAAGCAGGATGGTCGCCGAAATCGCGCCCGGACCCGCGATCAGGGGCAGGGCGAGGGGAAAGACCGCAATGTTGTGAATGTGGTCCTTGGTGATCGCCACCTCGCTGGTCTTCTCCTTGCGGTCCTGCCGGCGCTCGAAAATCATCTCGAACGCGATCCAGAACAGGAGAAAGCCTCCGGCGATGCGGAAGGCGCCGATGGAGATACCGAGCAGGCCCAGCAGGCTCGCGCCGGTCAAGGCGAATGCTGTCAGAATGCAGAAAGCGATGATCGTGCCGCGAAGCGCTACCTGCTTTCGCTGGGCGCGGTTCATGCCGATGGTCAGTCCGAGAAAGAGCGGCGCCAGTCCGGGTGGATCGATGGTTACGAGCAGCGTGGTGGTTGCGTTGACCAGCTGATCCACGTTGAGCATCGGCTGCGTCTCCCCGCCACCCCTTGCGCTCCGGGACGAGCCCCGGTACGACAATTGTTAGACGAGGGCGGGACCGAGGGGAAGGCCCACGAACCCCAATCGCCGATTGCGCCACCAAATCGCGCCAATTGGCGGATTTTCTGGGAAAAGCCTGTTCAAAACTGCCGCCAAAATTGGCGCCGGCAGTTGCTGTAGGCTATAAAAACAAGAATGATTCTTAGCAAAGATCGTGATCAAAATTGACCGAACAAACGACCCCCGGCGGCAAGAACCCTCCCGGCATTGAGCCCATCTCGATTATCGAGGAAATGCAGCGGTCCTATCTCGACTACGCCATGAGCGTGATCGTGAGCCGCGCGCTTCCCGATGTGCGTGATGGCCTCAAGCCCGTTCACCGGCGCATCCTGTACGGGATGAACGAGCTCGGGATCGACTGGAACAAGAAGTACGTCAAGTGCGCCCGCGTCACCGGTGACGTGATGGGTAAATACCATCCCCACGGCAACATGGCGATCTATGACGCACTCGCCCGTATGGCGCAGGACTGGTCGCTTCGCCTGCCGTTGATCGACGGCCAGGGCAATTTCGGCTCGATCGACGGTGACCCGCCGGCGGCCGAACGCTACACCGAGTGCCGGCTGGAAAAGGCCGCACACTCGCTTCTCGACGATCTCGACAAGGAGACCGTGGATTTCCGCGACAACTATGACGGCACCCTGCAGGAGCCCGTCGTCGTTCCCGCGAAGTTCCCGAACCTTCTCGTCAATGGCGCCGGCGGTATTGCCGTCGGCATGGCGACGAACATCCCGCCGCACAATCTTTCGGAAGTCATCGACGGCTGCGTAGCACTGATCGACAATCCGGCAATCGAACTCATCGATCTCATGCAGATCATCCCCGGACCGGATTTTCCGACTGGTGCATTGATCCTCGGCCGGGCCGGCATACGTCAGGCCTACGAGACGGGCCGCGGATCGGTCATCATGCGCGGCCGAGCCCATATCGAGCCCATGCGCGGCGACCGCGAACAGATCATCATCACGGAAGTTCCCTATCAGGTGAACAAGGCGACGATGATCGAGAAGATGGCCGAGCTCGTGCGCGAGAAGCGCATCGAGGGCATCTCCGACCTGCGCGACGAGTCCGATCGCCAGGGCTACCGCGTCGTGATCGAGCTGAAGCGCGACGCCAATGCCGAGGTGATCCTCAACCAGCTCTATCGGTATACGCCGCTCCAGACATCGTTCGGCTGCAACATGGTTGCGCTCAATGGCGGCAAGCCGGAGCAGATGACACTTCTCGACATGCTGCGGGCCTTCGTCGCGTTCCGCGAGGAAGTCGTCAGCCGCCGCACGAAGTATCTGCTGCGCAAGGCGCGCGAACGTGCGCACGTCTTGGTGGGCCTCGCGATCGCCGTCGCCAACATCGACGAAATCATCGCGCTGATCCGCAATGCGCCTGATCCGCAGACCGCGCGCGAACAATTGATGGAGCGGCGTTGGCCGGCAAAGGACGTCGAGGCTCTCATCCGCCTCATCGACGACCCGCGCCACCGCATCAACGACGACCTGACCTACAACCTTTCCGAAGAGCAGGCCCGCGCCATTCTGGAACTGCGCCTCGCTCGCCTGACGGCGCTCGGCCGTGACGAAATCGGTGACGAGCTGAACAAGATCGGCGAGGAAATCCGCGATTTCCTCGAGATCCTGAGCTCCCGTCTCCGGATCATGAGCATCGTCAAGCAGGAGCTCGTGGCGGTTCGCGACGAGTTCGGAACGCCACGTCGCACCGAGATCGCCGACGGCGGCCCGGACATGGACGACGAGGACCTCATCGCCCGGGAAGACATGGTGGTGACGGTCTCGCATCTCGGGTACGTAAAGCGCGTGCCCTTGGCCACCTATCGTGCGCAGCGACGCGGCGGAAAGGGGCGTTCCGGCATGGCAACGCGCGACGAGGATTTCGTCACGCGGCTGTTCGTCGCCAACACCCATACGCCTGTCCTGTTCTTCTCCTCGCGCGGCATCGTCTACAAGGAAAAGGTCTGGCGCCTGCCGATCGGCACGCCGCAGTCACGCGGCAAGGCCCTGATCAACATGCTGCCGATCGAACCCGGCGAACGCATCACCACGATCATGCCGCTGCCCGAGGATGAAACCACGTGGGAGAACCTCGACGTCATGTTCTCCACGACGCGTGGAACCGTTCGACGCAACAAGCTCAGCGACTTCGTACAGGTCAACCGCAACGGCAAGATCGCGATGAAGCTCGACGAGGAGGGCGACGAGATCCTCAACGTCGAGACATGCACGGACCGCGACGATGTTCTCCTCACGACCGCGCTCGGACAGTGCATCAGGTTCCCTGTCGACGACGTGCGCGTCTTTGCGGGCCGGAATTCGGTCGGTGTGCGCGGCATATCGCTCGGTGAAGGCGACCGCATCATCTCGATGTCGATCGTCAGCCATGTGGATGCCGAGCCGTGGGAACGCGCAGCCTACCTCAAGCGCTCGGCAGCCGATCGTCGTGCGGCAGGCGGCGACGTCGAGGAAATCGCGCTCGTCGGCGAGGAAGTCACGGATGAAGGCCAGCTTCCGGACGATCGCTACGAAGAGCTCAAGGCCCGCGAACAGTTCGTGCTGACGGTATCGGAGAGAGGCTTCGGCAAACGCTCGTCCTCCTACGATTTCCGCACCTCTGGCCGAGGCGGGAAGGGCATCCGGGCGACCGACACCTCCAAGACCGGGGAGATCGGCGATCTGGTTGCCGCGTTCCCGGTCGCCGAAGCGGACCAGCTCATGCTCGTCTCTGATGGTGGCCAGCTCATCCGCGTGCCGGTCGACGGTATCCGCATTGCCAGCCGCGCAACCAAGGGCGTTACAATCTTCTCTACTGCCAAGGACGAGAAGGTGGTGTCGGTCGAGCGTATCAGCGAACCGGAAACCGACGAGGAAGAGGAGGGCGCTGAAGGCCTTCCCGAAGGTGACGCACCGGCGCCGACCGTCGAGGAATAGGTTTCCAGGCGGATACGCGTCCACGACGCCCAATCTTTGAAAACCGGCAATTCTCTAAAACCGGGCGGTCAAACCGCCCGGTTTTTTCATGTGCGCGGGCAACACAAATTGCAGCCCGCTGATCGGCGGCGAGGGGGCGCCTCCCGTTTGATTGCGCGAGACCTCACGAGGTCGTTCCCGAGCGGGGTGCGCTAGACGCCGAAGCCGCCTACTTCTCTTTTCGCAACCGCCAATGCCTCGCGATCACGTTTCGTCGCCTGGATGGTTCCAGCAAAATCGGCGATGAACAGGATCGTTATTGCCGTGATCGAGACGATGGTTGCAGCCACCATTTCATTGCCCCCGAGCGCTTCAGCGGATCCATTTTCCGCGGGCCGCAAGTTTGCTGACGGCGTCGCAGTTCTCTTCATGCACCGAGCGGATGGTCGCTGCGGTCAGACCGATGAACATAGCCAGGCAAAGTAAGGCGAGTATCATTTTGCCATTCCTTCCAGCGTGGGTGCGTGTTGCTCGGTTGTACTCAAGTCTCTCGGCACCAGAACGGGCCTGGCCGACTTTTGTTCCAGCGCCGGCGTTTGCGATTGCATCGCGCCCACTGGCAACCCCAAATGGATCCCGGCGGCGCCATCACCAACGGTGGATGACGTCGACGGCTATTACGTCCCGCACCTTGCGAAACCGTTCTGTCCGTGACAAAAGGCGGCAAACGGGAACCGCTCATGACGATCGCCTTCTATCCTGGATCCTTCGATCCGATGACAAACGGCCATCTCGACGTCCTCATGCAGGCGTTGAACGTGGCGTCGAAGGTCATTGTGGCGATCGGCATTCATCCGGGGAAGACACCGCTTTTCTCGTTCGAGGAGAGGGCAGGTCTCATCCGAGCGTCGCTCGCCGAAGCCATGCCGGGACGGCGGGATGATCTGAGCGTCGTCTCTTTCGCAAATCTGGTGGTCGACGCAGCGCGCGACCATGGTGCCTCACTGCTGATCCGGGGGCTCCGCGATGGTACTGACCTCGACTACGAGATGCAGATGGCCGGCATGAACCGCCAGATGGCACCGGATGTGCAGACGGTGTTTTTGCCGGCGGGAACGGCGTCCCGGCCCATTACCGCCACATTGGTCCGCCAGATCGCCGCAATGGGCGGAGATGTGAAGGCTTTCGTTCCAGCCCCCGTATATTCCGCTCTCAAGGCCAAACACGGCCATTGAGCGGCTATCGTTCAACTTCCAGGGAGTTATCATGAGGTTCGTCGAGATCGCCTTTGCAGGGGCAATGTTCCTTGCCTCCATCGCCGGCACCGCCAGCGCGCAGTCCAAGGATGACTTCATCACCATTCAACTCAAGGACGGCCCGGTCGTCGTTCAGCTCCTGCCCGACGTCGCTCCGAAGCATGTCGAGCGCATCAAGGCTCTGGCGGCTGCTGGAGAATATGACAACGTTGCATTCCACCGCGTCATCGAAGGCTTCATGGCCCAGACCGGCGACGTGAAGTACGGCGACCTCAACGACGGCTACGAGGCTGGAGCAGCTGGCACGGGCGGATCCAGCCAACCCGATCTTCCGTCAGAATTCTCGGAAGTGCCGTTCGAGCGCGGGACGGTGGGGATGGCGCGCAGCCAGGATCCCAACTCCGCCAACTCCCAGTTCTTCATCATGTTCGCGCCCGGCAGCTTCCTGAACGGTCAGTACACGGTTGTCGGCCAGGTCGTCGAAGGCATGGAAAACGTCGACAAGATCAAGCGCGGCGACGAAGCCAACAACGGCTCCGTCACCGATCCCGACCGGATGATCAAGGTCACCGTCGGAAAGTAATGTCCACGCACAAGGAGTAAGGACAATGGCCGAGATCAAGGATCCGGAAAACACCATCATCATGGAGACCTCGAAGGGCAAGGTCGTGATCCAGCTTCTGCCGGATCTGGCACCGGGCCACGTCGCGCGCATCAAGGAACTGACCCGCGAGGGTGCCTATGACGGCGTGGTGTTCCACCGCGTGATCGAGGACTTCATGGCCCAGACGGGCGACGTGCAGTACGGCAAGACCGGCGGCAAGGACTTCAATCCTGCCCGCGCAGGCATGGGCGGCTCCGAGAAGCCTGACCTCAAGGCCGAATTCTCGAACATGAGCCATATTCGCGGCACGTGCTCGATGGCGCGCAGTCAGATGCCGAACTCCGCCAACTCGCAGTTCTTCATCTGCTTCACCGACGCGCCCTGGCTCAACAAGCAGTACTCGGTCTGGGGACAGGTTATCGAAGGAATGGACAATATCGACAAGATCAAGCGCGGCGAGCCCGTGCGCGATCCCGATACCATCGTTTCGATGAAGGTTGCGGCCGACGCCTAAGGCGTTTGTTTTCGAAAGCCCGCCCCGGTGCCAACGCACCAGGGCGGGTTTTGCCGTTTGATGGCAGCCACTTTACCCAGGCCCAGCACCTGAGATACAGACCCTCGCATGCGTGTAGACCTCTTTGATTTCGACCTTCCGGAAGACCGTATAGCCCTTAGGCCCGCGAACCCGCGCGAAGCCGCACGTCTGCTCGTCGTGACGCCGGACGAGGCGACGCTGCTCGCCGACCGTCATGTGCGCGACCTTCCGGATCTGCTTCGGGCAGGCGATGCGCTCGTCTTCAACGACACGCGGGTTATCCCGGCGCAGCTCGAAGGCGAACGTCATCGGGACGGAGCGGGCACCCAGCGGGTTTCGGTGACGCTGCACATGCGCGTGGCACCCGACAGCTGGAAGGCCTTCGCCAAGCCCGGCAAGCGAATAAAGCCCGGAGACCGCATCCGTTTCGGCCATGAGACGAATGCCTGTTTCCTCGGTGCCCTCGATGCGACCGTGGAAGAGAAAGGCGAGGGCGGTGAAGTCACCCTCCGCTTCGATTTCTCGGGACCGGCTCTCGACGAGGCGATCGCGTCGGTGGGACACATTCCGCTTCCTCCCTATATTGCCTCGAAGCGCGGCGACGACGAGGCGGACCGACGGGACTACCAGACGATCTACGCTCGCGAGGAAGGAGCCGTTGCCGCACCGACGGCCGGATTGCACTTCACCGACGCTCTCTTCGCCTCGCTCGAAGCCAAGGGGATCGAGCGCCATTTCGTGACGCTGCATGTTGGCGCGGGGACGTTCCTGCCCGTGAAGGTCGACGACACGAACGACCATGTCATGCACCAGGAGATTGGATACGTCTCCGCCGAGACGGCCGACGCCCTCAATGCCGTGCGCGCCGGGGAGGGCGTATCGTCTCGGTCGGCACGACATCGCTGCGACTGCTCGAAAGCGCTGCCGACGAGAGCGGCACGATCCGGCCATGGTCCGGGGCAACCGGGATCTTCATCACGCCCGGCTACCGATTTCGCACGGCCGACATGCTGATGACCAATTTCCACCTGCCGAAGTCGACACTGTTCATGCTGGTCTCTGCCTTTTCGGGCCTCGAGACCATGCGCGACGCCTACGACCACGCGATTGCGACCGGTTATCGTTTCTATTCCTATGGCGACACGAGCCTCCTTCACCGGAAGACCTGAATGAGCGACCAATTCGAATTCAAGCTGCTTGCTACCGACGGCAAGGCGCGCCGCGGCGAAATCACCATGCCGCGCGGAACCATCCGCACACCGGCCTTCATGCCGGTCGGTACCGTCGGCTCGGTCAAGGCGATGTATCTGGACCAGGTGAGGGAGCTCGGCGCCGACATCATCCTCGGCAACACCTACCACCTCATGCTGCGCCCGGGCCCGGAGCGCGTGGCGCGCCTCGGGGGTTGCACGAGCTGATCCGCTGGCCCTTTCCGATCCTGACGGACTCGGGCGGCTTCCAGGTCATGTCGCTGTCAGCCTTGCGCAAGCTCGACGAACGGGGCGTGACCTTCAAGAGCCATGTCGACGGTTCGCTACACCACATGTCTCCGGAACGTTCCATAGAGATCCAGGGGCTGCTCGACAGCGACATCCAGATGCAGCTCGACGAATGCGTTGCGCTGCCGGCGGAGCGCAGCGACATCGAGCGCGCGATGGAGATGTCCGTCCGTTGGGCGGAGCGCTGCAAGGTGGCCTTTGGCGATCAGCCCGGAAAGGCCATGTTCGCTATCGTCCAGGGCGGTGACGTCCCGGAACTGCGGGTACGCTCAGCCGAGGCACTTTCGGCGCTCGATCTAAAGGGCTACGCGATCGGGGGGCTTGCGGTGGGCGAACCGCAGGAGGTCATGCTCGACATGATCGACACGACCTGCCCGCATCTGCCATTCGAAAAACCGCGCTATCTGATGGGAGTCGGCACGCCCGACGATATCCTGAAGTCCGTGGCGCACGGCATCGACATGTTCGACTGTGTCATGCCCACGCGGTCGGGCCGTCACGGACTGGCCTTTACCCGTTTCGGCAAGGTCAATATCCGCAACGCCAAGCATGCGGAAGACAAGCGACCGCTCGATCCGCAGTCGTCGTGCCCGGCGACCCGGGACTATTCCCGTGCGTATCTGCACCATCTGGTGCGTTCCAACGAGTCGCTTGGCGGCATGCTGCTGTCGTGGAGCAACCTTGCATACTACCAGGATCTGATGGCCGGAATCCGCAAGGCCATAGAGGAGGGCCGCTTCGCGGACTTCATGGCCGAAACGCAGGAAAACTGGGCACGCGGCGACGCGGCAATGACCTGACACGCTTGGGCAGCCTTCGCTCAGATGGCCGGTCCCGGAGCGGACTTCACGATCATCACGCCATTGATCTTGTAGGTACCGTCAGGCTGCTTCACGAGCTGGTAGATCGCGGTCCAGTCCTTTCCATCAGAACCGGATATGAGCACTTCCTGAATAACGGATTCCTTCGTGATCTTGTTACGCCCGAAGGCGAAATTTCCGGGCCGATAGACAGGACCGTAGCTTCGCTTGACCATGTCGAAGAACGTCGCCTCGTTACCGAACTTGTCCTGAACCGACGGCGAAGCAAAGGAATAAGCCGTCTTTGCATCGTCATGCTGAAATGCCGAGATCTGTTGCTGGATGACGGATTGAACCGTGTCCACCGGCTCCTCAGAGCGGGTGTGGTCGACTGCGAATGCAACAAGGGGCAGGCAAAGGGCAAATGCGACGAAGCTCTTCTTCATGGCGCGCACTCCTTCGATCAAGATTCTAGGTCAGGGTCAAAATCTTGGAAGAGAGTGCCATACCTCACACGGTATCGACCGTTGAGCATTTGAAGGAATTAAATGCAGGATAAACAGGTAATTGCTTCAGGATCTTCATATGCAAGTGAGGGCTTCAACTATTCGTGATGTCAGACGCGGCGGTCGCCCGCTCTGACAGGCTGCTGTGAGTCAGAGCAGACGCGTCATCAGAGGATAACGATTGCGTCGAATTTGCCCTGAGCATTGAGCGCGACGGCGGAGCGTCGGTTTCACTGGCATCGTCTCTGCGATGGGAAACAAGAGCTGCGCGACGCACGATCCAAGGACTCTGACGCGACGCTCATTCATATCGATCAGGGGAAGGAAGTTTCCTGGGCCTCGCAAGTCGCACTTCATCCTTGAACCCGCCCCCGCTACATACTTAGATCGCATAAGATAGATTATGGAACTAATACATTGCCACGAACCACGTGGTATGTACCTTCCAGGCGTCGCGCCGCTCGACTTGCCGGCGGCTGCGAAAGCCACCTGATCCGATTGACGTCTTGACCTAGGCACTCCTGCTGCTTAAGCCCTAGCCGAAGAACAATCGCCAATGAAAGACCGGCCCCAATGAGCGAGTTGCGCGTTCTCTCCGATGCCTTCATCCCCGAGCTCCCGAACCGCTACAATGGCAAGGTCCGCGAAAACTATGACTTGCCGGATGGCCGGCGCATCATCATAGCCACAGACCGACTGAGCGCGTTCGACATCATCCTGACTTCGATTCCATTCAAGGGCCAGGTTCTCACGCAGACGGCACGCTACTGGTTCGAGGAAACAGCGGACATCTGCCCGAACCACGTGCTGGACTATCCGGATCCAAACGTCGTCGTCGGGACCAGGCTCGATATTCTTCCAGTCGAGATCGTGGTGCGCGGCTATCTCGCGGGCACCACGAGCACGTCCATTCTGACCAAGTATCGCAACGGCGAGCGCGACATGTACGGTATCCGTCTGCCGGACGGACTGCGCGACAACGAGAAGCTGCCCGAGGCAATCATCACGCCGACGAGCAAGGCCTTTCACGGCGGACATGACGAACCGTTGTCCAGTGCCGAGATCCTGTCCCAGGGCCTCCTGACGAAGGAACAATGGGAAACTGTCTCCAACTATGCGCTGGCGCTGTTTTCGCGCGGTCAGGCTCGTGCGGCCGAGCGCGGGCTCATCCTGGTCGACACCAAGTACGAATTCGGCACCGACGCCAGCGGCAAGATCATCCTGGCCGACGAGATCCATACGCCAGACAGCAGTCGCTACTGGCTGGCTGAAAGCTACGAACGGAGCTTCGAAACCGGCGAGCGTCCGGCCAGCTTCGACAAGGATTTCGTGCGGGCCTGGGTCACGGCGCGGTGCGATCCCTACAAGGATCCGGTCCCGGAAATCCCGCGCGAACTCGTCGAGGAAACGTCGCGGGTCTACATCCAGGCCTACGAGGCGATCACCGGAAAGACATTTGTTCCGGACCTCTCGGACGCTACGGTGCTCGAGCGTATTCGTAAGAACCTCCAGCCCTATTTCAGCTAGCGCGCATCTCCCGAAGGCGCGAGTGCGCATCGGTATAAAGTCAAATAAAACAATGATTTGTAGCGGCTTTCGTAGAAAGCCGCTCTTCAATCCTGGACGAATTCGCTGGTCACGTCGAATTCGATGACCATCTGGTCATAGGCCGGTTCCACATGGTCGGGGGTTTCCCGCATGACAGTGTCGTAGTCGAGCGGAACATGCATGTGGGTCAGGAGCGCCTTTTCGGGCGAAAGCCGCTCGATCCATTCGAGCGCCTGCTGCAGTGAAAAATGGCTCGGGTGATGCCGGTATTGCACCGCGTCGATGATGAGCAGATCGAGACCGCACAGGCGCGGGATCGTCGTTTCCGGAAAATCGCTGACGTCGCTGCAATAGGCAACGTTTCCGAACCGGAAGCCAAGCGAGTGAATGGATCCATGAACCTGAAGCAGGGGTTCTATCGGCAATGGACCGCCTGCCCCCTCGATCACGATCGGTCTGTCGAGCGTCTCGATCAGGTTCGCCGTGATGATCGGCGGATACATGCTTCCAGGCGGTGTCTGCAGGCAATAGCCGAAGCGGCTTCGAATGAGATCCATGGTCGGCGCGTCTGCCCAGATCGGGACCTGCCGATGGTGCTGGAGCACGAAACCGCGAATATCGTCTATGCCGTGCAGATGGTCCGCATGGGCATGGCTGTAGATGACGGCGTCGATATCGACGACGCCTGCCGCAATCATCTGAGCGCGGAAATCCGGCCCGGTGTCTATGACGACCGAAGTCTTTCCACCATCCGGACCGATCTGCTCGACCAGCAACGAGGTCCGGGTACGGCGATTCTTCGGGTTTTTCGGATCGCAGGCTCCCCAATCGCCCGTAATCCTAGGGACACCGGGTGAAGACCCGCAGCCCAGAATGTTGAATCGCCGCAGATAGGCCAACGATCACACCCTTGGCATCTTGGAGAAGACGCGGAAGGCGTTCTCCGTCGTGAAGCGGGATACCTCGTCGAGATCGATCCCCAGCGTCTCCGCAAGCACCGCCGCCGTATGTGCGACGAAGGCCGGTTCGTTGCGCTTGCCGCGAAATGGCTTCGGCGCCAGGTAGGGTGCGTCGGTTTCGACGAGCATCCGGTCCGTCGGAACCGTTCTCGCGATCTCGCGCAGTTCCTCCGATTTCGGGAAGGTCAGAATGCCCGAGAAGGAGACATAGCCGCCGAGCTCGACGCCGATGCGCGCCAGCTCCGGGCCCGATGAGAAGCAATGGAGCAGGAAAGGGAAGGCCCCCTTCCCTGTTTCCTCCGTGAGGATCGCCGCCATGTCCTCGTCCGCAGACCGGCTGTGAATGACGAGCGGCAGGCCCGTCTCGCGAGCCGCAGCGATGTGATTGCGAAGTCCGATGGCCTGCGCGTCGCGCGGGGCATTGTCGTAGAAGTAGTCGAGCCCGGCCTCACCTATCGCAACCACGCGAGGATTCGCCGAAAGCCGGACAAGCTCTTCGACGGTGATGTCCAACTCCTCGTCGGCATTGTGGGGATGCGTGCCGACGGAACAGAAGACGGACGGATACGTCTCCGCGATCGCGAGAATTTCAGGGAAGCGTTTCACGCGCGTCGAGATCGTGATCATCTGCCGGACACCGGCCGCATGCGCGCGGGCGATGATCTCGGCCCGCTCGGCCTCGAAGTCCGGGAAGTCCAGATGGCAGTGCGTGTCGATCAGCATTGCGCGCTTCAAGCCTCCGGGGCGACGTAGCGTGGAAACACGGGCTTCGGCGCATCGATGGGCGTTCCGCTGACAAGGCGTCCGGCCTGCCCGAGTGCCGCGAAATCGCGTTTGTCCGCCGGCACCGCCACGACGTCGAGGAGCTTTGCAGCCGATTCCGGCATGAACGGCTGCAGGAGGATCGCGATCTGTCGGACGACCTCAGCGGTCACATAGAGGACGGTTGCCATGCGGGCGGGATCCGTCTTCTTCAGTGCCCAGGGCTCCTGGCCGGCAAAATAGCGGTCCGCCTCGGAAACGACCGCGATGATTGCCGCCAGCGCGCGGTGAATCTGGAGCTTTCCCATCTCCTCACGCGTCAGCGCATGAAGTGCGTCGACCGACGCCAGCATGGCCAAGTCGTCCTCGCTGAGTTCGCCGCAGGTCGGTATGTGCCCATCGCAGTTCTTGAAAATCATTGAAACGGAGCGGCTGGCAAGGTTGCCGATGCCGTTTGCGAGATCGGAGTTGATGCGCGTTGCGATCCCCTCCTCACTGTAGCTTCCGTCCTGGCCGAAGGACACTTCCCGCAGGAAAAAGTAGCGGATCTGGTCTAGGCCGAAATGTTCGACAAGGTTGACCGGATCGACCACGTTGCCAAGGGACTTCGACATCTTCTCGCCCTTGTTGAGCAGGAAGCCGTGCGCAAAGACCTTCTTGGGAAGCGGCAGCCCCGCCGACATCAGGAATGCCGGCCAGTAGACGGCATGGAAGCGGATGATGTCCTTGCCGATGATGTGGATGTTGGCCGGCCAGTACTTCGCTCTCGGCCCTTCCGGGTTGGTCAGGTAGCCGGTCGCGGTTATGTAGTTGGTGAGCGCGTCCACCCAGACGTACATCACGTGGCCGGGAGCGTCGGGAACGGGAATCCCCCAGTCGAAGGTGGTCCGGGACATGGACAGATCCTTCAGGCCCGACTTAACGAAGGAAATCACCTCGTTGCGGCGCTCGGACGGACCGATGAAGTCCGGATTGTCCTCGTAGTGCTTCAGCAACCTGTCCTGATAGGCCGACAGACGGAAGAAGAAGCTCTCTTCCTCGACCCACTCCACGGGTGTGCCCTGCGGACCGTAGCGAACCCCGTCGTCCCGAAGCTCCGTCTCGCTTTCCTGATAGTAGGCTTCGTCGCGAACGGAGTACCAGCCGGAATAGGAATCCTTGTAGAGGTCTCCTGCCGCATTCATCCGGTTCCAGATGTCCTTCACGGCTTCGTGGTGACGTGGTTCGGTGGTGCGAATGAAATCATCGTTCGACGCGTTAAGTAGAACGGCCATGTTCTTGAATTCATGAGAATTCTTGTCGGCCAGCTCTTGCGCTGTCAAACCTTCCTTGCGTGCCGTCTGCTGCATCTTCTGGCCGTGCTCGTCGGTGCCGGTCAGGAAGAATACATCCCTGCCGTCAAGCCGCTCGTACCGGGCAATGGCATCCGTAGCGATCAGTTCGTAAGCGTGGCCGATATGCGGCCTGCCGTTCGGATAGGAAATTGCAGTGGTGATGTAGAAAGGGGATGTGTCGGTCATAGTACCGCCGGTCTTGCTGTCGTTGTCTTGTGGGCAGCTATTAACCCATGACGCGCACGAGGGAAACAGCAACTTTGCCGCAACGCGGCAAACCATCGATCGCTCAAGGGGCCGTCTGCCTCTGGTGATCCTCGATTGCTTGACTCCCCGGGGGAGCATGGCTATCCATCCGTCGCTCTTCGGTATCTGGTTGCGACCCGATCAAAGAGCGCATTCGTTCTTGGGCTACCGGAAGGAAGCAGTTTGGAATTCTGGAGCTCGTTCAATCCTCTCTTTTCTGTTTCAGGCTTTTTCGTTGGACTGCTCGTTGGCGTAACAGGCGTCGGAGGCGGTTCGCTTATGACCCCGCTCCTCGTCCTGCTTTTCGGGATTCATCCCGTCACGGCCGTCGGCACGGACCTTCTCTATGCCGCGATCACCAAAACGGTCGGCACGGCTGTCCACGGCAAGAACAAGACGATCGACTGGAAGATCGTTCGA
Organism: Sinorhizobium sp. BG8; assembly: GCF_016864555.1. NCBI lineage: Bacteria > Pseudomonadati > Pseudomonadota > Alphaproteobacteria > Hyphomicrobiales > Rhizobiaceae > Sinorhizobium > Sinorhizobium sp. BG8. Next base: position 2,946,305 of record NZ_CP044011.1, on the reverse strand, counting down.
CTGCTGTCTTTCGGATCACTCCCCGCCACGGCGATCACGCTATGGATACTCTCCGGTGTCGACCGTCGGAGTATTGGTGCAGTCCAGACCATTACCGTGTCACTCGGCTATGTTCTGATCGTTACCGCGCTGTTGCTGCTGTTTCGCGGCAAGATCGTCGCATGGGCTCGGTACAGGCTGAGGGATCGCAAGCTCGTCGACCCGCGCAACCTTGCGTTTGCGACGATTGCGCTGGGCCTCATCCTCGGAACGCTGGTGACGATGACATCCGTGGGCGCTGGTGCAATCGGTGTCACTGTCCTGCTCGCGCTCTACCCCGCTATGAGCATCAGAAGCATTGTTGGCTCCGATATTGTCCATGCCGTACCGCTGACGCTCGCCGGCGGTCTCGGTTACTGGCTGATCGGGGAAGTCGACTGGATGATGCTCGCGAGCCTGCTCATCGGATCGGTGCCCGGCATCATCGTGGGCAGCCATTTCGGCCCTCGCCTGCCGGACAGGATCGTCGGCATTGTTCTCGCGATCACCCTGACCCTCGTCGGCGTCAAGCTTATCACCGCTTGATCGTTTATTAACACAAATAAAACAGTAATTTATTCGTGAAATTTAATAAGTCACATTGACGCACTGATCTCGTCGAGCAGCGATATGATTGTCTGCTTCCGATCAAGATTGTAGGCCTGACTGACATTTATCCGGTCAGTGATCGAGGACGAGAGCCTGGCAAGGGCATCGGCCCTCTGCAGGTCACCCGCGAAGGCAGCATCGCGCGCCGCGCGGGTGATATAGTCGCTGGCCTGGCCGCAGAAGAAGCCGAAGATAGTGTCGCTGTCCTTCGCCGAAAGTACGTCGGCCAGCTTGTGCACGTCCTTGCGAAGGGTTCCCTCACCCGAAACGATCGCACGGAACGCCTCTAGGATTTCGAAGCCCCCGTAGTTCACGAGCTTGAGTGCCTCTGACACGCTGCCGTTTGCCGCCGCGAGAACCTGTTCGCCCGCCGAAGGCAGAGTCGTTCCCAGGGTCGCAAGCGCGGCAAGAAGGTCGTCGTCGGAGAGCGGCGCGAGGGAGAGCGGCAGGCATCGCGAGCGGATGGTCGGAAGGAGCTTTCCCGGGGCATGGCTGAGAACGAGGAAGAGCGACCTCTTCGGAGGTTCTTCCAGGATCTTCAAGATAGCGTTTGCAGCGTTACGGTTCAGGTCGTCCGCCGGATCGACGATGACGATCCGCCAGTTTCCGGTACCGGATGTCTGGGAGAGGAACTTGCCGGCGCGGCGCACCTCGTCGACGGTGATCGCCGACTTCATCCGTCCCGTCTTGTCATCGATGGGTCGGGTCAGATGCAGCACATTGTGGGAGGCGCCCGATGCAACCTGCCGGCTTGTTGCCGACGACGGGTCAGGATCGGCGATCGCCGGAGGTGCCGATTGCGGGTCCGGATGGGTCAGGACATGATTTGCGAAGCGGAAGGCGAGCGTCGCCTTTCCGACCCCTTCCGGCCCCTCGATAAGGATGGCGTGATGACCCTTTCCTGAGCGGTAGGAGTTGGCGAGAAACGCCTCTGCCTGGCGGTGGCCGAATAGGCGCGTCTGTTCCGCCGGGTGCGTTGCGCCGTCGAGCACGCCTGCGCCCTGCTCACTCATGACACGTTTACCGGATTGCGCTGCCCGCCTTTCGGAGAAATCGGAACAAGCGGCTCGACGATTGCGAGAACCTGCGAAGCTATGGCGTCGACGGACTGGCTCGCGTCCACGACACGGCATCGAAGCGGTTCCTGCTCGGCAAGGTCCAGAAACGCCTCTCGCCGCTTCTCGTGCGTTTGAAGCTCTTCCTTCTCAAACCGGTCAGGAGCGCCTGCGGACGCGCCGCCACTGCGCTTTCTCGCCCGTTCCAGTCCAGATGCCGCTGGAAGGTCAAGGATCAGGGTGCAGTCGGGAATGGCGCCATTGACGGCGACGCGTTCGAGAGTCCGCATGAATTCCGGCTCGAGATTGCCGGTGACGCCCTGGTAGACCCGGGAAGAATCCATGAATCGGTCGCAAAGTACGATGGCTCCGGCGCGCAGCGCCGGCTGGATCACCTCACTCACGTGATCCGCTCTGGCGGCGGCAAACAGGATCGCTTCCATGCGTATCCCGTAACGCTCTGCGGCACCCGACAGGAGAACGTGGCGAACCGCCTCAGCACCCGGCGAGCCGCCGGGCTCGCGCGTTACGACCACGTTGTATCCGCGTTGCCTGAGGGTCTCGGCCAGCATTCGGATCTGGGTCGATTTCCCGGCGCCCTCGCCGCCCTCGAAAGTAATGAACAATCCGGTTGCGGCAACCAAATCCAACGTCCGTTCCTGCACCCGGCCACGGCCGGCTATCCTGCTGATCGGCCCACTAGTAACGCAACTTCTGTCCCGGGGAAACCTTCTGAAGCCGATTTAAATGCCGCCATCACAGCCAGAAGAAAAGCAGTTCCTGGAGCGCATCGACCGCCCTCGTCGTGAGCGTCCCGAGAGAAACCGTGCCTGCCGTCTTGACCGGAACTTCCCGCAGCAACTTGCCACCGTTCCATATTCTCAGGACGCCGACCTCCTCACCCGGCGAGACCGGCGCCCGGATCGGCCAGACATAGACGACACGCGCGACCAGTTTCTCCGGATTATCGACGGGAAGGAACACGTCCACGGGCTCGGCCGCAACGAGCGGCACCACGGGGGCGTCGCCTCCATAGACACTCGCCTCGGCGATGGGCTCGTCGGCCTTGAACAGCGTGCGCCGCTCGAACGAACTCATCGCCCATTCGATCACCCTTCTCGTCTCCTCGATGCGGATCTTCTCCGACTCCATTCCCGACATCGCGAGGAAGATCCGCTTGCCGTCACGGTTCACCGACGCGACGATGGCGTAGCCGTAACCTTCCGCGAAGCCGGTCCCTAAACCATCAGCGCCAATGTTCAGCGGGAGCAACGGATTCTTGTTGCGCTGGCGGATCTTGTTCCACTCGAACTCAGGCTCGGCGTAATATGCGTAGAAGTCGGGATACTCGGCGTAAAGGTGCCGCGCGAGATCAACCAGATCACGCATCGAGGTCATGCTCACGGGGCCGGGCATCAACGGGTCCGGCAAGCCGGTGGCGTTCGTGAAGCTGGAACTGCGCAAGCCGAGTTCGCGCGCTTCCTTCGTCATGCGCGCGGCAAACGCCGGTTCCGATCCCGACATCCCCTCGCCCAGCACGATACACGCATCATTCGCCAACTGGACTATGACGCCGCGGACGAGATCCTGGACCCGAATATTGGACTTCAATGCAGCGAACATGGTCGAAGCGCGAGATGGTGCTCCGCCGGTCCGCCAGGCATGTTCTGAAACGGGATATTGGGTATCGATGGAAATGTCGCCGCTCTTCAGCGCCTTGAAGACCACCGCCATTGTCATAAGCTTGGCTAGTGAGGCCGCCGGAACCACCTCGTCCTCGTTGCGAGCGAGCAGGACGGTACCCGTCTCCGCCTCCACCATGTAGATCTGTTTGGCCTTGACCTCGAACTGCTGCGGCCCCGCTGATTTTGATTGTGCCGCCACGGACGGCACATAGGCGAAGGCGAACAGGACCGACAGGATGACGAGGAAACGGCGATGCATGGCGACTCCGAAGCGTCTCGCCACAGTCCTACAACGCCGCGCAGTTCGCAAGCCGGAAACGGGGTATTGCCGGCCTTCTTAGCCGGCGTTTTCGGTGAGTGCGGAAAGCGGCGTCAGCGAACCGTCGAGGTGAAGGATCGCGTCGAATGCTTCGGCGGATTTCCGCTCCGGTGCATCAGAGTAAGCCGAGGCGTAGCTCTCGCTACTCGAGGGCACGGGGATATAGGAGGGACGTTCCTTCGGCATGGGGCCGATTTCCGGAAGTGCAGCAAAAGTCTGAGGGCCGCTCAGCGGGGTTACCGCTGGAACTGCCTGGTCAAGGGCGGCGGTTGCGCCACTCTCGCGCGCGCCGGAAGCATAGGCGTCGGCCGCAACGCGCTGCATGTCCATGGACATCGGCTCGGCGGAAGCGACCATCACGCCGCTTGCAATCTGGCCGCCTGGATCGACGGCGGGCACGCGTGAGCCCTTCGTCGTGTAGGATGCCATCAGGTAGGGCATGTCCAGTCCGTCCATGCGGGCCTTGCCAACATATTGCACCCGGACCTTCGCGGTCCCGTGGCGCTTGAGATCGAGCATGTCGGCGGTCTTGGAGGAGACGTCGATCAGGCGACCCCTTTCGTAGGGGCCACGATCATTGACGCGAACGATCACGGAGGTTCCGTTTTCGAGATTGGTCACCCGGGCATAGCTTGGCAACGGAAACGTCGGATGCGCAGCAGAAAGGTGGTACTTGTCGTAGACCTCGCCGTTCGCCGTGCGCCGTCCATGAAATGCGGAACCGTACCAGGAAGCATACCCGACCTTGTCGTAATTCTGGTCTTCCTTCGGCTTGTACCAGGTCTCGCGGACCTTATAGGGCTTGCCGACCTGATAGCGACCGCCGCCCTTCGGCACAGGCTGCCCCTCCTCCACGACGCGCGGGCTCGCCTTCACGCCATAGGCCGACTCGGCGAAATATTCCTTGCTTCGCACCTTCTTCTTCGGGCCCGTCGTTGTAGCACAAGCCGCAAGGCTGGCGCACACCAAGGGTATGGCAAGAAACCGCACACCCCGCCCGATGCGAGCTCCGTCAAAAGTCAAGTTCATATGTCCCACGCCGCTGCTGACCCGGTAATCCGGTAACGATCGCACCTGTCCTGCGATCGCCCCGTTCATGGCAGTTGCCACATAACAGTCCGTTAATCATGCCAGTAACATGGCGAAAATACGAATAGACTTGGAGGGTGCGGGAAAATTCTTCCCGTTATGGTTTACAAGCGGTTAATTACCGGAATCGAGAGGGTGTTCCCCACGCCAATACTGCCGAAAATCCGGTGTTCCGATCACGCTTCCTTCAAACCCGCCAACCGCAAGCCGGCGAGCCAGTGCTGGCGATCCGCATCCTTGTTGTAGCGGTACTCGCCCGACTTCGTGATCGACCATCCAGTGTCGTTATTACTGAACTCGGCCATAGTCGTGGGAGCATCTGCAAGGTTGAGTTGCGCCTGGCTTGCTGCCTTGATCAGCCTGACATCATTCGGCACCGGGTCTACCATCTTGTAGATGTCGTCGATCGCTCGGATTGCCTCATCGTATCGTTTCGCCATGTAGTGGGCGCGACCCAGTGTCCACAGGTACCAATAGGCAAAGCCCGGGTTCTTTTTCTTGGCATTCTCGATGAGTTCGACGGCCCGATCGGGCTCGCCGAAGTAGACATAGGCTTCCGCCATATCGGCATCGAGGTCCGCCTCGTTCTTGTCCTTGTCGGCATCGGGGATGAGATTGCGCGCGACTTCGAATTCCTGGAAACTCCTCACGAATTCTCCATCGTTCCAATAGACGATCGCTCGATACCAGGGGGCTTTGAAATCGTTGTGGTATGGATTCTTGGGATCGTTGCCCAGCACGACAGCTTTGTCAGCCCATGCTCGTGCTTCATCAAGAGAGGCGGCGCGGTACTTTCCCCATCCGTTTTGGTACTCGCGGACATACACATAGGAAAGCTCTGCATAGGCTGGCAGGTAGTCGGGCTTGCCCTTGATCGCAAGCAACAATTGCGCTTTTGCTTTCTCGTTTCCCACCGGCGTAACCGGTTCCTGTAGTGCGAGATTGTAGTATTCTTCAGCGCTCAAAGCCATGGTCTCCCCCTTTCGCGGATCTATTGCCGCGTCTGTGGTTCCTTCCGCATTTGGAGCGTCAGTCGCTCCGGTTACCAGTTCTCCTCCGGCGGGGCACGGCTACCCCGTCCGGTCAAGTGGCACCAGGCCGGATCTATCGTTCCTTCAGTCCGGCCTTGCGCAATCCGTCCAGCCAGTGCTGGCGGTCACTGTCGTTTCGATAGTGGAAGGCGGCCGATTTCTCGAGCGACCAGTCCGGATCGTTCTGGCTGAATTCCGCCATGGCCGCCCTCGCCTCGTCCAGCTTGCCAAGCTGGGCGTTGCTGGCGGCAACAACAAGGAGGACATCGTTCGGCGGTGTCGGGATGAATTCGTTGGGCGGCGTCTTGATGGCGGCGATGGCGTCGAGCGCGTCCTGATAGCGTCTTGTCGCGTAATAGGCGCGCCCCAGATTCCAGAAATACCAGTAGGGATGTCCGGGATAGCGCCTCCGGGCATCCTCAATCAGGGCGATGGCGCGCTCGGGCTCTCCTGCATAGACAAGCGCCTCCGCCATATCGGCATCGAGGTCTGCATTGTCGGTGACCGTTCTTTCAGGGAGGATGAACTTGCGGGCGTCCTCGAAATCCACAAAGCTCTTGTCGAAGTCCCCACGGTTCCAGTGGACCATCGCCCGGTACCATCGCGAGCGGAAGTCGTTGGGAACCTTGTTGTCGGTTGCGTCGCCGAGCGCGACGGCCTTGTCGGCCAGTGTCAGCGCTTCATCGAGGGAGGCCAAAGGATCCCGGCCCCATCCATTCTGGAACTCCCGTACGAGACAATAGGAATATTCGGCATAGGCCGGCAGGTAATCCGGGTCATCCTCAATGGCTTGCTGAAAGTATGTCTTGGCCTTCTCGTGACCTTCCGGCGTCAGCTCCTGCCGCCTGCCCAGCCGGCAGTTCTCTCGAGCGCTCTGCGTCATGCTATCCCCCTTGTGGCCGGGGCATCGCCGCTGCTGCGGGCCTTCCGGGCGGCGCGCCCTCATTCTGTTCAGTTGAAACCAGATGTCCGAATTCAGATCGTTTCGATGAGGTTTTCCACCGCAAGGACACCTCTGTCCCGGTGGTCTCCGACAAGATTGGCGTCCATGCGAGGCAGCTCAGGCTTTCGCAGTTTCTTCAAGCAGTCAAATCGCGCTCTCTCGCGGAATTCCCGATCCTGATCTTGCCGCACCACGAGCTTCCCCCGCTTCCCCATGAAAGTCAACGTGATCAGTCGGCCACGGAATAGTATCGATTGGAAACGTTGCTTATTGACAGTTTGTCTTGAGAGCGAAGAAACGCAATTCTACTTTTCCCTCAGGCCAGCTTTTCGCAATCCGTCGATCCAGTGCTGCCGGTCGCTGTCCTTGCGATAGTAGTATGCAGCCGATTTTTCCACCGTCCAGTCCGGATCGTTCTTGCTGAATTCCGCCATGATCAGCTTTGCCGAGGAGAGGTTCCCAAGCTGCGCCTCGCTAGCCGCCGTGATCAACCTGACGTCATTGGGTGGCGAGGTCATCTTGCCGATGGCATTGATTGCTTCCTGGTATTGCCCGGCCATGTAGTAGGCACGGCCGAGGTTCCACCAGTACCAGTACGGGAAATCGGGATTACGGAGCATTGCGCCCCTGATTTGCTCGATCGCCCTATCCGGCTCGCCGCCATAGATCAGCGCTTCCGCCATATCCGCGGCAAGATCCGGATCGTTGGGATTGATTTGCCGGGCGACCTCGTATTCGTGAAGCCCCTTGTCGAAGTCGCCCTGGTTCCAGGCGACGATCCCGAGGTACCAGTGACTGCTGAAATCGTCGTTCAGCATGAGGGCCCTTTCGGCGAGCTCCTGGGCCTTGCGCAATGATGCCGCGCCATCGGCGCTCCACCCGTTCTGGTACTCCCGGACGTAGACGTAGGAGAGTTCCGCGTAGGCAGCAGAATACTTCGGATCAAGTTCAATTGCCCGTTCGAACAGTTGGCGGGCCTCTTCGTTTCCCTCCGGCGTGACCTTGTCCGGATCAGCCCATATCTGCTTGCCCTTCAGATAGTAGTCATAGGCGTCCATCCGCTCGGTGAGCTTCCGGCTGGATCGTTGGTTTTCAGCCGCGGACATCTTGACGGCCAAGGCGGTCACGATCTTCTTCGTGATGTCTTCCTGGACGGCAAACGTATCGCCGAGCATCCGGTCATAGCGTTCGGCCCAAACGTGGAAACCGGTTTCTGCGTCGATGAGCTGAGCGTTGATGCGAAGACGCTCCGGCGTCTTGTGCACAGTCCCCTCGAGCACGTAGCGGACACCGAGCTCCGACCCAATGTCCTGGATCTTCGTCGGCTTGCCCTTGTAGGTTGCCGCGGAATTGTAGGCGGTGACGAAGAGCCCGGAGAACTTCGACAAGTCCGTCGTGATGTCGTTTGTCAGTCCGTCGCTGAAATACTCTTGCGACGGGTCGCCACTGAGATTGTCGAGCGGCAGGACGGCGATGGACGGCTGTATGGGCGACAGGAGCTGAGATCTCGTCTCTGGCTTCTTGCCCAGTTCGGGTATGTACTTCCAGCCGAGCGGCACGGCGACGACGGCAAGAAGTGCTGCCGCCGCAGCAAAGGTCCAGGAGGCAAAGCGCCGGCGCGGTCGCTCGTGCCCTACCCCCTTAACGGAATAGGCGTGCACCGGTACCGGGATGTTTTTCAGCTTGCGCGAGCCGAGATCCTGAAACGCAAGATTGGGCAGATGCTTCACCTGTTCGTAGAGACTGCCGGAGACACAGATCCCGCCCGGTTCCGAAAGCCCTTCCAGCCGTGATGCGACATTGACCGCCTCACCGAAAAGGTTGTCCTGCTCGACCACTGCGTCGCCGAGGTTGAGGCCGACGCGGAACCGCATCCGCCACTCCTCGTCCAGCTTGTCATCCAGTTGTGCTAGCTGGTGCTGGATTTCGACCGCGCAACGCATTGCTTCGACAGGGCTAGGGAATTCGGCGAAGACACTGTCGCCTGCGCCTCCGAATACACGGCCGTTGTGCACGCGGATGCGCTCTTCGATAATCGCAGCACATTCTTTGAAGAGCGCGAGGGCCGCGTCTTCATTCTTTCCAACCAGTCGGCTGTAGCCAACAGCATCAGCCGCCAGAATCGTTACAAGTCTGCGCTGCATCAACCGTTCCCCCAGAAGGCGTATAATACCTTCATTCAGTGCGCGCAGAAAGCGCGTGTGACGTGAGGTTCCACCTGGCAAGCCCACTTGGAGCGCCCTGCGGTTGCACCACAGGGTCCGATAGAACAGATTGCTGGTTCAGGGCCGCCGGGCGGCGAGAAGTAGACGGAATTCCACATGAATTTCGGGATCAGCAGGGCGAGGCCTCCCCGAGTCCCGGGGCTTGTTCGGCCCCTCCCGCCGGAAACGCGGCGACACGTTCCAGCGCCGAAGCGACGATCTCTTGGATCAGCACGAGATAGGGCATGCCGGCGAGGCGACCGACGAGCGGAAGATCGGATTCCACCGGATGCAAACCCGCCAGCGGATTGGCCTCGAGGAAGTGCACATTGCCGTCCTCATCACAACGCACATCGACCCGCCCCGCATCCCGTCCCCCGAGATAGCGCCAGGCGTCGAGCGCCAGCTGCGTCGCGGCGATGCCCACGGGGTCGGTCGCCAGGCTGACGTTGACTCGCTCGCCCGAGTACTTCTTGTTCTCGAAGGAATAGATGTCGGGTTCAGCTCCCGTCTGGATGAACAGCTCCATTGCGCCGAGCGAGCGTGCCGCGGGACCGGTGCCGACGATACCCACCGTAAATTCGCGGCCGGACAGGAATACCTCGACCAGGACCGGCTGGTGGTGACGCGCCAAGAGATGTTCGCACCCCTGTCGTAGCTCCGCCCGGTTCGTAACCTTCGAAGCGGGCGTGATCCCCTTGCTTGTTCCTTCGGCGACAGGCTTGATGAAGAGCGGAAACGGCAGCGCTATCGCATCTATGTCGCCCGGCGTCTCGACGACCGCGAAATCGGGTGTTCTGAGCCCTTGATCACGCACGATCCGCTTGGCGGTTGCCTTGTGGAGCGTGACGGCAAGCGCGAGCGGATCCGAAAAGGTATAGGGAATGCGATAGGTCTCGAGCAGTGCGGGTGCAAGCGACTGGCGGCCGAAGCCGTGCATGCCCTCGGCTATGTTGAAGACGAGATCCCAGCCGTCCCCCTGGACCAGCCGTCCGGCAAGTGCGCGCGCATGACCAATCCGATCCGTCGAGTGACCAAGGGAGCGCAACGCGGATTCAATGGCCAGAATCGCTTCTACGCTATCGAACTCGGCCGTTTGCTCCTCATCGTATCCCTTGTTCGCATAGTCGTCGCGCAGGTCGAATGTGATGCCAATCCTCATTGCTCGGCGAATCCTTGTTTCCCGCAAGTGGTCTTGGAGCATGTCGACTGTGGCCGAGAGGTCGCACAATTGCGATTGCCACCCTCAGATTGTTTAGTAGCTTAACTCCCGCTTTTCGGGACGGCAATGACCTCGCCCGAAGATAGCCAGGTCGATCACGCGATCTTGCCCGGCACCTTTCTCGCAAGGCCAAACCGATGCAAATGCGCGTGGGCCGGGCACTGGATGTGTGCCCGGCCCTTTCAGGAAATCGTCCCTGCGCAGTAGACGCACGTGAGTGCGTGGCCTCCGATAGGCTGCTAATCCACGATAGGAAGCGGTGCTGCGGGATCGACAAGGCGAGCTTCCCGCAGCTCGCGCCAGAAATCGGCCGGAACGACCTCTTCCAGTGCGGCTCGGTCCTCGGAAATCCGGCTTGGTTGGCTGGCGCCCGGGATTACCGCCGCAACCACGGGATTGGCGAGTGCGAACTGCAGGCCTGCTGCCTTCATGCTGATTCCGTAGCGATCGGCGATCGCCTTGATTGCCGCGACCCTGGACAGGATCTCCGGAGTGGCCGGCGCGTACTCGAAGTTCGGGCCTCCGACCAGCGCACCGGAACTGTAAGGCCCGCCGACCACGAGGCCGAGGCCGCGCCTGGCCACTGCCGGCACCAGCCGCTGGAGCGCGCGACCATGGTCGAGAAGCGTGTAGCGCCCCGCCAGTAGAAAGCCGTCGGGGCGCGGCCCGTCGAGTGCCAGCAGCAACTCGATCGGCTCCACCCGGTTTACGCCCAGCCCCCAGGCCTTGATCACACCCTCGTCGCGCAGGCGATCGAGTGCCTTGAACGCGCCCCGGCGCGCGCTTTCAAAAACGGAGAGCCATTCGTCACCGTAGAAGTCCTGCGCCACGTCATGGACCCAGGCGATGTCGATACGGTCGGTCCGTAGACGTTTCAGGCTGTCCTCGATCGAACGCAGCGTGGCATCTTCGGAGTAGTCGTTGACGATCTTGTTGGGCAGACCATGCTTGAAGACGTCGCCCTTCTCGCCGAGGTCACGGGCGCTCACGTCCTCTATCTCGTCGAGGATGACGCGGCCGACCTTGGTGCTGATGACGTAGTTCTCGCGCGGCTTGCCGGCGAGTGCCTCGCCCATTCGAATTTCCGCGAGGCCGGCACCGTAGAACGGCGCATTGTCGAAGTAGCGAATGCCATCGTTCCAGGCGGCTTCCACGGTCGCGAGCGCCTCGGCCTCGGGAATGTCGCGAAACATGTTTCCCAGAGGTGCCGCGCCGAAGCCAAGCTTGCCGGGCAGAATATCCTTCAATGCCATCGTCGTTTCCCTTCCCTTCTAGGCGACATGCACCGAACCGAGCACCAGTGCCGTCCGTTCGGCCAGATCGTTGATCTTCGAGAAATAGTTCCTGAAATGCGGCGTCTCGCGGTGAGCGATCACGGCTTCACCGTCCGTATACAGTTCGTCGAGAACGAAGAGGCCGGGATCGTTCTGATCCTGCCAGACGTCCCAGCGAAGATTTCCGGGTTCCGCCCGAGAGGGCGCCACCATGCTATCGAGGAGCGTCCCCAGGGCCTCGGCCTTACCCGGTCGTGCAGTGAGGATTGCAATGATCTTGACGGAATTCGACACAGATACTGTTCCTTCTTCAGCGTAGAGCCTCGGGGAGGTGTGGGCAATCCACACCCCACTGTCCGCCGGCATGACTTAGGCTGAAGCCGCCCGATCGAGGGCTTCGACGAACTTCGCGGCGATCGGATGATCGGAGCGCGGGTTCTGACCTGTGATGAGCTCGCGATCGACGATCACGTTGGGTTCGAAGTCGACCTCGGTCGTGATGACCTCGCCGCCTGCGGCCTGCAGAGCATCGACCATGTTGAAGTAGAGCTTGGCGTGCAGAATGTAGTCCTCCACGATCTTCTCCTCGGTATTGGAGAAGACAGTCATCTTGTAGCCGGCATACTGCCAGCCCTTGGCCCATTCGATCGCTTTGGCGGTATCACCGCCGATCAGCGCAGAACGGAACTCGCGGGCGTGCGGCATGGCAGAAACGACAGATATCGGGCCATGGCAGAGCAGCGCGGTGGGCTTTGACTTTTCGTGGAAGTGGCGCAGGATCTCGCCCAGTTCGGGGTCCTGCATGAGATCGACGACCGGCGCCTGACCACCTGGAACGAAGACGCCCACATAATTGTCCAGCCCTTCCCCGATCACAGAGCGCAGCGTGCGAACCCCGTTCATCGACGGGTCGTTGGCGTAGAATGCCCTGGCGCGGTTGTAGGCGGCCTCGTCGTTCTCGAAATGCTGAGCCGAATCCGACGCTTCATCGATATGCGGCTTGGTTCCGTCCGGCGTGGCCAGCACGACCTCATAACCGGCGTCAATCACGGCCAGGGCCGGTACAACCGTTTCGTTGAGATATTGGCCGGTAGCGCCCCAGCCGCCGCCCTGAATTTCGATCCGGGTTGCATTGGACCCGATCACCAGCACTTTACCCTTGCTCATAGCAGCCTCCGTTGAACTTCGTTGCGTCCTTCTGGACACGCCCAACATGAACCTGGCTTACATATTTCGGAAGTTTATTTCTTTTATCTTAGATATACGCATGTCATTATAACTCATGCGATACGACCTTAACCTCCTGCCCATCTTCATCACCCTCATGGAAGAGCGCAGCGTCACCCGCGCGGCGGAGCGCCTTGGAATCACGCAGCCCGCACTTTCGAACGCGCTGGCGCGCCTTCGGACAACCATGCAGGACCAGCTATTCGTCCGCGAGCGCTACGGCATACAGCCGACGCCGATAGCCCTGGAACTTGCACCGGTTATCGCCGAGGCACTGGCGAAGGTCGATGATGCGGTCCTCGGCCAGCAGGACTTCGACCCAGCCAGAGCCGAACGTCTCTTCACGATCGCGCCGAACGGCTACGTCGAATTCGTGCTTGTGCCGGCGATAGTCGCCAGGCTTGGCGAAGTGGCCCCCGGCATCAAACTTCGTCTCACGCCCTATGGCAGCGATCTCGCCGACACGGGCGTGATCTCAGGCACGACGGCACTGGTGCTCGGGCGCATCGTCGATCCGGCGGAAAATCTGGTCGTGCAGCATCTCATGGATGAAAGCCTCGCCTGCGTCGTGCGGGCGGACCATCCGGAGATCCACGACGGCATATCCCGACAGCAATTCGAAGAACTCAAGCACGTAAACGTGCTCCCTCCCGGCCGGCTGCGGGTCGGCCTGTTCCAGTCCCTGGAGCAGCAAGGTCTCAGGCGCGAGGTCGCCGTCTCGGTGACACATTTTCTGGCGGTTCCGGAAATGATCGCCGTCACGGATTACTGTGCGACGCTGCCGAGCCTCATCTGCCGCCAGCTTGCACGCGATCCTCGGCTGAAGACCCTGCCCGCACCTGTCGATCTCGGTACTTTTCCTGTCGAAATGGCCTGGCACGTTCGCTATCGCCACGATCCGGCACACCGCTGGCTGCGGTCCCTGATCAGTGAGGTCGTGAAGGAAGTATCGAGCTCTCGCTCGCTTCAAAGAGCGAATCTTCTGTGAACCCAATCTGGGCCTACGCCAATCGATGGAACTGCTGGGATCGGCAATCCGACTGCTCGCGGAAGGGCGCCGGGTTTTTGCCAGGATGGCGGAAGAGGTGGGATTCGAACCCACGGTACGGTTTCCCGCACGCCGGTTTTCAAGACCGGTTCCTTAAACCACTCGGACACTCTTCCCCAAAGCCGACATCGGATATGCGCCTGAGCGCGCCCTCGCCGGACCTGACCCCTCGCCTTTACAGTGTTTGGGCTCGATGCGTCAACCGGCGCCGGCGACGACTTTCGATGCCGCGCCGGATATCACGTCCACGGCTTCGGCCTGAGCGCGCCGTGAGCTCTGCTGGTCGCGTTGGAAACAATACTCACCAACATGCCGCTCAATAGGTCGGAGGCGTGATCGCGCTCAGGATCTTGCTCTCGCTGTCGTGAACATTACGGAACCGGTGCGACTGGCGACTGTCGAAATAGTATCCGTCTCCGGCCGTGAGGATTCTCTTCTGGTCGCCGACTGTCACCTCGACGGCGCCTGACAGGATCATCCCGGCCTCCTGGGCCGCATGTGCCAGCCCCTCGCCCGTGTCGGCCCCCACGGCATAGGTTTCATGGAGCATCAACATCTGTCTGTTGGGGTGACCGGACCCGATCACGCGGTAGGATATTGCCCCGGGCTTGCCGATCTCGAGCAAATCATCGGCCCGATAAAAGGGTGAATACGGAAGATTCGATTGCAGATCGCCGAAGAAGCCCTGCAACGTTGTCCCCAGCGCATCGAGGATCGCGCCGAGTGTGTCGACCGACGGGCTCATCCTGTCCCGCTCGATGAGCGATATGGCCGAATGCGAAATCCCTGACCGGACCGCAAGCTGGCGCACCCCCAGCCCGCGGCGGCGCCTCAACTCCCTGAGCTTCGCCCCGATGTTCGCCATGTAGCCCTCTGTTGCTCCGGCGGCGCGCGATCCCAGACGCCCCGATACAGCCGCTCGAGTTTGATGTTGGTGAGTATAATGAACACACCATTCGACCGCAATTGCGCCGGCCGCTGAAGTACGGGAATGTTGCCACGCAGGATCAACCGAACGGCGAGCAGGCGAATGTCGACGCTTTACCAATTGACCGAAGACGCAATCACCAGAATCAAGAGCCCGACGCGTGATGCGATTTCCGACACGGAGTCGATTGAGGCGACGGTCAAGGAAATCTTGGCAGGGGTCAGGGACCGGGGCGACGATGCGGTCCGCGACTTTTCGCTCGCTTACGACCGGACGGCCCCGATAGTTTCGAGGTCTCATGGGAGGAACGGCAGGAGGCGGTGGCCGCCCTCGCCCCGCAAACGCGAGCCGACACGGAGTTTGCCATCGAGCGGGTGACGGCCTTTGCTCGCGCGCAGCTCGGAACAATCCTCCCGCTCGAATTCGACGCCCTTCCCGGTCTTCATCTCGGCCACCGCGTCATACCCATTGCAAGCGTCGGCGCCTATGTGCCGGGCGGCCGCTATCCTATCCTGTCCGCCCCGGTGATGACGATCGTGCCGGCCAAGGTCGCCGGCTGCGACCAGGTGATTGCATGCCTTCCGCCCAACGCGCATCCGGCGATGATCGCGGGTTGCCATCTCTCCGGCGCCGACCGCATCTTCCGGGTCGGAGGTGCCCAGGCGATTGCGGCCATGGCCTACGGAACCCAGTCGATACCTTCCGTCGACAAGATCGTCGGACCGGGCAACGCCTTCGTCAACGAGGCCAAGCGGCAGGTGTTCGGACGCGTCGGTATCGACCAACTGGCCGGCCCGAGCGAAATCTTCGTCGTGGCGGACGAGACCGGTAATCCCGAGATGATAGCGACGGATCTGCTGGCGCAGGCCGAGCACGACGTGCGCACCCGCGTCGGCCTGATCACGACCGACCGCGCACTCGCGGAAGCGACCATGGTTGAGGTCGAGCGGCAACTCGAGACCTTGCCGACCGCTGATGTCGCGGGCGCGGCATGGCGGGACTACGGTGAGATCGTAGTATGCGACAGCGAAGAGGCCATGATTGCCTATTCCGATCTGATCGCCGCCGAGC
Organism: Sinorhizobium sp. BG8; assembly: GCF_016864555.1. Lineage (NCBI taxonomy): Bacteria > Pseudomonadati > Pseudomonadota > Alphaproteobacteria > Hyphomicrobiales > Rhizobiaceae > Sinorhizobium > Sinorhizobium sp. BG8. The sequence continues at coordinate 2,930,582 of NZ_CP044011.1, read as the reverse complement.
ATCTGCAGGTGCATACGCGCGATCCGCATGCGACGGCTGCCCGGCTTCGCAACTATGGCTCCCTCTTCATCGGACCGCTGGCGAGCGTCGTCTATTCCGACAAGTGCTGCGGCACGAACCACACTCTCCCGACAATGGCGGCTGGCCGATACACCGGCGGCCTGTGGGTGGGCTCCTACGTCAAGGTCTGCACACACCAATGGCTGGACGAGCGTGGGGTTGGCGCGGTGGCGCCACCGGCGATCCGCCAGAGTGCGACCGAAGGCATGGAAGGCCACAGGCGAGCGGCGGCCTATCGGCTGGAGCGCCCCTGACACCCGATTGCGGGTGCTCATCCATTTCGCGGAACCTATTCTGCCGGAAGGCCGTTGGACGAGAACCATCGGCCGCCGTCGCAAGCCTTGCGACGGCATTGTCAGAGGAGGCGATCATGCCCGCGACATCCAAGGCTCAGCAGAAGGCGGCGGGAGCAGCCCTTGCCGCAAAGCGTGGCGAGATACCGAAGAGCAAGCTGCGCGGCGCATCTAAGGAAATGCTCGAGTCGATGACGGAGAAGGAACTCGAGGAGTTCGCCAGCACCAGGCGCAAGGGATTACCCAATCGGAAGGCGTCCCATTGACCGTCCTCGCTCCCCCGCAAGGCCTCGACTTCGCGGCACCCGTGTGAGAACATGACCACATGATAGAGAGCACTGATCTGGAACTCGAAGACGAGCGGATGAAACAGCTCGAGGCGCTTCTGCGGGATCGCCACACGACGTCGGCGCATCTGCTGGACAGCTACCAGCCGGGAAGCCTCGGCTATCATGAAGCCACGCATACCACCTCGATAATCCTCGGGCTCGTGGACGATCAGCTCCTGCTCCATCCGGCGATCGTGGCCAATCCGGAGCTCTTTCGACTGGCATCGCGGGCAAGCGAAGCTCTTTTCAACCTCTACCAGCTGATGGGCTCTGCACAGGTCGGGCAGCATCACACAGACGATGGGCTTCGTCCGGAAGAGCTGAACGCCAGCAACGACGACTGAACGGCAAGTCAGCAGACGTGTGAACCCTGCGTTGATGCCGGAAGTTCGTCGTCGGCGGCAGGGGCCGCTGCAGACAGCCGCCGTCACCTTGCGCTGTCCCAACGACCTCAGTCGCACCCTATGAGACCTCGGTCTTTTCCTGTGTCTTGAACGACTGCACGACCCTCTCGCGCCCGACACGGATGACATGCTCCATGGCGCGGCGGGCGCCCTCTTCGTCCCGGCGGCGGATTTCCTCAACGATACGGATGTGACTGCTCGCCACATCGTCGATCTTGCCGCGGTCGGCAGCCGGCGAGGTGAGCTTGAAGACGCCGACGAGAGCTGCCTCGATCAGGCTTCCGACCGAGCGCAGGAACGGGTTCCTCGACGCCTCAAGAACCGACAGGTGGAACTTCAGGTCGGCCACGGCCAGTGTCTCGGGCGTATGTTCGGGGTTCCCCATGGCCACGGCAAGCCGCATCATCTGGCTGATGTCTGCCTCCGAAGCATGGCGGGCCGCCAGGGTCGCGGCATGCGGTTCGAACGCCAACCGCACCTCGCTGAGATGCACCAAGAACTCCTCACTGACCCCGACCGTGAAGTACCAGGTGAGGACATCGCTGTCGAAGAGGTTCCATTGAGAACTCGGCGTGACGCGCGTGCCGATGCGCGCCCGGGGAACGATGAGCCCCTTGGCGGCCAGCGTCTTCATCGCCTCCCGCAAGACCGTGCGCGAGACTTTGAAGCGGGCGGCAAGTTCCTGGTCTCCTGGAAGGGTCGTGCCGACGGGAAATTCTCCGGCGATAATGGATTTGCCGAGCTCGTTCACCACCTGCGCATGGCTGGTGCGGGTATTCGCTCCTGTAATGACGGTCTCAAGCAAACCTTTGCGCAACTCATCTCCCCCTAGGCGTACCGCCTCGTATTTCCTGACAGGTGCAGGATTCCTTTCTGCAACAGGATGAACGCAAAGAGCAGGAATCCAATCAGTATTTTTGTCCACCAGCTGGAGAGTGACCCGTCGAAGGTTATGTAGGTCTGGATCAGACCCTGGATCAGAAGCCCAACCAGCGTACCGCCAATGAATCCCGACCCTCCCGTCAGCAGTGTTCCTCCGATCACGACCGCCGCTATCGCATCCAGCTCCACCCCAACAGCGGCAAGCGAGTATCCTGCCGACGTGTAAAGCGAAAATACGATTCCCGAAAGCCCGGCGAGAAAGCCCGAAAGCGAATAGATCAGGATCGTCGTGCGACCGACTGGCACACCCATCAACCGAGCCGTCTGCACGCCACCACCAAGGGCATAGACATTGGTGCCGAACCGCGTGCGCTGGGCGATAAAAATCCCGACAACGAAGACGAGCAGCATAAGGCCGCCGATCAGTGTAATGCGCCCCCCGCCCGGAAGCTTGTAGTAGAAGCTCTTCAGCGTCGCGTAAAAGGGGTGCTTGATCGGAACGGAATCGATCGACAGGACGAAGGCCATCCCGCGCGCCAAAAACATCCCCGCAAGAGTGACGATGAAGGGCGGCATTTCCAGATGATGGATGATCGCGCCCATCAGCGCTCCGAACAGCGTCGTGATCGCGAGAACGGCAACGAAGGCGAGCAGCGGGTGGATGCTTGTGTTTTCCAGGACGACCGCGAGAAACACGCCGGTAAAGGCAATGACGGAACCGATCGAAAGGTCGATGCCGCCGGACAGGATGACGAAGGTCATACCCACGGCGGCAATGCCGAGAAAGGCGTTGTCCGTCAGAAGGTTGCCTATCACGCGCGTCGAGAGCATGTTCGGGTACTGCAGCGTGCAGAGCGCATAGGCCACGATGAAGATCAGTACGGTTGCAGCAAGGGGGAGATAGCGCGGATTCATTTCGCTTCCTGCTTCCTAACATTGTCGACTGCGCGCTCACGCGTGAAGAAGGCGAAAGCGCCCTGCGCGCGAGGCGACTGGATCACCAGAATGAAAACGATGATCGCGGCCTTGATGATGAGGTTGAACTCCGGCGGGAAACCCGACAACAGGATCCCCGTGTTGATCGCCTGGATGATCATTGCGCCGAGAAGTGATCCGGCGATGCTGAAACGACCGCCAAGCAGGGAGTTGCCGCCAACGACGACCGCGAGGATTGCGTCGAGCTCCAGCCACAGACCCGCATTGTTGGCATCCGCCCCCTTGATATCGGCTGCGGCGATAATGCCGGCGATCGCGGCACAAAGGCCGGAGAGCGCATAGACGGCAATGAGCAGAACAGGGGTCGATACCCCGGATAGCGTGCTGGCGCGACGATTGATCCCGACGGCCTCGACCAGCATGCCGAGCGCGGTCCTGCGCACCACGATGCCCACTGCCAGGCCGAACAGCAACCAGATCACCACAGGCATGGGCAGGCCGGCAAAGGAGCCGCTGCCGATGAAGATCAGCCCGGGGTCATTGAAGGTCAGGATCGCACCCTCCGTGATGAGCTGGGCGATGCCGCGTCCCGCCACCATGAGCACGAGCGTTGCGATGATCGGCTGGATGTCGAGAACGGCGACCAGAATGCCGTTCCACAGACCGCACGCGAGCCCCGCCAAGAGCACGATTATCAGCGTGGCCGCAAGCGAGTGACCGGACGTGATCGCCGCCGCTGCGACTGCGCCGCAAATCGCAATCACCGCGCCCACCGACAGGTCGATCCCCTTCGTGGCAATGACCATGGTCATACCGATGGAAAGGAGCGCCACCGGCGCGCCGCGGTTCAGGATGTCGATAAGGCTGCCATAGAGCCTACCGTTCTGGATCTCGATCCTGAAGAAGTCGGGAAAGGCGAGCGATATCAGGAAGACGATGACGGCAAGGGCGACGATCTGCGGGAGCAGGCGTTTTACATGAGTCACGAGCCCGTTCATGATGCAACCCTTGCATTGGCCGCCGCGATCGCTTCGACGATATGGTCCGTGGTGACCTTCTCACCGACGAGTTCGGCAATATGGGCCCGATCCTTGAGCACGATGACCCGCGAGCTGTAGGCGACCAGCTCCTCGAGTTCAGATGAAATTACGATAAGGGACATGCCATTCTCGCAGAGGGATTCGATCAGTCGGATGATTTCGGCATGGGCGCCGACATCAATCCCGCGTGTCGGCTCATCGAGGATCAGGAATTCGGGGTTCGTCGCGAGCCAGCGCGCGAGGATCGCCTTCTGCTGATTGCCACCGGAGAGCAGGCGAATCGGCTTCTCGCGATCGCTCGTGCGGATATCCAGGGCCCGAATGTAGTGATCCGCCAGCCTGTCCTGCTCCGCTCGCGATATCGGACGGGCCCATCCGCGGCGGGCCTGCAGCGCAAGTGAGATGTTTTCCCGGACAGAGAGATCCCCGATGATCCCATCGGTCTTGCGATCCTCCGGGCAAAACCCGAAGCGATGGGCGATTGCAGCGCGCGGCGACGTCAATTCGATCGCCTTGCCATCAACTGTGGCGCTGCCGCTGTCGGCACGCTCGACGCCAAACAGAATTTCGGCTGTCTCCGTCCTGCCGGAGCCCAGGAGCCCGGCGACGCCGACGACCTCCCCTGCCCGCACCTCCAGATCGAAGGGCTGGATATGCCCGTGGCGCCCGAAGTTCGAGAAGCGATACCGAACCTCACCAGCGGACGATGCCGCCGAGCCCTTGGTGTGCACTTCGGCCTGAAGCTCGCGACCGAGCATCATGGCGATCATTTCGCGGCGCTCGAGGCCAGCCGTGTCGCGCGTGCCAACAAGCTGGCCATTGCGCAAGACCGTTATGCGGTCCGAAATCTCGTAAACCTGTTCCAGGAAATGGGTGATGAAAACGATGCCAAGTCCGCGTGCCTTGAGACGGCGAACAATCCGGAACAGCATCGCCACCTCATGGGCGTCGAGGCTGGCCGTCGGCTCGTCCAGGATGAGGACCTTGCCCGAAAGATCGACCGCGCGCGCGATCGCGACAACCTGCTGAATTGCGACGGAAAAGCGCGACAGCTCGGCGGTCACATCGAGATCGAGCTCATATTCCGCGAGAAGTTCTCGCGCCAAACGGTTCATTTTCCTCGTCTGGACAAAGCCGAAATGCCTTGGCTGGCGCCCGAGGAAGAGGTTCTCTGCAACTGAGAGGTTGGGCAGGAGATTGACCTCCTGGTAGACCGTGCCGATTCCGAGATTCTGCGCCTCAAGCGTATTGCGCGGATCGACCTCCACGTCATCGAGGACAATCTTGCCCCCATCCCGGCGATAAGCACCGGTCATGCATTTGACCAGAGTGGACTTTCCCGCGCCGTTTTCGCCGAGAAGAGCATGGACCTCGCCACGCTTCAGTGTGAAGTCGACCCTGTTGAGGGCCCGGGCTCCAGGAAAGATCTTGTCTATCCCGATCGCCGAAAGGATGGTGTCGCCGTTTGCGTGCATCTTCCCGTTCCGTATTGCGTGCCGGTGCGTGGAACCCGCCGACAGGCGGCCAGCCCCACGCGCCACAATTGCGGTCCCGCATCCGGATCGATGCCGGATGCGGGTCTCGGGAGATCAGTAACCGAGGCCTTTCTTTTCCTCGTAGACCTTCGACGGATCGTCAGCCTGCGTATAGAGCTTGGATTCCGTCTGGATCCACTTCTTCGGCTGCGTGCCGTCCTTCAGATAGGCAGCGAGAGCGTCGAAGGCCGGACCGGCCATGTTCGGCGTCAGTTCGACGGTCGCGTTGGCCTCACCTGCAGCCATCGCCTGGAAGATATCCGGAACGGCGTCGATGGACACGACGAGAATATCGGTGCCTGGCTTCAGGCCGGCTTCCTTGATCGCCTGGATGGCGCCAACAGCCATGTCATCATTGTGGGCGTAGAGCGCGCAGATGTTCTTGCCGCCGTCTTCGGCCTTCAGGAAGCTTTCCATGACTTCCTTGCCCTTCGTGCGGGTGAAGTCACCGGTCTGGCTACGGATGATCTTCAGGTTGTCGTTTCCGGCAAGCGCCTGCTCGAAACCCTTCTTGCGATCGATGGCCGGAGAAGAACCCGTGGTTCCCTGCAACTCGACGACGTTGCACGGCTTTCCGGCGACGGTGTCGACCAGCCATTTGCCGGCAACATTGCCCTCGTGGACGAGGTCGGACGTCACGGCGGTCATGTAGAGATCGTCAGACGCATCGACTGTGCGGTCGAGCAGAATAACCGGGATTTCCGCATCCTTGGCTTCCTGCAGGACTTCGTCCCACCCGGTGGCCACGACCGGTGCGACCAGGATCGCGTCAACACCCTGCGCAATGAAGGAACGCAGCGCCTTGATCTGGTTTTCCTGCTTCTGCTGGGCGTCCGCAAACTTCAGATCGATGCCACGTTCCTGGGCCTGCTGCTTCGTCAGAGTCGTCTCTGCCGCGCGCCAGCCGGATTCAGAGCCGATCTGAGAGAAACCGACCGTCAGATCGGCGGCAGATGCGGAGTTGAAAAAGCAGGCAGCAAGAATCGTTGCACTCGCAAGTGCGGTCTTCAATTTCATGATTTCCTCCCAAGAAAGCTGCGCTGTGCAGCACCAAGAGAAAAATCATATTGTATGATTATTGTAAACACGGAAATTGGCATGAAATGCAATTTCGCGTTGCACAATCTGCGATGCGGCGCACAAAAAAAGGGGCGCCACCGGGGCACCCCTTTTCATTCGAAACCGACGCTGAATGCCTTACTGGGGCAGCTTGTCGTCGACGCCTGCAATGTAGAAATTCATGCCGAGCAGCGTGCCGTCGTCAGACTTTTCGCCTTCCTTCAGCCAGGGCGTCCCGTCCTGCTTGTTGATCGGGCCCGTGAACGGATGCAGTTCGCCAGAGCGTATCTTCGCTTCCGTTTCCTCTGCCATTTTCTTCACGTCATCCGGCATGTTGGTATAGGGCGCCATGGTGAGGATGCCGTCCTTCAGGCCGTCCCAGATCTGCTCGGACTTCCAGGTACCATCCAGCAGGGCCTTGGTGCGCTTGATATAGTAGGCACCCCAGGTATCGACGATCGCGGTCAGCTGGGTTTCAGGACCAGCCTTGATCATGTCGGACGCCTGGCCGAAGGCCTTGATGCCACGCTCGGCCGCGACCTGCATCGGCGCGGTCGTATCGGTGTGCTGGGTGAGGACATCGACGCCCTGGTCGATCAGCGCCTTGGCAGCGTCGGCTTCCTTGCCGGGGTCGAACCAGGTGTTTGCCCAGATCACCTTCAGCTTGAAGTCCGGGTTGACCGACTGGGCCCCATGGATGAACGAGTTGATACCCATGACGACTTCCGGAATCGGGAAGGAAGCGATGTAGCCCGCGACACCTGCCTTCGACATCTTCGCAGCGATCTGACCCTGGATGTAACGGCCTTCATAGAAGCGCGAGTTGTAGGTCGCGACGTTCGGCGCGGACTTGTAGCCGGTCGCATGCTCGAACTTCACGTCCGGGAACTTCTCGGCCACCTTGATGGTGGCATCCATGAAGCCGAACGACGTGGTGAAGATCAGGGCGCAGCCCGAACGGGCCATGCGTTCGATCGCGCGCTCGGCATCCGGTCCTTCCGGAACGTTTTCGAGGAACGGAGTCTCGACCTTGTCGCCAAGCTCCTTTTCGAGCGCCTGGCGGCCGAGATCGTGCGCCTGGGTCCAGCCGCCATCGGTCTTGGAACCGACGTAGATAAAGCAGACCTTCGTCTTGTCCTGGGCACTTGCGGCGGCGGCGAAGCCGAGCACGGCTGCCGAGGTTGCAAGTGCAAGTATCAGTTTTTTCATTTCGACCTCTGTAGGTTTGAGAATGGGTTATCCCGTTTTTTCTTCTTCACCGATCGGGCACGAACGGCTTGCCCAGCGAGGCAGGCGTGTTGATCAACGTCATGCGCCGATTGTGTGAGATCAGAACTAGTACGATAATCGTGGCGGCATAGGGAAGTGCCGACAGGAATTGCGATGGTATCCCGAGCCCCAGGGCCTGGGCATGGAGCTGGCTGATCGAGACGGCACCGAAGAGATAGCCGCCGGCAAGCAGCCGCCATGGCCGCCAGGAGGCAAAGACCACGAGCGCGAGCGCAATCCAGCCGCGCCCGGCAGACATGTTTTCCACCCATTGCGGCGTATAGACGAGAGACAGCTGTGCTCCGGCGAGCCCTGCGCAGGCCCCACCGAACATGACTCCAATATAGCGCATGCGGATGACGCCAATCCCGAGGGCATGCGCGGAGGCGTGGCTGTCGCCGATGGCCCTGATCTTCAATCCCGTCCGGCTGCGGAACAGGAACCAGTTGACCCCGATGACGAGGGCGATCGACATGTAGAAGATGAGATCCTGGCGGAAGAGGAGCGGTCCCAGATAGGGGATTTCGGAGAGCAGCGGAATGGAGATGGGCGGCAGCTTGATCCCGGAGACACCGACGTAGGATTCCCCGATCTGTCCGGATACGCCGAGCCCCAGAATGGTCAAGGCAAGGCCTGTCGCGACCTGGTTGGCGACGAGCGTCAGGGTCAGGAAACCGAACAGGAGAGAGAAAAGCGCTCCGCCGGCGATACCGGCGACGATGCCGACATAGGGAGAACCGGTCGCCTGGGTCGCAGCAAAGGCCAGCACCGCACCCATGATCATCATGCCTTCAACGCCGAGGTTGAGGACACCGGCCCGTTCGGTCACCAGCTCGCCTATCGCCGCCAACACCAGAGGCGTTGCAGCGGTCACGACGGTCAGGAGGATTGCCTCGATGATACCCATTACTGTGCACCGCCTTCCGCAGTGGCAGCACGACCCGAGAACAGGAGCCGGATGCGATACTGGATGAGGGTATCGCAGGAGAGCACGAAGAACAGCAGAAGCCCCTGGAAGACGCGGGTTACCTTGTCAGACACGCTGAGGGTCAGCTGAACCGCCTCGCCCCCAACATATGTCAGGGCCAGAAACAGTCCGGCCGCAATGATGCCGAGAGGGTTGAGACGCCCGAGGAATGCGACGATGATTGCCGTGAACCCGTAGCCGGGAGAAATGATTGGCTGCAGCTTGTTGATCACGCCGCTCACCTCCGAAACGCCGGCGAGACCGGCCAAAGCTCCGGACAGCAGCATCGAGAACCAGATCATCTTGCGCGCCGAAAATCCCGCGAAGCGCCCTGCCCGCTCGGACTGGCCGAGCACGGTAATCTCGAAGCCCTTCAGCGTGTAGCGCATCATGAACCAGATCGCGAGCGCAGCGACGATGGCGAAGGCGAAGCCCAGATTGGTTCTGCCCGACGAAACGAGTTCCGGCAGTATCGCTTCCGGTGCGAAGTTTCGGGTCACCGGAAAGTTGAAGCCCTCCGGACTGCGCCAGGGTCCGCGCACCAGCCAGTCGAGGAAGAGCTGGGCGATATAGACCAGCATCAGGCTCGTGAGGATCTCGTTGGTGTTCATATGGGCCTTGAGGAAGGCGGGAATCGCGGCGTAGAGCGCTCCGCCGATCATTCCGAACACCAGCATCAGGGGCAGGACGAGCGGAGAATGCCACTCGTGGAAGACGACCGGTACGATCGACCCCATGATCGCTCCGGCGATGAACTGTCCCTCCGCCCCGATGTTCCAGTTGTTGGAACGATAACAGACGGACAGGCCGACGCCGATCAGGATCAGCGGGGCAGCCTTGATGGCTATCTCGTGCAGAGACCAGACGTCGAGCAATGGTTCCACGAAAAAGCTGTAGAGCGCCGACAGCGGATCCTTTCCGAGCAGCGCGAACATGATCCCGCCTGCGATGACCGTGAGGACCAGCGCGATGAACGGCGAGAGAATGGAAAAGAGGACGGACGACTGGGGTCGCTTCTCGAGTTCAATGCGCATGCGCGGTCTCTCCTGGCTGCGTCGTCCCATGCATACCGCCCATGAGAAGCCCGATCTTTTCGCGCGTCATGTCGCGTGCGGGATAGGCCTCGGAGAGACGACCATCGCTGATCACCGCAACCTCGGTCGCGACCTCGAAGATTTCGTCGAGATCCTGGCTGATCACAAGCACGGCGGAACCTGACTTGGCGAGGTCGACCAGCGCCTGGCGAATTCGGCTTGCCGCGCCGGCATCGACACCCCAGGTCGGCTGGTTGACAACCAGAACCGCCGGCTGCCGGTCGAGCTCCCTTCCGACGATGTATTTCTGCAGGTTCCCACCGGAGAGTGAACCGGCTGCGGGATCGTCTCCGCTCTTGCGAACATCCATCGCCTCGGAAATCCGCCGGGATGCGACCCGCACCACCGCATGGCGGATGATCCCGAGAATACCGCCGCCAAGAAATGCGCCGCGGTCGGACTGGTTTCGCGCGAGCACAAGGTTGTCGGAGAGCGGCAAGGCTGGAACTGCGGCATGCCCGTGCCGTTCCTCGGGGACGAAGCCAGCACCGATCAGACGGCGTGCCGTGATCCCGGCTGCGCCGACGGATTTCTGCCGGATCTTTACCGCGTCATTATCGGCGACAGGATATTCACCGGACAGCGCATCGAAGAGTTCGCCCTGGCCATTGCCGGCAACGCCAGCAATCGCCAATACCTCGCCCGCATGCACGGTCAGTGAGACATTCTTCAGCGACACCGCAAATGGAGTGCGCGCGGCAGCATTCAGATTGGTCGCCGAGAGCAGTATCTCGCCCTTGGTACTCGTTCCCTCCGCGCTGACGATGGCAACGTCGCTGCCAACCATCATGCGTGCCAGCGATGCCGGCGTTTCCTTCCGCGGGTCGCAGGCTCCGGTGACCTTACCGTGCCGGAGCACCGTCGCCCGGTCGCAGATGCGCTGCACCTCTTCCAGGCGATGGCTGATGTAGAGCACCGAGCGGCCCTCGGCCTTGAGCTTGGCAAGGGTCTCGAACAGCCTGTCCGCTTCCTGCGGCGTCAGTACCGAGGTTGGTTCGTCCAGGATGATAAGTTCAGGGTTCTGCAACAGCGCCCGCACGATCTCGATGCGCTGACGTTCTCCGACGGAGAGGTCGGCAACATGTGCGTTCGGGTCCAGCGGAAGACCGTAGTTGCGGGAGAGACTCGCGGCCTCGTCTGAGATCCTCGCGAGCGAGATACCCGGATCCAGCGAAAGCGCGATGTTTTCCGCGACAGTCAGTGCCTCGAACAGGGAGAAGTGCTGGAAGACCATGCCGATACCGATCTTGCGGGCGGCACCGGGGCTTTCTATGCGGACGGGCTCGCCCTTCCACAGGATCTGCCCGCTCGTCGGAGCGAGGACCCCGAACAGCATCTTCACCAGCGTGGACTTGCCGGCTCCATTCTCGCCCAGGAGGGCGTGGATCTCACCCGGCTGCACATCGAGATCGATGCCGTTGCAGGCGGCAAACGAACCGAACAGCTTCGTCAGGTTGCGGACAGCCAGCAATGGCTTGCCATCGGACGCTCCAACCGCTGACACTCTTCCCCTCTTTTCCCCTGCGTTCCCTCGCCCCTTGTCGGGTCCTTTTTCAGGGAATCAGCAATGTCGTTCCACTCGTTTTTCTTGATTCGAGATCCGTGTGCGCGCGTCCCGCCTCACCTAACGGATAAGTCTGATTTATATTGATACGCACTTTGTTGCTTCGCACAATATCAAACAGAGATTTTGCACATTCATCAAGGGCTTCGCGGGTGGCTATGTAGTGGAACAAGGTTGGGCGGGTCGCAAACAGCGACCCCTTCTGCGCCAACAATCCCATGTTGAACGCATCGACCGGACCCGAGGAATTGCCGAAGCTCACCCACATGCCGAGGGGCTTCAGGCAGTCGAGCGACTTCGGAAATGTGTCCTTGCCGACGGAATCATAGACCACGTCCACGCCCTTGCCGCCCGTCAATTCCTTTACGCGCGCGACGAAATCCTCCTTGTCGTAGTCGATCACGTGATCGTAGCCGTGCGCAAGCGCGAGATCGATCTTCGCCTTGGAGCCCGCCGTACCGATCACCGTCGCGCCCAGAGCCTTGGCCCATTGGCCGGCGATCAGGCCTACCCCTCCGGCTGCGGCATGGAAGAGAATGGTCGTTCCCGGCTTGACCGGATAGGTCTGCAGAAGCAGATACTGTGCCGTCATGCCCTTCAGCATCATTGCAGCAGCCGTCTCGAGAGAAATCTCGTCCGGCACCTTCACCAGGTGCCGGGTAGCCACATTCCGCTCCGCAGCATAGGCGCCATCGGCCGAGGCATAGGCCACGCGATCGCCGATCGCAAAATCCGTCACGCCCTCCCCTATAGCCGTGACGGTGCCGGCGCCTTCCTTGCCGGGAATGAAGGGAAGCTCGGCCTTGTAGAGACCTGTGCGGAAATAGACATCGATGAAATTGAGCCCGATCGCCGCCTGCTTGATCTGGACCTCGCCGGGGCCGGGCGCGCCGAGCGGCACGTCTTCCACCTTAAGCACTTCCGGACCGCCCAACGAACGAACCACAATCGCCTTTGTCATTTCCGAACTCCTCGAGAATCAATCCCGGCCCAGGCCGGGAACAAATTGCAGCACTGCGCCGATCACATAGAGGTAGAGCCCTGTCGCCACCACGCCGTAGACGACCCAATCCGGGGTAACGAAGTGCAGCAGCAGGGCATACATGCCAAGGGCGGACCATAGCAGGAACACCGCCAGATTGAGCGTTCTGAGCCTCTTTACGCGAACAGGATGCAGGAAGTTGATGGGCATGAACGTGAGGAACACCGAAACGAAGACCACGATCGATGCCGTCAACTCACTTGCCTGGATGACGAACAGGGTGAAGACGACCATGTTCCAGACGACCGGAAATCCGGAGAAGAAGTAGTCGTCCGTCTTCATCCCCATGTCGGCGTAGTAGATGGCGCTCGAGACCACTATCGCGCCCGCAGCGACAAAGGACCAGGGCTCACCGATCATGCCGCTCTGGTAGAGTGCGAAGGCAGGTAGCAGGACGTAGGTCACGTAATCGATGACATTGTCCAGCGTATCGCCGGACCAGTTCGGCAGCACTTCCTTGACGCGCACTTTCCGTGCGATCGGTCCATCGATACCGTCCACGAGCAGGGCAAGGCCAAGCCACCAGAACATGTCGACGAAGCGTCTCTCTGCCGCAGCGACAACACCGAGGAAGGCAAGAAACGAGCCGGATGCCGTAAGGATGTGGACGGAGAAGGCCCGCATCTCGGCATAGGGTACCCGTTTGTAGTTGAAGAGTTTCATCGGTTTTTGTCGTCCATCCCCGCGCGAGAATCCGCTGCACCCTGCCCGCTATCGAGCCGGTACCGGCTTACCCGATTTTGTGCGGCTAATATGCACCGATTGGCTCCCGCCGCCAGAGAAAATGCGCGCGCTTGGGTCGTCCTTCCAGTCTTGCGATCAACCTGCGCCGATTCACCCCATGGATTTCGCCCACCTTCGGATCTAGTCTGTTCAAAGGTTCAACACCCACAAATCGGTGGGTCGCAATTCGAAAGTCTGTAATGCCCGTGAACGAGTTTGAGATCGCAATCATTGGAGGAGGACTGGCAGGAAGCGTTGCCGCGCTTGCACTTTCCACGTCAGGCGGCCGCGTGGCGTTGGTAGCCCCGCGTCGCGACATGCCGGACGGGCGCACCACGGCGCTGATGGACCAGTCGATCGGCCTGCTAAGAGATCTCGAACTCTGGGACACCATCGCTCCCAGTGCCGCCCCGCTTGAAACGATGCGGATCCTGGACGGCACCTCCCGTCTGTTCCGGGCGCCGCCAGTCAGCTTCCGTGCAAGCGAGGTCGGGCTGTCGGCCTTCGGCTACAATATTCCGAACGCACCGCTCGCCGAACTGCTGGAGAGCCGGATTGCGACAACTGACACGATCACGCGATTCGATTACGGTGCCGATGCCGTTGACACCGAGCCCGACGCGGCCAAGATCACGCTTGCAAACGGTGACTCGCTTCGCGCGCAACTTGTCGTCGGAGCCGACGGGCGTGGGTCGCTCGTGCGCCAGAGCGCCGGTATCGGCGTTCGCACATGGTCGTACCCGCAGACCGCCATTGTCCTGAACTTCAGCCACAGCCTGCCGCACGACAACATCTCGACGGAGTTTCACACCGAGAGCGGACCATTCACGCAGGTACCTCTGCCCGGCAATCGCTCGAGCCTCGTCTGGGTGCAGTCGCCGCGCAAGGCAGAGGAAATGCTCGAACTTCCTCAGGCCAAGCTCAGCGAAGTGGTTGAGGAGAGGATGCAATCGATCCTCGGCAAGGTGACCGTCGAGACGATCCCGCAAGCCTATCCTCTGTCGGGCATGATTGCGCACCGCTTCGGCAGGGAGCGCACCGCACTCGTCGGCGAAGCGGCGCATGCCTTTCCGCCGATCGGGGCCCAGGGCCTCAATCTTAGCCTCAGGGACATAATGGCCCTGAGGAAGCTGCTTGGAGATTCGACGACACCCGACCTTGGAAAGATCGGCGACCGCTTCGACCGTCACAGGCAGGCGGACGTTCGCAGCCGCACGATGAGTGTCGACCTCCTCAATCGGTCGCTTCTTTCGGGCTTCCTTCCGGTCCAGATCCTCCGCTCAGCCGGCCTGCACCTTCTCTCCGCCATGGGACCGCTCAGAAGCGTCGCCATGCGCGAAGGCATCGAGCCGGGCGGGTCGTTCAAGGCGTTTCGCGACAGCCTAAGGAAAAGGATCGCCGGGCAGAAGGCCTGACTTGATGAGGTAGAGGAGGAACGTCACCGTGGCGACGGAGAGGAGCGTGGTGATGAGAATGGTCGCCGACGCCCGCTCCTGCCACACGCCGTATTGCTGGCCGATGACGAAGACGTTGGTCGCCGTCGGCAACGCTGCAAGAAGCATCGCCGTGAACACCCACAAGGGATCGAAGTTCCCCGCAAAGCCGAGCATCAGATACATGACCGCCGGCAGGAGAAGGAGCTTCGCCGGAACGATATAGGCGATCTCGACCGGGACGCGCTTGACGGGGCGCAGGGCAAGGGTGACGCCCATGGCAAACAGCGCGCAGGGCGCGGCCGCCTGGGCGAGGTAGTCGATGAGCCGCATCAAGGGAACCGGCGGCTCGAAACCGGAGAAGGCCGCGACGAAGCCGGCAGCCGTCGCAACGATGAACGGGTGCGTGACGATGCGGCGCAGAATGCCCGCCGCAACAGTCGCCGCCGATTGCCTGCCACCGCCAGATAGAGCCATCAAGGCGGGCGCCACCATGAAATGCAGCATGTTTTCGAAGCAGAAGACGAGTGCCACGGGCACCGCCGCGCGTTCACCGAAGGCGAGAAGTGCCAAGCCCGGGCCCATGTAGCCGATGTTGCCATAAGCCGCCGAGAGCCCCTGCACGGTCGCCTCGGCAACCGTCGCATGGCGCACGAACAGGCCAATCGCGAAGATTGTCCCGAAAACGAGGTAGGTGGCGCTGACATTGGCAAGGATGAAGTCGATGCGGGTCAACTGCTCGATCGGCGTCTTCGATACGAGCTTGAAGAACAATGCCGGGAGCGAGATGTAGACGATGAAAGCATTGAGCCAGCCCAGCGCCTCCTCCGGCTGCGGCCTTGCCTTGGCGGCCAGGTAGCCCAGCAGAATCATGCCGAAAAACGGCAGCACCAACCCCGCCAGTTCAGCCATCAGACAGAATCATCCCCTCGCCGTTCGCCGCTTGAACCATCGCCTATCCTATCTGCGACAGGATTGGAAACGTTTGCTGGAACCAGATTGCGACGTCGCTGATGTAGCCGAAGATGAAGGCAAGGCCCGTGAGGACGAGGAGCACGCCCATCACTTTCTCCACCGTGCCAAGATGTTGACGGAAACGCATCAGGAAACGCATGAACGCCCCGGAAAATCCGGCGGCAATCCAGAACGGAACCGCCAGGCCGAGGGAATAGACAGCAAGCAGCACGGCCCCTTCCCCGACGGTCTCGCGCGCCGCCGCGACCCCAAGAATTGCCCCCAGGACGGGACCGATACATGGCGTCCAGCCGAAAGCGAAGGCGAGCCCCATGAGATAGGCCCCGGTCAATGTCGCAGGCTTGCCGCTGCTCTGAAACCGGGCCTCCCGGGAAAAGAGGCCGATCTTCAGGATGCCGAGGAAATGCAGCCCCATCGCAATGATGATCACGCCGCCGACCTGCGCCAGGATGTCGAGATGCCGCCTGAGCGCCATACCGATCGTCGAGGCACCGGCACCGAGAGCGACGAAGACAGTCGCGAAGCCGAGCGTGAACAACAGTGCCGAAAGGATGACCGAGAGCCGCGCGGAGCGATCCTCGATTGCAATTGCTGCGCTCCCGCCACGGAACTGCTCGACAGAAACGCCCGCCATGTAACACAGATAGGGCGGTACAAGCGGCAGGACGCACGGGGAAAGAAAGGACAGCGCGCCAGCGACCAGCGCACTCAAGAGGGAAATCTCCGCAATCGACAAGCAGCTATACTCCGCGACGGTAATTATGCCAGCGTTCGCCCGCCCGCGTCACGAGCGGCATCCGCCGATGTCAGATACTCTGGCGGAACTCCGGCTGCCAGTCACCTTTTGGAGATCGCGTCGAAATGCAGCAAAAGCTGTTGCCCATTTCATTTTCCGGTTGACCCGGAAAGGCCTCCTGCATATGTTCCGCGCACTTCCGAAGGGGGCCCTCCCTTCACTGGGAGCGCGTAGCTCAGCCGGTAGAGCAACT
Organism: Sinorhizobium sp. BG8; assembly: GCF_016864555.1. Lineage (NCBI taxonomy): Bacteria > Pseudomonadati > Pseudomonadota > Alphaproteobacteria > Hyphomicrobiales > Rhizobiaceae > Sinorhizobium > Sinorhizobium sp. BG8. The sequence continues at coordinate 2,913,988 of NZ_CP044011.1, read as the reverse complement.
GACTTTTAATCAGTAGGTCCAGGGTTCGAATCCCTGCGCGCTCACCATAGATCTTCAAAAAAATCAGACAATTAAGAAGCCGCCTACCCCAAGCCTCCCAGGCTGAAACTGAATTTCAGAATATTCTTAGGCACAAACCTAAGCTTGTTACGCCCGAAAATGTGGTCGGCTGACCCTTTGGGCATTGAACGCCGAACCACCAACAATATTGCCCATGCATGAATCGCCACCACTTAAATTGTAGACGGTCGCTGTTCACTTCCGCCAGGTTGGCTTGATGCTTTCGTAGGCTCATTGCCTGGTTCAGTTCAGCCCGGAATGGTCCTTCGCCCCGCCGAGGTGAAGCCAGCCGGCCAATCCGCGCCCTTGAGTAGTGCGGGCTCGTGCGCCAGCGGGCGCAGGTGGGGAGGTCCAACGATACACGGCCCTTCGCATGAGTCGCGATGGAAACATTGATTTCGACCAAGGTTCATCACCTCGAAACTCCCGGCCACCTCGTCACCTATGAGGTCAGGTATCCTGCGTCGCCATGCGCGGCGTAAGCTCGTTGAAAAGTTTCCGTTCTTCGTCGTTCTCCTCGAATGCAAAAATCAAAACAACGCTTGACATTCCGTCGTATGGCATACCAACATACGATCATGGGATGGAGGCCGAGGATTACGTCTCCTCTCGTGAACGGGCCTAGCTAGGCGCGTCAAATGGGACGGTCATGAAGGCCGCAAGGGGAACGATGATGAACGATTTTAAAGACATTATTTCGCTCGCGAAAAAGGGTGCCCTCTCTCGCCGCGATTTTGGAAAGCTTTTTGCGGCGGTTGGCGTCGTCATGTCCACGAGCCCTCGTGGCGCGGTTGCAGCGGATCAGCCGCTGTTCTTCACTTGGGCGACCATGGATATGCCGGAGTTCTTCGGACCCTATGTCGCCGCGCACGGCACGCCCCCGAACTTTGCCGTCTTCGGCGATCAGGACGAGGCCCTGCTCAAGGTGAAGAACGGCTTCAAGGCCGATGTCGTCTATCCTCAGTCGTATACGATCAAGCGCTGGTATGACTCTGGTGTCCTGGAGCCTATCGATACAAACCTCATCAGCAATTGGAACGACATCTTCCCCAACTTCCGTGAAATGCCCGGTGTCACCATTGATGGGAACGTAACCTGCGTCCCCGCCGACTGGGGGCTAAGCTCGATAGCCGTACGAACAGACCTGGTTCCCGAGGCGGCTGATCCGGCAAATGACAGCTGGGCATTGCTCTGGGACAGCAACTATTCTGGCAAACTAGCGGCCCTTGACAGCATGGCGGATGCGGTTGGTGCCGCCGCCCTCTACAAGGGCGTGAACGCTTACAATATGTCTGCTGCCGACCTTGAGACCGTGCGTGCGGCACTGGACGAACAGCGCGCGCTCCTTCGCTTCTACTCTAACGACCCGACCACGTTGCAGCAGGCGCTTACGTCGGGAGAAATTGTCGCGGCCAATACGTGGAACGACACTTACGTGGCGCTGAAGGGACAAGGGATCCCAATCCGCTACATGCGCCCCAAGGAAGGCACGATGGCCTGGGTCGGCGTATTGTCGATCGTCAAAGGTACGCCCCATCGCGAACTCGCCCATGAACTGATCGACGCGTACCTCTCGCCGGAAGCGCGTGCATTGGGAATGACGCAGTTCGGATATGGCAGTGCGACAAAGGGTGGATTCGAACAGGTTGACGATGCGACGCTCGCAAATCTCGACATCCCCCGTGATCCAAGCGCCCTGCTCTCATCGACCGTCCTTCAAGGTCCGATGAAAGATCAGGACGACATCCAGAAGATGTTTGAATCCGTCAAGCAGGGAATCTGAGGCTCTGAAAGTGCCCGCCGCTTAAAGCGGGTGCTCTCTGTCTTCGATATTGGCACTCGACCAGGCCAATTCCTCCGGTCAGCAGATGGAATTTCCAGTGAAGGAATACGACTACATAATCGTCGGCGCGGGATCGGCAGGTTGCGTGCTTGCCGCTCGCCTGACCGAAGATCCGGAAACTCGCGTGCTGCTCATCGAGGCGGGTGGCTCGGATCGCGACTGGCGCATAGTGATGCCTGCCGCTCTGGCCTATCCGATGCAGGACCCAAAGCTTAACTGGTCCTATCACACCGTACCCCAGGCCCACCTCAATGGACGCAGCTTGCACTGGCCCCGTGGGCGAGTGCTTGGCGGCTCCAGCTCAATCAATGGCATGGTGTTCATCCGTGGCCATGCGCTGGACTATGAGAGATGGGAAGCCGAGGGAGCCAAGGGTGGAGTTATGCGGACGTGCTGCCGTATTTCCGCAAGCTCGAGAACTTCGTCGCCGGTGAAGACGACTACCGCGGCGGTTCCGGACCGGTGCTCGTCTCCCGGCGGACCTCTACCGACAAGCTTGGTGAGGCCTGGCTCCAAGCGGGTCAGCAGACCGGATACGCCGTATCCAGTGACGTCAACGGCTTCCGCCAGGAGGGATTGTCGCGGCTCGACATGAATGTCGGCAACGGTCGCCGATGGAGCGCGGCGCGCGCCTACCTCCAGCCGATACTCCAACGCCAGAATCTGACTGTGGCCGTCCGCACACTTGTTCATCGAGTCGTGTTCGAGAACCGGCGTGCGAACGGCGTTTCTGTCGAAAACGGAAAACGGCAAGAGACAATTCGAGCAAGTCGCGAAGTGATCCTCTGTGGCGGGGCGATCAATTCCCCGCACCTGCTCCAGCTTTCAGGCATCGGCCCTGCAGACTTGCTTCGACGACACGAGATCGATGTGACCGTCGATGCAGGCGAAGTGGGACGCAACCTTCAGGATCACCTCTGCATTTACGTCAAGCATCGTTGCCTCACAGCAGACTCGCTCGCAACAAAGCTCAGCCCGCTCGGAAAGCTGAAGATCGGCGCACAATGGCTGTTTCTGCGATCCGGCCCGGGCGCCTCGAACCAATTCGAGGTTGGAGGCTTCATCCGCAGCCGTGCAGGCATCGATCATCCCGATATCCAATACCACTTCCTTCCAATCGCCGTCGGTTACGAACACATGGAAGGGCCGGCCAAAATCGGCCCGAGCTACCAGGTCGATGCCGATGCGCTTCGCCCGGAAAGTCGTGGACATCTCTCGATCCGCGGTGCCGATCCGCGCGTACCCCCGTCCATCGATCCCAATTACCTTGCGACGGAAGGAGATCGACAGGTCATGCGTGACGCCTTGCGCCTGACCCGAGAGCTTTTTGCCGCGCCAGCATTCTCGCGCTTTCGCGGCGAAGAGTTCATGCCGGGACGGTCGGTTGAAAGCGATCAGGAAATCGATGGCTATGTCAGGGCGACAGCCGAAAGCGCGTATCACCCGAGTTGCACCTGCCGCATGGGCAGTGATGACAGGGCGGTCGTCGATCCGGACTGCAAGGTAAAGGGTGTCGAGGGCCTCAGAGTCGTCGATGCATCGATCATGCCCTCGATCGTCAGCGGAAATCTCAATGCACCGACCATGATGATAGCTGAGAAGGCGGCGGACCTCATACGCGGACGCGCGCCATTGCCGGCAACATCCGCTCCCTATTTCGTGGCCGAGAACTGGAGGCATGCCCAGCGATGACGATCACAGCCGATCTGCAGTCCCACACCAGTTCCCCAAGTCTCTGGTCCCGTCTGAGCTATGACTCACGCCTGCGAGGCTATCTCCTTGTTCTTCCGACCTTGCTGTTTGTCGGTTTGTCGCTGCTCTACCCGCTGGGGCTGTTGTTCTTCAACAGCTTCTGGCGACAGGAAGGGATGGATGTCGTCCGCGACTTCACATTTGACAACTACCTGACGCTGCTCGGCTCCGCCAACCAGCTGCTGATCCTCGGGAAATCGCTTCTCATCTCGCTCGCCGCGACGGTTTTGGTGGTCGTGTTTTCGTATCCGATTGCCGCGTACATCGCTTTTGGAGTCCAGCGGCACAAGACGCTCTGGCTTCTGGCCGTCACCATCCCGTTCTGGACCAGCTATCTCCTGAGAGTTTTCGCCTGGAAGATCATCCTTGGCTACAACGGTGTGATCAATTCGAGCCTGATCTCCATTGGGATCATAGATAAACCGCTCGAAATCCTGCTCTACAATCCGTTCGCCGTCGTGCTGACACTGGCCCACGCCTGGGCTCCGTTTGCTCTGCTGCCGATCTACATCAGCCTGAGCCGCATCGACAGGAGCCTTATCGAAGCCGCGCGTGATCTGGGAGAGAGCATGTTCCATGTCTTCCGGCGTGTCATCCTGCCCCTTTCGTTGCCGGGCGTAGTCGCTGCAAGCCTGCTGATATTCATTCCGACTGTCGGTGACTATGTCACGCCACAGCTGGTCGGCGGCACGTCGGGGCTCATGGTTGGCAATGTCGTCCAGTCAATGTTCGGGCGCGCAAACAACTGGCCGCTGGGCGCAGCGATATCCGTCACCGCGATGATCGTCGTTACCGCTGCCGCTTGCGTATTCCTGAAGCTGACCAGCCGCTATGGAAACATCAAGGGAGGCAAGGCATGAGAACGGGATTGAAGGCACTTGGCGTATATTCGGCGCTCTACGTTCTGGTTCTCTACGCCCCGATTTTCTTCATTGCGCTCTTCGCGTTCAATGCAGGGACCGCGATCGCGTTTCCGCTGAAAGGCTTTACGCTCCAGTGGTTTTCACAGGTATTCGCCGCACCTGCCCTTCTCGAAGCCTTATGGAACAGCATCAGGGTGGCGGTTACCGCGAGTATCGTGAGCACGATATTAGGCACGCTTGCCGCCAAGGCAGTCAGTCGCCCAAGTCTTCCGGGCAGAACGATCTTCCTGGCGCTCATCGGGCTGCCGCTTCTTGTACCGGGAATCGTCGTCGGCATATCCCTGTTGATCGTTGCCACGGGTTTCGGTCTGGAGCTCTCGCTTTCGACGATCGTTTTTGCGCACATTCTGTTCTGCACGCCGTTCGCGATGATGATCATGCTGCCACGATTTGAAGGCATGGATCCCAGCCTCGAAGAAGCGGCGCGTGACCTGGGCGAAGGTCCTTTAATGACTTTTCGACGGGTGGTTCTGCCGATCGCGGCACCAGGGATCATTTCAAGTCTGCTGTTGACCTTCTCGGTGTCGCTCGATGAGTTTGTTCTCGCCTTCTTTCTTGCCGGGACCGACAGTACCCTCCCGATCTTCATTTGGTCGCAGCTGCGCTTTCCCAACAAGCTTCCAGGAGTGCTGGCACTCAGCACCTTGATCCTCGCGTTTTCGTTCACCCTCGTTCTCATCGCCGAAAAACTGAGGCGCTCCGGCGCTTCGGCCGAGCAGGCGTGATTCCATATTCATTGGAGGACAAATACATGACCCGGCACAGTGTTGAGATAGAGGGAGTTCGTAAGGCATTCGGTGCTCTTACGGTGCTGGAAGATGTCAGCTTCAGCATACGCCAAGGCGAATTCTTCTCGCTGTTGGGCCCCTCAGGTTGCGGCAAGACCACGTTGCTGCGGCTTCTCGGAGGTTTTGAAACCCCCACGGCCGGGCGGCTGTTGATCGACGGCCAGTCTGTGGAAGGGCTGCCGCCCGAGAAGCGCCCGACGAACACCGTTTTCCAGAGCTACGCGCTCTTTCCACATCTGACCATTGCGGAAAACATTGCGTTTGGCCTTCGGTCCTTGAAGCTGACCGGGGCTGACCAGGAAAGGATCGTGAAAGACTCTCTCGACATGATCCAGCTTTCACACCTTGGTGGACGAAAACCGCACCAGCTTTCGGGTGGTCAGCGGCAGCGCGTCGCGCTCGCGCGTGCTTTGGCGAGACGGCCGAAGGTGCTGCTGCTAGACGAGCCGCTTTCCGCTCTCGACAAGCAGTTGCGCGAAGAAATGCAGATGGAACTGCGCCGCATCCAGCGCCAGGTCGGTATTACATTCGTCTTTGTGACGCACGACCAGGAAGAGGCGCTTGCCCTGTCCGACCGCATGGCGGTGATGTCGCGTGGACACGTGCTTCAGATCGATGAACCGAACCGTATCTACGAAGCTCCCGCGAGCCGCGAAGTCGCCGCCTTCATCGGCTCCATGAACTTCTTCGAGGGTGTCGTCGATACCTTGGAAAACTCGGTTGTGCGTGTGCGCACTGCGGGGAAAGGAATATTGACGGCGGGTTTGCCAGGTGGCTCCGCAGGTCGCCTCGCTCCCGGAACGGCCGTGACCGTTGCCGTGCGGCCAGAAAAGCTTGCAATCGGATCGGATGATGCGTCGAGAACCAACTCCATCCCGGGCTCGCTGAGAAGCGCTGCCTATTTTGGAGATCGCAGCCATCTGCACATGCAGGCACAGGATGGGACAACGGTCCTTGTCAGCGCTCCGAACGCCAATCGGGGTCTCGGCAATCCCGCTGCGGGATCATCAATCGTCGCGAGCTTCCGTCCCGAGGATGCCGTGTTGCTCCCTTCAAAGGGCACATGGAATGGGACCAGCGGCAACACACATCTTGAAAGCAACAGACATGCCGCATGAATCATTGTTCTTCATCGATGGCAAATGGCACAAGCCGCAGGGTCCGGGACGCATCGACCTGCTCTCCCCCGCCACTCATGAAACGATCGGAACGGTAGCGGTTGCCACCCCCTCCGAGGTTCACGAGGCGGTTCGCGCGGCGCGGCGAGCGTTCGACGCAGGGACGACTGCCGATCGCGATCAACGGCGACTTTGGCTGACAAATCTACTGGAGGCTTGCAGAGACCGTTCCGAGCAGTTTGCGAGAAGCATCTGCGAGGAGGTCGGAATCCCCATTCAATATTGCCGCGAAGTTCAAATACCGGTCGCCGTAAAACACCTGGAATTGGCGATATCGCTTATGGATCGCTACGAATTCGAAACCACACGGGGTGGGAGCAGCGTCCTGCGTGAACCGATTGGCGTCGTCGGGATGATCACGCCGTGGAACTGGCCTCTGGTGCAGATTGTCTGCAAGGTCGCGCCCGCAATCGCCGCCGGCTGCACGATGGTGCTGAAACCGAGCGAAGTTGCACCTTCCGCCGCTCGTCTATTCGCGGAGGCCGTAGCTGAAGCAGGCTTGCCTGCAGGCGTGTTCAATCTTGTCGAAGGAGACGGCCCGACAACTGGCGAGGCGCTGGTGTCTCATCCAGACGTCGACATGATCTCCTTTACGGGCTCGACGCGCGCGGGCGTCCAGATCGCCAAGCTGGCTGCCAATACCGTCAAACGCGTGACACAGGAGCTGGGAGGCAAATCGCCTTTCATCGTACTTCCCGACGCAGATCTTCGCGCAGCGGTGACCTCGGCCGTTTCCGGTTGCATGGACAATAACGGCCAGACGTGTGACGCGCCAACGCGACTGCTGGTGCCAGAGCATCTGCTTGATGAAGTCGTTTCGATTGCAGCAGAAGCTGTTGAAACATATGAGGTTGGTCTCCCGCAGACCTCCGAAACGAGGGTCGGACCGCTGGTCAGCATCACGCAATTCCAGAAGGTGCAGGACCTAATAAACTCGGGCATACAGCAAGGTGCAAGGGTCGTCGCCGGGGGTACTGGCCGGCCGGAGACGCTGGAGTTCGGCAACTTCGTCAAACCGACCGTGTTCTCTGACGTGACGCCCGACATGCGCATCTGGCGGGAAGAGATTTTCGGCCCCGTCCTGTCCATCCTGCCATACCAGGATGAAAACGAAGCAATTCATCTCGCCAATGACACCGAGTATGGACTCGCGGCCTATGTGCACTCCGCCAATGCGCAGTCAGCGGACCGTGTTGCAAGACGCCTGCGTACAGGCAGTGTCTACATCAATAGCCCGGACTACGACTTTGAGGTTCCATTCGGCGGCTACAAGCAATCCGGAAATGGCCGCGAGTACGGAGCCTATGGCATTGACGAGTTCATGGAACTCAAATCGATCGTGACCTAGTCGGCATGTCGAAAAAATCCCAAGCGACATTCGATTCAGAGGGCTCGGATGACACCAGGTGAGTATCTTAGCCATGACGCCGTCGGCCTTGCACAGGCCGTGGCATCCGGCGACGTGACGGCTGTCGAACTCGCGACTGTAGCCATCGGCATGATCGAAGCACTCAATCCTTCGATCAACGCTGTCATCTGCAAGGACTACGAGCGGGCACTGAAGTGCGCCGCTCAGCCATCGACTGGTCCGTTGGCGGGCGTACCCTTTCTGCTCAAGGACGTCTACCTCTATACAGACGGGATGCCGACCACGTGGGGCAGCAAGTTTTTCCAGGGTACCCGGCCGCGTGCTGACAGCACGATGGTAAGCCAATGGCGTGCGGCCGGACTGACCATTCTGGGCAAGACCAATGCACCTGAATTTGCATCCGAGTTTGTGACGGACCCTGCCGCCTATGGAAGGACGATCAATCCCTGGGACGCGAACGTGACTGTCGGGGGGAGCAGCGGCGGAGCCGCGGCAGCAGTTTCCTCGGGAATGGTTCCGTTGGCGCATGCGACTGATTTAGGCGGGTCGATCCGCGTTCCCGCTGCCTGCTGTGGTTTGTATGGCTTCAAGCCGACAGCAGGTCTCAACTCCAGTGGTCCCTATTTCAAAGAGATTGCACATGGCTTGAACTCCGACCATGTGGTTACTCGAAGCGTGCGCGACAGCGCGGCGTCTTTGGACATAACCGCAGGGTCAGGACGCGGAAACTACCTTGCCGGCCACCTCGCCCAGCCTCGAAAGCTGAAGATTGCCGCGACAGTTCATGGCGCGGATGGGCTCGTCGCCGACCATCTTCAGGTGCGGGCCGTGGAGGATGTGGTCGCCCGGCTCCGGGAACATGGCCACGATGTGCATCTCTTTGAAAACTCCCCGTTTATTGCGGTCGGCGACTGGTTTGATCTGCTTTGGATTGACGATATCCCACGCCTCCTGGCGGACGAGGCCGGTTATCGTTGCCGGGAGCCGATGCCCGGCGAATTGGAGCCGTTCACGCTGGTAGCGCTCGATTTGCTAAGCGCTGCGGGGCCAGCCGGGGTCGAGCGGGCCATCAGAATGATGGCGGAGGCTGCCCGATCACACCTCCAACTCTTCGAGACCTACGATGTTCTCCTTACTCCGAGCCTCGCTTGCGATCCCGCACCGGTTGGTACGTTGGGTTTCAACGATCTCGGCACGATGGCCAATTGGGCGGCGGCAGGCTACGGCTTCGCGCCATTCTCCATTCATGCGAACATTGCGGGACAGCCGGCCGCCTCACTCCCATTGCCGCTCCCGGAATCCGACATACCGATCGGTGTGCAGTTGATGGCGGCCCCGCATCGCGATCTCCTCGTGTTGCAGTTATCTCGACAATTGGAAGAATCCGTCCAATGGGAAAGCAGCTATCGCCGAATGTGGAACAAGAGCGTCCGTGAGATGGCACCATCGTAGCGGCTTTCTGACACCAGGTCTGCATGATGACAGAGACCGGCTTCGTACCGAACTGAAGCTGTCAGATTACATTTACGAGGTCAGAAAGCCGCTGGGCTCTATCCGACCAGTCGAACATCCGCGCCCGACATCAATCCAGCTGCAACCGTACCCTTGAGTGCGACAGCTCATGCGTAATTCAGCGTTACCAGTCGGGGAACGGAAAGCCCAGGCGACGACGAAGACCAGATCAGTCACTACAACCGCAATCCCCACGCACCACAGCCGCAGGCTGGACCGATTGCCCGCATCGTAGTAACCCTAGGGTTGCGAGAGGCACCACGAGAGGGCGTGGCGCTGACCAAAAGGGAGCGACCGACGCATGACGACGATCGAGACGCCGGGCTTTCTGACTTTCACAATCGCCATCGTAGTGTTCTTCGTTGGATCCGGGCTCAACAGGATCGTCGGTCCGTTCAGGCACTGGAACATCCCCGAAGCGGTGACGGGCGGCCTGCTTGCCGCGCTTGTCACGCTCGTCGCCTACCGTTTCTTCGGTACCGAAATCGTGTTCGATCTCGATGCGCGCGACCTGCTGCTCCTCTATTTCTTCACCGGCATCGGGCTGAATGCGCGTCTGGCCGACCTCTTGGCCGGCGGCAAGCCACTCGTGATCCTCCTCATCCTCACGATATCGTTCCTCATCCTGCAAAACATCATCGCGACCGGTAGTTCGGCGCTCCTCGACCTGCCAGAGGGCATTGCCCCTCTCCTCGGTTCAGTTTCGCTGATCGGTGGCCATGGCACCACGATCGCGTGGGCGCCATTGATCGCCGGCCGCTTCGGCCTCGGCAACGCCCTTGAGATCGGCATCGCCTCGGCTACGCTCGGCCTCGTCGTCGCCAGTCTTGTGGGCGGCCCGGTCGCGCGCGTTCTCATCAATCGCTATCACCTGCGAGGCCAGGAGACAGAGGCGCCGAGCATCGGCCTTCCGGATCAGCCCGCGACCGAGCGAGTGAACGACATCAACCACATCAACCTGCTGCGGACGGCGCTCATCCTCAATGTCGCCATCCTGATCGGCTTCGCGCTGGATGAAATCATCGCCGAAACCGGCATCAAGTTGCCGCTCTTCGTCGTCTGCCTGCTGGTTGCGATCGTCATGACAAACACGATTCCGCGTTTCTTTCCGCACATGTTCTGGCCGACCCGCTCGCGTCCCCTCGCCCTCATCTCGGATCTCTCGCTCAATATCTTCCTCGCCATGTCCCTCATGAGCATGCAGCTCTGGACGCTTGGCGGCCTTGGGCCGGCGCTCGTCATCGTGCTGGGGCTCCAGACGATTGCGGCCGTTCTCTACATGATCTTCGTCGTCTTTCCGGCCATGGGCCGCGACTACCAGGCTGCGGTCATTTCAGCCGGCTTCAGCGGTATCAGCCTCGGTGCGACGCCAACGGCTATCGCCAACATGACGGCCGTCACCAAGGTCCATGGAGCGGCGCCAACGGCCTTCATCATCCTGCCGCTCGTCTCGGCATTCTTCATCGATATCGCCAATGCTTTCGTGATCGGGTTCATGGTCCGCTGACGCATGCCTGCCGGAAGCGCTCGCCGGTTTCGGGACAGAGACAAGTGCCAGAACAAGAAGAGAAAGCGTGCGACAGAGAAGCCGAAGTATCACGATCCGCTTCAGGCGGTTGCGCCGATCGGTCAGTGTAGCATTACGGAGAAACACACAGGCGATGCAACTAACCGCCATTTGACTGAGGCGAACGCTTCATTCCTGTTACAATCGGCGCACGAAATCCGGGTCTCCACATTGCCTTCCACAAGGGGCGATTTCTCTATGCCCGAGGCGCTTTTTTGTGCAAGATTGTCTCCGCACCGCCGATCGACAAGGGACACAAAGAGATCCCGCCGCGGTGCCCTTGCAATTTCAGAACGTCCATAGAAGCCGCAATATTTCGCCCTTTTGAGATTCGATTTCGACCGGGAGGTTTCGATGTCTTCACTTGAGACGGTAGAAGTAAAACAGTCTTCCGCAACCGACGCCCCGCTCTCGACGGATGAACTGCATCTGATCGACGCCTATTGGCGGGCTTCGAACTATCTCTCCGTCGGCCAGATTTACCTGCTCGACAATCCGCTCCTCAGAGAGCCGCTGAAGAGGGAGCACATCAAACCACGATTGCTGGGCCACTGGGGAACGTCGCCCGGTCTGAACATGCTCTACGTCCACCTCAACCGCGTGATCAAACGCGATGATCTCGAGATGATCTACGTGATAGGGCCGGGCCATGGCGGACCGTCGCTGGTCGCCCACGCCTATCTCGAAGGGACGTACAGCGAGTTCTATCCGAGCATCAGCTGTGACACCGAGGGTATGCAGCGGCTTTTCAAGCAGTTCAGCTTCCCGGGCGGAATTCCCAGCCACGTCGCTCCTGAGACACCCGGAAGCATCCATGAAGGCGGCGAGCTCGGCTATGCGTTGAGCCATGCCTATGGCGCGGCCTTCGACAATCCCAACCTCATCGTCGCCTGCGTCGTGGGCGACGGCGAGGCCGAAACCGGGCCGCTGGCGACCGGCTGGCAGGGCAACAAATTCCTCAATCCGGCCCGCGACGGATGCGTTCTGCCGATCCTGCACCTCAACGGATACAAGATCGCCAATCCATGCTTCCTTGCCCGCATTCCCGAGGACGAACTCCGGAAATTCTTTGAGGGTATGGGCTACAAGCCCTACTTCGTCGAAGGCCACGACCCGCAGGACGTGCATCAGCAACTGGCGGGTACGCTGGACACCATCGTTGCCGAAATCAGGAGTATCTGGGACGACGCCCGCACCAACGGCAACCTGAAGCGTCCGGCGTGGCCGATGATCGTCTTTCGCACACCGAAGGGCTGGACATGCCCCGAGGAAATCGACGGCAAGAAGTGCGAGGACTATTGGCGATCGCACCAGGTGCCGATGGGCGAGATGGACAAGCCGGAACATATCCGCATTCTCGAACAGTGGATGAAGAGCTATCGGCCGGACGAGCTTTTCGACGACGAGGGTCGGCTACGTCCCGAACTTTTCTCGCTCGCTCCCACCGGCCACCGCCGCATGAGCGACAATCCGCACGCCAACGGTGGGCTGTTGCTGCGTGATCTCAAGCTTCCCGACTTCCGGGACTATGCCGTCGATGTTCCAAGCCCTGGCGCAACGACAGCTGAATCGGCGCGCGTGATGGGCACGTTCCTCCGGGACGTGATGAAGTTGAACATGGAGAGCAAGAACTTCCGCCTGTTCAGCCCGGACGAGAACAACTCCAACCGCTGGCAAGACGTGCTCGAGGTCACCAACCGCTGCTACATGGCGGAAATCTATCCGGAGGACGATCACCTCTCTCCGGACGGCCGGATCATGGAGGTGCTCAGCGAACACCAGTGCCAGGGATGGCTTGAAGGCTATCTCCTCACCGGCCGCCACGGCTTCTTTTCCTGCTACGAAGCCTTCATCCACATCATCGATTCCATGTTCAACCAGCATGCCAAATGGCTGAAGGTGTGCAACGAGATCCCCTGGCGCAGGTCGATCGCCTCGCTGAACTATTTCCTGAGCTCGCATGTCTGGCGGCAGGACCACAACGGCTTCAGCCATCAGGATCCGGGATTCATCGACCACGTCGTCAACAAGAAGGCAGAGGTGGTGCGGGTCTACCTGCCGCCGGATGCCAACACGCTCCTGTCGGTGACCGATCACTGCCTGCGCAGCCGCAACTACGTCAACGTGGTCGTTGCCGGCAAGCAGCCGGCGCCGCAGTGGCTGACGATGGCGGAGGCAGTTCGCCATTGCGCCATGGGCGTCGGCATCTGGGAATGGGCGAGCAGCGACCGGGGCAGCGAGCCCGATGTCGTGATGGCCTGCTGCGGGGACGTACCGACGCTTGAAACGCTTGCGGCGGTCGAACTGCTCCGCGAGCACCTCCCGGAGATCAAGGTTCGGGTGGTCAACGTCGTGAACCTCATGAAGCTGCAGCCGGCGGAAGAGCATCCGCACGGACTTTCGGACCGGGATTTCGATGGGCTGTTCACACGGGACAAACCGATCATCTTTGCCTTCCACGGCTATCCCTGGCTGATCCACCGCCTCACCTACAGACGGAAAAACCACGGCAACCTTCACGTCCGCGGATACAAGGAGGAAGGTACGACCACCACGCCGTTCGACATGGTCGTCCTCAACCAGCTGGATCGCTTCCACCTCGTCGGGGACGTCATCGACAGGCTGCCGCAACTCGGCGCCCGCGCCGCCTACTTCAAGCAGGCGATCCAGGCGAAACTGATCGAGCATCGGGAGTACATCGAGGAACACGGCGACGACATGCCGGCCATCAGCGGCTGGAAATGGGGTGCGAAAAGCGGCGGATCCGCGAAATCGAAAACCTCCACGGAAGGAGACAACATCTAGACAACGAGCCAGCGCGGCAACTGTCACGGGCGCCTGCTCGATCGCGCTCGCGCGGGTAAGGGGAACGCGGCAGATGACATCGACCGGGCAGGATTTTGGGCTGATGCAGTTCACCGCGCCCTTGTACTTGCCTGCATTGTGGCAATGCGGAGGATTTGTCCTCGACAAATCCCGGAACCACCAACCTCCGCACTCTTCAAATTCGATTGTCGAGGAAATGCATGAGGTCTAGGCTCGATACCCAAACGATCGTGCGGCCATCCAGCTGGAGTGAACCGGAATGCTTGTCACAGACGTCATGACGACCCACGTCATCAAGGTCTCGCCCGAAAACAGCGTCAGACGGGCGGCAGAGACAATGCTCGCCCACCACGTCAGCGGATTGCCGGTCGTCGACGACGACAATCGCCTGGTCGGCATGATCAGCGAAGGTGACCTCATACGCCGAACCGAGATGGGAGCCGGAGTAGGCTTTCCTACGGACGGTGTCCTATCGGCCGACGAGAAAGCCCAGGCATATGTCAGGCATACCTCGTGGAAGGTGGGCGATGCGATGAGCCGCGATCCGATCACAGTCGACGAGTTCGCCTCGGTGTTGGAGGTCGCCAAGCTGATGGCAAAACATTCCATCAAGCGCATTCCGATCCTTCGAGCGGGCGAAATCGTTGGGATCGTCAGTCGCGCGGACCTCCTCCAGCTCATCGTCAATGCCGCGCACGACGGCACGGCGCCGGGTGACGAGGCAATCAGGCGCAGCGTGATTGTGCGGCTCGGCGAAATTACGGGCCTGGAGGGTCAAGTACCCGATGTGAGTGTTAGCGACGGTGTGGTGCATCTGTCAGGCGATCTCGCGTCGGAAGCGTGCAGGCGGGCCGTTCGCGTCGCGGCCGAAGGTGTCCGGGGCGTGAGAGGCGTGGCCGAGCACTATTCCCAAGGTCCCTCCTGAAGGGCTCTGCGAGATGTCGCATCGAGCCACCACGCACCCGGGCGAGGATCCGTGCGACCGAGAATATCCAGTCCGTCTCTGAAGGCACGATGTCCTCGGCGACCGCAGTCCATTTGTTTTATTAGATATCGCTGCCATAATAGCCAGCCGAGCACTTCGCACGCATCAGAATGTGCGTGAAGTACAGACTCCAACCCCATGGAATAACAGGCAATCCGTTCCTTCATGTAGTGCTGATCGGGAGATGACTGCATGGACAAGAGCCAGGATCCGGACCAAGCCATTGTGCCCAGCCGCACGCCTGGCCCGTCCTCGATCGAGTCGAGGGTCACAGATTTCGCCAGGCTCGGAGTCCTGGCGTTGTTTGCCTATTTGTCTCTGAAGCTCGTTACTCCATTCGCCCTCATCGCCGTCTGGGCCAGCATCCTCACCGTCGCGCTCTATCCGCTCTACCGGTTTCTTCGCATGCTCCTCGGCGGACGCCCCCGGCTGGCTGCAGCCACCATCACGCTTCTCGCCTTAGTTGTCATCGCGGGCCCACTCGCTGCGATCGTGGTCGATTTTGCCGAAGCGGCCCAGGCCATCTTTGCCAAGCTCGAAGGCGGAAAGCTCGTGGTTCCTCCACCTTCCGAAAACGTCCGGAACTGGCCGCTGGTCGGTGACTGGGTCTATGGCACGTGGGCGCAAGCCTCCGTCAACATCGACGCCTCGCTCAAGCGGTTCGCGCCGTACCTGCTCAAGGCAAGCGGCGTCGTAGTCGAAAAGATCGCGGGCTTCGGCGTGGACATGCTCGGCTTTATCGCGGCTGTAATCGCCTCGGGATTTCTGTTCGTTCCCGGTCCGCGGCTCGGCGAAGGAGCCGCGGCAATCGCCCGACGGCTTGCCGGCGATCGCGGTGCGGGCTTCGTCAACCTCGCTGCATCGACAATCCGCAACGTCGCGCGCGGCGTGATCGGTGTCGCGGCAGTACAGGCGATGCTATCCGCGGTCGTGCTGGCAATCTTCGATGTTCCGGCACCGGGTGTTCTCGCCTTTGTGATCCTGATCCTCTGCATCGTCCAGATCGGGCCTGCCCTCGTCCTGCTACCTGTCGCCATCTGGGCGTGGATGACGATGGATACCGCGTCTGCCGTCGTATTCTCGGCGCTCCTGGTCCCCATCATCCTGATCGACAACATCGCCAAGCCCATCCTTGTTGCCCGCGGGCTTTCGACACCAATTCTCGTCATCCTCGCGGGCGTGATCGGTGGCACGCTATCCTATGGCTTGATCGGACTGTTCCTCGGACCGGTCGTCCTCAGCGTCTTCTACGACCTTGTCCTCACCTGGTTGAGGGACGTCCCGCCGCGTAATGGCGCGCCTCCTACGCCCTAGCGATCGGCACCGCCCGGGACATATTCCCGTTCACGGAACCTCGTGTCGTCTGGGCCGTTCAAGTGGCAAAGCGAGGTCGTCCCATGCGTTTGCCCTTCATGATGACGGGAGTCATCGCCTTCGTGATAGTGTGCATTCTTAGTATCACGGCGGTACAACAGTTCAGCGGAGACGGTGACCGGCCACCAGCTGCCGACAGCCTGTTGTCGACACCCCAGACGATTTCCAGCCCCGAATTAATAAAGCCTCTTATCGTATTCAATAAATTGAATATCTGAGAGTACCAAGTGACCAGATGACACCTCTGTTCTCGACGTCACCGGTCCAGGTCTTGCGAAGCGCACCGACGACACCTGCTATTGTCAATCGGGCGTCGAGTTCAGACGCCAGTCCCTGTGAAGCGGGAGCGACTTCCGAAAGCTCGACCGCGTCGCGGACCACGATTGCCACCAGAAGGTTCTCACCCGCCTCGCCGGCTTCGAAATCAAACCCGTAGTATTCATCCGGAATGGTCAGCGGCATCCCGGCGGCCAGGGGTGTAATCTTCCTCGCCGCTTCGTTGGGAAAGATCTGCGTTGCCTTTCCGCTCTTGTCGACGTCGTAGAGGATGAGGTCACCGCCGTGATCGCTCGCCACAGTGATCTTGAAGACGTCCCCTGCTTGAGCTGTACGCCCGGATCGAGGGAGAGGTGGACGTCTCCCGTGTCCTCGCGCCCGAGGATGTCCTCGAGCGCCTCTATGGAACTTTGCGCGCCGTGGCCGGTCGAAGGCTTACCCAGCAAACCGACAGCTTGCGTGTTTTCCTTAGAGACATAAGTGCTGCCGTTTTGCCCGGCTGTCGCTGAAGCCTGAGTGATCACACTCGCCCCAAGGGTGAGATCTGCGACGTCAAGCTGGGGATCGAGTGCGTGGCACCCCTCTTTCGCTGCGCAGTAGGCCTGCGACTGCGCCTTGACGAACTCGAACAGTTCGGAGAGCGATATGGTGCCGTTGCCGTTCCCGTCGGCCAGTTCGTGGCCAGCCACATAGGCCTCGGTGAAGACGCCGTGACGTTCGTTGGCCGGTTGTCGATCGTCCTCCCAGGCAATCTGGTAGGATGAGGCGGCACTCCAGGCTTCGAGCCCACCCTGCTTGTTTTCCTTAGCCTCTCCGACGACCGCAAGATCGATCCTCAGGCCACGCGTCTTCACGGCTTCCACGGGCTTCGGATGCAGGCGCGGCAGAAACCGTGCGCCCTCGATAGCCTCACCCATCTCGCCAGAGACAGATCGCGCGATTGTTCCTGAATGACAGGCATCGATGACCAACGATACGGCGCGATCCTTCAGTTGGGCCAAGGCCGTGTCGATCTCGTCATCGCTGATGGCGTTTCCCCAGTCGGTGTCGCCGACTTGAATGTCGTAGGGGGCAAGTGCTTCATCCAACCCGTCCTCCTCGTCGCCGTCGGCATCTGCCACCTGCAGGCCGTAACCGGAGAAATAAAGGTATGCCCGATCTCCGGGCTTGGTCCCGGCCACCAGCCAGTCCTCGATGCTCGAAACGATGGCCGCACGCGTCGCGGCCTGGTCGAGGAGAACGCGGATCGATCCATCCGCGTATCCGAGCTTGCTGGTAAGCAGGGTCTTTACCGCCGCAACGTCGTTCTGCGGCCCGTGAAGCGTCATTTTCTCCGGCAGGTTGATGTACGTTCCTATGCCGATCAGAAGAGCTCGATCCTCCGCAGCAGCGGACCGCGGCCCGCCGAAGATGGCGACCGCCAGCACAACGGCCATTATTGCCATTAGCCGAGCCACCATCATCGCCGCTCCCGTGTATAGAGGGGCTGGATGGCGACGCTTGCCTCCTTGCCGTCGAGGCGGGTCAGCAGCGCTTGGAGGAGCGTGTCCGGTGTGGCGTCGTTGCCGGCGAGGACAGCGGCAATGGCGTCGATCGGTTCATTTGTCGCGATCGCCACCAGGTGATCCGCACCGAAAGGTTTGACGATCTCCATATCGGACAGCTTGAATGCCTGGCTTCCCGTCCCCGCCACCTGCACGTCAAGTGCCTGGACCTCGCCCGTGTTGGCGAGGTTGAATACCAGCATGTTTGCGTAGCCGGTCTCAGGCGCATCGAAACGCAACCGCTCTCCTGCCGCATAAATGTCTCTGACCGGGTCCAGCGTCACCGTCCCGGGGTTCTGGCGGGCCATCGCCTTCAGGAAGTCGAGCAGCACGAACTTGTCCACCACCGGCTGGATGCGGTCCTCGCCAATGTTTTCCGCCGCGACTTCGCCGTTTGGCGTGAGGATCGTACCCGTCACGGCATCCCAGCGGTATGGCCTGCCGCTTCCGCCAGTCCTCGCCGGCGTGACGGAGGATCCGACAACCTCGAGCGGAATCCTGCCCGTCCATCCGAGGTCTCGCACGGATCTTGCCACGCGCCTGTGGATTGCCTGTGAACTTTCGCCATTTGCAGGGACGCCGCGGGAAAGGCTCACGACAACCTCCCCCGCAGAACGCGCAGCCTGTGGCGTGAAGTTCGGCACCTGCAGCGCCTCCGAGCGGTTCTTCACATTGCTGAAGACATAATCCTCAAGCTCGATGCGCGTTATCTGGCCGTCGCCGTTGCGGTCCGCCCCCCCTCGATGGCGCGGGCAAAACTCCAGCTCAGTGCCCCGCGCGGTTCTCCGTCGATGATGACCTCCGGCGTCGGCTGGCTCTCCAGCGATGCGGCAAGCACAGTCACCTGCTTGAACCCGATATCCTTCAGGCTTGCTCCCGCCACAGCCTCCTGCGAGGGGGCCTGAAGCTTTACCTTCACTGCCGGTGCGAGGCGGGTCTTGCCCGATATCGAGCGGCTCATCCCTCCCGAAAAACAGCTGTCGGAAACGAAAAGCACGTGGACGCCCTTGCCTTCGGCTTCGGCGAACCAGCTGTTCAGCTCGTTGTCGACGATGATTTCCTTGAATGTCTGTCCGGGATGAACTTGATCGAAGCCCGGCAATTGCAGGAATTCATCCAGACCGTCCTCCTCCTCGCCGGCCACGAGTTCCGGCATCTGCGCGCCATGGCCCGCATAGGTGAAGATGATGGTGTCCCCCGGCGTGGCTTTCGCTACGACCTCAGCCCAGGCCTGTCGGATATCGTCCTTCCGGGCTTCGCCATTGGTGAACTTCACGGCATTTGTGAACCCGGCCTGCCGTATGGCCCTGTAGACATCCTCGGCATCCTTGACTGCGCCGTCCAGACTGCCGCCGAAAGGATACTGGTCGATGCCGACGACGATGGCCCAGGTCTCCGCTGCAAGACCCGCCGATGGCAGCGAGCATGCCGATAGGAGCGCGGCTGCCAGAAATCGCCCTATCCCGATCATTTGTGCACGTCCACTTCCACGCGCCTGTTCAGCTGGTTGAGCATTTCCTCGTCGTAGGCGCTGGGGTCGTCCGGCTGGAAGGGTTCCTCCTCTCCCCGCCCCTCGATGGCAATTGCCCCCGAGAAGCCGTGCGCGGCCAGATAGGCCGCAAGCGTCTCTGCACGCGCCACGGACAATGAGAGATTCTCCTTGTTTGTACCGATGGGGTCGGTGTGGCCGACCAGCGTGATGGCAGCCGGTCTCACCGCCTTCAGGCAATCGGCGAGATCCTTCGCAGCCTGCGCTCCCTCCGGCGTGAACTCGGCAGTGCCAAAGACGTAGCGAACCGGCGTCGATTTCTTCGTGATCTTGATGCCGCGGAAGGAGACTTTGCAGCCGCCGCGCATCGCGAGCTTGACCGGACCCGGTGCGGCGAGCCTCATCTCGTTCGCAAGCCTGTCCATCCGCCGGATGTAGGCCTCATCGGGCGCCATCCATTGCGGCGTGAGCGTCTCGTTCGCACTGTCTTCCAGTGCTAGCTGGTAGTATCGGGCAGCAGCCCCATAGTCCCTGCGCTCCCGTGCGATATCGCCCAGCGCATCGAAGACCTGCCAAGGCCCCCCATATTCCCTCTGAAGTTCGTCGAGCGTCCGTTCCTGGCCGGCAAGATTGCCGTTCGCCTGTACGTCGGTGGTGATCCGGTTGAAAGCGGTGAGCGAAGCGACACGGCCTATCAGCGTCTTCTCGTCCGCCGTGCAACTGTCAACCTCGGAGCTTCCGGCGATGGAGCGCGCCGCGGTTTCGTTGCCGTTGTTGAACGCCTCGACGATGCCGTTCACAGCGCTGCAGGCAGCCGACGCCGGAAACGCAGCGGACAGGGTCACCACAATGGTCGCCAGGATAGATTTCAGGTTCATGACCATTCCCGTTTTACCAGTGCCTACTGCTCGCGGGCGTGGGCCGCCGTCCCCTGCCCGCCACCGCACCGTCACTTGTCCTTGATCTCAAAGGTCACCATCTGTACGCCGCTCGCTCCCTTGTCCTCCTCTGCCTTCTTGGCGAGATTGATCGCGAGACCGCGTGTCACGGGCTGCCTCGCCTCTGCGACGAGATCCTTGGCCCTGTCCGCGCTCAGCCTATCCCCTCCAAGTCCGCCGACACGGCAGAAGGCGATCATCGTTTCGGCCGCCGAGGGCGTATCGAAAGTCAGGTCGCCGGTCCCCGGTTGCGGAATCAGCCGCTTCTCGTCCGGCTTCAGGGTGGGATCGCCGATCATCACATCGGGTATGATTTCCACGTTCCCCGTCTCTTCGACATACATCACCTGAAGCTCACAGGCCTTGTTGGTGGTGAGCTCGAAGGATAGCTGGTCACCGACCCTCGCGACGGTCGACGGGACATGCAGAGCGAGCCGGAGCTTGCCTTCATTCGTCTTGTCGTCCTGGCGATAGGCAGGCGTCTCGGCGACGGTCTGGATCGCTGAAGCACCTGTCGTCGCTATGCCCGTCGATGTCTCCGACGATGCGTTCGCCAGCGCGTCCGCGGACCTTTGCAGCGGCCGAAGTCTCATCAGGGGCTCGAGCAGGAACGGAAACTGCTG
Organism: Sinorhizobium sp. BG8; assembly: GCF_016864555.1. Classification (NCBI taxonomy): domain Bacteria; kingdom Pseudomonadati; phylum Pseudomonadota; class Alphaproteobacteria; order Hyphomicrobiales; family Rhizobiaceae; genus Sinorhizobium; species Sinorhizobium sp. BG8. The sequence goes on along the minus strand of NZ_CP044011.1, from coordinate 2,892,941 downwards.
CTCGATCTCCACACGCGGGATGGTGCCGCCGGCCTCGAGCGTCGCGACCCAATCGATGCCCAGGCGCAGGACGTCCAGATCCGTCAGGCGCCGCACGGCGTCCGAGAACTGGCCCGGCGTCATGTCGAACTCTGCAGCGACCGCCTCGAAATTCAGCTCCTCCTCGTATTTGTCCGCAAAGTAGGTGACCAGCTCCGCATTGCCGGGTGCGAGAATGCTCTGAGCCCCACCATCGGGCGTCGGTTCGGTGACGTCGAGCTTCTGCAATGCCGCCACGAACCGCTTGCGATCCTGGTCATAGACCCGGTCCAACGTCTCCTGGGGCACATACATTGCAAGGAGCGCCTCCTGCTGGTCCTTGCTGAAGAGCGTGGAGGTCTCGATATGTTCGCGAAGCTGGTCGCGCTTCGAGAGGATACCATTGGCATGGCAATCGAAGCACGAACGGGCATTCGTGATCTCCACCCCCTTGCCGATGGGCCGCTGACGGAAGGAGACGATGTTGGTCGGTCCGACGTCGAGCTGCTTGCCTGCGGCTGTCGAGAGGTAGTAACCCTGCAGTCCGTTGGGCAACGAGAATATCATTTCACCACCGTCGTGGTGGAATGCCTCGAGGCCGGTTTCGAGAGGCTCGAGCGTCGCGGGACCATGTGGGAAGCGCTTGAGCACCTGTTTGCCGACATCGCCGCCGAAGTCGTAGGATTTCCAGTAATATCCGCCGAAGGGCATGTCGTGGCGCTCGAGCATGCGATTGTGGTCTGAGACGCCCGACGATCCGTCCGTAAACCCGGCCCGGACAATCTTGTGGGTGCGGATGTTGTTGTCCACGTCGATGTCGAAACGCTTCTCGAGTTCCCGGATATCGGTCGGAAGCTTCATAAGCCTGTTGTAGACCTTGGGCCGGGCGCCGTTGCTCATGAACCAGTCGACCCGCATGATCGGCAGCGTCGTATCGGTCGCCTTCGAGAGCGCATTCAAGGACGGATCGCTCTCCGGGTCGACGCCGTAGACGTACTCTCCGATCAGAAAGTCGTAGTCTTCCGTGTCCCAGGCAAGGTCGCGGATGTCCACCCGTACGAGAAGGCCATCAGTTCCCTCGACTTCGGTCGGAACCACAACGTCAGGACCGAAGGACACGGAGTTGAGGAGCTTCTTGAACCCGCCCGCCAGCACGTCCATCCGCTTCATGAAGGTCTTTTGGTCCTCGCACCCCATCATTCCATTGTACTGGTTGCGATAGCTGAAGTAGCGCATGAACGGCTTGTCCGTGTCGCTTACGCCGGAGATATCCTTGAGCGCGGCCTCGATGAACGCCTTGTAGCCGAGCATGGGCCTTGTCCGGGTTGGCGGCGAAGCGGCGGTATCCGGAAGCGCCTTTTCATCGAGCGAGTCGATCCATTCTTCGAGAGCCTTCACCTCCGAGACATCCGGCCGTTTGCCGAGCGGCATGCGCCCGCTCGTGACGCTGGTGAAGAGCCGTGACTTCCCCGCATCGCCGGGTGTCACGAAGGCAGCGTTTGCTGCAATCGAGGCGAGATCGCCGGCGGGAAACGAGCCTTGCGAACCTTCTCCAGGACCATGACAATTGCGACAGTACTTGCCGATGAAGGCGTCGGCAGCCGATGCGAGGGCGCCGTTGTCTCCGCCGAGTGCTGCTTGCGCCGTCTTCTCCTTGCAGACCGGTTCCACATCCGGCTTTCTGACCGCTGTCGGGCGATCGGCGAGGAAGGAATAGATTGCCAGCCTGTCTTCTTCGCCAAGAGCCGACATTCCCTTGGCGATCCGGCGCATCAGGGGATCGGAGAGCGGCGTGCCCGAGAGTTTCTTGCTCTCCTCGATGACGCCCACCGTGAAAAGCTCAGGAGAGGCGAGCCCAGCTATGCGGGCCTTGGTGATGTCGGGAGCAACCGCACCCGTGAGCCCTTTCTCGCCCTCGTAGGCGTGTTCGGTATCAAGCCCATAGGTGGTGGTGCGCGGCGTATGACAGTCGCCACAGGCACCGACGTTCTCCACGAGATATCGGCCCCGTTCCTGCTGGGTCTGTTCGCGCGCCTGATAGGAGGGCACAGTGAAATGAGTGCGCTTCCAAAGCGTCAGGGTCGTCTGCCGGTTGAACGGGAACGCGATTTCATGTTCCCGCGATACCGCGTCGGATGGCGGCAGCGTATCGATGTAGGCCTTAATGTCGAGCACATCCTCGGGCTTCATCCCACCATACGAGGTGTAGGGCATGACCGGGTAAAGGTGGTTTCCGTCTCGGTCGACGCCATTCATCACGGCATTGAGGAAGTCGCCGTTGGACCATCCTCCCGTCCCATTCGGGTGGGCGGAAATGTTTGGCGCGAAAAACTTTCCGATCGCTGTTTCCATCTCCATGCCGCCGGAGAGGAGTTCCGTGTTATCGCCGGAGCCGTGGCACGCACCGCATCCCGCCGCAGCGAACATATCCTTTCCGTTCGCCTTGTCCGGCACGTAGCCCGAAAAGGCGTCGGCGGAAAAGTGGTCGCGCGCAACCGCCCCCGCGGGACAGAGGACCGAGAGCACAATTCCCGCGGCAGCGGCAAGCCGCAAGCACGGTCGGGTCGCGCGCAGGACGGCATCGGAAAGCTGCCGGGGCATGGGCATTGCGGCTTCCTTTCGGTCATCGGATGGCCGGCGCGCCGGCGGATACTTCAACGAAACTCGAAACGCTCGAACTCTATTCGCCTCGGCATGCGGCCGAGCTCCCTCAGCCCCCTGACAATCGCCAGACGCAGGGGTGGCGGCCCGCAAAACCAGAGATCCGCATCTGCCGGATCCATGCGCACGGTGCTTACGAGCTTGCTCGCATCCAGCCGACCGTCGGTCGACGAGTCGTGAAGATCGAAGCTGAAGTTCTCGAGCTTCTCCGCCTGGGACTGGAAGGTTTCGATGCCGATCGCCTCCGCCCGGTCTCGAACGCAATAGACCATGTGGATGTCCTGGCCTTCGTCACCCTTCAGACGGCCCGCCATTGCAAGAAACGGCGTGACACCGATACCTCCGGCGAGCCAGATCTGCTTGCTGCCGCCGCGCCGGTGGTTGAACCGACCGTAGCCACCCTCCAGCCGAAGTTCGTCGCCGACCTCCAGCCCATCGCGCAGTGCCCGTGTGTAGTCGCCAAGCGGTTTGACGGCGAAGCGAACGGAGCCATCGTCTTCCATTCCGGCAATCGTGAAGGGATGCGGCTCGCGCAGCCCCCGCCTGTACGCGCGAAAGAAACCGAACTGACCCGGTGTCGCCCTGAGCTTCCGGCCCTTCGGGCTTGCGGAAACAAGTGTCGCTCCGTCGTGGCGGACGACGTCGCGGACCTCGTATCTCCGGGTTCTGAGCCAGGGTAGCAGCTGGGTGTAGAGGTAGCTCGCGATGCCAATGGCAGCGAAGATATTCAGATACGACGCAAGGAGGGCCGTGCCGTCATAGGGCCGCTTGATGAACATCTGATGGAACGCCACCAGGACAAAGAGGCAGCCGATCAGACGGTGGGTCATTCTCCAATAGTGATAGGGAATCTCGATGCGGGTCTTTGGCACGACCTTGACGAGGCTCAGCACCAACAGGACCACGAAGCCGTAGAAGGCCCATTCTCCGGCACTTGCGGCAAGCCTGTTCAGCCCGCTCGTGACTGAAAGGCCCTTGAAATCCGGCGTGACGAAATAATGAACCAAGATCAGCGCGAGCACGGAGATGCCGATCTTCCGATGGAAGTGGTAGACGCGATCGAGGCCGCCAAACAAGCTTTCCACGAAGGGCGGGCGCGTCGCCATGAACTGCGCGAGCGCCATCGCCACAAACGCCATCGAAGACGCCATAAGGGAAAAGGTGGTTCCTGCATTTGTATGGCTTACGGCCGGCACCGCCAGAAATCCGGCCGTCACGATCAGAGACGTCGCGACAATGGAACCTAGGGTCAATTTCCCACCCTTAGAAAAGTCAATGCAACCGGTTAGTTAACTATGCATCCGGCAGTCGCGCGCCGATCGACCGACGTTGCCCTAACAACGGACAACACCCCACCTTTATTCGCGCGGGAGCATATTCGACCGTTGGGAAAGAAGGGTCTCTGGCGATCACGCACCTCCCGGGGAATTTCGCCCGTCATGGCCGCAGGACACCGGAAATCGCTCACGAAATCTAGCAATACAAGAATCAACGCCAGTCCATAGAATCCATGTCGACCGACGGCCGCAACGGCCACCCGCAGCCGCGTCTTGGAGAAGTGCGTGTGACAGGAACTGGAAAGACCACACGGAGCGTCAGCCTTACCGGCACGCAACAGATCGATGCCCTTATCTACGGGGAAGCGTGGGCCGGCTCGACCGTCACTTATGCGTTTCCCACGTCAGCCAGCAGCTATAACTACTACGGCGAGCCGGACAACAATTTCGAAACCCTTTCTTCGCGACAACAGAGCGCGGTGCGATTTGCTCTCGACACTGCCTACGGTGGGCGCGCGAACGATGGATTCTCGGTCGAGGGCTTCACAAACCTGACCGTGTCAGTGGGCAGCGCTACGACTGCCACGCTGCGCTATGCGCAATCGGACGAGGCACTTCCGACTGCCTACGGCTACCTGCCGTCGACTTCCGCGTGGGGAGGCGATGTATGGATCAGTTCAGCATCTGCAAACCGGTCACCCGCTGCGGGCAACTATGCCTGGCTGGTCATGCTGCACGAGACCGGCCACGCCCTCGGTCTCAAGCATGGGCATGTAGCGGAGTATGGGTCTCCCGCGCTTCCATCGAGCTACGACTCGATGGAGTACAGCATCATGACCTATCACTCCTACATCGGTGAGCGCAGCACGTCCGGTTTTATGAACGAGACCTACGGTTTTGCCCAGACGTTCATGATGCTCGACATCGCGGCACTCCAGGAGATCTACGGCGCCGACTATACGACGAATGCCGGCGACACCGTCTACAAGTGGAAGCCGAGCAGCGGAGACACCTATGTCAACGGCGAGGTCGCGATCGACGCGGCTGCGAACCGCATCTTTGCGACGATCTGGGATGGAGGCGGTTCGGACACCTACGATCTGACCGCCTATTCGAGTGCGGTCAACATCGACCTGCGGCCAGGAAAGTACTCGATCACCAGCGAGGCGCAGCTTGCCTATCTGGGTGGCGGGCCGAACCAGGGAAACTCCCGTGGCAACGTCTTCAACGCGCTTCTCCACGACTCCGACACGAGATCCCTGATCGAGAACGCCTATGGCGGCTCGGGAAGCGATACGATCCGCGGCAACGTCGGGAGCAACAAGCTTTCAGGCTATTCCGGCGCAGACAAGCTTTATGGGGACGCGGCCAAGGATGTCCTCTTTGGCGGTGCGGGCAACGACAGGCTGTACGGACAGTCAGGCAATGACATCCTCTACGGCGGCACGGGGACCGACCGCCTGAGCGGCGGAGATGGATACGACGACTTCGTCTTCCGCAAAGGCTACGGGAAGGACTGGATCCTTGACTTCGAGGATGGGACCGACGACATCGACCTGAGAGCCTACAGCTATTCAGGCGTCGACCAGGTTCTGGACAAGGCCTCCCAATCGAATGATGACGTCATCATCAAGTTCACCAGTTCGGACATTCTCGTCGTCGCTGATTTTCTGCTGAAGAACCTCGGCGCAGGAGATTTCCTGCTGTGAGCGAGCTACGTCCCTGAAGCGGAGCAGGCAGGCGGAGCCCCCGCCTGCGTGCTGCTGTCGGGAAATACTCCCACCGAAAGTTCCGGTTTCCTCACCCTCATCGCTGCAATGACGCCCTCGGCGCGTGTAAGCCACCGGAACTCGACGGGCACCGAGTGCGTGTGCGATCATTCAGGCCGATTGCACCCCTTCGCCAAGCCTGATGATCTGCCCAATGGTTGTTGATGTGACGATACCGCTTTCGGTCGTGAACTCTATCACTTCCGCCGAGCGCGCCCTCGGCCGTATGGGCACCTTCACTCGCACTGATATATCAGTTATTTTGCTATTCTCTTTGCGACATGCCAGTATGTGATATATCAGGTCCGGGAATCACAATGTCACCGCCGATCGATTCACAGGCTCGCCTTGCGTTCCGCGCGCTGGAGAACCTCATCGTTACTTTGAAGCTGAAACCGGGGGCGCTCGTCACCGAGAAGCAGCTCATCGATCTCGCGGGCCATGGCCGGACACCGGTCAGGGAGGCGATCCAGAAGCTCGCATGGCAGGGCCTCATCGAAATCAGACCGCGTGTAGGCCTGCAGATTTCGGCCATTCGTTCCGACGACCACGAGAACATCATGCAGGCAAGAAGGCGGCTGGAACCCCTCGCCGCCGAACTCGTCGCCCTTCATGCGTCGGATAATCAGCGTAGCCGGCTGGTCGCCTGCGCCCAGTCGATGACCGCGTGCTCGATCAATTCCGACATCGAAGGGTTTCTGGCGGCCGACAAGGAATTCGACGAGATCATGGAGGAAGCCTGCCCCAACACCTTCCTCACATCGGCTCTCGCCTCTCTTCAGACCCACGCGCGTCGCCTGTGGTTCGCTCGCGCCGACAACAGGAAAATGGATACTTCGATCGACCTGCATGTGAAGGTGATCCGGGCGATCCGGCAGGCGGATGCAGTTGAAGCGTCCGCCGCGATGTCAGCCTTGATGGACCATCTCGGGTCCTGAACGGAAGACGCTCGGTCACAATCCCGTCTTGCCGGGATCGGACAACAAAAAAGGCGACACAGGTCGTGCCGCCTTCGTCTATTCATTTCCGGTTTTGCTCGTACGAGAGCTCAGTCGACAAACGCGCGCTCGATTACGAACTCGCCGGGCTTGCTGTTTGCGCCCTCGGTAAGGCCGGCCTGCTCGAGGAGCGCCTTGGTCTCCTTCAACATCGCCGACGATCCGCAGATCATCGCACGATCGACGGCCGGATCGAAATGCGGAACACCGAGGTCCGCGAACATCTTGCCGTTGACGATCAGGTCGGTGATACGGCCCTGGAACGCGTAGTCCTCGCGCGTCACCGTGGCATAGTGCCGGAGCTTTCCACCGACGATCTCAGACAGCATTTCGTCGCCGTTGATCTCTTCGATGAGGTCGAAGCCGTACTTGAGTTCGGCAACTTCCCGGCAGGTATGGGTCACGATGACCTCGTCGAACTTCTCATACGTTTCCGGATCACGGATCAGGCTTGCGAAAGGCGCAATGCCTGTACCGGTCGAGAACATGTAGAGCCGCTTTCCGGGCGTCAGCGCATCCAGCACAAGCGTGCCCGTCGGCTTCTTGCGCATGAGAACCTGGTCACCGACCTTGATCTGCTGAAGGTGGGAGGTCAGCGGGCCGTCCGGCACCTTGATCGAGAAGAACTCGAGTTCCTCGTCCCAGGCGGGGCTCGCAATGGAATAGGCGCGATAGACCGGCTTCCCGTCGACAACGAGCCCGATCATGGCGAACTCGCCTGAGCGGAAGCGGAAGCTGTCAGGGCGGGTCATGCGGAAGCGGAACAGCCGGTCCGTATAATGCTGGACGCTCGTCACCGTCTCGGCGAAAACGCCGGCCGGCACGGTGGGGACGAACTCTTCGGTCTTGGCAGGCGCATTCATGCTCGGGATCATCCTGACGTCTGGTCGAAAACGTGATGGTAGGCAGATATTACATGTTGCGCTGCAAAGGAAGGTATCGCGTTCCAATCGCGAAGTCGTAGAAGCAATATGCTTCCCTCAGTTGCAACACGTGCTTCGAGCCAGGCTGCCTTACTAGAGATAAGACTACCCTTGGGCTCATTCAAGGATAGTCCCTTTCTTTCCTGATCTACAGGGGTCAGGCGGTCGGTGCGGCAATCCGACGCCAACTGTAGGACTTCGGGTCAGCTGCAGGCTTGGCCGTCGGCTGATAGTGGTTCGAAATTCCAGGAAGCCGCCCTTCGGCAAGCCGCTTCAAGGCCGTCGCATTCGTCACCGAGAAGCTGTCGATGCCGCAGCGTATCATGAGCGGTATCTGGTCGATCAGGACGTCACCCACCGCACGCACCTCGTTCTGATATCCGAGGCGCTGCCTGAGGAGAGATGCTTGGCTAAAGCCCCTGCCGTCATTGAAAGCCGGGAAGGAAATCGCCACCAGATCCAGGCGAGAAAGGTAGGGTTCCAGCCGCAGTGCGTCGTCTGCAGGCTTCAGGACCACGCCGAGACCGACATCGTTGCTACCCTCGGCCCGTGCAATCAGGGCGTCGAGATCCAGCAGAGGTCTCTGCCCCTCCTCCGCCTTCGTCTCTTCCGTTTCGATCACCCACGGATCGTCGTTCACGAAGCCGGTTTCTTTCCACAGTCTGGTCATTTCAAGGTCCTCAGGCCGCTTCGGCCGCGTTGCCGTAGAGCGCATCCTTGAAGGGCTGCGGTCCGACACGGCGATAGGCTGCAAGGAAGGTCTCGGACGGATCGCTGCGCAGGCCGAGATAGGTATCGACGATGACCTCGACGGCATCCGTCACCTTTTCCGGTTCGAAGCCACGGCCGATGATCTCGCCGATGGACGTGTTCTCGTCGCCGGAGCCGCCAAGCGTAATCTGGTAGAGTTCCGTTCCCTTTTTCTCCACGCCAAGCAGGCCGATGTGGCCGACATGGTGGTGGCCGCAGGCATTGATGCAGCCGGAGATCTTGATCTTCAGCTCACCGATTTCGGCCTGCCGCTCGGGCGAGCCGAAGCGCGTCGACAACTCCTGCGCGACAGGAATGGAGCGAGCATTCGCCAGCGCACAGTAGTCCAGCCCGGGACAGGCAATGATGTCCGTTATCAGCCCGGCATTCGCGGTCGCAAGCCCCGTCGCGACGAGCCCGCGATAGACCGCCTCCAGATCTGCCAGCGCCACATGGGGAAGGATGAGGTTCTGCTCGTGGCTGACACGGATCTCATCGAAGGCATATTCCTCGGCGATGTCGGCGACTGCTTCCATCTGAGCATCGGTCGCGTCGCCCGGGATGCCGCCGATCGGCTTCAGCGAGATCGTCACCATGCCGTAGTCGGGGTGCTTGTGCGGCTGGACGTTCTGGTGGACCCAACGGGCGAATTCAGGATCCGCCTTCTTCCACTGGGCCAGGTTCGCCCATCCTTCGGCGCGCGGCTCGAGAGCCGGCGGCGCGAAATAGGAAGTGATCGCCTGGATGTCGGCATCCGGCAGCTTCAGCTCGGTGTTCTTGAGGTCCGCGAACTCGACTTCGACCTGGCGCGACAGTTCCTCGGCGCCGGTCTCGTGAACGAGAATCTTGATACGTGCCTTGTACTTGTTGTCCCGGCGACCGTGCAGATTGTAGACCCGCATGATCGCGGTCGTGTACGAGAGCAGGTCTTCCTCGGGCAGGAAGTCGCGGATCTTCTTGGCGATCATCGGGGTACGCCCCTGCCCGCCGCCGACATAGACGGCAAAGCCGATCTCGCCCTTGTCATTCTTCTTCAGGTGGAGTCCGATGTCGTGCACCTGGATGGCGGCGCGGTCGCGCTCGGCGCCCGTCACGGCAATCTTGAACTTGCGCGGGAGGAAGGAGAACTCCGGGTGGACGGAGGACCACTGCCGCAGGATCTCGGCGTAGGGGCGCGGATCCGCCACCTCGTCGGCCGCCGCGCCTGCAAAGTGGTCGGCCGTCACGTTGCGGATGCAGTTTCCGGATGTCTGGATGGCATGCATCTCGACGGTGGCGAGATCGGCGAGCGCATCCGGCAGTTCGGAAAGCTTCGGCCAGTTATACTGGATGTTCTGGCGTGTGGTAAAATGCCCGTAGCCGCGGTCATACTTGCGCGCGATCTCGGCGAGCATGCGCATCTGCTTGCTGCTCAGCGTCCCGTAGGGAATCGCAACACGAAGCATGTAGGCATGAAGCTGCAGGTAGACGCCATTCATCAGGCGCAACGGCTTGAACGCATCCTCTGCAAGCTCGCCGGAGAGGCGCCGCTCGACCTGATCGCGGAACTGTGCGACGCGGTCGTTGACAAAGGCATGGTCGAATTCGTCGTATCGGTACATTTCAAGTCCTCAGGCGGCGGCCGGGTTGGTCGCATTCAAGCCGGAGTAACCGGCGGCGTAATCGATCGAAGGTCCTTCGGCGCGGATGCGCTCACGCATACGCAGCGGACGAAGGATGCCACCGACTTCTTCGACGTCGATGACATTCGCGTCAACCACTTTGTTGTCCGCAAAGGCCTGCTTTCCGGTCGCCTCGAGCGCGTCCACCGCTTCCTTGTGGCGGGCGACGAAGGCGTCCTGAAGAGATTCGCTCCAGTTCCCGGCGGCATCCAGCCATACGGAAATTCCGTCGGAAAGGCGGTTCGCGGTCAAGACCTTGTCGACCATGTCATGCTCCCAATAATGCGGCATCCGCCGTCTCGCGCTGGACGAGCGGAACCGAATGTTCGAAATTCGCACCGGCGACGGCATCGCCGATTATTACCATGACCGGACCGGTCAATTCGTCGCGGAACTCGAGGTCCGGCAGATCCTTGAGCGTACCGTGCAGGAGACGTTTCTCCCGCCGGCTCGCGTTCTCGATCACCGCCACCGTGGTCTCGGCGGGCAATCCGGCCTCCATCAGCCTGCCCGCTACGGACGCAGCGACAGTCTTGCCCATATAGACTGCGATGGTCGCGCCGGAAACAGCAAGGCGAGCCCAGTCGGGAAGAACCGCACCCGTGAGGTCGTGACCCGTCGTGAAGACCAGCGACGATGCCACTCCGCGAAGCGTGAGCGGAAGCTCGAAATCCGCGGCAGCGGCGAAGGCCGACGTGATGCCGGGGACGATCTCGTAGCTGACGCCCGCGCCCCGAAGTGCCGACATCTCCTCGGCGGCCCGACCATAGACCAGGGGATCACCGGATTTCAGGCGCACGACGCGCTTGCCTGCGCTGCCGAGTTCCACCAGCAGATCGTTGATTTCTTCCTGCGATTTCGAGTGGCAACCCTTGCGCTTGCCGACGGAAATGCGTTCTGCATCACGGCGCCCCATGTCGACGATCGCCTGCGGCACGAGAGCGTCGAACACGATGACGTCCGCCTCCATCATGACGCGCTGGGCGCGTAGCGTCAGCAGATCCTCGGCCCCCGGGCCGGCGCCGACGAGCCAGACGTGGCCCTTGACCTCGCGTGCAGTGTTCAGGAGATGATTGGCATTCTTGCGCGCAAGTTCGCCGTCGCCGACGTTGACCGCATCCGCCACGGGTCCCGAGAAGAACCGGCGCCAGAATACGCGGCGTGTCACACCGCGCGGCAGGGTGGCGTCCACGGCGTGCCGGTAAGCGGCAGCAAGGCTCGCAAGCCGTCCAAGCGACGGGGAAAGAAGCTGGTCGATCTGCGCCCGTATCATTTGCGCAAGCACGGGGCCTGCGCCTTCGGTGCCGATCGCGACTGCAACGGGCGCGCGGTTGACGAGCGCCGGGGTGAAGAAGTCGCAGTATTCGGGCTGGTCCACGGCATTGACAGGGATCCCGGCGGCGCGCGCGGCGGTGGAAATCGCACGATCGGCTTCGGCATCACCCGTGGCGGCAAAAACAAGTACGCTGCCGTCGAGATGTGCGGCGGAAAAAGGCTCGCTCGACAGCTCTACGCCCTTGTCCGCGAGAAATGCCGCGAAATCCGGTTGGGGGCCGTCGGCGACAACGACAATGCGGGCTTCGGTATTGAGCAGCAACCGGGTCTTGGCAAAAGCTTCATCGCCATTGCCCACCACCAGAACCCTCTTTGCCGCTACGCGGAAAAAGGCTGGGAATACCGACAATTTCTCATTGGCATGCTGCATATGACGGTCCGGTTCGAAGCTGGCGCACTATCGCGAAAAGCGGACCAGAATTGAAGAAACAGAAATTCATCCCGTTCCCGACGGGGGTATTCTTTTGCTCTCGCTGAATTGTTTGTGAGCAAATATGCCCGAACGCTTCGCCTCGAGGCTTGCTTCGATCACAGAGCCGCAGCTAAGACTACCCTATTCCGGCAGGACACGAAAAAGGAATCCACAATGAACCAGCCCCTTTTGGCCAGACGCCTGCTGGACGTGATCGAGCGCGACATCCTTCCGCTGACCGCCAAGGGTGTTGCTGCCGGCAACAAGATTTTCGGAGCTGCCATCCTCAGGAAATCCGACCTTTCGCTGGTCCTGGCGGAAACGAACAACGAAACCGAGAACCCGCTCTGGCATGGCGAGGTCCATACACTGAAACGGTTCTACGAGCGGACGGAAAAGCCGGATACCAAGGATCTGATTTTCTTGTCCACGCACGAACCCTGCTCGATGTGCCTTTCGGCCATAACCTGGGCGGGCTTCGACAATTTCTACTATTTCTTCAGCCACCAGGACTCCAGGGACAGCTTCGCAATCCCCCACGATCTCAAGATCCTCAAGGAAGTCTTCCGCCTCGACCCCGGCGGATACGCGAGGCAAAACGCATTCTGGCGTTCAGCGGCGATCGGCGATCTCATCGCGACAGCCGACGACCAGGAAAAGCCCGGCCTTCAATCCCAGGACGCTCGTGTTCGCGCCGCCTACGATCGTCTTTCCCAGGACTATCAGGCCGGCAAGAGCAACAACAGCATTCCCCTCAATTGATCTTCCCGCCCACGGAAAAGCAGATGCAGCCCTCACGCGACATTCAAGGCCTCATCGACATCATGGCCGCCCTTCGACAGCCGGAAACGGGCTGCCCGTGGGACGTCGTCCAGACCTTCGAGACGATCAAGCCATATACGATCGAGGAGGCATACGAGGTTGCTGACGCGATCGAACGTGGCGACATGGACGATCTCTGCGACGAACTCGGCGACCTTCTGCTTCAGGTCGTTTTCCATGCGCGCATGGCGGAAGAAGCCGGCGACTTCACCTTTGAAGATGTAGTGGAAGCCGTCACACGCAAGATGATCCGCCGCCATCCGCATGTCTTTGATCGCTCCGACGCCGATACGCCTGAGGCGGTCAAGCGCCAGTGGCACGAAATAAAGCAGGCCGAGAAGCGCGAAAGACACCAGCGGCGCGCGAAGCGTGGCCTGCCGGAAGAAACCGCGACAGGATATCTCGGAGGGGTCCAGCGATCATTTCCGGCACTGGTCGAGGCGCTGAAACTGCAGGAGCGCGCGGCAAAGGTCGGTTTCGACTGGTCGGAGCCCGAGCCGATCCTGGACAAGATCACCGAGGAGATCGGAGAACTGCGCGAAGCCCTGAAAGAGGGCGACAAGGCCAAGGTGCGGGACGAACTGGGCGATCTCCTGTTTGCCGTCGTCAACATCGGCCGCCACACCGACGCGGACCCCGAAATGGCATTGCGCGGGACGAACTCCAAGTTCCGCCGCCGTTTTTCGCACATCGAACAACAGCTTGAGGCTCATGGCGAGAGCCTGGATTCAGCAACGCTCGAGCGAATGGAGGAACTCTGGCAGGCCGCCAAGTCGATAGAAAGGCAGCTCAGTTAGGTTTAGAACCTACAAGTCTTTTCAGAGGCTTGGCGCTCGAAGCTATATCGAAATGGGAGGGGAGCGCTTTCTCGGCTCGGTGAAGCGGAAACTCCCCGTGGCAGGTCTCACGTAGGACGGAAACGAATTCGGTCGCGCTGCGACACGCGTGGAATGGACACCGCATAGCGAAACGCCTGAGGATAGTCGGCTCCAATAGAAGCGCGCGTGTCCTGGCAACTTCCCCGAATGCGAAGGGCTATTCCCAATCCTCACGGGCGCGCTTCTGTCCAATGCCGAGCCGCCTGTCGAGTTCCTTCGCTTCCGTTTCGGTCAAGCGCACGTCGACCGCAACACTTCCGTCCTCGAGGTCCCGCCGCTCGTCGACGATTGAGTGATCGTAGATCCATGGCAGGAGTTGCAGCTTGTCCACCGGCACGATTGCCTCCCGGTAGACGAGAACGCCAGACAGCCGTTTGTTGATCTCGGCGAGAAGCGCATCGACATTCTCGCCGGTCAATGCCGAAACAGCGATGGTATTCTCGGCACTGCTCGCCTTCTGAACGAGCGCCTCCCGGGCGACCGGGTCGAGGCCGTCGATCTTGTTCCAGACTTCCAGAATACGCTCGGCACCGTCCTTCTCGTCGATTCCGAGATCCGCGAGAATGCGCATGACATCGCCGGCCTGTGCCGCATTGTCGGGGTCGGACATATCGCGCACGTGCAGAATGAGGTCGGCCTCCAGAACCTCTTCCAGGGTCGCGCGGAAAGCGGCCACCAGGTGGGTCGGCAGATCGGAAATGAAACCCACGGTATCGGAAAGGATGACCATGCGGCCCTGCGGCAGCTTCATGCGCCGGAGGGTCGGATCGAGCGTGGCAAAGAGCATATCTTCAGCCAGAACCCCTGCCCCGGTTATCCGGTTGAACAGCGTCGACTTGCCGGCGTTGGTGTACCCCACCAAAGCAACGATCGGATGTGGAACCTTCTTGCGCTTCGAGCGGTGAAGCTGACGGGTGCGCCGCACCTGTTCGAGTTCACGTTCCAGGCGGACAATTCGTTCCTGCAGAAGCCGACGGTCGGCCTCGATCTGGGTTTCACCAGGGCCACCCATGAAGCCGGCGCCACCGCGCTGACGCTCAAGGTGGGTCCAGCTTCGGACCAGTCGACCCTTCTGGTAGTTCAGATGCGCGAGTTCGACCTGAAGCGTACCTTCCTTCGTCGAGGCACGCCGGCCGAAGATCTCCAGGATGAGGCCCGTGCGGTCGATGACCTTGGCGTTCCATTCCTTTTCGAGGTTCCGCTGCTGCACGGGCGTCAGCGGATGATCCACGATCACCAGACCCGCATCGTTTGCATCGAGCGCTTCGGTGATCTCGGCAATTTTTCCGGTTCCGAGCAACGTACCCGGCTTCGGCTGGCTTACGGGCACGACCGCCGCGTGGACGACCTCGAGGTCGATCGCCTTTGCAAGACCGATAGCCTCGGCAAGACGTGCCTCGTCGCTGCGCGACACGGTCACGTCCTTGTTTGCCCCGCCCTTCTTGACGACTGGCGTGATGACGACTGCTCGCATGTCGTCGCGGCGCTTCTCGAGCTCCGGAACGAGCGAGTCCTGTTTTGTATCGCGTTTCTTAATGTGCCTGATCCTGTCAGGAGGCGCTTTCTTCGGACTCGAACATCTGCAGCGGCTGGCCGGGCATGATGGTCGAGATGGCGTGCTTGTAGACCAGTTGCGAATGGCCATCACGGCGCAGGAGCACGCAGAAGTTATCGAAGGAAGTCACGACTCCCGTCAGCTTGACGCCATTGATGAGAAAAATCGTGAGGGAAATCTTCTGCTTGCGAACTGTATTGAGGAAAAGATCCTGCAAATTCTGAGAACGTTCCGCCATCGCGCCGCTTCTTTCTTGATTGCCGACCCCAACTGGTCGGTTGAATGAAATTCATGCCCCCGAAAGACCTGCCGACAAGTCTTCCGCAGATCATCGGGTTTTGGTATCAAATCGCAGTCTTTTCCGCAATGTCGAAAAAAGCCTCGCGAATTCTCTGTGCCGCCATCCCCGGATGGCCATTCGCAATCGGGACCCCGTCGATCTCCACCACAGGGAAGCAAATGCTCGTCGCCGCGGTAATGAACACCTCGCGGGCCGAGCGCATCTCCTCGACGGAAAATGCACGCTCCTCGATCTCCAGGCCCAGCCGCGCCGCGACGTCCATGAGCGTCGTGCGGGTGATGCCGCGAAGGATGCCGTGCTCTGCCGGCCGCGTCACCAGACGGCCGGACGAATCGACGAGCCAGACGTTCGTCGCCGCCCCTTCCGTCACCAGGCCATCGGAATCAACGAAGATCGCCTCCTGGGCGCCCGCCTCCCGCGCCTGCTGCCTTGCCAGGACATTGGGCAACAATCCGATCGTCTTCACGTCGACCCTGTCCCACCGGTTCTCGGGAACCGTAACGGCCTTGATTCCTTTTGCGTTCTTGCCGGCAATAATTCCCGGATCCGTGCTCTTGGCTGTGATCACCAGAGAAGCCGGCGTTTCGGCGGATGGAAAGACATGGTCGCGACGAGCGACACCACGTGTTACCTGCAGGTAGAACAGTCCATTGCGCACGCGGTTTCGGCGCAACAGTTCGCGGATGATCCCGACGAGCGCTGCACGGGACATCGGCGCCCGGATACGGATTTCGCCGAGCGAGCGATCGAGACGGTTCAGATGGCGTGTCAGATCGACGATCTGGCCGTGGCGGACCTCGCAGACCTCATAGACGCCATCGGCAAACTGGTAGCCGCGATCCTCGATGTGAACCCCGGCGTCGGCGTGGCGCAGGTATCGTCCGTTTACATAGGCGTATCTCGGCATGGTGCCCCTAGAAAAATTGAATACTGACGCGGAAAAGCTGCTCGACGTGGCGCACGGCTTCGGCCTTGGCAAAGAGAACGACCCGATCCTTGGCCTTGACCCTGGTGTTGCCGTCCGGGCGTATGAATGTCTTGTCCCTATAGATGGCGCCTATGCGCACGCCATCCGGCAAGTCCGTCTCGCGCAGGGGCTTTCCGACGAGCGGAGAAGTCTCCAGCGCTTCTGCCTCGATCACTTCGGCGGAACCGTGCTGTACGGCATAGACGGCACGGATGCGCCCCTTGCGCACGTGCTGCAGAATGCCCGAGATCGTCACCGCCCTGGGATTGATATGGGCATCGATACCCAGGCTTTTCGTGAATTCCTGGTAGGACGGATCGTTGATCAGGACCAGGTTCTGCTTGCAGCCCAGCTTCTTCGCCATGACGCTGCCGAGGATGTTGATCTGGTCGTTGTTGGTCAGCGCCACGACGAGGTCGGCATTCTCGATATCCGCCTGCATGAGGATCTTCTGGTCGAGCGCGGAGCCGTGAAGGACGACGGCGTTGCGAAGCTTGTCGGCGACCAGGACCGCGCGCTCGCGGTCGTTCTCGATGATCTTTATGCGGGTCCTCGGCTGATGATCCTCTATCGCTTTAGCGACGAAGTAGCCGATATTGCCCCCGCCGGCGATTACGATGCGAGCCGCCTCCTGTTCCTCATGTCCGAAGAGCGAGAGCGTCCGGCGGGTGTGATCGCGGTCGCAGACGACGTAAGCGAGGTCGCCCGTCAAGAGTTCGTCCTGGGAGCTCGGAACGGACAGATGCCCATCTCGGTAGATGCCCGTTACGGTCGCATTCAGATCAGGGAAGAGTTCAGAGAGCTGCCGCAACTGCGTGTTGACGACCGGGCAATCCTCCATGCACTCGATCGCCAGCATGACCACCCGGTCTTCGGAGAAGCGGACGACATCGGTCGCGCCGGGATAGGAGATCCGGCGCAGCACCATCTTTCCGACTTCCACTTCGGGGGAAATCGTGACGTCGATCGGCAGGTTTTCCCGGGAGAACAGATCGGAATACTCGGGAGCGAGGTAGCTTTGGGAGCGAATGCGGGCAATCTTCGTCGGTACGCCGAAAAGGGAATGAGCGACCTGGCAGGCCACCATGTTTACCTCGTCGAAGAGCGTGACCGCGATGATCATGTCGGCCTGGTCAGCCCCGGCCTTCGCGAGCACTTCCGGATGAGCGCCGTGACCGACGTGACCGCTCACGTCCAGCGTCTCCGTGATCGCACTGATCAGGGATGCCTGTGTGTCGATCACCGAGACGTCGTTGCCTTCCTGGGCCAGGCGCTCCGCGATGCCGTAACCCACCCGTCCGGCACCACATATGATGACTTTCATGAATATTCCCTCGTGCGGGGCAGCAACGAATCACAAGCGGCGGCCGGCAGTTCCGGGCTTATACTCCGAGCGACTTGAGTTTTCGATGCAGAGCGGACCGCTCCATGCCCACGAACTCGGCAGTGCGCGAAATATTGCCGCCGAAACGATTGATCTGGGCGATGAGGTAGTCGCGCTCGAACATTTCGCGTGCTTCGCGCAAGGGTAGCGTCATGATGTGCTGGTCCCCCTGCGTCGAGACCTTCGGCAGCATGTCGCCGACCTCGGTGGGGAGCATATCGGCGGTAATGGCGGTATCCGGACCGTCGCTGCGGGCGAGGATCATCAACCGCTCGATATTGTTGCGCAACTGGCGGATGTTGCCGGGCCAATCGTGAGCCTGGAGGACGGCAAGCGCATCGTCGCCGATCTTGCGCGCGCGGATGCCTGCCTGCTCGCTGATCTGCCGCATGAAGAGATCGACCAGAAAAGGGATATCTTCGCGGCGTTCGGCAAGCGCGGGTACACGCACGGGCACGACGGCCAGTCGATGGTAGAGGTCTTCCCGGAACGTACCGTCCGCTATGTGGCTCTCGAGATTGTAGGCGGTGGACGAGATGATCCGGACGTCGACCTTTACCCGCTTCGAGCCGCCGACCCGCTCGAATTGCTGATCCACCAGCACGCGCAGGATCTTGTTCTGCGTCTCGCGCGGCATTTCGCCGATTTCGTCGAGATAGAGGATGCCGTTGTGAGCCTCTTCAAGCGCGCCGGTGCGTCTTGCCTGTCCCGGTCCGCCCTCCGTCCCGAAAAGAGCGATCTCCATGCGATCCGGGGTGATGGCCGCCGCGTTCAGGGCAACGAAGGGCCCGTTGGCGCGATTGGATTTTCGGTGGATCATCCGGGCGACGAGTTCCTTACCCGATCCGGACGGTCCATGAATCATGATCCGGCTGTTGGTCGGCGACACCTTGTCGATGGTCTGGCGAAGCTGGGAGACGGCGACGGACGTTCCGATCAGCTCGGCCGGATCGCCGGAGCGCTTCTTCAGTTCGCTCACCTCGCGGCGAAGCTTGGAGTTCTCGAGAGCACGCTCCGCGATCAGCACGAGCCGGTCCGCCTTGAACGGCTTCTCGATGAAATCGTAGGCCCCGCGGCGAATGGCCGATACCGCCGTTTCGATGTTCCCGTGGCCGGAAATCATCACCACGGGCAGGTCCGGATGACGGCTCTTGATCTCGTCCAGCAAGGCAAGCCCGTCCAGGCGACTTCCCTGCATCCAGATGTCCAGGAACACCAAGCGCGGAACACGGTCGCTGATCGCGGCGAGCGCGCTGTCGCTGTCGAAGGCGGTCCGGGTCTCGTGCCCTTCATCGGACAATATGCCCGAGACGATTTCGCGGATGTCTTCTTCGTCGTCGACGACCAGAATATCAGACGCCATCAGTCATTTCCTTGTTCTTGGTATCAGCACCAGAAGACATTTGATCCTCGAAGGGCAGGACTACCCGGATCATCGCTCCGTAGCCCCTGTCGAAATCTGCGGGTGCGTCGTGCAGCTCGATGTGACCGCCGTGATCCTCGATGATCTTCTTGACGATCGAGAGCCCGAGCCCGGTGCCCTTGTCGCGCATGGTCATGTAGGGTTCGAGAATGCGATGCCGGTTTTCGGTCGGAAGTCCACGACCGTTGTCGATCACATCCACGACGAATTGCTGGGCCACATCGTTCCTCCTGGCACGAACCAGGATCCTGTGGCCATCACGCACGGCATCCGCCGGCAGCCCCTCGATGGCCTCGACGGCATTCTTGATAAGGTTTCCGAAGGCCTGCCCGAGCATCCGGTTGTCGAAATGCCCGGTCAGCGGCGCGTCCCCGAATTCCTTCTGGAAGTCGACATGGGTGTTGCCCATTTCGCGAAGGAATACCGCATCCTTGAGGATCGTCCGAAGGTCGGCACGCTCCTTGGTCGGCTTCGGCATGCGGGCAAAGGCGGAGAATTCGTCAACCATTCGGCCGATATCCTCGACCTGCCGCACGATCGTGTCCGTACACTGGTCGAACACGGCCCGGTCGTCAGGGTCGATATGCTTTCCGTAACGCCTGCGAATGCGTTCCGCCGACAGCTGGATGGGCGTGAGCGGATTCTTGATCTCATGCGCGATACGACGCGCCACGTCGGCCCATGCGGTCGAGCGCTGGGCAATCACCAGGTCCGTGATGTCGTCAATCGTGATGACGTAGGACTGCTTGGCGTCCTTCGCCTCTTCGCGGGTGATCTGGACGTTCAAGGTCCGTTCCTTGCCGCCACGCATGATATTGACCTGCTGACGATGGTCGCTTCGATACCTGTTGGCGCCTTCGGCGAGGACGGCTTCGATCTCGGGCGCGACGTCCGCCAGGCGTTCGCCGACGAGGGATGCCATGGGCCGGCCCAGAACGATCTCAGCGGTCGGGTTCGCGATCGTCACGCGTCCGTCTTCCTCGACGCCGATAACGGCGGCGGTCACGCCCGAGAGCACAGCCTCGATGAAGCGGCGGCGATGATCGACCTCGTCCTTCGCGTCCAGGATCTGCTCCTGCTGAACCCGGATCTCGGCAATCATCTTGTTGAAGGTCCGCGAGAGGTTACCCACGTCGCCATCCGCGGTCCTCACGGGAACGTTGACGTCGAGATTGCCCGAGGCGACGCTGTCGGCAGCGCCGATCAGCAGGCGGATCGGGCGCACGATCCGGTCGGCGACGGCGATGGCGGTCCAGATGGCGGCGAGCAGCACGATAAGTGCGAAACCGAGGTAGAGCACCGCGAATGCGACTTGAAGCGTGGTTCGGCCGGCCTCCAGCGCGCGATACTCCGCAGCATTCTCCTCCATCAGGCGCATCGAGCGCATGACTTCGGGATCGACGGTGCGGATGGTGTAGAGGAACGAGTCCGGGATGTTGTCGAGCTTTATGACCGCGCCGACCAGATTTGTCGCGCCGGGCGGTATCAGCGTCGGTTGGCCTGCTGCGGATGCCTTCAGCGCGTCATCAGGTATGGCCGGCAGAGGCCGTTCGGTCGAGATCTTCGCCTGCAGAATCGCGGTCCCATCGGCCCGCAGCAGGAAGGCGCCAAGGAGCCCGCGGCCCCTCGCCTGGCGGGTCATCAGCTCGATGAAGCCGGTGCGGTCCAGGCTGTAAAGCTGGCGGTTCCTGTCGAGATCGTTTGCCATCGAGACCGTCTGGCCCTGCAGGTAACTGGCATTCTCGAGCATGTAGGCCTGGGCGACATTCAGCGACGAACTGACGATCGATTGCGTTCGAATGGAGAACCATCGGTCGAGACCGACATTCAGCGTAATCGATGCAAAGATCGCCACAAGGATCGCCGGCGTGATCGCGACGATCGAGAACAGGGCGACGATGCGTACGTGCAGCCTTGCTGCCGCCCTTCCGCGGCTCCGCGCCTTGAGGAGTCGTGAAATTTCCCGTCCGATCAGGAAGATAAGACCGACAACGAAAATCGCGTTGATGGATGCGGAGGCGATGACGACATTCGTCTCGGGCTTGATAGGCGTAAGCCCGAGGAGGATGAAGAGCGAGATCGTCGCCGCAACAAGCGCGCCCCCAGCCAGTACCAGCCCCGGTAACGCGAAGGACGCCCGGCGATCGGAACCGCCGTTCGCATGCTGTTGCGTGGTGCCAACCAGGGTCGTCCCCTCAGCCATAGTCCGCTTCTCTGCTCGCGGGCGGGGCGTACGCTCCACCCATATTCCATTGCCGGCGTATTCCGGAAACCCGAACGGGCACGCGGTCGCTGTTCAGATACCTCTGGGAACAAGCTGCATTCCGCTGTCGCAAGAGCTGCGGACGCAGATTCCATCTGTTACCATGAAGCAACATATTGTGGCGAAAATGCAACGCCGGGAGGGGCAGTGTCAAGCGGAACGGGAGCTTCTGTACACGGAAACTCCGAGTTCCCGTATCTTCTTGCGCAACGTGTTCCGGTTGAGACCGAGAAGGTCTGCAGCCTTGATCTGGTTACCCCTGGTTGCCGTCAGGGCGGCCAGGATTAGGGGATATTCCATTT
The DNA here is from genome assembly GCF_016864555.1 of Sinorhizobium sp. BG8. Lineage (NCBI taxonomy): Bacteria > Pseudomonadati > Pseudomonadota > Alphaproteobacteria > Hyphomicrobiales > Rhizobiaceae > Sinorhizobium > Sinorhizobium sp. BG8. Next base: position 2,871,242 of record NZ_CP044011.1, on the reverse strand, counting down.
CGGCGAGCACGCGATCGTAGAGGCCCGAAGGCGGAAGTCCTTCGCCGAAGCTTGCGAAATACTGGCGCATGTTCTCTTCGACCGCCTGAGAGATCGACATCGAACCGCTGCGCGTGGCCGCCTTCTCTATCGGACTGTCGGGAATGTCGGAGCGCAATTCGCTCTCGATGATTTCGCGCGTGATCACGTCCTGAGGATAGAGCGCGGTCAGGCGGCGCACGACGTTTTCGAGTTCGCGAACGTTGCCCGGCCACGGATGCGCCTTCATGAGCTCCAGCGCTTCCTGGTCAAACCTCTTTGCGTCGAGCCCTTCCTTCTCGGCCTGCTGGACGAAATGGCGAACGAGGTCGGGAATGTCCTCGGCGCGATCGCGAAGCGGCGGTAGACGCAGGGGAACGACGTTGAGACGATAGTAGAGGTCTTCGCGGAAAAGCCCTTGATTGATTGACTGTTTCAGGTCCTTGTTCGTGGCCGCGACAATTCGGACATCCGTACGGATCGGGGTGCGACCGCCGACGGTGGTGTATTCCCCCTGTTGCAGCACCCGAAGAAGACGGGTCTGGGCATCCATCGGCATGTCACCGATCTCGTCGAGGAAGAGGGTTCCGCCTTCAGCCTGCTCAAAGCGGCCCGTCGAACGGTTCTGCGCGCCGGTAAACGCCCCCTTCTCATGCCCGAAGAGTTCCGACTCGATCAGGTCGCGCGGAATGGCGGCCATGTTGATCGCCACGAACGGTCCGTTTCGACGCTTGCCGTAGTCGTGGAGCGCACGCGCCACCAGTTCCTTGCCGGTACCCGATTCGCCTGTGATCATGAGCGTGAGGTCGGTCTGCATCAGACGCGCCAGGACACGGTAGATTTCCTGCATGGCAGCAGAGCGGCCGACGAGCGGCATGCCATCCTGCATGTCGTCGTCCTGCTTCGGCGGCTTGCGCTTCGGCTCGGCCAGCGCCCGACCGATGATGGCAATCAATTCGGTCAGGTCGAAGGGCTTCGGAAGGTAGTCGTAGGCACCTTTCTCGGATGCCTTGATCGCCGTCATGAATGTGTTCTGGGCGCTCATGACCAGGACCGGCAGATCCGGCCGCGCCTTCTTGATGCGCGGCAGCAGATCGAAGGCATTCTCATCCGGCATCACCACGTCCGTGACGACGATGTCGCCGTCGCCCGCGGCAATCCAGCGCCAAAGCGTTGCGGCATTCGAGGTGATGCGGACGTCGTAGCCGGCGCGGCTCAATGCCTGATTGAGCACTGTGCGGATCGCTGCATCATCGTCTGCAACAAGGACTGTGGCACCTGTCATCGGGAATGTCCTCTGGTCGTGGAGGTATCGTCGTCTTCGCTCACGCCCTTGGAAGCCGGCATGAGCACGCGGAAGGTCGTGCGGTGGCTCTGACTGTCACATTCGATGATGCCGCCGTGTCCGCCGATGATCTTGGCGACCAGCGCCAGACCAAGGCCGGAACCGTTCGTCTTGGTGGTTATGAACGGGTCAAAGAGATGCGGCAGCAGATCGGACGGGACACCAGGCCCGTTATCGTGAACGCAGAATTCGAGAGGCAGCGAGATCTTTTCCCGCGTTCCTGCAACAGACAGGCGAATGCCGGGGCGATAGGCCGTCGTCAGCATGATCTCGCCGTCCGTCTTGTCGCCGATCGCCTCGGCGGCGTTCTTGATCAGGTTCAGGAACACCTGGACGAGCTGGTCCCGATTGGCGAAGACCGGCGGCAGGGACGGGTCGTAGTTCTCGGTGATCTTGATATGGCGGGCGAAACCGGCTTTCGCCACGGCCTTCACGTGATCGAGCACGGAGTGAATGTTCAGCGGAACGCGATCCACTGGACGTTCGTCCGAAAAGACTTCCATGCGGTCGACCAGCGACACGATGCGATCGGTCTCGTCGCATATGAGGCGCGTCAGGGCGCGGTCCTCGTCGATCACGGACGTTTCAAGAAGCTGCGCCGCACCGCGTATGCCCGACAAGGGATTCTTGATCTCGTGCGCGAGCATGGAAGCGAGCCCGGTCACGGAGCGCGCCGCCGCCCTGTGGGTGAGCTGCCGGTCGATCTTGTCGGCCATCGATCGTTCCTGGAAGACGATAACCACGGATCCGGGCAGACTGGTCACCGGCGCTACATAGAGATCGACGAGCTTGTCGGCGCCGAGCCGCGGCGAGCTCAGGTCGACGCGGTATTCGTTGACCGGTGCCCGGCGCTCCCGGACCTGGTCGATCAAGGTCAGGAGCGGGCTGCCGAAGGGAATGAAGGTATTGACCGTGTTCCGAGCGAGGTACTGGGCGCTTGCCCCAAAAAAGGATTCCGCTTCCCAGTTAGCAAAGGCGATCAGCCCCGCCTCGTCGACAAGTATGACCGGATTCTGGACGGCGTTGAGAACCGCCATGGCGAGGCCGTTGCCGTTCGCCGGATCGTCGTTGCGCTTGCCGCTGTTCATGCCGCTTTCACTTCCTGAATTGCCGCCTCCGCGCGCAGAGTTTCACCCATGCGATCGATTACGAACGCGGTGTCGCGCGAGGTCAGGATCTCCGCCTTCGATTGCGACGGCAGATCCGTCGCATGGCGCTCGATATACCAGCCAAGATGCTTGCGAGCATGACGGAGCCCGGCCTCCGGACCATAAAAGTCGAGCATCATGCGATAGTGTTCGACAACGAGGGCAGCAAGATCCTCGCCCGCCGGCGCGCTGCAGGCTCCGGCGAGAACCGCCGGATGCCAGGGCCGCCCCTGAGCCGAGCGTCCGAGCATCACCGCGTCCGCGCCCGAGCGCCGCAGGATCTCCCGCGCATCCTCTACTGTGTCCACATCACCATTGGCGACGAGCGGGACCGAGATGCAATCGCGGACGGCGCGAATGGCGTCCCAATCCGCCCTGCCCTCGTAGAATTGCATGCGGGTACGCCCATGCACCGTGATCATCTTTACGCCCGCCTCTTCGGCGCGCCTCGCAATCTCGGGTGCATTGATCGAGTTGTGGTCCCAGCCGAGACGCATCTTCAGCGTGACCGGCACCTTCACTGCATTCACCGTCGCCGAAACGAGGGTCAAAGCGTGATCGGGATCGCGCATCAGTGCCGAACCGGAATAGCCACCGATGACCTTTTTGGCCGGGCAGCCCATGTTGATGTCGATGATGTCCGCACCGTTCGCCTCGGCTATACGGGCGGCCTCGCCCATCCAGTGCGCGTCGCGACCGGCGAGCTGCACCATATGCGGACGAATCCCGCAGTTGCGGATGCGAGCCCAGGACTCGGGGGAGTTGACTGCGAGTTCACGGCTTGCGACCATCTCGGTCACGACGAGCCCTGCACCGAAGCGCCACGCCAACTCGCGGAACGGCAGGTCGGTGACGCCGGACATCGGCGCCAGTACCACGCGATTGCGCAGCGTCTGGTGACCGATGGTCAACGGCTCGGACAGGGAGGCATTCAGCAAGTGCTTATCTTTCAAGCAGTCCTCGTTTCTGCACTATTTTTAGACATAGTTCCCGCGCTTGCCAAGCCTCTTTAAGAGGCAAACGTAAAATTCCCCAGACGGCTGGAATTGTGATTGCGTTCAGTCTAAACCGGCCCGAAACGCTTTGAATTTGCGAGGCCCGGGTTCGACATGCAGGCAAAGGAACGGATATCCTGCGGCGTGATCATTGTCGCAGCCGGACGCGGCGAACGCGCCGGAGCACACGCCGAAGGACCCAAGCAGTACCGCCGCATCGGCGGAAGGCCGGTGATCTCCCACACTCTGGATATTTTTGTCAATTGGCCGCACGCCGAAAGGATCGTCGCGGTCATTCACCCGGACGACGTCGCGCTTTTCGAACAGGCAAGCCAAGAGGCGAACCCGGCCGGCGACCGACTTGTCACAGTGCTCGGCGGAGCGACCCGCCAACAATCCGTGCTTGCCGGCCTGGAGGCCCTCGACGGAACGGGCGTGACACATGTTCTCATCCAGGATGCCGTGCGTCCCTTTGTCGATGATGGCATTCTTGCGCGCACCATAGCAGCCTTCACCGAGGGAGAGCGCGCGGTGTTGCCCGCAATGGCCGTCGCCGATACGCTGAAGCGTGCCGATGGCCGGGGCATGGTGGCAGACACGGTTAATCGCGCCGGCCTCTACGCAGCCCAGACGCCGCAGTCTTTCGAGTTTCGGGCGATCCTCGATGCCCATCACCGGGTGGCCTCTCAAGGGCTCGCAGACTTTACCGACGACGCGGCGATTGCCGAATGGGCCGGTATCCCTGTGCGGCTGATCGAAGGCGCGGCGGGGAATGTAAAGCTGACAGTACAGAAGGACATCCGCATGGCAGACCAGCGGCTCGGCTCGCAGACACTCCCGGATGTGAGGACAGGCAACGGCTACGACGTCCACCAGCTCGTGGACGGCGATGGCGTGACGCTGTGCGGCGTCTTCCTTCCGCACGACCAGAGGCTTTCCGGGCATTCCGACGCCGACGTGGCCCTGCATGCGCTGACGGACGCCCTTCTTGCCACATGCGGGGCGGGCGACATCGGCGATCACTTTCCGCCTTCGGATCCCCAATGGAAGGGCGCGGCATCGCGGATCTTCCTGGAGCATGCCGCCGCAATCGTCAGAAGCCGTGGCGGCACGATCATGAACGCCGACATCTCGCTCATCGCCGAGGCACCCAAGATCGGTCCGCGTCGGGAGGAGATGCGACGAAACCTCGCCGAGATGCTCGGAATCGCGCTCGACCGATGCTCGGTCAAGGCAACCACGAACGAGAAGATCGGCTTCGTTGGTCGACGCGAAGGGATCGCGGCGATCGCCACGGCCACGGTGGTCTTTGCGGGAAGCAACCCATGAGCATGTGGCCTGCCGATCTGGAAGCATTGGCTCGCGACATCATCACGGATTTCCCGGCACGAAATCTGATGGTGGCCACGGCGGAATCTTGCACCGGCGGCCTTATCGCCGGCGCCCTGACCGAGATCGCCGGCTCGTCGGCTGTGGTGGAGCGAGGCTTCGTCACCTACTCCAACCAGGCGAAGATGGACCTGCTCGGCGTGAAGTCCGCGACGCTTGAAGCCCATGGAGCGGTCTCTCGGCAGACGGCCGAGGAAATGGCGGCGGGCGCACTCGCGCATTCAAGGGCTGACATTTCAGTGGCGGTCACGGGGATTGCAGGTCCGGGTGGCGGGTCGGAAGAAAAGCCGGTCGGGCTCGTCCACATCGCCGCGACGACCCGCGCAGGCAAAGGGAAGCACAGAGAGATGCGCTACGGTGACATCGGGCGGGACCAGATCCGGCTTGCAACCGTCCGGACGGCGCTTCAGATGCTTAGAGACCTTGCAACGCTCCGCTGACAGGCCTCGTCATGCGGATGGCTTGTAGACCTGATCCGCCCTCTTCTCAAAGGCATCAGTGAACATCCGGAAGGCCCTGTCGAACATCGACCCCATCAGCGCACCGAGAATGCGGCTCTTGAATTCGTAGTCGATGTAGAAGTGCACGATGGATGTCCCATCGCCCCGCTCTTCGAAGCGCCAGCGATTGTCGAGGTACTTGAAGGGACCGTCGATGTACTTGACGTCGATGACACGCTCTTCCTTGCTGAGCAGGACCTGCGTGGTGAAGGTTTCGCGGATCGCCTTGTAACCCACCGTCATGTCGGCGATCAGCAGCACCTTGCCGTTCCGCTCCTTGCGGCTGCGTATGGTGAGAGCTTCGCACAGCGGCAGGAATTCCGGGTAGCGCTCGACGTCGGCGACAAGATCGAACATCTGCTCGGATGTGTGGGGAACGGAGTGGTTGGTTTCGAAATGGGGCATGGCAACCAGATATTCAATCGCCTCGAACGAGACAAGATGTGTGCGCCTGCAAGCGCGTTCTTTGCTACCAGTTGCGGCTGATCTCAGCGAGTTCCTACTCGCCGCCGAGCGCTTTGACGCGGTCAAGGGCCTGTTTGATCGCCGTTGCAGCCCTCTCCGCCTCCACCTCATCAGTCTGGTAGTTGCTGATGGACAGGCGCATGACCTGCAGGCCGCGCCACTCGGCGCCGCCGGTGAAAATTTCACCCTCCTCCTGGATCGCCGCGATCACCGCCCTCGTCAGCCTGTCACCGCGCTCCGGCTCAAGCGATGCGCCGAAGCGAATGATCATCTGGTTGAGATCGACGGAGTTGATAACGGCGATGTCCGGATGCTGGCCAAGTGCCTCCGCCAGCGCCGCCGCTGCGCGGCAGTTGCGTTCGACCATCCGGGCAATTCCCTCGCGTCCGAGATGCTTGATCATCGCCCAGGTAGCAAAGCCGCGCGCGCGCCGCGACAGTTCGGGCACATAATGGCTCGGATCCCGCTCTCCCATTGAAGCTGTCGGTAGGTAGCTCGCAGCGATTGTCATCGCCCTGCGGTGTGCGGCTTCGTCACGAACGATCGCGTAGCCGCAATCATAGGGGGTTTGAAGCCATTTGTGCCCGTCCGTCGCCCAGCTGTCGGCGAGGTCGACGCCGCGTGAAAGATGTCGCAGTGCGGGGGTTACCTGCGCCCAGAGACCGAAAGCGCCATCCACGTGAATCCAGGCGCCTCGTTCCCGTGCGATCGGGACGAGCGTGGAAAAGTCGTCGAAAGCGCCCGAATTGATCTGACCCGCCTGGAGGATGACGATGCACGGCCCCTCGATCGCCGCCATCAGTGCCGCGAACGCATCAGGCCGGATCCGTCCCTCCCGATCGGTGGGAAGGCGGACGACCCTGTCGTGGCCTAGGCCGAGATACTGGAGGGCGGAAAAGACAGTCGTATGGGCATCGTCTCCGATCAAAACGGAAACGGGCGGCGCGCCGAACAGACCGTTTGCGTCCGGATCCCAGCCAACCCGCCTCAGGACCGCGCCGCGTGCGGCCGCTAGGCACGTGAAGTTAGCGATTGTCGCACCGGTTACGAAGCCGACGGAACTCTCGCGCGGAAGGTCGAGAAGTTCGAGGAGCCATCGGGCCGCCACGGTTTCCACCGCTGAAGCGGAGGGAGCCGCCACATGGTTGCCGGCATTCTGTCCCCATGCGGAGGTGAGCATGTCCGCCGCAACGCCGGCCGGATGTGAGCCGCCGATGACCCAGCCGAAAAACCGCGGGCCGACCATCAGATGAAGCCCCGCCTCGGCGCGCGACACTAAATCAGCGATCACGGCCTCCGGCTCGCACGCCTCCACCGGCAGCGGTTCAGAAAATGCCGCGAGACTTTCCGCATATCCCCGAACAGGTCGGTGCGGTCGGTCCGGCACGGAATTGCGATACCGCGCAGCCTCGGCGGCCGCGACCCTGAAAAGCGCCTCCGTGTCCATCGGCAACCCACTTTCGCGCACGAGCCATCGCTCCCGCTTCCCCGCGAAAGCTTCATGAGCAGCCTACCCTCAAGGGTACAAGCCGACAATTACCTCAATTGGTGACTTTCGCCGGGCCAGGAGACTTTTGGGGATTGATGGGGGACGATTCCCCTGCCCGGCTCGCTTTGTTGCCCCGAAGCGCCGCTACCGGATCGGCCAACCAGATAACTCTGGCAAGCGATCACGAGAGCCCTCGAAACCGCGACAAGCGTCGAATCTGAATCAAACTTGCCATTGAAAGCATTGCCCATTTCTTCGCCCTCAAACGCAGTCGGGCCGAGGTCTTGCAACCCCGGCCCGTGCGATCATGGATAAAGAACTTACTCGGCTGCGGCGAGAAGCTTCTTTTCGCGCGCTGCCCTCAATCGTGCGAAGTCGTCACCCGCGTGATGCGAAGAGCGCGTGAGCGGGCTGGAGGCTACCATCAGGAAGCCTTTGGTATAGGCAACCGTCTCATAGGACTTGAACTCCTCCGGCGTAACGAACTTCTCGACCTTGTGGTGCTTGCGGGTCGGCTGCAGGTACTGGCCGATGGTCAGGAAGTCGACGTCCGCCGTGCGCAGGTCGTCCATCAGCTGGAGCACTTCGTTGCGCTCCTCACCGAGGCCGACCATGATGCCGGACTTGGTGAACATGGTGGGGTCCAGTTCCTTCACCCGCTGCAAAAGACGGACCGAATGGAAGTAGCGCGCACCCGGGCGAACCGTGAGATAGTTACCCGGAACAGTTTCCATGTTGTGGTTGAAGACGTCCGGCTTGGCAGCGACGACGCGCTCCAACGCACCGGGCTTCTTCAGGAAGTCGGGGGTCAGGATCTCGATCGTGGTGGTAGGCGATGCGGCGCGGATCGCCCAGATCACCTTCTCGAAATGCTCCGCTCCACCGTCGTCGAGATCGTCGCGGTCAACCGAGGTGATGACGACGTGGCTCAGGCCCATCTCTCTCACGGCCTTTGCGACATTCTCCGGCTCGGCCATGTCGAGCGCATTCGGCTTGCCGGTCGATACGTTGCAGAAGGCGCAAGCGCGGGTACAGATCTCGCCCATGATCATGAAGGTCGCGTGCTTCTTGTCCCAGCACTCGCCGATGTTGGGGCAGCCCGCTTCCTCGCAGACCGTCACGAGCTTGTGCTCCTTCACGATCGAGCGGGTCTCCTGGTAGCCCTTTGAGACGGGCGCCTTAACGCGGATCCACTCCGGCTTTCGCAGAACTTCCGTATCGGGACGATGCGCCTTTTCCGGATGGCGGATGCGCTTTTCCCCGATATTGGTTCTGTCAAGAATGGTGACCATGCTGCCGTCTTTCCGCTTCGCCGGGCAATCTCGCCCTCGCTGGCCCTTCGCTCCGGCCGATATAGGGGCCGGAGCGGCTCTTAATCAAGTGCGATCTCTATTTCGCTCAGGCGTTCAGCGCACGCCCATAGGCGTCGAGCACGCTTTCCTTCAACGTTTCCGAGATGGTCGGGTGCGGGAAGATCGTGTGCATGAGCTCTTCCTCTGTTGTCTCGAGGTTCATTGCGACCACGAAGCCCTGGATGAGTTCGGTCACTTCCGCGCCAACCAGATGGGCGCCGAGAAGCTCGCCCGTCTTCTTGTCGAAGATCGTCTTGACGAGACCCTGATCCTCGCCGAGCGCGATCGCCTTGCCGTTTGCCACGAAGGGGAACCGGCCGACGCGAATTTCGCGGCCCTGTTCCTTGGCCTTGGCTTCCGTCAGGCCGACGGAGGCGACCTGCGGATGGCAGTAGGTGCAGCCCGGGATCTTCAGCTTGTCCATCGGATGCACGTTCGGCAGGCCCGCAATCTTCTCGATGCAGATGACCGCCTCGTGCTCGGCCTTGTGGGCGAGCATCGGCGGACCGGCGACGTCGCCGATCGCATAGATACCCGGAACATTCGTCCGGCCGTAGCCGTCGATGGCGATGAAGCCGCGGTCGGTCTTCACGCCGAGCGCTTCAAGGCCGATATTCTCGATGTTCGCCTGAACGCCGACAGCCGAGATCATCCGGTCGGCCGTGATCTTCTCCACCTTGCCGTCCTTCATCTCGACATGGGCGGTGATCGAATTGGCAGCCTTCTCCACCTTAGTGACCTTCGCCTCCAGATGGATTCTCATGCCCTGCTTTTCGAACTGCTTCTTGGCGAGTGCCGAGATTTCCGCATCCTCGACCGGCATCACGGTCGACATGACCTCGACCACGGTAACGTCGACGCCGAGCGTGCGGTAGAAGGAGGCGAACTCGATGCCGATTGCGCCCGACCCCATGACGAGCAGGGACTTCGGCATCTCTTCCGGTTTCATTGCCTCGAAATAGGTCCAGATCAGCTTGCCATCCGGCTCGATGCCCGGAAGCGCCCGGGGACGGGCACCCGTTGCAATGACGATGTGCTTTGCCGTGTAGGTGCCTTCCGGCAGAACGTTCTTCGGCAGCGGTGCCTGCGGCTCGACCGGCTTCTTCGAAGTCTTGGAGACGACAATCTCGCCGGGCTTGGAAAGCTTCGCCTCGCCCCAGATGATGTCAACCTTGTTCTTCTTCATGAGGAAGCCGACGCCGCCATTCATGCGCTGCGCGATGCCGCGCGAGCGGGCGACGATCGCCTTCAGATCCGGGGTCACCGAACCTTCGATCTTCACGCCGTAGTCGCCCGGATGTTTCGCATAGTGGAAGATCTCGGCGGAGCGCAGCAGGGCCTTGGTCGGGATACAACCCCAGTTGGAGCAGATGCCGGCGAGATGCTCCCGCTCGACGATCGCGGTCTTGAGGCCAAGCTGCGCCGCACGGATCGCGGCGATGTAGCCGCCCGGACCCGAACCGATAACGATGACGTCGTAGTTTTGAGCCATGTCGTTTCCTGCCTTTTTGATGCGGCGCACAGATCGGGCTGCCGCTTATTGTCTTTTCACAGTCCGAGCATCATGCGCACGACCGGTTCGATGCCCCGGCCGATCGCACGCGTGTTTTCCGCATCGAGATGGACGCCGTCGAGCGGCGTCGTCCTTGCCACCGAGCCTGCGTCGAAGAAACCGCAGTCCTTTTCGTCCGCCAGATCGGCATAGAGCGTGGCGAGCATCGCCGACTGCGCGACGCCACCAGAAAACATCGCCGCAAAGGCCGTGTTCGCCGTCTCGCAAAGCGCTGGCGGCGATACGATCAGGATCTCCGGACCGTCCTCGTCGCCGAACGACCAGGCGTGATGGCGAACCAGCTCCACCAGTCGTTCCATGCCCTGAACCGCACCGAACGCCGTTCCGGCGATAACCGGCTTCATGTCGTTCGCCCCGAGCATCAAGATCACCAGATCGAGCGGCCCGTGGGTGTGCAGGATCGTGGGCAGGATACGCGCGCCGTTGCGGTCACAATCCGCCAGATGATCGTCATAGGCCGTGGTGCGGCCGTTGAGACCTTCAGCGATCACCTGCACCTGCGGACCGAGCGCCTTCTGCAGAACGCTCGGCCAGCGATCCTCCAGCGCATGGCGCCCGAGCGTCTCCGCGTCGTAACCCCAGGTCAGAGAATCGCCGTAGCAGAGGACAGTTTTCATCACGGCGCTCCAGCCTTAGACGAGCATCCCCATCGGGTTCTCGATGTAGCGCTTGAATGCACCGAGCAGCTCTGCGCCAAGCGCACCGTCGACGCAGCGGTGGTCGGTGGAGAGCGTGACTGTCATCGCATTCACGATGACCATCTGGCCCTTCTTGACCACAACCCGCTCCTCGCCGGCGCCGACCGCGAGGATCGTCGCATGCGGCGGATTGACAACCGCGGCGAAGTTCTTGACGCCCATCATGCCCATGTTGGACACGGCGGTGGTTCCGCCCTGGTACTCCTCAGGCTTCAGCTTGCGCTCCTTGGCCCGCTTGCCGAGGTCCTTCATCTCGTTGGAGATGGCGGAGAGGCTCTTCAGCTCGGCGCTGCGGATGATCGGGGTGATCAGTCCGCCCGGAATGGAGACGGCGACGCCGACATCGGCGTGCTTGTGCTTGACCATGTTGGACTCGGTCCACGAGACGTTGGCGTCCGGAACGTCGCGAAGCGCGAGTGCCATGGCCTTGATCACCATGTCATTGACCGAGAGCTTGTAGGCAGGCTTGCCGTCCTTCTCAGGTGCCGAAGCGTTGATCTGCGCGCGCAGCGCCAGCAACGCGTCGAGCTCGCAATCGACCGATACGTAGAAGTGCGGGATCGTCTGCTTCGATTCGACCAGGCGCTTGGCGATGGTCTTGCGCATGCCGTCATGCGCAACGAGCTCATAGGAGCCCGGCTCGAAGAGCTTGAGGACGGCATCGTCCGACATGCCCTTCGCGGGGGCGGCAGGTGCCGCAGCGGCAGCCGCAGCAGGCGCGGCCTTGGCGCCACCACCGGCAACCGCGGCCTCCACGTCCTTCTTCACGACGCGACCATGCGGACCCGTGCCGGACACGGCCGATATGTCGATCCCCGCCTCCTTGGCGAGACGACGGGCCAAAGGCGAGGAAAAGGTTCGCTGTCCGTCCGCCTTGCTCGCGGCAGGTACCGCAGCCGGAGCAGCCGGCACCGGTGCCGGAGCGGGTTGCGATTTCGCTTCCGCGGCGGGCGCGGCAGCCTGTGCAGGCGCATCGGCCTTGGCCGCCGGGGCAGCTCCGGCACCTGAGGCCGCGGCCTTCACATCCTCGCCGTCAGCGGCGAGAACCGCGATCACCGTGTTGACCTTGACCCCTTCGGTTCCGGCAGGAACGACGATCTTGGCCACCGTTCCCTCGTCGACCGCTTCCACTTCCATGGTCGCCTTGTCGGTCTCGATCTCGGCAATCACATCGCCGGACTTGATCGTGTCGCCTTCCTTGACGAGCCACTTGGCGAGATTGCCTTCTTCCATCGTCGGCGAAAGGGCGGGCATCGTGATGTTGATCGGCATGTCTCCACCCTCCCCTTACTTGTAGCAGACGGCTTTGACCGCCTCGACGACCTCGCCGACATTCGGCAGCGCCAGCTTCTCGAGGTTCGACGCATAGGGCATCGGCACATCCTTGCCGGCGATCGTCAGGATCGGTGCGTCGAGATAATCGAAGGCCTGCTGCATGACACGCGTGGCGATCTCGGTTCCGACGGACGACTGCGGATAGCCTTCCTCGACGGTCACGAGACGGCCCGTCTTCTTCACCGATTCGATGATCGTCGGCAGGTCCATCGGGCGGATGGTCCGCAGGTCGATCAGCTCAACATCGATGCCGAGCTTCTCGAGTTCCGCCACAGCCTTGACCGCGTAGGTCATGCCGATCCCGAAGGAAACGACAGTCACGTCCTTGCCCGGACGATGGATGCGCGCCTTGCCGATCGGCAGGACAAAATCATCGAGCTTGGGCACGTCGAAGTGCTGGCCATAGAGGATTTCGTTTTCCAGGAATATGACGGGGTTCGGATCGCGGATCGCGGCCTTCAACAGGCCCTTGGCGTCGGCCGCCGTATACGGCATCACGACCTTGAGACCCGGGATATGGCTGTACCAGGCTGCATAGCACTGCGAGTGCTGGGCCGCGACGCGTGCCGCAGCACCATTGGGCCCGCGGAAGACGATCGGTGCGCCCATCTGGCCACCGGACATGTAGAGGGTCTTAGCAGCGGAGTTGATGATCTGGTCGATCGCCTGCATGGCGAAGTTGAAGGTCATGAACTCGACGATCGGCCTCAGCCCGGTCATCGCAGCACCAACGCCGACGCCTGCAAACCCGTGCTCGGTGATCGGCGTATCGATGACGCGCCGGTCGCCGAATTCCTGCAGCAAGCCTTGGGTAATCTTGTAGGCGCCCTGGTATTCGGCCACTTCCTCACCCATGACGAAGACGTCGCCGTCGCGGCGCATTTCTTCCGCCATGGCATCGCGAAGAGCTTCACGAACGGTCATGGAAACCATTTCGGTGCCGGCCGGAATATCCGGATCGGCGGCGATAACCGGCGCGACCGGCTGTGCCGGAACGGTGGCAGGTGCGGCCGGGGCTTCGGCGTTCGCCGTCGGGGTCGGAGTCACGGGCTTGACCTCGTCTTCGCCCACGCCCTTGCCGAGCTGGTCCAGATCCTCGCCCTCGGCCGCAAGCACGGCGATCAGAGCATTGACCTTGACGTTCTCGGTGCCTGCGGGAACGACGATCTTGGCGATCGTGCCCTCGTCCACGGCCTCGACTTCCATCGTCGCCTTGTCTGTTTCGATCTCGGCGATCACGTCGCCAGCCTTAACTGCTTCGCCTTCCTTCTTGAGCCACTTGGAAAGCGTGCCCTCTTCCATCGTCGGGGAAAGAGCGGGCATCAGAATATCGATTGGCATTGTTGTTCCTCCGCCCGGATCAAATCAGAATGTCGGTGTAGAGCTCGGATACATCCGGCTCCGGATCGGCCTGAGCAAAATCGGCACTGTCGGCGACGACATCGCGGACATCCTTGTCGATCTGCTTCAGTTCGTCCTCACTCGCCCATCCCTTTTCGATGATGCGCGCCTTTACCTGTTCGATCGGATCATGCTCGGAGCGCATCTTCTGCACTTCGTCCTTGGAGCGATACTTCGCCGGGTCGGACATGGAATGGCCACGATAGCGATAGGTCAGCATCTCCAGGATGATCGGACCCTTGCCGGAACGGCAATGCTCGACAGCCTCATCAGCGGCGGCCTTCACCGCGCGCACGTCCATGCCATCGACCTGGAACCCAGGAATATTGAAGGAGGCACCGCGCTGCGAGAAGTCCGTCTGCGCGGAAGCGCGCGACACGGCCGTACCCATGGCGTAACGGTTGTTCTCAATGATGTAGATGACCGGCAGCTTCCAGAGTGCGGCCATGTTGAAGCTCTCGTAGACCTGGCCCTGGTTGGCCGCGCCGTCGCCGAAATAGGCAAGAGAGACATTGTCATTGCCGCGATAACGGTTCGCGAAGGCAAGACCGGTACCGAGGGAGACCTGCGCGCCGACGATGCCGTGCCCGCCGTAGAAGTGCTTCTCCTTGGAGAACATGTGCATGGAGCCGCCCTTCCCCTTGGAAAGACCGCCACGGCGCCCGGTGAGTTCGGCCATGACGCCGCGTGCACTCATGCCGCAGGCCAGCATGTGACCATGGTCGCGGTAGCCGGTGATGACCTGGTCGCCATCCTTGAGCGCCATCTGCATGCCGACGACGACTGCTTCCTGACCGATATAGAGGTGACAGAAACCACCGATGAAGCCCATGCCGTAAAGCTGGCCGGCCTTTTCTTCGAAACGCCGGATCAGCAGCATCTCGCGATAAGCCTTGAGATCATCTTCCTTGGAAAAGGCGGCGACGGTGCCGCCGTTGAAGTCCTTCTTGGCGGGCTTTGCCACCGTTTTGCGGCTAGAAACGGACGCGGTTTTACGCGGAGCCATTCAATCCTCCCTAGGGTTGCCTTTTGATGCGACCATAAGGGAAGAAGCCCTCTCCAGCAATGCTATTCTTGCATGGCTATCATTCAGAGCAAGTATATGATTTTACATGCGTATTTCTAATTAACTGAATTTCGGTTAATTTGCTAATTCAGTGAAAAATAACGATCTCGTCGCTTCGCGACATGTTCAGCGCGAAGCGTGCTTTCTCGTCCAGCATGTCCCGTTCAAGCGACCCATTACTCATCAAAGCGACTTCTTTTTCGAGCCGCTGACGCTGATCGACCAGTACATCGACACGCGCCTGCCGCTCGATGCGTTGCCGCTCGAACTCCTCCATGGCATTCAGACCGTAGTCGCCGTGGATGGAATGATAGCCGAAATAACCGAGGAAAGCGACCGTGATGACCGGCAGAACGAGCCGGCCGAGTTTCCGCTTCTTGTGATGTTTGGTCCACATGAGAGTGCCCTGATACGCAGTACGGGATCACTCTAGAGCCTATTGATTAACCGACCGTTGACCATGACGTCCGGAAAAGCAAAACCCGCGTCCGTTTCTGGACGCGGGTGGAATGAAGGCATCTTCCGGCGGATCGATCAGCCGCGGAGGATCGAACGACCGGCGTACGTCGCCTGCGGGCCAAGCTGCTCTTCGATGCGGATCAGCTGGTTGTACTTGGCGAGCCGGTCAGAACGGGCAAGCGAACCTGTCTTGATCTGTCCGCAATTCGTTGCCACAGCGAGATCGGCGATCGTTGCGTCTTCCGTCTCACCCGAGCGGTGAGACATGACGGCAGTGTAACGCGCCTTGTGCGCCGTCTCAACGGCGTCAAGCGTCTCGGAAAGCGAGCCGATCTGGTTGACCTTGACCAGGATGGAGTTTGCAACGCCCATCTTGATGCCGTCACGCAGACGCGCCGAGTTGGTGACGAAGAGGTCGTCACCGACCAGTTGGCACTTGTTTCCGATGAGGTCCGTTACAGCCTTCCAGCCGTCCCAGTCGTCTTCCGCCATGCCATCCTCGATGGAGAAGATCGGATACTTGGCAGCAAGTTCGGCCAGGTATTCAGCCATCGCGCCGGGCTCGAGCGTGCGGCCCTCGCCTTCGAGCACGTACTTGCCGTCCTTGAAGAACTCGGTCGCGGCGCAGTCGAGCGCGATGTACATGTCTTCACCGGGCTTGTAGCCGGCCTTCTCGATCGACTTCATGATGAAGTCGAGCGCGGCAGGCGCAGACGCGAGACCGGGAGCAAATCCACCTTCGTCGCCGACGTTGGTGTTGTGGCCGTCCGCATGCAGCTGCTTCTTCAGCGTGTGGAAGACTTCAGAGCCCATGCGGACTGCGTCGCGGATCGTCTCGGCACCAACCGGAACGATCATGAACTCCTGGAAGTCGATCGGGTTGTCGGCGTGCGCGCCGCCATTGATGATGTTCATCATCGGAACCGGCAGGACGCGGGCATTCGGACCGCCGACGTAGCGATAGAGCGGCAGGCCGGAAGCGTTTGCGGCCGCCTTGGCGACGGCGAGCGACACGCCGAGAATCGCATTGGCGCCCAGGCGCGACTTGTTGGAGGTGCCATCCAGTTCCATCATGATCTGGTCAATCTGGATCTGGTTCTCGGCATCGAGCCCGCCGACCGCCTCGAAGATTTCGCCGTTGACAGCCTCGACTGCGCGCTCGACGCCCTTGCCGAGATAACGCTTGCCGCCGTCGCGCAGTTCCACGGCTTCGTGTGCGCCGGTGGATGCGCCGGACGGTACGGCAGCGCGGCCAAAGCTTCCGTCTTCGAGGTGAACATCCACCTCAACGGTCGGGTTGCCGCGGCTGTCGAGGATCTCGCGGCCGATGATGTCGATGATTGCGGTCATGGGTTTCTTCCCTGTCTATGAACGGGTCGGCGGTAATCTAATCGATTAAAGTCTCTTAATCGATGTGAACAGAATTGCAAGGTCGCCGTTTTCGGCTAACCCAGCCTTGTGACACCATCGTGATGATGGTGCCGTCATGCCTTTGCAATTGCGTCGAATGCCAGAAGCTTTTCGAGAAGCCGCGGCATATCGTTGAGCGGAACCATGTTCGGCCCATCCGATGGAGCATTGTCCGGATCCTCATGGGTCTCGATGAAGACGCCTGCCACACCGACGGCTACGGCGGCGCGGGCGAGCGTTTCGACGAATTCACGCTGGCCGCCCGACGAGCCACCCTGCCCGCCCGGCTGCTGCACGGAGTGCGTGGCGTCGAAGACGACCGGAGCACCGAGAGAGGCCATGATCGGCAGCGAACGCATGTCGGAGACGAGCGTGTTGTAGCCGAAGGAGGCGCCGCGTTCGCAAAGAAGGACGTTCGGGTTTCCGCTCGCAGTGAACTTCGCGAGAACGTTCTTCATATCCCAAGGCGCCAGGAACTGCCCCTTCTTGACGTTGATGACGCGGCCGGTCTTGGCGGCGGCGACAAGAAGATCGGTCTGGCGCGACAGGAATGCCGGGATCTGCAGGATATCAACCGTCGGCGCCACCAATGCGCACTGCTCTTCGGTGTGGATGTCGGTCAGAACCGGAAAGCCGAATTCCTTCTTGAGGTCGGCAAAGATCTCCATTGCCTTCTCGAGCCCAATTCCGCGCTTGCCGGAGATCGAGGTACGATTTGCCTTGTCGTAGGACGACTTATAGACGAGGCCGATTCCGAGCTGGTCGCAAAGCTCCTTCATCTTGCCCGCGATCATGAAGGCATGCTCGCGGCTTTCCATCTGGCATGGACCGGCGATCAGCGACAGCTTGCCGGACTGCGAAAAGATTACCTTCGACGCGCCTTCACCGGCGGTCACGACTGCATTCGTTTCCATGTTACTCTCCGAATACGAACAGTACGCCCTGCCCCGGTGCAGGTGGCACCAGGACGCGGTCGCTCCGCTCCATGAACATTACATTGTTTGCCTTCAGGACATCGCGGCATGATGCGAGGTCCTCTACGCGGAGGACGACGGCCCGACCCTTGAGGCCCCGATCGCCTTTGCCTTCCTCAATGCCATAAAACCCCCGCATGCCGTCTTCGTTCAGCACGGTAACCCTTCCGCGCGGTGTGTCGATCGACATGCCAAAGGAATGCGCCTCGACCTCCCGTTCATCCGCGGCGATCTGCAGCAGATATTGGAAGTCGGTCGGATTGGTTTCGGACAAAACGACCTCGACGAGCGCCTTTGCACCGTTGGGGTGCGTTTCGAGGGCCGTACGGTCGGATGGCAGAGCGACGACGCGCTCGGATGCGAAGAGAAAGAAATCCGGGGAGCGCAGATCGGCGGCGAAGGCCAGGCGGAAGGAGCCCGTCGCCTGCCGTCCGTCCGGAAGCTGCATGTCGCGGGAAAACTCCAGCACCTCGCCACCCGAAATACCCGCCTCGCCGTATCGTGCGTCGTCGGACCAGGCATCGGACGTTGCCATGGCAATTGCGGAGAGCCCCTCCTGGCCGCGACGGAAGCGGAACGCCTGGTCACGGGCGACGAACACGTTGCCCTTCCGGGCCGCTTCCTCGCATTCCTCGCGATTGGCGATGCCTAGAGGCTCCAGATAACTGCCGTCGGAAAGGAATACGCAACAGTTCTCCGTCCCGAAAGGATGACGCGCATCCGGCGCGACGGTGAAACCGAGGCGGACGAGCCGTTCACGTGCGACGCCCAGGTCAACCACCGGCAGCACAAGATGGTCGATCTGGCGGGGCGTTCCTGGCTTCACGGTCATTTCGGAGGTCCGGTCATTGCGCACGGGTTTTTGCTTTGCCTCTTTTGATGCAGCAATGCAAGGGCAATAGGGCGATGTTTCGACCCGGTGGTCCTGCATGCACCGGACTGAGCCGAAGGTCGTTCGGCGCAACCGGGACCGCCTGCCACACAGTGCATTCCACGAGAGTTTTCACCTGATGCCCTGCTGCAAGCCGGCCCGCATCCGCTAGGAAAGCGTCATGTCGGGCCGGTACCCCGTGCGGCTATACGAAGCCGCACGGAGAAGATGGCGATAATCGAGGTCAGACGAGACGGCTCTGCTCCAGCGCGGCTTCAATGAAGCTCGCAAAGAGTGGATGCGGGTCGAGCGGGCGGCTCTTCAACTCGGGGTGATACTGGACGCCGATGAACCACGGATGGTCCTCATACTCGACCGTCTCCGGCAATACGCCGTCCGGCGACATGCCCGAGAAAACGAGACCGCAGGACTCCAGCCTCTCCTTATAGTCCACGTTCACCTCGTAGCGGTGACGGTGACGTTCGGAGATCTCGGTCGAACCATAGATCTGCGAGATCTTCGTGTCCTTCTTCAGGCTGGCGCGATAAGCGCCGAGGCGCATCGTTCCGCCGAGGTTGCCAGCGGCGCTGCGCTTCTCCAGCTCGTTGCCCTTCACCCACTCGGTCATCAGGCCAACGACGGGCTCATCCGTCTTGCCGAACTCCGTGGAGGAGGCCTTCTCGATGCCTGCCAGGCTGCGGGCCGCTTCGACGACGGCCATCTGCATGCCGAAGCAGATGCCGAAATAGGGAACCTTGCGCTCGCGGGCAAAGCGCGCCGCGCTGATCTTCCCTTCCGAGCCGCGCTCTCCGAAGCCGCCCGGCACGAGGATGCCGTGGACCTTTTCGAGATAGGGAGCCGGATCCTCTTTCTCGAAGATCTCCGACTCGATCCAGTCTAGCTTAACCTTCACATGGTTCGCGATACCGCCATGATACAGTGCCTCGATCAAAGACTTGTAGGCGTCCTTGAGGCCCGTGTACTTGCCGACGATCGCGATCGTGACTTCGCCTTCCGGGGTCCTGATCCGCTCGGAAACGTTCTGCCAGGCCTCCAGGCGCGGCTTCGGAGCCGGCTCGATACCGAAGGCGGCCAGCACCTCGTCGTCGAGGCCTTCCTTGTGATAGGCAAGCGGCACATCGTAGATCGATGCGACGTCCAGGGCCTGGATCACGGCGGACGGACGGACGTTGCAGAACAGCGACAGCTTCTTGCGCTCCGCTTCCGGAATCTCGCGGTCCGCACGAACAAGAAGGATGTCGGGATGGATGCCGAGCGCCTGCAGTTCCTTGACGGAATGCTGTGTGGGCTTGGTCTTCAGTTCGCCGGCCGCCGGAATGTAGGGCATCAGCGTCAGGTGGACGTAAACCGCGGTGTTGCGCGGAAGATCGTTACCGAGCTGGCGGATCGCCTCCATGAAGGGCATCGCCTCGATGTCGCCCACGGTGCCGCCAATCTCGCACAGCACGAAATCGTAGTCGTCATTGCCTTCGGTGACGAAGTTCTTGATTTCGTTTGTTACGTGCGGGATCACCTGAACCGTCGCACCGAGGTAGTCGCCGCGGCGTTCCTTGTCGATGATGTTCTTGTAGATCCGGCCGGTGGTGATGTTGTCGGTCTTTGTTGCGGAACGCCCGGTGAAGCGTTCGTAGTGACCGAGGTCCAGGTCGGTCTCAGCACCGTCGTCGGTTACGAAAACCTCGCCATGCTGCGTCGGGCTCATCGTTCCGGGATCGACGTTGAGGTAGGGGTCAAGTTTACGAAGCCGCACCCGATAACCACGGGCCTGCAGCAACGCTCCGAGAGCGGCCGAAGCAATACCCTTTCCAAGGGAAGAAACCACGCCGCCTGTGATGAATACATATCGCGCCATGGGAGTCACCGGATACCTTTTCAAAAACGATTCCGCCACCGAAAAATCGCCGCGCAGCGGATTTTTCGTGATCGGAGTTCGCGATGTTCACAAAAGAAGACCGGCGGGGAACATCCCCGCCGGTCGGTTCATCGTCGGCCGAGCGCCTTACTGGCCGCTCGGAACGCCCGAATTGTTCTGTCCGGTGCCGGTCGCGGGCGTAGCGGTGCCCGCTCCCGTCGTCGTGCCGGCGTTGCCCGTCTGGCTGGAGCCGGTACCGGTGGCCGCACCGCTATCCGTCGGAACCGCATTGTTACCGGAAGCCGGCGCGGTCTGGTTGTTGTTCTGGTTGGACTGGTTGCCGCCGAGCGAGTCGAGGATCCCGTTTCCACCCGAGGTGCCCGGAATCCGGTCGAGAATGTCGGTCGGCTTGCTTTCATAGCGAGCGAGAATGCCCATCCCGAGCGCAAGCACGAAGAAGAGCGTTGCCAGGATAGCGGTCGTGCGGGTCAGCGCGTTCGCGGTTCCGCGCGCCGACATGAAGCCGGAGCCACCACCGATGCCGAGGCCGCCGCCTTCCGAACGCTGGATCAGCACGATGCCGATGAGCGCCACGACGACCATGAGATAGATGACAAGCAATACGGTCTGCATTTTTCAAGATCCCGGCCGAAGGCCCAAAAAAGACGTTTGGCGGCTCTTATACCAAGCCGCCAGCCATTCCAAGCCCTTCGCGGCAATTCCGCCTTCAGGCCGTCAATTCTTCGTATGCGCCGTAGATGGAGAGGAAGTCCTGCGCTTTCAAGCTCGCGCCGCCGATGAGCGCTCCATCGACATTGGCGATTGCCATCAGTTCCCTTGCGTTGCCCGGTTTCACGGAGCCGCCGTAGAGGATGCGCATCTTGCTCCCCTCGCCTGAAAAGCGACTTGCAAGCTCGGCACGCATGAACGCATGCGCTTCCTCGATGTCTTCCACAGTGGGAGTCAGTCCGGTTCCTATCGCCCAGACCGGCTCATAGGCGATTACGGTGTTTGCAGCCGTCGCCGTGTCCGGCACGGAACCGGCCAGCTGCGCCTTGAGCACATCGAGCGTGCGTCCCGACTTCCGTTCGCTTTCGGTCTCTCCGATGCAGATGATCGCAATGAGATTCGCCGCATAGGCGCTCTCCGCCTTGGCGCGGATCAATGCGTCATCCTCTTTGTGGTCTGTCCGCCGCTCCGAGTGGCCGACAATCACATGGGTCCCGAAACAATCCGCGATCATCTCCGCGGACACATCACCGGTGTGTGCGCCCGAGACCTTCTGGTGGCAATCCTGGGCGCCGATCTTGAGCGGACTGTCGTCGGCAAGAGCGGTCGCGACATACAGCAGGCTCACGGGGGGGCATATGAGGCTTTCCACCTTGTCCGACAGATCTCCCTTCACACCTTCGGCCATCGCCTTGATCTGATCCAGCGATGCCCTGGTTCCGTTCATCTTCCAGTTTCCGGCAACGAGCGGCTTAACTTCCGGCGTCATGAGACCTCCCTTTCATGGCAATTCCAGGCAGGGCTAGCAAATTAGGCACAGCAATGGAAGCTTGGCTCCCATCGCCGATCCTCGAACCCTACTGTGACAGGACCCAGTTCAGCGTCTCACGCCAGTCCGTCATGCGCACAGGCGTGCCATGCCCGCCGGTCTGGAAGAGCACGAACCGGGTCTCGATTCCCGCGTTCCGCAGCTTGCGAAAGACTGCGAGTTGATCATTTGCGGAATAGACAGGATCCCTGTCTCCGTGGGTGAAGAACACGGGCAGCTTTTTCTTGAACGCAGCCGTGGTGCCGTAGTCTGCGTCGGCAGCGCCGCCCATGATGATCATTCCCTTGAGGCTCGCGACGGCCGTTGGGTTGCGGGCGATTCCCGAACATATGAAGCTGCCCATCGAAGCGCAGGCAAGCACGATCGGTGCGCCCGGGGATCGCGCACCAACGGCTTGAATCAATCCGGCAATCGCTTCAACACCCGGTTCGCCGAAGGATTTGACGCTCGGCGCGTAGTAGGCACCGCCGTTCAGTACGGCGAGATTCTTGAGCCGGTTGAAGTTGCCGCCAAAACTCCAGTCGTTGTTTCCGAGCCGACGGTCGCCGCCGCGTCCGTGAATGAAAATGACCGTGAAAGCCGCATTCTCGGCAGCGCCGGTCAGGGCCACATCGACGGGGCCCGCCGGAGTTTCGAGCGTCTCGTTGCGCTGAAACTTCTTCACGCGGGTCGAGACGTAGTTCGGCCGGACGCGCCGTTCGGGCGTCGTGTCGCGTGCGTTGATGTCCCGCAACTCCTGATAGTCGACGATGCGCAACGCACCGCCGTCCGTAGTCACCAAGACCGTTCCATAGGCGAAGAGCTCGTCCTTCCAGGGTTTCAGCGTCTGCGCTGACGCCGTGAAAGGCTGGGAAAACACTAGCAATGCCGCAAAAAACGCGCATTTGAGACAATGAGCTGTGGACTGTGGCATGAAGTCTTGCTCCTTTAGGGCGGCAAGTCTTGCCATCCGCGCGTGCCCAAAGCAATCCTCTGGCACACGATCGCGATGCCGCAATTGCGCCGGCGAATCGCGCAGGCAGGCCGAATCTGACATAATTCCCGCGATTCGGCGGCAATCGAAAAGTTGTGGAACGGGGCCATCGCACATTCATGCGGCGGCAAGGTCCAAACGGAACAAAGTCTGAACGGGCATATGGAAGACAATAACAACGACCTCTTCGCCAACCTTCCAGTCGCAGCGAAACCGGCAGCCCAGGCGGCTCCGAAGCCGGCGACGGCTGTACCAGCACCCGCAGCACCGCAGCCCAAGGCGCCGGTATCCGACAGTGGCGCCTACGATGCTTCCGCCATCCGTGTTCTGGAAGGGCTGGAACCGGTGCGCATGCGTCCCGGGATGTACATCGGCGGGACGGACGAGAAGGCGTTGCATCACCTCTTCGCCGAAGTCATCGACAACTCGATGGACGAGGCAGTTGCCGGCCATGCCAATTTCATCGAGGTAAGCCTCGATGCCGAGGGCTTTCTCTCGGTGACCGACAACGGCCGCGGCATTCCCGTGGAAAACCACCCCCAGGTCCCCGGCAAGTCCACCCTCGAAGTAATCATGACGGTGCTTCACGCTGGCGGAAAGTTCGACGGCAAGGCCTATGAGACGTCGGGCGGTCTGCATGGCGTGGGCGTTTCCGTCGTCAACGCGCTTTCGGATTCTCTCGAGGTAGAGGTCGCGCGCAATCGCAAGCTCTATCGTCAGCGGTTCTCGCGCGGCATTCCGCAGGGCGGACTCGAGGAACTGGGCGAGGTTCACAACCGGCGCGGCACCAAAGTGCGCTTCCATCCCGATCCGGAAATCTTCGGCCCGCATGCCCATTTCGATCCTGCACGCCTGTTTCGCATGGCACGTTCCAAGGCCTACCTCTTCGGCGGCGTCGAAATTCGCTGGAGCTGCGATCCCTTGCTGCTGCCGGAAGGCTCGGAGACACCGGAGAAGGCGGTCTTTCATTTCCCCGGTGGCCTGAAGGACTATCTCCAGGCCACGCTCGGCAAGGACTACACGGTCACGAAAGAAATCTTCGCCGGCAAGACGGAAAAGTCCGGTGGTCATGGGGCACTGGAATGGGCTGTAACGTGGTACGGCGGCGATTCCATGATCCATTCCTACTGCAACACGATCCCGACGGCCGATGGCGGTACCCATGAAGCCGGCCTGCGCATCGCCCTCACCAAGGGCCTGAAGAACTACGCGGAACTGACGCAGAACAAGCGCGCTTCGATCGTAACGACCGACGACGTGATGATATCGGCTGTGGGCATGCTTTCCGTGTTCATCCGCGAGCCGGAATTCGTCGGCCAGACGAAGGACAAGCTCGCAACCGTCGAGGCCCAGCGTATCGTCGAAAACGCGCTTCGTGACCCCTTCGACCACTACCTCGCCGACAATCCGGCGGAGGCGGCCAAGCTGCTTGACTGGGTGGTGGAGCGTGCAGAGGAGCGCGTGCGACGGCGCAAGGAGAAGGAAGTCAACCGGAAGACCGCCGTCAGGAAACTTCGCCTGCCGGGCAAGCTCGCCGACTGCTCGCAGAACTCGGCCGAAGGTGCAGAACTCTTCATCGTCGAAGGAGACTCGGCGGGCGGCTCGGCAAAGCAGGCGCGCAACCGCGCCAACCAGGCCATCCTTCCGTTGCGCGGCAAGATTCTCAACGTCGCGAGCGCCGGGAGAGAGAAACTCGGCGCCAACCAGCAGATCGCCGACCTTGTCCAGGCACTCGGCTGCGGCACCCGCTCGAAGTATCGCGAGGAAGACCTGCGCTACGACCGCGTGATCATCATGACCGACGCGGACGTGGACGGCGCCCACATTGCATCCCTGCTGATCACATTCTTCTATCAGGAGATGCCGGAGCTCATCCGGGGCGGACACCTCTATCTCGCCGTTCCCCCGCTCTACCGCATCACGCAGGGGTCGAAGACCCTCTATGCCCGCGACGATGCGCATCGTGAGGAATTGATGCAGACGGCATTCAACGGACGCGGCAAGGTCGAAATCGGCCGGTTCAAAGGTCTCGGAGAGATGCTGCCTGCGCAGCTCAAGGAAACGACGATGGATCCGAAAAAGCGAACGCTTTTGAAGGTGGCGATTGACGACGTGGATTTCGAAGGCACCCGCGAGGCCGTGGACAACCTGATGGGCACCAAGGCCGAGGCGCGTTTCCGCTTCATCCAGGAGCGTGCCGCCTTTGCGGAGAATCTCGACATCTGAACGACCGAGGCTAGCGGTCGCCATACTTTCGCGCTGTTGACAGGATCAAACGTCACCGCACGGCAGAGTGGCGCGAATCGGGCTCGTGGGGACCGACGGTTGGATAGTCGGCTCTGCACCTCGCTCAGGCGTACAGTTCGCCGTTGCATTCCGTAGAACCTGTGCGGCGTCCCGCGGCAGGCAGAAACCATGGAAGGATCGCAGTGTGAAGGCTGCCCTTGTCATCATGACCATCCTCGGATGCGACGATTCGGCCACGCAATGCCACTACATCGACACCGTCAAGGAGAGCTGGCAGACGATCGCGCTGTGCGATGCGCAGTCGGAAGCCCAGATCAACCGCTACCATGCGACGAACTACCCCGTCGTGGTCGCCGTCTGCGAAAGCTCCTCGGATCCGATGACGGCCGAGCTCGCCCCGCCGCCGGCCTCGTCCCAGTCAGGCGCAGCCTCGCTCCCGCAGCCGGAGCAGAATGCACCGACGGACGCAGCTTCCACCGAGAAGGAAAAGGCCGGAATCGCCTCGAGAACGATAGCGATGATCCGCAAGACGCTGCCCGACGCTTCAGCGGTCCGCAACACCGTCACCAAACCGGTCCACTACATAGAGGACGGTTACTCCTGGGTGCTGCACAAGTTCGCAGACTGAGCCACCGTCAGGCCGCTGCCGCAGCGGTCAGGGCATAGTGGCGGGCCGATTGCCGCTGCTCTGCAATCGTCATCTTTTCGACCAGATCGATCATGGCTTCGGACGAGGTACCGGCCGCGTCCCGTGCACGTGCAAGCAGGCGCAGCGACACGGACATCCCGCTCGATCCTCTCTTCGCCTCGCGCCGCCACATCATCGTTGCGTCGGCAAACAGACCGCTCACATCGCGCCCCAGCCCGGCTGCCTCGAACAGCGAACGCACCGCGGCCTCGCGACCGTCGGCAAGAATGGACCGTACGCGCTTTTCGGCCTGCCCGGAGAGATTGACGATCGTTGCGGCGAAGAATTCGATCCGGCCTGCACACAGCACGTGCATCAGGAAGGCCGGTGTCAGGCGGCCCGCGACACGCAGGTGTTCCGCAAGCGCCGGCATGTCGGATGGCTCGACATCGGCGGTCATCCCGATCGTAGCCATTTCGCAAGCCTCGCGGGTGATACGCTCGACCCGGCCCTCTCCGACCGCGGCACGGATCAGTTCGAAGCCGGCCAGTGCCGCCCCGACCTTTTCGACAAGCGCGTGACGCGCGTCGCTCGGCAGATCATCGCGATCAAGCAGAAGGTCGCGGACGGCAGCCTCGTCGCCCAACCGCTCGGCGATCCGCTTCAGCGACCGACGCGAGAGCACGGCTCCGGGGTTCTCGAGCAGCGCCATCACCTCGCAGGTTCCGCCGATCTCCGCCAGCGCGGCCGAAACCGCTCGTGACACGAAGGAGCGATGCGCGATGAGGCTGCGGGTGATTGCACTCCCCCTCGCCGCGATATCGACAAGATCGCCATCGGTCAGGACCGGAGAGCGCAGAATTGGCTGCGCGGCGATCTCGACCTGGTCTTCGGCGAGCGGGAGGACGACGGTTCGCGGCGCATCCGCAAAATCCGCAAGGGCCTCGGCAAGGGCGAGCCGAACCTTCGGCGCGGGGTCGTCGAGAAGAAAGATCATCGCCATCTCGGCGGCCCGGCGGTCCTCACCGGTCATTTCCGAGCTGCAATAGGCCTTGGCCAGCGCTTTCGCGGCGCGCGCCCTGTCGCTCGCCTTGGCGGTTTCGACCCACCGGAGAAATGCGTGAATAATCAAGTGAAGCCCCATGCCTGTACAGCAGAACAACTGCTATTGAGGACACACTAGCAACAAAAAGTTTAAGATTGGTTCACCATGTTTGTTAACCGGGCCCGGCAACCTGGCCACCCGGTTAACAGCGAACGAGACACACCCATGGACGAATACCTGCTCTGGCCGGCCGGGGCCCTCTTCTGTGAGCGAGGAAGTGACAAACCTCCCCGCTCTCTGCCCGCCAGGCTGCGTCGGCTTTCGAAGCGCCTCGTTCCGGTCGATATCAATATGGACGAAGCCGCGCTCCGGAAGATCGTGGCACAATCGATCGAGGGTGTTGTCCTACCTTCTTGCCGCCATGGATCGGACGTGCAGCACCTCGACGTGCTGCTCTCAGTCGCCGAGGCGGAGGAAGGTCGCGAAGACGGCACAACGCGAATTCTCGGGCTGACTCATGGCGTGCTTCCGCCTCCCATGTCCTCGGACGGTTTCATCGGCAAGTCGCGGCGGCTGATAGGCTTGACCTTCGATCCGGATGCGCTCCAGTCGTTTATCGGCGCATCGCGCCAGCGGGACGAAGCCGGTCAATGGACGCCCGCCTTCGTCAATGCCCGGCTTGCGGTGCTGCTCGCGGCCAAGGCGGCCGGAATTCCCGCCTATGACGCACCGGCCACTCTATCGGGCGAACCACTCCGAATCGACTGCCGCCTCTCCCGCGCCGACGGATTCGAGGGGCGACTCACCAATGATCCCGATCAGATCGACACGATCAACGCGGCCTACGGGCAGGCAGCGGTATAGACACTCGCGGCATGCATGGCCTCAAGGCCTGAACATCTCGAAGACCTTGTCGGCCTCGCTATAGTCCATGTAGCCCATGCGGGCCACGGGACGCGCGATCGACATGTCGAGCCGCCCGTCGCGAACGATTTGCTCACTGATGTGGATGCCCACGACCTGTCCGAAGACGATCCAGCTATCCGCCACACCACCGTCCAGCGTCTTTGGCCGCATGATCTCGGTCATCCGGCATTCCAGTGCGGCAAAGGCCTCGCCCACGAAGGGCGCGTCGACCAGGCGTCCGTTTTGCGGGGTGAGCCCGGCGATCGCGAATTCGCTGTCGCCGTGCGGCGCGGCGATCGAGCTGTGGTTCATCGATTCGGCAAGATTGCGACTCACGAAGGAACACGTGAATGCGCCGGTCTCCTCGATGTTCCTTACGCTGTCCTTGTGGCCGGCGGAGGAGAACATCACCAATTTCGGCCTATCCGAGACTGCATTGAAAAACGAATAAGGCGCGAGATTGAGCGTGCCGTCGGCCGCCTTCGACCCTATCCAGCCGATCGGGCGCGGCGCGACTATTGCCTTGAAGGGATCGTGGCGCAGCCCGTGGGCGTTTGAAACCGTGTCATAGAACATTTCCGCGCTCTCACCCCGCTTCGCCGACCCAGGTGACGATTTCGGAAAGCACCGGCCGCGGGCGCTCGACCGGCGGCACGAGCGCGGTGCCGATATGGATGAAGCCTGCAACCTTCTCGCCCGCGGCGACGCCGAGGATGGGATGGGCCCGTTCGTCGAATGCAAACCACTCGGTGAGCCAATTGGACGCGTAACCATAGGCATTTGCGGCCATCACCAGGTTGAGGCAGACGGCACCTGCCGACATCAACTGCTCCCATTCCGGGATCTTTACATGCGGAGCGGCCTTGCTGACGACGGCAACGACGACCGGTGCGCGGGTAAGCCGTGTATTTTCGACTTTCACCATCTCTTCGGACAGGTCCGGCTTGTCGGCAATTGCGATCTTCGCCAGTTCGGCGCTCAGCCGCGCGCGTTCGGCGCCGCGATAGACGATGAACCGCCAGGGGGCGAGCTTGCCGTGATCGGGGACGCGCGATGCCAGCCTCAACATATCCTCGATCTCGCGCTGCCCTGGCCCGGGCTCCGACATCTGGAACGCCGGGATGGACCTGCGCGTGGAAAGATAGTCAATGAGCTTGATTTCGGTTTTCATCAGGGCTGAGTTCCATTAATACCAATTGCGACAGCAGCGGTTACGGCCATCAAAATGCCATCTGTCGGGCCTTCAAGTGGCCCCAGAAACTCAGGAAGTCAACCTTCGCCATGCGCGCGACACGCCATCTCACCGTTGCAGCAAATGCCGTTCTTGCAGTTGTGATGGCCACCGCCACGCCCGCACTTGCGCAGGACCCGCTGGACAGCTTTTCGCAGATCACGCCGCAGAAAAGCAGCAAGCTCACGTCCTTCAATCCGCTCGTCACGGGCGCAGCATCGCCGGCGGACCTCAGGAGCGTGATCTGTGAGGCCATCCTTACCAAGAGCGGCAAGCCCATGCAGCACGGCCTGACCTGGCGCGTGTTCTCGCCCATTCCCGACGCCGATGGAAAACTGCCGCTGCTGGCATCGTCGGAAGGCGGGTCTGCCGCCTTTCAACTCGTGCCCGGCGAGTACTTCGTCAACGTTGCTTTTGGTCGCGCCGGCGCGACAAAGAAGCTGACGGTTCCTCAATCCGGTTCAGTCGACAAGCAGGTGATGGTCCTCGATGCGGGCGGCATCATGCTCAACGCCGTTTCGGGTTCGGATGTTCGCATTCCGCCAGAAGAACTCAGCTTTTCCGTCTATTCGTCGGAAGTTCGCGACGATGGCGAGCGCTCGCTCGTCGTGGCCGACATCAAGCCGAACACCGTCGTTCGCCTCAATGCGGGTACCTACCATGTCGTGTCGGACTACGGGACGGTCAACGCCGTCATCCGAGCCGATATACAGGTGGAGGCAGGCAAGCTCACAGAGGCAACGATCCAGCATCGTGCGGCGAAGCTTACGCTGAAACTCGTCTCGGAGCCTGGCGGTGAAGCTATCGCGGATACGGCCTGGTCGATCCTGACGGCTTCGGGCGACGTCGTCAGCGAAAGTGTCGGCGCCTTCCCCACGATCGTGCTGGCCGAAGGCGAATACACCGCAGTCGCGCGCAACAAGGAAAAGATCTTTCAGCGCGACTTCACGGTGAAGGCCGGCGAAAACACGGACGTAGAAGTCCTTCTGACACACTGACCGGCGTCACCCGCCCTCGGCCTGCTCCGCCAAATCACGAGATGTGCTCGTCCTCCGCTCCCTGAACTTCAGGGCAGCGATTCCCGATCTGACGATTCCCTTTACAGC
Source organism: Sinorhizobium sp. BG8 (assembly GCF_016864555.1). Classification (NCBI taxonomy): domain Bacteria; kingdom Pseudomonadati; phylum Pseudomonadota; class Alphaproteobacteria; order Hyphomicrobiales; family Rhizobiaceae; genus Sinorhizobium; species Sinorhizobium sp. BG8. The sequence goes on along the minus strand of NZ_CP044011.1, from coordinate 2,841,187 downwards.
TCCGCCAAGCAGTCGAGAATGCTACGGCTTCTCCACGGTGAGAGTGTCACCATCCGCGGGTATCAGGAGTTTCGATGCAGCAATGCCCCGCGCTTCGGCCGCCCGACGCAAATCCTGGCGGCTGACTGTCGCGTGATCCAGCGCCTCCATATGGGTGGCGACAACGACGGCGGACTGCGAGGTTTCGCACACCTCGATGGTCTCCCCAGCGTCCATGACGATGAGATCGCCATCCCATCGGGCACCGCAGGAGTGGGTGATGATGACATCAGGATTTGTTTCGCGAATGATGTCCGCTACAGGCGGGTAGAGCACCGTGTCACCGGCCCAGTAGATCGATGGCTCGCCTTTCGCTTCGACACTGAAGCCCATGACGGAGCCCATAAGTTCGACGACAGGTCCAAGTCCATGGCTGCCGTCGCGGCGCGTCAGCGTCAGGCCGTTCCAGGTCGCGCGATCGGTCAACGGCGTGACGTTCGCAAACCCTGCCTCGCGGATTTCCGTTTCATCGCCCGGCTGGCAGAAGATAGGAAGATGCTTCGGCACCCGCTCCTTTGCGACATCGTCAAAGTGATCCTCGTGCAGGTGCGAGACGATCACGAGTTCCACGCCCTCGAGTATGGCGTCGATATCGACTGGCAGTTCGACCAACGGGTTCTCCGAGCGACCGGCAAAAGAGGGTTGGCTATGCATCGGTGCAAAGTACGGATCGATCAGTACCGTGTGGCCGGCATAGTCGAGCTTGAGGGTCGCATTACGGATCAATTGCAATTTCATCGCGTTTTCCTCCGGCACCGAGCCGCCGATTCTCGTTGCGACAATCGTTGCAATTATCGCAACAAAATCAAGTATCCGAAGGCACGCGCGGCTGCGACTTTGCAGAAAATGTCAATGATTTCGACGCCGGTTTAAAGCGTTGCGCTGACCGACCCGCCGCACCAGCGAATGGCAACGGCTACCGCTCAGGCAGTGATCCCCGGTTCGGGATCAAGATTTGAGCCGACCAGTTGCCCGGGCGCCCGCCGGCGGACTCAATATGATTGAAGCGGCACGGCATATGTCGGTTCCATTCAGGACCCGCACATGCCGTGCCGTATTGTCATGCAGCAGACTTGGCTGCCTTGCGCTGAAGGTCGGGTGCAGTCGCTTCTGCGGTCAGCGACGCGATCGCCTCATCGAGGCTCATTGCCGTCTGGTTCTGCGAACCGAGCCTGCGGATGTTGACCGAGCGCTCTTCAGCCTCGCGCTTGCCGCACACGATGATCACCGGCACCTTGGTAACCGAGTGCTCACGCACCTTGTAGTTGATCTTCTCGTTGCGAAGATCCGTTTCCACCGTCATGCCGGCGTCACGAAGAAGTTCGGCAACCTCGCGCGCATAGTCATCCGCCTCGGAGGTGATTGTCGCGACAACGACCTGCAAAGGCGAGATCCACAAGGGCATGTGGCCCGCGAAGTTCTCGATCAGAATGCCGAGGAAGCGCTCCATCGAACCGCAGACGGCCCGGTGGATCATCACCGGCTGGCGCTTCTCCGACGCGTGGTCGATATAGAACGCGCCAAAGCGTTCCGGCAGGTTGAAGTCGACCTGCGTCGTACCGCACTGCCACTCACGACCAATCGCATCCTTGAGCGTGTACTCGAACTTCGGACCGTAGAACGCCCCCTCGCCCGGCAGAATGCCGGTCTTGATGCGTCCACCGGACTGTGCCTCGATTGTCTTCAGCACGTCCATCATCACGCTTTCGGCGCGATCCCAGAGAGCGTCGGAGCCGACGCGCTTGTCAGGACGGGTCGACAGCTTGACGACCACTTCCTTGAACCCGAAATCCTCGTAGACGGAGAGGATAAGGTCGTTGATGCGCAGGCACTCGGCAGCCATCTGCTCGTCGGTGCAGAAAACGTGCGCATCGTCCTGGGTGAAGCCGCGCACGCGCATCAGACCATGAAGCGCGCCGGACGGTTCGTAACGATGCACGGAGCCGAATTCGGCAAGACGCACAGGGAGCTCGCGGTAGGACTTCAGACCATGCTTGAAGATCTGAACGTGCCCGGGGCAGTTCATCGGCTTCAGCGCGAAGACGCGATCATCGTCGGTATCGTCACCTGCGACCGTTACCTTGAACATGTTGTCGCGGTACCATCCCCAGTGACCCGAGGTCTCCCAGAGCGACTTGTCCAGCACCTGCGGCGCATTGACTTCCTGGTAGGTGTTGGCGAGCCGGCGACGCATGTAGGCGACCAGCGTCTGGAACATGCGCCAACCCTTGCCGTGCCAGAAGACCACACCCGGCCCCTCTTCCTGGAAATGGAAGAGATCCATCTCGCGGCCGAGGCGACGGTGGTCCCGCTTCTCGGCTTCAGCGAGGATATGCAGGTAGTTGTCGAGTTCTTCCTGCGTATGCCAGGCGGTGCCGTAGATGCGGGTCAGCATCGGGTTGTTGCTGTCGCCACGCCAGTAAGCGCCGGCTACCTTCATCAGCTTGAAGGCCGTGCCGATCTGTCCGGTCGAAGCCATGTGCGGCCCGCGGCAGAGATCGAACCAGTCGCCCTGATAGTAGATCTTCAGGTCCTGGCCTTCCGGAATCGCGTCAACGAGCTCGACCTTGTACCCCTCACCCTTGGAGGCGAAGATTTCCTTTGCCTTCTCGCGGGACCAGATCTCCTTGGTGAAGGGCTTGTTGCGCTGGATGATTTCTTTCATCCGCTTTTCGATCTTCGGCAGGTCGTCCGGTGTAAACGGCTCATTCTTGGCGAAATCGTAATAGAAACCGTTGTCGATGACCGGCCCGATGGTCACCTGCGTGCCGGGCCACAGCTCCTGGACGGCCTCGGCCATCACGTGGGCCGCATCGTGGCGGATCAGTTCGAGCGAGCGCGCATCATCGCGCGTGACTATTTCGATCCGCCCGCTTGCGACCGTATCGGACAGGTCGCGCAACTCGCCGTCCAGCGCAATCGCGACGGCCTTCTTGGCGAGCGACTTGGAGATGGACTCCGCCACATCGCGGCCGGTCGCGCCAGCCTGGAAGCTGCGCTCGGAACCATCTGGGAAAATGAGGGAAACGGTATCTGACATAAAGAACTCCTATCCAGTCCCGCCAACGAATGCGGGTGGTTGAAAGGCCGGGAAGCCGGCGATATGCGCGCCGGGTGATAAAGGCTTTTGCGGGTGGAGTAAAGGCGAGGAAACACCGCCACCTGCACGCGCACCATAGGACATTGGCCCGGTCTCACTCGGCGAGTAGCTTCGCAACACCGGCGACAGTGTTCCAGTTTCGAATCGTACCCTTGCCGAGATGCCTGGCGCCAAGCCTGGACAAAAGCCGGCTTTCCGACGGTTTGCCCGAGAACGAGATCCACAGGTCACCATCGACAAGGGCGATCCGCTCGCCAGCCTGACAATGCCGCTCGAGACCATGCACCACGTCGTTTTGTAACGCGGACGCCATCACCCGCACGATCACGCGGCTGGCGTCGGTGTCGCTTTCCGCCCTGAACGGATTGCGGTCCGCGAGCGTCGACCACGCACCTGATGTCCGCACAACAACATCGATTCGCTTGCCGTAGAATTGCTCCAGCGCGCGCTCCAGCCTCCGTTCGAGCTCCACCACCTCGGCACCCTCCTCCGCTTCGAAAATGAGGTTCCCGGTCGAAACGAGCGTCCTGGGATTGGCGAAACCCGCGGAGCGTGCAAGGTCGCGAAGGTCGGACATTTGAACTCGCCTCTGGGCCGTGACCACGACGCTATAGAGGAGTGCCACATAGAGGCTCATGACTGAGCGGATTGCCGTGACACCCGCCACAGGCGCCAAGGCGCCCACCAGCGGAAGTCGCTCTGCAGGGTCTCGGGAACAGGATCGAAACCGGAGGTTCCACCCGGTCCGCACCGGACAACGCGGAAAACCGTCATGAAGCCGCCATGCCAAAGACCATGGCGGGCGACGGCCTCGTAGCCATATTCCGAACATGTCGGCATATGGCGGCAGGCATTTCCGGTGAAGCCCGAAAGCGTCAGTTGATAGAACCGGATGAGCCCCATCCCGACAAGGCGGCCCGGCGTCTTGCGGAACGGCCCGGACCAGTTGCGCGAACGAGCCTTCGGGGAACGCCCGTGGCATGAAACGAGCCCGCGCGGTCAGTGGTCGCCGCCTTCGCTCCTCGTGCTCGCGCCGACTTGCGGCCACGGCGAAGCGCGGCGATATCCAACTCCTGCCCGCACTGCTTGCACATTCGGCTCAATCCGTCCGTTGGGGTTAAATCGCGGGCCGCCTGGCGATCGCCAAAGCGGTCGGGCTGCGATCAGCCTGCAACCATCGCTGCGCGTTTTGCCTCGACCTGTCCGACGGCGTCGACTACGGCATCGAAGGTCAGCATCGTGGACGCGTGACGGGCCTTGTAATCCCGGACAGGTCGCAGGAAACGCATATCCTCGAAGCGACCCGTCGGCCCTTCGCCGTCGGCTTTGAGCATCGCCAGCATGTCTTCTCGTGCCTGGCGCAGCTCGGCGGACGAGGCTCCGACGACGTGGCGGGCCATGATCGACGAAGACGCCTGACCGAGCGCGCAGGCCTTAACGTCATGAGCGAAGTCGCTCACGCGATCACCGTCCATCTTGATCCAGATTTTCACTTTCGAGCCGCACAGCTTCGAGTGGGCGCTCGCTTCGGCGTCGGCGTCGGCGAGCGTACCTATGCGGGGGATATTGCCCGCAAACTCGAGGATGCGGCTGTTGTAGATATCATCCATCGTCACTCGTCCGTCCGTCTCTTTTGCGCAATTTCGCGTGAACCGGGCACAAAATTCCGTCGTGGTCGGGAAAAAAGCACCGCGCGTCGCCTTCAACCTCTTCCACAGCCATTGGCCGATACTATATGCTATGTCGTGTTGGGGTGACAATTTTGCAATGCAAGAGTGGCACCTGTTGTTTGGGAAACCGTGCCGGATGGTCGAGCGCACTGATTAGCCGAGACCTGAAAGCCCCGGAGCCCGCCGACGGAACCCAAGCCTGCAGGGTTAGGCGAATGGCCAGTGGCGAGTCCGAAATACACGTCAGTTACCTGCGAGAGGTCAAGGGCTCCATGGATGCCAAAGTAACGAATTTTCCGCGCGTCGAAGAAGAAGAAGCGCGTCGGCCGACCCAGGAGGAGGCCGAGGAAGCGGTGCGCGTATTGCTGCGCTGGGCGGGAGACGATCCTGAACGGGAAGGTCTGCTCGATACCCCTGCACGCGTTGCCCGTTCCTACCGCGAACTCTTTTCCGGATACGACCTTGCCGCCGAGGATGTGCTCGGCCGGACGTTCGAGGAAGTGGCCGGCTATGACGACATCGTGCTCGTGAAGGATATTCCGTTCTTCTCGCACTGCGAGCATCACATGGTGCCGATCATCGGCAAGGCGCATGTCGCCTACCTGCCGAACGGCCGTGTTCTGGGCCTGTCGAAGATAGCCCGTGTTGTCGATATCTTCGGGCGCCGGCTCCAGACCCAGGAAACGATGACCGCACAGATCGCCAAGTCGATCGACGATACCCTGCTGCCCCGCGGCGTCGCCGTCATGATCGAGGCGGAGCATATGTGCATGGCCATGCGCGGAATCCAGAAGCAGGGCTCGACAACGCTGACAACCACCTTTACCGGTGCCTTCAAGACAGAACCGGCTGAACAGGTCCGGTTCATGACCATGATCCGGGGCCGCGGCTGAAACCGGCGGCTCCGCCAACGGAGCCGCACATGCCGTCAACCTTCGAAAATCCGTCAAGCGACAAGAGTGTGCTGGAAGGCAGCGGGGATTTCACGCCCCGTTTTGACGCCAACGGCCTCGTCACGGCCGTGGTGACCGATGCACGCGACGGCGAGTTGCTGATGGTCGGCCACATGAACGCAGAGGCTCTTTCCCTTACGATCGAGACCGGTGTCGCTCACTACTGGAGCCGCTCCCGCAAGGCCTTGTGGAAGAAGGGTGAAACATCGGGAAATCTGCAGTCCGTCGTGGAGATGCGGACCGACTGCGACCAGGACGCCGTCTGGATCAAGGTCTCCGTCGCCGGGCATGACGCCACATGCCACACCGGCCGCAGGTCCTGTTTCTATCGCACCGTCGAAGCCGTCGATGGGAAGGCCAAGGTCACGATCAGCGCCGACGCCCCCGTGTTCGATCCGGACGAAATCTACGGAAAGACGAAATGATGGCTTAAGGGCATCCGGCCGGATGCCCTATCACGCCCTCAACTTCGGTCAGATCTCAGCCCATGCGCGGCCGACATCGCGCAGTTTTACAGCCGTTGCGCATATTTGAAGCAGTTCCGGCGCATTTCGCTACCCGATTCACCATTTCGCAATACTCTAGGCGCCTACTCATCGATGTTGGCGAAAGCCCGCTTGGATCGTCGAAATGGCTGCTTCCCACTCCGGCCCGCCCAGCGGGTCCGCCCGCCCCTCCACTTCAGGTATCGCTTTCCCGGAAGCCTGGATTTCCCCGTTGCCGTACCACGAGGGTGCAGTTCGCCCTGTCGTCCGTGTTCCGGACGCACTCGGAACACGGCGGTTTTGTCGCAGGAACATCGGAAGAAGCCGCGAATTCCACTCCACAATGGAGGCCTTATATGCTGAACTGGAGCTTCAACCGGTCCGCGCTCAATGCGGATGTGCAAGATCCTGGTGGCTCTGCCATGAATGACATGTCCCAGATCCCCGCGAGGGCCGCGTCTCCACGTGCGAAGATTGCTCTTGCGCTAGGCGGCGGCGCCGCCCGGGGATGGGCACATATCGGGGTATTGCGTGCATTGGACGAGGAAGAGATCGGGATCAGCATGATCGCCGGCACTTCCATCGGCGCGCTGGTCGGAGGCTGCTATCTTGCCGGCAAGCTCGACGAACTTGAGATATTCGCCCGTTCGCTGACCATGCGCCGCATAGCGAGCCTGCTCGACTTCACCATCCGGGGAAGCGGTCTCTTCGGCGGAATGCGGCTAACCCGCCGCATGCAGGAGCATCTCGAGCACATCCAGATCGAGACCCTCGACCGTCCATTCGTCGCGGTGGCGACGGAGATCAACAGCGGCCATGAAGTCTGGATCGAGAGCGGGGCACTGATTACCGCGATCCGTGCATCCTATGCGCTGCCGGGCATTTTCGAGCCGATCCCCTGCAACGGGCGTACGCTCGTGGACGGCGCGCTCGTCAATCCCGTGCCGGTATCCGTGTGCCGCACCTACGAGCAGCCGCTCGTGGTGGCGGTCAACCTGAACTACGACCTCTACGGCCGCTCCGCCGTCATCAAGCTGAATGCCAATCTGCAGAAGATCGACGAGACCGCGCACCAGGAAAACAGCGCGGCGCGCCTCGGACTGACGAGCGTGATGGTGCAGGCGTTCAATATCATCCAGGACAGGATTTCGCGTGCGCGCCTTGCCGGAGACCCTCCGGATCTGGCGCTGCATCCCAAGCTCAGCGACATCGGCCTATCGGAGTTCCACCGCGCCGGCGAAGCCATCGACCGGGGCTACGCCGAGGCAAAGGCGAAGATCGCCGAGATCCGGCGAATGCAGGAAGTGCTGATACGGTAGGCGGTTCGGCGCGCATGCGCCCTGCTCCCGCGTCCTGGGGGCATGGGCGAGCACCACGCGGTGCCCGCCATTAAGACATGGCTTTTCTCTCAGCTCGAAATGTAAGCCTTGATGTCGGCCGCTTCGCGCTCAATGGCGCGGATATGCGATTTAACGACGTCACCGATCGAAATGATCCCAACCAGGCGGCCATCCTTCTCAACCGGAATATGCCGGGCGCGAAGGTTGCTCATCATCCCCATGAGTTCCTCGACGGTGGAACTCTCCGTACAACGATGGACATTGCCCCACATGATGGAGGAGATCGGCTTGTCCAGGCACTCGGCTCCCGAGCGGGCGATCGCACACACGATGTCGCGTTCCGCCAGAATACCGGCAATGCGATCGTTTCGATCGACGATTACGATCGCACCAATGTGATTTTCATGGAGATAGACCGCGGCCTGACGCACCGTCAATTGCGGGCCGGCAGTGATAACATTGCGGCCTTTTTCATCCAGTATCGACTTTACATACATGCATACCTCCCGTGTGCAACATGACAGAGAGACGGGACATCCCGTGGAATGCCCTGCCAGTTGGAAGGTGCCAATTCTCCTCTGATGGCAACTCCCCTTCCTCCGGTAAGCATGTGAGAACCGGAGACCGTCATGGTGCGCCACGATAGGGGCGAATGCAAGACCGCCGCGCCGCTAGCGTTAACTCCGGCGTGAAGGTTCCTGCGGAACCGGCGGTATCCTGTCGAAAAGCGGAAAGCAGAGGAACCCGAACAGGAACCCTCCGATATGAGCCTCCCAGGCGATGGTGTTGCCTTCGCCCGCACCGATGCTCTGACCGAAACCAATCAGGAAATTCGTAAGGAACCAGATACCGGAGAACACCAGTACCGAGCGATTGGAGAGCGCCTCGGGGATCGAGAGGCGTCGGTTAAGATGCGCGAACTGACGGCTGATCCGCCCGCTCGGCGAGAAAACGAACCGCGCCGCCGCCCCCATCAGACCGGCGACCACCCCGGAAGCGCCGATCACGACGATCATCGCCTCCCAGTGGAACGCTGCATGGAGCGCCACCGCGGCGACCGCGGAAAGACACCAGAAGATCGCAAAACGCAGTGTGCCGATCCGGCGAACGACAGGCGCCCCGAAGGCCACCATCCAGAAGCTGTTGAAGATCAGGTGCTCCCAGCTTCCGTGGAGCAGCGAATAGGTCACGGGGCTCCACACCCACGCGAAGTCATGCGCCATCAGCGACGGCTCGTAGCGTGCCGGAATGAAGGAGAATTGCAGCAGAACGAATTCATCCGCGGCAGGGGAAAGGAAATAGGTTCGAAGGACGTGGATGGCGATGAGCACCGAGAGGATAACCACCAGGCTTGACGGAAGATTGAAGGCTGGCTCCCGTCTTTCCACGCTTCGTTCCAAGGTATCTGCGCCGCTGCTCCCAGCCCGTTCGTCGCTCATGAACTCTTTTTCCAAATCTCTCACCGTTGCGTCCTGTTGAACGAACACAGTGCTTAAAAACCTTAAATGAGCGCGCCGTCCCTCCCCCTCGACCGGCGTCAGGAAAATCCGCGCCGCACATGAATAACGCCTACGTAGACAAAAGAAAGGCCGTCAGGCTTTCGCCGACGGCCGCAGGCCCCAAATCCCCGGACCCGAAAGTAAATTGCTGAAACCAATTCGCACTGAAGCGATACAGAATACTTGCCATGAGGACCGGCCACGCGCAAACGGAACCAATCGTTAACCTTAACCCCGTTCTGGCATGAAGTTCGCATCGCAGCCGAAACAGAGGCCCTGCCGTTACCCAAACGTTTCGGAATGGAACACCTCTGAGACAGGTGACATCATGCGTACAAGAGTTGCAACCCAGATCTATGAATATTGGAACCGGCTTCGCGGTGACCGCGAACTCCCCGACAGAAAGGACATTGAGCCGGCGGATGTTAGGGGAATTCTCCCGGATCTCTTCATCCTCGAGCAGGCGGGCCGCTTCGCCCCGCGCTTCAGGCTGGCAGGCACGCGACTGTGCGCCAATTTCGGGCGAGAGCTTCGCGGCATAGGCTTTCCGGACCTTTGGTCTGCTGAATCCGTGAACCGGACGGCTCGGATCACAGAGAACGTCATGCGTTGCAGAACGCCCGCAGTCATGCAGGTTTCCGCCTACGGGCAGTCCGCCTCGGGCACCGAGGCCGAGGTCGTGTTGCTGCCTCTTTCGTCACAGGGTGGAGCTTGTGACCGCGTTCTCGGGGCATTTGCCCCTATTCAACCCATCGACCCGCTGGCCGTTCCGTTTCGGTACATGACGCTATCAGAGCTCGGCGTCATCGATCCGAGCCAGCAGAACGCCTTTTTGCGCGATCGCCCTTCCATTCCCGTGCCGCAGTCGGTCTTCGCCGTTCGCGGCCTTGGCGATACCTTTCGGCGCGTCCTTCATCTGCGAGTCTTCGAGGGCGGACGGCAGGGCTGAGGGATCAGCCGCAGCAAACCGCCGGGCCCCTCTCTTTTCAATCACATGCCGGGCATTTTTGATCGAAGCCAGAACACTCTGTTAACCTCGAAAGGTTACAACTTAGAAAGAGCTTTTCATCAGGCCTGCATGTCCATGTATTCATTTCAGCAAGCATCGCCGACACCCCCAAGACCGCAGCATGACCAGCGGAGCTTTCAGCGCGTCTCGGTCAACCTGCCCGGTCGCCTGATGTTGCCAAATCACGACGAATACGAATGCACAGTGATCGACATGTCCCCCGGGGACGTGAACATCGCGTGCCACGCGCGGCCGCAGCGCGGCGAGCGAATCATTGCCTATGTCGACCACCTCGGAAGAATCGAGGGAACGGTCGAGAAGGCGAGCGAATTCGGCTTCGTCATCGTCCTCAACGCCACGGATCGCAAGCGCGAGAAACTTGCCGCGCAATTGACCTGGCTTGCCAATAAGCACGAGCTGGGCCTGCCGGAAGACCGCAGGCACAACCGACTCACGCCGCGCAACACCCGGACCGAGCTCGTACTCGACGACGGACGACGCTACCCCTGTCGCATCATCGACCTTTCGCTCTCGGGTGCCGCCATCGATATCGAGGTCCGCCCTGCCCTTGGCACCCCGGTGCAGCTTGGGAACATGCGTGGACGGGTCGTTCGGCACTTCCAGGAAGGTGTCGCCGTCGAGTTTTCGTCGGTGCAGTCAAAGGAAGCCCTAACCTCATTCCTCTGACCCCGGAATGCGGCAGCAGTGAAGCCCCGGTATTTTCCAACTCCGGACACCCCCAAGGGCCTCAACCGTTTCGAGGCAGCTAGATCGATGTCCGGCGCCCGTCGTTGAACGGCGCCGCCTCCGGAAAGACGTCCCACGTCATCCGCAACGAATTTCCCGAGAAAAGAAATTCCGAGAAAAATTCGCTGCCTTATCCGCGTAAAAGCTGATCGGCAGACCACGACTCCGTCCATGGCGCACCAATTGGGATGCTGGCCGTTCCGCGCGCAACGGGCAAGCCCGGCACACGCGACAGTGATCTCGCACCTACGCCCTTCCGTCTCATTCCATATTTCTTCATAAAATCAATCCGTTGAACGAATTCGCTTCAATCGTCGACAGAATTTCGCGCGATAAGAACGTTCAAATTTTACTCAATTTTGAGTCAAATACAAATCGAGTTTTATTCGAGTTTTATTCTAGATTTATTCTTATTGGCCGTTGATTTGATCTTTATTTTACTTCGCGACTTCGCGATGGATCAAAACATGTGTGCCATTCTGTGCTCATAACGGGGACAGAACAATGACAAGAACACTTTTCAAATCCGGGGCAATCAGCTTCATTCTCTCTGCACTCCTGGCACCTGCTGCCTTCGCGTTGCCTGCAAACATTCCAGTTGAGGGAGCAACCAACCAGCCGATCGGCCATTACGAATTCTGCCGCGAATACAGGGACGAGTGCGGTCCCACCGGCGATGCTTCGGGACCGCTGGTTCTGACCGAAAGCAACTGGAAGAGCATTCTGACGGTAAACTATACCGTGAACACCTCGATCGAGCCGCTGACGGATCAGGAAATCTACGGCGTCGAAGAGAAATGGGCCTACCCCAAGTCGGTCGGAGACTGCGAAGATTTCGTGCTGCTCAAGCGCAAGATGCTGATGCGCTCCGGTATTCCCGCCTCGAATCTCCTGATCACGGTCGTCCTGCAGCCCAACGGCGAGGGCCATGCGGTTCTGACCGTCCGTACGGACCGTGGCGACTTCGTTCTCGACAACATGCGCAACAAGGTGCTGCTCTGGTCGCAGACCGAGTATCGCTTCCTGAAACGTCAATCTACAGAGAACGCCGGCAAGTGGGTAAAGCTCCAAGACGGTCGCGCCGATGCCGTTGGTAGCGTCAAGTAACGCTGAAGCAGCAAGAACGCCGATGGGCACTCACTGCTACTGCCCGCCAGGAGCTCGCACAAGGGAGCCCGGGCCGGCCGGACAGGGACAGCTGCCCCGGCACGGACATTGAATACGCGGCTGCGCGGGATGCGCGCAGCCTCCCATTGGGCCAGGTCAGTCCCCGATCCCCGTCCCGACCAAGGCCCAGCGACCGGCTCCCCTGTCCCGGAGCCGGTCGCAGCTTTTTTGCCCCCGCCACACGGGCAATGCTTAACCGGAAATTAACCATGTGGGATCAGCCTTGCGGCCAACACAGGAGCACGCCACGCCGGCAACGGCGCCGGCACGATCCGAAGTGAGAAAGATCTGTCTTTGCAGCGCTACCGATCCGACGGCCGCACCGGCCTGAGATAGCGGGCGCTCGCCGAAAGGTGTTGGGATGACAATCGCGAACAATCGTGTGGCACCATCCAGCGACATCCACGAATCCCCTCTCATCTCAAACAAGTTCCTCACCCGCCTCACCTTCGCCGTGGCTATCCTGGCGGCGCTTACGGTGGCGATCAGCCTGGCGGGACGAATGATCGGGGAAAAGATTGCCCTTGCCGGCCACACGGAAGACAGCACCATCTTCGATATCGTGATCGGCGAGGATCATGTTCGCCTCCCCGCCAACGTCATCCGGTTCGAGGAGCAGCGCATGTCGGGCTTCAGCGAGCGTGCGGATGTCTATCTGACCTGGCCGGAGATGAACGGCTATTCCAATGACGAGCGCGCAAGGTTCAACGATGTCAATCGTGCCGAGAACCTCGTCTTCCTGCAGCTGTCGCAAAGCACGATGTCGAAAGACATGTCCGGCCGAGTCGAGCCTATCTACCGCCACATCTTCGATGGCCCGGCAACCCCTGGCCCCGCCGGTCTCTCGCTGCATCAGCTCAAGGAGAACTCCGGTTACGGCGACGAATCGATCCTCACCGGAACCTTGCCCGATGGCGAACTCTACGCAGTGCGCTGCATCCTGCCCGAATCGGACGCACTCTCGACTGGCGCGGACTGCCAGCGCGATGTGCACGTCGGGCACGATCTTTCACTCCTTTACCGCTTCTCGAGCAGACTTTTGCCGCAGTGGCAGGCGATGGAGACCGCGGTCACAGGCTACGTCCAACGCCGGCTCGTCAACACCCCCGACGAAAGCCGGCAGGGCCGAACCATAAAAATCCACTGATCTGCGCAACCAATGATTCATCATAAACCGATTGGTAACGCTGTCCCGCTAGTGTCGACGAAACTGTCGTCACGAAGCTTCCCGCTCGACGCCATTTGCAATCCGATACTGAAGAGTAACATTGTGCCCCGTTCCGTTTCTTTAGATGTTCTGCACCTGCCCCGGAAAGCGGTCGCCCGCGTGGCGAAATGCCTTATGATGGCGGGTCTCGTCGCCACCGCAGCGTTTGCGACGCCGGCGAAAGCTGACCCGACATACGCAGGCATTGTCGTCGATGCGAAGACCGGCAAGGTTCTCTATGGCGAGGATGCGGACAGGCCGCACTATCCGGCGTCGCTCACGAAAATGATGACGCTCTACCTGACCTTCGAAGCTCTCGAATCAGGTCGGATCAACAAAAACACCAAGATTCCCGTATCAAAGAACGCGGCGATCGAACCTCCGTCCAAGCTCGGTCTCCGCGCCGGCGGCTCGCTTACCGTTGAGCAGGCTATCCTCGCCCTCGTGACGCGCTCGGCCAACGACGCTGCGACCGCACTCGGCGAATTCCTCGGCGGAGGATCCGAAGAGCGCTTTGCCCGCATGATGACGCAGAAAGCCCGTGCGCTCGGCATGACGCGCACCGTCTATCGCAATGCCCACGGCCTGCCGAACACGGCCCAGGTCACCACGGCTCGCGACCAGGCGCGTCTCGGCATCGCACTGCGCCAGCACTTTCCGCAGTACTATGGCTATTTCTCCACGCGCAGCTTCCGCTTCGGCAAGCAGACGATCGGCAATCACAATCGACTGCTCGGCGTCGTGCGCGGTGTGGACGGCATCAAGACCGGTTACACGCGTGCAGCCGGGTACAATCTTGTGACCTCCGTTCAGGCTGATGGTCGCAGCGTGGTCGGCGTCGTGCTCGGTGGCCGTTCGGGCGCCGCTCGTGACGCGCAGATGAAGCGTCTCGTCGCCAAGTATCTGCCCGCCGCTTCCCGCCGCGGAAACGGCAACCTCATTGCCGAGACCGCCCCCGCTCCGGCGTACGAAGCCGAGACAGCAGAAGCTCCAGTCTCGACCGCAGCGGCGAGCGCCAGCCTCGATCTGCCGCACAACGGGCCGGTACCGACCTATCGCTACGAAGAAAACCGCATCGAGGCAGCCTATGCCGCCACGGCCGGTAATAGTGCCAATCCGCTGGTCGGAAAGCAGGCCCTTGCCGCGACCTTGAAGCAGCAGCGCGACGTGGCTATCCCGGAGACCGTATCCGAGCCTGTCACGGAGCAGGGAGACAACGGTGGTGAGGTCGACGCACTGACCACCTCGTCCACCGCTTCGGCAAACATTGCCACGCCCGCTGGCTGGAGCATCCAGATCGGCGCGACGCCGGACCGCACACAGGCAGAAAATCTGCTGGAGAAGGCCAAGGACAAGGGCGGCAAGTCGCTCCGCGGAGCAAAGCCGTTCACGGTCGCCGTCGCAAGCGGCCAGGGACAGCTCTACCGGGCGCGCTTCGGCGGATTTGCAAACCAGGACCGCGCCGTTTCGGCCTGCAAGGTCCTGAAGAAGAAGGGTTTTGCGTGCTGGGCAAGCATGCAGTGAATTGTGTGTCCCGTGCCTCCTGAAGGTGCGGGAGTGCAGTCTGAGCCGGCATAACCCGGCTTGTGAAATATGCCCCTGCGTGGGTACGGCGGTCTGGGTTTGAGTACCGCAGAGTGAGACGCAGGGCGGGCAGCGGCCTAAAGGCTTCTGCAATCCTCGATTTTGTAGTGCGTACGAGGCTTATCATGGCGATGAACGAAAACCGGAACGGCTCGACGATCGACCCTAGGGAAAAGAGGAAAGGGCTTCGTGGCGGATTTCATCCGCTTCACGAAGCGGCGATGAAGATCGCCGACATCGGCCTCAATCGTTCACGCTCGAAGACGAAGGATCTCGTCGGCATGCTGCTCGCCCACGGCGCACGCGCCTGGCGCTCCGGGCAGCCCGCCGCCGGGATCCATCTTCATGTATCGTCGGGTGGCGCACAGTTTCCCGTTCGCATGCGCCTTCGATAGAACGAAGCGACGAGGCGCTCAGAGCAAGCCCAGTTCCGCCAGTTCGCGCCTCAGCTCGAGCGGCATGTCGGCGGCGCCATCGCCTAGGCTCGTGAGATCGCGTGGCGCATCGGCCTCGTTCAGATATCGCCATCCCTGGAACGCCCGGCGCGGCTGCAGTTCGGTCTCGATGACCTCCGGTCCAAGTATGAGTTCGCACCGCGTGATGCCATCGACATCCTTGAACGTCTTCAGATCCATCAAGCGCTGCCGCGCCTGAACCTGTCCCTTGATCACCCAGTATAACGAGCCGCCATCCAGAAGCTCTTCCATCCGCTTCGGAATCATTCTCGTCGTGTGGGTGGTAAAGGGTTCCATTCCGGCCGCGATCGCGATCAGCGCGCGTTCCGAGACCCATTCGCGAAGATCTTCAATCGACTCGGCGCCGACACACAGTTTGATAAGATGCAAGGCCATGCGCCTATGAACTCCCTCGCCCGCTTCGCGTCAAGCCGGAAAGAGCCCGGTGTACGAGTGGCAGGTTACTGGTTCACGATGCCTGCGGCCATCAACATTCAACGACATTTACCGCAAGTCCGCCCGTCGAGGTTTCCTTGTACTTCTCGTTCATGTCGACGCCCGTCTGACGCATCGTTTCGATGCAGGCATCAAGCGGAACGAAGTGTTTTCCGTCACCCTTGATGGCCAGCGAGGCCGCCGTGACCGCCTTGACGGCGCCGAGGGCGTTCCGCTCGATGCAGGGAACCTGAACCAGGCCGGCAATCGGATCGCAGGTCATGCCGAGGTGGTGCTCCAGCGCGATTTCGGCGGCATTCTCGACCTGCTCCGGCGTGCCGCCCATGACGGCGGCAAGCCCGGCGGAAGCCATCGCGGCCGCAGATCCCACCTCGCCCTGACAGCCGACCTCGGCACCCGAGATGGACGCATTGTGCTTGATGATTCCACCGATGGCGGCGGCGGTCAGCAAATAGTCCCGGATGCCTTCGGCATCGGCATCCTCGTGGAAATGCAGATAGTAACGGATCGTCGCTGGCACGACACCCGCGGCGCCGTTGGTTGGTGACGTGACGACTCGTCCACCTGCTGCATTCTCTTCGTTTACCGCCATCGCGTAGACGCTCAGCCAGTCATTTGCGAGCAGTGGATTGACCTTGTTCGACCGCCATTCCTCCTGGAGCTTATCGTGGATCATGCGGGCGCGGCGACGTACCTTGAGCCCACCGGGCATGATTCCTTCGGTGCTCAGACCACGGTCTATGCAGCTCTTCATGGCCTCCCAGATGCGGTCCAGACCGGCATCGAGTTCTTCGCGGGAGATCAGCTCCTCCTCGTTGGCACGCTTCATCTGCGCAATCGTGAGGCCCGACCGGTTTGCCATCTCGAGCATCTGCTTGGCGGTCGAAAACGGGAATGGAACCTTTCTGTCGCTCGACCGCGCCTTCGATGCGCGCATGGTCTCGAGTTCCGTGTCGGTCACGACGAAGCCGCCGCCGACGGAATAGTAGATCCGCTTGAGCAAAAGGCGCCCGTCCCGGTCGAAGGCAGAGAAGGTCATTCCGTTGGCGTGCCCCGGAAGCGGCGTCTTCCTGTCGAATATCAGATCGTGCTTGGGCTGGAATTCGTAGCCGGGGTGGCCCGGCGGCTTGATCCTTCCCGTCCGCTCCACCTCGGCGATGATCGCGTCCATGCGGTCGGGATCAACGCTGTCCGGCCGTTCGCCCATGAGACCAAGAATGACCGCGCGGTCGCTTCCATGCCCGACGCCCGTATAGGCCAGCGATCCGTGCAGGCTCATCTTGATTGCCGCAACACTTGCGCCGGATGGGCGTGGCCAGTCGGGCGAGAGAACGAGGTCTAGAAACCGGTTCGCAGCCGACATCGGCCCCATCGTGTGCGAGCTCGAAGGACCGATACCGATCTTGAATACGTCGAAGACAGAAAGGAACATTTTCACCGCCTGGATGTCACCGCCCGGCCGCTCGCACGGGTTTTGCAGCTAGGCTATGATATCACGCGCCGGCTATAAGGCGATGGACCGACACCGGTTTTAACCGCTGCGACATGGGGTGCCGCCAAAAACAAAACAGCGCGCCCGGCACGACGCGCTGCTTGAAAAAGAAATTTGAGGTTGCGGCTCAGACGCCGCCGAACAGATAGGCGAGAACCAGCAAAGCTGCGAAACCGATTACTGCGCGCGCGGTGACGCCCCAGCAAGACTTCTGAACGGTACTTTCCATGATTTCCCCGAATTGAAGACTACGGCGCCGCATTTGTTGCGCGGCGTTGCTGTCGGTTTAATGAATAAAATATGAATTCGCAATCGCAAAATGTGGCGAAACGGTGGCAAACACCGAATCGAGTTTTTTCACCGTCCGAGTGTCGAAACGAAATCAATGACTTTCCTGATGAAGCCGAAAGGATGTGAGCTGATCCCGGCGTTGCACGAGGCGATAGAAACCCTCTCTTTCGAGATGCCGGGTGCCACTGTGGACTGCTTCTAGGGAGATGGCGAATCATGCAAATGTGCAGGTATGAACTTGCTCGACTTCATCGCCCTTGGCATCTTCACCGTCCTGTGGACGGCATATTCGTGGATTACTGAGCGAGGCCGCCTTTTCGACCGGGTGAGCCTGACGCAGGCGATGAGTGCCGAGCGCGCGCGATGGATCCGCAATGCCATGCGTCGCGATCTCAGGATGATCGATACCCAGATCATGGCAGGCCTCCAAAACGGCACTGCCTATTTCGGCTCGACGTCGATCCTGGCCCTCGGTGGCTGCTTCGCCCTGCTTGGAGCAACGGAGAAGGTGTTCGCAATCTTCACCGACCTTCCGGTCGTATTCCAGGGAAGCCGCGCCGGTTTCGAGATGAAGGTCGGCGGGCTCGCCTGCATCTTCGCCTATGCCTTCTTCAAGTTCGGCTGGTCCTACCGGCTGTTCAACTACTGCACCATCCTCCTCGGAGCCGTACCGATGACCGGCGAGATCCACAAGGACCCCGCCGCAGCCGATCTCGCCGCCGACAAGGTCATCCGCATGAACATTCTGGCGGCAAAGCACTTCAACATGGGGCTGAGGGCGCTTTTTCTCTCGCTCGGCTACATCGGCTGGTTCGTCAGTCCCTACCTTTTCGTCATCACCACCGCTCTGATCGTATTCGTTCTGGTGCGCCGGCAGTTTTTCTCCGAGGCACGCCAGACAGTGCTCGAATCCATGAGCTGATCGAAACCGCACTTCGGCGGCCTCCATGTCGCTCGGAGTGCCGCATTTCGGTCCCGCTCCTTCTGCTAAACGCTAGGTTCTGCAGGCAGACTCCACCCGTTCAATAAATGGCATTGCGAATGACCTCTTCGGCCGTCAGCGAAACTCCCGACAGCAACACCGGCGCATCGACATTGCGAGGCCGGCGAATTCCGGTGATCGACCAGATGCGCGGTGTGGCGCTCATCGCAATGGCGATCTACCACTTCACATGGGATCTCGGCTTCTTCGGCTACGTCGATCCGGCGACACCGGCAACCGGCGGCTGGAAGCTCTTTGCGCGCCTGATCGCCGGAAGCTTCCTGTTTCTCTCCGGCTGCAGCCTCGTGCTTGGCCACGGCAACGGCATTCGCTGGCACTCCTTCGCCAAGCGATTTGCCCGAATCGTTGCCGCCGCAGCAATCATCACGGTCGGCACATGGTTCGCTTTTCCGCAAACCTTCATCTTCTTCGGGATTCTCCATGCCATGGCCGCCGCAAGTCTCATCGGACTTGCTTTCCTCCGCGTGCCGGCACCGCTGACAATTCTCGTCGCGGCCGCGGCATTCGCGGCACCCTGGTATCTGCGTTCGCCGTTCTTCGACCCACCGTGGCTTTGGTGGGTCGGCCTTTCAGCCTCCGTTCCCCGGTCCAACGACTATGTTCCCGTATTGCCCTGGATCGCCCCGTTCCTTCTCGGCATGGCCGCCTTCCGCATCGCGGTCGCACGCGGCTGGACGGAGCGGTTCGCCTCCATCGGGACAGGATCGGCGAAGTGGAAGACAGGGCTTGCCGCAGCCGG
Source organism: Sinorhizobium sp. BG8 (assembly GCF_016864555.1). NCBI lineage: Bacteria > Pseudomonadati > Pseudomonadota > Alphaproteobacteria > Hyphomicrobiales > Rhizobiaceae > Sinorhizobium > Sinorhizobium sp. BG8. The sequence goes on along the minus strand of NZ_CP044011.1, from coordinate 2,821,951 downwards.
GCGCCACAGTCTCGCAATCTACCTCATCCATCAGCCGGTGATTATCGCGCTCGTCTACGCGTTTTCTCTCGTTGCGCCCGCTGCAAAGCCCGATCCGGTCGAAGCCTACCGGATGAACTGCACCGCCGCCTGCACCGCGCAACGCGACAAGACCTTCTGTACCGCCTTTTGCGACTGCACGCTCAACCGGCTCCTGGAACAGGATTTGTTCAATGCCTTGAACGCCGGCGCGATCAATGTCGCTTCGGATGGACGCATTGCAGCGATCTCGGAGCAATGCACAGCCGACTCACAGTCAGGCCTCGATCTCAAGGAATAGAGAAAGAAACCCCATCGCGATCACTCGTTCGCATTGACCTGGCTACCTCAGGTTTGTGGCAGCGCGATCGCGGCAGCGGCAACGCTTCGTTGTCTCTTCCCGCTGGTGATGGCGAACCTGGAAGCTTGGCCGCCCCACCTCATCGGGACGAGCCTCATTGCCATCCACGGATGAATCCGAAGCCTGGGAAAACCGAGAAGTTCGCAGAGAAATGCCTCACTGGCCCTTCGTCTGCATCTCCTTGATGAGATCGCTCTCGATCTGGTGACCCGTCTTGATGTGCAACGCCTTGACCGTGCCGCCGTTGACCTCGAGCACGAAATCAACGGGTACCTTGGAATCAATGATCGCCTCGGACAACGGTTCTGCGTTTTCCTTGATGGTCACGATATGACCGTTCTTCGCGATGAAGAGCATATCGAGCGGGATATACGTGTTCTTCATCCACATGAGAACCTGGCGGGTTTCGCCGAAGGCGAAGAGCATGCCATGGTCGGAGGCCATCTCACGGCGCTCCATCAATCCCCGCTCACGCTGACGCGGGGTAACGGCGAGTTCGACCGAGAACTCATGGACCTTTCCGCCATCGCCGACGATATTCAGCGGCTGACGCGCGAAGGTTTCGTCCGCGACGGCCTGCGCTCCCGATGCCAGAAACAAAAAAAGCGCCGCAACGGCGCTTCTGCCAGAGTTTGCTCGCAAGCCCCGCTCCTCCGTCAATGCGCGCGGTTGCCGGGCGTTGGGACGTCCGGATGAATTTCGGCGGCCATCAGGCCCTTTTCTCCATCACCAAAACGAACCAGCACGACCTGTCCGGGCCGCAGTTCGGTGAGGCCGAACCGGCGTAGCGTCTCCATATGGATGAAGATGTCCTCGGTCCCCTCGCCGCGCGTCAGGAATCCAAAACCCTTCGTGCGGTTGAACCACTTGACCAGGACACGCTCGAGGCCACTCGTCGGCGTAACCTGCACATGGGTCTTCACCGGCGGCATCTGCGAGGGATGAACGGCCGTCGACTGGTCCATGGACAGGATGCGGAACGCCTGATAGCCGCGATCGCGCCGCTGGATGAGCGCGACCACGCGCGTTCCCTCGAGCACGGTCTGATAGCCATCGCGACGAAGGCAGGTCACATGGACCAGCACATCCTGCATACCGTTGTCGGGGACGATGAATCCGAAGCCCTTTGCGACGTCGAACCACTTGATGACGCCCGTGATCTCGATCAGATCGACGACCTCGCCGCCTTGGTCATCACTCTGCGTGACTTCCTTAGATGACATTCTGTCCGCCATGATCTGCCAGCCCCTCGATTACGCGTCACATGAGTTACGGTTAACTGATTCTTGCGGACCAGAATAACATCGTCCCATTGTGGATGCGCAAGCCCTCGTCAAAAGTTTTGCTCGCCTAGGATTTAACAGGCAAGGCTTGCCCCAGGCTGACAATTTCCTATGTTCAGGCGAATCCGCTTATGAAGGGAATTACAATGCGTTATCTCCACACGATGGTCCGCGTCGAGAACATCGACAAGGCGCTTCACTTCTATCGCGACCTGTTCGGCCTTGCCGAAGTCCGCCGTATCGAGAACGAAAAAGGCCGATTCACGCTCATCTTTCTCGCGGCGCCCGATGATCTCGAGGCCGCCAAGCGAGACAAGGCCCCGTGCGTCGAGCTCACCTACAACTGGGACCCCGAAAGCTACACCGGCGGCAGGAATTTCGGTCACCTGGCCTATGAGGTGGACGATATCTATGCGTTCTGCCGCAAGCTCATGGATGGCGGTGTGACGATCAACAGGCCGCCGCGCGATGGCCATATGGCGTTCGTCCGTTCGCCCGAAGGCATCTCCATCGAAATCCTTCAGAAAGGCGACAGTCTTGCGCCCGCGGAACCGTGGTCTTCGATGCAAAATACCGGCAGTTGGTAGCAACTGGTAAGTTTCGCGCAAAACCACGTCTGTATTGCTGCAATGCGGGAAACATCGTTTCGCCGCAATTGACCGCAGAATGCCGTGTTGGTCAGGCCGGAAGTGGGACAGAAGCCGCCTGCAAATCACCCCTTGGTTCGGGTAGACTTGCGCGAGGGTCGACTTCTCCCCTGCGATTCGTCCTCTTCAGCGTGGAATGAAACGTCGATTTCAACGGGGACTTGCGGCCCGATCGCCGGCCGCAGATCTTTAAGTGAGAGTAGATCGTGCAGATGGGCAGGCAGCATCAACCGCCGGCCGTGCGCGAACAGCAAGCGGGGATATCTCGTTGCAGCCGATGCAGGAAAAAGGCACGGGATTGCGCAGACTTCGGTCTGCACTCCTGATTGCGGTATCAATTTGCGCATTGTCAGGATGCGTATCCGCCGTTTCCGACGACCTGCATGACGACGAAGTGGCGATGCCGGCAAAGACCGGCGAGCAGGCAGCAACGGACGTTGCGGCGCAAGGCGTTCAGGCGGGAACGATGACCACTCACTCCGCCGCGGCCAACACCGCCGCGGCTAGCGCGCAGAACGTACCGATGCAGGATCCCGACATCGCAGCGGGCGAAGAGGCGACAGGCGACCGCGCCGGGTTGGTCATGCAGCCCACTGCCCTCAATGCAGGCCAGGCAAGCATCTTCTCCACTGCGGGGGCGTCAAACCAGGAGGCTGCCCAATCGGAAGATCGCGCCACGGGTCCCTCTACCAATCCGGCGATGAGCAGCATCTATTCCAACAGCAACGCCGGCCAGAACGGCAGCGCCGGGCGAACGCTACCGGTAGAATCGATGCCGCATCAGGATACGAGCGTCGATGGCGGTTTGCCTGATGACGTTTCCACCGAGCAGACCTACTCGATCCCGGACAAGGTACCTTTGCCGACGAGCGCACAAACCGCCCTCGTCGCGCCTGTCGACACGGCGGATGCGAGTAAACTGATGACAGTCGCGGAGCCTTCCGCGGTCCCATCCGACGAGGGCGATGCCAGCCAGGGGCCGGCCGACACGGCGGGCAAGGCACTCACCCTTGCTGCACTTTTCGCCAGCAAGCGGAAGAATCAGAACCAGTTCGAGGGCCGCACTGCCGCGGAGAAGCCCAAACCCAGGATCAACCGCGACAACGCCGCCCAGATACAGCAGGCATCGGCGAACTACGAATCCCTTCCAGGGGTCGACACAGGGACGACAAATTCGGCATCGCACATCCCGAAGCTGAGGCTGACACCGCCGACGAGGGCGGGAACCAGTTCACCGAAGTCGCTTCACTCGCAGGGCTTGCCCGTCTCGCCCCGAACGGTCTGTGGCTTCAGACCGAGAAGGTCCAGACCGGCTGCTTCAAGCCGGAGCTTCTCGAGGTGCTGAAGACCGTCGAGCACCACTATGGAAAGCCGATCATCGTCACCTCGGGGCTCCGCGCTCCCAAGCGCAATCGCGCGAAGCAATCGCTGCATACGCGTTGCGAGGCAGCGGACATCCAGATCGCGGGCGTCAGCAAGTGGGAGCTTGCCGAGTATCTGCGTTCCATGCCCGGCCGAGGCGGCGTGGGCACCTACTGCCACACCGAGTCGGTGCACATCGATATCGGCAGCGAGCGAGACTGGAACTGGCGCTGCCGGCGCAAGCGGAACTGAACCACGCCGCCTGAGACGGACGATCTATCGCGAACCGAACGCAATCCATGCGAACCGCACATTTTCTCCGTCCTGGCGCAGCGCAGCGTCAGGACGGTTTTTTGCATTTCGTCGTAAGCCGCTGAAAAATAACAATTTTCCCTTCATCCACAGGCATGTTCTCTCAACTGTCATTTTTTTCGGGAAATCGCTTCTTTCGCGCTTGCGAAACCGAAAAGTGCCCTCTATAAGACGCCCTGCAAGCGCACGCGCCCTTCGTCTATCGGTTAGGACGTCAGATTTTCATTCTGAAAAGAGGGGTTCGACTCCCCTAGGGCGTGCCACTTTTCTTCCCTTTGATCTCGTTATTCCGCATCACCCGCAGCAGCGGGCGCCCTCCTGCGCGCGGCAATTTAGACAGACCAATCCCTGTTGAAAAAATTGCGAATTCCGCACTTTTTCCTCTTGCGCAAATCAGCGCCCCCGACTAGAAGACGCCCACACCGCACGCGCCCTTCGTCTATCGGTTAGGACGTCAGATTTTCATTCTGAAAAGAGGGGTTCGACTCCCCTAGGGCGTGCCACTTCTCTTCCCTTTTTGTTTCGCGAATCTAGCCGGGAACTCCGGTCGGAACGCTTCATTTCCCTTCACCGGCCGTTCCAGAACGTCCCCTTCCCTGGATGTTGTTTCGTGCCATCCAGGTCGACACTGTCGATCATGGCATGCGGCCAGGTTCGACGGAGCAGCACATCGCTGATCAATACGTTGGCGCTGATGACCTCGGCGAAAGTTTCTGCGGAACTGTTATCGCGCGATGGGATCGTCAACGCGCCCCTATCGAATGACGCTGAGCGGCCGCGCACGGTCTGATCGACCGGTTAACAGACGGCAAGACTGGCTCGGTTTCAAAACAGGACATGTGCAGTCGAACGTCTTTTCAAAATGGGAAAGCGAAATTGCGGAAATCTTCTTGCTTCCACAGCCCATGATTGAAATCCACCTTCACCCTATGCCTCCCTCAAGATAAGAATAAGAATCACGTTTGGGGGAATTGGACAGATTAAGTCATTCGCGTCCGATTTTACTGCAGTTGGGGCATGGCGGGGGCCAAAAACAATAATGCATATTACTTTATTAGGTATTTCGCGTATTGCGTTCCAGGTTTTCTTTCCGATCCTGGCGTTGACAACTTCCCTGATCAGGCTGTCGCGGAGCGCACGGCTGCTGTTCTTGCCGCTTCTTGTCCTGATCTCGCTGCAGATCGTCTCGACGGAGGCACTTGCCGCGTCGAGCACATGTCAAAGCATCGCGAGTGAATGGAACGGTGTTACCAACACGAAGACGGAATTTTACAGCGTCGCGAGTCTCGACGCCACCGACCAGCTATCGTTCACCATCACAGGCGGGTCTCCCACGAGCGAGGCTGTGTTCACCGTGGCCGCCGATGGCGTCACCATCTTGGAATACATGCAAGGTAGTTATTCGACCGGTTCTTCTTCGGCGATATCCGCCGGCGCGTCCCCAATTTCCTCAAGCACTCAGCTCAGCATTTCATATGCCTATGATTCGAGCGCTCCTTTTGCGGTTTCCGTGCAATGCACGTCTTCGGCGTCGCCAGTCACCGCCAACGACGTATCGGCGACAGTGGCGGCGAATTCCTCCGGTAACCTGATCACGCTGGACTTCAGCAGCGGCGCGCCGCACTACATCGACATTCCTTCCGGCTCCGGCCCGTCTCACGGCACGGCAAGCGTCCCGACCATCTCAGGTACCCAGGTCTCCTATACTCCGGCGGCCGGCTATTCCGGTTCGGACAGCTTCGTCTACCGGGTCCAGGACGGCAACGGCACCACGGCCGTGGCGACGGTGAACATCACCGTGTCCGCTCCAACCTTAGTCCTGTCTCCGGCAGCCGGCGCGCTGCCGAATGCAACAGTCGGCAAGGACTACAGCCAGACGATCACGGCCTCAGGCGGCACAGCTCCCTATAGTTATCAGTTGGGCGCTTGGCTGGACGCCAGCATATTCCCAGACGGCCTGACGTTCTCCCCCTCCACTGGTGCCATTGGCGGAACACCGACCAAGGCCGGAACCTACAGTTTCGAACTCCGAGCGACCGACGCCAACGGCCTGACGGTGACGGAGAGATACGACATTACCGTCGTGGCTCCACTGCCCCCCGTCGCCATTCCGGTTTCCGCCACGGTCGCGGGCAATTCGTCGAACAATCCAATCACGCTCAACATTGTCGGCGGCGCCGCGACATCCGTGGCCATCGGCACTCAGGCAGGCCACGGTACGGCTACCGCTTCAGGAACATCAATCACCTATACGCCGGCGGCAGGCTATTCCGGCGCGGACAGCTTCACCTATACGGCGACCAATGCCGGCGGCACATCGGCTCCGGTGACAGTGACGATCAGCGTTAATCCGCCGACCAGCCTCACTCTAACCCCATCAGGCGGCGCGCTTCCGTCCGCCGCGGCAGGCAAGAACTACCACCAGATTATTCCGCTCACGGTCTCGGGCGGCACGGGGGATACACCTTCACGCTCAACCTTGCCGACGGCCGGCCGCTTCCGAGCTGGCTCCGCTTTTATTCGACGGGCAAGCTGCTGACGGGAAACCCGCCCGCCGCACTCAATACAACCCTACTCCTGACACTCACAGTGAGGGATTCCGCTGGCAATCAGGCGAAGGCGAACTATTCCCTCATCATCGGCACGCCGACCTTCACCTTCACACCGTCGGGCGGCGCATTGACCGAGGCGATGGTGGGCGAGGCCTACAGCCAAAAAATCAGCGCTGAGGGCGGAACCGGCGCGTTGATCTACAGTGTCGTCTCCGGGGAGCTACCGAAGGGCATGGTCCTCAACATCTCCACGGGCGAACTGACGGGACCTCTGGCCGAAGATGCAGAAGCAAAGGACTACAGCTTCACGCTCCAGGCCCGCGACAGCGTCGGTTTCACGGGAACAGCCTCCTTCACCCTCACCGTGAAGGCACGCGCCGCGACCGTCCCCGCGGTGCGGACTTCCAACGTTTTGCCAGGAGGTGTCGCCAATGTTGATCTCGATTTGCTGTCCACCGGCGGAACGATCACCAGTGCCGACATCCTTTATGTCGAACCGGACGTAGTCGCCGGCACGGTGACCATAGTTCGAGGCGATTTCGCGCAGCTGGCACCGTCTGCGAGCGAACTCGGATGGTATCTCAAGTTCACTCCGAAGCCGGCCTTTTCGGGTGAGGCGCGGGTTAGCTACACAATCACCACCGCGCTCGGCACATCCAATATTGGAACCATCATCTTTCGGGTCGGCTACGATCCGGACGAGGTCGCGCAGGACATGGACCGATACGTGCATGACTTCGTCAGCACCCGCCAGAGCATGATCTCCTCGGCCATCAAGGTTCCCGGCCTCTTGCAGCGGCGGCAAATGGGGGAAGCAACCGAGCCGGTTACGACTCGCGTATCGCCCTCGGAAAGCGGCTTGACATTCGGCTTCTCCACCAGCCTTGCGCAGCTGGAAGCATCTCGCAACCAGGTCGACGGCATATCCGGTGGCTACTCATTGCCCTTCAACGTGTGGCTCGACGGTGCCTTCCTCGCCCATCGCGACAACGACATGGAAGAGGGCAAGTGGGGCAGCTTCGCGATGCTCAGTCTGGGCGCGGATTATCTGCTCTCGGACAAGGCACTACTCGGCCTCTCCTTCCACTTCGACCGAACCACCGATCCGGTCGACGTCGACGCGGAACTGACCGGCAACGGCTGGCTCGCCGGCCCCTACGCCTCGTTCGAAATCGGCAAGGGCGTGTACTGGAACGCCAGCCTTCTCTACGGCGGATCGTCGAACGATATCGATACGCTCTCCTGGGACGGTACGTTCGACACAAAACGATGGCTGACGGATACTTCCATCGAGGGGCAATGGGCTCTCGACCCGGACACGACCCTGACGCCAAAGCTGAGGGCCGTCTATTTCTCCGAAAAGGTCGAGGACTACACGGTCACCAACAATGCGGGCGACGCGTTGACGGTCGAGGGCTTCAACGAAGAGCAGTTCCGCGTCAGCCTCGGCGCCGAGATCGCCCGTTCCTTCACCCTTGAAAGCGGCTCGACGCTGACACCGAAAATAGGGGTAACCGGCGGCTTTTCTGGCCTCGACGGTTCCGGGGCGTTCAGCAATCTTACCGCTGAACTGTCGCTCAACACGACCGATGACTGGACCTTGGACTTCGGCCTCCTCTTCAACCTTGAAGGAGAAGGAGAAACGTCCGTGGGTGCGCGGGCACAAACCAGCAAGAGGTTCTGACACGGACGGGAAAGAGACGCGGGATCCCCGCATATCCAGGAGCGTGGCCAAGGGGCTTAGTTCCAGGCTGGCAGCTTCTTTGTCGTGCCTACGAACGGTTTGCGCACTTGGCCCCACGCTTGGATTTCTCGGCGACGATTTCGACCTGGTCCGATCCGATGGATCGCGTTGCGCCTGAACCGGTGTGCAAGCCCACCACGCTGGTCGGCCCTGGTCGAGCTTGCCGTATCACGAGGCGCGCGGATAAACGAACCCGCGCGCCATCGGAAACGACCAGCAAGAGCGTGCGCAACGTCCCCTATCAAGTCCAGTTTTCCGGCCTTCTCGTCGACAGCGACTTGTTGGCGCAGAGCGACAAGATTGAGGACATAGATTCAGTTCTCATCTGGAAATTCGGGCAGATCAAACAGCTCTCCGGAGTGGGCTCGAAAGCTGTCGTTCGGCACGGACGGCGCGAATGACCGCTCTGCGCCAGCGGCGGTCACAGCGTTCGCTCATCCATGTCGCTGCGTCCATTCAGATGTTTCATGACAGCATTCGAATACCGCCATGGATTGTAACGCGCTACGACGCTAGCCTGCCCGACATAAGTCTATGCTGTCGCCTTCATTTAAGGGATTTCCATGCCGCTTCTCGATGCCGAGGCCATTCATCCCATCACCTTGCCCGATGGCACCGTCTATCGCGATACGGTCTATCTGAAGAACGTCATCGATCATCCGCGCATCGAGGTCGGCGAATATAGCTATTACACCCATTCCGGAAAGCCTGAAGATACGGCCCAGATATTGGCTCCCTATCTCGGCCATGGCGTTCGCGAACGGCTGGTTATCGGCAAGTTTGTGCAGATCGCACAGGGAAGCTACTTCATAACCAGTTCGGCCAACCATCCAATGACCGGTTTCAGTACCTATCCATTCCGTATCTTCAAGCCAGAGACCTTCGGCTACAAGGATTTGCCAACAAGGGATACTGTTGTTGGCCACGATGTATGGATCGGTCATGACGCAGCTATCATGCCCGGAGTGCACATCGGCGCAGGCGCAATTGTTGCCGCCGCTTCGGTGGTTGCTCGCAACGTTCCGCCCTATGCCTTGGTTGGAGGAAACCCGGCAACAGTCATCCGGATGCGCTATCCCGAAGAGGTTATCACGGAGCTTCTCGGTATTGCCTGGTGGGACTGGCCGATAGAAAAAATCGAACGCAACATGGCCGCCTTGAGCGATGGCGACCTCCCAGCCCTCCGAGCGGCCTGAACAAAGGCAAACCTGAGTTCCGAACGTCCGCTCCGGGCCTCATATTGGAAAGCTAGCAAGGAAAGCTCGGAGCGCCAAAGGCGGGCGACTAAGCATCCAATTGAACCGAGAGGGTGCTGCATGGTTTCTTGGGCCGTGTGACCGGAAGGATGCTGGATCAATCCTAAGTCGGCATGTCGGTCGGCTTCAGCGGCGGACCAAGGAACTCCATCTCCCATTTGGCGCCAAAGCGGTTTAGAACGGCCCTATCGGGAATACCGGTCGCCATGACAGACCCGAGCTCGGTGAAAAATGCGGCGGCATCCAATGCCGGCGTGATGAGAATGTATTGCCGTGCCGGCTTGTCACTGATGTTTACAAAACCATGCTCGGCCCCGCCGGGAATGCTCACAACATCCCCGACTTCGGCAATGAACCGGCGTCCGTCGACCTCGTACAGGTAACGCCCCTCCAGCACCCTGAAGATTTCGGCCTCGCGGTGGCGATGCCGAGGTGGTCCGGAGCCCGGACTATTGATCGTCTCGATAATCGAGAACGCTCCGTCGCTCGCCGAAGGAGGAAATCGAACATGAAGTACAAGTCCGATCGCGGGGATGACAATGCCTGGTTCAGATGCATCCGAACGCTGGAATTGGATGGTCATAGGCGTCGCCCTTGGTGTTGTGAGTGATGCGCCTCCTATGCGAGGCTCGACATGTCAAAGGTTCAACGCTTCAAAACGTCATCCAGCCAATCGAACATGCGCTGTTCCGTAAGCGTACGCGCCAGCGGCTGGCAGTGAAAATTGGCGCCCTCTGCCGCTGTAAACGCCGAGAGCATCTTCTCGCCCGGAAGCATGTCGGCCAGCCGCTTGGCTTGGCCCGGCCAGAACTGCTCGTCCTCCGGGTCGGTGATGAACATCGGCGTCCGGATCCGACCGGCCACGTCTGTCAGATTGTATTTCAGTACTTCCCGGATTGTTTTGAAATAACTGTCTTGCCGATAAGGCCTCGCGCGAAACTTCCACATCCTGGACGTGTCGCCTGAAAGCTTCATCCCCAGGGACATCTCAATATCGAACCGTCGCTCATTGCCCTCGTTGAGGAGCTTCTTCAGTTCCGACGGAAGATGCTCGACCCAGGACGTTGACACGTCGACCACGCCCGGATCCGCCACCGCTGCAGCAATCCGATGTTCGAACGCCAAGGCACGCGGCACCCAGTAACCGGCTTGGCTGACGCCATAGATTGCAAGAGGATTCGATCCTACGTCCGCGCGCTCAAGCAGGAAGTCCACGACGGGGGTAATGACGGCTTCCCAATCGAACCGGAATGGCACGTCTCTTTCGAACAGGAGCGACTGTTGGCCTGGTCCGTCAAACATCAGGACAGTATAGCCCCGTTCCAAAGCGGCCTTGGCGCAACCCCAAAGGCCGCTCAACGTGCCGTCGCTACCATTCACGAGGATCAGGCAGCGTTTTGCGTCGGTGCCCGTGGGCTTGAAGAGATACCCCGGCATGGTCATGCCCTCATAGGGAATGTCCACCCGCTCGGTCTTGATCGATGTTCCATCGACGAAGTTGTCCCAAGCCTCGCGATGCAGTCGGAACGTCGGCACCAGCAGCTCATCGCTCTTCAGCCGATCAATGCCGCCAAGAGCGACGCCGAAATAGGTCGATGCGCGGAGATACGAACCGGCCGCACTAAGAAGATGACCACGCGCGGCACTTTCGTCCGCGATCTTCTGAACCCGCTCGCCGAGCGCCATCCACCGGTCGAACCACGCCTGGGGATCCCCTTCGTCGATCTCGGCGATTGCCGACAAAACCTCTCCTGTATCAGCGGCACCTGATGCTACTTTTCCAAGCGTTGTGCGCACCTCAAAGTCGAGGTCAGCATCCCCATAAAATCCAGAGCTGAATACGCGGTTGGGATGCAGGAAGGGGTTTCTCATCATGCAGTCCTCCTGGCGGGGTTCCGATGAGTTAATCTCTCAGCTTCAATAAAATCTGCAAGATCTTCAAACGGGGGTCGCTGATCGACAGCTTCGTTCAGCTTGGCAAGATGTTCGCGGTCGAGATCCTGGAAGGCACCTGGACACCGCCGGCGGTCGAACGAGCACGATAGGCAATGTGTGATCGCCCTGTCGATGCAAGTCAGCTCCCAGTTGCTCTGTGTCCTTTGCGGATCTGAAGCGGGCCATCCCAGGTCCGCGCCCTGCCTTGTAGGTTTGCCCGCGCGCGCCTATATTGCCTTCTCGTGAAAGCGCCCATCGTCTAGCGGTCAGGACGCCGCCCTCTCACGGCGGCAACACGGGTTCGATTCCCGTTGGGCGTACCACTTCCTGCCAATCGCCGTTTTACTTCCTACGACGAGACAATCGAGTGGCACGGCTCGTGTGCGGACAAGGCGAACCGGTCCATGCTGCTCTTCGCTCAGAAGGCCTTTGCCGCGTCGACGAGGCGCAGCTGTACACGGCGGGTGCCCTGCCAGTGATCGGCCGATATGCATCCCGCCAGATGGACCGCCTGCCCTCGCTCCTTCATCAGGAACGCGCCGAGGTCGTTGTCGGCAGCGCGGAAGGCCATCGCTTCGATACGCCCGCCATCCGGCCCCTCCAGGGCGACGCGCAGGTGGTTCGTGCCGACCTGGCGGACATCCTTCAGCCGGTGGGAGGGAAGCGCGAAGACAGGCTGCGGGTGACCCGATCCGAACGGACCCGCCTGCTCCAGCTGATCGGCAAGCGCAAGCGTCGCACCGGAGGCGCTGAGCGCCCCGTCGATCTTGATCGTCTGGACCGCAACGAGTTCGCGGATGGTCTTTTCCGCCCGCTCCTGGAAGAAGGCACGCAGTTCGCCAAGTCTTGCACGCTCGACGGTGAGGCCCGCGGCCATGGCATGGCCGCCGCCCTTGACGAGGATGCCTTCCTCCACGGCCGCCCTGACCATTTTCCCCATGTCGAAGCCGTTGATGGAACGGCCGGAGCCCGTCCCTTTTCCGGAAGGATCGAAGGCGATGGCGAAGGCGGGCCGGCGGAACTTCTCCTTCAGCCGAGCCGCAAGAAGGCCGACAACTCCCGGATGCCAGCCCTCGCGTGCCGTCAGGATGACCGAGGCCCCCTCACCCGTCCCGTACTCGGCGAAGGCCTCGGCTTCGGCTTCGGCGAGCATCGCCGCCTCCATCCCCTGGCGCTCCCGGTTGAGCATGTCGAGACGCTCCGCAATCTCATCGGCAGCGGCGGCATCGTCGAGCGTGAGCAGCCGGCTCCCGAGAGCCGCGTCGCCGATCCGGCCGCCGGCATTGATCCTTGGTCCGACGAGGAAGCCGAGATGATAGGGCGTCACCGGACCGCCGATTCCGGCCTTTTTTAGCAGTGCCGTCAGCCCGACATTGCCCAGATGGCGTGCGGCCACCAGTCCCTTGACCACGTAAGCGCGGTTGAGGCCCTTGAGGGGCACGACGTCGCAGACCGTGGCAAGGGCCACGAGATCAAGCTGAGCCAGGAGCTCGAAGTCGGCCCCGCGCCTGTCGCCACGCTCGCGCAGGACCCGTTGCAGCGCGACCAGCACCAGGAACACAACGCCCGCCGCACAGAGATGTCCCTGACCCGAAAGGTCGTCCTCCCGGTTCGGGTTTACCAGCGCCCTGCAAGGAGGGAGCGTTTCTCCGACCTGGTGGTGGTCGATCACCACCACGTCGATGCCGCGGGCGCTTGCAGCCGCAAGCGATTCATGGCTCGTCGATCCGCAATCGACAGTGACAATCAGTTGCGCACCCCGATCGATGAGCTGGCCGATCGCTGCAGGGTTCGGCCCGTAACCTTCGAAGATCCTGTCGGGAATGTAGATCTCCGCCTCGATGCCGCAATGGGCGAGAAAGCGATAGAGGAGCGCGGACGATGCGGCGCCATCGACATCGTAGTCGCCGAAGATCGCAACCCGTTCCCGCCTTGCGATTGCATCGGCAAGCCGCAGTGCGGCAGCCTCGCAATCCGTCAGAGCATAGGGGTCGGGCATCAGCCGGCGAATGGTCGGGTCGAGAAAAGCGAGTGCGTCGTCGAACAGAACCGAGCGGCCGGCAAGCACCCGGGATATCAGATCCGACAGGCCATGGGTCTGGCTCATGGCAAGCGCCCGATTTTCGCCCGCCTGGTCAAGACGTGCAATCCAGCGCTGCCCGGTGGCGGAGCGCTCCACGCCGAGGAAAGCACGCTGTATCGAATCGCCTGAAGACACCACAGCCAAGCCCAAAATCCAAACGTTCCCCGCCCGCCTCGAAAAGCCGTGAAGGCCGTTCGGGGCGGAACGGCCGCAAGCTAGCCTACAAGCCTGCGGTCCGGAAGTGGCCTCCGGAAATCGCGGCGTGTCATGCCGGGCATCTGATTCGGCGCAGCCGATCCTCGGCTTGCGCTGGCCTAGACGTTCTTCGGACGCTCGATGCGGATCACCTGCGGCTCACCGATGAGGTATCCCTCACCCTTGATCGAATGGACCGCCTTGCGGACAGAATTCTCCATGGTCGCATGCGTGACGAGGATGATGGTCTGCGGTTCGGCTGCCTCGGTGTGGTGCTTCGGGCGCTGCACGATCGACTCGAGCGAGATGTTATTTTCGGCCATGTGCGTCGCGATGCTCGCGAACACGCCGGCACGATCCTCGACCGAGAGGCGGATGAAGTAGCCGCCGTGATGCTTGCGGATCTGGGCGCGCTTGTACTCGAGCAGCGCCGAGGCCGGCCGGCCGAGGGCGGGAACCGTCTGTGCGCCGGGCCGGCTCTTGGCAATATCGGCGATATCGCCGAGGACCGCCGACGCGGTGGCGTTGCCGCCGGCTCCGGGCCCGACCATGAGCAATTCGCCGAGAATATCAGATTCGATCGCAACGGCATTGGTGACGCCGTCCACCTGGGCGATCACCGATTCGAGCGGTACCATCGTCGGGTGAACACGCTGCTCGATGCCGGTATCGGTCTTCTGCGCGACGCCGAGCAGCTTGATGCGGTATCCGAGATCCGATGCGGCGCGGATATCCTCGATCGAGATGTTCGTGATGCCTTCCAGATAGATGTTGTCGGCCGCAATCTTCGTCCCGAAGGCGAGCGTGGTGAGGATCGAAAGCTTGTGCGCGGTATCATTGCCCTCGATGTCGAAGGCAGGATCCGCCTCTGCATATCCAAGGCGCTGTGCTTCCTTCAGGCAATCCGCGAAGCTCAGCCCTTCCTTCTCCATCTTGGTGAGGATGTAGTTGCAGGTGCCGTTCATGATCCCGTAGACGCGGGAGATGGTGTTGCCGGTCAGCGATTCACGCAGCGCCTTGATGACCGGAATGCCGCCGGCGACGGCGGCCTCGAAGTTGAGCAGGCACCCGTGCGTCTCGGCAAGCCCCGCAAGCTCGACGCCGTGTGCCGCAAGCAGCGCCTTGTTGGCCGTGACCACGTGGATGCCGCGCGACAGCGCCGCCTTGACGGCCGAATACGCCGGATCGCCCGCGCCGCCCATCAGTTCCACGAAGACGTCGATCTTCGCCTCGTGCGCCAGCACGAGGGGATCGTCGAACCAGGTGACACCCGAAAGATCCACGCCCCGGTCGCGGCTGCGATCGCGGGCCGTGACCGCGGCAATCTCGATCGGCCGCCCGCACGTCGTCGTCAGCATGTCGCGGCGTTCGACGAGAATGCGCGCAAGCGAGGCACCAACGGTTCCCAAGCCCGCTATGCCGATCTTCAGGGCATCAGCCATAGTTATTTCCTAGCTTTTCAGAGATGAAAACCCTGCGGTCTGAACGACCGCAGGGCGAATATCAGCGATGTGCGTTCAGCGATATCACGTTGTGCATCGTATCGTCGGCCGTCGAGAGGAAGCGCTTGATGTTGCGCGCGGCCTGCCGGATGCGGTGCTCGTTCTCGACGAGCGCGATGCGCACGTAGTCATCGCCCTGTTCGCCGAAACCGACGCCGGGAGCCACGGCAACATCCGCTTTGTCGACGAGGAGCTTGGAGAACTCGAGCGATCCGAGATGCCGGAACTTCTCGGGAATCTTCGCCCAGGCGAACATGGTGGCCGCCGGCGGCGGCACCTCGAACCCGGCCTTGCCGAAGCTGTCGACCAGCACGTCGCGGCGACGCTTGTAGATGTTGCGCACCTCAGCGATGTCCGAGCCGTCGCCGTTGAGTGCGTGGGTGGCGGCGACCTGGATTGGCGTGAAGGCACCGTAGTCGAGATAGGACTTCACACGCGTCAGAGCGGCGACCAGCCGTTCGTTGCCGACGGCAAAGCCCATGCGCCAACCGGGCATCGAGAAGGTTTTCGACATCGAGGTGAATTCGACCGCAATGTCGATAGCGCCGGGAACCTCGAGAACGGACGGCGGCGGCGGGCCATCGAAATAGATTTCAGAATAGGCAAGGTCGGACAGCACGATGATGTCGTGCTTCTTCGCGAAGGCCACCACATCCTTGTAGAAGTCGAGCGAGGCCACATGCGCGGTCGGGTTCGACGGATAGTTGAGAATCAGGGCAAGCGGCTTCGGAATGGAATGGCGAACGGCCCGTTCCAGCGGTGGGAAGAACGTCTCGTCCGGCTCGACCGACATCGACCGGATCACGCCGCCGGCCATCAGGAAGCCGAAGGCATGGATCGGATAGGTCGGGTTGGGGCACAGGATGACGTCGCCCGGCGCCGTGATCGCCTGCGCCATGTTGGCGAAGCCTTCCTTGGAGCCGAGCGTGGCGACGACCTGGGTGTCGGGATTGAGCTTCACACCGAAGCGGCGGGCATAATATGCGGCCTGCGCGCGGCGAAGGCCGGGAATGCCCTTCGACGACGAGTAACGGTGCGTGCGCGGATCCTGGACAACTTCGCAGAGCTTGTCGACGATTGCCTTCGGGGTCGGAAGGTCGGGATTGCCCATGCCGAGGTCGATGATGTCCGCGCCGCCCGCTCGCGCGCTTGCTTTCAAACGATTGACCTGTTCAAAAACATAAGGCGGCAAACGCCGGACTTTATGAAACTCTTCCATTTTCGACCTCGTTGTGCGCGGTGCGCCCGGCGACCTCGCCGGACGTCATAGCGACGCGCGACTCACGCTATCCGGATACCGCCAAATGCGTTCAAAATGAAGGCGCACCGGCGACCGAAAGCGGTCCTTACGACCGTACTCCGCTTTGCTGCCAAACGGGCAGAAAGGCAAGCACTAATTCTGTATTTCCTTGAGCGTGTCGGGGCCGTGAGTGGTGGCGAGCGCCTCGAGTTCGGCAAGCTTGCGACGATATTCCTGCTCCGAGATGGCGCCCGAACGGCGCTGCGCAGCAAGACCGCTCAGGCGGGCGCTGTAGGAGGCTGCCTCCTCGTTGCTCATCTGCGTCGTCGCCGCTTTCACGGGCGCGGTGATATCGGGGTAGACGTCCGACCGGTCCGGCCCCGGATAGGTGGTCGAAGCCGGTGTCGCCGTGCTTTCGCTCGTGCTGCACCCGACCAGAGACACGGGCAGCGTTGAAATCGCCCAGAACAGAGTGGCGATCCTGGCTGCCTTGCCCAAGTTTGTCATCAGAGACGTGTCCTCCAATAGTGCCATCCGCCGGCTTTTCGCTGCCGGGATGCGTCCATGCGGGACGAAGCTGCGGTGGCGAGCCCAAAATGCTGTAGCCCTTGTATTATCTTTCGGGCAGTATGTAAAAACAGAAACTAACAACAAAATCCGGAGGAAACGGAGTGGCGGAAAAGACAGACGCCGAGGCCCGCGAAGCCGCCGACGCAGCTACCGGATTTGCTGGTTTCGATCCAAAGACAATAGAGCCGTACATCGTGAAGGACCCCGAAGCGCTGGCCGTCAATCTGGCCCGAACCGTCGAGCAGATGGGCAAGGCGGCCTCGGCTTGGCTTGCGCCGCGCGAAAGCGGCGAAAAGGTAGATACCGTCGCCGAGCCCCTCGTCGACATGGTCAAGACACTTTCCAAGGTCTCCGAATACTGGCTGTCAGACCCGCGCCGCACACTTGACGCGCAGACCGAGCTCCTCGGCAGCTTCTTTTCGATCTGGTCCCGTACACTGCAGAAGATGGGTGGGGAGCAACCGGTGGAGGAGGATGACCCCCACCGGGCGGACAAGCGATTCGCCGATGAAGACTGGGTGAAACATCCGTTCTTCGACTTCCTTCGCCAGGCCTACTTCGTGACCTCGGACTGGGCCGAAAAGCTGGTCACCCATGCCGACGGCCTGGACGAGCATACGCGCCACAAGGCCCAGTTCTACGTCAAGCAGATCGCCAGCGCAGTTTCGCCGACGAATTTCGTCACGACTAACCCCCAGCTCTACCGCGAGACTGTCGCCACGAGTGGCGCCAATCTCGTGCGGGGCATGAAAATGCTTGCGGAGGACATAGCCGCCGGTCGAGGCGACCTGAAGCTGCGTCAGACGGATACGAGCAAGTTCGCCATCGGAGAGAACCTTGCGATAACGCCCGGCAAGGTCATCGCCCAGAGCGACATCTGCCAGGTCCTGCAATATGACGCGACGACCGCCGAAGTGCTGAAGCGGCCGCTGTTGATCTGCCCGCCCTGGATCAACAAGTTCTACGTCCTCGATCTCAATCCGCAGAAGTCCTTCATCAAATGGGCAGTGGACCAGGGCCACACGGTATTCGTCATCTCCTGGGTCAACCCCGACGGCCGCCATGCCGAGAAGGACTGGGAGTCCTATGCACGGGAAGGCGTCGGCTTCGCGCTCGATACGATCGAACGCGCAACCGGCGAGGAAGGCGTCAACGCCATCGGTTACTGCGTGGGCGGAACGCTCCTTGCCGCCACGCTCGCGCTCCACGCTCAGGAGGGCGACAAGCGCATCCGATCCGCGACCTTCTTCGCAACCCAGGTCGATTTTACCTTTGCCGGCGACCTCAAGGTCTTCGCGGACGAAGAGCAGATCGAGATGATCGAGCGCGGAATGAAGACGACGGGGTACCTGGAAGGCTCGAAGATGGCCACGGCATTCAACATGCTGCGCGCCTCGGAACTGATCTGGCCCTACTTCGTCAACAACTACCTCAAGGGGCAGGAGCCGATGCCTTTTGACCTGCTCTACTGGAATTCGGATTCCACTCGAATGGCAGCGGCCAACCACTCGTATTATTTGCGTAATTGCTATCTCAAGAATAACCTCACAAAAGGCGAGATGGTGATCGCCGGGAAGAAGCTTTCCCTCAAGGACGTGAAGATCCCGGTCTATAACCTCGCGCCCAAGGAAGACCACATCGCCCCCGCCAAATCGGTCTTCGTCGGAAGCCAGTACTTCGGCGGAAAGGTAACCTACGTGATGTCCGGTTCCGGACACATCGCGGGCGTGGTCAACCCTCCGGACAAGATGAAGTACCAGTTCTGGACCGGCGGTCCTCCGAAAGGCGATTTCGAGGATTGGGTCGCCAAGGCAAGCGAGACGCCCGGCTCGTGGTGGCCCCACTGGCACGCATGGATCGAGAGCCTCGACGACCGGAAGGTTCCGGCGCGCAAGACCGGCGGCCCGTTGAACTCGATCGAGGATGCGCCGGGCTCCTACGTTCAGATGCGAGCCTGACGCCGAGCCAAAGCCACCAATGATCTTCGATCCGCCCCTCGTGCCAGCGACGCTCGTCCAGCGTTACAAGCGCTTTCTCTTCGACGCCGTACTCGACGATGGCCGGGCGATCACCGGGTCATGCCCGAACACTGGCTCGATGCGCGGGCTCACGGCGCCCGGATCGCGCATCTGGATATCGGAGCATGACGGCGCGCTGCGCAAGTATCGCCACCGCCTCGAACTCGTCGAGGCAGGCGGTACGGTCGTCGGCATCAACACTGGACTTCCGAACCGGCTGGCTGAGGAGGCTATCCGGGAAGGACTGGTCGGCAATCTGAAGGATTACCCGGTCATCGAGCGCGAGCGCAAATACGGACGCAACTCCCGGGTCGATCTCCTGCTGTCGGGACCGCTTCTCAGGACCGCCTATGTCGAAGTGAAGAACGTTCATTTCCGGCGAACGCCAGAACTGGCGGAATTTCCTGACACCGCCACAGTACGAGGAACAAAACATCTCGAGGAACTCGGCGATATGGCAGAGGCGGGACATCGCGCAGT
Source organism: Sinorhizobium sp. BG8 (assembly GCF_016864555.1). Taxonomy (NCBI): domain Bacteria; kingdom Pseudomonadati; phylum Pseudomonadota; class Alphaproteobacteria; order Hyphomicrobiales; family Rhizobiaceae; genus Sinorhizobium; species Sinorhizobium sp. BG8. The sequence continues at coordinate 2,802,393 of NZ_CP044011.1, read as the reverse complement.
CATGCTATACATAGTTCAGCGCCCGGATTGCCTGCGCTTTCGCATCTGCCGCGATCTCGATCCGGTCTACGCCGTTGCCTTCGAGCGCGCCCTGAAACGCGGCGTGGAGGCGTATGCAGTCAAATGCGAGGTTTCGCGCAAGCAAATTCGACCTACTGCATTGATCGAGATGGACGAACCCGGCATAGCTACTCTATGAACTTCTAAGAGACAATCGAAAGCCCCGTTATGGTTACCTACGTCGACGCCCTTTCCGCCCCCCTGAAGAACACGGGCGTCATCCGTCTTTATGACGCGGAAGCGTTCGCAGGCATGCGAAAGGCCTGCCAGCTGACGGCGCGTTGCCTTGATGAACTTTCTGCGCTTGTTGTCCCGGGCGTTTCGACGGACGTGATCGACCGTTTCGTCTTCGAGTTCGGCATGGATCATGGCGCCCTGCCCGCAACGCTGAACTACCGGGGCTACACGAAGTCGTCGTGCACCTCGATCAATCATGTTGTCTGCCACGGCATACCGAACGACAAGCCGCTGCGCGAAGGTGATGTCGTCAATATCGACGTGACCTACGTTCTCGACGGCTGGCACGGCGATTCGAGCCGGATGTATCCCGTCGGCCAGATCAAGCGCGCCGCCGAGCGGCTGCTGGAAGTCACCTACGAATGCCTGATGCGTGGCGTGGCGGCGGTAAAGCCCGGCGCCCGTACCGGCGCCATCGGCGAGGCAATCCAGTCCTATGCCGAGGCCGAGCGCTGTTCGGTCGTGCGTGATTTCTGCGGTCACGGGGTGGGACGCCTCTTCCACGATGCCCCGAACATCCTCCACTACGGCCGGGCGAACGAAGGGCCGGAAATGAAGGAGGGAATGATCTTCACCATCGAGCCGATGATCAATCTCGGCCGCCCCCACGTGAAGGTCCTCTCCGACGGCTGGACGGCAGTGACACGTGACCGGTCACTTTCGGCTCAGTACGAGCACGCCGTCGGCGTCACCGCCACCGGCTGCGAAATCTTCACGCTCTCTCCGGCCGGCCTCGACCGTCCCGGGCTTCCGGCCAACTAGAGTAACGGATGACGAAAACGCCTGCCGGCTCAGATGATCCGAGAAGCCCTCCCCGCCGCGACCCGGACGGCGGAGGTTCGGCAGGCGGCGCGACTGACCTCTTCGGCGCGAACGACGAACGCGGCCACTTCGCCGAGCAACGCGCGCGCTCCACTTCTCTCGGCAAGCTGTCTCCTGCCGCGAGCAAGGGCGTCGGCGATGCCCACTATCATGGCCACCGCGACCGTTTGCGCGCGCGCTTTCGCGACAGTGGAGAGACGGCCCTTGCCGACTACGAACTTCTAGAACTGATCCTCTTTCGTCTCATTCCGCGCAGGGACACGAAGCCTATCGCCAAGGCGCTGCTTGAGCGCTTCGGAACGCTCGCCAATGTATTTGGCGCGCCGCCGGCGCTTCTGCAGGAAGTGAAGGGCATCGGAGAGGCCGTCGCGCTCGACCTGAAGCTCACGGCTGCGGCCGCGCAGCGCATGCTGAAGAGCGAGATCCGCAACAAGCAGGTCCTGTCGTCCTGGTCGTCGTTGATCGCCTATTGCCACGCCGCCATGGCGCACGAGGCGCGCGAGCAGTTCCGCATTATCTTTCTCGACAAACGCAATGCCCTCATAGCCGATGAGGTGCAGGGGCTCGGCACGGTCGACCACACGCCCGTCTATCCACGCGAAGTCGTCAAGCGGGCGCTCGAGCTTTCGGCGACCGCGATCATCCTTGTGCACAATCATCCGTCAGGCGATCCCACGCCGTCACGCGCCGATATCGACATGACCAAGACGATCATCGACACCGCCAAGCCCCTCGGAATCACGGTCCACGATCACATCATCATCGGAAAGGACGGTCACGCGAGCCTCAAGGGGTTGCGGCTGATCTGAGATCGGCAGTGAGCGCGCTCAAAGCCACTTCGCACGTCGGAAGAAGCGGTAGAGCGTCAAGCACAGCGTGACGATCACCAGCAGCACGATGAAGTATCCGTAGCGCATGTGGAGCTCCGGCATTTCCGAGAAATTCATCCCGTAGATCCCGGCTATTGCCGTCGGTACAGCGAGAATTGCCGCCCAGGAGGCAAGCTTGCGTGCGATCTCAGTCTGCTCGGACTGCCCTATCATCAGGCTCGCCTCGAACGTGAACGCCAGAACCTCGCGGAGCGAATCGATATCCTCCTGCACGCGGCGGACATGATCAGTGACATCCCGGAAGAGCGTGTGAAGGTTCGCATCCATTCCCGGGAGTTCGAGGTGCTCATGGCGCCGGCACACATCTACGAGCGGAACCACCGCATTGCGCAAGCGCAGAAGATTGCGACGCAGGAGGTAGAGACGCTCGACGTCCCTCTTGTCCAACCGCTCTCTCAGCACACGCTCTTCGAGTTCCTCGACCTCCTCGTGGATCGCCTCGACCACGGGCAGGTAGTTGTCGACGATGAAATCGAGGATGGAATAGAGGATATAGTTCTCGCCTTGTGCAAGCGAAACGGGCGTGGCCTCGCAGCGTTGGCGCACCAGATTGTAGGACGTCGAGGGTCCGTGGCGTACCGACACGACATAGCCGCGGCCGACGAAGATGTGCGTTTCGCCGAAGACGATCACATCGTCCTTCATGTGTGCCGTGCGCGCCACGACGAACATGGCGTCGCCGTAGATTTCGAGCTTCGGTCGCTGGTGGGCGTGGCAGGCATCTTCGATTGCCAGGTCATGTAGCCCGAAGGCCGCCTGAACTTCTCGCAACAGAGGATCGTCCGGTTCATGGAGCCCGATCCACACGACCGTGCCCGGCCGCTCCCTCCAGGCGGTCGCCTCCTCGATCTTGATGTCGCGAATGCGCTTCCCGTTCTCGTAGACCGCCGCTGCAACAACACCGGGCCGAGGTGGCAGGCTAGCCGGCATGGCGCCATCGAGGTCCGCCGTGTTCGCGCCAGAGGTCATCGTGCGAACCTTGCTGCTCGTTCCCACCGCCATAGTCCCCTCCCATCCTAGTCTCAACTCCACACGGGTACGGCGCGTTAGCCGCTTTGGATTATACTCCCGCAGGCGACGACTTGACATCCGCAGGACTGGGAGCCTGACATAATGCTTTTATTAAATTGTAAGATTGACCATATAGTCGCTTGAGGATGAAAATTTCCGCATCGCACAATGATTCCATCTCATCTCCGGAAGTACCCATGAACCAGTACGATCTCGTTGTTGTCGGCAGTGGCCCAGCAGGACGCCGGGGGGCGATCCAGGCTGCCAAGCTTGGCCACAAGGTCCTTGTCATCGAACAGGGCAAGCGGGTCGGCGGCGTCTCCGTGCACACCGGCACCATTCCCTCGAAGACATTGCGCGAGACCGCCCTCAACCTTTCCGGCTGGCGCGAGCGTGGCTTCTACGGCAGGGCCTATCGGGTCAAGCAAGAAATCAGTGCCGAGGATCTGCGCCGCCGCCTCCTGATTACGCTCGATCACGAGGTCGAGGTTCTGGAGCACCAGTTCGCACGCAATCGCGTGCAGCACATGCGTGGCAAGGCGAGCTTCGTCACGCCTGAAACGCTCCAGATCATCAAGGACGATGGCGAAACCATCCATGTGACGGGCAAGAGCATCATGCTCGCGGTCGGCACGAAGCCCTATCGCCCCTCGAACATCCCCTTCGACGGCCAGGCCGTCCTGGACAGCGACGAGCTGCTCGATATCACCGACCTGCCTCGTTCGATGGCGGTCATCGGCGCCGGGGTCATCGGCATCGAATACGCCACTATCTTCAGCGCCCTGGACACGGCGGTCACCGTCATCGATCCGAAGTCAACCATTCTGGAATTCATCGACAACGAAATCGTCGATGACTTCATCTATCAGCTTCGAGACCGCAACATGAAGCTGATCCTCGGTCAGAAGGCGGAAACCGTCGAGAAACTCGAGAACGGCAAATGCTCGATCAAGCTCGACAACGGCCGCGTCGTAGTGACCGACATGGTGCTCTATGCCGCCGGCCGGATGGGTGCAACGGACACGTTGAACCTCGCAGCCGCCGGGCTGACGGCCGACAGCCGTGGGCGGCTGAAGGTCAATGCCGAGACTTTCCAGACCGAAGTTCCGCATATCTACGCCGCGGGCGACGTGGTCGGCTTCCCGAGCCTCGCTTCCACCTCGATGGAACAGGGTCGAATCGCGGCACGGGTTGCCGTCGGCGCAATCGCCAAGGAGCCGCCGAAGTATTTCCCCTACGGCATCTACGCCGTTCCGGAGATTTCCACCTGCGGACTGACTGAAGAGGAAGTGAAGGAGCGCGGCATTCCCTATGAGTGCGGGCTCGCCCGTTTCCGCGAAACGTCGCGCGGCCACATCATGGGGCTCGACTCCGGCCTGCTCAAGTTGATCTTCTCGCTGAAGACGCGCCGCCTCCTCGGCGTCCATATCGTCGGCGAAGGGGCGACCGAGCTCGTTCACATCGGCCAGGCCGTGCTGAACCTCAAGGGAACAGTCGAGTATTTCGTAGAGAATACGTTCAACTACCCCACCCTCGCAGAAGCCTATAAGATCGCCGGCCTCGACGCCTGGAACCGCATGGGCGAGATCAAGAGGGCCGACTGACCCGTCAGCCACAGCCGCCTTCAATCACCCCATTCTCTGCGTCTGCCGCGCCCTTCAACACACGTTGAAGTGAGCGCGGTTGCGTTCGGCTGATGTTTGGCGACGTGGCGACACCAAGTGCGCGGCGCGCCGCGATCCATTGGGTTCGCAGGGCGCGCCTTGTCACTAAACCTCCGCATATGATTGCATCTGGAAACCGATAGCCCGTCCCGGAAGACATTACTTCATGGACGCTGTCGGCAATCCGGCCTCAAACGCAAAAGGCCGCCCCTTGCGGGACGGCCCTTCAAGATTTGTCGCGCGAGGCGCCGGAAATTACTCGGCGGTGTCGTCGGCAGCCTTCTTCTTGGCGGCGGCCTTCTTCTTCGGAGCGGCAGCTTCCTCGCCTTCCTCGGCGTCAGCCTTGGCAGCGGCCTTCTTCTTCGGCGCAGCCTTCTTGGCTTCGGACTTTGCGTCGCCTTCGGCTTCGTCGTCAGCCAGAAGCTCTTCCTTCGAAACCGTCTTGTCCGTGACGTTCACTTCGCCGAGGAGATGGTCGACAACCTTCTCTTCGAAAAGCGGAGCGCGGAGCGAAGCGGCTGCACCCGGGGTCTTCTGGAAATATTCGAGGATCTGCTTTTCCTGGCCGGGGAACTGGCGAAGCTGTTCGAACAGCGAGCGCTGCATTTCCTCGTCGCTTACCTGAACGTTAGCCTTCTCGCCGATTTCGGAGAGGACCAGGCCGAGGCGAACACGACGCTCGGCGAGCTTGCGATACTCGACGCGTGCTTCTTCCTCGGTCGTTTCCTCGTCTGCGAAGGTCTTGCCAGCCTGCTGGAGGTCGGTGTTGATCTGGCGCCAGATGTTTTCGAACTCGGCATCGACCAGGCGCTGCGGCGTGTCGAACTGGTACATTTCGTCCAGCTGGTCGAGGATCTGACGCTTGACCTTCTGGCGGGTCATCGAGCCGTACTGGCTTTCGATCTGGCCGCGAACGACTTCCTTGAGGCGGTCGGCGGACTCGAGACCGAGGGTCTTTGCCAGTTCATCGTTGATTTCGAGCGCGGCCGGAGCGGCGACGTCCTTCACATTGATGTCGAATGTGGCTTCCTTGCCGGCCAGATTCGCAGCCGGATAGTCGGCCGGGAAGGTTACGGTGATCACCTTTTCGTCGCCTGACTTCAGGCCGACGAGCTGATCCTCAAAGCCCGGAATGAAGCGGTTCGAGCCGATTACCAGCTCCGCGTCTTCATCCTTGCCGCCGTCGAAGGCAACGCCGTCGACCTTGCCGAGGTAATCCATGGTGACGCGGTCGCCTTCAGCGGCCTTGCCCTTCTTGCTCTCGTAGGTGCGTGCGCTCTCGGCGATACGCAGGATCTGGTCGGTGACTTCCTTGTCGTCGATATCGACGACTTCGCGCACGACCTTGATGCCGGAGACATCCTTGAGTTCGATTGCCGGAATCACTTCGTAGGACAGCGTGAACTCGAAATCGGCCTCTGCGTTGAGGATCTTTTCGGCTTCCGCCTGATCTTCGGTCATGGCGACTTCAGGCTGCGTCGCGGACTTCTCGCCACGCTCGGAAAGGATTTCGGTCGGACGGTCACGGATGATCTCGTTGACGAGATCCGCCATGATGGACTTGCCGTAAACCTTCTTCAGGTGTGCGACCGGAACCTTGCCCGGGCGAAAGCCGTTGATGCGAACGCGATCCTTGGCTTCTGCCAGGCGCTCGTTCATGCGAGCTTCCATGTCCTTGGCCGGAATAACGACCTTGATTTCGCGCTTCAGCCCTTCAGCGAGCGTTTCGATAACCTGCATGTTCAAACCTTTATTTCGAGTTGGCGGTGCTCGACCGGAAGCCGGTTTGTCGCGAGCACCCCTCCGGGGTCCATTTGCCGGGTGTGGCTTTACTGAATTTTGTGGCCTTTTGGCAAGCAAAATGGCGCTGGATCGCAAACCCTCTCAAACCGGAGCCGATTCGAGGACAAGGGCAGCATTCTTATGCGAGCCGCCTCGCACCTCCGATCCATCGAAGCAGCGGAGCAAAGGCCAGTTCCACGCCATGACGGGACACCCATCCCGCATCTTGTGGTTCCTGGTGCGGGTAGAGAGACTTGAACTCCCACGCCTTGCGGCACCAGAACCTAAATCTGGCGTGTCTACCAATTTCACCATACCCGCGTTCAGAAAGCCGCATAGCCACCGGGCCGCAAATGCCGCCGCACGTGGTCTTCCCGAGCGCGGCGTCTCTATATCATCCGATTCTGCGGGATCAAAGGAAAATGTGACACGCCGGTGCCACATTTAAACAGGGGATCGGGCAACCTTCCGTCAATAGAGCGGCTCATCATAGACGGGCTTGCCTCGCAGGAGGATACGGGCGATTTGCATCTCGCCTGACGCCGACACGCGTGCGTCGATTTCGAGCTCGTCCTGGTTGCGGGCATCCTCGAGGACCCTGCCCTCGCCCTCCGGAACATAGTAGCGCTCGATGCCGTACTGCACGAAGAGCGTCTCAGGCAGCCCTCCCTCGCCGCTCCTATAGAATTCGAAGGGCAGGCTTCGCACCACCACGCTGCCTGCCGCCGGGGCCAGATCCGCGAACGAGGCCTCGCTCGCAGTCCAGGTGCCATCGGCGCCCGGCAGAAGTCTTACATTCAGCCGCTGCTCTCCCGAGCGCGACGGGATCGGGCCCGTGATGATCGTGCTCGGTATTGTCGACATCGGGTAGCTCAGCACCACGTAGTCGCCACGCAGGAGGTCCCTTGGGTCGACAGGCAGTGTTTTCAGCCGAACCTCTGCGCCGCTCCGCAGGATCGAGGCGCGCCCCTCGACCATGTAACCGATGATCGCCGTTTGCAGCACCGCCACGAGGAGACCTGCAACAACTGGTGAAATATGCCAGCCGGACAAGACGCGTGCCATGATCAAGCCTCCACCTTTGTCGCGGCTCCGGAAAACCGCCTTTCGAGTCGCAGCACCATCCATGCAACCAATGCGACGACCAGACCGGAAACGAGGAAGAAGCCTGACGTCCCGATGATCGACCCTACCGTTTCGGATGCAAGATAGAGTGTCTCGGCCGCGAAGGCGGCATAGGCCAGATAGCGGACGGCGCCATTGTCCCTGCCGGAGAGAACGATCCCGCCGATCGCAACGGCAAGTGTCACGATCCCGAGCACAAGCGTTCCGCCCACCGTCTGGTTCTCGAAGTGAAGTACGAAGAGCCCGCCGAGGAGTACGAGGTAACTGTAGAAGGCCGGCGCCGAGCCCGCCTGCCTGGCCATTGCATGAAGAGGCGAGATGCGCAGCGTCGCAAGCAGGTAGCAGATTGCACCCCCTGCAGCGATCGCAAACGCCGTAACCCTCCCGTCGTTCTCCATATAGAGAAGGAAAAGCCAGGCCACAGCCTGAAGATAGGCGAGATGCCTCGCCCGGCTCGCGCCCGTATACCGTGCAAGCAGCAGTACGACCACCGCAAGGAGCGGCATCAGCCAGACGAGCAGATCGCTCGGCGGACCCAATGTTTCTCCCCAATCCACACCCGACACTGCAAAGGCCAGAAATCCGGCGACAGCCGTGACAGCACCGGACCTAAACAACGCCGCGGCGGCGACTGCGCCGGCAAACCACGTGAGCATAGCCTGCGTCGCATCCCCTGAGAGATGATACATCTGGCCGACCAGGGCGATCGCGCCGCCAAAAAATAGCGTCCCTGCGACGAGAAACGCTGCCGACAACCGCGGTGCCCCTCGCGCCGCGAGCCATCCACCGCCGAGATAAGCCCCCCAGATGAGCGCGATGATCCCGCCGAGCCGGATCGTACGTGGTATCGCTTCCCAGTTCGCCGCCACGAGAAGCAGCGCGGCCGCTGAAACGAGGAGCGCGGCAATGATCATGAGTACCCGCCCCAGACTGAAGCTACTCTCGCGCGCGTCATATTCTGCAAGCAGTCTGTCCGCTGTGCTTCCGTCCAGGAGGCCACCCTTAACCCACAGTTTCAGATCCCGTTCGAGCCTGCCCCGATACATCCCCACCCCCTCGTGAATGGCGCCCGGAGAAGCGAAATGGCATTTCCGAAGCGATTCGAGCCCTGTCAATGCAAGGATACCGGTTCCGACAGCAATTTTACAGGAGGGGCAAAAACCGAGATTTCGGGCATTTGCCCAAACGAAATCGACGAAAATCCTCCGAAGAAAAGCGAAACCCCACCAATATGGGGAGAAATTCGAGCTAAACGCGCCTGCAGCCCGCAATATCGAGCAAATTAGTGGACATGCAGCGTGCGCATATCTTCCATGCTCATATTGCACTGCACAAAAGCAATTTATCATACTATGTTGAGAGCATGGATCGGAGAGATCCAAAGCCCTGAAGTTTCAAGGCGCTGCACATGGCAGTGACAGAAACAGGGGCAAGCGGCATCGGTCAGCCGCCCGGACCACGGTCTGGACAAGACCCGGAGCCCGAAGGGCACCGAAATGAATTCGAAGCGGCGCACTCCTCCTCCCAGCGCCTCTTCGATACGATTGGCGACACTCCTCCTCCCAGTCGCCAGTCACTCCAAATGACGCCCGCTGGACCTCCTCCCCCAGCGGGCGTTATTGTTTGCGAAATTCTCATGTCAAATTGATGTTATTTTACGTTTTCGGAGCAATTTCTCCACAATTGCCTATTTATTAGGCCAGTTTGCGCCTATTTTCTTGTCTAGATATGCGTAATTCGCATTGGTGTTATTCCTGAAACTCGCTTTTCTGCAGCAACGAACGACACTATATTCATCTCATCAATCGGGCGACGCACTCCTCCTCCCAGCGAAGCCCGATGCGATTGGCGACACTCCTCCTCCCAGTTGCCAATCAAGACAAGTAGCGCTCGCTGGACCTCCTCCCCCAGCGGGCGCTATTTCTTTTCCCCCGCCAGAAGCACTCAAGCTCGCCGCCCAAATGCGCTCAAATTGTGCGCTCATTTTGATGATTTATAGGATTGACATGCACTGAGTGCATGGGTGCCATACGGCATTGTCTCTGTCTTTCCGAAGAAACTCACGTATATTCAAACCATCAGATCGGGGGTTGGCGCAGAGCCTTGCAGCAAACCCGCAACACAAAGGAAAGGAATACGAAAATGAACTTCGCTCGCTCTTTCAACAATTGGCGCAAGTACCGTCAGACCTGCACCGAACTCGGCCGCATGTCCGACCGCGAACTGAACGACCTCGGCATCGGCCGCAGCGACATCCCGCACGTTGCCCGTCAGGCTATCAAGTAATTCGCAGTAGCAGCCGACGGATTACCGCCTCAAACGCCTTCCGAAGAAATTCGGGAGGCGTTTCTAGTTTGGGCGCAGCATAACAGGCACCCCACCCCGCCTCGACCAATCGACCCCACCGCCGCTCGATCGCCCCACATCTCCGGTCGCGGCCGGCTCCACCATGACGCGCATTCGCTCTCAGTGGCTCCCCACCCCATCGCCCGCCCTCCCGTGACTGTCGAGCATGGCTGATCTTGCCTGCGAAATCGGCAGCAGACCGACGGAATGAACCCGGCGGTTATTCGCCCAGCGCCCCTGCGGCAATCTGACCTACGAAACGCCTGAAATCCGGGGCCTTCGTCACCACAGCCGGTTCCGCGAAAACGCCCGCCTGTTTTCTCATCACTGGCTTGAGATGCACAGTTTTCAAACACCTTATTGCACAATTGCATAGCAGGTGCTGTTTCTTTGCACTGCACAAATACAAGGAGAAGGCGTAAATAGACACCAACAACCGATGACGCTTCCGTCACGGCAACCCATCGAGGAGATGAACCATGAACCCGATCCGCATTGCAAAGAACTGGATTAGCTACCGCCGCACCCTGAACGAACTCGGCAACCTGTCGAACCACACGCTCTCGGACATCGGCCTGACCCGCTACGACATCCGTGGCATCGCAGCACGTTCCTTCCGCTAAGCAAGCCGAATTTCCGACGCTGCTGCCGGAATACGGATAAGCGCGAGGAACGATCTAAACGGCACCATCTGGTGCCGTTTTTGATTCCGGGCATTGGAATGCGCCGGAAGGGCATGATAAGGAGCCGTCCCATGAACACTACGACCTCCTTTGCACCCATTCACGTCATCGGCGGCGGACTGGCAGGCTCCGAAGCCAGCTGGCAGATCGCGGAAAGCGGCGTTCCCGTCATTCTCCATGAAATGCGCGGCGTGCGCGGCACGGACGCCCACAAGACCGATGGTCTTGCCGAGCTCGTCTGCTCCAACTCGTTCCGCTCCGACGACGCGATGAGCAATGCGGTCGGGGTCCTGCATGCGGAGATGAGGCTCGCCGGTTCGCTCATCATGAAGGCTGCGGATGCCAACCAGGTGCCGGCCGGCGGCGCACTGGCGGTCGATCGCGACGGCTTTTCGGCCGCGGTCACCGCCGCGCTCGAGGCACACCCTCTCATCACGATCGTGCGCGAGGAGGTCGCGGGCCTGCCTCCGGCTGAATGGGATCAGGCAATCATCGCCACCGGCCCGCTGACATCTCCAGCACTCGCCGCCGCCATCCAGCAGCAGACAGGTGCCGACCAGCTCGCCTTCTTCGACGCCATCGCACCCATCGTCCACACCCACAGCATCGACATGGATGTCTGCTGGTTCCAGTCCCGCTACGACAAGGTTGGACCGGGTGGAACGGGCAAGGACTACATCAACTGCCCGATGGACGAGGCGCAGTACAATGCCTTCGTCGATGCGCTGGTTGCTGGCGACACGACCGGTTTCAAGGAGTGGGAAGGCACGCCCTATTTCGACGGCTGCCTGCCCATCGAGATCATGGCCGAGCGCGGGCGCGAAACGCTGCGCCACGGCCCGATGAAGCCGATGGGTCTCACCAACTCGCATAATCCTTCGGTCAAGCCCTATGCCGTCGTACAGCTCCGTCAGGACAATGCGCTCGGCACGCTCTACAACATGGTGGGCTTCCAGACGAAACTGAAATACGGCGCCCAGGCGGAGATCTTCCGGCTGATTCCGGGTCTCGCAAACGCAGAATTCGCCCGCCTCGGCGGTCTGCATCGCAATACCTACATCCACTCTCCGGTTCTGCTGGACCGCACTCTGGCATTGAAGGGTCGCCCAGGACTGCGCTTTGCGGGTCAGATCACCGGCTGCGAGGGCTATGTCGAAAGCGCAAGCATCGGACTGCTCGCCGGGCGGTTCGCCGCCGCAGAACGCCACGGGGATACACCGCGCCTTCCGCCGGAGACCACGGCCTTCGGATCACTGCTGAACCACATCACCGGTGGGCACATCGTGTCCGACGACGAACCGGGCAAGCGCTCCTTCCAGCCGATGAACATCAACTTTGGCCTGTTCCCTCTGTTGGAGCCGGGCGAGATCGTGCGTCCCGAGGGCATCAAGCGCTTCCGCGGCAAGGACAAGGCGATCGCGAAGAAGAAAGCGACGGCCCAGCGCGCGCTGGCGGATTGCGCCAACTGGCTGGATCAGACGGCATAGAGCGCCCCGCGCAAAGCGGCGGGAGCGCCTCACGGCGATTAATCCGCCGCTGAAACCGCGGGCAGCAGGCGTGCGTCGCGATTCTTCGGGTTTACGATCCGCGGTGCGCGAGCATGTTTCGAGAATCCTAACCGAAACCCGTGACGTATCCCGGAAGACAAGCCTTAACCGCGCGCCATCTCTTGCGTGGGCATGAAGCTCCCGAGCAGCCACAGCGACACCTCCGCCGCCTCAGCGACGGTGCGGAATTCGAACAGGCCATTCTCCGTCGGGTATTCCTCGAACTCGATCTTCAGTGCTTTGCCGCTGGGTTCGGGGGTAGCGCGCACGGTGCCAGGTTCGATGAGGTGGCAGCCGAAGTGATGTCCGTGCACATGCATGTGCCCTGCCTTGCCGTCATGAAGGCGAAGGAACACATGTCGCTGGTCCACGGTCGTGGCAACCTCGCGAATGGCTTCGTTCGGAAAGGCCTGCCCGAACTGGATGATCGCAAGCCCCGTCTCCTCGTCCAACGGAGTTTCGGCCTTGCCGCGCAAATGACGCTGATAGAGATAGGCCGCGAGCAACAGCGCAAAAACGATGACCAACCACAACATGACGGGACCAGCCTCCGTTCGGGTGAAGTTCCGCCTTCGTAGTCCACGAGGCTTGCGCCAGCTTGGTGTACTACGGCCGGCTCTTTGGGACGATGTTCACGTCCCGGAGACGAGATCTGAGGCGGTGGGTTTCCGGACGGGACGTCCCTTGAACGCAACCGGCGCGCTCCATGTCAGAGGAGACGCCGAGCGCTGCTGCGCGGTGCATCGCGGTGTGAATATCCGGCTTCAGCCAAGCCATGGCCGATCGGATTTCTTTCCCGGCCATCAGCTGTCGTCCCGGTCAGAATGCTTGCCGCCGGACCGAACGCCACATCCACCACTGGCGACGCCACTGGGCCGGCACTATGGATTTGTCCAGGACCGCCGCTCCGGCCTTCTCGGCACTGTCGAAAACATGTCGGGCGATCGCGACAGGGACGAAGGCAGGGAAATTGCCGGGCGAGATGCCCCCAGCTTCGCTCGCCCTGCGCAGATGCTCGCGTCCGAGGCCGGAATAGGCGTTGATCGCGCGCCGTATCGCATCCGTGTCGGTCCCTGCGAGCAACCCCTCGGCGCTAAGACCCGTTGCTGCGAGCAGGTCGGCCGGAATGTAGACCTGTCCCCGGCGGCGATGAATTGGCAAGAGCAGCAAGGTCCCTGCGATCGTCTGTGCGACCCCGGCATGACCGGCCGCGTCCGACGATTTCGAAGCGTTCGCGGGATCGAGAACGAGACTGGCCAACTGGATCAGGGCGGACGCGGTTTCCCCGGCATAGCCTTCGAGGGTCGTCCGGCTTTCCATGGGGTCGTTGTAGATGTCGAAGATGCGCGCATCGATCATGTCGAGCAACACGGCGACCGGCAGGTGATACTGGCGGACGGTGTCCATGAGGGCAGCAGCAAGCGGATTGCCGGTCGCCTCCCCGCTCGGAGCGCCTTCAAGCAGATCCCGCCACCATTGCAGTCGGATCTCGCCGGCAAGCGCCTCGCGTACGATGTCGCGCACCCGCGCGATCTCGGCATTGAAGGCGTAGAGTGCCGCAAGCGCGCCCCGGGCCGGTTCGGGCGCGAGCAGGCAGGCGAGATAGCGGTCACGGTCGGTCTCGCGAAGCACCTCCAGACAATGGGAGTATTCCGCGCTCATGCTGGCATTCAATCTGCAGTTCCTTCGTTACACGGCGATGAGGGCGGCCGCGACTGCCCGGGATTCCGCGAGCATGACGTTAAAGGTGCGCACCGCGGCTCCCGTACTCATGGGATCCGAAATGATCCGCTTGTCCTTCAGCGCCGCCCGCAGTTCGGCCGAAAGCGGACGTATCTGGCTGCCGGTCCCGACCAGCAGCACCTCTATGTCACCTGCCTCGTCCAGCACGCGCTCGAGATCGGCTACGGTCAGGGGATCATTCTCGACCTTGTCCCAACCATAGATTCCGGATGGCAAGCACAGGATCGAGCCGCGATGCGACATGTCCGCAAAGCGAAACCCGCCATTGCCGTAGGCGTCGATGGGCGCGCGGCCAGGAAAGTGCGCATCTCGAATTTCTATACCTTTAGGCATGGTCACCTCCGGCCTGCGGTGCGGCAGACGTACCGCCGCGTCCGATGCGATAGCGGTCCGGCCTCAGTTTGAAAAGAATGAGCACCGGCCCGGCGATGTAGATAGAGGAAAAAGTTCCGACCGCCACACCAAAGAGCATGGTGAGCGTGAACGCACGAATGGCCTCGCCTCCGAAGATCGCGAGCATGGCGAGCGCCAGCAGCGTCGTCGCCGACGTCAGCACCGTGCGCGACAGGGTCTGGTTGATCGAAGCATCGATGACGAGTGGCAGCGGCATCAGCCGGTAGCGTTTCAGGTTCTCGCGAATCCGGTCGTAGACCACGACGGTATCATTGAGGGAGTAGCCTGCAATGGTCAGAAGCGCGGCAACGCTTCCAATGTTGAACTCGAGGCTGAGCAGCGCGAGAAAGCCGATCGTGAGAAAGATGTCGTGCGCAACGGCAATGATGGCGCCGATGGCGAACTGCCACTCGAACCGTGCCCAGATGTATCCCATGAGGGCGAGAAAACCGACGAGAATGCCGAAGGTCGCGGCCGAAATGAAATCCCCGGAAACCGACGGCCCCACGACCTCGACCCGGCGGATTTCATAGTCCTCCTCCAACTCGCCCCGCGCGACCAGGGCAGACGTCTGCTCCGCATTCTCTCCACCCTCCTGCGTGTAAATGCGAATGACGGCAGTGCTGGGGGATCCCGACCCGCGAACGAAGACATCGCCGAGGTTCAGCTCGCGCAGTCGTCCGGCAATGTCCTCCGCATCGGCATCGCCCTGACGCGCCCGGACTTCCAGCAACGCTCCGCCGCTGAAATCGATGCCCATGTGCACCGCGCCGCTCATCATCAATCCGGCTGCCCCGATCGTCAGCAACGCGGTCACGAGGAATACGCGATTGCGGATGGACATGAAGCGCAGGTGCACGCCGTCGAAGATCACCGTGCGGATCGCCCGCGGCAGATGGCTGGCACGGATGAGGCGAAGCCGACCCACGATCAGCCATCGCGTCAACGTAAAGGTGACGAAGAAGGTGGTGATGATACCGACGCCGACGACAATGGCGAAGCCCTGTATCGGCGCAGAGCCAAGCAGGAACAGGACCAGGACGGCAATCAGTGTCGTCATCGCAGCATCGACAATCGTCGAGAATGCGCGCGAGTAGCCATTCTCGACGGCATCAGCCAGCGACGGTTCGTTGCGGTACTCTTCCCGCATGCGTTCGTAGATCAATACGTTCGAGTCGACAGCAATGCCGATGATGAGGACGATGCCGGCTATCCCGGGAAGCGTGATTACCGTCCCGGTCAACACCAGCACGGCCAGGATCATAAGCAAGTTGAAGCACAGGCCAATCGCGGCGATCAGCCCGAAGGTTCCGTAGAAGCCCGCCATGAAGATCGCGACCGCCACGCCGCTGACGAGAACCGCCAGCAGTGCCGAGCGCGCCGAGGAGGCCCCGAGCGCCGGCTCGATCGACCTTTCCTCCAGAAGCGTCAGGGACGCCGGCAACTCGCCAGCCCTCAGCACCATCGCAAGGTTCACCGCTCCGGTCTCGTCGAAACCGCCGGTGATCTTCAACGCATCACCGGCAATGGGAGCGTCGATATCCAACGTCGACAGAACCTGCTCGTCCAGGACGATCGCAAGCCTCTGTCCGATGTTATCCCTCGTCGTTTGCGAAAGCCGCTCAGCCGCTGCGGGGTTCAGCTGAAGTTCGATGGCCGCAGCACCGGCACGATCGTTGACCGAGGCTGCCGCCGCAGTGATATCCGCCGCCGTGAAGACCGCCGACCGATTTACGAGGAATCCTTCGGGCGGTTCGTCGAGGGAATAAAGAAGCTGCGTACCGGGAGGAGCACCGCTCTCCATGGCCGCTTCGACAGAGCTTTTGGTATCGATCAGCCGCGCGGACAAAGTGCCGCGCTGCCCCAGCATGTCCTTCAACCGTTGCGGATCCGACAGGCCCGCGACCTGGACGACGATTCGCTGCTTTCCATCCAGCCGCGCCACACCGTCGGCGAGCCCGAGTTCGCGCATGCGGCGGGTGACCACGTCGAGGGATTCCCGCGCGGCGTTGGCGTTTGCCTCTTCGATGGCCACGGGCGTCAGCACGACGTGCAACAGTCCTGTGCCGTCGTCAGTGGTTGTGACGCCGGCGAGGCTTGCAAGAGCCGCGAGCGCATCCTTCGTTCGCGCTGCATCGCGGATGCGAACCTGTGCCTCGTGGCCGGTTCCCATCAATCCCGAATAGGGGATGCGCGCCGACCTCAAGGCCTGTGCGGTCGCATCGACTGTCGCGGCAAGCCGATCGTTGAGCACGTCCTGATGCTCCAGCTTGAGCATCAGGTAGGTTCCGCCGGTAAGATCAAGCCCCGGCGCAAGCCTCTTCCCGGACATCCAGGAGGGCAGCAATTGCGCCTGTTCCGGCGGTAGCACGGTGGGAAGGGCGATCAGAAAGCTCGCAAAGGCAACGAGCCAGGCAACAATGGTTTTCCAGCGGGCGAATTGCAGCATCACACCTCGAATGCCCGGCTGTCCCGCCGGCTGAAAAGCCTGCCGTGCGGCCGAGGGCACCTGCCACCCGACCGCAGGACCATGTCATTCCTTGACGGGTTCGCCCTTGACGCGGACCTCGGAGATACCGCTGCGCATGACGCGCACCTTGATACCTTCCGCAATTTCCACTTCGACCTCGTTGTCGTCAACGACCTTCGTCACTTTCCCGACGATGCCGCCGCCGGTAACGACCTGATCGCCACGGCGAATGTTTTTCAGCAGCTCTTCGCGACGCTTCATGGAGGCGCGCTGCGGGCGGATGATCAGGAAGTACATGACGACGAAGATCAGGAGGAAGGGCAGAACCGACATCAGGATGTCTGCGCCGCCAGCCGACGCGCCGGGAGCCGTCTGGGCGAAAGCCTCGGTAATGAACATCATATACTCCTTGAAGACTGGAATTTCAGGCCGTCAGGGCCCATTAGGATGGGCGGAATATAGGCAACAGCCGTATGAATGCAACAACCCATGGGAGATTGGCCGGTGTTTTCCCGCCAATTCCCCTTTGCTGCTCCGCACGCACATGATACCGGCACACCTCAGCATAAGGCGCATCGACCGGCGCTCGTTACGAGGAGAAACGACCTTGCAGGAAGAACAAGTGAATCAGTTGTTTGCCGAAATCCGCCACCTGCGCATGGCGCTGGAGCGCATCGCCGGTCCGGCGCCGGCGGTCAACGACTGGAACGCCGCCGACTGCTTCGTCTGGGCTCCCGTGCGTTCATATCTGCAGCCGGTTGCTCGTCCCAACCGGATCGACATCGATCTCATCCGCGGAGTCGATCACGTCCGTGACATTCTGGTCGACAACACGGTGCGCTTCGCCAAGGGACTGCCGGCCAACAACGTTCTCCTTTGGGGTGCCCGCGGCATGGGCAAGTCCTCTCTGGTCAAGGCGGTCCATGCGCTTGCGGGAAGGGAAACGGGAACGAGCCTCAAACTCGTCGAGGTGCACCGCGAGGATATCGCCACGCTACCCGCGCTCATGGATATCCTCAAGATCGCTCCCTTCCCGATCATCGTCTTCTGCGACGACCTGTCCTTCGACCATGACGACACGTCCTACAAGTCGTTGAAGGCCGCGCTCGACGGCGGCGTCGAGGGACGCCCCGACAACGTCATTCTCTACGCGACCTCGAACCGCCGCCATCTCCTGCCGCGCGACATGATGGAGAACGAACAGTCGACCGCCATCAACCCGTCGGAAGCCGTCGAGGAAAAGGTATCCCTTTCCGACCGCTTCGGGTTGTGGCTCGGCTTCTACAAATGCAGCCAGAGCGAATTTCTCGAGATGATCGATGG
Source organism: Sinorhizobium sp. BG8 (assembly GCF_016864555.1). Classification (NCBI taxonomy): domain Bacteria; kingdom Pseudomonadati; phylum Pseudomonadota; class Alphaproteobacteria; order Hyphomicrobiales; family Rhizobiaceae; genus Sinorhizobium; species Sinorhizobium sp. BG8. The sequence goes on along the minus strand of NZ_CP044011.1, from coordinate 2,784,297 downwards.
ATACGCCGCGCATTTCGACCTGGATGTCGATCGCAGCCAGATGCATGCAGAAGCGCTGGAGTGGTCCACGACCCGTGGTTCCCGGTCGGGCCGTGTCGCCTGGCAATTCATCCAGGATCTCGCAGGCAGGCTCGGAAAGCCTCTCGTCAAATGAAAGAAGCCCGGCAAGCCGGGCCTCCTCTACCGAACCTTCGAGACGCGACTACTCCAGGAAGGTCATCGGATTGACGGGCGTTGCGTTCTTGCGAACCTCGAAGTGCACCTTCGGGCGCGTTGCATTGCCGCTCATTCCGGAAGACGCAAGCGTCTGACCGCGCTGCACCTTCTGGCCACGCTGGACGTTGATGTCGCCCGTATGGCCATAGACCGTCACGGTACCATCGTCGTGGCGCACCAGAACGGCGTTGCCGAGTTCCTTGAGGCTGCTGCCCGAATAGATGACGACGCCGTTCTCGGCAGCCTTGATCGGCGTGCCTTCAGGCACCGAGATATCGATGCCGTCGTTGCGATTGCCGTCGACGTTCGCGCCATATCCGGCGATGACCGCACCGCGCACGGGCCAGCGATACTTGCCGATGCCGGTCGATTCGGGTGCGTCGTCCGTGACGTCGGACTTAGCCGTCGCCTCACTGACAGACACCGTCTTCACTGGGGGCTGGTAGGCCACCGGCTTTTCCGCGCTCTCCACGGCCTTCTTGGCTTCCGGTACAGATGCCGTCACGGTCTGGTCCGTCGCAGCACCGCCGCCGGCGGGAACCTTCAGCTTCTGGCCGATACGGATCGAAGCCGTTTCGAGGCCGTTTGCCTTCCTCAACGCATCGACCGACACGCCGGTCTTGCGAGCGATCTTGGCAAGGCTGTCGCCCGGCTGAACTTCATAGTTTCCGGCACCCGGAGTGTTGCCCTCCCCCTCGCCCGCATTCGCAAGCTTCGACGACGTCGCCGCGCCGTTCTGAGAGGATTTTTCGCGGTTCGACGTGCCCGCAGGCAGAATTGCCACCGCGTCGCCTGATTTGTTGTCCGGGGTTGGCAGCTTGCCCTGGGTTCCAAGCGTCGTGTCGGTCGAAGCCTTCGCGGCACTCGCCGTCGTGCCGAAAGTCGGAATGACGACCTTCTGGCCCGGCTCGGCATCAGTCGAACGCTTCAGGCCGTTTGCCTTGAGGATTTCCTTCTCCGGCACGCCGTAGCGGCGCGAGAGCGTGGCGACATCCTCGCCCTGCCGCAGCATCACGACCGGAGCGTTCGCCGTCGACCAGCCGGCCTTGCCCGGCTTGACGGTACCCGTCGTCACCGGATCGGAGTCGACCGAGAGCGTCTCACTCTTCTTGCGCGCCGCCGGCATCGGCTGAGCGAGAGCTACGTCCTGCTCGGCGTTCCTTGAGGCGACTGCCGGCTCGGCCAGGGACGTCCGCTGAACGTTCATCGGCGTCGTCGCGTACCGTGTTCCCGAACCCGCGTTCGTAGCCGTATTGATCGGCTCGTACGACACTCCCCCGTTGGAGGCCGGCTGACCGTAGGACTGATTGCCGCCGGCAACCGATTCCGCCGGCATGATCTGCCCTTGCCCGACATCGCCGCGAGGAACGGCCCCGCCCCCGAAGAGGGTCCGGCGCGGTATCGATCCCGTGGTGACGTCGTCCGACCGGGAAAAGAGGCCACTGAACCTTGTGGCATCGGAGCTGCAGCCGGTCGCTACACTCGCGAGAAGGGCCGCCGCAATGAGGCGGACCGCAGTCTTACCATAACTCGCCGATACACTCTGACGCATGACACTACCCAATCGGTACGCTACTTGATGTGTCATGATTAAAGCGCGTTAGAGTTACCGCGCGGTTAAAACGGCCCTATCCGTCCCAGTGTTTTGAGAAATTAATAACCATGATCGCTGAGCGGGCTTCGCTGCAGCAGCCGGCCTACCATCCAGCGGAGGGCTTACCGACTGACTCGCCAATGGCCGGCTCCAAGCCGGCGAAGCGTCAGAAGCTCGTGTAGTACATCGAGGTGGCACGCGAAATCCGGGCGCTCATGCGCACCGAACTCTCGACGCCGTACTGGGCGGTGATCGCAACCGGACTGGTCACCGACGCAGCATCCCCGTACCCGCTAGCGCTTGTTCCGGTATCGAACGTCCTGTCGAATTGAGCTCCCGCTTGACGTTCGTAGGTGTCGCTGACCTCTTCGTTATACGTAAAGGAGCGCAGCGCCGAGACCGCCTTTTCCCGTGAGCCATCGTAGCGCAGGCTCTGCTGGTCGATCGGCTGCAGGTTATCGTAGTACTCGATATAGGCACGGTAATAGTTCTTGAAGTCGCCGGTCTCTGCGTACTTTCCGAAGGCCTCATATTCGCGGGCGGCGAGTTCAGGCGTATCGATGTTGTTGCGTTCGTCCGTCGTGAGCGCAGGGTATCTGGCCTGATCCGTCTCTGATGTTCCGCTCAACACGAGGAGGGCCTCCACGGAGAGCGAGACGCGAGCCGACGGGTCGTAGGTCCCACCAGAAAGCTGTGCGCTGCTCCCGGTCTCCGTTGCTTCTTCCGTGACGGTACCGACTGCCCTGTTGGCAAGGTAGGCGAGGCTGTCACCGGTGTGTGCGTTTGAGATCCTGCTCGAGACTTGCATATCCAACTCCATCAGCGGGCTCCGGCGCAGTCAACGACTGCATCAGGTTCCGCCGGATCCTGAAATCCTTGGTGATGGTTTGGGCTTATTGGGCGAAGCTTGCGCGAGGCTGTCCATGGTTAACAAATCGTTAACGGCGGGTCGCTGCGATGCACCATGACGAAACAGGCTGGCAGAAAAACCACACGCGAGAGACGGTCGACCGAGCGACCAAGTTGGAGAGAACCTTAGAGCGCTTGCGCCATATGCGGCACGATCGGCAGGTACGGTACTTCGAAAAGATCTTCACGGTCGAAACGGCTGCCAGTCTTTACCAGCTTCAGCATCCGGCATTCCGTGTCGCTGATCATCACCGGGGCGATCAGCATGCCGCCCGATACGAGCTGTTCGGCGAATGCTCTCGGCAGCGCCGGGAATGCGGCGGTGACGAGGATCCGGTCGAATGTGCCCTCGCCCGGCATTCCGGCGCTCCCGTCCGCGTGGCGAACGATCACGTTGCGGACGCCTGCCTTCTCTATATTGGCCTGGGCATTGGTAACAAGCGTCTTGTAGCGGTCGATGGTGAGAACGCGCTCGGTCATCCGGCCCATCACGGAGGCGGTGAAGCCGCTGCCTGCCCCCACCTCTAGGACACGCTGTCCCGCCTTCAGATTCAGGAGATGCAGGAGGCGGACGGCCAGATCCACGCCTTCGAGAAACGCACCGCATTCTATCGGCAGGACCCGCCTCGAATAGGCGTCACCGGCGAACTGCGGCGGTACGAAAAGGGTGCGGGGTGTCTGCTCGACGGCCGTCAGCAGATCGATGTTGTTGATACCCTCGCCGCGCAGCCGTAAGGCCAGCGCTGCAAACCCCTCTTTTTCGACCACCCGTGCCGTCGTCAATCTGCTTTCTCGCCGTTGAGGGCCCGCTGCACTCGATCAAGAACCGCGAAGTCGGTCAGATTGAGCTTCAGGGGCGTTACAGAAATCGAATTGTGCTTCAGCGCCCGGATGTCGGTACCCGCACGAAACTCACCACGCCGTTCGCCGAATCGCAGCCAATAATACGGTATCCCGCGTCCATCCGCACGCTCCTCGATGCTGAGACCGGATTCGAGCTTGCCCTGTGACGTCACCTCTATCCCTTCGACCTCTTCAGGAGCGCAATTCGGGAAATTGATGTTGAAGAAGGTCTCGTCGGGAAGCTCCACCTCCAGCAGCCTGCGAATCAGGGCGGGCGCATGGTGTTCGACCACCGCCCACGGCACGATGCGGCCGTTTGCGTGCTGGAAAGCCTGGCTGAGGGCGATCGACCTGATGCCCTGCAACGTGCCTTCGATCGCACCGGCGATCGTGCCCGAATAGGTGACATCGTCGGCGATGTTCGCTCCGGCATTCACTCCAGAGAGAACCAGGTCCGGCTTCACCTCCATTACTTCCCGAACACCCATGATGACGCAATCGGTCGGGGTGCCCCGGAGAGCGAAGCGCTTCTCCGACACTTTCCGTAACCGCAGTGGTTCGGAAAGTGTCAGCGAATGCGCCAGGCCGCTCTGGTCGGTCTCGGGTGCGACGATCCAGACGTCGTCCGTCAGCGTCCGCGCGATCCGTTCCAGGACCGCGAGACCTTCGGCGTGAATTCCATCGTCGTTCGTCAGCAGGATGCGCATTGTAGATCCGTCCCGCGATCAGTTTGCTTTGGAAATCTTGGTCAGGCCGCCCATGTACGGCAAGAGCACGTCGGGTATCGTGACCGAGCCGTCAGGATTGAGATAGTTTTCAAGAACCGCAATCAGGGCACGTCCGACAGCGACGCCCGAACCGTTCAGCGAGTGAACGAACTTCAGGGCCTTGTCGTCCTTGCCGCGATAGCGTGCGTTCATCCGGCGGCCCTGGAAATCGCCGCAGACAGAGCAGGACGAAATTTCGCGATAGGTATCCTGCCCGGGAAGCCAGACTTCGATGTCGTAGGTCTTGCGGGCGCCGAAACCCATGTCGCCGGTGCAAAGCGTCATGACGCGATAGTGCAGACCGAGACGCTTGAGGATCTCCTCAGCGCAAGCGGTCATGCGCTCATGCTCCGCAATCGAGCTTTCCGCGTCCGTAATCGACACGAGTTCGCACTTCATGAACTGGTGCTGGCGCAGCATGCCGCGCGTATCGCGGCCGGCCGAACCCGCTTCCGAGCGGAAGCATGGCGTCAGGGCTGCAAAGCGGAGCGGCAGCTTTTCCTGATCGAGGATTTCCTCGCGCACCAGGTTGGTCAGCGGCACTTCTGCGGTCGGGATCAGCCAGCGTCCATCGGTTGTCTTGAACAGGTCCTCGGCGAACTTGGGCAACTGGCCGGTGCCGAACATGGCGTCGTCGCGTACGAGGAGCGGCGGCTGGACCTCGGTATAGCCATGCTCCTGCGTATGAACGTCAAGCATGAACTGGCCGAGCGCCCTTTCGAGCCGTGCAAGCTGGCCTTTGAGGATCGTGAAACGAGCGCCCGAAAGCTTGGCAGCGCCCTCGAAGTCCATCCAGCCCAGATATTCGCCGATCTCGTAGTGTTCGAGCGGCTTGTGGTTCCAGGTCGGCTTGCTGCCCCATTTCAACTTCTCGACATTGCCGTGCTCGTCCGCGCCGACGGGCACGTCATCGAGAGGAATGTTCGGAAGGCGCGCCAGCGTATCGTTGAGTTCGGCCGTAACCCGGCGTTCCTCATCCTCGGCCTGGGGCAGGCTGACCTTGATCTCGGCAACTTCGGCCTTGAGCTTCTCGGCGAGCTCGGAGTTCTTCTGGGCCATCGCCGCGCCGATCTCCTTGGAGGCGGCATTGCGGCGCGACTGCATGTCCTGCGCCTTCTGGATCATCGTGCGGCGGGTTTCGTCGAGCGCAATCAGGCTCGCCGCGGCGGGTTCCGCGCCTCGTTTCGCCAAGGCTGCATCGAGAGCCTCGGCATTATCGCGAATCCATTTGATATCAAGCATGTCGTTCAAGGCCTTGCGTTGTGGGGCCCTTTCGCCCGGCAGCGCCCGACCGAGAACGAAAACCCGTCAAGCCTCGTCTGGCTTTGCCGGTGTCGACGTCTCTTGCGCGCCCGCGTCCGCTTGCGCGGCTGCGTCCTGCGCCCGCTGCCGTTCGATGAGTCGGGCCGTGTAGATGGAAATCTCGTAGAGAAGGATGGTCGGCAACGCAAGACCGATCTGGGAGACCGGATCGGGCGGTGTGAGCACGGCCGCAGCAACAAAGGCGATGACGATCGCGTACTTGCGCTTTTCCACCAGCGTCTGCGAACCGATGAAGCCTGCCCGCACCAGAAGCGAGGACACCACCGGAAGCTGGAAGACCAGGCCGAAGGCGAAAATCAGGGTCATGATCAGGCCAAGGTACTCGGAGACCTTCGGCAGGAGCTGGATGGAAACTTCCCCCTCCCCGCCGCCCTGTTCCATGGCAAGGAAGAACCACATGACCATCGGGGTGAAGAAGAAATAAACGAGAGCCGCACCGATCAGAAAAAGGATGGGCGACGCGATCAAGAAGGGCAGAAAAGCCGCGCGCTCGTTCTTGTAGAGACCGGGTGCGACGAACTTGTAGATCTGCTGTGCGATCACCGGAAACGCTATGACCAGTGCGCCGAACATGGCGACCTTGATCTGCGTGAAGAAGAACTCCTGCGGTGCCGTATAAATCAGCTCGACGTTGCGATGCGTCAGGCCCGCCCAGTGGACGGACCATTTGAACGGCAGGACCAGGAAGTTGAAGAGCTGCTTGGCAAAATAGAAGCAGACGAGAAAGGCGACGAAGAATGCTCCCACCGCCCAAATCAGGCGCCGGCGCAGTTCGATCAGGTGTTCCATCAGCGGCTGGGGCTTGTCCTCGATTTCGCCGCTCATGCCTCGTCCTTCTTCTTCTTGCGAGTGGTCGTCTTGCGCGGCGCAGGCTTCTCGACTGCTGCCGTCTTTTCGACCTTGGTCTTGGTGCCACGGGCCGGGGTCTTCGTTGACTTGGGAAGGTCCGCGGTCTCGTTGGCAGGAACTGATTTGGCGGGAGCTGCGCTCTTTGCCTTCACCTTGGCCGCCTTGCCACCCTTCAGCGGTTCGGCAGCCACGAGTGTCGTATCGACGGCAGGTGCCGACGAAGGAACGGCAGCCGCAACGACGGGTGTCGAGACGAGTGCCTGAGGCGCGGACGCCATTGATGCGGCAGGCTGCGGCTCCGTGGCGGCGACGGCGACCGTGGCCGCCGCAGCATCACCGGCGGCCTCCGCGGAGGCCGCCTCGGGAACGGACGGCGTAGTTGCCGGCGTCGTGCTTGCTGCCTTGCGGAGATCGGACTGAATCTCGCTCCCCATCTGCTTGAGCGGATTAACCGCGTCACGGATGGTGTTCATCGGATTGAGCTTTTGTGCATCACCGATGGTCTTGCGCACATCGTCGAGATCCGCTTCGCGAAGCGCCTCGTCGAACTGCGAGCGAAAATCGCTCGCCATGCCACGCATCTTGGTCGTCATTCGACCAAAGGCCCGCAACATTGGCGGCAAATCCTTCGGACCCACGACAATGATAAGAACGATGGCGATGACAAGAATCTCGGACCAGCCGACTTCGAGCATTGGGGCAGTTCCTCACGAGGCCGTGGGCACGCCCACGGCCGTACACCACTTACTTCGTCTCGTCGGCCTTATGCTCGACGGTCTTGGCTGTGTCGTTCGCAGCCGACTCGTCTTCGGTCATGCCCTTCTTGAAGCTTTTGATGCCCTTTGCGACATCGCCCATCAGCTCCGGAATCTTGCCACGGCCGAACAGCAGCAGAACCACCACCAGAACAATCAGCCAATGCCAGATGCTGAAAGAACCCATTCTCGTACTCCCTTTAAAGCCGTAACCCCGATGTAAGACGTTCAGGCGTCTTTTTCAAACACAAGTATGTCCCGCTCGTTAACGGAAAGCGCGACGTCGCGCAATCCGTGCGGCAGCTGATCCGCACGTATACGCGCACGAAGTGGCTGATCCGTGTTCGGGATCGCCAATTCGAGCAATTCGACAACACCGAGGAACCGACGCGCAAGAATGCGCGCAGGGATGCTGCCTTCCGCCTCGTGGACCCGAATTCCGGATAACCGCACAGCGACCGTCACCCTCGCCCCGTCCGAGAATCCGTTGGTTGGCACCGCACCAAAAGGTGTTTCAACGACATTGCCGCGCACACGCCCGTGGAATTCGTTGATCTCTGAGAAGAACGCCGTGGCGAACAGATCCTTCGGTCGAAGGTACAACTCCTCGGAGGTTCCGACCTGAACGAGGCAACCGTCCCGCAGCAAGGCGATGCGGTCGCCCATGCGCATCGCTTCCTCGGCGTCGTGCGTGACAACGATCGCGGTCGCGCGGGATTCACGAAGAATTGTCAGCGTTTCGGCCCGAATTGAGTCCTTCAGCCGGGAATCGAGGCCGGAAAAAGGTTCGTCCATCAACAGGACAGCCGGACGCGGTGCAAGCGCCCGGGCAAGCGCCACGCGCTGCTGCTCTCCGCCTGACAGGACATGCGGATACTTCTGCGCATAGCGCGCAAGGCCGACGCGCTCGAGCGCGACCATCGCTTCCGCGAGCGCTGCGGGCTTCGCCATGTCCGTCAGGCCGAATCGGACGTTCTCGAGAATGGTCATGTGCGGGAACAGGGCGAAGTCCTGGAACATCAGACCGATCCCTCGCCTCTCCGGCGGCAGGAATGTCGCCGGCCCCGCAATCTCCTGGTCATTCAGCAGCAGCCGTCCACCGGTCTGCGCCTCTATGCCTGCGGCAATACGCAGCAGGGTCGTTTTTCCGGATCCGGACGGCCCGAGAAGACACAAGACCTCGCCCGGCTCCGCCGTCAGCGAAATGCCCCGGATCGTTTCCTTGCCGTGATAGCTGTGGCGGACATCCTCGAAGGCGAGGCGCGCGGCGAAGGTGACGGCGGGCGCCGGCCTCGTCTCTATGCCGTTTAAGCCTGACGGGTCCGAAGCCATTTCCTGCCGTTCCTGCGTTTCAAACGCCAAGCGGCGAACAGCAGCGGCATGTCCCCAATGGCATTACGAAGATATACGATAACCTTCCGTTATTCGTCTTCTTTTCCGCCCGGTGTCAAGAGGCCGAGTTCCTCGAGATCAAACTGCGTGATCGGATCCTCGTCTCCAGCCGGCTCGTCCTCGCCCAGGGGCAACGGCACACGGAAATTCGCAGGAATGCGGCCGGAAAGCAGTCCGGAGCCCTTGAGCTCCTCCATCCCCGGCAGGTCGCGAATGTCCTCCAGGCCGAAATTGTCGAGAAAATCCCGCGTGGTCGCGAACGTCACCGGGCGTCCCGGCGTGCGACGGCGTCCACGGAAGCGAACCCATCCGGCTTCCATCAGCACGTCCAGCGTCCCCTTGGACGTCTGCACGCCGCGTATGTCCTCGATCTCCGCACGCGTCACCGGCTGGTGATAGGCTATGATCGACAGCACCTCGAGCGCCGCACGCGAAAGCTTGCGCACCTCCATCTCATCCGTGCGGATGACGAAGGAAAGGTCAGGCGCAGTGCGGAAAGCCCAGTGATCGTCTACCTTCACGAGGTTGACGCCGCGACCGGCATAAAGCGCCTTCAGCGACCGCATCACGTGGAGAACATCGACGCCCATCGGCAGCCGCTCGGCGATGTAGGATTCCGACACCGGCCCGGAGGACGCAAAGACCAGCGCCTCGGCGATGCGCGCAGCCTCATGCAGGCGCCGCGGGTCCACCACGGTGCCGCATTCGCTCGCCAGTTCCTGGTCGGGTACCTCACTCACCTTCGAAAGCCTCGTTCTCGTCGTTCTTCGCGCGGCCGCCCGACCGAAGATAGATCGGCTGGAAGGCGCCGTCCTGACGTATTTCCATGTGCCCTTCCCGCACCATCTCGAGCGACGCCGCGAAAGCACTCGCAAGCGCCGTCGCGCGTTCGGCCGGATTTGCCATGAAGCGAACCAGGTACTGATCCAGCGCCATCCAGTCGTCGACCTCTCCGATGAGGCGATGCAGCAGTTCGCGCGCCTCGGCGAGCGACCAGACGTTGCGCTTCTCGATCGTTACCTGCGTGATCGCATGCCGCTGCCGGAGCGACGCATAGGCCGTCACGAGATCGTAGAGCGATGCCTCGAAGGCAGTCCGCCGCTCCGTCGGAATGTGTTCCGGCGCACCGCGCGCAAACACGTCGCGTCCCAGCCGGTTGCGATTGACGAGACGGGTGGCCGCGTCACGCATCGCCTCCAGGCGCTTCAGCCTGAACGCAAGCGAAGCCGCCATCTCCTCACCCGAGGGGCCTTCGTCCTTGATCTGCTTGGGAATAAGCAGCTTGGACTTCAGGTAGGCGAGCCAGGCCGCCATTACGAGATAGTCTGCCGCAAGCTCGATGCGGATGCGCTGGGCACGCTCTATGAACGCCAGGTACTGCTCGGCAAGCGCCAGCACCGAAATACGGGCGAGATCGACCTTCTGGATACGCGCGAGGTAGAGCAGCAGGTCGAGCGGACCTTCGAAGCCGGCGATATCGATGACGAGGCTTTCCTCGTGCAGGCCGCGCTCGGCGCCATTGTCCTGCCAGAGCTGGTCCATCGGGGTATCGACTGATCGTGGCCTTTTCTGCACCTTCGTCCCCGTCACCTGCGCCGTGTTTCCTGTGTGTTACATCAACTCACGGAAATCATTTGGTTGAATTCTTCCCGCAGTGCAAGCTCGTCGGAGTTATCCGGCTCCCGCAACCCCGCCCGCGCCGCCTTGGCCCGCCGCAGGGATTCCCCCGACAAGCCAGGCACGTTCTCTGCGACCGCGATCATTTCATCCATGATGCCGTGGCAATGCAAGACCATGTCGAGACCTGAGGCAACTATACCGCGTGTACGGGTGGCAATATCCCCCTGAAGCGCGTTCATCGAAACGTCGTCCGACATCAACAGCCCGTCAAATCCGATATGACCGCGGATGATCTCGCGCACGACCTTCGGCGAAGTGGTGGCCGGATTGTCCGGATCGATATTCGAGAAGACGATATGGGCCGACATTCCCATGAGCTCGTCCTTCATCCGCCTGAACGGCACGAAATCGCAACGCTCGAGTTCCGCGAGCGGCGCATGCACAACGGGAAGATCGTGATGGGAATCGACCATCGTGCGGCCGTGGCCCGGCATATGCTTCATCACCGGCAATAGACCGCCATCCTTCAAGCCTTCGGCCGCCGCCTTCCCCATCGCACTGACGATGTCGGCGTCCTGTCCGTAGGCGCGGTTGCCGATGACGTCGTGGACGCCTGGCACGGCGACATCGAGGACCGGCAGGCAGTCTACGTTGATGCCGAGCTTCAAGAGGTCGAATGCATGCAGGCGCGACATGAGCCATGCGGCCCTGAGGCCCTTCCCCTCGTCCTGGCGATAGATCGCCCCGAGGGCTGCCGCATTCGGATACTGCTGGACGTGGGGCGGCTTGATGCGCTGCACGCGCCCGCCTTCCTGATCGATCAGTACCGGAATGTCGGCAGCGCCTCCCACCGTGTCGCGAAGCGCGGCTGTCAGGTCGGCGACCTGCGACGGTTCACCGATGTTGCGCCCGAAAAGGATGAAGCCCCAGGGACGCTCGTCCCGGAAGAAGGCAATCTCGTCGGCGGTGAGGCTCAGGCCCTTGCAGCCCGAAATAAAGGATTTTGATTCGCTCATGAACCGGATCATAGGCGCTCGCTCCGCAAAGGCGAAGAGCCCCGCGTCCCGAAAGGCTTCCCTCAACGCAAGAAGGGCGCGGAGATCCGCGCCCTTCTGGTTAACGCTGAGAGTATCGCGGCCTACTTTGTGACGATGCAGCTTCCACCCGCGCTCTTGTACTTCGAGCACAGCGCATTGGCTTCCTCGCGCGAGCCGGCAGGGATGCGAACACGGTAGTAGGTACCCTTGTTCGGGATCTCAGCCTTCTTGATGTCGACACCGCGTCCGCCGATGACATCGGAGAACTTCGAGGACAGGCTTCCGTAGGACTTCTGGGCCTCGGCTTCCGAAGGCAGCGACGCGATCTGGATCACGTAACCACCCGGGTTGGCTGCTGCGACCTGAACCTGCTCGGCGGGCTTTTCGGCCGGCTGGGAAGCAGTCATCTCGGGCGTCGCCACGGGGGTGGCCTGCTCAGCCTTGGCCTCCACGGGCTTCGCGCCCGGGACCGGGGTATTGCCGCCGGTATTGCCGTTACCGAAAGTCGTCGTCTTCACGACCCGAACCGGTGCGGAATCCTCAACGTTCGCCTTGGCGACCTCCTGGAGAGCCCCTTCGGTCCCCGCTTCCTGCTTCTCGCCAGCTCTGAGCGGCGTGGAAGAGGGAAGAGCTGCCTCGCCGGCTTCTGCCGTCGGAAGCGCTCCGCTGGGTGCGGCAAGCGCAGACTTCGTGGCGTTGCCAATCGTGTCCTGTCCTGCCTCGCCCGATGTTGCGGCAGAGGCGGTTTCGGCCTCGCTCACAGTTTCCTCGCGAGCAACAAGCGTACCGTCCGGCTTGACGATCATCGTGCGTACCTTGCGCGGAGAAACGACGGGCGCCTTGCCTTCCTGTTCCTTCGCTGTCCCGGTCTCGTCAACGCCGGGCAACAGGCGGCTGTCTTCTTCGGCGTTACCGATGACGGACGCGACATCGTCCTCGCTATCGTTGGGAAGCGTTTCCGGCGTCAGCGTCCGCTGCACCACGTCAACCGGCTCCTCGGTCGTGGTAACCAGCTTTTCCTGCTTCGGCGTAGCATCGGCCGTTCCGGCCACGCGGTCATAGACCGCCTTGTCCTGGTTGGGTACGGTCTTTCCGCCCTTTTCCTCGGGCACGATCTTGACCGGTTCCTTGTCGGCAAGGATGACCCGCGGCTCGCCGGAACCCGGTCCGACGTCACCGGTGCTCCACATCCATGCATAGACGCCGCCACCGCCGAGCGCGACCACGAGGGCGATCGACGCTGCAATCAGCATGCCCTTGCCGCGACGGGGCTCATCGTAGCCGACGTCGTCATATTCTTCGTCGCCCTGCAGAGGATCGACCTGAATTGCGGTGCGCTCCGCCTGGGTCAGGGAACGGCGAAAGTCCTCCTGGAGAGCCTTCTCGAAATCGTCCGCGTCGCCATCGGCAGCCGCAGATGACTCGGCGGCGGGATAACCGGCCGAAGCAGCGGCAGCACCTACAGCCACAGCAGCGGCAGTCTTCGCTGCCGAGGGCTCGGCGAAGAGCTGCGCCATTTCCGCATCAAGGTCCAGGTCGTAGTCCGGCTGATAGGCGGCCGGCTTTTCCTTTTCGACGGGCGGCAACTGCGGCACGTCGAGCTCGGTGACCGGAGACACGCTGTACTCGGTGTCCGCGATCATCGACGGGTCGAACGGCAGGGCGTTGTCTGTCGAATCGGCTCCTGAAGTATCGTCTTCCTCTGCCACCGGCTCGGCAACCGGCGCGACATAGGTCGCAACAGGCGGAACAACGGTCTGCGCTGCCCGCACAGGCACCTGCTCGACCGGGCGAGCCACCGCAGGCTCTGGTCGCTTCGCAACTTCGGCCACGGGCGCCGCAACCGGTTTCTCATCGTTCAGCGAAAAATCGCCAAGGTCGAGATCGAGGTCCATCTCGGAAAGATCGAGTTCGAAGTTGTCGAACCCCCCGTCGGTCCCGGTGTCTGGCTTGACTTCGGCAGAAGGCTGTACGGCGGCAACCTCTACGACGGGAGCCGGCGCCTCGATGACGCGAGCAACCGGCGCCGCGGCAATGGCAACGGGTTCGGCCACTGCAGCAATGGGTTCGACGACGGCTGCAACGGGTGCGGCGACCGCTACCGCCGGGGCAACCACTTCACGAGAAACCGGCGCCTGCGAGCGCACGAAGGGAGTGGCGCGGGTAAAGATCGGCGCCGAGCCGTGGTCGACCTGGGCCGACTGCCGCGACGGGACAACTGCGGAGGGAAGAACGGACGATGGACGGAGTTCCGGCATCGGGAAGCGTTCCACTTCCGCCAGCAGGTCGTCGATCTGGTATCCATCGGCAGCAGGCGCTACGGGCGCCACCGCGTAGGCCTCTTCGGAGTGGAAGGCATGCTCTTCCGCCACCGCTTCCGATTGCCAGGCCATTTCGCGCTCGGCGCGGGCAAGCGCATCGTTGGCGACCGGTTCCGTCACCAGATGAGTCTCCGAACCGGCATACCCCTGTTCCGCGTGGAAGGGCTCTTCCGCGGCATCGCCCTGGTCGGCGTAGTGATGATGCATCCAGGTGCCGAACTCGGGTTCGACATTCACTTCGGCTACTGTTGCCGCAACTGCCTGGGGTTCTGCGAACGATGCTTCAAGCGCAACCGGCTCAGGCTGGTTCCAGCGCGCAACGTAGTCCAGTTCTCCTCCGGCAGCGGGCTCATCGGAGACAGGTTGATAGGCGAGATTTGCCTCGACCGAGGCCTCTGCCTCGATCTCCGGCACGTAGGACGGCATGGCCTGCTCGATCGGTTCCGGCAAAGTTGCCGGATGCAGTCCCAGGTGGACAGGCTCTTCCGCCTCTTCAGCGATGGGAGCGTAAGCCTCGGGCTCGTCGCCGTCGATTTTCAGCGCGTCGCCGATCGACAGCTCCAATTCCTTCTCGAGATCGATGGTCTCGAACTCGAGCGGATCGTCCTCAGCACGCGTCGGCTGCAGGCCGAGATAGACGGGCTCATGGGGGACGGAGTCCTGAACCGGTTCGGCCGGGATTTCGTTGGATGCGCTCTCCTCTGGTGAAAAGGCGTGGGCGCTGTCCGACACCTCGTATTCCGCGGCTTCCGCTGCGCTTTCAAAGCCCGCCTGGGCCTCATACGCGGAATTGGCAAGGTGCGGCTCGTCCCGGTAATCACTCTCGGCGGGAGAAACGTCGACCGTATGGGCGTATACGGTGTAGTCGCCTTGGGCCTCGTACGCCGAAACCTCGCGAGCGTGTTCAAAGACCTGGGAGGCGTACTGCGAATCGATTGCATCGCCGACGTTTGCCTCGGCAGCGAATCCCGCATCGTCCTGCTGTGCGAAAGAATCATCCGGCGCGAATGACTCTTCGACCGCGATTTCCTCGCTGGAAATCTCCAGCTCGGCATAGGCCGTGTCCTGGCCGACGCCAAAGTCTTCGGGCCCGGAGACGACATTCCAGCCGCCCGTCTCGTTCGACGCAGCCTGGCTGGCATCCTCTTCGGGGCTTGGAGGCCGCGAGATATGATCGACAGGATCGAGCCGCGGCGGAGCGTCGTAGAGTTCGAACTCCCGCATCAGTTCGTCCTCGAGCCCGAAAGCGGGCTCCTGACGCTGCTGCGGAACCTGAACCGGTTCTACAACCCTCATACCGAGACTGGCCGGACGCTGCTCCGGAGTGACAGGGCGCGGATCAAAACCGACAATGCGTGCAAGCTCGCTCAACGGATCATCATCCGCCAAGAGATCCGTGTCAGCGATACCGCTTCGCGCGAAGTTCTTGTCTGCCATGCTGCTCCACTCACAAGCTACGGGTTACCCGGATGCCAGCCTATTGTGGGGAAATGGTGACGTTACCGCATTTCGTCCGGGGCCGCCGTGCCTGTAATAGACAGGCCCGACTTCAGAACAGATGCGACCGCATGCACCAGCCCGAGTCTGGCAATACTCGATTCTCTATTCTTATCGTTAACAAATCGTAATTCAGGTGAATCCTTGCCTTTGTTCCAGTGGGCATGGAAAGCACTGGCAAGATCATACAGGTAAAAAGCGATTCGGTGAGGCTCGTGGGCCAGTGCCGCAGCCTCGATCATTCTCGGATATTCTGCAAGCTTTCCGATCAGCTGAAGTTCACTCGGATCGTTGATGTTGCCCTCGATTTGAGAGGCCAGCGTCGCAGACGAAACATCAAGTCCCGGAAAGGCTTCCGCAGCCTGTCGGAACACCGACATGCAACGCGCATGGGCGTATTGCACGTAGAACACCGGATTGTCCTTCGACTGTTCCGTCACCTTGGCAAAGTCGAAATCCAGCGGTTCGGAGTTCTTGCGGTAGATCATCATGAAGCGTACCGGATCGCGACCCACTTCCTCGACGACGTCCCGCAGCGTCACGAAGTCGCCTGACCGCTTCGACATCTTTACGGGCTCACCGTTCCTGAACAGTTTGACGAGCTGGCATAGCAGCACGGTCAGCTCGGACTTTCCTTCGGAGATCGCGCGGGCGACCGCCTCCAGCCGCTTGACATAACCGCCGTGGTCCGCGCCGAGGATGTAGATCATCTCGTCGAAGCCGCGGTCGTACTTGTCCTTGAAGTAGGCCACGTCGGCGGCGAAGTACGTATAGGATCCGTCCGACTTGATCAGCGGCCGATCGATGTCGTCGCCGACTTCCGTCGAGCGGAAAAGCGTCTGCTCGCGGTCTTCCCAGTCCTCGGGCAGCTGCCCCTTCGGTGGCGGCAGGACACCCTTGTAGACATGGCCCTTGAAGGTCAGGTCGTTGATGGCGGTACGAATGCGCGCGCCGTTACCGTCGTGCAGGGCACGTTCGGAGAAGAAGATGTCGTGCGTGACGTTCAGCGAGGCAAGGTCCTCGCGGATCATCGCCATCATCGCGTCGATCGAGCGGTCCTTGATGATGGGCAGCCACTTGTTTTCCGGCATCGCGCGCAGGCTGCTGCCGAATTCGGCCACGAGCGCCTTTGCTACCGGAACGAGATAATCGCCCGGATAGAGGCCCGGGGGAATTTCCCCGATCGTTTCGCCGAGCGCTTCGCGGTAGCGCAGGTAGACGGACCGGGCCAGCACGTCGATCTGCGAGCCCGCGTCGTTGATGTAGTATTCCTTTGTGACCCCATAGCCAGCGAAGGAAAGCAGGTTGGCAAGGGTGTCACCGACGACAGCGCCGCGGCAGTGGCCCACGTGCATCGGGCCGGTCGGATTGGCCGACACGTACTCGACGTTGACCTTCTTGCCGCCCCCGATTTCGCTTTTGCCGAAGTCCGTGCCCTCGAGAATCATCCGGGTGAGCAACTTCTGCCAGTATGGGACCGACAGGCGCACGTTGATGAAGCCGGGACCAGCAACCGAAACCTCGGCGATTTCCGGATCCGACTTGAGTTCGACGACGATCAGATCTGCAAGCGCGCGCGGATTGAGCCCGAGTGCCTTTGCCAGGACCATCGCGGCATTGGTGGCGACGTCGCCGTGGCTCGCATCGCGCGGCGGTTCCACCGTAATGCGCGAGAAATCAAGATCGTTTCGCTTTTCGCGAACGATTTCAATTCTCTCAAGCGCGCTCTTCACTCTGTTGTCGAAATCGGTAAAAAGATTCATCTCATCCATCCGCGCAAAGGCCGGCTGCGAATGCAATCGACCGTACCTGCGACAATGTTCGGGTTGCGGGGTGACTATCGCAATTCCGGAGTGTGGTCAAACAAACGTCGGTGGGTGCTGATGGCGTAATTGTCCGTCATGCCCGCGAGATAGTCGCCCACATGGCGCGCCTTCACCGGCTCCTTCATCTCGGCTATGCGGTCCACCCAGTAGTGGCCCTGCATCAGCTGCGGATCGTTCATATAGGCTTGAAACAGGTCCACCACGATGGACGCAGCGTTCGCCCGCACACGCATCACTTCCGGGTGACGGTAGATGCGGGTGAAGAGCATCTTCTTGATCTGCCGGTCGGTGACCGCCATCGCTTCGGAGAACGTCGCCATCACCCTGCCCGCCCGGCGCACGTCCGTCGCGCTTTGCGGCTTCACTTCACGAATGGCGGCCTGCGCGTAGCCGATCACGTCCTCCACCATCTCGGTGATCTGCCGGCGCATGATCTCGTGGGTGAAGCGCGAGGGCTCCAGCGCCGGGTAACGCGAGCGGACCTCGTGCATGAGCTTGGCGAGGAAGGGTATCTCCTCGAGCATGTCGAAGGTCAAGTAGCCGGACCGGAGCCCGTCATCGATGTCGTGGGTGTTGTAGGCGATATCGTCGGCGATCGCCGCCACCTGCGCTTCGAGGCTGGCGAAGCTCGCCAGCTCGAGATCGTGGAGCATGCAATAATCGAGAATCGGCTGCGGAACCGGACCGCGCGTTCCCTGCCCGCTCTCGGTCAGGAGCGGTCCGTTATGCTTGACGAGTCCCTCGAGGCTTTCCCAGGTCAGGTTCAGGCCGTCGAACTCGGCATATCGGCGCTCGAGCTTGGTGACGATCCGCAACGACTGCGCATTGTGATCGAAGCCACCATAGGGTTCCAGGACCTCGTGCAGGGCATCCTCGCCCGTATGGCCGAAGGGCGTGTGGCCGAAGTCGTGCACCAGCGCCACCCCCTCGGCAAGATCCTCGTCCAGCTTCAGGGCGCGGGCCAGCGCACGCGCGATCTGGGCGACCTCGATCGTGTGGGTCAGGCGTGTACGATAGTGGTCGCCATCGGCCGCGATGAACACCTGCGTCTTGTGCTTCAGCCTGCGGAAAGCCGTCGTATGGACGATCCGATCCCGGTCGCGCTGGAAATCCGATCGCGTGGCGCTTGCTGTTTCAGCGTACAGGCGGCCGCGGCTCGACCAGGGATCGGCTGCGTAGATGGCGCGTTGCCCGGCGCCAAAGCCCAGGGCGTATCTATCGAATGTCATTCTTCACCCGCATCGGCGGCGCCCCATTGACGCCGCCTTAATGCCTTCATACCTATACTGTGCACGGCAGCAAGCCGCGTCGCAAGGCGGATTGAAAAGCGCTTCGGCATCAGTGACTTCCTGAAGGTCCCACCGGAGTTGTGCATCCCACCTGGCGCCCGGCCCGCCAAAGACAGCAGCGATTCTCTCCGGATCTTGACCCCGGCAGGAGGAATGAATGACAGACAAGAACGTTACACTCTCCGACTCCGCGGCCAAACGGATCGCCAAGATTCTCGACGCGGATCCCGCCAAGAGCGCCATGCGCGTTTCCGTTGAAGGCGGCGGCTGTTCCGGCTTTTCCTACAAGTTCGATCTCGTCGAGCAGGCACAGGACGACGATCTCGTGCTTGAAAAAGGCGATGCCCGCGTGCTGATCGACCAGCTGTCGCTGGTCTACATGGACGGCTCCGAGATCGATTTCGTCGACAACCTCCTCGGCCAATCCTTTCAGATCAAGAACCCCAATGCGGTGGCGAGCTGCGGCTGCGGAACCAGCTTTTCGATCTGAGTCCCTTCCCCGCCACATGTGGCCGAGAAAGCGTCCCGGCCACATGAACGCCCCTTTTCAATGACCGCCGTCGGCCGCCATGGCGGCTGCCTTCGTCCTGCGTTCGTCATAGGTCGCCCCGTTGAAGAACACGTTCAGCAGCACGGCAGCGATCGATGCGAGCAGGATGCCTGAATCGATCAGCGGATGAAGGCCATGGGCGATCCATTGCTTGAAGTTCGGCGCGATCAGCGGAATCATCCCGAAGCCGAGCGCAACCGCCACGACGAAGAGATTGTTGCGGTTCGACTTGAAATCCACCGATGAGAGAATGCGGATACCGGTGGCGGCCACCATGCCGAACATGACCAGCCCAGCGCCCCCGAGAACCGCGTTCGGCAAGGATTCGACCATCGCCGCGACCTTGGGCAGCAGGCCAAGCAGCAGCAATATGATGCCGCCCGCCACGCAGACGAACCGCGACTTGACGCCCGTGACACCAACAAGACCCACATTCTGCGAGAAGCTCGTGTAGGGGAACGTGTTGAAGATGCCACCGATGAGGGTTCCAAGCCCGTCTGTCCGCAGGCCCGCCGACAGCATCGAACGCGTCACCGGCTTTTCCGTCATATCGCCGAGCGCCAGGAACATGCCGGTGGATTCGATCATCACGACGAGCATGACGATGCACATGGTGAAGATCAGGACCGGATCGAAGATGGGCGTGCCGAAGTGGAACGGCATGATCGGCGCGAACCACGCGGCCTCCCCGACCTTGGCGAAGCTCATCATGCCAGAGACGCTCGCAGCAACAGCTCCGATCACGATGCCCAGCAGGACCGCGACATTGGCGAGGAAACCACGCCCGAAACGCGCGATCAGGAGGATCGAGACGAGGACCAGGGCCGATAGCGCCATGCCCGTCAGAGGCGCGTAGGCCGGGTTCGGCACCGAGGGCGCCAGCGCAAGCTTCTCAGGAACCGCCGGCACGCCAGACCCGCCGCCGGCTAGCGCCTTTACGCTGTCGAGCCACGCGACGTACGAGGGGTCGACGAGGCTCGGAGCCGTGGGACCGACCGGGTTGCCGAAGATCCAGTTGATGCCAATGCGCATGAGCGACACCCCGATCACAAGGATGATCGTGCCGGTGACGACAGGCGGAAAGAAGCGCAGAAGGCGGCTGACGACAGGTGCGATCAATAGCGAGACGATCCCGGCGCCAATGATCGAACCGAAAATAAGGCGCGCGCCGTCCGTGCCGCCGGTCACGTTCGCCATCGAGAGCATCGGGCCGACGGCGGCGAAGGTCACTCCCATCATCACCGGCAGGCGGATACCGAACCACTGCGTCAACCCGAACGACTGAATGAGCGTTACGATGCCGCAAGCGAACAGGTCCGCTGAAATCAGGAAGGCGACGTCCTCGGGCGGCAGTTTCAACGCCCGGCCGATAATGAGCGGAACGGCGACCGCCCCGGCATACATGACAAGCACGTGCTGAAGGCCCAGCATCGCGAGCCTGCCGGTCGGCAGCACCGCGTCGACGGGATGGATCTGTTCGGTTTGTGTCATAGCGTTCCCCTGCTCTCGGCGTCGCGCTCTGGCATCCGGAAGCACCCGGACCGGCGCGATCTGACTGGTTTAGTCGGCTATCCTGCCTCCCTCAGGGTTGCACGGCCAGCATGACGGAACGATGCGGTTTGTCAAAGGAAAACAGACCGGATAGAAAGGCGGGCAGCCGCGGACGCGACTCTTGGAGAGTGGAGCAGTATCGATGAAAATCGCCACCTGGAACATCAACGGCGTGCGTGCGCGCATTGACAACCTTCTTGCCTGGCTGAAGGAGTCGCAGCCCGATATCGTCGCCCTCCAGGAGATCAAATCGGTCGACGAGGCTTTTCCCCGACTGGAGATCGAGGCCCTCGGCTACCACGTCGAGACCCACGGGCAGAAGGGCTTCAATGGCGTGGCGCTTCTGTCCAGAATGAGGCCCGACGAGGTGAACCGCGGGCTTCCGGGCAATGACGGCGACGAGCAGTCGCGTTTCATCGAAGGTGTGTTTTCCGTCCAGGGCGGCGCGATCCGCGTATGCTCGATCTACCTCCCGAACGGCAATCCGCCGGAAGATCCGGTCAAGTACCCCTACAAGCTGTCATGGATGGATCGGCTCATCGCATTTGCGGAGGACAGGCTCGCCCTGGAAGAGCCGTTGATCCTTGCCGGAGACTACAACGTCATTCCGGAGCCTCACGACTGCTTCGATCCGAAGGTCTGGGCGAAGGATGCTCTCTTTCTTCCGCAGACGCGCTCCACATTCAGGCGCCTCGAGAACCTCGGCCTCACCGATGCGATCCGGGCGACCACCGATGCGACCCCGCTCTATTCCTTCTGGGACTACCAGGCCGGTTGCTGGCCGAAGAACAACGGGATCCGCATCGACCACCTGATGCTCTCGGCCGAAGCCGCGGACCGGCTGCAGTCGGCAGCCATCGAGAAACACGTGAGAAACTGGGAAAAGCCGTCCGACCACGTTCCCGTCGTCGCGACGTTCGACTACCAGACGGCGGCGTAAGCCGCCGGGTAACAGCCGGCCTGGATGGCGTTGGTCCGGGTTGACTACCTGCTTCTAGAGAGCCGCAGTGAGCTCTATTCGCCGCCGTTCTTCTGGATATCGTGCGCGATGCTGACAGCTTTGCGGCGGTCGTCTTCCGAGGCGATAGAGAAGGCCTGCTCCTGCATTTCCTGCAACCAGGGCCGGTCTGCCGGTGAACAGTTCTCGATCGAGGCCGTGAGGTAGCCAAGTCCACGCGCCGTCTGGCCTTCCTGGAAAATCAGGTTGCCGAACAAGCCAAGCGCGCCGGCGTGCCCATGCTTGCGGGCCCTGTTCAACCACTTCTTGGCCTGATGCAGATTGGGTGCGCCACCCTCACCGGCAAGAATCATGCGGGCCAGCTGGAACTGCGCCTCCGCGACGCCGAAGGTGGACGCCGCCTGGAAGTATAGCTGCCGCGCCTGCCCGAGATCGATGGAAACCGGGCTGCCCGGAATACCGCGGCGGTAGTAGCCGGCGAGCGAGATCAGCGCATTGACGAAATAGCCGGTGTCTTCCGAACCCGGCTCCACGCCCTGCTGGGCGATTTCGCTGTAGATCTTGAATGCCTCGAAGTCGTTTTCCGCGACACCGTCGCCGTCCGCGTACATGTTGGCCAGCGCCCAGCGCGAACCGGTGTGGCCCTTCTCCGCCGCATAGCGGTAAGCCTCTATCGCGTCACGCTTGCGGCCTTCCTTGTAGGAGAAGAAACCGAACTTGAAGAGATCGAACGGACCACTTTCCTTCGTGACCCCGGCCTCGGGATCGAAGGCAAGCGCGCCGCTTCCCAGTCCCTGAGCAACCGTCAGGCAAAGACCCAGGGCCAGCACCCGCACCGAATTCAACTCGTACTTATGCATCGTGACTACGTTCTTCCGCCTTTCGGCGGCCGCTGACCGCGCCGGCCGCCATCGGCAGTTCGCATATTGAAGGTTGGTGAAACATCATCACGCTTGGCGGAGCGCGATGTGAGCCACGAAGCACATTTCCTCCACGGGTCCTGCACGCGCCGAGTGCCACAGAGGCATCTCGCGTATTTCCCGCCGACGATGGAAATTCCTGGCTCATACTGTCCTTGCACGCACCGCGACGATGCGCCTCGTTGACCCTATCGCTGCGCCTCGTTTGTGGCGGGAAATGGACATTGCGGGCGTCGTGATCTGTCTAGCAGAAGATCACAAAATAAGTGTTGCGGATTCAGCACAATTTCGAACTGTAGGAGCATCCGGCAATCCGCCAACGCCCGTTCACTCCGCCTCTTCCACAACACCGCCCCGATCCAAGACCATTGGCAGCAAATGTCGCCTTTACTTCATTCAAATCAGTCTTTTATCAAAACTTGACCTTGAGTGTCGCCGAGAACGCCGAGACCCAGTCATTGCCGAAATCGTAGCTCACGTCGTCGCCAAAAACACCCTCATCGGTCGTGACCGCGCTCGAGGAGCCGCTCGTCATCAGGCCGAGCGCCCCGGCAAGCCGGAACTCGACGTTTTCAGTGGGCTTGTAGCTCGAGCCGAGACCAACGCTCCAGACGTCCGTCTGGGTGCCAACGCCGGTGCTGGTACCACGGTCCCAGGTAAGGCTCGCCCCGACGCTCCACTGGTCGTCGAGCTTGTGGCCAACGCCGCCGGTGATCGTCCAGCCGTCGCGGTAGAGAAGATCGAGAGAGGTTGCGTCAGCCGGCGAACCGGTGGAGCAGGAAACAACTCCCCTCGTCGCTGTGGGGCAGAAGGTCACCGTCTGCAAGATGCTCCAGTTGGTCCACTTGACCGAGCCGAAGGCGAGCCAGTCGGGGGCAATACCGGTCTGGACAGCAAGCTCCAGCGACTCGGGCATCGTTGCCCGGCCGTAGACCGGTGTATTGTTGCCGAGCAGCGAATTGGTCGGATCGACCGCGGAAGGAACGTCGGTCAGGTCGAGCGTTCCCTCGATGTCTCCGAGATCGACCTGGCTGTTGTAGACGAGGCTCGTACGCAGCGCATATTCCTCGATCTCGTAGGAAACGCCCGCGCGCCAGCCGACGCCGTTGCCTTCGAGGCCCTCAAGCCGCCCGAGACCGGTTCCGGGTAGTCCCAGGCTGCCGAGCACCACCTGAGGCACCACGAGAGCCTCCTTGCTTCCGCCGACTTCCTGGTAGAAGACGCCACCGATCACGCGCAGCTGACCCGGTCCGGCATCGAACTTGTACGAACAGGTTCCGTCGTAGTTGCGGGAGAACACCTCGATCTCAATCATGCTCTTCGCGCCGGCCCAGTTGGGACCCGGGTTGGAGTGGGCGCCCCAAGGCTCGGAGTAGCTGACCATGCAGTCCACCGCATCGCCGATTGCCGCTTTGGCGGCAAGGCGGGGTACGGCGAAGTTGGCGGATTCATCGGCGGTCGACGTGTAGCCAAGATCGTTGAGAGTACCGTAGTAAGGGCTTGGTTTCGTGTCCTTAGCGTTCTTCAGCTTCCGGTCGGGAAGCACGTAGGTCACCGAGGAATCGACGGCGAAGGGCGACTGCTCGAAAAGCAGATCGATATTGTATCCTTCGCGCTCAAGACCACCGGCCATCACCGGCGTGGAAAACGACGCAACAGCTAGAGCGAGTGCCCCTGTCCCGCTCGCAAGTTTCTTCATGTCACTCCCCCGGATGCACTCTTCGATCGCGCTGCCCCACGCGACATCGCTGCGGTTCTTGCGGACTATCAGAAACCAGATGACGATTGGCAAACCCCGCATGCGGCGTTTGCTGCGTCAATAAGCTCACAGACTTACGTAAAATTTCGATTACCCAACGTAAGCGACCGGATGAACGAAACTTCATTCCGCAAACACGACACTTTCAGTCAAATTTAGGAACGCAATTCCACGCACAGACAAGAATGTCACATTCACGCCACAGTTTCCCAATTTGGCGCAGCGCATTCTTACCCCTGTGGATTTAGGGGTATGCGAGCAACCATAAATGGCAGCTGGAAGCGACTACCTCCTGCATCTCACAGTGAGTCGCATCACCGGGTGCAAATCACGGCGCAACAAAAAGCCCCCGCAATGGCTGCGAGGGCTTAGGATTCAGTGGGCAATGGAGATGTGCGGAACGTCGATAGTTCCGCGTGCTCCGGTCGTTCGGCGCGCGGTTAACCGGCCTCGTTGACGCGTCCGAGGGCTACGTGGAGGCTCGACAGCTGCTGCTCGAGTTCCGCCAACCTTTCGCGCTCGGCCTCGACGACTTCCGGCTTTGCATTGGCAACGAACTTCTCGTTCGACAACTTGCCGTTGATGCGTCCCGTCTCTGCATTCGCCTTGTCGATCGCCTTTTCGAGACGGGCCTTTTCCGCCGACAGGTCGATCAGGCTGCCGAGCGGCAAGCAAAGCGTCGCCTCTCCAACAACGATCTGGGCGGAACCCTTTGGAGCGGTGTCCGCAAAAACGATCTCTTCCACGCGTGCCAGACGCCGGATCGCCGTGCGGTGCTGTTCGATGCGCTTGCGCGTCAGGGCGTTTGCGTCGACGAGAACCAGCGGCGCGATCGCTGCAGGTGGAACGTTCATTTCCGAACGCACCGAGCGGATACCCGAGACGACGTCGACCAGCCAGTTGATCTCGTCGGCCGCGCTGTCGTCCGCATAAGCCGGAGACGGCCATTCCGCCTGGCAGATGAGGCCGAGCCGTTCCTTGCCCTCGCCCGCAGTATGCGCCCAGAGCTCCTCCGTCATGAACGGCATGAAGGGGTGCAGGAGTTTGTAGATCTCCTCCAGCACATAGGCCGCGCATGCCTGCGACTCGGCCTTTGCCCCTTCGTCCTCGCCGTTGAAGACGGGCTTCAGCAGTTCGAGGTACCAGTCGCAGAACTGGTTCCATACGAAACGATAGAGAGAACCCGCAGCGTCGTTGAACCGGTAGCCCTCAAGGGCTTCGGTGACGTCGCGCGCGGTGCGGGCGAGTTCGGTCAGGATCCAGCGGTTGATCGTCAGCGCCGCTGCTTCCGGCACGAACTGCGGATCTGCCGTAACGCCGTTCATTTCGGCAAACCGGGTCGCGTTCCAAAGCTTGGTGCCGAAGTTGCGATAGCCGGCGATGCGCGCCGGATCGAGCTTCACGTCCCTGCCCTGCGCGGCCATGATTGCAAGCGTGAAGCGCAGCGCGTCGGCGCCGTACTCGTCGATCAGTTCAAGCGGGTCGATGACGTTGCCCTTGGACTTCGACATCTTCTGACCGTTCTTGTCGCGCACCAGAGCGTGAACGTAGACGGTGTGGAACGGCTCCACCGGGTCGCCGGCATCGTCCTTCATGAAATGCAGGCCCATCATCATCATCCGGGCAACCCAGAAGAAAATGATGTCGAAGCCGGTTACCAGAACGTCGGTCTGGTAATACTTGGCGAGTTCCGTCGTCTGCTGCGGCCAGCCGAGCGTCGAGAAGGGCCAGAGCGCGGACGAGAACCACGTATCGAGCACGTCCTCGTCGCGGGTCAGGATTTCGCCGGGTTTGAAGTTCTCCAGGAGATCCTCGACATAGGCCTTCATCGGTCCTTCATGCGCGAGGTAGTGCTGGATGGCCGCGTGAAGCGCCTCCTCTTCCGTCTTCTCGACGAAGACCTGCCCGTCCGGACCGTACCAGGCCGGGATCTGGTGGCCCCACCACAGCTGGCGCGAGACGCACCAGGGCTGGATGTTTTCCATCCATTCGAAGTAGGTCTTTTCCCAGTTCTTCGGCACGAAGTTCGTCCGGCCCTCGCGCACGGACGCAATCGCGGGCTTTGCGAGCGTTGCCGCATCGACATACCACTGCTCGGTCAGCCGCGGCTCGATCGGAACGCCGCCGCGGTCGCCGTGCGGAACGGTGTGCTTGTGCGGCTCGATCCGGTCAACGAGACCGGCCTCTTCCATGATCTCGACGATGATCTTGCGGGCCTCGAAGCGGTCGGTGCCTTCGAGACGGTCCCACGCACCATGGAGGGCGGCCGGGGAATCCAGTCCTTCGAGGAAGTCCTCGTTCTCCTTGATGGTGATCTTGCCGTCGATCGTAAGAACATTGATCGCGCGAAGTCCCGTGCGCCGGCCGACCTCGAAGTCGTTGAAGTCATGTGCGGGCGTCATCTTGACCGCGCCGGTGCCGGCTTCCGGATCCGGATAGGTATCCGCAACGATCGGAATACGACGCCCGACGATCGGCAGGATGACATGCTTGCCCACGATATCCCGGTAACGCTCGTCATCGGGGTGTACCGCGACGCCGGTGTCGCCCAGCATCGTCTCGGGACGCGTCGTGGCGACAACCAGATAGTCGCGCGTTTCGAACTCCGTCGGCACGCCATCGGCATCGAATACGACGGGGTGCCGATACGTCACGCCCGGTTCCAGGGGGTAGCGCAGATGCCAGAGATTGCCGGTCATCTCGACCTGCTCGACCTCGAGATCGGAGATCGCCGTCAGGAGCTTGGGATCCCAGTTGACCAGGCGCTTGTCCTTGTAGATCAGCCCTTCCTTGTAGAGCGACACGAAGACTTCCAGGACGGCCTCGGAGAGCCCCTCGTCCATGGTGAAGCGTTCGCGGGACCAGTCGCAGGACGCACCGAGGCGCTTCAATTGGTTGAAGATCAACCCGCCCGATTCAGCCTTCCATTCCCAGACCTTCTCGACGAAAGCCTCGCGGCCCATCTCGCGTCGGCCCGGGAGCTGTTGTTCCATCAGCTTGCGCTCGACCACCATCTGCGTGGCGATACCCGCATGGTCCATGCCGGGCTGCCACAGCACGTCCTTGCCGCGCATGCGCTCGAATCGAACCAGAATGTCCTGCAGCGTATTGTTCAGTGCATGCCCCATGTGGAGCGAGCCGGTCACGTTCGGCGGGGGAATGACGATGCTGAACGTCTCCGCGCCGGGCTTTGCGCCACGGCCTGCGCGGAACGCGTCCGCCTCTTCCCACACTTTGGCAATTCGCGGCTCAACGGCGGCGGAATCATAGGTTTTTTCGAGCATTTCGGGCCACGCCTGCTGATTGTTGTCGGGGGCTTGTAAACCGGATGGCAGAGACGGTGTCAACAATAACACGTCAAAAGCCGCTCCGGCACCGGAGCGGCTTCCAATCCGCGCATTTCATCTGACAGAGAGCGAACGCCTTACCTGCGTGGCCCGCGAGCCACTCGTTCGATTTCCTCGCGCACAAGTCGTTCCACCAGGGTCGGCAGGTTATCGTCGAGCCACTCCTGAAGCATCGGGCGCAGCATTTCCTCGGCGATCTCGTCGAAGGAGCGACGCGGGCCGCTGTCAATTGCCTGCGCGAGCGTCCCGAACGACTGAGCGACTCGCTCGCCGACCGCCGGCGATATCAACGCCTGCGGTTCGCGGGGCGAAGAGGACACTTGCTCGGGTTCGGCATGAACAATGGGAAGCGGTACGCTGCGCGCCGGGGCCACGACCGGGTCCAATTCGGGGCGGAACGAGGCTTCGGCGGACGGCTTGTGGACCGGCTGCGATACGTCTGCGGGCTTTGCCGCCACCGCTTGCGGACCCATGAGGGACGTCACGAGGGGGCTTTCGCTGCGGGCGGCTTGCGGCGGATCAATTTCGCGGGCCTTTTCCGGCTCCCGGGCGTAGGCATTCCGTTCGGAGGCCGCACGAACGCGTGCAGCGACGTCTGCGAGCGACAACGCGGGCTGCGCTGCCGCCACTTCGGAGATCTCGACGCGCGAGAACGTCTTTTCTGTACCGGACTCGTCGTCGACGGTCAGGGTGACGTTCATCAGCTCGGCGTCGAGCCTGGCTTCCGCACCGCTGAAAGAACCGGCTTCCACATCCTCCGCCATATCCGCGTCGGGTGCCAAATCGGGCTGGGCCTCGTTGTTTTCGATGATCTTGCGAATGGACGCCAGGATTTCATCCATGGACGGTTCACGCGCTACATTCGGCTGAGCCATTTCAAATTCCCGTTCTCTGCGACGTCACGCTGGCTTTCGAAGGAAAGGTCCCGCTTCTGCGTAGACAGTAGGTGAGTCACGATGCGAACAAAATCCCGCGAATCAGCTGTAACAAGTGATGCACAGATTTGTTTTTTCCGCCATAGAATCAGCGAGCGAGCACGGGAGTCCCCTTGCGCCGGAGGCCCATGGGAGCCGCCTGCGGAAGGCTGGAGAACGAGGTTCAGATGGATTGAAAAACGCCGTCAGCGTCCGTCGACGGTCCGAAGGCCGAACCACTTGTCCTTGACGGCCTCGTAGTGCTCCTCGGAGCGGTACTCCGCGACCCTGAGGTTCTGGCTTGCGACCGTCAGGCGACCGGTAGCCGCGATCAGCGAGTAGCTGGCGACGACGGCGTTGCGCTGGGCGATCGCAAGGCTTTCGCGCGCATCGAGGACGGTCTGCTGCGCATTCAAGACGTCGAGCGTCGTGCGCTGCCCCACGTTGCGCTCCTCGATGACGCCCTGGAGCGCCTGGTTGGCCGCGCTGATCTGGGACCTGCTGGCGGTGATGTTTGCGAGTGCCGCCTCCAGCTCCGCGTGAGCGGAGACGATTGTCCGCTGGACCTCGAGGCGGGCCGAATCGACCAGAATGCGCTGCTGGCCGAGACGTTCCTTGGCCTGCCGGATCGCGCCGTACTCGGCACCACCCTGGTAGAGCGGCACGGTTACACGGGCGCTGATCGTGCCGCTGAGGTTATCGTTCGTGCTGCTGGAGCCATTGACCGACTTGACGACCTCGCCCTGCAGCGAAACGCCCGGAAGCATCGCCCCTTCCTCGGCTTTCACGTTGTAGCCGGCCGAATCGACGTTTCGTTGCGCCGACAGAATAGTCGGGTGCTCCTTGAGCCCCATCGCGACCGCCTGATCGAGGCTCTTCGGCATGGCCCTTGTGGCCGGGGATGGCTGTTTGATACCCTCCGGCGCCTCGCCTACGATCTGCACATAGGCTGCCTCGCTCTGCTTCAGCACGGCTACGGCGCGCACGAGCAGCGCCTGCGCCTCTGCAAGCTCGGCTTCCGCCTGCGCGACGTCGGTCCGCGTCCCCTCGCCGACCTGGAGCCGTGCCTCGGCGGCATTGAGCTGTTCCTGGAGGAATTGCAGGTTCTGCTTGCGGATCGATACGATCTGCTGGTCGCGCGCGATGTTGGCATAGGCCTCGGCCGCGGAAAGCAGCGTGGAAATTTCCTCCGCACGCAGCGCCTCGCGATTGGCCAGCACGTTGGATTCGGCCGAACGCACCCTGTTCAGCGTCTGGAATCCGTCGAAGATCTGCTGCGAGATCGTGAGGCCATAGGCAGAACTGAAGGTGTCACTTCTCCTCAACGAGGAGCCAAAGCAGTTTCCGCCGACCGAAGTGCCAGAGCAAAGCTGCTTATCGTAGAGGGTACGCGTTGCCTCTGCCTGGGCAACGCCACTGATCTGCGGCCGCATCGCCGACTTTGCGATCGTCACGTTCTCGTCGATTGCGCGCAGCGCTGCACGTGCGGCATTCAGGTCCGGATTGTTCTCATAGGCCTTGGCCATCGCGCCGGTGATCGTTTCCGCGGCTGCGCCATGAGGCATTATCAGCATCACGGAAGCGAGAGCGGCGATGAATGGGCTGCTGCGACGAAAACGCACGAATACTTTCTCCACATTGACTGCCTGGCGAGCCCCCGCTCCTCCGCCCGCTGCAGCGCTTCCTCGTTCCCCGCCTCGACGCGCGGGCCTGTACCGGCCCGCATGCCCCGGCGACCCGGGAAAAACCTTGATGCAGGAGGCATTCCTGCAGTTACACGAACCCTCGCAGGCAAGAACGGCACCCGCCCCTACATGCACCGCGAGCCTCGCCGCAAGCAACAGCGCCTGCGAAAGCGGTCTTAGAACACGAATTCGCGCGCCTTGCGGAACCCCGGCAGCGGCTTCACCGACGTGTTGAAAACACCGCGCTCCGACGTCTTGCCCAGCTCGCGAATATAGAGACGCGCCTGCGATGCGTTGCCATAGCCCTGAACCGTCACCAGTCGTCCGCCATCGCGCAGCTGCTCCAGGAGCGCCTCAGGCACCAGTTCGACGGCGCCGTGCACGAAGATCACGTCAAAGGGCGCCTCGGGAGCGTAGCCCTTTTCGAGTTCACCCGTCACGACGGCGACATTGTCGTAGCCAAGGCGAGCGAGTGTTTCGGTTGCCTGGGCGGCCAGTTCCTCGTCACTTTCGAGAGCGACCACCGAGCCGCCGAGCATCGAGAGGATCGCGGAGGCATAACCCGTGCCGCAGCCGATTTCGAGAACGACGTCGCCCTGCTGTACTGCCGCAAGCTGGATCAGCTTGGCGAGGGGCGATGGCTCCATCAGGTAGCGACCCGACTTCAAGTTGATGTCGTTGTCGATGTAGGCCAGCGCCTTCGACTTTGCCGGCACGAACTCTTCGCGCTGCACGGTCAGAAACGCGTTGAGGACCGAATGGGACGTCACATCCGTCGTACGGATCTGGTTGTCGACCATCTTGGTTCGCGCTGCCTTGTAGTCAATCATCTTTCGCCCTGCCAGTAAGCCGTAATCGCCGGCGCGCGCCGGTCGATCGTCCATAGTGTCGATGCCTGTCTTAGTTCGCTTTCGGTGCGGGTGTCCATATCTTCCGCTGCGATTGACCTCCAAAAATGCTGACTTTCCGATGTCATTTTGCCCGTGGAGTGGCGCGAAAACCGGGGACCAACTGGCCCTCTCCCAGCGATTTCGACAAATATCATGATATTTATACTCAACATAACATTGCCTCCTAACCGTTGAATGTCGTAAGGAACGGAACGTTATGCGGGCACTTCCATGATGCGGCCGAGCGCCGCCTGCCCCTTGAGTCACGCCGAATGGAAAGAGGACTAAACCGTGTCTAGACGGTCATCATTGTTGTTTTCGATAGCGCTTCTGGCACTGCTGCCCGTCACCCCGGCAGCCGTTGCCCAGGAGACGCCTGCGACCGCCACCGAGCCACAGGCTACCATCGCGTCCGAAGAAAAGCCGGCCGAAGCTGTCGTTCCCAAAGTCGAGGAGAACACGCCGGCCGGGGCGACGGAGCAAGCTCCCGTGGATCAGCAAACCGCGGCGCAGCCAACCGTGGCACACCCCGATGGCGCTGAACCGACCGTGGATACCGAGACCGAACTGTCAGAGCCGCTTGGCGAGACAGAGACGCTGGTCGAGGCTCCCCTGCCGGCTGGCGAACGGCAGGCAGGCCTTCCCCACGACCTTTCCCCGTGGGGCATGTTCATGGCGGCGGACCTGGTGGTGAAGGGGGTCATGATCGGCCTTGCCTTCGCCTCCGTCGTCACCTGGACCGTTCTGCTTGCGAAACTCCTGGAACTTGCGGCGACCCAGCGCTCGGTTCGCCGTGCTGTGAGGTTGCTCACCAATGCCAACGGGCTTCAGGATGCCGAGGAAGCGCTTGGCCGGAGCCGCAGCATCGCCGCCCAGATGACCCGTGCAGCGCGTGCCGAAATGACAAGCTCCGAGAAGGTGCTCGATCACGTGTCTGACGGTGGCGTCAAGGAGCGTGTCGCCTCCCGCCTTTCGCGCATGGAAGTCTCTGCCGGACGGCGTGTGGCCAAGGGCACGGGCCTCCTTGCCACGATCGGCTCCACCGCTCCCTTCGTCGGCCTCTTCGGCACCGTCTGGGGGATCATGAACTCGTTCATAGGCATCTCGAAGGCGCAGACGACAAACCTCGCGATCGTGGCGCCGGGTATCGCCGAAGCCTTGCTCGCGACCGCCATCGGCCTTGTCGCTGCCATACCGGCCGTCGTGATCTACAACTTCCTTGCTCGCGCCATCACCGGCTATCGGCAGAACCTTGCTGACGCTTCCGCCGCTATCGAGCGTCTCGTCAGCCGCGACCTCGACGTGCGGCGCACGCTTCGCGTCGCCGGCCTGCGTAGCGAACGCGCAGGCGAGAAGCATGACCCGTTGGTGCGGATCGGATAGACCATGGCGAGCAAGATCAGGGAAAATGCCGGCGACGATCTCGAGGAGAACAGCGAGATCAACGTTACGCCTTTCATCGACGTCATGCTCGTGCTGCTGATCATCTTCATGGTCGCGGCACCGCTTGCCACGGTCGATATCAATGTCGACCTTCCCTCCTCGGTCGCCAAGCCTGCCCGCGCGAGGACAAGCCCGTGTTCCTCACGCTGAAGAAGGACCTTTCCGTTTCCATCGGCAACGGCACGATCGCTCGCGACAACTTCGGTCCGGAGATCGACGCAGTCACCGAAGGCAACAAGGATACCCGCATCCTCATCCGCGCCGACAAGGCTGTCGACTACGGAGCGCTTATGGATGTGATGAACCTTCTCCGCTCGGCCGGCTACCCGAAGATCGCCCTAGTCGGGCTCGAGGGCGCCGGCGGCTCCTAGTCGCCACCCAAATGGTCTTCAATGCAAAACGCCCGGTTCATGACCGGGCGTTTTACGTTTCGGTGAAGCGCGTTCGTCAGAACAGGAAGTCCGCTGCATCGAGATCGGCGAGCTTGACCTTCTCCAGCACGATCTTGTCGCCATTGCCGCCATCGATGACGATGCTCGAACCGTCGACCGTCAGGTGGTTCGCCTTGAGGTCCTTGAAGCTCGTTACGGACTTCAGCCCCGAAAGATCGAGTATGTCGTGGTCGGAACCAACAGCATCGAAATCCTTGATCCTGTCCGATCCGTAGCCCGTCGAAAAGACGAAGGTGTCGCTGTCCGCCCCGCCATAGAGCACATCCTTGCCCGTGCCACCGTCCAGCAGGTCCTTGCCGGTGCCGCCTTTCAGCGTGTCATTGCCGCTGCCGCCGTAGAGCTTGTCGTTGCCCGCGCCGCCGTCCAGCGTATCGTTGCCGGCAAGCCCCTGGACCTTGTCGTTGCCCGCGCCGGCAAAGAAGTTGTCGCCGTAGGAAGTTCCGGTGATCGTGTCGCTGCCGGCCAGCAGAAGGTTCACGAACTTGGACGTGCTGCCCGAGTCGAACGCCGACGCCAGCGACTTGCCGCTCACCTTGAGGTTGCTCGCCGAAATGATCGTGCTGCCCTCGGAAACGATGGTGAGACCGGTAAGCGTACCTGCGGTGATTCCGACAACCTCTCCGTTCTTGACGCTGTACTTCAGTCCGGTTCCGTCGAACTTCATGTAGTTTTTGGAATTGTCCGAGAACTTTATGGAAGTGCTGGTGAATTTCTCGCTGTCATAGTCAAGGATGTCCTGCAGGTCTTCGCTCAGGAGCGCGACGAAATCGACCCCACTGCTCTTTGAAAATCCTTTGAGGTTTATCGTTGCCATTTCATCTTCTCCTTGGCGTTCCTGTCATCTTGGTAGCGCGCCCAGAAGCGATCCGGCAACGCCGGAAATGACCCAGAGTTGTATCGATTGGAAACAACGCTAATCCGCAGTTAACACTCAAGGAGCGGTCACAGACTCATCGGCAGGGTCAAGCGGTGAACCGGCGACCGCACGCGGCCATCGCGCCGGCAACTTCTGTGATCAGGCCAAACAAGGTCGAAACGCGACGATTCATGAAGTGCGCACGATCTTGCTTGCGGTGGCTAAGGATGGGGGACACTCGCTGTTGGGGCGATGTTGAGAGGGGGCGGGCTAGGCCCGGCCTTTCGTGCTGCGCTGACAGGGGAGATTTTCCAGCGCCAACCGACGCAGTCCATGCGCTGGGTCGTGAGGGAGCGCGCGCGGTTCCCGGATCGCCGATGAGAACTGGCTCCGTAGACGGGGAAGAAGCGCCACGAGGCGGCCTCTGTCAGGCATATGCCCGCCCCCCACGGAAATGTACCCTTTTTCAGAACTTCGGGCTGGCGTCGTCATGGCTGGGTGGTCGATGCGTTTCCCTCTGCCAGCGCATGCCATAGGCAAGCACTAGCCCAAGCACGGCACTTCCGACGACAATGGCGAGCAGTGCAAGAAAGTTTTCCATGACCATCTCCTCCTGGCAAAAATCTTAGCACGTCCTAAGATCCACCGGAAGCAAGGGAAATGGCGTAGCTGAGGCATAGGACAAGACCCTGCTGCCTCGGTCTTCGTCAGCGTTGCACGTACCTGCTCGACCATCGCCGCGGAATACGAATTGCGACGAGTGTCAGCGAGGCGGCAACGAAGAACGGTACCCAGATCGCAAGGTTCTCAGCCCGCAGATGAAGGAACGCGCCGGCTATGGCCCCGGCAAGCATGCCCGACCATGGCACCAATTGAACAAGCCACTGGTTGTTTCTTACGCCGATGACCCAGCGACCGAGCCCCCTGCCGAACCGCGAGAGCGCACCCGTCACATAGGTCAATCCGATCGGCAGCCCCTCGATTTGTTCGACCGAGGCATTGATGGTCCCCATCGCAAGGATCAGCAGCAGAAAGCGCGCTTCCCTGAAGTCAGCTATCAAGGCGGCAAGGGCAAGCATCGCGGACACCGTCAGCAGGACCGCGTGTGGGCGGTATCGCGTGGCGATGATGACACCGCCGGCATTGCCGATGACGAAGGCCGTCAATCCCAGCAAGAGCAGGACGGCCCGGGAAAAATCCCCTCCTGCGATCGCCACGGCCGCCCGCGTGGTGTTTCCGCTCATGAACGATACGAAGTCTCCGACGGACAGGAGGCCGATGGCGTCTGTCATCCCGGCGAGGAAGGATATGGCCGCGACGAGCGCGAGGCCGACGGAACTGCGTTGCCGTCTCACAAGTCGGCGGCGCCGTGCAAATGTCATGGAGCTAATCGTTCCGGTTTGAAACGACCCGATGCTAAACAATGGCGAGAGGCGCTGGCAAGAGAATTGGCGTGCATTGCACAATCCCCCTTCGCCGATCACACGATGAACGACGGCAGCAGCGACAGATGCCGCCGGCATCACCCGACTGGCATTGCGTCAACGCGAACAGGGCATCACTCGAGGACGCGCTGCTCCACGTGAACCTAGACCTCATTGATGGAAGGCAAGAGCGTTACGACTTCCCGGCGGTGGCGTTCGTCGAGAGGCTCGATTTTCTCGTTCCAGAAGGCTTCGGCTTCGGGAGTTTCGTGCTCCCATATTCGGGTGGTGACAATGTTGTCGTCGATCTTTGCCCGCCTGTGCCCGCCCAGGCGCATGTATTCCTCTGCGAGCAATGCTGCGGCTGTCTTGTCCATATCCAACACCCCTTCCAGTCGCTAAACCAGAAAGTCCCATTCTACTCGCTTGTTCCTCTCCCCGCATCCCTTACCGATGGCCGCATTGCCGCTCCCCGGAGCGAATTTACGGGCCTGCTTGTGTCGCATGCGAATTTGCGTTCAGGCGCCACGTCGATCTCAAAAGGGTGCTGCAGCGTCCGCACAAGGCCGGCGTCCCGTGACTGCCATTCGGTCTGACCCCGTATCAAGGGACCGCGCCAAAGCCGTCCGGCATCGACCGCTGTCCGCGGCGCACCATTTCGCAGCCAGACGTGCGCGCGCGTCCCTGCATTGCGCGTGCGCGCAGCCGGCGTAGTATGGTCGGGCACCGGACCTGCTGTTCAAATGAAGCTGCGATGCGCGTTTGTTGTTTGCTTTGCCGTTCTGGGAGGCAGCACGCCCGGCGGACTGTCTTCAGCTGACGTCGATCTCGAACTCGTACTTGCCGTCGACGTTTCCTATTCGATGGAGATCGATGAACAACGCATTCAACGCCAAGGCTACGTGAATGCCTTTCTCCAACCCGAACTCATCAGAGCAATAGAGAGCGGACCCCTCGGCAGAATTGCGGTGACCTATGTCGAGTGGGGCGGGTCTGCTGTCCAGATCGTGCCCTGGACGCTGATCGATGGTCCCGCCACCGCACTTCAATTCTCGGAGACCCTCAGCCGGCAACCGATGAGACGAATCTCCTTCACTTCCATTTCCAATACCCTTGCCTTTTCCCGGAAGCTCTTTCAGATCAACCAGGTCCGGGGACTGCGCCGCGTCATCGACATCTCGGGCGACGGACCGAACAACGCCGGCGTTCCGGCACCGGTCGCCCGTAACTCGACAGTCGCGCAAGGCATCGTCATCGATGGACTGCCCATCATGCTGACACGTTCCGATTCCGCTTCGATACCGGATCTCGACGCCTACTACGAGAATTGCGTGATAGGCGGAGACGGGGCCTTCCTGCTGAAGGTCTCCGAGCTTGGCCACATTGAGAAGGCCATCCTTCACAAGCTCATCGTCGAGATACTGGGACCGAACGTCAGCGAACTGAAACGGTTGGAGGGACCCTTGAAACGCGTGGATGACCGCGCGGGCTACAATTGTTTCGTAGGCGAGGAAATGCAGGAGCATCGAAAAGGACAATAGCTTGGTCCCGGTCCGCCTCGCTATGAGCCAAGGGCAGAAGTGCGCCCTCGCCCGCAATGCAGAGGGAGAGGATGTTCGAAGCCTGGGGCACGCCGCAGCCGATCAGCCTCGGGTGGTCATCCAGACGCCCACCATCGTCACCGCCAATCCGACAAACATTGCCGTGGTCAAGGGTTCGGAGAAAAGTGCCCAGGCCCACAGCATGGTGACCGGCGGGCTGAGGTAGATGGCGGCGCTGACCTGCGCCACCGGAAACAGGCGCAGGCTGGTGTAATAGATCGAATACGCGGCGAATGTTGCGATCAGCACCAGCCACAGCATGCCGATCGCGAAATTCTCGGTCATCGGCGGGGCCACATTGCCCTGCATCAGGGCACAGAGACCAAACAGTACCGAGCCCGTAAGCGTATGGATGCAAAGGCTCTGATGCACGGGCATCTGCGTCGCCCGGCTCCGCCTGAGCAGAACGGAGGCGACCGCGAAGACAAGCATCGAGCCTACGGTCAGACCATAGGCCCAGACCGGAGCACTGCCGATGCTCAGGCTATCGAACGAAACGATCAGTACGCCTGCCACCGCGATGGCCGTGCCGGTCCATTGCCGCGCGTTCAACCGCTCGCCGAGAACCGGTTGGGACAAGGCCGCAATCGCCAGCGGAAGAAGGTCGGAGATCAGGGCAACGAGCCCGGTCGGTACCCGCTGTTCGATCGCCAGCGCAAAGCCACCGAGATACAGGAATACCGACATCACGCCGAAAAGCATCTGGTCCCGCACCGCGCGCAGCCGCAGCCGCGGGCCTATCGCCAGCGCAAAGGGCAGCAGGATCAGCCCAGAAAGAAGCGTGCGCCAGAACAGGACGAGCACCACGCTCGCCTCCTCGCTCGCATAGCGAATACCGACGAAGCCGGAGCTCCAGCCAATCACCAGCAGGGAGGCCATCAGGGGCCAAAGGAAGCGATGCTTGGCGGGTGCGGCGTGGACTGCAGATTGGTTGGTCATGAGGATCCCGGATGTCGGTCTTGTCACCCGCTGATACGCGACTGCTCATGCCGACGCACATGACAAATTTCGATGGCGCGATGACAAACAGGTCAAAACTTTAATGGAAACTTGTGTAGACGGCCGAAGATCTGCACCATGTTGGCCAGATCGTGCCGGAACATGAGAAATGACCAAGTTCAACAGCCGACGCCTGGATATCGATGCCCTCAGGGCGCTGTGCGCAGTGCGCCATCATGGCGGGGTCACGCGTGCCGCCGAGGCGCTGGGCCTGTCGCAATCCGCCGTCAGCCACAAGATCCGGCGGCTGGAAACGAGCCTCGATTGCGAACTGCTCGGCCGCAAATCGGCCGGACCGACGTTCACGGCCGCCGGAGAGGAGTTGCTGGACTATGCGGGACGTATCCTCGGCCTCCACGACGAGGCGCTCTCGAGCCTGTCCAAGACCTCGCTTTCGGGACGCATCGCCCTCGGGCTCACCGAGGACACGGCCTGCACAGACCTCGCCCGCATATTGGGACGCTTCCGCCGTCTGCACCCTCAGGTCTCGGTCCGGACGAAAGTGCGCATGAGCCTGATTCTGCGGGAGATGCTGGAAAAGGGAGAGCTGGACGCTGCCATCGTGCAGGTTTTCGCCCATGAGGTCCGCCCGACGGATGCCGTTCTCTTCCGCGAGCAGCTTCATTGGGTCAAGCATGCGGAGCTGTCATTGTCGGAGCACGGCCCGATCCCGTTTCTGTCTTTCGACGACGAGTGCTTCTACCGCAAATGGGCCCTGGACATAGGGCAAGACGGCGGCGTGGTCCTGGAAACCGTATTCGAATGTGCAAGCGCCGCGGGGATAGTCTCCGCGGTTACCTCTGCCATGGGGGTAGCGCTCCTCAGCCAGCGCCACCTCAATTCGCAGATGCAGATCGTTGCCCACGGGCTTCCCGCGCCTCCTGCCCTGGCCTACGTCGTGCGCCGCGCCAGAAAGGCGAGGAACCCTGCGCTCGACACCCTCGTCACCGAAATCAAGAACGAAGTCACCCGCTACGGCGGGCTCGCCCTGGCGAGTTAGGTCAGGCGCGCGGGCAATTTGCGCAGTCGATTGCGGGCTTCGCGATCAGGACGTCGGCTTCGCGCCGCTAGCGTAAACTTGAAGGACAAGATTCAACCCTGTGGCACCTGTTTGAGGGCGGATGGCCTTTGTCACTTAAAATCAACGATCCAATTTGGCGGGATATCGTGAAACAGCGATCAGCACGGGCAGCGCTAGTAACGAGAGGCTTGCGCCCGCCGCAAATGTAGCGAATGAGCCATAGCGGTCCCACAACAAGCCGGCGATGATGTTACCGATCAACACCACTACACCGGTCATCAGGTTGAAAACGCCGAATGCTGTACCTTTCAGATGCTGCGGCGCGGCCTCTGAAATGAGCGTCGCAAGCAAGCCTTGCGACAGGCCCATGTGAAGACCCCACAGGATAGTGCCGAGCAGGAAGATACTGATTGAGTTAGCATATGCCAGAACCGCATAGGCGAGAACAAGAATGCCAACGCTTGCGGCAAGAAGACCGGTTCGGCCGATCGTATCCGACAACCGCCCTGCCGGGTAAGCGGTCAGTCCATACACGGCATGCATAATCACCATTGTGATTGGCACCCACGCGGGTTGGAAACCCGAGTCTTGTGACTTCAGAAGCAGGAACGCTTCACTGAAGCGAACAAAGGTGAGCGCACACGCCGCACCGATTACAATCCATGTCCAGCTATTCAGCTTGATGATGTCCCGTACGCGAAGCGCAGGACCGCTCTCGCGAGGTGGCCGCTTCGGCTCTGACACTCCACAGACCAGGACAATGACGGAGAGGAGGGCAGGAATAGTCGCGATCCAGAAGATCACGCTCACATCGTTGTTCAACGCAAGCATCAACGCGATTGCAGCGAGCGGCCCTGCAAACCCTCCCACCGTATCCAGCGATTTCCGAAGCCCAAATGCAGCGCCCCTGATATCTGGGGGCGTCACATCGGCGATGAGGGCATCACGCGGGGTTCCGCGGAGTCCCTTGCCGACACGGTCAATGGCCTTTGCCGCGACGATCCAATCTACCGACGAGGCAATAGGAAAAAGGAATTTTGAAATCGCGCCAAGACCATAGCCGAACACAGCGAGCATTTTACGATTGTGGGTCCAGTCCGCAATCACCCCCGCGAAGAGCTTGGTGGTTGTCGCGATGGCAACCGACAATCCTTCTATTATGCCGACCGCGAGGGCCGAGGCACCAAGGCCGGAAACAAGATAGAATGGCAGAAGCGTCTGCACCATCTCTGACGAAACATCCATCAAGAGACTGACGAGACCGAGCATCCATACCGTGCGAGGAATGGCTGTTCGTGCAGTCGATGATAGTGCGGAGTATGATGTCACGGTGCGCCCCTTGCCGATGGATCGAATAGTGCCGGGGCCTAATGCCGTCAACGCCCTTGCGCGTCGGGATGTTTCGGTTCGCCTGCTTCGGGCCTGAAGCAGTCTTTACTCGCGCCGGTTGCTCGCCCCTACGGCTTTAGGATTTCCGGAAGCATCTCCGAAGAACGTGCCGGCGCGGGCCCAATTGGCCGGTGACGAACGGACAGTCGCCACCGCGGAGTTGGTGAAAGAGGGACGGTCGGATGCACGTAAAGGGCGTTGAGAACTCCTGCACTCGACGAAGCTCTATTGCCTGACGAGTTCGACTTCGCTCGGTCGCCACTCCCTGGTGAAGAAAGGTTCCAGCGGGCTGTAGAGACGTAAGATCACGAAGTACCCCTTACCGGGCATCGTCTGTATCCAGTTTCCGCGTGCAATCCCTTTCGGCTGGGAAGGCCCGAAATAGATGGTGGTGACACCATCGGCGCCGGCTTTAGCGGCAGGTGACGGGAAGCTCTGGCTGCCCGCGCGGGGATAACGCTGGGGCGTGTCGAGCATGGACCGCGTCTGGTTGTCGTACAGCGTGAACGACCAGAAGTTCGCCTCCGGAATTCCCTTCGGCAGCACCACCTTGTAGGTCTTGCCTCCGTCAAAAAACTCCTTGTTCGAATCCGCCATCGTCAGGAGGTATTGGGACCCAAGCCCCGGCAGTCGCATCGCCATTCCCGGCGTGATGCCGGTGATCCCATAGAAGAAATAGGTTCGCCCATCGAGAGTGCGATATCCGGTGCTCGGATAGGGCTTCACACCACTCGTGGTGATTTCGGGGATCGGGGTTTCGAACTGATAGCCCGTCTGGAAGAGCAGGTTCGACCATGACGAATTGGGATAGTAGAACCAGCTCTCATCGCGCGGAGCCATGAAGAGGCTCCGCGACGATGCGTTCCCCAGAGCCGCCGCCTCTTCGAGTATCTTCTTCATGCGCTCGTCCGGTGCAAACGGCTTGCCCTTGACGATGCCGATCGCGGCCAGTGATCCCGCCTGCTCCGGATCGAGAGACGTTGCTGGCTCGTTTTGCACGATCTCGTTCAGCATCTCGTAGTAGCTATAGTCGCTCGGAGGCACCGTATTGACGGGCACGCCGGTGCCCTCATGGAAAACGGTCGCGGGCGGTTCGGCAATCTTGCCCATCCTGGCCTTGCCCGTCAGGAACGACGCGACGCTCGTTCCCACGCCCCCGACCTGATAGGGAAAGACCTTGGTTTGCGTCTTGATGGCAGCCGCCACGGGAGCGGGATCGCTCTTCTCCATGAAAGCGCGGCCAAACCACAGAACCTTGTTCGTTCTGGAACGGGCAACGTAGAATCCTCCCTCCGGCAACTGACCTTCATAGCCCGGAGGCACGATGACATATTTGCCGCCCTCCCCGCGGTCAGGCCCTGGAGCGCCGAAATCCGTCACCCAGCGAAACCAATAGTCATCAATGGCGCCGAGCACCCTGGGCGGCACTTCCAGCACCATCGGGCCCTTGCTCAGATCGAGGACGCCGAAAAAGTAGATGGTGTCGGCGTTGGCGGTCAGGAACAGCGAACTGGCGTCCATGAGCTTGGAGTAGATCAGAACTTCATTGTGTTTCACTCCGATGCTCTGAAGGCCCTTGTCCAGCGCTGCGATGCTGACCCCTTGCATCGTGTTCATGAACGCTTCGAATGCGTGGGAGAAATCGAGATTGTCGTAGACCCTCTGAAGCGTCTCGCTGCTCGGTGCGCCATCATTGAACTCGAGCTTTCCGATCCGGGTGTCCACCGTGTCGGGCGTGAGGATGGCTGGTGGTCTCAGGGCTTCCGTTTCAGCGGCGGCCTCGTACCCGCCAAATGCAGCGGCGGTTGCCGAGACCATGGTTGCGACTGCAAGGGTGCGTGCTATCGATGCCATCTCTATTCCCTCCACTGAAGATATCGGGACGAATACGGCTGTGCATGCAGGTTCCTGGAACGCTGTGCATCAACAGGAACGCGCCTGAAAATACACTTTCCTGCTGAAGTTGACGAGATCGGCGCTGCAATCTTGGGATTATCGAATGACCGCAACAGGCCACGCGCGGTTGGTTCAAGATGTGTGATCGGCTGCCGGAACCGGCGATGGGCTCAGTTGCTGAGATCAAAGATGCATGTCTTCAGATAAGGCGCTTACCTCCGGCGTCCAGAACCTGTTCGCCGTCCTCCTTCGTGAAGGGACCTTTCGGCGCATCAGGCAGGATGTCCAGGACCATCTCCGAAGGCCGTGCGAGGCGCGTGCCCAGGGAGCTGATGACGAACGGGCGGTTGATCAGGATCGGATCCCTCACCATCGCATCGAGCAACTCATCGTCAGTGAGGGCGGGGTTATCGAGACCAAGCTCGACGTAGGGCGTACCCTTCTCACGGATGGCCTGGCGGACGGTCAGACCTGCATCGGCAATCATCCTTGCGAGTTGTTCGCGGCTTGGCGGAGCCTTGAGATATTCGACTACGGTCGGCTCGATGCCGGCGTTCCGGATCATCGCCAAGGCATTGCGTGAGGTGCCGCAGTCCGGATTGTGATAGATCGTGACGTCCATGGTCATGGGGCAAACTCCTGTCCGGATGGAGACTGGGCGGTGCGAGGCTCGAGCAGAAGCCATCGCACCAGTGCGAACGCCAGCAATGCGCCAAGGACTTCCCCGGCAACGAAGCCCGGGAGATCGACCGGACGGATGCCGGAAAAGGTGTTGGTCAGCGAACGGGCGATTGCCACGGCCGGGTTGGCGAACGAGGTGGAGGCGGTGAACCAGTAGGCGGCGGCGATGTAGAGACCGACCAGCCAGGCGACAGTCTCGGCGCGGAACCGCAGCCCGGCAAGGATCACAAAGACGAGGCCAAAGGTGGCGGTCGCCTCAGCCAGCCATTGCGCCGTACCGGTGCGGCTCATCGTCGAAATTTGCAGCAATGGCAGCTCGAACATCGCGTGGGCAAGCAGTGTCCCGGCGATGCCGCCGAGAACCTGCACAAGCATATAAGCAAGAGCCCGCGTTGCGCCGAGTTCCCGACGCATGAAGAAGACCAGGGAAACGACCGGGTTGAAATGGGCACCTGATATTGGCCCCAGCACTGATATCAAGACGACGAGCATTGCACCCGTCGCAAGCGTATTGCCAAGCAGCGCGAGAGCCACGTCGGTAGTCAGCTTGTCCGCCATGATGCCCGAACCGACCACGGTAGCGACCAAAAGTCCCGTCCCGAGGGCCTCCGACACGAGCCGGCGCGAGATCGGAAAATCGTTTATGGCCATCGGTTCCGTCACCGCACATTGTCCTTCAAGGGCGGGCAACACGCTGCTGCCGCAGTGGCTGGCAGGCAAACGTCGGGATGACCAGAGCAGCAATCCTCCATGAGGAAGCGGACCAGACCGCTCAGCGCTTCATAGTTGGCCGTATAGATGATCGAGCGCGCGTCGCGCTGCTGGCTGACAAGGCCTGCACGATCCAGTTCCTTGAGATGGAACGAGACGTTCGAGGCGGAGACTTCAAGCTGTTGGGCAATCGACCCTGCCGCCATGCCCTCCGGTCCTGCCACGACGAGCATGCGGATAATCTGCAAACGTGTTTCCTGGGAGAGCGCACCGAATGCGTCGAGGGCTTGACGTTCATCCATATTTCAACAATCCTTGAAACGTTGAAATATGGATTAACGCAGATGAATGTTCACGACAAGCCCCCTGTCCGGACCAGCGACCTGACTCTCGGTGAATTGTTGGATGGATTGAGCGAGGCAACGGATTTGCCTTTGGTGTTTCACTACGATGGACGCCCGATCAAATCCGGCTACCACGTCACCGAGGTGAAGGCCGGGCAATTCTCGGCGCTCGACTGCGGGGCCAATCCTGAAGCCTGGTTCGAAATCTTCGTGCAGCTGTGGGATATCCAGGAAAGCGACCGCACTCACATGCCCGCGGGGAAATTTTGCTCCATCATCGGCAAAGTGTCCGAGCACGTGAAGCTCGATGGATCGGCCCGATTGACCTTTGAGGTCAGCGACGGCGAGCGCCCGATGCAGCTCTATTGCGCGACTGCCCCGATCGTTCGCAGCGGGACCGTGCATGTTGAATTGGTTCCGCGGCCTGCGACCTGCAAACCGCGTGACCGCTTGCCGGAAGAGCAAACCAGGTCGTCGTCCTGTTGCGATCCTGCGTCCACCACAAAATGCTGCGGTTAAAGCCGATTGCGTTCGCAATCGATCACAAGCGACCGCTCGAGGTTTTCCGGTCAGCGGGCCGGAATCGACCGGTTTCGAATGGCTGATTCCGCCGCGACGGAGAGTGCTCTTCGGCGCAAGAACCGGCCTGCCGATGTTGCGCTTGATCAGCGCTCGGGCATTCCCGCCAGCCTCAAGGCTTCGGCCACC
The DNA here is from genome assembly GCF_016864555.1 of Sinorhizobium sp. BG8. Lineage (NCBI taxonomy): Bacteria > Pseudomonadati > Pseudomonadota > Alphaproteobacteria > Hyphomicrobiales > Rhizobiaceae > Sinorhizobium > Sinorhizobium sp. BG8. The sequence continues at coordinate 2,739,960 of NZ_CP044011.1, read as the reverse complement.
TGGTCCGCCCATTTCGACAGGTCCCGAAAGAATGGCAGCGAGCGATATTGCTCGATCGTGAAGCCTGGCTGGGCCGGGCTGATCACGACCCTGATGTCAATGAGATAGGAATCGCCAGGCCAGGTTGGCCGAGAACGGACGTCCGGCCCCGGAGGGCCGGACGAGGAGAACGTGAGGTCAGTCACCTCCGCCTGCTCCCCGCAAGCTCGCTTCGATCTTGCTGAGGTTGAACGATCCGGGCGATTGGCTTGGCGGATAGTCCTTCATCGTTTGCAGGAACTGTGCCGCCATGCCCTGGATCGGAACGATGACGAAGACGCGTTCCAGGAACCAGTCGTTGTAGGTGTTGGCGTTATGCTGCGCTTTTTCGAACGGGTCGCGGCGCAGGTTGAAAAGCAGTGGCACGCGCAGTTCGACGAAGGGCTCGCGCCAGACACCGAAGGCTTCGCCCCGGTTCTCGAGGAACACGACCTTCCACGCATCATAGCGCGCCGCAACGATCTGGCCGTCATCGTTCACATACCAGAACTCGCTGCGTGGCGACTTGTCGGCCTTGCCTTCCAGGTAATCCAGCTGGTTGTGGCCATCGATGTAGTTGCGGTAGTGGCGACCATTGAGATCGACGCCGGTCAAGAGCTTGTCCTTGATATCCGGTGCGCCGGCGATGGCTGCGAAAGTCGGCAGCCAGTCCTCGTGGGCGACGATCCCGTTCAGGGTTTTTCCGGCTGGAAAGTGACCGGGCCAGCGCACGAAGGCCGGAACACGATAGGCACCCTCCCAGTTCGAATTCTTCTCGCTTCTGAAAGGTGTCGTACCTGCGTCGGGCCAGGTGTTGTAGTGCGGTCCGTTGTCGGTCGAGTACATGACGACGGTGTTGTCGGCGATGCCGAGTTCGTCGAGCAGCTTCAAGAGATCGCCCACCATCCTATCGTGCTCGACCATGCCGTCATGATACTCGTCGCCGTCAGGCCCCGAAATGCCGGTGTTTGCCTCCTTCACGTGGGTACGGAAGTGCATGCGTGTCGCGTTCCACCACACGAAGAACGGCTGTCCAGCCTGATTCTGGCGCGTGATGAAGTTCTTCGCCGCATCGAGTGTCTCCTGGTCGACCGTTTCCATCCGCTTCCTTGTCAGCGGACCGGTATCTTCGACTTTTCCGTCGGCACTCGCCTTGATGACGCCGCGCGGACCGAAATTCTTTCGAAACTCCGGGTTCTTCGGATAGTCCCTGTTCTCGGGTTCCTCCTCGGCATTCAGGTGATAGAGATTTCCGAAAAACTCATCGAAGCCGTGATTGGTCGGAAGGTGTTCGTCACGGTCGCCCTGATGGTTTTTGCCGAACTGACCTGTGGCATAGCCCTGGCTCTTGAGGATCGTGGCCATTGTCACGTCGCTCGCCTGCCAGCCTTCCTTGGCGCCTGGAAGACCGACTTTCGTCATGCCGGTGCGAACCGGGACGTTGCCACCGATGAATGCTGCCCGGCCCGCGGTGCAGCTTTGCTGGCCATAGTAATCGGTGAAGGACAGGCCTTCATCAGCAATCCGGTCGATGTTCGGGGTCATGTATCCCATCATGCCGCGATTGTTGTGGCTGATGTTCCAGATACCGATGTCATCTCCCCAGATGACAAGGATGTTGGGCTTGATGCTTGCGGCAGCGCCCGTTTCCTGGGCAAGTGCAGTGCCGACTGCAGTGCCTCCAGCCGCTGTTGCGGCGGCAGCCAACACGGTTCCGCCAAGCAGCAGGTCGCGCCGGTTGATGTTCAGCGATTGTTTCCTAGGTGTCTCTCCATCCCGAATGTTCATGTTTTCTCCCTCCAACTGGATGAAATGCACTGCAAGCTTGCAGGCTGACCATTGCGTAGGGTTCTCTGAAGTGAACTCGCTCAGAAGCCAAAGTTCGGTGGGCAGGATGAGCCGTTCATCGAAATATGCAACCGGCAAATGAGCGGTAACGGAGGGTACACGATTTCAAGCCTGCACCCCTGGCTCATGCTGGACGCGGGCCTGGCGGTCACCGCAGTCCGTCTGCAAGACGCGCGGTCAAGCCGGAACGTATGTCAACCTGACCACGTCCTCGTCAATCTGGTCGGTGGAAACGAGGCGAAGCCGTGGCCGCGGGCCGGCGAACAATGGCTTTCCACTACCAAGCACGACGGGGTGGATGTAGAGACGATACTCATCAACAAGGCCGAGGTCGGTCAGGCTCCGGGCCAGGTCCGGTCCGCCGACTTCGATCTCTCCGACGAGTTGTGCCTTCAGCCCACGGATCACCGCCTCGAGGTCATCGGCGACAAGTGTGGCGTTGGGGCCGACCGACTTCAACGAGCGCGACACGACCCACTTCGGCTGGTTCCGCCACGCCTCCGCAAAGTCGCGCTCCTCCGCGTCCCACTCGGGATGTTCCTCATCCCAATAGCGCATGACCTCATAGAGGCGACGACCGTACACGCTGCCCGCCTGAGCGCGCGCCTCCTCGATGAAGTGACGGAAGAGCGTGGGGCTTGGTCCAAACGCCGTGTGGTCGACGTAGCCGTCCAGCGATTGGTTCATTCCAAAGACGAGCTTCGCCATGCTGCAAAACCTCCACCGCGGGGTCTTCACAATAGCTTGCGGCGACACAACGCAAAAGTGACGCCGGGCATAAACTGCACGCCGCTTCCTCGGTGTGACGAACAACCGAAGGGGCGCCGGACACCCTCGTGCGGCATTGGAACTTCTGCACCCGGCCGTGTCCGGACGCTTTTCAGCGACAGCGACGGAGGTAACTGCCGGGATCCAAGGGGCAGATTTTTATCCGCTAGTCGTGTGAATGGCGATGGTGCAGGTCGGGGAAATGCGGGTGCTTGTGCCTCAGAGGGGCATGACGATGCCAATGCGAATGGGGTTCGGTGACCGGGCCGTCGTGCGTGTGCTGGTGATGTTCATCATGGACATGCGCGTGCTCATGTTCGAGAGCCTCGTGTTCGTGCTCATGGTCGTGCCTCTCGGCCAGATGCAGCCACAGGCCAATTCCCATGAGGACGCCGGCCGCGACCAGCTGGACCGTCACGGCTTCACCAAAAACAACGATCGCCAGCACCGCACCGATAAACGGCGCCAAGGAAAAGTACGCCCCCGTCCGGGCCGTCCCCAGATGGCGAAGCGCCAGCATGAACATTACGAGGCTGACCCCAACACCCAGGAATCCGACTAGGCCGCCGGCTCCGACAAGGACGGCGTTCGGCAGCGTCGCGCCAAATCCGAGCGCCAGCACAAGATTGGTCGCACCGGCGACCAGGCCCTTGATCATGGCGATTTGAACTGGATCGGCCGACGACAACTTGCGGGTCAGGTTGTTGTCTATGCCCCATGACAGGCAGGCGGCTGCGATCAGCAGGCTGCCCACATCGAGCTGGAGGGTTTCGCCGTTCCACGACAGCAGGACCGCGCCCGCGAGGATGGCAGCAGCGCCCAGCAACAGCCGCCGGTCGACATTCTCCCGAAAGACGAGCCACGCAATGCCCATGGTCGCCAGTCCCTCAAGATTGAGGAGCAGCGATCCCGACGATGCGGAGGTACGCGAAAGACCCAGCATCAGGAAGAGCGGGCCGAGAACGCCACCAAACAACACCACCACGGCAAGCCAGGGAGTGTCCGCCTTCTGAAGCGGGGCTTCGACGTTGGGAAGCCCGATCAGTCGGCGTCCCCAATGAACAACAGCAAGGCCGAGACCAGCTCCCACATACAAGATGCCCGCCAGCAGCCAGGGATCGATCGATCCCATGAGCAGCTTGGAAAGCGGTGCGGATGCCCCGAACAGAATGGCGGAGCCGAGAGCGAGCGGGACGCCCGGCCAGAGGTGCTTATGCTGGTCAATCATGGCCATGGACTATCACAATTAGCGTCGAAACAGCCATCACGTTCTCATCCGTCATCGATGATTGCATGGAGCCACAGGCTGACGATGGCACTCGTCGGGACACCCAAAAACAGGCGTCGGCGCTCGTCGGCACCGTCCTGACTGCGCTCATTCAGGCGGGCGCGTATCTACGTCTGCCCGCAGCCACGCCAGCGCGGTCTGCAGTGCCGCCGATTTTCGATATTTGGGCCAGACGAGATAGAAATCGGAGGGCCCGCGAAGCGAGGTCGATACCATTCGTACCAGCCGGCCCTCAGCAATGTCGCGGGCGACGAAGTTGCCCGTGGCGAGAACGATGCCCTGCCCCGCGACGGCGGCGTCGATGGCGTGGGCTGTCTGATTGAAACTGATGCCCCTGAAGTTCAGCGGATCGTGCTGTGAGGCGCTGACGCCGTAGTGCCTTTCGATGAATTCCGGCCAGAAGTTGTGCACATCATGGAGCAGCGCATAACCCGACAGTTCACCGATCGTCGCCGGCGGCTGCCGGCCGTTGAGGAGCATCGGGCTGCAAACTGCGATGATCTCCTGTTCGAACAGCAGTTCGGCGCCCAGCCCAGGTCCGAAGGGCGGACGCCCGTAGCGAACGGCCAGGTCCACGCCGTCGATCTGGAAGTTTGAAATCCGATCGGTCGCCACGATGTGAATATCCAGGTCCGGATGACGTGCGGTCAACTCCGGCAGACGCGGGATGAGCCACTTGGCCGCGAAGGTCGGTGTCGTGCTGATCGTCACCCTGGCCGGCTGCGGCTTCAGGTCGCCCGTGGCCCGCGCGATGATTTCGAACGCGCGCCGGATATCGGCTATGTAGCTGCGACCTTCGCCCGTCAGCGCGAGCGTGCGGGGAAGGCGTTCGAACAGCACGACGCCAAGTTCGACTTCAAGACCCCGCACATGCTGCGCGACGGCGCCCTGGGTTACGCCGAGTTCCTCCGCCGCAAGCCGGAAGTTCAGATGGCGCGCCGCAGCCTCGAATGCCTTGAGGCGATTGAGCGAAGGGAGTTTTCCAAGGGGCGTTGTCATCCGATAGTTTTTCTACTGATAATGGAGAGGAGAACTGCTTCGCCCTTCCATGGATGGAGTGATATTAGAGGATATCAGGACATTCAATCGACACAACGAAGCCAAGAGGACAAGACCATGGCAGTAGAAAAAACAGCGATCATCACTGCTGGCGGGAGCGGCATGGGGGCGGAAGCGGCCAAGCGACTGGCCGCAGATGGGTACAGGGTCGCAATCCTGTCGTCCTCCGGCAAGGGCGAGGCGCTGGCCGCCGAACTCGGAGGCATCGGGGTTACCGGCTCCAACCAGTCGAACGATGATCTGAAGCGGCTGGTCGATGCCACGATGGAGAAATGGGGACGGGTCGATGTGCTGGTCAACAGCGCTGGCCACGGCCCGCGTGCGCCAATCATCGAAATCACCGACGAGCAGTGGCACACGGGTCTCGACGTCTACCTGATGAATGTCATCCGGCCCGTCAGGCTGGTCACGCCGATCATGCAGGCGCAGAAGTCGGGCGCGATCGTCAACATCTCCACCGCCTGGGCCTTCGAGCCGGCGGCCATGTTCCCCACCTCCGCGGTGTTCCGCGCGGGGCTTGCCTCCTACACCAAGATCTATGCCGACACCTATGCCGGTGACAACATCCGCATGAACAACGTTCTGCCGGGATGGATCGACAGCCTGCCCGCGACAGAGGAACGCCGCGATGCGGTGCCAATGAAGCGGTACGGCACGAGTGCCGAAATCGCGGCAACGATCGCATTCCTCGCGTCCGATGGCGCCGGCTACATCACCGGGCAGAACCTAAAGGTCGATGGCGGCCTGACCCGATCGGTCTGATCCAGAATCATGGTCGTGGCTCCCCTCGGCGCCGGGAGCCACCTCGCGCCGGATGGAGCACCGGAATGCCTGGCTACTGGATCGTCAGAGGCGGGGATATCGCGGACGCGGAAGCGCTAAAGGCCTACAACAATACCTTCTCGTCAATCGCGCAGCGCTACGGCGTGAAGATCATCGCAGGCCGAAACCGGGTGGAGACGGTCGAGGGACCGCATTTCCCACGCCAGTTCATTCTCAGGTTCGATAGCTACGAGACGGCCGGGGCGTGCTACGACGACCCGCAATATCAGGCATCCCAGGAACTCGCCGCACGAACATACTCCCGGGAACTGTCCATCCTCGAAGGATAGCGTCCTCAACCGCATATCGCCGGCTTCCCCTTCACACGCGGTCCCGGTCTTGACAAAGTTCGTTGTTGATTATTCATAACCATCCGGTTGGAAATAAATTGGATGAAGCGATGGGCAGGAAGCGTGTCATCGATCAACAGGCCGTGCTCGACGCCGCCGAGCGCGTCGTCGGGCGAGACGGTGCGGCGAACCTGACGATCGATGCGGTCGCGAAGGAAGCGGGCGTTAACAAGGCGAGCGTCCTCTACGACCACAAGTCGAAACAAGCGCTCGTCGAGGCCGTCGTCGATCGCGCCTTCCAGCGCGACAATGCCCACCATAAGCGCATCGAGGAGCAGATCGCCGATCCCCAAGGTCGGGCAATCAGGGGACGAATTGTCGCTGCCGCCGAACCGCCACCGGAAGAGTTCCGGGCGGTTGCCCTGAACCTCAGCGCCGCCCTGGTGCTCGATGCCGGCCTGCGCGAGAAGATGCAGTCCAACCAGGCCTCGACGATCGCGCGCATAATCGAGACCTCGCCGTCTCCGCGCGGGGCCCTCATTGCCTACCTCGCCCTCGAGGGGCTGAAGTTCCTCGAACATCTCGACTTCCACCATTTCGCACGCGAGGACAGGGACAGGGTTCTTCGCGAAATAAACTGGCTCGTGACGACCGACCCCCAAGAGATCGATCTGCCGGATTCATCGGCGAGCTGACGACCCCAAGCACTTCAGGTGACATGAAATGACTGATACCCGCATCGCCGCGCCCTCAGCGGCCACGGATGAACGCGTCCCGCTCGGACGACTATTCCTAACTGGAGGGAGCGGCTTCATCGGCCGCAACCTGATCCGCCACTTTGTTGCCCGTGGCGTCGAGGTCACCGCCCTCGCCCGCAGCGACCGATCGGCGGACCTTGTGCGGGCGCTCGGCGCGGCACTGTATAGAGGGGACATCCTCGACGACGGTCTCGCAGCAGGGATGTCGGGCTGCGATGCTCTCATCCATGCGGCTGCCGATACCGACCATGGGCCGGCCACGCAAAGGCAGGCGCGAGTGAACGAAGACGGGACGCGGGCAGTGATGCAGGCCGCCCGCTTCGCTGGAATCCGCAAGGCGATCCACATCAGCACGGAATCCGTGCTCGCCACAGGCAAGCCGCTGGTCAACGTGGACGAGACCACGCCCCTCCCCGACTGACCCGCAGGCGGCTATTCGCGCAGCAAGACGGCTGCCGAGCGCATCGCTCTCGCCGGCAACGCACCGGGGCTTGCCGTGGTCGTCCTGCGCCCGCGCTTCGTCTGGGGTAGAGACGACACGACAGCGCTTCCCGCCCTGCTCGATGCCGCCCGATCGGGCAAGCTCGCCTGGATCGGCGGCGGCACATACCTGACCTCGACCACGCATATCGCCAATCTGTGCGCGGCAGTCGAACTCGCGCTCGCCAACGGACGCGGCGGCGAGGTCTACTTCATCTCGGATGGAGCGCCCGTCCGGTTCAGGACCTTCGTATCCGCCTTGCTGGAAACGCAGGGGTTGGTTCCACCGGAGAAATCCGTTCCGCGTGCCGTTGTCAGGACTGTCGCGGCGATCGGCGATCTGCTTGCGGCTCTCTCCCGCGGAAAGATCGTTCCGCCTCTCACGCTGCAGTCATACGCCGCATCTGCGGTGGAAGTGTCCCTGGACATCGGCAAGGCGCGGCACGAGTTGGCATATGCCCCTGTGATCTCTCTGGAGCAAGGGTTGGAAGAACTTCGATCCGCTCAGCACTTGTAGTCTTCGAGGCGCGGCGCGCCCTCGGGCTTGCCCGCCTTGATCCAGTCCACCTTGCCGCGAAGAAACGACAGGGCGGCGTCCAGTGCAGCCTTTCGCTCCTCCAGTCTCTCGATCTGGGCCTGCAGGACCTCGATCGTCCGCTCCGGCGAATGCTCGCCCGCGCGATACTCTTCATTGAGCGCCAGAATCTCGCCAAGCGAATAGCCAAGCGTCTGCTGCAGCCGGATCATCCGGGCAGTGGTCACGTCATCCTGCTTGAACATCTGATAGGGCTTCGAGCCGCCTTTGACGCTGCGCTCGGGCTTCAGGAGCCCCTTGGAGATGTAGAAGCGGATCGTGTCGATCGGTAGTTCGGTGGCTCTTGAGAATTCCGAGATCAGCATCTTCAACCCTTGACCATGGACTATACTCCATACCTATAAGGGGTGCTTGTCGAAATTTGGAGACCCATAATGACAAGCGAAATCACCACCATGCCTCAGGTCCGACTTGGAAGGGATGGCCCCATGATCGGTGCCCAGGGGCTGGGCTGCATGGGCATGAGCGAATTCTACGGCGCAACGGACGAAGTTGAATCCCGTGCGACGCTCGAACGGGCGCTGGAACTCGGCGTGACCATGTTCGATACCGCCGACATGTACGGTGTCGGCGCGAACGAGGAATTCCTGGCACCCTTCGTCGCCGCCAACCGGGACCGGGTGCTCATCGCCACGAAGTTCGGCTACACGCGCACTCCCGAAAACCCTGACGACTGGAGCATCGATAACCGTCCCGAATTCATTCGCGCCGCAGTCGACCGCTCTCTGAAGCGCCTCGGCGTCGACGTCATCGACCTCTACTACATGCATCGGAGGATCGATGCCGTACCTCTGGAGGATTCCGTCGGCGCGATGGCCGATCTGGTCACGGTGGGAAAGGTGAAGTGGCTCGGGCTCTCGGCAGTCACTGCGGCGGAGTTGCGAGCCGCGCATGCGATCCATCCGATTGCCGCCCTGCAATCGGAATGGTCGATGTTCACTCGCCACATCGAGGACGAAGTCGTTCCCACCGCCGTCGACCTCGGCGTCACAATCGTTCCCTATTCTCCGCTCGTACGTGGAATGCTGACAGGTCAGGCAATCACGAACGCTTTGACGGGCGACGACGCGCGCCAGAATTTCCCACGCTTTTCCGGGGAGAACCGCGAGGCGAACATGCGCCTGGTCGCAAAGATCGAGGAAATGGCGGCTGAAAGGTGCGTCACCCCTGCGCAGCTCGCGCTCGCCTGGCTTTATGCCCAGGGCCGCAAGCTGAACGTCAGGACCGTTCCCATACCCGGCACGCGGAAACGTGGCCGACTGGAAGAGAACATTGCCGCGACATCGATGGTACTCACCGAGGACGACCGCGCCGCGCTCGAGCCGCTCGCTGGGGCGGTCAAAGGGATGGCAGTCTGAGGAAGCATTGCGCGGCTGAAAGGCCGCGCACCAAATGCTGAAGATGGCAGTTTCATTTCTGAATGCCGGCTGCGCGTGGAAGTGGCGTAGGAGCGAGTTGCTGCCAAGTAACTGCGCGAGTTTTGACGGATAAGCGATGCAGTCACGTCGATTGTCCGGACACCGTCAAAGTTGAGATATTTGACTCAACACTTAAGCCGGCGCATATTAGCAATATTGGTAATACTCTCGTAATTCGAGGGGGAAATTCACTAACCCCAAGGTTTTGATGGATAGCGATTGGGCAGAGAAATGCTCTTTCGCGCCCTCTTTCTTTGCCCTGTGCACTAATGTGCACCCAAGATTTAGTCCTTTACCCAGGAGAAATGCCGAACGAACGAGATCTGACGTGAGAAAGGTAGATGAACATGTCGCCTTTGATCGCAATTGCAGGTTCGATATTTCCTTCCATTCTGGATGCGATCGCTGGAGGACGCTCCACGAAGATTTCCGATGTCGTCGAGAAAGCAGTGACGACGGTCACCGGCGTATCCGACCCGGCTCTTGCCGAAGAGCGCCTCAAGGCGGATCCGGTAGCCGCCTCCCAACTCCGCATCGAACTCGCCCGAATAGCGCTCGACGAAAAGAAGCTTGTTCTCGATGCGGAAGCAGTTGCCATGAAGACCCGACTCGATGCCGAGTCGGAAGCCCGCAAGAGCATGATGACGGCGGAGATCGAGACCATCAAGGCGGAGCTCGAGCGGGCGACCGCTGAACACAAGTTCGAACTCGACAAGAGCCTTCAGGATCTTCGGAACACCCAGGGCGCGCGCAGCATGCTGGGCGAGCTGGTCGAAAAACGCTCGTCTCTCGCCTGGGTTCCCGCCGTTCTGTCGATCACTGTCACCGTCGGTTTCTTTGCGGTGCTCGGAATGTTCGTCGTGATGAAGAACAAGCTCGAGGCACCGATCATACCTGACATGTCCCCAGAGATGCGCGACATGGTGAAGACGCTCAATCGCGATCAGATCAGCGCATTTACAGCGCCGCGTTCCGATTTCATCATCCAGATCATCAACATCTGCGTCGGGTCGCTCACTGCGGCGTTTGCGACCGTCGTGAGCTATTGGCTCGGTTCGTCCCAAGGCTCGCGCAACAAGGACCTTCTGGCGGCCAGCATTCAGGAGCGCACCGCAGAAAGCCAGGCTGCACAAGCACGAGAGAGTGCTGTGTTGGTCAGGGATACGATTGCCAAGGACGCAAGCGTGAAGGATGCGCTGATATCCTCCGTGACGGGGAGCGCCGTGCAGCAGCCTCAGGTCGTCGAACAGCCGACATCGATACCAACACCCGTCATCGTCCAGACCAGCACGGTCGAGACCACGGAAGTCATTACGACGGCCACCCCCGACGTGATGGTGACGGAGCCCGTAAAGCCGGCCTCGTCCAAACTGGTCAACGAAGTGCTGCCGGAGCTGACCCGTCCGCACAAGCACTTTCCAGACGCAGTGAGCTGGGCGCTCACCGCTGGCGGCATTTCCATCGAAGGCGCGAGGGCTCAGGGCACGCCCGGCGAACCGGACACGGTCCGGAAGATTTGGACAAGCTTTGGCGAGCTCTGCGCGAGCGCCGCCAAGCAGTTTGGTGTCCCGGTGGAACTCATCGTGGCCACGATCGCGACCGAAAGCAGCGGCAACCCGAATGCGCGACGTGCCGAGCCCAGAATCAACGACGAAAGCGTCGGACTGATGCAGACGTTGGTGACGACGGCTCGCTCGGCCACGGGCAGGAGCACGCTGCGGGGCGACGATCTTCTCGATCCCCGCACGTCTATCGATGCGGGAACGGCCTACATCGCATCGCAACGCGGGTCGACCCACTTCGATGCGGTCCTTGTTTCCGCGGCTTACAACGCCGGATCGCTCAAGCGAGATGATGGGCAGGCAAATCGATGGAAACTGCGCTGTTTCCCGTTGGGCACGGGCCAACACATCGATCGTTTCGTCAGTTGGTTCAATGATGCCATGCGGGTTTCGGATGCCGATGACTGGAGCGGGCCCAGCGAATGTCCGAGCTTCGCCGCGGCCCTTGGCGGCATCGGGCCGAGCACGGAGGCGATGGATCCAGCATCGCCGGACTTCCCCCTCGTCCCGCCTTCCGGCCTTTGCTCAGCCTCGAGGAAAAGCAGGCAATTTTCGGCAAGTTCAGCTTCCAGTCCGACCCCGTACCCGGCAATCCGGAAAACATCCGCATACTTGGTGACTGGGAGCAGAAGAATATCGTCAACGTGAAGATTCCGCTGCAAGGGTTTCTAGGCAAGTCGGGGCCTCTCTCCATGCGTTTTCACCGGGCCGCCGAAAGACAGCTTACCGCCCTGTGGCTGGAATGGGAGAGCAGCGGGCTCCTGGACAGGATCCTCACCTACGACGGTGCGTACGTCCCGCGTTTCCAGCGCAAGAGCAAGACGAAGCTCAGCAACCATGCGTTCGGGACCGCTTTCGACATCAACGCGGCTTTCAATCCACTCGGAGCCGAGCCTGCGCTCATGGGTCAGAAGGGTTGCATAAGAGAACTCGTATCGATCGCAAACAAGCACGGGTTCTACTGGGGCGGTCATTTCCTGGTGCGTGAAGACGGCATGCATTTCGAAGTGGCAAAGCTCTTGTAGTGCGGAAAGCAAGCCATGACCGAGCCGGTTTCGGACAGGGAGCGCTGGGAAGAGGAACGCGAGCGCGCGCAGAGAGAACATAAGCTGAAGGAGCGTGAACTCTCGCTGAAGGAGTTGGACGCCGATCGCACCCGGCGCGTAGCAGGTTGGACGAATCCCATCGTACTGGCCATCGCGACGGCTGCCTTGGCCGCAACCGGCAATGCCCTGGTGACCTATGTCAGCGCCAGGCAACAACGGGCCCTCGAGGAAAGCAAGGCGGAGGCAGCGCGAATTCTGGAAATGATCAAGACCGATGACACCGAGAAGGCGAAAGCAAACCTCGCCTTCCTTGTCGAGGCCGGGCTGATCTCCAGCACCGATGTGAGGGAGAAGATCTCGAACTTCATTGCGACACGCGGTGCCGACGAACTGCCCAGCCTGCCGGCGGCCACGTCGTTTCAGCGCCCACTCTCGCAGTCGGAAAGAGACGATCTCCTCGGTCAACCGACAGTGAAGTCGTCAAGCGACCCGAATGACAGGGTGTCGATCGACGATCCCTGGTACCAGGCCAACCTCGTAGAAATCGAAATCCCCCAGCTACTGAAGATTCAGAACCCGGCAAAATCCGCAAGGATCAAATTCCACAAGACTGCGGCACTGTCCTTGCAGGAGGCATTTGAGGAAATCGAAGCATCCGGCTTTCTGTCTGACATCGTCACGTTCGACGGCGCCTTCCGCCCAAGAGTTTTGGTTGGCTCAATCAATCGCCTGTCAGCACACGCCCTCGGCATCGCAATAGACCTCAACGCGAAATCGAATCCCTTCCAGAAGCCACCGCCGGAACTCGGCCAGGAAGGATCCTTGTTTCGCGTTGCGCCGATATTTGAAAAGCACGGGTTTTCCTGGGGCGGGCGTGAAGGCGGCGTGCAGGATCCGATGCATTTCGAGTTCGCGGACCGAACCAAACTCGTGGAAGCGCAATAAGCACTGCGGCGACGGCCGCGTGCGCGGGCCACGGCCCGTCTCCGCGTGACGTCGACCGATACGGCGAGCCGGATCGCCTCGCAGGTCTCGACCTTCAGGGTGTGCGCTTGAATGGAGCGGAGTACTCCGATCGGTCCGCGGCTCGCCTTCACCTTGGTGCCAGAGGCGTCAGCGGAGGCTGCGTGCGCATGGGCCCCGATTGAAAGTACCCAGTCGTGCCGCAAGTTAAATTCGTTCAACACCAGGCTTGTCGGCCCGACGGTCGCGAGGAGTCCAGTGGCATCGAGGCCCTTTGGATCGGCCGGAACCTCTCGCGTGAACTCCGGCTTCTGCCCCGGCGGGAGGCAAGCCTCCCGCTGTATCGGGACCAACCGGCTTCGCCGGACCGATGCCGGATGAGGCCATCCGCCCTGTCGCGGAAACCAGGCACCTGGCATTGAGGGCCGCGGGCCATGGCCTGGAGCCTTCGTTTTTTGGTCGACAGACGCCGCGGGCGGGGCCATCGTGAGACTGTGCCGCTCCCCTCGCCCGGCCGGGAAACGGAAACCGCCACGGCTTCCACCCTGCATCGGGAACACCCGCCCCCGCCCGGCGTTTAGGAGCAGGAGCTAAAGAACCATGGAACACATTGAAGGCGACTGGAGCACTGCTGTCGGCATCGAACTCAAGGAAGGCGGCTTCCGCCTGGTCTCGAATACCCACCAGGCTGCAGCACACCTCATTGGCCTGTGGCCGGACGACGGCGGCCCTGCCTTTGCCAGGGCCTTGATGCTTTGTGCCGATGCTCTGCACGGTGACGCGACCCACGAGGAGTTTCGTCTTGCGTTCCTCGCAGCGGCTGAGGAAGCTGGCATCGTTGTTCACACGCACTGAGCAATAGAAGCGCCGCCTGCGCGAACGATGTCCGGGTCAAACGCCGATCTTGCTCGATTCCGAAAGTACTCACAGGCCACTCGAGCAAATCTTGATTGCGACACAGTCGCCACATGAAACGGCTGTCGCGCGGGATGACGACAACCACAATCCATTGATTTTACTTAGGAAAATGAGTGGAGGCCTCGCCCGGAATCGAACCGGGGTGCAAGGATTTGCAGTCCTCTGCGTAACCACTCCGCCACGAGGCCATCCGATGCTATAAAGCGAGTGGTGTCGGGCGTTTAGAACGAATCCATTTTTGGTGCAAGGGGCTATTTCTGAAATCCCGCCTCTTCGATTTCTGAAATGATGTTTCCACAGCGTTCTTCCGCGCAGTCTGTCGAAGGCAACAGGAGCGTCCGCGAGGGTAGCCGCGCTGCCGCACCGGCCGGACGCTCGCGGGCGAACTGATCGCAGTGGCAGGGTTCGATCGCAGCAACGACGGTGAACTCGCCCCCTTCTTTTGTTTCCTGCCAGATCGACACAGCGGAACGGGCGGTACGTGACGGAAGAGTGATTGCGACCGAGGAGGACACTTTGTCCGGGGGGCCCTTGCTCACGGTGATTGTCGCGACCAAGGGTCTATTGGCTGCAGCGCGCCGCCGTCCATTCAGTCGCGCCTGGGAGGAAGGCGGCCACCGAACCGTCGGCCGGCCTACTTTGTCCGTCGCGCCGGGACCGTTGGAGATTCATGCTTCGGGCCGCCTTCGCTCGAGCGCGACCTGTCCGCCTTCCTGGCTGCCCACCAGACGGTGAAGCGGCGGCGCTGGCGGCGCACCAGGTGCGAGTCATGCGAAAGCACCAGCAGGCCGAGAGGAATCATCCAGAACCCGAGGACCGGGAGAAAGCCCAGGAAGCCGAAAAAGATGAGAACGGAGCCGATAACCGTGCGCCAAAGGCGGGACTTCGGCAGCCGCATGCGCCATGTTCCAATCACGAGATGGTGGGTCTTCGGGTCAATTCCGAAATGTATCTTCTTTTTCCTGTCTGCCATCTCACTCTCTTTTGTCGGGCCAAAGCCCTGGAAATGCGGCACTTGCCAGCCATCAACTGGTGAAAAATCCACAGGCATTCAAGGTTCCCGCATTTTTTTGTCAAAAATCGCTTGGCAAATCGATCCAGCATTTGTATTACGCGCTCATTCCGCAGCGAGCGGATGATCCCTGGTAGCTCAGCGGTAGAGCATTCGACTGTTAATCGACAGGTCGCCGGTTCGAATCCGGCCCGGGGAGCCAGTTTCTTCAGCTAAACGGCTGATTATATTGAGGAGCCGGTTCGGAAACGAACCGGCTTCTTTTATTTTGCCATATCGCGGATGCTCTCTGCCCTGCCTGCGGCGGCGTATCGGGCCTCCTAGGGCAGGAACGCTTCGGGTACTGGTGCCGTTCGACCGGAATATTTGTCACTTCCTGAGGTTTCTGTGCCGGTGTTCATCTACCGGAAGCGCCCTCCCGTTCCAGTTTGCTGCGATCGTCGATTCGGGCGAGCAATTCCGAGGAAGTGTGGACGATGGAACCGTGCTGCCCTAAAATCTTCCCGAATCCAGGACTATGATCCCCGTCGGAGCGAAGAGATGCCTATCTACATGGACCGGCACAATCTTGAAGGAGCCACGGCAGCGGATGTGGCCGCAGCTCATCTCAAGGACCTGAGCATACAGGATCAGTATGGGGTCAAGTTCCTCACCTACTGGTTCGATCATCGTAACGGAACGACGTTCTGCCTCATGGACGCACCTGATGCGGAAACTGCGCAGTGCGTCCATCGTGAGGCTCACGGGTTTGTGGCCAACGAGGTCGTGGAGGTGGCGCTATCCGCCGTCGAAGCCTTTCTCGGTCGAATTCAGGATCCGGAAGCCAAGGGAACAGGCACCACCGAGATGGATGCCGGGCACCGGGCGATTCTTTTTACCGACATCGTAGGCTCGACCGAAATGACGTCTCGACTGGGCGATCGGATGGCGACTGAACTTGTCAGGGCGCACGATGCGATCGTTCGTACGTGCCTGAGACAAGCATGCGGCCGTGAGATCAAGCATACGGGCGATGGGATAATGGCCGCCTTCGCCTCAGCGACGTCCGCAGTGGATTGCGCAGTGGAGATACAGCGAGAGTTCGGTCGCTATAACGCGGGCAATCCCGAGCCAATTCACGTCCGGATCGGGCTGGACTGCGGCGAACCCGTCGAGGACAGCAACGATCTCTTTGGAACGACTGTTCAACTGGCGGCAAGACTGTGCGCCGCCGCCAGCAGCGATCATATTCTTGTCTCCGAAAACATTCATCGGGAGTACGGTGCCGCCAGCTTCTTCACCCGCAGCAGCCACCGCCGCCTGAAGGGCTTTGCTGAGCCTGTCATGGCTTATCAGTGCGCGTGGACGAGCTAGCCAGCGACTACCTCCGCATCACCGTCGCGGCAACGACCGGAAGCGTAGGGTTCAATGACGACGACTGAACCAGGCATCGACACACCAGGCATATCCGCCCAGGTTGATCCATCGTGCCGGGCGCGGCTGGTACAGCATTCGCGCATCCGCCTTATTTTTTCCCGCACTGACGCGACTATTTTTGCTCAACCGTACCGGAATCGCGGAATCCGACCTTCCCTTTCCTGGGTGCGACATCATAGAAACCCTTCGTGGTTCCTCTCTGGACCACAACTTCCCCGCGCCCCAATAGCCAATGAAGGGCGCTTTTGCCCCGCCGATGCGCGGGGCTTTTTTTTGAGAGCGCCCTCGATCGTCTCATGCGCATCTCCTAATGGTTGCAGAGATCTCGGTACGGCACTTCTGCTTCCGCCAGCCGATTACACGGATACGCCGGCTCGATCCCGCGTCCGTTCACCTTCGCATTCTGGAGAGAGAGTGGGGTCGAAACGAGCCGTGTGCACTCAGCTTTGCGGACAGCACACTAGAGGCCGACGCAACCTGACGCGGCCAGTCGAGACATCGGACATAGCAGCCGTTGCCCCCTCTTGCTGGTCATGAGGAGCAGGCTCATGGCCCAGGAGCGAGAATCAACGCGGATTTAAGGGTCGTCAGCCTAGCGCCGCCATATCCGCCGAACGTCGACGACGCGGCCATTCCGGCTGTCGAGCGCAATTTCAAACCGCTGACCGCCGCGCCAAGCACGATAGACGAAAAACCGACCGCGGCAGTCCCGTCGGACAATATCGCGAAAGCCACGGTTGCGCAGCCGCCTCTCTCCTTCGCGGCAGCTTATCGGCCTGCCCGAACTGAGGTTCGTACCGATTTGAATGTTGATGGTGACGGCCTGAGCAACAGAAGGAGATGCAATCACCTCCCCACCGAGCAGTCCCAGAGCGATTAGCGTAATGGCAATTGCGCGCACCTTGAATCCCTCAATAACTCAACTGGTACTCTGGCACTCATCGCAGCATTGGATCGACTTGAAGCAAAGCTCTTCGGGACCAGTGCTGAAATCAGTACCTTCCTCGCACGAATGCACCACGTGTTCCTATTCCGTACAGACGAGCGGCAGGACTGCGATCAAACTCCCCTGATCCAAGTGTACCGGGGCGGAAATCTGCCGGTAGTACTCAAACAACAAGGAAACCCTCCTAGATATCGCCGATTTTCCATCCAAAATCTATACTGGCAAAAGATCTTTGCCTGCTACCATGCGGTGGAACGTCGCCCCCTCTGGTTGCGCGGAGCAAGAATGCTCTACATCTTCCACCCAGCGCAGTAACGAGGTTCGAGAAGAGTTCGGCTCGAAGCAGGATGATCAGCGCACGGCAATGATAGGGAAGAGGGTCACTCCGCCCCGCACGCGAACCTGTCACCGTTCACGCTGTTGTCCTTGCAAACGGCGTAGCGCGATTTGCCGATCTCCCGATAGGTCTCTGCCGACCCGCGTGTATCGCATTGATTTCCGGCAAGCACGGTCGAGGCGACGGGCGCCCCCACCACGCGGTCGCGAACGATCGATCCGAGCTCGACGCAGGCCTTTTTCGGGCGGACGAATGTGTTGTCGACGATCCGAGTTAGGCTGTCGTCGATTCGAACTCCGACCCTGCCGCCGATGAACCGGTTTCCCTTTATCTCGTTGTTCTCGGCATAGTCGCGGTAGTAGCCCTCCGCCAGCGGCGGATCACCGCACTCCCATGTCTTCATGTTCTTCGTCTGGCGCGAGGCAATCCACACGCCGACCTTTTCGTTGCGAAATTCGTTGCCGACAATCTCGTTGAAGCTGGAGTGCTGCCATCGCGGGACGGAATCCGGCTTCTGATGGTGCTCCTGGCAGTTCTTGTAGAGGAAGATGCCGCCGGCGAGGCTGTCCTCGATCACGTTGTCTCGAATCCGGTTGTAGGCGGAGGAATCGATCGCGATCGCTTCGCGCCGCATGCCGCGCTTGTGGCGGCCAAGCGCGTCGCCGTGCCCGCTGCGGCTGATCAGGCTGTTCTCGATCGTCGTGCGCACGGACGAATGCTCCAGGTAGACGCCCGCGCCTCCGGCCTGCAGGATGCGTACGTGCGAGAGAATGGTGTCCTGGGCATAGGAATCGACGTAGATGCCGACGGATCCGGATCTCGAAACCGTCGTATTGGTGATCTCGACGCCGCGCGGACTGATCTCATAGCGCCTGGGCATCGGCAGTGCGGTGATTTCCTTGTCCGTCAGAGGGGCATCCACGAGAATGCCCTGCCGGAAGGCGCCGTCGACGTTGCACGACTGTATTTTGACGTCGCGTATATTCTTGCCCCTGACGCGGATGCCGTTGCGCGCAGACCGCGCGTCGATCTTCGCACCGTTGCAGTTCAACACGACATTGGAGGCCCCGATCTCGATACCGCCCTCGTAGACGCATCGCTTGTCTAGAGTTAGGTCGCGATCGATATGCTGCGGCAGCTTGCACGCGGGGAAATCGGCGGAAGGCGCGTTCTCCTGCGCGCCGGCGCCGGATGCACAGGCAAGCAGCACAATCGCGCCCAGGGCGGCCCACAGCAGGTTTGCCTGAGCCGCCTGAACCCCATTGCGGGACAGTCGAGCATCGTTTCGTTTCACTCGGAAGCCTCCTTGAACCATCGGACGCGATATCGGGTGAATTCTACTCCGCCTCAGACCGGACGGCTTACTCCGCCGCCCTGGCGGAAGAAACCACCGGCAGGAACGGCTGCGTGAGCGCAAAACCGGCGTGAACGTCACGTCTCCCGTCCGCGATTTCGGAGAGGACTTCGCGAACGCGGTTCGCCGCATTCCCGTCGAACGCGCCATTCGAGAAGGCCGTCGCAGCCCAGGCGGTATCATAGCGGTCCAGGAGCGGCTGCGGACTAGTCAGCCCGCGCGACAGGACATCCTTCAGTTCGCCGGCGTTCCGCACGACCGGAATTCTGAGCTTATCCCAGATCTGATCGAACTCGAGATACTTCGTGGTGATCGCAACCTTTCCGGACAGCGCGGCTTCCAATAGCATCGTGCTGTTCACGGACATGACGACATCGCTCACCTCGATCGTTTCCTCAGGGGTGAGAATGTAGAGATTGGCGTCGTCGAGCGCCACGTTCGGGTTGGCGGCAATCGCGCCGTAGACGTCAGCGCCGAAGATCTTGTCCTTCGACGGAGGTGTGCGGACGATCACCTGGGCGCCGAGCGTCGATGCGGCGGCAATCGTGTCGACAATGGCCTGGCTCTGAGCCGCGCGAGCCGACTGCGTGTCATACTGGCTGTCGAGCGGCTGAGCAGCGAAGCTGATGACGGGTTTCGACGGATCAAGACCGAGAAGCCGAACGGCCGATCGGTTGCCGCGCCCCCTGATCCGGCTGATGTAGTCGAACTTGGGTGCACCGAGCTTGATGATCCGCTCCCGCGGGTAACCGCGCTCGACGAAGATCGATTCCTGTAGGTCGCCCCAGGCCAGAATGATGTCACAGGCCGGGAGGTTAATGCCGAACCTGGGGTGCACGTAATACATGCTCTCCCTTGCAAACACGGACTCGTGTGGCAGGAGGATCGTGGGAATGCCGAGGCTTGCCGCCGCATAGACGATGTGCCTGGTGAGTGGAACCCAATCCATTGTCACGACGACGCCCTTCGCGATGTCGCGGAAGGGAGAAAGCTTGTGCATGACCAACCGGCGGTAGCTTTCCGGATTGTTCTCGGCGTAGCGAAGCATTGCCACGCGCGTCTCCTTGCTCGCCAGCGCGCTGGACATGCCGAGGTCGACGAAACCGTACTTCTCCGGGCAGTACACGCTGCGAATGAGCTTGTCCGTATGCTGGGGAATCCAAGACTGAAAGAGAAAGGAAGCCCTCGTCAGGC
The DNA here is from genome assembly GCF_016864555.1 of Sinorhizobium sp. BG8. Taxonomy (NCBI): domain Bacteria; kingdom Pseudomonadati; phylum Pseudomonadota; class Alphaproteobacteria; order Hyphomicrobiales; family Rhizobiaceae; genus Sinorhizobium; species Sinorhizobium sp. BG8. The sequence goes on along the minus strand of NZ_CP044011.1, from coordinate 2,719,868 downwards.
TTTCGTAGTCATCGAGCTTGTTTTCACAGAACCAGCTGGGAGGGCGCTGATACTCTGTCGGAACATGCGATTTGTTGTCTTTGTTAGAAAGCCGCCAATAGTGCATTAAATTCCGGATACGCTTCACCACCGAGGCCATTCAGTCGGGCTCCTGACAATCTGTCGTTCATGTCTATCCCAATCACTGTGGCACGCCTATGGCAAGCTGCGTAAACGAGCGTGTACCGCCCGAATACGAAATGTCCCAGCCGCAGTGTCGAAGGCTAGCGAATAGAGGAACCAACACGAGAGATCAACCGGCCTGGGTGGGTCGGATTGCTCGGTCTGCGGCATCTGCTGTCAATCTGATGACGTTTCTTCGGCAAGGCTAAATCGTTACCTTGCAGTTTCCACCACAGGTGCCTCGATTGCGCGGCGGGATCGGATCTTCCAGCCGGTAGCGCGTGCGACGAGCGGGAAATAAGCCGTATAGGGCAACCATCCCATCGCCTTCAGCATGAAGGTGAATCGCTTGGGAAATGAGATCTCGAAGCGTCGCGACTTCAGCCCGGCGGCAATCTGGTCTGCCGCCGTCTCCGCGCTGACCATGGCAGGCATTGCCAAGGCGGCCCCCTGCGTCGCCGGCGTATCCACGAAGCCCGGATTGATCACCTGTATCCGAATGCCAAGCGGATCGAGATCGAACTTCAGGCTTTCAGCCATGTTTGTGAGGGCAGCGCTGGTTGCACCATAGGCGGCGTTGGTCGGCAGGCCGCCATAACCCGTAACCGAGGAAACGATGGCGATCTGCCCCTGCCCGTTCGCCTTCATGTGGTCGATCGCAGGCAGCAGGCAGTTGACGACGCCATGGAGATTGACTGCGAAAGTCCTTTCGAAATCCCTCCTGTGGAGATCGTCGCCGGCAATCGGGATGAAAATCCCGGCATTGAGCACCGCGAGTGCGATTCCGCCGTGCTCATACTCCAGGACGGCGACGATTCGCTCCATGTCCCGCGGATCGGTCACGTCGCCATCGAGCACGATGATTCGTCCGGGCAAGCCCTCCTCCGCCACTTCGCGCTGAAGGTCGAGCAAGCGATCGAGATCACGGGCAGTCACGGCGACCACAAACCCCTCGCTCGCCAGGCGCTTCGCCAGAGCGCGCCCGATGCCAGAACTCGCTCCGGTGATCCAGGCCGGCCCATGTTCAGGCAGCGCAGTGAAGTCCATCATGCAGTCGTCCTTTCTCTCCCGAAAAGGTGCCTCTCCGTGACGGCCGGAGAACGCGGCCCATCTTCCGTGACCAAGGATAACGGAGCAATATGGCCTCAATCAGCCGATGGACCAGCCAGCGGATCGCAACCTCGGAGAGGTATCGCGGATACCCTATCGAGACAGCACTGCGCCGCTTCTTGAACACACTGGATCATTGCGATCTGGCCCGGCAACTGCGACAATCCGCGGTCGCGCGTTCAGCGTCGCGAACTCCGCCAGGCGGCGGGGCCAAAAAGAACGAAGCCAAATTTTCGGACCTACGTAGCAGATACCACAGGGCAGTCACGGCGCGACCGGGCCATTTCTACGGAATTGTCGGCCAATGGCGTCCAGATAGTTGCTGCAAGGCACGAGGGTGAACGTGATTGAACCGATTTCCCAAGAGCACTTTTCGGCGCTGAAGCGGTACGCTGTGCTGCAGAACGGACTCCGACTCGCGTACGTGCAGATGGGCGCCCCCAATAGCGTGCCCATCCTCTTGCTGCACGGGTTTACAGACAGCGCTCGAAGCTGGAGCCTCACTGCGCCATATCTCGCAACGGGCTTTCGCGTTATAGCGCCAGACCTTCGCGGTCACGGAAATTCGGACAAACCTGAGGGTTGCTACACCATTCCCGAAATGGCGAACGATGTCCGGTTCCTGATTGATGTCCTGGGCCTTGCGCCGACGCACATAGTCGGCCATTCGCTTGGAGGGCGGCTTGCGCAGGCGATCGCCGAGCGTTGGCCCGATATCGTCGGCAAAATTGTTCTTATGTCCACATCCGCCACATTGCGTGAGCGTCGAGGCTGGTTGTGGGAGAACATCCAGGTGCTGCGCGATCCAATTGATCCAGAAAGCGCTTTCATCCGGGAATGGTGCTCTGGCGCGATGCCGGTCGAAGAGCGGTTCGTTACTCATGTTCGCCGAGAAAGTGCCGCTGTCCCGGCACGAATCTGGCATTCAATTTACTACGAACAGCTTGCCTATGATCCGTCGCCACTTCTGCAGGACATTTCCGCGACGACGCTTATCTTGCGAGGGGAGGAGGATTTGATCGCGACCGAGGAACATCAGACAGAGATGAAGGACGGCATCGTCGGCGCGGAGTTCATTTCCCTTCCCGGCCACGGTCACAACCCCCATTGGGAGGACCCTGAAAAGTTGGCCGACCTAATTCGGAAATTTCTGGTGCACCGTCGATAAGCGCGAGGGCTCCTGCCAATGTGCGCGTACTGAAAGCTTTGTGGCATTTGCTACGCATTTCCGCAAATTTTCCCATCCATTTGAGGAGAGGCGGAACAGATTTTCTTGCAAAACCAAGCTTGCACGCCGAAAAGACACCTCTAAATTTATTTGCAAAGCGCGAGGCCCGAGGTCATGGCAATTCTTCCGTCTGTACTGGATGCAATCGGCAATACGCCGCTCATCCGGCTCAAAGGTGTGTCCGAACAGACAGGGTGCACCATCCTCGGGAAGGCGGAATTCCTGAACCCCGGCCAATCGGTGAAGGACAGGGCCGCGCTCTGGATCATCCGCGCCGCCGAGGCTCGCGGCGAGTTGAGGCCCGGTGGCGTCATTGTCGAGGGTACCGCCGGCAATACCGGCATCGGCCTTGCTCTCGTCGCTTCGACGCTCGGCTATCGCACGGTGATCGTCATTCCGGAGACCCAGAGCCAGGAAAAGAAGGATGCCCTCAAGCTCCTCGGCGCCGATCTGGTCGAGGTTCCGGCGGTTCCCTACAAGAACCCGAACAACTACGTGAAGCTCTCCGGCAGGCTCGCCGAAGAGCTTGCGAAGACGGAACCGAACGGAGCGATCTGGGCCAATCAGTTCGACAATGTCGCCAATCGCCAGGCCCACATCGATACGACCGCCCCGGAAATCTGGCGCGACACCGATGGCAAGGTCGATGGCTTCGTCTGCGCGGTCGGCTCCGGCGGAACGCTCGCGGGGGTCGCCGCCGGTCTCCGCGAGAAGAACTCCTCGGTGAAGATCGCGCTTGCCGATCCGGACGGCGCCGCGCTTTATAATTTTTACGCTCACGGTGAACTCAAGGCGTCCGGCGGGTCCATCACTGAAGGCATTGGCCAGGGGCGGATCACCGCGAACCTCGAGGGCTTCACGCCGGACTACTCCTACCAGATTTCGGATGCCGAGGCCCTCCCCTACGTCTTTGACCTCGTCGAGAACGAAGGTCTCTGCGTCGGCGGCTCCTCCGGGATCAACATCGCGGGCGCAGTTCGCCTCGCCAAGGATCTCGGCCCCGGCCATACGATCGTGACGATCCTCTGCGACTATGGTAACCGCTATCAGTCGAAGCTTTTCAATCCGGGCTTCCTCGATTCGAAGGGCCTGCCGGTACCGGCTTGGCTCACCAGGAAATCGGCGATCGAGGTACCCTATCAGGCAGTCGAATAGATTTCATGACCAGACCCGTAACCGCCCTCTTCCGTGACGATTTCTACCTCTCGACCGCGGAAGGGGTGGTCACGGCGATCCACGACGATGGCGGCATCGAACTGGACCGGACGTGCTTCTATGCGACGTCCGGCGGCCAGCCGGGAGACACGGGCTTTTTCGAGCGCGCCGACGGCAGCCGCATAACGCTCGGCCAGACCACGCACGGCGAGAACAAGGACATCATCATCCACCGCCCGCTCGAGGGCGAGCCCGCACCGCTGCTGGGCGAGAAACTCGTTCTCCACATCGATTGGCCGCGCCGCTACAGGCTGATGCGCATGCATACGGCCTGCCATCTCCTCTCCGTCGTCTGTCCCTTCCCCATCACCGGTGCGGCGGTCGGTGAGGAAGAAAGCCGTGTCGATTTCGACATGAGCGAAACCATCGATCGCGACGACGTGACCGCGAGGTTGATGAGACTGGTGGAGGAGAACCACCCCGTCTACGTGCAATGGATCACCGATGAGGAACTGGCGGCCAACCCCGGCATCGTCAAGTCCAAGAATGTCCGTCCGCCGATGGGGCTCGGCCGTGTCAGCCTTGTGTGCATCGGCGAGAACTCGGCGATCGACAGCCAACCCTGCGGCGGCACACATGTTTCCGAGACGCAGGAAGTCGGCGCCATCCACATTTCAAAGATAGAAAAGAAGGGCAAGGAGAACCGGAGGTTCCGGATTCGATTCGGCGCGCCCGGTTCCGCAGCCTGACCGGAGGAAAGCCGTGAGCAGCGAGAAGAGCAAGTACATCGTGTCTGCCGAGTGGGTCGAAAGGCAGCTTGGCGCGCCGGGCTTTCGCGTCGTCGACGCATCCTGGTACCTGCCGGCGCAGAACAGGAACGGAGCAGCCGAGTATTCCGCCGGGCACGTGCCGGGCGCCGTCTTCTTCGACCAGGACGTCGTTACCGACCGTACCAGCCCCCTGCCGCACACGGTGCCCTCGCCGGAGTTTTTTGCGGCGGAGGTCGGCAAGCTCGGAATCTCCGAGAGCGACACGATCGTTGTCTACGATGGCCCCGGCATCTTTTCCGCCCCGCGCGCCTGGTGGCTGTTTCGCCTCATGGGGGCGAAGAACGTCTACGTCATGGACGGGGGGCTCGACGGATGGAAACGCGAAGGACGGCCGCTCCAGACCGATCTTCCCGAGCCCGCACCCGCCGACTTCCACGCCAATTTCAACCCCTATGCGGTGACGTCGTTCGAGGAGATGCGCGGGATCGTGACAACAGGCTCGCGCCAGATCGCAGACGCGCGCAGCGCGGGACGCTTCACCGCAAAGGAGGCTGAACCGCGCGCCGGCCTGCGCTCCGGTCACATGCCGGGCGCGAGAAACCTGCCCGTGGGACTGCTGTCGACCGACGGCCGTTTCAAGGATCTGGCCTCGCTCAAACAGGCGATCGAGGACGCAGGAATCGATCTCTCCCGGCCGGTCGTCACCAGTTGCGGCTCCGGCGTCACGGCAGCCATCATCACGCTCGCTCTCCATTCGCTCGGCCATGAGGACAACACGCTCTACGACGGCTCATGGGCGGAATGGGGCGGACGGACCGACACGCCCGTCGTTACCGGCGAGGCCTGATCCTATGGCAGCGAACAGCAAGGCCGGGCCGCTGGCGGTCCATATCACGGCATTGGAGATGACTGCTCCGCCAAAGCAGAGCCTGCCGATGCCGGTCAATCTTCATACCGCCATCATGCGGGTAACCAATATTCCGTTACCATTCTATCGCTTCCTCTATCGACAGGTCGGAAGCCGCTGGCATTGGGTCGACCGGCTCCGGATGAAGGATGATGCGCTCGCGTCCATCCTCCACGAAAAGCGCACCAGCATCAGCGTGCTGTACGTGGATGGCGCGCCCGCCGGTTTCTTCGAACTTTTCCAGGAGAACGAGGAAACGATCGAGCTCGTGCACTTCGGCCTGTTCGAGCACGCCCTTGGTCTCGGGCTCGGAAAATGGTTCCTGCTGCAGACGCTCTATGCGGCATGGGCCATGAACCCGAAGCGCGTCACGGTCACCACTAACGATCTGGATCATCCGCGTGCCCTTCAGCTCTACCAGATGTTCGGCTTTTCCCCGGTCTCGACCAGCGACGGGGATGTGGTTCCCTTGAGCGACAAGGAATTGCTGGAGCTCGCCAAGCGAGACTGAGGCTCTGCCGGGAGACGGCAAATGCAACCTTAAGAAAGATGAACGCCAGCTCAACACGCGGTTCAGCCTGCCTTCAATGACCATCCGGCATTGTCCCCCGCATGACAACTCCAGCATGTGAGAGGGACATTCCGATGAACCGCCGCTTCTTCCTCGTCGCCCTTGCCGCCGCCGTGGGCGCCCCCGGCTCGCCCTGGCGCAGGAAACGCCGTCCGAGGACATGATCATGCGCCGCCTGGACGCGGCACCCGCCAGGAGCATGCGGCCGGAGGAAAAGGTGACGGTTCAGGAACTGAAGCGCCGGCCGGACTTGCGCCGCCGGGCACCGTCCATCGATATCCAGTCGATCAACTTCGCCTTCGGATCGGCCGAGATTCCGCGTACCGAATACCGCAAGGTTCGTCAGATCGCACGCGCCATGGAGCAGATCCTGCGCCGGCGCCGGCATGCACGGTTCCTGATCGAAGGGCACACCGACGCGGTCGGCACACAATACGCCAACCAGATCCTGTCCGAACGCCGCGCGGAATCGCTGAAATGGGTGCTCGTGCAGGAGTTCGGCATCCAGGCCTATGCGTTGGAGACAGTTGGATATGGAGAACAGTTCCTGCTCGTTCCGACACCCAACGCGGAATGGCGCAATCGCCGCGTGACGCTGCGCCGGATCGATGAATTCGTCCGCTGACCAAGCAGCGCCAACTTCCTCAACAGATATGCGGAAAGCAGCGCACATCCACTGGATGTCCGCTGCTTTCTGCATTTCGGCGCTGGAAACGGCCGTTAGGATAGGCGATACAGCACTAATCCATCAACGTGGCCTGCCGACTGCCAAGCGCCGCACAGGGAACGAAGTGAAGCCAGGCCTTGAGTGACAATGCGCCAACGACATACGTCGTCGACATTCGCGACCTGCTGTCGCCCGACGTCAGGATCGTGCATTCGACGCGGCGCCCCTACTTCGAAAAACGAATCGTCGAGCACAACGGCACCTATGTGCTGTATCGCTTCCATGACCGGGAGCAGATGGAGCTCCTCGAACGAACGATCGACCGGATTGCGGGTTCCGGCGCGCGGGTCCAGGCCGTACAAGGCCGCATCTCCACGACTTCGGGCGATGACAAGCGTTTCGGCAACTGGATAGCGCTTGCTTATCTGCCTGGCGAGAAGATCGGAGGAAGGAGCGCGAGCCCGGCCAGCGTCATCTCGCTCGCAGACAATCTCGCCAGGCTTCATTCGGTCGAAGGACCCGCCTATCACGCCCTCTTCCAGAGCGCCGAACCGCGCCTGCCGCATCAGGACTTCCTGAAGGACAACGGCGATCTTCCGCCGGAGGCACAGCGCTGGATCGAAGAAAGTGCGGCCAGATTCGAGATTATCAGCGCGACCCAGCTCACCCATGGAGATCTCTACGCCAGCAACATACTCGTCGGCGAAGACCAGTCCGTTGCGCTGATAGACTATGAATTGTTGGCCCACGAACCCTTCGGCATTGAACTTGCGATCGCGCTGCTGCGTCCGTTCTGCCTGAGCGAGAAAAACCGGAAACTCCTTCTCAGGACCTATCTCAGAACCTGCCCCGTGGAGCTCAGACGCTCATGGAAGCGGCATGGCCGGGACTTCGTCTTTGCCGCAGCCGCAAGGCTTGCGCTCTCCAGGACGCGCCGCTTCCGGAACCTCAGGATCCAGAATTTCATTGTCGGGGCGAAGAGCAGGTTATCGCCCTCGGCGAAGACCCGATCGGCGCTTCACGAAACCTACAGGAAAAACGTCGCTCTGATCGAATCGGCACGTAATCGCGAGATCTACTTCCGCCATATCGCCCGCGCCGTCGTCAGGCTCTGCCTCGAAAGACCTGACATCGAACCACTGCAGCTCATCAAGGAGAGCCTCATCAGCCTTCGCAACAAATGATGGGCCTGCGAGGCCATCGGCGATCCGCCCGCGTTCCTCTCTGAATTCACGGCAATAAATTGCCCCCGGCCAGCAGCTGTCCGGGGGCATTTTTTGCTCGCGATCGAAATCAGGCGACGTTCAGCGAGAGTTCCGGAGCGTGCATCTCGTAGCCGAGCGCTTCGGCAACGGCACTGTTGGTGATGCGCCCTTTGTGGACGTTCAGACCTGCACGAAGGTGCCTGTCCTCCGCAATGGCTTTCAGACCCTTGTCGGCGAGCTGGAGGCCATAGTGCAGCGTCGCGTTGTTGAGCGCATGGGCGGAGGTGACGGGAACTGCCCCAGGCATGTTCGCTACACAATAGTGGATGACGCCATCGACCTCGTAGGTCGGATCGGAATGCGTGGTCGCGTGCGAGGTCTCGAAGCAACCGCCCTGGTCGATGGCGACGTCCACGATCACGGCGCCCTTCTTCATTCCTGTCAGCATTTCGCGCGTCACCAGCTTCGGTGCGGCTGCGCCCGGAATGAGAACTGCGCCGATCACGAGATCAGCCGAGAAAACCTCTTCCTCCAATGCGTCTATGGTCGAGTAGCGGGTGTGGATGCGACCGCCGAAGATGTCATCGAGCTGGCGCAGGCGCGGGATCGAGCGATCGAGGATCGACACGTCGGCGCCGAGGCCCGCCGCCATCTTCGCCGCATGCAGGCCGACGACGCCGCCGCCGATGATTGCAACCTTTGCCGGCAGCACGCCGGGCACGCCCCCGAGCAGGATGCCGCGTCCGCCATGTGCCTTCTGCAGCGCAGTGGCGCCCGCCTGGATCGAAAGTCGTCCTGCCACCTCTGACATCGGTGCAAGCAGCGGCAGTCCGCCGCGCTCGTCAGTGACCGTCTCGTAGGCTACGGCGGTCACGCCCGAATTGAGCAGCCCCTCGGTCTGATCCGGATCGGGAGCAAGGTGAAGATAGGTATAGAGAATCTGGCCTTCGCGCAGTTGCACCCATTCGGACGGCTGCGGTTCCTTGACCTTGACAACCATGTCGGCCTTTTCAAAGACATCCTTGGCTGACGGGACGATCTTGGCTCCTGCCACCCGATAGGCGTCGTCATCGGCGCCGATGCCGCTGCCCGCCTTGGTCTCGACGATGACCTCATGGCCGTGCGCCACATATTCGCGCACCGCGCCCGGCGTCAGGCCGACACGGTATTCATGGTTCTTGATTTCCTTCGGGCAACCGACACGCATACAGCGTTCCTCTCCAGTTCGATTTCTCCCCCTCCTCGGGGATTACACATGACACCAGAAAGCCCGTCGAATGTCCTTGCAAAGCCGGTTTGTGGAAGAGCAGGTTTTCGAATATTCTTGCGTAGTTTCGACAATATTCGAAGGAATCCCGATTGAGTACCCTTGATAGCATCGATGCTGCGATATTGGCGGCCCTCCAGCAAAATGCCAGGATCACCAATTCGGACCTCGCGGAGCGGGTCGGCCTCTCTGCCTCCGCCTGCTCGAGGCGTGTCGACATCCTGGAGAAGTCCGGGGTCGTCAGCGGCTATCACGCGCGGCTTTCCCACAAGGCGCTCGACTACAAGATGATGGTGATCGTCCACATCTCGCTGTCAGGTCAGTTCGCAAAGACGCTGTCCGAGTTCGAGGCCGCGGTCAAACTCTGCCCAAATGTGCTCGTGTGCTACCTGATGTCGGGGGAATATGACTACATCCTGCGCGTGGCGGCGAAAGACCTCGAGGACTACGAGCGGATCCATCGCGATTGGCTCTCCGCCTTGCCGCATGTCGTCAAGATCAACTCCAGCTTTGCGCTCAGAGAGATCATCGACCGTCCTAATGTCGGCATGTGAGGGCAGCGCTCAGGCGCTGACCACCCGATCGCGGCCATCGCGCTTGGCCTGGTAGAGCCGCGCATCGGCCGCAGAGAGAAGAGCATTCAGCGTTCCACCGTCCGCGTCGCTGCAGGCGACACCGATGCTGACGGTCATCGCCTTTCCGTCCGGCCTCAGCACAGTCTTGCCGATTGCCCTGCGGATCGTTTCTGCCCGGTCCGCGGCTTCCGGCCTCGCAAGCCCGGCGCACAGCACCACGAACTCCTCGCCGCCGAACCGGTACACCCGATCGCCGGCACGAATGTTCCTGCCGATGCACGCAACCGTGCCCTTCAGCACGTCGTCCCCAGCGAGATGCCCGAAGACATCGTTCACGTCCTTGAAGTGATCGGCATCGATGATCAGAAGACTGAGGACCGTTCCTGCATCCACCTGGGACTGCAAGAGCTTCGGCCCCTCGAATTCGAGGCGGCTGCGATCGTAGACCCCGGTCAGGGCGTCACGGCCGGAGCGGTCCAGCAGATCTTCGTAGCGCTCGCGAAACGTAAGCTCCTGGAAGATGTCGCTGAGCGGCCGCGTCGAAGCGGAAGCGGCCGTCAGGCTAGAGTAACGCAGATAGAAGCCGGCAAGGACGGAATACACCACTGCGGCAAGCATCTTCGCCATCCATCCGCCCCAGAAGACGGAAAGCGGCACGCCGTTGATGAAGTGCAATGCCGAAAAGAAACCCACCTGGTCGAAGGTCAGGACGACCATGCTGGAAAGCAGGATGCGAGCGGTGATCTGGTACCTGAAAATCGCGCCCAGCCGCTCGTAAAGCAGGATGATCGCCAGCGAGTCGAGATAAAGGAGGGTCGTGCCCCACAGCATCAGCCATCCCATCTCGTCCATGAAAGCGAGATCCGGCACCCGACCCGGTACAACGCCGACGGTCTCGTGGAACCTCAGGATGAAGCCGAGGCCGACCGTCAGCAGGTTTCCAGCAAGAAGACCGTAGATCGGCGCCCGGACGACCCCCGCATCCTCCTTCACATAGAGGAGGAGGATCATCATCAGCTTGCCGGAAAAGAGCACGGACGACCCCGGCGAAATCACGCCGAAGGGCACCTGTATGTAGAAGACGGCGGCAAGATAGGTCTCGAGGAAGTGCATCACGCCGAGCGCCGTGACGAACACGCCGATCCCAACGCGATGCCTCATATGCAGCAGTCCGATCATGAAGCCGAAGTAGAAGACGGCCTCGATGAAAAGCAGAAGCAGGTTCATAGAATTCATGGCCTGTCCGGAAACTGCCGCACGTTGGATCGGCGGACGTTCAAATAGAACCGTTCTGCCGGAGACTGTCGATTTCGGATGGAGAATGCCAGGATCGAATCACTCGGCCAGCCCGGAATCGTTTTCGCGTGCAGGATGGCCTTCCGTTGTTGCGGTATCAAGCAGTCTGTCTCCGGGAATCCGAGGGAATTTTCCCGAAAGAGGCGCTCTGCTCCAATGAAGCACGCAATTCATCGAGCGCGACCGGTGTCGTCGATCTCGCGGCAACAAGCATGTCGGAGGTATTCCGGTCGATTTCGGCCAGCCGCTCGCCTGCCGGCACCGGCTTGCCGAGCAGGTAGCCCTGAAGCTCGTCGCATCCGGCACGCACCAGGGAGATGGCGGTCTCTGGGGTCTCTATACCCTCGGCGACGACCTTCATCCCGAGACCGGTTCCCAGATCGATGATACTGCGCACGATGGCGGCCGCATTGTCGTTCGTCTCGAGACCGTTGACGAAGCTGCGGTCGATCTTGATGGTGTCGAAAGGAAAGCGGCTGAGGTAACTCAGCGACGAATAGCCGGTTCCAAAATCGTCGAGCGCGATCGCCACGCCGATTTTCTTCAACTCCTTCAGGATGAACAGGGCGCGCCGGTCGTCGTCGATCAGCGTGCTCTCGGTGATTTCGAGTTCAAGGCGCTCCGGCGAGATGCCGGTTTCGGCGATCACGTCGGCGACGATCCGAAGAAAATTGAGCTGCCGGAACTGCATCGGGCTGACGTTGACGCTGATCCTGCGTCCCTCGATGGACGAAGCGGCGATGAGGCATGCTTCGCGCAGCACCCATTCGCCGATCTGCACGATCTTGCCGGAGGCTTCCGCAACCGGGATGAAGTCGTTGGGACCGATGAGGCCGCGTTCCGGATTGTTCCACCGCACCAGCGCCTCGTAGCCGGAGATCATCGCGGTAGAGACGTCGACGCGCGGCTGGAGATAGAGTTCGAATTCCTGCCTGAGGATGGCGCGATCCAGCGCCGTTTCCAGCTCACGTCTCTTCTCGAGCACCGCATTCATGCCGGGCATGAACAGCGTGAACGTGTTCCGCCCAGCATTCTTGGAATGGTAGAGCGCTATGTCTGCGCGCGCGATCAGCGCTTCGGCGGTCTCTCCATGCTGGGGGCCGAGAGCGCAGCCGACGCTGGCGCCGATGTGTACCATCTGGCCGCCGCCGACGTCGATCGGCCGCGCCATGTCCTCGACGATGCGAATGCCGATGTCGGTCGCCTGCGCCTGGAACTCCACGCGCTGCAGGACAATGGCAAACTCATCGCCGCCGAGACGCGCCACCGTATCGCCCTCGCGCACGAACTGCCGCAGGCGAGCGGCAGCCTCGCGGATGACGGCGTCGCCGGCGGGATGCCCATGGATGTCGTTGATGTCCTTGAACCGGTCGAGATCGATCAGGATGACGGCGATGCCACCGCCGGCAAGCGCCCGCTCCGCCGCGCGCACGAGCCGTTCGTTGAACAGGGCAC